>NZ_JBHTLN010000001.1:0-2056224 GCF_042678905.1 Methylophilus flavus
GTCAACCTTGTAAATGTCGTCACCAAGGCCGCCAATCAGTTTGTCTATGCCAGCACCGCCATCCAGGATATTGTCTCCGGCATTGCCAGTGATGGTGTTCGCCAGTGTATTGCCAGTACCATTGATCGTAGCAGACCCGCCATTGACAGAACCATCGGTCAGCGTGAGGTTCTCGACATTGGCAGAAAGCGTATGCGTAGCGTTTGCTTTAACTAGGTCAATACCTTCGTTCTCTAATTCAGTAACGACATCACCGATGTTATCGACGATGTAAGTATCGTTGCCTTTACCACCACGCATTAAGTCGGCACCTAAGCCACCGTCTATAATGTCGTTGCCCGCGCCACTATATAAATTGTCGGCTTGATTTCCACCAAGGATATTATCATTTCCAGCCAGATTTGATTCTGAATTTATATAATTAAGTAAATCTGATAAAGAAGAATGCGCGATAGTCAACGATTGATACTGAGCCCAACTGATAGTAAAACCACTAGCTTTTAGAGTATTTTCGGATGAATCGATTAGAGTAATCTCATTTAAAGTACCGCCAGTTATTATTCCATTCAAATCTGTAGTCAAACTACCTTTGATAGTATAAGAATCGACTGTATTTGATGAGAAGCTAATGGCAGTAATTGTACCTGCTCGAAGTGCAGAACCATCTGCACTAATCCCAAAGCTACCCAGGATGCTATATGAAACTCCTGTCGTAAAGTTAGTATATTCAAATTTATTAATACCGCCAGTGATTCCTCCGGTATTGTAATTTACTGTAACGCCTGGGCTGGAAATTAAAAAATTTTCATTGCTATGTAATGATGTTAAGTTTATCGATTTAACCGTCAGTAACGGTGTGTCATCAATAAAGTGATTGCCCGTGAGAGTATATTGATAGCCGGTATTGTATTCATTACCGGAAGCGTATGTGTTTGTAGCATTCCAATCACTAAATGCCATATATTCAATATCAATTATGGCAAATAATGTGTAGTGAGACTGAGCATTTGTTGATAAGGCACTGCTAAAATTGCTTAGGGCAATTGAATCCACCCCTGAGTATTGTAAATTCATTTCTTATTCTTCCCTGATTGTTTTTTTTCAAAGACAATACAGGGATTTACAATTTATCACAATAGTCCGTTTGTCTTGTTTTATTAAACTGTTATATTGCGCTTGAAAGCTGTTATTAGGGTCAATCTGAAATGTTAGAAAAATTATTAGCTGCCGTCGCCATCTGGATCATGGGGGTGATCTCCACAATGGGTTACGGCGGTATCGTATTATTGATGGCGATTGAATCCGCTTGTATCCCGCTGCCGTCTGAAATCATTATGCCGTTTGCCGGTTTCCTGGTCACCAAAGGTGAAATGACTCTGTGGGGGATTGCGCTGGCGGGTGCGATTGGCTGCGTACTCGGGTCGATTCCTGCTTATTACCTCGGGATGTACGGTGGCCGTCCGTTGGTAGAGAAGTACGGTAAATATGTGCTGATCAGCAAAAGAGACCTGGATATGGCGGACCGCTGGTTTGCCGAGCATGGCGAGATCATTATCTTTATTGCACGCCTGTTGCCCGCCGTGCGTACCTTTATTGCCTTTCCGGCAGGTGTGGCACGCATGAATATGACGCGTTTTGTTGCCTATACCTTTGTCGGCTCACTGATCTGGTGCTGGGTACTGGGCTATGTCGGGATGAAAGCCGGTCAGCATTGGGAGGACCTGAAAGTGTACTTTCATGAATCCCATTATGTGATTGCCGCACTGGGTGTGATATTTATCATCTGGTATGTACGCCGGCATTTTAAGAACGAGCACGAAGCCTAATAAAAAAAGCTGCCAACCGGCAGCTTTTTTATGGATTTATTTCCAGGTCACTATTTCCAGGTCACTATTTCCAAGTCACTATTTCCAAGTCACTATTTCCAAGTCACTATTTCCAAGTCACGACCTGATTCATATTCCGTCGCGTTTTCGGCCGCGGTTCATTTTTGCGATAGCCAAACGCGACCATATAGGCCAGGCCATATTCTTCCAGGTTTACGCCAAACTGTTCGGCCAGCAGCGCATCCGTTTCCTTTTGTTTAAAACCTTCAATCGGGCACGAGTCTATGCCGCGCATGGCGGCTACTGTCATCATGTTGGCCAGCGGGATATAACATTGCTTGCTTGCCCAGTCGAGCAGTTTGCGCTCGTCTGTCAGGTCAAAATCTGATTGCTGAAACTGGCTGTAAAAGCCCAGCCGCATATCAGCCACCTCTTGCGGATGCTGCTGTACTTCGCGCATGAACTTGGGCAGATAAGGGCCTTTAGGATCCAGAAACGGTGACTTCATCGCCAGGCACAATACAAAGTGGCTGGCAGTATCCAGTTTCAGAGGTGCGCCCCAGGCATGCTGTTTCAGGCTTTCACGCAGGTTTTTATCCTGCACCACAATAAAGTGCCACGGCTCAAAGCCAAACGAGCTGGGCGAAAGGCGGGCGGATTCAAGAATTAACTCAAATTCTTCAGCGGGGATTTGTTTGCTGGCATCAAACTCTTTGCAGGCATGGCGAAACTGGAAGGCATCCAGGATAGCTTGTTGTTCAATCATATTTAATCCTTGTGTATTTAACGCTTATTCGATGACGACTAGTTTACCGACACTTAAAAATAAGATGGCTGTTTTGACCGGTAAGCCTTCCTGCTGGAATAGCTGTGCATAAGACGACAGTTGCTGGGTAAATAGCCCAGCCAGGCTGTACAAGTCCTGCTGGGCTGTGATTGGCATGGATTTGTAATCCACGATCCAGCGCACACCATCGGCGACAAAAGTACGGTCTATGACTTTTTTGCCATCCGCCAGTTGTTCAATCGCCAGCTCGGAAGCGGCTTGAGCGTGTGGTTGCAGCACCCATCGCCCGTCGTCAGACTGCACAGTCGTGGTTAATAATCTGGCCGCTTTGGCGGTCGCTGTCTTGGCGTCATTGTCTGTGTAACCACGCTGTTTAAACCAGCGTTGCATGGCGGCCGTGTGCATCAGGAATTGATTATTGACGCTATCGCCCCAGCGGGCAAGGCCTTGCTCGGCAATCAGTTGCAGGTACAGGTGGGCGAGGGTGCCGGTATCGGCTTCCAGTGCTGCCACTGTCGTATTCTCAGTAGTTTGTCTGTAAGCGGGCGTTGCCATGGCATCGGCAACTTGCAATACAGTTGGTGTCAGGGCTTGACGTACACGGATGAGTTTGGGCACGAATTGCTGGATATCCGCATCGGTTTGCGTATTTGTCGCGCGCGCCACAATGTCGTTTTCAGGCGTAAATTGCGCATGCACGGCTGGCCATAACAGTTGCAGGAAGGTGTTTTTACGCGGCTGCGGGTCACCGTTTTTATCCGCTTTTGCAGCGCCTAATAGATGTAATTTCCTTTCAGCACGCGTAGCAGCGACGTACAGCACGCGTGCATCTTCATAAGCGGCACGGGTTTTGTCCAGGTCATTCAAATAATCATAAGCCGTGACTGTAGAAGCATTCGCCTGCTGACGTTTACGAGCCGCGGGCACATAGGGCGCAGCGACAAGTTCGGTGGAGCCGTCAGCCAGCGTCACTTCTTCCCATATCACCAGCTTGGCATCATCAGGCGGGTTGCCTCCATCAAGGCCGGGCAGAATCACGGTGTCAAATTCCAGGCCTTTGGATTTATGTATGGTCATGAATTGCAGAGTGGCATCGGCTTTTGCATCGGGCGCGGCGTAGAGTTTTTTCACATCTTCAGCCAGTGCTTGCGGGCTGAACTGGTTATGCTGCTCCAGCGCTGCGATGCGTGCAAAAAATGCCTGTACGTCCTGCACATCATTTTCATTCCACAGGCATTGCGCACCGCCCAACCTTAACCAGGTATTGTGCACCCAGCGGCTGACGCTAGAGCGGCCACGAAAATCCAGCGCGGATTGCATGACTTGGTAGACATGGCGGGCACGCTGTTGACCCTCTGCACTTAGCCTGGCAAGTACGGCCTCATCGGAGAGCAAATGCATCACACTGCGATGACCGTCCAGGCCGATCAGCGCATGCAGGTCAGCCAGAGTGAGGCCACACCAGGGCGCACGCAGCAAAGCCAGCCAGTGCACACGGTCGGCGCGCTGATGCAGCGCATAGGTCAATGTCAGCAAATCCTGCACAATCTGACGGTTGGCGAGTTCTTCAATCTCAACTGCCTGGAAACTCAATTCACTGTGGTTACGGCGCATTTCGCTGACCAGGGCGTGCAGATGTCTGCGTGCGCGCACCAGTACGGCAATGGTTGCATCCGCTTTATTTGCGCGCGTTTCCTGGATGATGCGGATGATCTGTTCAGCTTCCAGATGGCGGATATCGGCAGGTTCTTCATCCGCTTCAGTCACAGGGATTAATAGCGGGTGTACAAATATCCCTGCACATTCTGTATCAGCACGGGTAGCGACAAACAGCCGGTATGCAATGGCACCTTGTTGCGGTGCGTCTCTCGCGGGCAGCATGCCTTTAAATGTCTGGTTGATCCATTCCACCACCGGCGGCCGGGAACGGTTGTTGCGCCAAAGTTTGAGCGGTGTCAGCTGGATGTCACCTATGCCATGCACAGCGGCATTAAGGAACAAACCGACATTGGCTTTGCGGAAGCGGTAAATCGACTGCATGGGGTCGCCTACCGCAAACAGGGTGCGGCCATCGCCTGGCAGCCAGCCGCGCGTGAGTGCCTTAAGCAGGTCGATCTGCATCGGGCTGGTATCCTGGAATTCATCGACTAAGAGATGCTGAATGCGGTAATCCAGGCGCATCGCCAGTTCTGTGGAAACGCCACCTTCAACCAGTGCGGCCAATGCGCGCTGGGCGATCTCGACAAAATCGACTTCATTCTGCGCCTGGAAACATAACCATAATTGGGCTGCTGCAATATTTAACAGCTGGCTGAGCGCATGGATGATCGCATCGTCTTCACTATCCGGGTCGGGCAGCATGCGGATGCGGGCAATGCTGGCTTCGCTGTCAGCGTGCTGCGCCAGCCCATCCAGTATGCCTGTTAATGCTTCTTTGTAGGGTTTTGCTTCATCGGTGGCGGGCAGGCCCATGTTTTTGTCCAGCCGTTTGCGCAGGCCACCGCTGGCGGTCAGTAACAAGTCGGCCAGTGCACGCCAGCCCGGTAAATCTTCAATAGTGGCTGAGAGCGGTGCTTGCCAGTCAAGTAAGCCAGACAGTGCATGATCAGGTGGAAGCTGGCTGGCAGCATAACGTGCAATTGGCATTAGCGCAGATTGCAAGCGGGCGGGTAAAGCCTGTGCCGCCAGCTGAAGCTCACTTTCAATCAGATGTAACAATGCCAGCCTGGCAACTTCGCTTTGATTTATCTGATCGGGAGTGCCACCTGTCTGGCTTAAATGCAGCCATTGCTCTCGTTTTGAGAGCATCGCCATCAACAGGCCCTCAAGGCGCGCCTGGTCGTTATCCATATAGCGCAGCACCAGCCGCACCGGCGCTCCCAGTTGCGGGTCATCCATGGTTTGCAGCGCTTGACCGGCCGCTTCACGGTAATAGGCCCAGGCATCTTCAGTCACGGCCGGTTGCGTACCAAAACGGCTTAGCAATGGCATTTGCCGCGCCAGGTTGGCACACAGTGAATCAATGGTGTAAATACGTAATCTTGCAGGGGTTTCCAGCAAATGCCAGTTGAGTTCGGCTGAACGTTGCAAGGCCTGCTGGCCTAGTGCAAAGGTGATCTGTTTGTGTGGCGCTTCCGGCATCACACCTGCCGCAGCCAGTTGCAGGCTATCAAGAATACGGGCGCGCATTTCGGATGCTGCTTTATTGGTAAAAGTGATGGCAATGATTTCTTCGGGTGCCTGCACGGTTTGTAGTAACTTGAGCACACGTTGCGTCAGCAGTTCGGTTTTGCCCGCACCCGCCGGCGCTTCGACAATGAACGACTCTATTTCCAGGGCGCGCTGGCGGTTTGCGGTGTCGTAAGCCAGGGCTTGTTGCAAGTCGAATTCAGAGATCGTCATGACTGCTCACCCAGGTGCCTGTGCTCAAACTGTAATTGCCGCTCAGGCAGCCGTAACAATGGCAGCACATCGCAATAATCCAGATCCTTTTCGGATTCAAATACCACAGCGGCATCGCCTGCTTTTAAAGCCTGGGCGGTATGGGTAATCTGGCGGCGCCAGTGCTGTAATATCGAAGGCCAGTCGGGAAATGCTTGCGGATCGAATAGTTTGTTTTTTTCGTGGTTGAACGCCTTGATACCCGAAACGATATCATCTTCAGCCGCGACGCCGGTGAATCCGCCATCGGTCAGGCGCAGCTTGCCAAAACACACTGCGGCAATGTCTTCATCCTGCAAGACAAAAGCGGCATAAATCGGCAGTTGCGGCTCGATGATTTTGTCGCTGGCCCAGTTTTTATAATCGGGCGCGCTGCCGGTTTTGTAGTCAATCACCACCAGGCGGCCATCTGCCAGCGTATCCACACGGTCTATGACCAGCTTGACCTGTATGCCTTCAATCAAAGGATTGAATTTTTTTTCTATCATGCTGACGCTGAAGGCTTGCGGGCGTTCGCGTTCGACTTCCCATAGCCAGGTCAGGGCCAGCTTGCTTAAGCGTTCACTTTCCAGCTGGCAAAACACCTCGGAAAAAGGTTGCGAGAATTCCTGGTTGAACTCTGCAATCACTTCAGTTGCAATCTGGTCGAGTTGTGTTTTGAGCACTTCTGCCTGCACTGATGCCCAGGCTACAGAAGATTGCTGTGCCCAGAATGCTGCCATCACGCGGTGGATCAAATCACCGCGCTGCATGGCATCCAGGCCATTGTGCGGCGTTTCCAGTTTGCGGGCTTTTAAGCGGTATTGATAAAACGCCCAGGCCGGACACAGCGCTTGTGCACGCAACAAGCCGGTACCACCACTGACATGCTCACCGTCTTCAACCGGTGGTGCCTGGTGGTCGTCCAGCCATTGCCAGTCCCGGGTACTGTTTTGCGCCAGTGTTTCGGCCAGGGTCGCTGCACCTGGAGTAGCGGTCATTTCCGGGATCGCATAAATCAGCGGGCTCAGACGTAACAGCCGGTCACCTTCACGGTCAGCATAAGAGAAAACCACTTGCCTGGCTGAACGCAGCAGGCGTTTGTGAATCTGGTTGGCGAAATCAATTTGCACTTCGCTGCTGGCGTTGGGCGTCGCTGCCTGGCGTTGCAGTTCTGCGGGAATCAGTGCGTTGGTACGCGACAAGGGTGGCCACACATGGTCATTCATGCCCATCACCCAAACGCCATCCAGCGGCTGTGCAGAGGCTTCCAGCATGCCCATCAGTGTGATATTTGGCGAGCGTATCGTTTGTGGCTGGAAAATCTGTGCTTGGCACAATTGCGATAAACGGTGCAGGGCAGACATGGCATCAATGGGCCCCAGCCACGCATCCAGCGCTGCCAGCTGGGCCAGTACACGCTGAAACGATTGCTGGCATTGATATTCGTGACTGGAGACACTGCGCTCGCCCGGCCAATGCGTGGCTTCCAGTAACTGGTTAAAACTGGCGACCCAGGCAGAAGGCGCTTGTTTGCGCGGTGTTTGTTTTGCCAGAGTGAGCAGGGCATGCAAATCGGTGTATAACGCCGGGCTAAGAATCGGGTGTATATCTTGCTGTCTGCGCTCAACAAACCGCAAAAAGGTCGAGGCTTTTACCTGCAAAGGCAGTTGCCTGCGCATCTCGGTATCCAGCGCTGCACGCGGGTCCGCTTCGTATTGTGCTTGTGACCAGTACACATTACCCAGCAAGGCAGAAAGCTCGGTTTGTGTGAAAGGTGATTGCTGGAAAGCTAACCTGAGCAAACCAAGCGCGGTATCCACCAGCGGCCAACGGCTGAGTGGCAAGCCTAGCGAAAATTCATAGCAACGTGGTGTTTCGGCATGCGCCGGGTGTAATTCCTCGCGGTGGAATACATCATCGAGCAGGTTTGCCAGCGTGTCACGCAGGGCATCCAGCTCCGGCACTACGATTGCCAGCTTGGCCTGGGGATTCATTTGCAGATGTTGTTGCGCCCAATACACAGCGGCCCGGCATTCATCCATCGCTTCGGTAAACGCCATACGCTGCACTTCATCGGCGGCGACGCCCATGTCAAATGCCGTCACGCTGACGCCTTGTGCCTGCAGCGCATTAATCAAAGTCTGCAAATGCGGATTGATGCGGTCGAATCCGGCCAGTTGTATTTCCCCGGGCAACGAATAAATAGATTGCTGTAGTTGCTCCAGTTGCCAGGTTTGGTAACGCACACTTTCAAGATAACCACTCTGTTTGCACAATGCCTGGAATTGCTGGCGCCATTGCATGAACTGGTGCGTCTCCTCCGTCGCTGAATCCATATCGATACTGATATTCCACTCGATCAGGTAACGGTTGGCTTCCATCGCGGCGCTGGCCAGGCCGCTGGTATTAAACAGCGAAGCTGCTTCATGGCGGCTCAGACTGGACTGAATGGCCTGTTCCCACAACAATGCTTCCTGTGTGGCGGAGAGCATGCCCAGTGGGGCATCCGAGACTTCAATCTGCCCGCATAAAATCGCATGCTCTGTGAGCTGGTTTAGCCAGTCCTGCAAGGGATAAACTTCAGGCGCTTGCCACTGTGACAAGCCTTGTTGCTGGTAATTTTGTTGTACGGTCAGGCGGATGCCTTGCGCCAGGCGCGCGGAGGCGCACAGGAGAATGCGCTTGTTTTCAATAGGCTGGGAAAGCATCCGGTGCAGAATTCAGTGTGGTCAATGAGTTGGTTGGCAGTATTTCAAGCATGGTTAGGTATTTGCACGCGTCAACAATGGCAGATTGTTGCGCTGATGTAATGCTGGCAAACAAAAACTGCGATGCTGGTCCGTGGTGAATATCATTTCTTCACCTGATGATTTTCTCATGTAATATCAACCTTTAACGCTTGCTGATTCTAACAACTTTTAATTAGGTGAATATCAAACATGGGGAAATTTATAAAAATAATATTCTGGCTGATCCTGTTTCCGGTGGTTTTTTTCACGCTCTACACCTGGGCATCCCTGAACTGGGTGTATTCATACGGCGAGCGGATCGGCTATGTGCAAAAGCTCTCCAATAAAGGTTGGGTATGCAAAACCTGGGAAGGCGAGTTGGTGCTGGTAACGATACCCGGCACGCAGGCTGAAAAGTTTCATTTTACGGTACGCGATCCAGCGGTGGTATTAAAAGTTAATCAGCTGGCAGGAGAACGTGCAAGGTTGTTATATAAAGAACACAGAGGCGTGCCTTCTAACTGTTTCGGTGAAACCAGTTACTTTGTCTATGACGCACAACCTCTTGAAGATGAAAAGCAGTAATCATTCGCAGGTAAAACTAAAATGCTCCCAAGCGGGAGCATTTTAGTTTTGGAGAATGGATGCTTGATCAGGCAATCAGGCGCAAGGGTTGGCGGCTGTCTGTGTCATAGGCATCTGTTTTAAACTGGTTCACTGAAACCACCAGGGTATGCACTTGTTCAAGCATGCTCTCTGCCGCAGCGGCAGCTTCCTCAACCAGCGCTGCATTTTGCTGGGTGGTTTCATCGATTGAAGTCATGGACTCATAGATTTGTTCCAGGCCGCTGCTTTGCTGCGTGGATGCCTCGGAAATCACCTGAATGCTGTGGGATACCTGTTGCACGGCACCGACGATTTCCTGCATGGTGTGTCCGGCCAGCCTGACCTGTTTGGCGCTGTCACTTGTCTGGGAGACAGACGCTGCAATCAGCTCCTTGATTTCTTTGGCAGAAGCGGCAGAGCGTTTGGCCAGGTTGCGCACTTCACCGGCGACTACGGCAAAACCACGGCCTTCTTCCCCGGCGCGTGCAGCTTCCACCGCAGCATTCAAGGCCAGGATATTGGTCTGGAAGGCGATGCTGTCAATCACGCTGGTGATCTGCTCGATTTGCGCCGAGGTGTGATTGATAGCCTGCATGGTGGTAGTCAGTGCACTGAATGCCTCCCCGCCTTCCAGCGCCAGCTGGTTGGCCTGATTGGCTTGCATGCTGGCTTGCTGGGCATGATCGGCAGTTTGCTTGATGTTGCTGGTCAAGGTTTCCAGGTTGGTTGCCGTTTCCTGCAAGGCATTGGCCTGGGTTTCAGTGCGGCGGGAGAGGTCGTTATTGCCTTTTTCGATTTCAGCCGCGGCAACCTGGATAGTCTCCGCAGCGACTTTGACGGTCTGGATAGGCGCTACCATACGTTCCAATATCTCTTGCGAGCCTTGCAATGCCTCCCTGAAGTCGCCGCTATGCGCGGTGACATCCACCAGGCTGTAAAGCTGGCCCTGTTGTGCCTCGCCAGCAATTTGACGCGTATCTTCAACCAGGCGGTTGACGGCATGAATACATGTATTCAGGTTATTGATCAACACCTTGAAATCGCCATGGTACTGATTGTGGATAGGGGCGGGAATATCGCCCGCAGCGATTCTTTTCACGCAATCTGCAGCCACGTGTAATGGTGAAACTACGGCGTCCAGCGTTTCGTTGATACCGTGAATGATTTTGCGAAAATCACCCGCATGCGCTTCAATATCGACACGGGTATTCAGTCGGCCCTGTTGTGCGTCAGAAGCCAGGTGATGCACATCGGAAATCAGCTGATGGATGGCGCCTGCGCAATGCTGCAGGCTGGTTTGCACCAAGTTGAAATCGCCAACGAAATGTTCTTCAATCTTAGTGGGGATATGGCCGGCAGCCATTTCATCCAAGTAGCGGGCTGTGGTTTTCAACGGGCCTACCACTGCGTCCAGTGTTTGATTAAAGCCCGCCACAATCTGCTGGAAATCACCGTGGTGACGTGACACCTCTACGCGGATATTCAGTTGTCCGTTTTCGGCTGCCTGCGACAGGGTATGCACATCTTCGGTCAACAGTTTAAAGTTCTGGCGTACTTGTTCTATGCTTTGGTTGATATAGCTGCGTTCGCCCGCAAATGCTTCCAGCGGCTGGTTGAAATTGCCTTCGCCAAATGCTGTTACCACTTGCAACGATTTGGTCTGCGCCAGGATATGCCCATCCACCATGCGGTTGATGCCTTCTGTCAATTGCTGGTAAGCACCGTTGAATTGCTGGCTGTCGATGCGGTGACTGATCAGGCCTTCACTATGCTGCCGCGACATATCATTCAATGACTCTACGATCTGTTGAATCGTGGATTGCATGCGCTGCATTTCATGCAGCAACCTGCCTGTTTCATCATCCCTTGTTGGCGTGTCTTGGGTAATAAATTCGCCATTGGCAATATGGTGAGACAAATTCAGTGCCTGTTTTAGCGGACGGGTGATGGAGCGCGTCATTTTCCAGGCGATGAAAACTGCCATGATCACGGCGATCAATAATGCGGTTTCAATCTGCTTGTTGGCACTGGCAATAGTCGATGCAAATTGACTGGAAGCCTCGGTCACGCCAGCGATGTTCATATCCATCAGTAATCTGAGCGAGTGATTGAGTGGCTTGTCGGCTCCTTTTACAGTCGCATCAATCTCAGTGACACTCATGCCGCCATTTTTAAGTTCTTCGCAACGCGCAATCGCTGCCCGGTAAGTTGTCAGGCCCAGCGCAATATTGCCTAGAATCTCTTGCTCTTGTGCATTGATTTCGCCGGTCGCCTGGTAAGCGGCCATTGCCCGTTCAACATCCTCCATGCTGCGCTGGAACTTGGTCGCTTCGCGGCCGCCACGCAATACATAGTTTTTAAAATGGTGCACGCCGTCGCTCAAGCCTTTGCTGGCGTTTTCGATTTGTGTTCTTTTGACCAGGTTGGTGTTTTCAAAATGCTGCCAGGTCTGGTGGATGTGATTAAAGCCGCGCCAGGCAATGGCAAAAATGAAAGCGGTAAACAGGATAAGTAATGCGTACCCTAGAAACAAGCGGGTGCCGACATTGAGGTGAGCAATGGATTTTTTCATGAATTCCTCTAGATAATGCTTGAATAACCAGCAACTGGCGTTGCCTTAAGATGTGCCTTTGACTAGCACACATGTGAATTACGCATAAAAAAACCGGAACTGAAGGCTAAAATAAAAGCTTCATAAAACCTTCATATTGCGACTCAGGTTTTAAACGATTTCTCAGGAGAAATCGTGAACCGTTGTATGATGTGCAAGGCTGGAATGAACAAGAGCAGGTGACCCCTGGATAGAGTTGGTAATCAATGGCAGAGTACAAGAACTACATTACGCCTGAAGGCTATGCGGCAATGGAGAAAGAGTTTCAATACCTCATTAAGGTCGATAGGCCGGAAGTGGTGCGCGTGGTGAGCTGGGCGGCGGGGAACGGCGACCGTAGTGAGAACGGCGACTACATCTATGGCAAGAAACGCCTGCGCCAGATCGATTCGCGCATACGCTTTCTGACCAAGCGTATGGATGCGGCTGAAATTGTGTATAGCCGTACGCAAACCAACACCGAGAAAGTATTTTTTGGTGCCTGGGTGACGTTATTTAATCTGGATGATGAGAGTGAGATCATCATCCGTATTGTCGGGCAGGATGAGCTGGACCCGGCGCAAGGGTATATTTCGTGGGTATCGCCTATGGCGAAAGCGGTGTTAGGTAAAAATCTGGGCGATGCGGTAAGGGTAGTGACACCTGCCGCAGAAACAGAATACGAAATTATTGATATCCGCTATGAATAACAGCACACTGATGCGTTTTTTGAACTAAAATTGCCGGGTAGCTCTCTTAAATTCACCATGAAAAAACGTCTTTGTATTTTCTTGATCTGCTGGTTGCCATGCTTTGTCATGGCCGCTAACGTCATGGCGATGCAAATGTTGCTTGCACAGGCAAATTCTGTTGCACAACAGGCGCATGACATGCATGCCAGCCACAAGATGGGAGTGATGAGCGAAATGCCTTGCCATGAGCATCAGGCAGCGCATGATTCTGGTACAACGACATCGAGCAAAGCGCATCATTGTGATGTATGCGGATTTTGTGCAATCAGCGGCGGCGTTGCGCATTTCCACGTCATTCCCGATTTAGCCTTCACTACTTCAAGTTCGGTCGCGCCATTATTTGTGGCTGCGCCTGTCCACTCACAAACCTATCCCCCCGCTATCAAACCACCCATATTCAGCTAACAGCAGGATAAATCCGTCTATCGGTTTGTCCGCTGTGTAGATCACGCTTTTTACTAAAGCGTTTTTGCCAAGTTGAATATGGAGGGCTTATGTCCAAGCAATACACCATTGCACCTTTTTCCGTTTTTTCACTGGGCGCCTTGTTTTTAGGCCAGTTAGTGTTGCCAGCGCATGCGGCGGCACTGATGGGCTTTGAGGATAGCGCCATGCTGATGACAGAAATCGGTCGCTATAACCAGGAGTGGATGTTGAACTACTCGCCCGCACTCGGGCATGCCATCGGCGTTGAGCAGATGCGCATGTCGGGTAAAGGCGAACGGGCCACGACCATTACTGGCATCAATTACACCGGCTTGATCAAACGCTGGAACCTGCCTTCTGCCCAAGCCAACGTCTGGTTCAACGGCAGCGTGGGCGAAGCCAAAGGGCAATATGATGGCTTTGCCTATACCCCCAGCGTGCAGTTTGATATGGAATCCACACGGCTGTATTTCCTGGCCAAAGCCCGCATGATCCGCGCGCCTGGCATGAACTATGACACCGCTGCAGTCCAGGCCGGGTTTTCATTTTATGAAGCCGGCTTTGACGACACGCAGCCATGGTTCGTGATCGAAGCTAAAACTATGCGCAATAACGATCCCGGGCTGCAGGTGACGCCTGCATTGCGCCTGATCAACAAAAATTACTTTCTCGAATTCGGTGTGACCAATCCATGGCAGGGAGAAGGCTTTGCGCCGCGCCTTAACGCCATGTTTGTGTTTTAACCACTCTATTTTTAAAGGATTTAAAAAATGAAAAAATTATTGATTACCCTGATGTTATCTGCAATGGCTCCAGCTGCATTTGCCGTTACGACCATTAAAGCCGAAGTCAATGGCATGGTGTGCGCATTTTGTGCCAAGGGCATAGAGAAAAAACTCAAGGCATTGCCTGAAGGGCAGGGTGCTTTTGTAGATTTAAAAAGCCGCGTGGTGGCCCTGCAGCTCAAAGATGGAAAAGAGATTTCTGATGAAACCTTTAACAAGGTCATTCAGGATGCCGGCTATTCGGTCAGCAAGGTGGAACGCCTTAGCCAAACTGCGGCTGAGATTCAGGCGCAAGTTGCAAAAGCCGAAAAAGCAGGCGGCAAATAATGGCAGCGGAGATAAATAGTCTGCAGGCGTCCAAGAGGCTTAATCTGTTGACACTATTTACCAGTGGTTCGACCCTGATTTGTTGCGCTTTACCAGCAACGCTGGTGGCCATTGGCTCGGTGGCGACGCTGACCAGCTTGATCAGCCAGTTTCCGCAGCTGATCTGGATCAGCGAGCACAAAACCCTGGTATTCGGTTTGGCAGGGGCGATGTTGCTGGTGGCTGGCTGGTTACAATGGCAGGCACGCTTGCTGCCTTGCCCGGCTGATCCCGCGCTGGCAGCTTTATGTATGAAAACGCGTCGGCAAAGCCTGTGGGTATATGTGTTTTCGCTGGTGCTGTTTGTGATAGGCGCATTCTTTGCATTTGTTGCGCCGTTGCTGATTGAGTAGTTTTATAAGGGCCTGATCACTCGTCAATGAAGAGAGTGGTTAATATCTGGGATAACAAAAAGCCGACTTAATGTCGGCTTTTTCCTGGCTGAAAATTTTACTTAGGTGCTGCCGGATCAGGCTCGGCGACAAAAATCTCGACCCGGCGATTTTTTGCTCGGTTGGCGGCGTTGTCATTCGCGGCAACCGGTTCATGCGAGCCGCGACCGTCTATCGTAACACGGCTGGTGGCGACGCCTCGCTCAGACAGGTATTTGCGTGCACTGGCAGCGCGATTCACTGACAAGGGATCGTTCACTGCATCAGAGCCGCTGTTGTCAGTATGACCAACGATGGTCACGCGTGCTGCCTGGTTGCTTTGCAGGCCGGTTGCAAATTTATCCAGGATAGGGCGGAAATTCGGTTTGATATCAGACTTGCCGCTATCAAACGAAATGTCGCTAGGAATCTCAAGCTTGAGCTGGTTGTCGCTGGTTTTGGTTACTGCAACACCGGTCCCTGCGGTTGCCTGTTCCATCTCCTGCTTTTGCGCTTCCATTTTTCTGGACCAGATATTCCCCGCGATGGCACCTGCGCCTGCGCCGACTGCTGCGCCAATTGCAGCACCTTTACCGCCGTTGGCGAGGGCACCGACGACCCCGCCCGCAGCAGCGCCTATCCCTGCGCCTTTGGCCGTGCCTTTCTGGGTTTCACTCATGCTTGCGCAACCGGACAAGCCAATCGCGGCCGTTAACAATGAAGCAGTCACTACTTTATGCATTTTTCCTCCTTGGAAAGTTTTTGTATTCTGGTTAGTTGCGGATGGGCAAGCTAAGTTCAGTCATCAGGACGCTGGTCGACGAATTTTTTTGCGTAGACTCAGTCAGATTTTTGAGCAGGTAAACGCATTTTATTTATTGCGAATAATAATTATTCGCATCTATAATAAAGAAATTCAGTTTATGGACTCGCACGACACGTGTATACGTATTCACCAACTTAAGGGTTAGACATGCACTCCAGTTTAAGGAAAAACGGTTCCAGAACAGCAGCCAGTTTTTGGTGGCAGACCCTCGCTTATGCGTTGTTGATACTTGGTGGCGTGCTTTTGCTGAATGAGGCCTGGCAATGGATTGCGGGTCAACCAACCTTGCGGATTGCACTCGGATCCGGCTCGATTGCTGCATTCGCCACTGCGCTAGGGGTAGTCCCCATGCTGCTCACCCGCGCGCCTGGCCGCCGTATACACGATACCCTGCTTGGGTTTGGCGCTGGCGTGATGCTGGCGGCCACCTGCTTTTCATTGATCATACCGGCACTCGCATCCGCGCAAGAGCAAGGCCATGGCCCATGGGGTGCGGCTATGATTACAGGAGGAGGCATACTGTTGGGCGCGGCCTGTCTGATGTTGCTGGAACGCACTTTACCGCACCAGCATTTCTTTGGCGGCGCCGGGACAGAAACTGCGCAACGCATCCGTCGACTGTGGCTGTTTGTATTCGCGATTGTGTTACATAACATCCCGGAAGGCCTGGCGATTGGTGTTTCAGCGGCCGGGAATGACGCTGCACGCGCAGCTGCATTAGCTACAGGCATTGCTATCCAGGATGTGCCGGAAGGGCTGGTGGTCGCACTCGCGCTGAGCAGTGTCGGCATGGGTAAATGGAAATCGGCATTATTAGGTGCAGCATCCGGTCTGGTAGAGCCAGTTGCTGCCGTATTGGGTGCTGCGGTATTGATCTACAGTCAGCCCATGTTGCCGTGGGGCCTTGCCTTTGCCGCTGGTGCCATGTTGTTCGTCGTCAGTCACGAGGTTATACCTGAATCGCATCGGCAAGGACACGAGCTGTTCGCGACCACCGGCTTACTGGTCGGCTTTGTACTGATGATGATGCTGGACACCGCACTGGCGTAAAGCTGCATGATCTCTTAGCCATCTATATTTGCAGGCCCATGAAAGCGATCAGGCTTGAAGGTAATGTGCATTTTTATCAGCAGGCTTACCTTCAAGCAGTTGCAAATTCATATGATTGATTGTCGTGAGAACAACTTGTGCAAAAATGATAAGCGATTGAAAATACATGGTTTTTAGGCAATCAATCTATATGTCCTCGCGTATAATCCCAGCTTTACTAAGCAAACGTTGAGTTAAAGTGTGTCATTGCACGCTCTGCGTGACATATTGTTTTAGACACAAGATTTGCAAATACAAAAAGCACACATGATTCTCCCCATTATTCTGGATATTGAAGCCTCTGGCTTTGGCGTTGGCAGCTACCCGATCGAAATCGGGTATGTTGACGCGAGCGGGACAACCTGGAGCGCGCTGGTGCAGCCGCAAGCGGGCTGGGTGCATTGGGATGAAAAAGCAGAAAAACTGCATCAACAATCCCGTCAGGCGTTAGTTGAAAATGGGCAAACACCACATGCAATCGCCACTCACCTGAACCTCAATTTCAGCGGGCAAACACTGTATACCGATGGCTGGTACCAGGATTTTGTCTGGCTACACAGTTTGTATGATGCAGCAGGCTTGAATCCTTCTTTCAAGCTGGAAGATTTAAGTGTGTTGCTGACGATGGAGCAACAATCGGCCTGGCATGACACCGAGCAAACTATCCGCGATACCTTTGCATTACCTGAGCATCGTGCTGCGATGGATGCAAAAGCCTTGCAATTGACCTGGTTGAAAACTGCTGAGTCAGCGCCCGCACTCGACGGTTAACTAGGGATTGATAGGCTAATCTTCACGTAGGCTAAGTTTATTAGCTGCTAGCAGCGTTTCGCTGTTCAGGTACACTATCTCGATTTTTCGAGTTTCTTTAAATACACTTCATGTCGTTTCTTATTGCTAAGCGCTGGGATATGTTCTGCCAGGTCGTCGATAACTTTGGCGATATCGGCGTCAGCTGGCGCCTGGCTTGTCAGTTGGCGGATGAGCATGACGTGACTGTCACTTTATGGATAGACGATTTAACCGTTGCAAAGAAAATTTTCCGGGCAGGGCATCCGAAAGTGCAGGTGCAGCAATGGCATGCCGAGGTAGATTTTTCAGAGGTTGCTGACGTCGTGATTGAAACTTTTAGCTGCGGATTGCCTGAGGGTTATCAGCAAGCGATGTCGACAAATACTCTCTGGCTCAATGTGGATTATTTATCCGCCGAAGACTGGGTGGAAGGATTTCACGGCCGGCCTTCACCGCAAGCAAATGGCCTGGTGCGTTATTTTATGTACCCGGGATTCAGCACGCAGACAGGCGGTTTGCTGCGTGAGAAATTTTTAACGGCATTGAAACGGCAGGCTGAACAATCCACACAATCAGCGTGGCAGCAGCTGGGCCTGGTGGCATCCCCCAATGTGATTAGCCTTTCATTGTTTTGCTATACGCATGCACCGATCAAGGGATTGCTGGATAGCCTGTCCGCATCATCATATCCAAGCAGACTGATTGTGTCTGAAAGTCTGGCAGCGGCCGTTTCACAAGCATTAGCACTAAATGTACTGAGTCCTGGCAACAGCACACAACATGGTAATTGTGAAATAGTCGTCATTCCTTTCCTGCCGCAAATCGACTATGACTTGTTGTTAGCGTTGTGTGATGTGAATTTCGTTCGCGGTGAAGATAGCTGGATTCGCGCGCTGTGGGCAGCTAAACCTATGGTCTGGTTACCCTACCAGCAATCTGAACATACCCACCTGCAAAAACTGGATGCTTTTCTAAAGCATTATCTGGCACTAGCCAATGACGAAGTGAAAGCGCAAGTCACGTCTGTGATGCAGGCCTGGGCAACCGGTGTATGGTCCGACAAGGATTGGCATGCTTTTATCCATCATCGCGAACACATCAGGCAACATGCTGAAGCCTATGCCAGCCAGTTGTGCAGACAGCCCGACCTGGCTACTAACTTGGTGATTTTTATTGAGAAATTGCGCGCAAATCGGGTATAATGCGCCGCTTTATTATCCACAAATTCTATTTAAAGGCTCTAGTATGAAAATCGCTCAGGACTTACGCGTAGGCAACGTGATCATGATTGGTAATGATCCTATGGTTGTTGTGAAAGCCGAATACAACAAATCCGGCCGTAACTCAGCGGTTGTGAAGATGAAAATGAAAAACCTGCTGACTGACGCACCTAGCGAAAACGTTTATGCTGCTCAGGACAAGTTTGACGTGATCGTACTGGAAAAGAAAGAAGTGACTTTCTCTTACTTTGCCGACCCAACCTATGTATTCATGGATGCCGAGTACAACCAGTATGATGTAGATGCAGAGTTCATGGAAGATGCACTGCCATACCTGGAAGATGGTATGCCCTGTGAAGTGCGCTTCTACGATGGCAAAGCAATTTCCATCGAACTGCCAACGACTGTTGTGCGTGAAATCACTTACACTGAGCCAGCGGTAAAAGGCGATACTTCCGGTAAAGTGATGAAACCTGCGAAAATCGCTTCGGGTTTTGAAATTCCGGTACCATTGTTCGTGAGTCAGGGTGACAAAATCGAGATCGATACCCGCACTGGTGAATACCGTAACCGTGTGATGAAATAATCGCAACGCTTACCCAGAGTTAAAAGAAAACCCCAGGCTTGCCTGGGGTTTTTTGTTGTCCATAAGCGTGGTTTGCTGATCATGCTGATAGGGAAATGTTTTGCCAATTGTAAGGAATGATTCACTGTTGAGAATGTTTTTTTTCACTGACAATCGCTGACAGCTTTACATCATCTCACGCGAAGGAGGGTTGCAATGCGTCATCAGCAGTTCAGCAATAAGCATTTCATCGTTATGTGTCTGTTGAGCTGGTTTGGGCTCACTGTCAGTTCAAAAGCTGCGGCTGAGGTGGATGCGCGTTCACTTAAACACCCCCTGGTCGGTTACTGGGAGTCAAAAATTCCCGAGACCGGCTGTCTGGAATCCTACTGGTTTAAAGAAGATGGCACGGCAGTGTTTACCAGTGGTGATGAACAACTGGAAGCACGCTATGAAGTCACGCCACAACCGGACGGGCAAGGATTTTTCAAACTCACTCACCGGGTGACCTTAAGTAATAAAGGACTGGACTGTACCCGCCAGACTTCCGAAATCAACACCGAACAAACCAGTTATGTGCTTTTCCAACCGGATGGGCGCAGTTTTATTTCTTGTGACGATGATAACCCATCACTTGAAGCCTGTTTTGGCCCGGTAGAGTTAAAGAATAACGCGACAAGAAGCCTGCCCTGAGATTAAGGGTTTCATTGCATGTGGCAATCACGATTCCTGTTGCTCCGGCGTACCATGCCTGTGCTGGTGGCATGCGTGGGCTTAGGTATAGGCCATTCTACGCAAGCACTTATTCATGGCCTGACATTTCCCGGGATGGCGATTTCCACAGTAAAGTTAAGTATCCAGCACGCACATTTCCTGCAGTCAGTGGAAAAATGGGAATACTACGATTCGATCTGTAGCGCAGTCATTGTGGGACGCAAACCGCTGACACTGCTCACTGCGGCGCATTGCCTGAAAGAGGTACGTCTGACCGGACCCACAGATTTGCCCATGCTCTCCATCGTACAGCCGGAATTACTGGGCATTGAAGACATACACCTGAAACAGGCTTTTTACCGGCCTTTTGAAAAAGTATCAGAAGACCTGACCCAGGATATTGCGGTGCTGGTGTTCGATGCCAAAGTGTTAAGCCCGATTCAAGCGTTGCGCATCCGTCTGGATGACAGTTTGCCTGACGTGATCATGATTTGCGGTTACGGGCGTGGCTACGGCGAAGCCGATACCAGGCACCCGCGTTGCGGTGAACGTAAGCCGGTGCGTGATTTATCCGATTTCTATCAGGTGCTACCAAAAGCCTATCGCGAGATGGATGAAATGTTGCATCTTCAGGCGCAGACCCAGTTTGCCTATACCCAGGAATTGGTGCATGCCGAAAAAGCGTTACTGGCAGTGAACAGGCTGAACGAGTTGGATCAATATGACCACACCATCGCCATGCCGACAGTAGGTGACTCGGGCGGCCCATGGTTGGTGCTCAATGCGCGGGGAGAATATGAGTTACTGGGGATTACCAGCCTGGTGGAGCGCTTTTACAATCCAAGTGCAAACTGGCCTTTTTTTCAGAAACAGGTGCCATTGTCCGAATACCCATACATTGCTTATGGCTTGCGCTTGAGTCATCCGGAAGTATTAGGCTTTTTGCAGTACGCGCAGCATAGCGGTGCCGACATTCAATTCACTTCGGCACCTCTTTATCCATATGGCAGCCAGCACTGATGACTGCTAGTGCTGGGTTCACTGCAAGTTAACGCCTCAGGCGTTCAATTTGCTATCGATCTGTTTCTCTGCCTCAAGCCAGTGATCTGAACTGGGGCCATTGAAGCCATGTTTCTCGGCAATGTAATACGCAGCTTCTTCAATCATCTGCAGACGGTTAGCGCTGGTGACGATCGCAGGAGCGCTGGATTTCTTGCTACTGGTAGTTGTTTTGCTGGCAGTCTTTTTTGCGGCGGGTTTGGAAGCCGCTGCTTTTGTTGTCACTTCTTTTTTTGCGGCTGGTTTTTTACTACCGTTCTCAGTACTTTTGCTGGTGGCCATCATATCTCCTTGATCTAGAGTGAAATAAAAGTGCGAGGCTTGTGACCTCGTGTGAATCATCTTATTAAAATGTAACACTTGCCGTCAAGCCGTTAAATGAGCAGACTCTGAATTTGATGGGGAGTTCGCAGCTTTATTTGGGATTATTTCCTTTTCAAGCCCGGTTATTTATGATGTAGTGCATGCGCACCCGCAATTAAAGGATATCCATGTATAAAAAGGCCCTGACGTCACTCACCATTCTGTTTTTTATGATGGGGTTTATCACTTGTCTGAACGATATTCTTGTGCCATACCTGAAAGCTATTTTTTCACTTAGCTACAGCCAGGCCGCCCTGGTGCAATTCTGCTTTTTTGCTGCTTACGGGCTGACTTCCATTCCATTCAGCAAGTTGATTGAACGTGTCGGCTACCAGAAGGGGATGGTGGTTGGCTTCACGCTAGCGGCATTGGGCTGCCTGCTGTTTTACCCGGCCGTCATATTACATACCTATCCACTTTTCCTCGGTGCGTTATTCGTGCTGGCATCCGGCATTGTGTTGTTGCAAGTCGCGGCAAATCCTTGCGTGTCTGTCATCGGCCCAAAGGAAACGGCTTCTTCCCGCCTGACCATGGCACAGGCCTTTAACTCACTGGGCACTTTTATTGCCCCGTTGTTTGGTGCCTATTTCATCCTGTCCGCACTGACAAACTCAACGCATGCCGAAGGTGTTGTCTATCCCTATTTCTTTATTGCATTTGTGTTAATCATCATTGCGCTGGTGCTTTCCCGTCTTAACCTGACCGGGCTTGAAAGCACAGCAGCAGATGAAAGTGGCTGGCTGGAAGTACTAAAAGAAAAAGGCTTGTTACTGGGGGTGATAGCTATATTTGCCTATGTAGGGGCTGAAGTCGCCATCGGCAGCTTCCTGGTCAATTACGTCATGGACATCAGCCATGCTACGGAAACACAAGCGGCACCGTTGGTGGCGTTTTACTGGGGAGGCGCCATGGTAGGTCGTTTCCTGGGCATCTTTACCCTGAAAGCGTTTGCACCTGCCAGAGTGCTGATGACGCACGCATTGCTTGCCGTTATCCTGATTCTCATCTCCATGCAAGCCTCGGGCACGCTGGCGATTGGCAGTATGGTCCTGGTCGGACTTTGTAATTCGATTATGTTCCCGACGATATTCACCTTGGGTATTAAAGGCCTGAAAGCCGGGCAGGAGAAGAAAGGGTCTGGTTTATTGGCAACGGCGATTCTGGGAGGAGCGATTGTCCCGTTATTGACCGGGCTGCTGGCTGATCGTATGGGGCTGCATCATGCATTTATCTTGCCAGTGATTTGTTATGTTTATATCGCCTGGTTTGGTTTTAAAGCGTTGTCTGGCAAAGCGCATTAAATCATTTTTTGTTAATCAGAAGCCAGTCCTCGCAGACCAATACAATTTCCCCATGGGTCTTGAAGCTGGCAAATGGCATAACCATTTTCAATGTGCAACGGGCCGCGATAGAGCTTGGCGCCGATAATTTGGGCATGCGCCAAGGCTAGATTAAGTTTTGGAACAAACCAATAAACGACAGAGCCGGCAGGCCCTGAGCCCACTTTCTCATCAGCGGGGACGAATTCCAGTGAAATGCCATCGAGAGATAGGTATTCAAAATTGTCAGCTGCAAGGCGCTGCCGCTGAGCGTTAGGAAATAATTGCTGGTACCAGTTCAAAGCCTCCGGAACCGAGGACACATGAATCATCACGGCTGCAATTGGTTGCGCTTGCATGAAGCCTAAGCGGATGTTCCGCCCACGGTTAAACCATCAATCTTCAGTGTAGGCTGGCCAACGCCCACCGGCACACTCTGGCCTTCTTTACCGCAGGTACCTACGCCGCTATCCAGCGCCATATCATTACCAATCATGCTGACTTTGGTAAGCACGTCCGGCCCATTACCGATCAAGGTAGCACCTTTGACCGGATAGGTGATTTTGCCGTCTTCAATCATATAAGCTTCAGCGGCGCTGAATACGAATTTACCGCTGGTGATATCGACCTGGCCGCCGCCAAAGTTGGCTGCATAAAGACCTTTTTTCACTGACTTGATAATCTCTTGCGGATCTTTATCGCCGTTCAGCATGTAAGTGTTAGTCATGCGCGGCATAGGGATATGCGCATAGCTTTCGCGGCGCGCATTGCCGGTCAGGCCCATACCCATCAATCGGGCATTCAGCGTATCCTGGATATAACCACGCAGGATACCGTCTTCGATTAACACCGTGTTTTGCGGCGCATTACCTTCGTCGTCCATGGTTAATGAACCGCGGCGATTGGCAATGGTGCCATCATCGACGATGGTGATGCCTTTGGCGGCGACTTGCTGACCTATCATGTTTGAGAAAGCTGAGCTGCCTTTACGGTTGAAGTCGCCTTCAAGACCATGGCCTATCGCTTCGTGCAGCAGGATGCCTGGCCAACCACTGCCTAACACGACGGTCATGCTACCGGCTGGGGCAGGGCGGGCATCGAGATTGACCAATGCCTGGTGTACAGCTTTTTGTGCGTAATCCTGTAATACTTCATCGGTAAAGAAGCTGTAATCAAAACGCCCACCACCGCCACTGCTGCCTTGTTCTCGGCGGCCATTGTGTTCGGCAATCACTTGCAGCGAGAGGCGTACCAGCGGGCGTACATCGCCAGCCATCACGCCATCACTGCGGGCGACCATCACCACTTCATATTCGGCAGCAATCGAGGCCATTACTTGCGTCACGCGAGGGTCTTGTGCTTTTGCATAACGCTCCAGCTTTTCCAGTAACTTGACCTTGGCTTCGGCGCTCAGGCTGGCAATCGGGTCTTGCGGCAGGTAGAGTGGGGCATGGCTGCGGGTGAGTATGCTATGGCCAGTTTTTTCCTGGCCCAGATTGGCAATCGCACGCGTGGCATTGGCCGCCTGTTGCAAGGCGTCCAGGTGAATATCATCGGAATAGGCAAAGGCGGTTTTTTCGCCGCTCACGGCACGTACGCCTACGCCCTGGTCAATATTAAAGCTGCCAGATTTCACCTGGCCTTCTTCCAGCCCCCACGATTCACTGCGGCTATACTGAAAGTACAAATCGGCATAGTCGATATTGTGCGTCATCATGCCAGACAAGACTTTGCTTAAAGCTTCCTGGTCCAGCCCGGCCGGGCGGAGTAGCGTATCGTTGGCAGTGGTGAGTAGCGTTTGCATATAGGTCAACTTAATAAAAGAGTCGGACAACTGGTTAAAACTAATGTTTGGAATAAGTTTTATGAAAAGAGTGCCGTAACGCGGCTCAGCATTTTCATGAAATAGTAGTAATCGTTTTGTGTTTCAAGGCCGGCAGGCTCTGACGCAAGTTCTTAATATAATTGCGGTTGATGTTGGCAATTACAATCCCTGATCCACGCGGTAACCTATCCAGCACTACCCCCCAAGGATCCACAATCATGCTGTTGCCATGCGTTTCACGACCCGAAAGGTGGTAGCCACCTTGTGCCGAGGCAACGACATAACAGAGGTTTTCAATGGCACGGGCACGCACCAGTGTTTCCCAATGCGCTTTGCCGGTGGTTTCAGTGAACGCGGAAGGCACAACGATCATATCCACTTCGCCCATGGCGCGGTAAAGTTCAGGGAAGCGCAAGTCATAGCAGATAGACAGGCCGATGCGGCCAAAAGGCGTATCAATCGCCACCACGCTGTCACCAGGCTCTATGGTATTTTCTTCATGGTAGTGCTCGGTGCCCATATCCAGCCCGAACAGGTGAATCTTGTCGTAGCGGGCGACCTGTTCGCCTTTCTCGTTATACACCAGGCAGCTGTTGCGGATTTTTTTAGCATGGTTGCTTTGCATGGGCACGGAGCCGGCAATGATCCATAGCTTGAATGCTTTGGCAGTTTTGCTCAAAAATTGCTGGATTGGGCCGTCATTAGGCTTTTCGCTAATGGCGACTTTGTCAGTATCTTTCAGGCCCATAATGCAGAAGTATTCAGGTAAAACCACCAGTTTGGCACCCGCTTTCGCCGCCATTTCAATCAGGCGTTTGGCCTCAACCAGGTTGGCGGCTACATTCGGGCTCGAAGCCATCTGAATGGCGGCGACTTTGACAATATCGTCATTTGCTGCGGATTTCAGTTTTTTTGTTTTATTGTCTGCCATGGCATATTTTCCGTTGGAACTAGAATGAATGTTGTCACGACATCCAGTGTGACATCACTGGATGCTTTTTAAGGGTTGAACAGGTTGCTTAGTCGGTTCCGTTTTATCAATTTCCACTTCTTGCGGATTATCCCAGGTGCCGGTGATCATATATTCACTGGAACTGATTTTGTTCAAAGGGTCTTTTAACAGTTTTTGCGCGATAAAGGCAGCCACGCCGACAATCGGCCCGCCTGCCAAGGCAGCCAGGGAAACAGAATCACTGATATGCGGGATCACTTTGACTTTCAGGCGCTGGGTTTCGGTTTTCAAGTTGGTTTCGCCTTTGAGTCTCGCTTCCGCTGCCGGGCCGGTCATGAACAGGTCATCACTCCGCAGGATACCATCACGGATATTGGCGCTAGAAGTGATTTTGTCAAAGGCGAAGCCCTGGCTGAATAAATCACGGAAATCCAGTGTAAGCCGGCGTGGCAGGCTTTGCAAACTCAATAGGCCAAGCAAACGGCCAACGCCCGGCTGCACTTTAAGGATTTGCCCTTTTTCGAGCTGCATGTTGAAGTTACCGTCCAGCCGCTCGACTGCGAATTGATGCGGGCTACCCGGCCAGCCAATCTGGCCCGCTATATTGCCCGTACCACCTTTCACCATCTCGCCGCCGGGCTGGAAGCGTTGCAGGGTTTTGCCCAGGTTGCTGGAGGTTAAGTTGAATTTGAGACTGGTTTGCGGGCTACGCACAGAGTTTCGCCAGGTGCCGTCAGCCGTTAGCTGGCTATCAGGGTTATTAAGATTCATTTTCTGGATCACCCAGTTTTCACCACTGTTATAGGCCTTGATATCCAGGCTACCGAGTTGCTTATCGCCAAACTGGAAATCCTGTGCAGAAATTTCCACTTCTGGATAGGTCATGTTCAGGCGGCGTACTTCTCCGGAAGCAGCGGGTGTGTCATCGGTGTCCATGCTTCGTGGCAAACGCAGGTAACTTAATTTGGCAATCAGCTTGTTATTTGGCTTGGCGGTGACCCAGTCTGCATCTCCCGCCAGTTCCTGGCTCTGGATGGACATTTTCAGGCGATCCTGTTCAGGCGTGATGTTCAGTTTGATCTGGTGCAGATTGCGGTCAAACACTTGCAAGGTGCCGGCACTGAGATCTATGCGGTTTAACGGGATATTCGCCGGGCGCGCTGGTTCTGCTCCTGCACCTGCACCTTGCCCCATATAGGCCAGCCATTCGTCTACATTCAGTTTCTGGAAATCAGCGCGCAGGTTGATGCCTTCACCGGAGGGCAGGCGCGGCGGCGTATTGACTGAAATTTCGCCAGCGCTGATTTTAGGCTCCGGACCGCCGGTGGTGCGTAAAAAGTTCGCATGTAACCAGTCGTTGTAATGGATGGCAACCTTATCCGGCTGGTTACTTTCCTGGCGCAGGCGTATTGTTAGATTTGCCGGAGTTTCAACTTCCTTTTTAATGGGTTCTGGTAAATCGATGCCCATGCCAATCAGCTGCGAACGTATATCCAGCCGAATATTGCCGGGTGGCTGAATCAGCAGGCTGCTTTTCCAGTCCGTGGTGCCATGCAGTGCTTTGGTCAGCAGATTGCTGTCCAGTTTTTTCAGCGCGGCATCGGTGATTCGACCACTGCCCTGGATAATGACAGACTTGTCGCTTCTCGAAGTGAGGCTGACGGATGCAGGATTATCAAACATAGAGAGTTGCACCCCCTGCGCTTGCAGGTTTTTTTCAGTGAACTTCAAATGACCATTGATGTTGGTCATTTCCGGCATGGCGATCTCGGGATTGGCGGCAATGCGGCCATTTTTAATCGCATAGTCACCTTGGAACTGGCTGCGATCAACATCATTGAGTGGAATCTGCAATGCCAGTTTCAATTCGGCATCGCCTGAGGTTTTCAGGTAGTCGGTAAAGCCCATGGTCACCTGGCGCACCGGGCTGGTGTTCACAAACTTGACGCCTTGCTCAACAGAACCAGTCACAGTGGCCTTCACGTTCAGCATCGGCCAGTCTGCATCCAGCTGTGGAATTTCAACGTGCGCCTGTGTGATGTGCTGGCCGACCGTAGTCCCGTTTTTCACCGAGATATCCATGCGCTTGCCTTCAAACTTGAGCAAAGCATCGACATTCTGGATCAATGGCCAGCCAGTGCCGTATTCCAGGCTGACATGATCCACCTGGGCGGTGACTTTGAATAAGCCTAGCGATGGGTCAGCCTGATGCGCGGCATTTACAAACGGAAAATCCTTCATGCGGCCTTTGATGATGACGTCACCGCGCCGGATCTGGCCAGCGAGAATAGAAGTATCCAGCCAATGCAGTGTGGATTCACCAAGAATCAGCGGGTAATAAAATGGCGCGTGCTTGGCATCGCCGCGTTCAATCTGGGTTTGCAACTGAATGGTGTCACCTCCGGCAGCGCCGAGTTGATATTCCAGGTTGGTACGCAAGGCGATATGCGGGTTTGCAAGTTGCAGGTTGTGGGTGCTGATTAACAGTTTCTTGCCATTGTTATCCCACTCGATGTTACCCTGCAAACGGTCTATCGGTACCGGCCAGCGCAGGATTTTTGCTAAATCGATACTGGCATTCTGCGTGTCCAGGTCAATACTGCCTGCATTCGGGTGTAGCGATAATCGCCCAGCCCAGTTTTTCAGGCCTGGTAACTGCGCATAGGCTGTGGTGTGGACGGCATTCAGGTTCGCTTCCACCGCATAGTCTTGCCATTTATCCTCACGATTAAGCCATCGCAGCTTGATTTGGTTGGCATTGAAAGCGGGTGCGATATGTTCAAGATAATCGGCAGCCTGGGATTGCGAATCCAGCCATTTGGCAAATAACTCGCCCTGTTCAAGTGCGAATTTTTTCATGGACAGTATGCCTTCGTGGCCGTGAGCGTCCCATTGCAGCTCGCCATTCGCATCATCAAGTTTCAGGCCTGGTTGGATATCGGCAGAAAAATGTTTCAGATAGATCATATGGCGCTGCTCGACGCGTTGCCAGCGGAACTCGCCATTCATACTATTGGCCAGGAAAGTTTCTGTCGTATCCGGTGGGGTGACCGAAACTGACTTTAGATTAATTTGCGCGGCCATACGTTGCAGTTGCATGGCTTTAAAAGCCAGCGTCGAAGTCATGCTGCCCTGACCTGCATGCACTTTTAATGGCAGGTCCAGCCAAGGACTCCAGGCCGCCAGGTCGATTTGTGGCAAACGTAGAGATATTTCGCCGTGCCAGGCTTCAGGTTTGGTCACATCATCACCGACCAGTACAGAATCAAGCGTGATACGTTGTTGAGTTCCGGTTGAAACCAGGCTGTCCATGTGGACCGTGTGCCGGTCTAGCAGGCGCTGCCAAACCGGGGTCAATATTTCTATATTCAGATCTTCCAGCAGTAAAGGTGGTGCCTGGCGTTGTTCATCCACCCAGGTCACGGTGGCATGCGTGATCCTGATACGTCTTTGTGCCAGTAGCCAGTTGGAAAATGCCGGGTTGCCCTTGCCGGACATGGAAATGCCCGCCAGGAAAAGCTCGCCATTGCTTGTGCGCCGGATGATCAGGTTGGGTGCATCAATGCGCAGGCTGATCAGTGAGGGCGATAAAAGCACCACACTGCTCCAGGACAAGCGGGTAATGACCTTTGAAAGTTCTAGGGCAGGGCGCTGTTGTGTGTCAAATACGGTGACATCCCCCAGAGTCACCTCCGGTGCCAAGCCGCGCCAGCGAATGCCAATGTGCGCAATCGTGACTTCCTGTTTCATCGACTGGCTTAATTGCTGGGCGATGCGATCCTTGTAATCATCAATATGCGGAAACACATAAAACTGGATCACCCCGATAATGCCTGCCAGGACTACCAATACGACGATAAGTAAGGTGAGTAGCCAGCGTTTGATTTTTTGCAGAGGCATGAGCAGGGAAGGGTCTTGGATGCAGGTGGTTTATCAACAGACTATTTTACTCGAAAACAGTTGCAGCACCTCAGGATATGCTGGATTAACGGCGATAATTATGCAGTCTGATCAGGATGAATCGTTTAAAATGCCGATTTTGCATGATTCAGGCGTTTTAAGTCGGTCAGTTTCGGGTGTGAATTATTCTAATTGGAAGTCACAAAGTGGATATCAAGATAAGTGAAAGTGGTCAGCAGTGATTCAGTTTAAACAGCTGACTTTTTCAAGAGCAGGCAAGGCATTAGTTGAAGACGCCAGTTTTCAACTGCATCCCGGGCATCGCATCGGTTTGACCGGTGCCAACGGCGCAGGTAAGTCGACTTTATTTGCCTTGTTACGTGGTGAGCTGGTCGCCGATGCCGGAGACTTGCTGATCCCGGCGCATTGGGTGATTGCACATGTCGCCCAGGAAACCCCGGCATTGTCTCAATCGGCACTCGACTATACGCTGGATGGTGATGAAGAGTTGCGGGCCCTGCAAACCAATCTTGCCAAAGCGCAATCTGGTGAAGTACATGACCCATTGCTAGTCGCCGAATGGCATCAGCGCCTGGCTGATATTGACGGGTATAGTGCTGAATCTCGAGCGAGTACTTTGCTGGCTGGCCTGGGGTTTTCCCAGGCGCAGTTATCGCAGGCGGTAAGTGATTTCTCCGGTGGCTGGCGCATGCGCTTGAACCTGGCGCGGGCGTTAATGTGCCGCTCTGACCTGCTGTTGCTGGATGAGCCGACCAATCACTTGGATATTGAAGCGGTGATCTGGCTGGAAAGCTGGCTTAACGCCTACCGTGGCACATTGTTATTGATTTCACATGACCGCGAATTTCTGGATAACACGGTCAACCATATCCTGCATATCGAAGACAAAAAACTAGAGCTATACCGCGGTGGCTATAGCGATTTTGAACGCCAACGTGCTGAAAAACTGGCGCTGCAGCAGGCGAGTTACCAGAAGCAGCAACAGCATGTTGCGCATTTACAAAAATATATTGACCGCTTCCGAGCGCAGGCGACCAAAGCCAGGCAGGCACAAAGCCGGATTAAAGCTCTGGAGCGCATGGAGCTTATCAGCGCAGCGCATGTAGATTCTCCTTTCAGCTTCGGTTTCCGCGACCCCGGTTCTGCACCAGATCCATTACTGGTATTAAACAAGGCAAAACTGGGATACAGCGATCAAGTACTGGTGAGTTTTAACCATCTGGCCATCCGACCGGGTGAGCGTATTGGCCTGCTGGGGAAAAACGGGGCGGGCAAGTCTACCCTGATCAAAACATTGGCGCAGTCCGAGACTTTGCTGGATGGCGAACGGGTTGAAGGCAAGGATTTGCGCATTGGTTATTTTGCCCAGCACCAGTTGGAACAACTGGTAGCGACTGATTCGCCATTACAGCATTTGCAACGGCTGGACCCTGCAGCGCGCGAACAGGAGTTGCTGGATTTTCTGGGTAGCTTTGATTTTCGCGGTGAAATGGCCAAAACCCCTTGCGGCCCGTTTTCTGGTGGTGAAAAATCCAGGCTTGCTTTAGCCATGTTGATCTGGAAGCGGCCTAACCTGATTTTGCTGGATGAGCCGACCAACCATCTGGATATCGAAATGCGTCATGCATTATCCCTGGCATTGCAGGCTTACGAAGGCGGCATGGTCATGGTGTCGCATGACCGCACGCTGCTGGCGACTTGCTGCGAGAAGTTTATGTTAGTGGCGGATGGCAAAGCGGAAGTGTTTGATGGCGATCTTGATGATTACAAGCAGCACTTACTCAAGCAGACGCAAGTATCCACCTCGCCTGACAAGGGTTCTGCGCCCAAGCAAAACAGCTACCATCAGCAGAAAGCCGACCGTCAGGCCAGGCTGGTTGAACGTCGGCCGCTTCTAAAGGCGCTCTCCAGCCTGGAAGCGCAAATGGCCAAACTGGAAATTGAAAAAAATACACTGCAAAGCCGCCTGGCTGACAGTGCGATTTATGAAGTATCGCAAAAAGCTGCTTTACAAAGCTTACTGCTGGCCCAGGCAGACAATAGTAAGCAATTGGAAAAAATTGAAAGTGAATGGCTGGCATGCCAGGAAAAACTGGAAGCATTGCCTGAATAACCAATATGGATAGTGAAGGATAATAAATGGAAATGACCTATACCGAGCGCCTGAAATTGCTGCATCAGTTATGCCAGGTGGAAGCCAGGCAGGCTGAACAGCGTTCTGAAGAAGAGGCCAGGGCAGCACTTGCCAATGCAGATGTAGAACAGGCCACCTACTATATTGCCAGCTTTGTGACATTTAAAGCCATACAATCGGCAGGGCGCCACCCGGGTGAGGAGCTGCAGAGTGATTTTGAAATGTTGGGCGTCTACCAATGTTTTGCATTGTTGGTGTTCGCTTTTTTATCCATGCCATTGACGCAGGAAGGGCATCAGCCGGATTACGACGAAGCGCAAGTCATGATAGGCAGTGCGCTGTTTGAAGGCATAGACCCTGAACTGCTTGCCGAGATTATAGAATCCGGGTTTCATAAATTCAGACTGATCGCTGAAGCCGACGCTGAGCATTGGCACGAATACCGCGAAAACCTGGATAAAGTCACAATCAGTTACATCATCGCCGCTACGGACGATGATAGTCCGCATGCAGCTTCAGAAGTGTTGCCATTGTTCGGTCAATTGCTTAGCCAGCTATGTGAAGCATTTAGTGCAATTTAATTGTTGATCTTAAATTACAGCATGTATAATTTAAAAGTTAATATTCTTGAAACTTTTTGAAAACTTGGGTAAATTTGTTGCTTAACGCTTGTTAATCAATTTGTTTCTTCGATAAGATTCCAAGGCTAAGGGTTTAGCGCCTTCCGTTAATCAGTAAGAGGATAAAATGAGCAAGCTGCTGTTAATTGACGATGATGTCGAACTAGCCAATATGCTGAAGGAATTTCTGACGCAGGAAGGCTTTACCGTAACGACTGCCCACGACGGTTTAACCGGTGAACAGTATGTATTAGCCGGTAAGTTTGAATTGGTCATTCTGGATGTCATGATGCCAGGACAGGATGGCATGCAGACCTTAAAGAATATCAGGCAGCATTCGGATATTCCTGTGCTGATGTTGACAGCAAAAGATGATAATGAAGGCCGTATCGAGGGTCTTGAAGGCGGGGCAGATGATTATGTGCAAAAACCCTGTCTGCCACGTGAGCTGGTAGCGCGTATTCGTGCCATCCTGCGTCGCCAGAACAACGACATTCCAAAAGGCAATGATATTGTCGTAGGTCAGTTGATTGTTTCCGGCGAGCGTAGAAAAGTGTTCTGGGGTGACCAGCCGATTGTGTTCACCAGTACCGAATTCAGCCTGATCGAGATTCTGGCCAAGCATGCCGGGACTATCGTCAGCAAAGAAGATCTGTCCCAGAAGGCTCTGGGTCGATCATTAGTGAAGTATGACCGTAGTATTGATGTACACTTGAGCAGCATCAGGCAAAAAATATCAGAAGCTTCCGGCGGCGTAAATGTGATTCAAACAATTTACCGCGTCGGTTATCAATTAGTCCGAGACTAATCATTTGAAGTAATAGCGGGGGCTATGGGGCGGCTGTTCTGGAAGTTGTTTGCAGCACTGTTTCTGGCACTTATCTCTACCGTCATCACGGTGGGGAATATTGTGCAATGGGAACTGCATCAGAAAGCGGCGCATGCGCATTACCCACCCTCGCAATCGTCTTCGCTGACGATTCCTCCTGCGCCAGTCCCCGCGCCAACAGTTGAAAACCAGTCCGGCTATGTGCATGTTCCCAATGAACTGAATTATGTCGAGCTGTTATTAAACTTCCCGTTCTCTGCATTGGTGTTTTGTTTAATCACCAGTGCTATCTTTGCCGGGGTGCTGGCATGGTCTATTTCGCACCCGATCAAATTACTGCTCGATCATTTGAGAACTGCCGCCGATGGCAATCTTCTCGTGCGCGTCAGCCCAAAAATCACTGTCAGTCATGACGAGTTTTCCGAGTTGGGCGCCGCTTTCGATTTAATGGCATTACGCCTGAACAGCATGATCAAAAGTCAATCCAATATGCTGCATCATGTGTCCCATGAATTGCGCTCGCCGCTGGCACGCATTCAGATGGCAGTCGGTCTGGTGATGCAAAACCCGAAAAAAATGCAAGGCTCATTACAGCGGGTAGAGCTTGAAGCTGTACGCATGGAGAAAATGATTTCCGAATTGCTGGAAATTTTCCGCCTGGAATCCGGCATGCAAAAGTTGCAAAAAACAGATCTTGATTTAAAAGGCTTACTTGCCAGCATTGTTGGCGATGTGCAGTTTGAAAAGCAGGATGCGCATATCTTGCTGGATATGCCTGACAGCGTCATTCTGATACACGGTCAACTGGAGTTATTGCAGCGCGCGATTGAAAATGTGGTGCGCAATGCAGTCAAGTATGGCCCTGTGCTGGGCGAAGTGGCGATTGAGTTGCAGCGTAGCGAGCGTACCGGTGAAGTCATCATAGAAGTCCAGGATCAGGGCAGTGGCGTTGAGCAGCAGGAGCTGGAGCAGATTTTCAAACCGTTTATCCGTGGGCGCAGTGCTTCCCAGATTGATGGTCATGGCATAGGGCTGGCGATGACCAAACACATCGTGGAGGCGCATGGCGGCTATGTCAAAGCGGCCAACTTGTCGCCGGTTGGCTTTATGATACGTATCCATTTGCCATATGCCAACAAGTCTTCTGCTGGCTGAATTCGCACGTATTCAGCTGCAACAATGTTAAAATAAGCGGTTTTAAAGATCACTCAGGCAACAGCCGGATAACTATGACAGCACAATCATCCAATCAACCTCCATCGGCCGCAGTTGAAGCAGCCGTTGACGAAAACCATGTCATCGCAGAACGTCGGGAAAAATTGCGCCTGATGCGCGAACAGGCATCCGCCAGCCAGTCTGCTGTATTCCCCAACGATTTTAAACCTGAGCACAAAGCTGCCGATTTACAAACCGCTTATGCTGAAACCGATAAGGAAACACTGGATCCACAGGAGATTCCTGTGGTGGTGGCTGGCCGGATGATGTTGAAGCGTGTGATGGGTAAAGCCAGTTTTGCGACAATTCAGGATAGCAGTGCCAGGATTCAGTTATATGTGGCGCGGGATGAAATTGGCGAAGAGCTTTATGAAAGCTTCAAACATTGGGACATGGGCGACATTTTGGGTGCGATTGGCCGCCTGTTTAAAACCCGTACTGGCGAGTTGTCCGTGCATGTCACCGAATTACGCTTGCTGACCAAGTCTTTGCGCCCATTGCCTGAGAAATTCCATGGTTTGCAAGACCAGGAAATCAAATATCGCCAGCGCTATGTGGATTTAATCACGTCTGAAGAAACAAGGGAAACATTCAAAGCCCGCTCAAAGGTAGTGACTGCGATTCGTCAGTTCATGAATGAAAACGAGTTTCTGGAAGTTGAAACGCCTATGCTGCACCCGATTCCGGGAGGGGCTTCAGCAAAACCATTCATCACGCACCACAATGCGCTGGATATGCAGATGTTTATGCGTATCGCGCCTGAGTTGTATTTGAAGCGCCTGATCGTCGGCGGTTTTGAGCGCGTGTTCGAGATCAACCGTAACTTCCGTAATGAGGGTTTGAGTGTACGCCACAACCCTGAATTTACAATGATGGAATTTTACGCCGCTTACACCGACTATCACTGGTTGATGGATTTTACAGAACAATGTATCCGTGCCGCAGCGATTGCTGCCAGAGGCACAGCGGTGCTGAGCTACGCAGGTAAAGAGGTTGACTTGAGCAAGCCGTTTGAGCGCCTGACCATTATCGGGGCGATCCAGAAATATGCGCCACACTACACTTTGGACCAGTTGGGCGATGCAGCTTTTGTGCGACAAGAGTTGCTCAAATTTGGCGTAAAGGCTTTTGACCATGCCGGTTTGGGTTCACTCCAATTGTCCCTGTTTGAAGAAACCGCTGAAAGCCAGTTATGGCAACCTACCTATATTATTGATTACCCGGTAGAGGTCTCGCCGCTGGCACGTGCCTCCGACAAGCAGCCTGAGATCACTGAACGTTTTGAGTTGTTTATCACGGGCCGTGAAATGGCCAATGGCTTTAGCGAACTGAATGACGCAGAAGACCAGGCCGCGCGGTTCCAGTCGCAAGTGAAGGCCAAAGAGGCGGGCGATCAGGAAGCGATGTATTACGATGCCGACTTTATCCGTGCGCTGGAATATGGCATGCCTCCAACAGGCGGTTGTGGTATCGGCATTGATCGTTTAGTCATGCTGATTACCGATAGCCCCAGCATCCGCGATGTGATTTTGTTCCCGCATATGCGTGCAGAGCAATAAACAAAAAAGAGATGAAAAAAAACCACCTGCGGGTGGTTTTTTTACGCCTATCAACGGACTAGTCTTTCTGTAGTACCAAGACATCTGTTTGTCATCAAATTGTCATATTGCTTGTTCAAAATACGCCCCGTTGCATTGATGAATATACAAACAGGGAAAAGATATGAATTCAAAATTACGTCACATCGTGTTATCCGCCCTAGCGGGAAGCATGTTAGTTGGCTTATCGTTGCCTGCCATGGCGGACTCGACCGTGGATCTGGTACAAGCTTTAGTAAGCAAAGGGGTGTTGACTGAAGAGGAAGGTGCTTTGCTTAGCAAAGGCCGCAGTAATGAAGTTGAAGTTCAAAAGAAAAAAGAAAGCAAAAGCTGGACGAGTCGCGTAAACCTTCGCGGTTATGTACAGGTTCGTAACACCACTATGCTAGGTGGTGATGATGGTATCAACTTATGGTCAGACCGCTCAGTAGGTGATGATAAGTCTTTGGGTGATGCCGATAAAAACTTCCTGATTCGCCGTGCACGCCTGATTATTTTTGGTGACTATGGCGATCATTTGAGTTACTACATTCAACCTGACTTCGCAAGTACAGCTGGTACAGGTAATAACAACTTTGCACAGCTACGTGATGCGTATGGTGATGTCTATATTGATAAAACACGTGTGCATCGTGTGCGTGTGGGTCAATCAAAAGTACCTTATGGTTTTGAAAACCTGCAATCAAGCTCAAACCGCTTAGCGTTAGATCGTAACGATGCATTGAACAGCGCGGTTCGTGATGAGCGTGATTTGGGGGCTTTTTACTACTACACGCCAACAGACATTCAAGCTTTGTTTGAAGATATCAACAAACAAGGTTTAAAACATTCAGGCAACTACGGTATGTTTGCGCTTGGTCTTTACAATGGTCAAGGCGCAAACCGACCTGAACAAAACGACAATTATCATGTGGTTTCACGTTTTACTTACCCATGGAAAGCAGAGAGTGGTCAGATTTACGAGGCCGGTATTCAGGCTTACAGAGGTGAATACTTATCGTCAACTGCTGCATATAGCCGCCGTAACGCTGCCGGAGCTCTCGCTTCAGCTACTCCTACATTGGGTACGGGTACACCGTTGTCAGGGAGAAACGGTATTGAAGACGAACGCGTAGGCATCAGCTTTATCATGTATCCTCAGCCTTTTGGTATCCAAGCTGAATGGAACTGGGGTAACACACCTGGCCTGGATATCACCAAAAACGTAATTGAGAAGAAAAGCCTGAATGGTGGTTATGTGCAGGCAATGTACAAAATCGATAATTTCCAGTTCTTGAGTACCAATGGCACATTAATTCCATTTGTGAAATGGCAATATTTCGATGGCTACAACAAGGCTGAAACCAACTCTCCAGAAAACCATGTGAACGATTGGGAGTTGGGTGTTGAATGGCAATTGGCTCCAGAAGTTGAAATTGCCATGGTATACCACCGTATGAATCGTACTAATCTAGTGACCGGCAACCGTGTAGCTTCTGCTGCAAACACCGCAAACAACTTGCAGCCTAGAGAAGATTACGAAAACTTCAAGGCAGAAGCTTTACGAGTACAACTGCAATACAACTTCTAATCTTACTGAGTTGCTTTAAATTAAATCCCGCCTTTCGGCGGGATTTTTTTATTTCATATATAACAAATTAGAATATAAAAATAATAAATAATTATTTTTTAAAATATGCATAGTCTGAAATAATCCTGCTCATTCAATCCAATCGAGATGCATGATGTCATCGCCCCTTACCAAGCCGGAAGTTAATTATGACGAAGCTGTACTTGCCGCGGTAAATGCAGCGATTATCGCTGTGCAACGTGATACCGGCTATGGTTCCATTGAAGTGACAATCCATGATGGGCGCGTCACTCAGATCGAGCGGCGCGAAAAAGTACGTTTCGAGCAAAGCAAACTGAAAAGTAGTAAATGATTTTTATGGCTCTGACCAGATAACTGGAAGCTTTATTCACTAGGGAGATTTAAATGCAGTTCAAAAAAATAACGCTCGCAATGGCTGCGACCGGGTTATGGTGGGCAAGTGGGGTGGCGGGAGTTTCGCTGGCTTATGCTGCGGAAGAAGTTGCCGAGACATCGGTAGAAGATGTCGAGCAAAAGAAAAAAATTGAGGCACGTCTGGCTGAAATTAAAGCCGAGGAAAAAGCAGCTGCCAAAGCTGCTAATGGCTATTACGTAGAGCGTCGCAGTTACGGCACTCAAAAAGAAACCGAACCACCACGCTATGTAAGACAGCTTAACAAAACATGGCTGAAAGAATATGACACGTTCGCAGATATTGACTGGCTGGATGTAGGTCTGGAATATCGTGCGCGTTATGAACACCGTGATAACGACTTCCGCCGTGCCAGAGAAAATGTTGATGATCCAATTTTACTGCGCACACGAGCTTATCTAGGTCTAAAGAATATTTTAGATCCATTTCGTTTTGCAGTAGAAGCTCAGGATTCACGTCGTAATAATAGTGATTACACACGTAGTAACGATACCCGTGATGTGGATAAAGCAGATTTTGTACAGGCTTACCTTGAGCTTTACTACAAAGACAGCATCTTTGGTAAAGATGATCTTGGTAACAGCCGTCCATTTTGGGTTCGTGGGGGTCGTTTAGCCTGGGAAAGCCTTGATCGTCGCCTGATTGCGCGTAACGAATGGCGCAACACTACCAACACTTTTCAAGGTGTGCGTGCCAACATCGGCGAGAAAAAGAATGACTGGCAGCTGGAAGCGTTTGCAGTGCAACCTGTACAACGTTTTACAGACAAGCTGGATGAAGTGGATCACTCGCAAAACTTTTATGGTGTCATCGGTGATTGGCGCCGCTGGTCTGAGTACGTGACTATTCAGCCTTACTATTTCCTGTTGAGACAAAATGGGGATGACGTTGTATTTGACCCCAATGGTAACTCTTACAGTGACCGACGCGTTTACACTGCTGCTCAGCAAAATCAAGCCAGAATCGACCGGGAAATTCATACTGGCGGTGTTCGTGTATTCGGTGTTTTGCCAGGCACGCAATGGGACTATGACGCCAGCTATGTAAAGCAATGGGGTGAAGTTCAACGTTTCATCAGTAACGCTGTTGGGTACATCAATGTTGACCACGATGCTTTTGCCTACAACGCAGAGATCGGCTATACATTTGCTAAACATCCATGGAAGCCAAGATTCAGCACCTCTTATGGTGTAGCTTCAGGTGATAAAACCACTCCTACAGGTGCTGACCGAACTGATAGCGGACGTTTTGATCGTCTATTTGGTTTTGCCCGTCCTTGGTCCAACAATGACTATATTCAGATGGAAAACATTCGTGCGGCAAAAGTTCGTGTGGAATTTGATCCGCAAGTACCTTACTTGACTAATGTGAAAGTGGATACTGGTTTCAGCTGGTACCAGCTGGATGATGCAACTGATCGCTGGAATGCAGGTGCAAACTTGCGTGATAGAACCGGTAACTCTGGAAGAGATTTGGGTAAAGAATACGATTTGCGTGTGCGTTTCCCAATCAATCAGTATGCGGCACTCAACTTGGGTTACGCACATTTCTGGGCTGGTGATTTTGTGCAGGATGCTGTAAGTGCACCTGGTAACACAGCTACATTTGATCAAAACCGTTCAAAAAGCTCAGACTTTTTCTACACAGAATTAACCCTGTACGGCTTCTAAATAGAGGATGGATATGAAACTGAATCAAATATTTAAAAAGGCATTGTTAATTGCCGCTCTTGCCTCGCCGTTAGCGTCCTGGGCAGCAGATGTCAACTTGCTGAATGTGTCATACGATCCGACTCGCGAGTTGTATCAGGATTACAACGCAGCATTTGCCAAATACTGGAAAGAGAAAACCGGTGACAATGTGATCATCAAGCAGTCACACGGTGGTTCAGGCAAGCAGGCGCGTTCTGTGATTGATGGCTTGCAGGCAGATGTGGTGACGCTGGCTTTGTCTTATGACATCGATGAAGTCGGCAGTAAAGGCAAACTTTTCGGACCAGACTGGCAAAAGCGTTTGCCGCACAACAGTTCTCCCTACACGTCTACGATTGTATTTCTGGTGCGTAAAGGTAACCCGAAAAACATCAAAGATTGGGGTGATCTGGTAAAACCTGGCACTTCAGTGATCACGCCTAACCCTAAAACTTCAGGCGGCGCACGCTGGAATTACCTGGCTGCGTATGCTTACGCACTCAAGCAAAACAACCAGGATGAAACCAAAGCCAAAGAGTACCTGAAAAAGCTGTTTAAAAACGTACCGGTGCTGGACAGTGGCGCACGTGGATCTACCACAACCTTTGTAGAGCGCGGTATCGGTGATGTATTGCTGGCATGGGAAAACGAAGCTTTCCTGGCGCTGAAAGAGCTGGGCCCGGACAAGTTTGACATTGTGGTGCCTTCCTTGTCTATCCTGGCTGAACCGCCTGTGACTGTAGTGGATAAGAATGTGAAACGTCATGGGACAGAAGCGGTAGCGAAAGCGTATCTGGAATATTTGTACAGTGAAGAAGGTCAGGAGATTGCAGCGAAAAACTACTATCGTCCAACCCTGGATTCTGTGGCGAAGAAGTATGAGAAACAGTTTCCAAAGGTTAATCTGATCAAGATTGATGAAACGTTTGGCGGCTGGCAGAAAGCACAAAAAACACACTTTGCCGATGGTGGTGTGTTTGATGAGATTTACCAGAAATAAGCTTTAACCCTGAAAAAAGGCATTTACCCAATGCCTTTTTTCTTTTTCTCTTATAAGGAGAGTTTGTATGTCAAAAGCATTAGTGATTGGTGGTGACCGTATTGAAGGAATCAAACAGGTGTTGCATGCTCAGGGAATCGACAAAATCGATCACTGGACAGGCCGCAAGCCGGGCGATGTTAAGCGTGAACTGCCCACAAATGTAAATGTGATTGTGCTGGTAACCGGCTGGTTGAATCATTCCATGATGTACCGTATCAAACATGTCGCACACAAGCGCGGGGTGAAAGTGGTGTATACACGCAATAGTGCGGATGGCATGCAACGTGTGCTGGAAGCAGCCTGATCAAGCTGTAATTCAATATTTAAATATATTTTTACATTTATATTTAATCTAATCTAAATTTATCCTCCTGTTTAGCCGATAAACACTAAGAGTTTTAAGGTTAAATGACAACACTCATGGATATTCCGTGCACATGCACGAAATATGCAGCCATTGAGTGTATAAGGGTAAATAATGAATCAAACCGGGATTGGCGAGCACACTACGCCACTCAACGAAAATGCTACGCAGCGGCAATTCATGCGCCATCGTCTTGTACGCAAAGTACAGGACAACACGCATTTTCTGGCCATGGCGAGCATGGTATGTGGTTTATTAGGCTTTCCGCACTATTTGCTGGATGTTGATAACAATGTCTGGCTGGCACAGTTACTCACCTATTTAACGTTTATTCTGGTCAGCTACAATCTGTTGCTAGAGAATGGCCGCACCAATCTTGCCATGTTGACCATGTCACTGGTCACTGTGAGTTTATTCGTCGTTCAGCTTTCTCCCTATGCTGCCGATTTCAATGACACTGCCCATCTGTTGCGGATGACCAGTGATATGCAGGTACATCATTTCACGCGTGTGCTGGAGTATGCGGCGGGGGCATTGCTGGCCTGCCTGATTGCATCCTCCTATTTATTCCAGCGTTCTGGCTGGTTAGCGACCAGCCAGGCGATCTTGTATGTCGCTGTGATGATTCCTTTGATTCCATTACTCGGTTTTTTTTGCGGCGTTGCACAACCTTACGGCATCATGTCACCGCTGACCACTTTGAGTGGTTTGCTATGTGCCTTTAGCTTATTAGCAAAACATGCTTCCCATCCGCCTATGAGCTATTTGTTGCTCATGGATGATAATGGCAAACAGATACGCTTCAGTATTGTGTTCCTCAGCTTTTTCGCGATTATGCTGGCCAGGGCAGGGGTTGAGTTTGGTGACAGCATGTTGCGTGCGCTGCCAGTCGTGGTGGTGGTGTCTATCCTTGCCATTATCTATACCATGACAGCCACTTATTACCGTAAAGGGCAAAGCAGCGAACATGTGGTGCTGCCTGCTGCAGATATGGATTTCGCCAGTCAGGTCGAGACGGCACTGGATAACCAGCAGTTCTATATGGTGTATCAGCCACAGATTGATTTCAATACTGGAAAGTTAAAGGGTGTAGAGGCACTGGTACGCTGGCGCCATCCGCAAAAAGGCATTATTTCACCGGAAAAATTCATTCGCGTGGCTGAACTGACAGGCCTGATAGTGCCTTTGGGAAAATGGGTAATGCGTACCGCTTGCGCGCAGGCTGCGGCTTGGAATGATGACCCTGTGCTGGGCAAGATAGAAGTGGCAGTCAATGTCTCTGCGTTACAGTTAAAGTCCGGCACGCTGGTGGAAGATATCTTGCTGATACTGGAAGAAACTGGACTGGCACCTGAGCGATTGGTGGTTGAGCTGACTGAAAGCGCTTTTGTGCAAGATGATGGCCAGAACGCCAGCATGATGCACAAGTTGAAAGAAGCCGGTATCAAGCTGGCGATTGATGATTTTGGCACCGGTTACTCCTGTCTTTCTTATTTGCGCGATATCCCAGGTGACTACCTCAAAATAGACCGTTCCTTCGTGATGGAGCTGCCTGGACATAACAAAGCTGAAGCCGTAATTCAAGCCATCGTGAGCTTGGGTAAGAGCCTGGATTACCGGATCATTGCCGAGGGCGTTGAAACCGAAGCTCAGGCCAGGTTTATCAAGGCCATAGGCGGCGACATTGTCCAAGGGTTCCTGTTTTCACGCCCGCTGGAAGCAGAAGCATTGCAACACTGGGCGGCAGAAAACCTGCCTGCGGTCATTCCTCAGTAATCACTATCTAACCTAATACAAGCCAGCCAGATTGTGATTGTCATGTTTCGGCAGTGCAATAGGGCCTGTATAGTCTTTTATAAGATTCCTCTGTTTGTGAGCAAATCTGTTTTGTAACAATTATTTTTGGTATCAATCATAATTAAATGAAAAGGAACATGAATCCGGTGTTCCTTAGCCAATAATTTCCTTGTCCCAGCACCTATAGTGTAAAAAACCACCGGTCAGACCGGGAATAAAATCGACAGGGACAGGGGGCATCATATGTCAGTTTCCAGTATCGACTGGTTAGCTGTGAATGTTCAAGAGTGTGTTACTCAACGCCAGTATATGCGGCATCGTTTTTTGCGTAGCGTTCAGAAACAGGCGCCATGGCTGGCGATTGCCAGTATTGTCACGGTCTTTCTGACGTTTCCTTTTATTGTCTTCCCGAATGAATACGGCTTTTGCATTGCGCTGAGCCTGGGCTACCTGATTTTTATTAGTGTCAGTTTGCGCACCTTGCTCGAAACCTGGCGTAAGGATCGTCTGGCTAAAGTTATTTCTGCTTCAGTCATGCTGTTATTCCTGGCTGAAATATTCCTGGTCGTGGGCAGCTACAGGCACATCGACTTTGATTTCATTGCAAATACTCATCCGCATGCAATCAGTCTCGATCAGTTGATCACAGACCTGGTCATGGCGGTACTAGTGATGTTTGCATCTGTGCTCTGCCATATCCAGTGGAGCAAGTGCAGCCAGGCATTACTTTGCATTGTGATACTGATGCCGGTAAACGGGTTGCTGGCTTCCTTATATGGCATCCCGGATGCCTATGGCCAGCTATCCATCATGGCCAGCCTTGGCGGCTTGCTGTGCGCATCAGCGTTGCTGGCCAAACAAATATCGCAAACTTCCATGAGCTACCTTTTATTGCTGGATGAGTCCGGTAAACATTTGCGCTGGATAGTGTGTATTTTATTTTTATGTTCAATTGTACTTGGTGGTGTCGGTGTGTACTTCAAGCATGACCCGCGCGTCACGCCTATCATCATCACAGTTGCTCTGATAGCGATTGTCAGCATCATGACCACGACTTATTACCGTAAAGGTGTGGTGCATGAACAGGTGTTACCGCCTGAAGACCTGGCTTTCGCAAGCGAGCTGGAAGCTGCAATTGCGCATGAAGAATTTTATCTGGTGTTTCAACCGCAAATTGACTTTAACACCGGCAAATTGGTAGGGGTAGAGGCGCTGATTCGCTGGCAGCACCCACAACAGGGCGTCATTCCGCCAAATAAATTTATTTGTGTGGCAGAGTTGACTGGTTTGATTGTGCCTATGGGTGCATGGGTGCTCAAAGCTGCCTGCCAGCAAGTTTCCAGTTGGAAAAATATCGAGCTGGCAAATGCCAAAGTATCAGTAAACGTTTCTTCATTACAACTCCATTCAGAAGGTTTTACTGAGTATGTGGTACAGGTTCTGCGTGAAACAGGCCTGGCTGCAGAGCGGCTGGTGATTGAACTCACGGAGAGTGCATTTGTGCATTCCGATTCCAAAAGCATGGAAAACCTACAGGCCCTGAAACGCATAGGCGTGAAACTGGCGATTGATGATTTTGGTACCGGCTATTCCTGTTTGGCTTATTTGAGAGATATTCCCGGAGACTACCTGAAAGTAGATCGTTCTTTTATTAACGATGTGCCTGGTAAAGAGCGTTCAGAGGCGGTGACTAGCGCAATCGTGGTACTTGGCAAAAACCTTCATTACCAGATTGTGGCAGAGGGGGTGGAAACCGAAGCGCAGGCCGATTACCTCAAAGGGCTGGGCTGTGATTTTGTGCAGGGCTTTTTATATGCCAAGCCCATGTCTGAGCAAGCGTTGCAGCAATGGGTGCTAGCCCGGCAAGATAATGCGCTATCAAGTAGTGAAAGCTAGGCTAAGCACCAGACTTTGTGTCAGCCATGTATTTTTCATGCTGGAGCTTTGACCTGACCAGCTCTATATGCGCACGTAACTCGTAGGCATATTGCGAAAAAGGCACCGGCAGCTGCACGTTAATCACCTTGGATTCAATTTCGTTAAGTTTCTCAACAAACAGGCGCTGGTCCTCGGCAGTTTTGATCTCCCTTAGTTGCGTATCCAGATAACGCAATTCGCCGTAGTAACGGAATAATTTGCGTTTAACCAGCCAGACATAAATCATCGGGATAATTTTGGTGAGCGGGATCAATAAAGCCAGCAATGGCAGAATGACGATCAAGGTACGATTCACAAATGTGGCGGCCCAGAAGGGCAGGTATTTATCGATAATCGGCAGGCCGGATTTATAGAAATTCAAAGCCTGTGTACTCAATGGGAAGTCAGTATCCTTGGCAGAAGGAAATTCATCTTTGGTATTAAATAAACCCGCCCCGCCATGCACTTGTGCGATGACTTTCATCATTAAGTAAACCAGTGCAGGATGCATGTTTTCTTTAACGACCAGGGTCGCCGTCGGTGCCACCATATGAACATCATGTGGTGGCGTATTGTTAACCAGGTCCATGGCGCCTTCAGGCAAGACCAGGTGATGCAGAAATGAGAATTTGCGGGAAAATGCCTCTGCGGTATCCATGCTGAGCAGGCTGAGCTGTTTATCTTCCACCATACTGCGAATCACGTATGAAGTGGGCACATCCACAAAAAACGCGGCATCCAGTTTGCCTTTGCGTAACGCTTCGGCAGCTTCTTCGCCACCTGTTTCAACCAGGCGGCTATTCTCGGCGGTGACGCCACTTTCAGCCAGCAAAGTACTTACCAATGTATGAGTACCATTGCCGGCATAGCCGATAGCGATTTTTTTACCTTTTAGCGCTGAGAGATGTGTGGTTTCCAGTTTGCAGCGGCAAAAAATCCACACCGGCTGGTAGTACAGGCTGCCCAGCGATAACAAGGTGCCAGCGCCTTCGGCATGCGCTTCACCATCCTGGATAAAGGCGATATCCACGTCAGACTCGGGATCTTTTAGCAGGCGCAGGTTTTCTTTATCACCAGAGGTGGGACGGGTTTCCAGCGTGATGCCTTCCTGTTTCAGGAACACCCCATAAATAGAAGCAAACGCATTGTAATTGATATCGTTATTGCCGGTAGCGATCACGATTTTGCGGGGTGGGGCAGGGTCAATAAACTTATAGGCGACAAACAGTGCCAGGCTGATCAGGATGATAGAGGGCAGCATGGCGCCCAGGATTTCACCGGTGAAAATAGCGGTGAATTTATTATTACGCGGGTCAAATTTCATCTGTCATGGGCTGTTCATCTCAAAGCAGATGAATCTGGTTGTTGTCAGGATGGCATTGATTTTACAGAGGGTTGGACAGAATGTCACAACAGAAGAGGGTTATAACATGAAAGGAAAAAATGCAGCCAGTTGCCTGGCTGCATTTTTTGTTGCTACATTTCTATTAAGGCTGACGCGCTGACAGACGTTGCAAGATGACAATCATGCGGTCAATCTCTTCATAGGTGTTATAAAACGCCACTGAAGGTCGCACGGTTGTTTCTACGCCAAAGCGACGCAAGATAGGTTGAGCACAATGGTGTCCGGAACGCACGGCGATGCCTTCCTCGTTCAGTGCCGCACCTACCTCTTCGCTCTGGTAGCCTTTGAGCGCAAAAGACAATACGCTGGCTTTGTTTTTGGCCGTACCAATCAGACGCAGATGTGGGATATCCCGCATGCCCGCAGTCGCATACTCAAGTAAAGCATGTTCATAATTGGCAATATTTTCTATGCCAATCCGCTCTACATATTTTAGCGCTGCACCCAGGCCTACCGCATCTGCGATGTTGCCGGTACCAGCCTCAAATTTGGCAGGTGCTGCATGATAGACTGTTTTTTCAAACGTCACGTCCTGGATCATGTTGCCACCACCTTGCCAGGCTGGCATGTCCTGCAATACATCGGCTTTGCCATAAACTACACCAATACCAGTCGGGCCAAATATCTTGTGACCGGAGAACACAAAGAAATCCGCATCCAGCGTCTGTATATCAATACGCATGTGCGAAATGGATTGTGCGCCATCCAGTAACACCCGGGCACCAGCTCTATGTGCCATCGCAATCATTTCCTGCGCAGGCGTAACGGTACCCAGCGCATTAGACACTTGCGTAAACGATACCAGCTTGGTTCTTGGTGTCAGCAGTCGCTGGTATTCTTCCAGCAGGATCTGGCCACTGTCATCCACTGGTATCACTTTCAGTACCGCACCTGTTTCCTGGCACAATTGCTGCCATGGCACGATATTGGCGTGATGCTCCAGGTTGGAAACCACGATCTCATCGCCGGCGCTGAGGTGTTTTTTACCCCAGGTTTTGGCGACCAGGTTGATGCCTTCAGTGGTGCCACGTACGAAAATCACCTGATTCACGGAAGACGCATTGATAAAGCGACGCACGGTTTCGCGCGCATCTTCATATGCATCTGTCGCACGCGCGGCCAGTTCATGTGCAGCGCGGTGAATGTTGGAGTTTTCATGCTGATAGAAATAACTGACTCTATCAATCACTACTTGTGGTTTCTGCGTGGTTGCCGCGTTATCAAACCAGACCAGCGGCCTGCCGTTCACTTTTTCGTTCAGGATAGGAAAATCCCGGCGAACGCTCAGCACATCAAATGCCGGATGGGCTGAAGCAGGCAGACTATTGTGCACGGCTGGCTGCTCAGCTTGCAGGAAATAAAACGACTGCCCGCTTGATGAGGAAGCTTTAGCAGGCGGTACATTGCCTGGCGATCCAAGTCCAGATGACCCTAGTCCAGGAGAACCATGACTAGGTGAACCATGACTAGGTGAACCATGGCCAGGTGAGCCATGGCCAGGGACCTGGGTTTGAGTCGTTGGAATCGACGGATTCGACTGCCCAAGCCAACGGTTTAATTCCTGCTGATATGGAATCTCAATCCCGAGACTGGCAAACTGGCCTGGAATCAGGTAATCCGGGTCAGTATGCAGCACATCCAGATGGTTATGGTCACTGGCCAGTGTCTCAACCCCTGGCGCATACGTTAATTGCTGTGCCTGTGATTCAAGTGTGACTGGCTGTATAGACGATTGCGCATAGCTGGGTGAAGTGATATCCCTGGCGTTGCCACCAGTGGCATGACTTACATGCGTCGTGAGTGAGTCAGTGGCTGGTACTTTTGCTTGCGCCTGGTTAGGCGAAACAAGTGTTTGCGCAAACTGTGCTGCCGCAAATGGTGCCGTGGCGGGAAACCCTTCCGCATACAGCTCATTGACCAGCTGGTTGAGGGTGTCTATATCAAGTGACCCGGTCTGTTCCAACTCACGGCCAACACCCAGTGCAGCCGCCATCTTAGGATGCTCGCCAGGCAGTGAAGCCAAAATGGCCTCCGGCTCAAACCCTGCCAAATCTAGCGCCTGATGTGTGTTTGGATTACTTGTAGTCATAGTAGTGGTCAACTCCGACATCTTCCAGTACGGCAATCGCATCTTCAGTCAGCACTGCCAGTGAGCAATAGAGTGAAACCAGATAAGAAGCAATCGCTTTGTGGTTAATGCCCATGAAGCGCACGGACAGGCCCATGCTTTGTTGACCAGGCAAGTTAGGTTGATACAGGCCAATCACGCCTTGTTTGCTTTCGCCTACGCGTAACAGCAGGATTTTTGATTTGCCATTGGCGATAGGCAATTTGTCACTTGGAATCAGTGGAATGCCGCGCCAGGTGATGAATTGTGAACCAAATAGTGACACTGTTGGCGGAGGTACGCCACGACGTGTACATTCACGTCCAAATGCGGCAATCGCTTTCGGGTGAGCCAGGAAGAACGCTGGTTCTTTCCAGACTTTGCTCAGCAACTCGTCCAGGTCGTCAGGTGTAGGATAGCCATTACGTGTTTTCACGATTTGTGATTTGGCTACATTGTTCAGTAAACCGTATTCTTTGTTATTGATCAGTTCGCTTTCCTGGCGCTCTTTGACAACTTCAATGGTCAGTCGTAACTGTTCTTTGATCTGGTTGTGCGGGCTGCTATACAGGTCAGAAACACGGGTATGTACATCTACTACCGTGTTCACTGCATTCAATACATATTCACGGCCCCATTCTTCGTAATCCACAAAGGTCGCTGGCAGGTCTTTTTCATCCTTGCTTGAACAATCAACCGTAATTGCCGCTGGATCTTTTGCCTTGTTAACGCGGTAAATACCTGCTTCTACCGGTACCCAGTTCAACAAATGCACCAGCCAGCGTGGGCTGATGGTGCTGAGCATAGGTACCGATTTGGTGGCATTGGCAAGCGTCCGTGCGGCGACATCGCCTAATGCACTTTGTGATGGCTGTTGTGACATGTATTCTCCTTATTTGGTATGGCTTAATAAATACTACAAAAAATCAAGCAGCGGCCGGTATGGGCTTAGCATCCGAATGCGCTTGTGTGACATGACTATTGGCGGGCACGTTGCGGGTTACCCACACGTTACCGCCAATAACTGAATGTTTACCAATGGTGACACGACCTAAAATCGTCGCGCCGGCATAGGCGACCACGTAATCCTCTAAGATAGGATGACGTTCAAATTTCTTCACCAGATGGCCATTGGCATCTTTAGGGAAATTCTTTGCCCCTAAAGTGACAGCCTGGTACAGGCGGACATGGTTACCAATAATGGCTGTTTCACCAATCACAACGCCAGTACCATGATCAATAAAGAAGTGGTCACCAATATGCGCGCCGGGGTGAATATCGATTCCGGTCTGTGAATGAGCAATCTCTGTAATCAGGCGCGCAATGATGGTCAAGCCTAATCCATGCAGGACGTGGGCAATGCGGTAATGAATCAGCGCCAGTATGCCAGGGTAACTGACCAGGATTTCATCCACACTGTCAGCGGCCGGATCGCCCTGAAAAGCAGCTTCCAGATCAGTATCCAGTTGCAGGCGGATACGCGGCAAGTGCTCGGAGAACTGGCCGGCTAATGTATGCGCTTGCGCACGAAACTGGTTCGTAGGTTCGCTGGGGGCTTTAAACGCCAGTTCCAGGCGGATCTGGTGCTGTAATTCACGCAGGGCTTTGTCCAGCGTGGTGCCGACATAGAAGTTAATGGCATTGGCCTGAATATCAGGGTCGCCCAGGCGATTAGGGAATAAAGCGGCTCCCAGCCATTCCACGCATTGTCCCAAGGCCTTGCGGGAAGGGAGTTTCGGTGGTTGCGATAGTCGCTGCCGTTGTTGCAATGCGCTTTCTCTGATGTTGGCCAGTTGCTGCACGATGTGTTCGATCGCGATTTCTTGCATCGTCAATTTGTCCTGTCAGTATGCTTTGTTAGCTGTTCAAAAAACAAAAAACCAGTTGCATCATGAGTGCAAACTGGCTTCCAGTGGTCTAGACAGCTTTTTATGCGCTCACTATAAAATAAACTTCTGTAATTGAACAGGGTTTAAGTCAAATAATTATTAATTATTTGCTTATTCCATTTGGTTATTAGTAAAGAAATATTTAAATTTCGCTCTAGAAGGCATTGAAATAAATCTATTGAGCCTATAAAGCTACTCCTCTGCGGGGCAGTTTGCAATAAAATATAAGTAAAATTAGCAGGCTTTTTTAATATATTTTTATGTTATAAATATATTATTTTTTATTCTTTTTAAAAATATAAATAGGTCTGTATAGTGCTGACCTGTTCATCATAGGAGTCGAATATGTCATCTTTGTTACGCACTGCCGTTCTTGCAGTATTGTTCAGTAGTGCATCGCTGCAAGCCGCTGAATTGTTAAATGTTTCTTATGATGTCACGCGGGAGTTCTATAAAGACTTTAACCCGGCATTTGTACAGTTCTGGAAAGAAAAAACCGGCGAAACCGTCACGATTAACCAATCTCATGGTGGGTCCTCAAAACAGGCGCGTGCAGTTGTAGATGGCTTACCTGCAGATGTGATCACGATGAACCGTAGTGCAGATATCGATATCCTGGCGCAAAAGGGCAAGTTGATTCCGGCGAACTGGCAGACCCGTTTGCCAAACAATAGCGTACCAAGCGCTTCACCTACCGTATTTGTCGTGCGTAAGGGTAACCCCAAGCATGTGAAAGACTGGGACGATCTGGTCCGATCTGATGTCGCATCTATCATCCCTAACCCAAAAACTTCCGGGAATGGTAAATACAGCTATCTGGCTGCCTGGGGCTATATCACGCAAAAAGGCGGTGATGCTGCCAAGGCAAAACAATTCGTGACTGAACTGTTCAAGCATGTGCCCGTGCTGGATGCCGGTGGCCGTGGTGCAACCACCACTTTCGCTCAGCGGGATATCGGTGATGTACTGATCACGTTTGAAAATGAAGTCTACCTGTTACAGAAAGAGTTTGGCGAGGATAAATACGAGATCGTTTATCCTTCAGTGACGGTACTGGCAGAAAACCCGGTAGCACTGGTCGATAAAGTCGTGGATAAAAAAGGCACGCGCAAGCAGGCACAAGCCTATCTTGATTTCCATTTTTCACCGCAAGGACAGGCCATTGCAGCGAAACATTATTTGCGCCCGCAAGTGACTGATGTTGCTCAACCGACTTTCAAGAAAATTCATACCTTTACGGTAAAGGAAGTTTTCGGTAGCTGGACCGAGGCCGAGAACAAACATTTCAATGACGGTGCTATTTTTGACCAGATTTACCAGAAATAAACGCATACGTAATAAACGCAGCATAGTATAAGGAGGGATGATGACCCAGCGACAACAACATCAGGAACCAGAACATGTAGTGCAGTTACGCGCCGAGCTAAAGCAAGTGCTAGCGCTTGACCTGGAAGAGTTAGGGCTGATAGAAGCTAATACCGGCGAGTATGAAAGTACTTTTATCGGCGTTCACCTGAAAACGGCTTTTCAGCCTATCTACGACGCCAAACAGGGAGATATCTATGGCTACGAAGCCCTGATTCGCCCATCATTGTTTGGCACACTGGGCAGTACGCCGGAGTTTGCATTCACCTATGCCGAACAGTCTGGAAAGCTGGTGCAGTTTGACCGCGTATGCCGCTCGCAGCATGTGCTTAACTTCCGCGCCATTCACCAGGAAAACGGCTTGCTGTTCCTCAATGTGCATCCTAAGTTGTTGCTGGAAGTCAGTGCGCACGGTAAGGTATTTGAGCAGATATTGCATCAGTATTCGGTGCCCACTGATCGCGTAGTGCTGGAAATCAATGAATCCCTGATTGACCAGGACAAACACCTGATTGCGGCAATTGAGAACTACCGTTCATTGGGCTATAGAATCGCGTTTGACCATGTCGGCAATCACCAGAGCAAGCTGTATCGTTTGTGGGGTGTGCAGCATGACTTTATCAAATTTGATGTTTCGGTGATCCACCAGGCAGCGCAACAACCTTCACTGGCCAAAGCGCTGGGTGGTCTGGTGCATGCCGTGCAGGATCTGGGCAGTACGCCAGTGATTGTAGGCGTGGAAACGCAACAGCAACTGGATATCGCCATTGCTTCCGGAGCGACCATACTGCAGGGTAACTTCCTGGCCGAGCCGGTGGTTGCCAAGGTCTTGAATGACCAGTTCCAACATCGTGCGCCTAAAGTGGCTTAAACACTGGATTATTTGATCATTAAACTGCGTTAAATACTATAATATCCGGCTGCTGGAATTACTTAGGCGTTGCACTGGGTAATCCGGCAGTTCTGATATAACAGTCAATTATAAATTAATGATTAAACATTCTTTTGTGAATAATAAGAATCCGGCTACATTAGCCCCTGTTCAAACCGGTCACGAGTCAATATGACAACTAGAAAAAAACATTTATTGCCCGGCTTTGGCCTGTCATTAGGCTACACACTTGTCTATTTAAGCCTGATCGTTTTAATCCCATTGGCAGCAGTTTTCCTGCGGACGACTGAATTAAGCTTTAGTGAGTTCTGGGCAGTGGTGACTACGCCGCGGGTGCTGGCTACTTATCGTTTAACCTTTGGTGCATCTTTCCTTGCTGCATTAATTAACCTGGTGTTTGGTATGCTCACGGCCTGGGTGCTGGTGCGCTACCAGTTTCCTGGCAAAAAAATACTCGATGCACTGGTCGATTTGCCGTTTGCCTTGCCTACCGCCGTCGCCGGTATTTCCCTTACAGCGATTTATGCACCGAATGGCTGGTTAGGCCAATGGCTGGAGCCGCACGGCATTAAGGTTGCATTTACACCTCTCGGTGTCGTGGTTGCACTCACATTTATCGGTTTACCCTTCGTCGTGCGTACGGTGCAGCCGGTACTGGAGGATTTCAGTAGCGAACTGGAAGAAGCCGCTGCCAGCCTGGGCGCCAATCGCTGGCAGACCTTTTTCAAAGTCATTCTGCCTGCTATCTGGCCTGCCTTGCTGACCGGTTTTTCATTGGCTTTCGCCCGTGCTGTGGGTGAGTATGGCTCGGTGATTTTTATCGCCGGTAATATGCCGATGATTTCAGAAATCACGCCACTGATGATTATTACCAAGCTAGAGCAATATGATTACGCTGGCGCCACCGCGATTGCGGTGGTGATGCTGGTGATTTCTTTTGCCTTGCTGTTGCTGATCAATCTATTGCAGTGGTGGAGCAGTCACCGCCATGGCGGGAAATAGTATCAAGGCTATGACAGACCCAATACATTCGGGGTTCTGTCATTCGGCCAGTACTTGATGCCGCTCACTGAATGCTTTAATTAAACGATAAAAAACTATGCATAAAACACAATTTGACCAATACCAGGGGAAAGTGGCTTATAAACGCGCCACTTCAGAGCCTGCCTGGGTGCGCTGGGCACTGATTGCTACGGCCCTGGTATTCCTTGGTTTGTTCCTGCTGATTCCACTGGCGGCTGTATTTGCAGAGGCATTGCGTAAGGGCTGGGGAGTGTACCTGGCCGCCATTACCGATTCTGATGCTTTATCCGCCATGAAGCTGACACTGATTGCTTCCCTGGTTGCTGTGCCTTTAAACCTGGTGTTTGGTGTAGCGGCTGCGTGGGCAATCACCAAGTTTGATTTTCCTGGCAAAAGTTTCCTGATCACGCTGATCGACTTGCCGTTTGCGGTATCCCCCGTGATTGCTGGTTTGATCTTTGTGCTGATCTTCGGCCTGCAAGGCTGGTTTGGTGAATGGCTGATCGATCATGATTACAAAGTGATATTCGCGGTACCGGGCATCATATTAGCCACCATTTTTATCACTTTCCCGTTTGTCGCCCGCGAGCTGATTCCGTTGATGGAGGCTCAGGGGAAAGAAGAGGAAGAAGCGGCACTTGTGCTGGGCGCTTCCGGTTGGAAGATCCTCTGGCATGTGACCTTGCCCAATGTAAAGTGGGGTCTAATGTATGGCGTGATCCTCACCAACGCCAGGGCCATGGGTGAATTTGGCGCGGTATCTGTCGTGTCCGGCCATATTCGTGGCATGACCAATACCATGCCCTTGCATGTGGAAATCTTATATAACGAATACAACTATGCAGCAGCGTTTGCGGTGGCCTCACTACTGACCTTGCTGGCACTGGTAACGCTGGTTTTGAAAACCTATGTCGAATGGCGGGCATCAAGTGATGCAGCTACTCAGGAAAAGGAAGTGACGGTTTAATATGGGCATCACCATACAACAAATTAGCAAGGGTTTTGGTAGCTTTAGTGCACTGCGTGATATTCACCTGGAAGTACCGAGTGGTGAGCTGGTCGCATTGCTCGGGCCATCAGGTTGCGGTAAAACAACGCTGCTGCGCATTATTGCCGGTCTGGAAACACCGGATAGTGGCCAGGTGCTGTTTGATGGCGTAGATACCACGCATGCGGATGTGCGTGAGCGCCAGGTTGGCTTTGTGTTCCAGCACTACGCGCTGTTCAGGCATATGACGGTATTCGAAAACGTGGCCTTCGGCCTGCGCGTGCGCCCAAAGGAAACACGTCCTTCTAACGCCGAAATCAAAAAGCGTGTGCATGATTTACTGAAGCTGGTGCAACTGGACTGGCTGGCAGATCGCTATCCACCACAACTTTCCGGTGGCCAGCGCCAGCGTATCGCCCTGGCACGGGCCCTGGCCGTTGAGCCAAAAGTATTGTTACTTGATGAGCCGTTTGGCGCCCTGGACGCCAAAGTGCGTAAAGACCTGCGCCGTTGGTTGCGCCGCCTGCATGACGAACTGCATGTCACCAGTGTGTTTGTGACGCACGATCAGGAAGAAGCCCTGGAAGTGGCTGACACCATAGTCGTGATGAACCACGGGCAAGTAGAGCAGGTGGGTTCACCGCAATCCGTGTACGACAATCCGGTCACACCATTTGTGTATGAGTTCCTCGGCAATGTGAACGCATTTGAAACCCCGCAAGGTAAAGGCTTTGTGCGCCCATACGAAATAGCAGTCAGCCGTGAACCAGCGTTGAATACTATCGCCGGTGCACTGACTTATGTGCACTCGGTCGGTTCATTGGTGCGTCTGGAAATCAAGCGCACGGACAATGAGCAATATGTCGATGTGGAATTGGGCCGTGATGTATTCAACCAGCTGAATTTCAAACAGGGTGAAACGGTATATATCAAACCTACGCAATTGCGCGTGTTTTAATCTGTACTCTAGCTTAGGTAATAAAACTAAAAGGCGTAACGGTGACCGTTACGCCTTTTAGTTTAGTCAGTTAAAACCTTAATCTGTATCTTAGGCCTTATTTTTTGCCAGGTGGTACGCGACCAGGGCATTGGCATGACCGTGACCCAAGCCATGTGCTGATTTGAGCAGATTGACCAGCTCCATATGTTTAAGATCACCAGCCTGGCGCAAGATGTCAAACCAGTGTTTAACCGGATGGCCATACTTTGCTTCTATAGACGGGAAGTAAGAGGCCGGGCCTTTGATTTTCTCTATGTCTGCCATCATGTCTCTGAAGTAGTCGAATAAGTCATTCCATAAAAAACAGGCCTTGCTGGTAAAACCAGAAAGGGAGTTATTGCGGACTGGCCACCTTGCTGAGCACCTGCGTCAGCCGGTCTATATTCTGCTCATTTGCCGGCCCCACGATCTGTTTGACGGCTTGAGCAGTCTGCACATCATCGAACATCTGTTGCCAGCTTAAATGCGTACCGTCGCTGACTGGGGTGAGCTCCACTGTCAGCGTGAATAACGGCTGACAAATATGATGGATGACGACTTTGGCATCCTTGACCAGCTCGCTGAAGATGTTTTCATTCGCATAATCTTTTCCGTCCGGGCTATGCATGACAAACTTCCAGCGGCCGCCAGTCTTGAACTCAAAGATCTCGAAGGTATTGGAAAAGCCATCAGGCCCCCACCATGCTGCCAGCAACTCAGGGGATGCAAAGGCGCCATAGATTTCACCGGGCGTATAAGGCAGCGTTCGTGACGTGCCTAGTGTTCTTTCTGCGCTCATCAATGACTCCCGGGGTTATCAGGCTGATTAACTTGAGGCAATAGAGACTATTTAATCACACCACAGGCAAACCGCGCACCCCCGCCGCCGAGCGCCGCAGGATGATCAGAATGGTTGTCTCCACCGACATGTACCATCAGGGCACGGCCACTGATATCGCTCAGCTTCAGCCTTGGCGCCAGTACCGGCTGGTTGGACGTGCCATTAGCATTCACATACAAGGCTGGCAGGTCGCCCAAGTGACCGTCGCCCCATGGCGCATCGTGCTTGTTGCTATTGTCAGGGTCATAATGACCGCCGGCTGCACCAGCGGCAGTCATTTTTCCATCTTTCTCCTTAGGGTCACAGCTAGGGTTCTGGTGAATATGAAACCCATGTGTTCCTGCAGGCAGGCCCTGTAATTCCGGCGTAAATACCAGGCCATATTTTGTTTCGGAAATCGTGACTTTGCCGGCGTTTGCCCCCGCGCCTTTTTCATCCACCACTTGCAGCGGCACGACAATATTTGCGAGGGCGACGTTTGAAACAAGTGCCAGGGTTAGCGCAATCATGGTTTTCATATTTTTCTCCAGGGATGATGCATCGTAAGGCATGTTAGCTGACATGGTTTTTCAAAGTGTCTGAACAGTCAAACAATCAAAGCCGGTATGCAATCTGATGGCAGCATGACAAGAAAAGTTCTAGACCACCATCTGGCGTGTGCAAGTTATTTCTCGCGAACGATATTGCCAGTCACGACATAGCGCTCTTTGCCGTCAATAATGGTTGAATATACTTTTAGGCTGTTCAGATTAATGACTTGCGATACCTGGATTCCGGTTTTTTCTATCCAGCTGACGAAGTAAATCTTGTCTGCTACTTTAAAACGCTCAGGTTCTTCTATGCCTTGCGCACCTTTTTCCGGGCCTTTGATGCATTCCCATGACAGGGACTTGGCATCCTTCACGGTTACGCGATAGACACTGCCGCCTTCGTAATTGAACAGAAACTGGCCGATATAGGATTCTGAAGCACAAACGACCCCAGTAAAAGTCAGCAACAGTATGCCGATGATAAATGAGCGAACAGACAGCAATTGTTTTCCCTCTCAGTGTATTAGCAAAAACACTATGCCGAAATCAGGTTTTCGTCAAAGGGTCCTGCGCTATTAATTTATACCTGTGAAAGTGCCTGCTCCAGGTCGGCAATCAGGTCATCAATATGTTCCAGGCCAGCCGAAAGCCTGACCAGGTCTTCGCTGACGCCTGCTTTTGCCAGTTCTTCAGGATTCAGTTGACGGTGCGTGGTGGTCGCCGGATGGCAGGCCAGACTTTTGGCATCGCCAATATTCACCAGCCGGGTGAACAGTTGCAGCGCATCGATAAACTTGGTGCCGCCTTCTTTGCCGCCTTGCACACCAAAGGACAGGATGCCGGACGCCAGCCCATTCAGGTATTTTTTGACCAGAGGGTAATCTCCGTGGTCTTCCAGCCCGGCATAATTGACCCACTTCACTTTCGGGTGCTGCTTGAGGTAATGGGCAATCGCCAGCGCATTGCTGCTATGGCGTTCCATGCGCAGCGGCAATGTTTCCAGCCCTTGCAGGATAAGGAAGCTATTAAAAGGACTGATTGCCGAGCCGGTATTGCGTAAGGGTACGACACGGGCGCGGGCGATGAAAGCGGCTGGACCCAATGCTTCAACATAGTTAACGCCGTGATAGCTGGGGTCAGGTGTGTTCAAACTAGGGAAGCGCGCTGCGTGCTCACCCCACGGAAATTTGCCGCTATCCACAATAATGCCGCCGATGGAATTACCATGGCCGCCGATATATTTAGTCAGAGAATGCACGACAATATCCACACCATGTTCAAACGGTTTTGAGAGAATCGGAGTCGCAACTGTGTTATCTACAATCACCGGCACGCCATGTTTGTGTGCGGCTTCACTGATGGCGGCCAGGTCAACTACGTTGCCCAGCGGGTTGCCTATGGTTTCTGCAAATACCAGTTTGGTACGGCTATCTATCAGCTTCTCAAGCGAAGCCGGGTCACGGTAATCAAAGAACCCCTCAATGCCTTGTTTGGGTAATGTGTGTGCAAACAGGTTATATGTGCCGCCATACAGCGTTGATACCGAAACGATGTTGTCGCCAGCTTCGGCAATGGTCTGGATGGCGTAAGTGATAGCAGCCATGCCTGAAGCCAGCGCCAGCCCGCCAATGCCGCCTTCAAGCTGGGTGATGCGCTCTTCAAGTACCGCGGTGGTGGGGTTCATGATGCGCGTATAGATATTGCCCTGAACCTTGAGGTCGAACAGGTCGGCGCCATGCTGGGTATTGTCAAACGCATAAGAAGTGGTTTGATAAATGGGGACGGCGACCGCTTTGGTGGTGGCTTCTGGTGAATAGCCGCCATGGATGGAGATCGTCTCAGGTTTCATCTTGCTGCTCCTTGTGATTGCGTGACAAGAGTGCAGTATAAACCTGGCGTTTGGCCGCGGTTATAATATTTAATTCAATGCTATAACCGCAAGAAACCGGTCGCGTTGAGAACTGAATGCGCTCAAGCGTGCTTGCCGCGAGTTACCCCATCAGGTCAGGAATAATATGGCCCAGTTTTGCGGATTTGGTTTGCAGGTATTTCAGGTTTTCTAAAGTAGGTTCGGTCAGTAACGGTACTTGCTGGTGCACAGTGATCCCTAGTGTTTCAAGTGCGGAACGTTTGCCAGAGTTGTTGGTAAGCAGGCGCACAGAATTAATTTCAAAGAAGGACAGCATCTCTGATGCCGCTTCGTAGCTGCGACTATCCACCGGCAGCCCAAGTGCTTCGTTGGCTTCTACTGTATCAAGTCCCTGATCTTGCAGTGCATACGCGCGCATTTTATTGCTGAGGCCAATGCCGCGTCCCTCATGGTTTTTCAGGTAAAGCACCAGCCCGTGGCCATGTTCCTGGATCAGCCGTTGGGCATGATGCAATTGTTCACCGCAATCGCAGCGCGTAGAAGAAAACACATCCCCGGTCAGGCATTCGGAATGCACGCGTACCAGCGGATTCTGTGAACGGGTGATGTCGCCACATGTCAGTGCAACATGTTCAACATTGGCCCGGTTATCATGGAATACGTGCAGATCAAAATCGCCATACTGGGTAGGTAACCTGGCGCTGGAACTATGGGTGAGAAATTGCATGTGTTTGACTGGAAAATAATTTAAATCTTCAAGCCATTATTGTACCGTTTACATGCAGGTTCGTATGTATTTTTTGCTTTAAACCTGGTGTGCCTTGCATTCAAAACCGCGTGAATAAACGAACCGATTCAGCTTGGATTAATCCTAATACTGTTACACTTTTAGCCGATGACAGTTTGTAGCCGCTGTTAACGGCAATGCTATTGAGGAGTGATATGCGCAGGTCTTCGACCTTGTCTCGAGTAATGACGGTGGTGTGTTTCAGCCTGGCTGCTACCGGCTGGCTGCTACCAATTGCCGGTTCTGGCGAAAGCCCTGCTATTGCCGGGCAACTTGCGGCGAAAGGTCAGATTTTGAGCCTCGAAAAAATATCCAGGCTGGCAAAGTCTCATAAGCCAGGTGAAATCCTCGAAGTGGAACTGGAGAAAAAACATGGGCGCTACCTGTATGAAGTGGAAATCCTGGATGCCCGTAGTCAGGTCTGGGAGCTTAAGCTGGACGCCAAAACCGGCCAGTTGCTTAAAATGGAACTGGATGACTGATGCGCTTGCTGCTGGTGGAAGATGATGCCTTGCTCGGTGCCAGCGTGCAGCAGGCGCTGAAAGGAGCCGGCTATGCCAGCGACTGGATACAGGAAGGCAACGAAGCGAGGATACAGGGTAGCCTGGAACCCTATGATGTGGCTATTCTTGACATTGGTTTGCCGGGGCTGAATGGCCTGCAGGTACTGGCCGCATGGCGAGAAGAGGGGCGGAGTATGCCGGTGATCGTGTTGACGGCACGCAGCAGCTGGCAGGAGAAAGTGGAAGCCTTTAACCTGGGCGCTGATGATTATGTCACCAAGCCTTTCCATATCGAAGAACTGCTGGCGCGTATCGGCGCCGTACATAAACGTAGTATAGGTCTGGTCAGCGGTGAACTTGCCATCGAAGGCCTACGCCTGGATGAACATACGCAAACCGTGTGGCAGGGTGCTGAGTCATACACGTTGACGGGGACTGAATTCCGCCTGTTACGTTATTTCATGCTGCACCCGGGTCGGATACTGTCAAAAAGTGAATTGACGGAACATGTGTATGCCTATGATGAAGATAAGGATAGCAACGTCATTGAAGTGTATGTGAATCGCTTGCGGCAGAAAGTCGGCACAGACAAAATCCAGACCAGGCGTGGTCAAGGCTATGTATTTGGCAGCATGGGTCCCGGTAGTCTTGCTTCTGAAAGTCATCGGTCATGAAATCGCTACGCAGGCAGCTTTCACTTGGCCTCACACTCACACTGATCGGCTTGCTGACGTTGCAATGGGCGGTAGTCACATTCACTATTGATCATTTGATCCAGTCACAAATGACCGAGCGTATGCAGCAGGAGGCAGAAGGCCTGTTGGCAGGTGTGACGGTCAATGTACGCGGCCTGCCTATGCTGGAGCAACGACTGGTCACTACTGGTTATCAGCGTCCATTCTCTGGACATTATTTCGTAGTGATCACCGATGAGGGGCATAAACTCCAGTCGCGTTCAGCGTGGGATGTGAGTTTGCCGGTAACGTCTTTGGCTGTAGGCGAACAGCAGGTCACGCATATCACCGGCCCTGAAGACCAGCCTTTGCTGTTATTAGGTCATGGTTACCGCAAACAGCAGCGGGATATCACTATCTATATCGCTGAAAGCCTGGACGATTTACAGCACAGTTTGCGGGTGTTTCATGGCATCTATGGCGCATTATCATTGCTGGGGCTACTGGCATTGTTAGCTTTGCAGCGCTGGATTGTGCTGAATAGCCTGAATCCGTTGCAGGAGATCAAGGATAATCTGGCACGGGTCGCAAGTGGCGAGTTGCAGCAGATCAATGCCAATGGCCCGGCGGAAGTGATGCCGCTGGTCAATGAATTCAACCGTATCCTGAAAAGTGCCAGCCAGAAAACCAAGCGTTCGCGCCTGTCGATCGGTAATCTTGCTCATGCGCTCAAGACCAGGCTGGCGCATTTGAATTTATTATTCGATAGTGAATCCAGGATTGGCATATCGCAATTAAGGCAGTCCATGAAAGCCTGTGCCGAAGAAATACACCAGGATGTGGAACGCGAGCTGAAACGCGCCCGCCTGATGGGCGATGTCTATACCAGCCAGCAGACTGACCTCGAAATCGAAGTGCCCAGATTAGTGGCCACCCTGCAGAAAATTTATAGTGAAAAACAGGTGGCTTTTGCCTGGCAGCATGATACACAGACCAGGCTGATGATAGACAGGGAAGACATGCTGGAGCTGTTGGGTAATGTGCTGGATAATGCATTCAAATGGTGTCGTGGGCAGGTGCAACTGAATATTACGGGGCACTCTGGTATTACGATTGTCGTGGAAGATGACGGTCCTGGTAGTACTGCGCCAGAACTGGAGACATTGCTGCAACGCGGTATGCGCATGGATGAGTCCAAACCGGGTAGTGGTCTCGGTCTGGCAATCGTGCAGGATATCGTGCAGCACTATCATGGCACTATTGCGCTGGATCATTCTGCCCGCCTGGGCGGTTTACGTATTCAGTTGAGCCTTATGCCTGCTTAGCACAGGCATAAGGCATTAGTCTGACCAATGATTAAAACCAGTCGCGGTTTACGCTGTTCACATTGCCTGTTTTCGCATCAATGTATACTTCCCACTCGGCGCCATTGGCATCCACAATCTCCACTTCATAATCCCAGCCGGATTTGAATTTTCGGCGTTCCAGCTCTACTTCCTTGACCACGCCTGGCTTGGCCGCTAATGCTTTGCTTTTTGCGTCTTCCCAGGAAATAAAACCAAATGCCTTTGCCGTTTCCGTCATTTTTTGAATGTCATCGCCGTCGTCATCATCTGCCATGGCTGGCTGGCTGGCCAGTAAGCCGCAAAGCAGGGCAAGCATGAATGCACGGCCGGGTGCCTGAATAAAGTTTTTCATTGTGATCTCCATTTAAAGTTATCGAAACATCACGATAGCCGACATGCCTTAATTCAAGCTGAATCTCAAACCAAGCCATATCAGACTGGGCCATCAATAAAATACAGTTAGCGAAAGCCTGCTGTAAGGCAATCGCGCTAAGGTAGCTACATCAAATCCGTCTGCTGAAGACGGGATTGCCGAAGTATCATTCAAAGGAGCGTACGATGAAAACAGTGAAAGCGGGTTACGTAATCGGCTTGGCCGGATTGCTATTTGCCGGATCAGTGTGGGCGGATCAGGCGAATGTACAACAGAATATCGCCAGAAGGGCAGTGGTAGTGCAGGCGGTGAGTGTGAAAGCAGATCAGGCCTGGGAAGGCGCCAGCCTGCAATCGAATGCAGCACAGCAGCAGGCAGGTAGACCTTCAGGTTTGCAATATATCAGCAGGCGATCTACCCTTTAATGCTGTAAAACGGATCAATCCATCTCATCAGGAGTAGCCTGGCATTTGCAGGTTGGGTTGATGCTGTTTGAGTTGGGTAAATAGCCAGCGCGTTTCAAGCAATATCCAGACGCGCAGCATCGCTTCCATTGGGTCAAAAGGCTTGGTCAGAAAGTCTTTTGCACCCAGGGCAAGTGCTTTGCGTCGTGTCGCAATGGTGGCGTCGGCAGTCAGCACCAGTACTGGCAGATACTCATTCGGGCCGAGATGATGCGATAACTGGTCGAGTACCGCAAAGCCATCCAGAACCGGCATCATTAAATCGAGCAGAATCAGGTCGGGTTGAAAGGCATTCACCAGATCCATGGTTTTAGTGGGATCTGTGGTGCTGATCACCTGCTCAAACCCTTCTTTGGTCAGCAGCTCTTCCAGCAGCCTCAGGTTGGCTTCTGCGTCATCAATTATCAGGATTTTAGAGGCGCGTAATTGGTCAATATTCATGGTCTTTAATACTCACTGCTTGGGTTCAGGCAAAAGTTTTAACAGTAACTGGTTAAAGGTGGCAACGTTTAACGGTTTGGTAAAGTAATGGGTAATGCCCAGCGTGTTCAGGCGTTGCATGGTTTCCGGCAAAGCATCGGCGCTCAGGATCACGACTGGAATATCACGCAGGTTGTCCCGCGATGATTGAATATGTTGAATCAATGACTCACCGGAACCGTCAGGCAGGTTTAAATCCAGCAACAGCAGGTCAGGCGTCATATCGCGTAGCCAGACCATGCTCTCCTGCAAGCTGGCTGCAATATGCAGCTTGATATGGCGATGTTTGGTCATGATGGCTTGCATCAATGCCTGGTTGCTCTGATTATCTTCAACATACAGGATATGGCGTTTACCGGAAGAGACTGTGGCCGATACCTGCACATCGAGCTCGTTTGTGGGTTCAGTTGACATATTTTTCTGCAGTTCTTCTTCGCAGGCTGGCAGGCTGAACCAGAACATGCTTTTATCTTCTGCCACGCCGATCTGCCCGTCCATGGCATCCATCAATTGCTTGCTAAGTACCAGGCCCAGCCCGGTACCTTCGGTGACCGTGCGTTCTGCACCCAGGCGGTCAAACGGTGTGAACAGGCGTGAGCGGTGCTCTGGCGGAATACCTTTGCCCTGATCCTGCACTTCCACCCGCACCTGGTCGTGCTCGCGGTAAGCAGTGACGGTTACCTGCGTGTTTTCCGGGCCGTATTTGAGCGCATTTGCCAGCAGGTTCAAAATCACTTGCAGTAACCGCTGGCGGTCAGCACGCACCTTCAAGCCGGGTTCAAAGCGCGTTTCAATACTCATGTCACGGACTTTTTCCAGAGGCTTGAGGTAATGGTAAGCTTCTTCCAATAGCGGATTAAGCGCAATCACCTCCATAGACATGCCAATATCACCGCTTTCTATACGCGAAATATCCAGCACCTCATTAATCAGTTTCAGCAAGTGCTGGCCGGCATTGTGTATCAGGGTGGCACTGTCTTTCTGTCGGCCATCCGGCAAGTCGTTCTCCAGTATTTGCGCAAAGCCTAAAATCGCATTCAGTGGTGTGCGTAACTCGTGACTGGTGCGAGACAGGAAATTACTTTTTGCAGCGCTGGCTTCTTCTGCCTCAACTTTTGCCTGATGTGCTTCCTGTGCACTTTTTTTCAGCAATTGTGAAGCATGCTCCAGTTCCATCGTCAGTTCGCCCAGTTCATCCTGGCTGATACTAGGCAATGCCAAGGGTTCGCTTTTGACTAAATGGATGGCGCTGTCACGTATCGTCCTCACGCGCGCCACGATTGTCTGCGTGAATACCCATACTCCCAGCAGCGAACCGAATACACCCGCAATCACCGCCATCAAGTTGATGCGCAGGTTGCGTTTTCGCTCATAAATGACTTCTTTTTTATCCTGTTCAACGATTCTGGATTCACGCAAACTCATCTGGTCCAGATGTGTACGCAGCTGATTGAGTGCCGCGCCTTGAGAGCTGAATTTATGTATCAGTTCTTCATTGGCTTCTTTCTCGGTATTGCTGGCCAGTGCAGCCAGGTCACTCAGGTTTTTTTGTACCAGCGGGTGTATCACCAGCAGTAACTTCTGTTGTGCCTGATCATCCAGGCGCAGTTCCAGCGAGCTGAGCAGCTGTGGCATCGCCTGTTTGGCGCTTTCATACCCGGACAGGAACTGGCTGTTATCCGTGAGCAGGTAATCGCGTACGCCGGTTGAAGCTTCCAGTAATTGTGTCTGCAGGGTCTGGATATCTTGCTGAATCTGTAGCGCATTCTGCACACGCCGTTCAAGCAAAGCTGCCTGTTGTTCACTCTCAAAAATCAGGGCCAGCGACGCCAGCAAAACGGTCAATGGCAAGGTGTTTAAAATAATGCCCTTGATCGTCAAGGGCGCGTCTTGCCACAACTGGTTTAAGTAACTGAATGCTTTCAGATGACGGAAAGGCATATCAGTCTTCACAATCCATCACTTTTAAATCCGGCTTCTACGGCCTTGACAGCGGCCTGGGTCCGGTCATTTAAATCCAGCTTGCTGAGAATACGCTCAATATGGATTTTGACTGTGCCGGGCGAGATGCCGAGTTTTGCGGCTAGCAAGGCATTGCTGGCGCCAGAAGGTAACAGAGCGAATACCTCGCGCTCACGCGGCGTGAGTTTTTGCATATAGCTATCGTCAATCACGCTGGTAGCCTGTGCCTGGCCATACAACGCAAAACCCAGCATGCCGCATAAGCTATACAGAATCTGCAAGCTGTTATGGCTTAAAGGGTTGCCTGTGACCAGCGCCATTAACCCGACCGCACGTTGCTGGCAGGCGATAGGCAGGTGATAGCAGTGTATATCCGGATCAATCGGTGTAGGCAGCGTCCATAAGCTGGGCACATATTGCGAATGCACTTCAAAACGGATGGGCTCTTTTAGCCATTGTCCCAGCACCCCCAGCATGGGGATGCGCGCGCCGATGGGAAAGCTTTTGCCACGCTGGGCCAGAATCTTTAATGCACCGCCGTGTTGCTGGCTGATCAAGCCATGCTGTGCACCAAATTGCAGGCAGATTTCATCGAGCAACCATTGTAATAGCTCGCTAGACCAGCCGGAAACAAATAATTGTTGCCCAAATTTTTCAAACAATTTGTCCTGCGCCATTTGCGCCTGGTTTTGTTTCAGGGCGCTACGCAAGGCAAATGCACTCTCGGCTGCAGGTGTGGAGCTGTCATTCGGCATATGCCGTTAAGTATATACCGAACTACCTATATCGGTAGATTTTTTGTTGCCAGTCAGGGTGCAAAATGCGAACCATGATGAATCAGTTAAAACACAAACCAACAATGAATGTCCAACAAACAATGAATAGGAGAAACAACATGCGTAACGTATATGCTGCAGTAGCAATGGTATTGGGTCTGGTAGCTGTTTTGCCAGTACATGCACAGGATGAAGAAGTGGCTGTTGAATCTAAAGTCCATCATCACCAATCCCTGAGCAGACGGCCTTATCAGGCACCGGTGGTGGTAGCTAACAAGCCTGCTTCCGAACAAGGCTGGGAGGGTGCTTCAATGACTGCCGGCCAGGAACAAAAAGAAAAACACCTGCAATTATTGAGAATGCATTCGATCGGCAAACGTCCTTTGTAGTCAGAGTCGCGTAAGGTAGCTGGCACATAATATTGCCAGCCCTTATGTAAGGTGCATGAAGACTGTGTGACGGATAAAATGATAAAGGAGTATGAAATGAGCAAATTATTATTGGTAGTATTAGTTTCATTCGGTTTGGTAGCGAATGTTCATGCGGATGAAACACAAGAGCAGGATAATGGTGTGCGTACTTTGCATCACAAGAACTTCAGCAGCCAGCGTCCTTACAGCAAAGCACCTGTTGCCAAACAACAGAGCGCTGAAGATAAATGGGAGGGTGCAGGTATTGTGACTGACAAACCGGATAAAGGGTTTGATAAACACGATCAGCTGCGTTTAAACTTTATTGGTAGACGTCCTTACGTAGCTGATACACCAAGAGACTAAAATAAATATTCAAATTAATGAGAATTGAAACTAGTCTTAGTGTTCCACCCACCCCGCATGCGTGCGGGGTTTTGTGTATGTGGCATAAACATAAAATTTAATTATAATCACCAATAATAATATAACAAAAGATTGTTTCATCTGAGAAGGAATTACACTATGTCCGCTACACCCTCAGGGTCGATTTTTTTCGATCTGTTTAAACATTTGAACCGGGATTTGCCGGCTTCAATTGTAGTTTTCTTTGTTGCATTGCCACTTTGCCTGGGCATTGCGCTGGCTTCCGGCGCGCCGTTGTTCTCGGGTGTGATCGCCGGCATTGTCGGCGGTATCGTGGTTGGCCTCGCCAGTGGATCGCAACTTGGCGTAAGTGGCCCGGCAGCTGGCCTGGCCGTGATTGTCATGGCCGCGATTGGCAATCTTGGTTCTTATGAAGTGTTTTTGGCTGCCGTGGTACTGGCGGGTGTTTTCCAGTTTTTACTGGGGCAGTTCAAAGCCGGATTCATCGCTTACTTTGTGCCTTCTTCGGTGATTACAGGCATGCTGACCGGTATCGGCTTGCTGATCATCCTGAAACAGATCCCGCATGCGTTTGGCTACGATGCTGATTATGAAGGGGATGAATCATTTGGCTTTGACGGCCACAATACCTTCAGCGACATTTTGCAGGCATGGGATTTGTTGACACCAGGGGCGGTATTGATTGCCGCAGTTTCTTTTGCGATCCTGCTTCTGTGGGATACCGTGCTGACTAAAAAGCACAGGATTTTCCAGTTGCTGCAAGGGCCTATCGTGGTGGTACTGGTCGGCATTCTGTTCAACATAGCATTTATGCGCGGCTGGCTGAATTTCTCACTGGCAGAAGACCAGATTGTACGATTGCCGGTAGCGGGTAGCCTGGGTGAATTCACCAGTTTCTTTACCCACCCGGATTTCAGCCAGATTGCACAGCCTGCGGTGATTAAAACTGCGTTGGTGATGGCGATAGTCGCCAGCCTGGAAACATTGTTATGCGTAGAAGCAACCGACAAGCTGGACACTCACAAACGCGTCACACCGACCAATAGGGAGCTTAAAGCGCAAGGCTTGGGCAATATCGTGTCTGGTTTAATCGGTGGCTTGCCAGTCACCCAGGTGATTGTGCGCAGTAGTGCCAATATCACGTTTGGCGCGCAGACTAAAATATCCGCCATTTTGCATGGTTTCTGGTTACTACTCAGCGCAATCACCATTGCCAGCTTCCTGAACCTGATTCCTCTTGCCAGCCTGGCCACTATCCTGATCATGGTGGGCTATAAACTGGCTAAACCGAGCTTGTTTAAACAACAGTTTGCTCTGGGCTGGGAACAGTTTATCCCGTTTATTGTGACTATTATCGCCATCGTGTTCACCGACCTGCTGACCGGTATCGGCCTGGGTTTAGTGGTAGCGATCTTTTTCACCTTGCACCACAGCTACCGCAACTCACATTACATCAAGCAAACCCGTACCACCAGGGATGGCCAGGAAGTGTTTGAACTGGTATTGGCTGAAGAAGTCTCTTTCTTCAACAAAGCCAGCATCCTGGAAGTGCTGGAGGCGATTCCGCGCAATAGCAAAGTAGTGATCGATTGCACAAACAGTAAAGCGATTGCTTATGATGTGGTGGAGTTTATTCATGGCTACCAGCAGCATGCCAAACTGAAAAACATTACTGTAGAAACCATTGCGTTTAACCCGCCCAAGCATCTGCTGGGGCATTAATGAGAAGCAGGGCTGACTGGCCTTGCTAGAATAATAATTTATAGAGGATTATTTGTATGTACAAACACCCATTACTTGACCGTGACAAAATGACGCCACGTGAGGCACTGGATATTCTGGTTGAAGGTAACCAAAGGTTCACTTCAGAGGTGGAAGAGGAAAAAGATTTCAAGGCACTGATACAAATCACCAAAGACAAACAACATCCGTTTGCATCTTTCCTGAGTTGCAGTGATTCGCGTGCACCGGTTGAATTATTGTTTGACCAGGCCCTGGGTGATATTTTCAGTGTACGCCTGGCCGGTAATATTGCTTCAGACAAAGCGATGGGCAGCCTGGAGTTCGCCAGCAAATACCTGGGCAGCAAACTGATCGTCGTGATGGGGCATACTTCCTGTGGCGCGGTGAAAGCAGCTTGTGATGACTTCAAGGATGGCCATATCGGTGAGATCATCAACCTGATCAAACCTGCTATCCGTCATGAAAAAACCGTAGCTGATGCATCAAACCGTAATTCCAAGAATCCTGACTTTGTTGAAAAGATCAATGAATTGAATGTCAGGTACCAGATAGATACGATTATCCGCAGCAGCGATATTGTCGATGACATGATACACAGCAAGCAGATTGCGATTGTCGGTGCCATATACGATATTTCTAACGGTAAGGTGAATTTCCTGAATGATACTTACGTCGGCTAATCAACCTGTGGCGTATTAAATAAAAAAGCCGATGTCAAAACATCGGCTTTTTTGTCATGCATTTTTATTACTGATGGCCTTCTTTAGCCAGGTTGATACTGTATTTGGGGATTTCCACCGTCACATCAGCTTCCTGCAAAATCGCCTGGCAAGAAAGGCGCGAGAAAGGCTGCAAACCCCAGGCACGGTCCAGCATATCTTCTTCGTCTTCCTCAATCTCGTTCAAGGTTTTAAAACCTTCGCGCACCACCACATGGCAAGTAGTACAGGCACAGACACCACCACAGGCACTATCAATGTCGATATCATTGTTGTGCAATGCATCGCAAATAGAGGTGCCATTTTCTGCTTCAATCACAGCGCCTTTCGGGCAAAGTTCAGCGTGCGGGAGGATGGTGATTTTAGGCATATTACAGTTCCAGAGAGTCCAGGTTTTTACCCGCGAGGGCTTTTTGTACAGAAGCGTCCATGCGTTTGGCCGCAAAGTTTTCTGTCGCATGATTCAATGCTTCAGTGCCATTGTTGATGGCTTGGCTATCAGTGCCCTGGCATAAGGTATGCAAGGCATCCAGATGCGCTTGTATGGTGTCACGCTCGTCTTGTGTAATTAAGGCGCCATCTTGAACCAATGCCGCCTGAATCGCTTCTATCAGGCGTTGTGCATCCACAGTGGCTTCACGCAGCATACGTGCGGCTTTGTCAGTTTCAGCCGCGCCAAAAGAATCTTTCAGCATTGTTGTTATCTGGTCTTCGCTCAGGCCATAAGAAGGTTTGACAGTGATATTGGCTTCAACTCCGCTGCCCTGTTCGCGTGCACTGACGGAGAGCAGACCATCTGCATCTACCTGGAAGGTAACGCGAATACGCGCAGCGCCTGCCGCCATCGGCGGGATACCACGTAATTCAAAACGTGCCAGCGACCTGCAGTCAGCGACCAGTTCACGTTCACCTTGGACAACATGGATCGCCATCGCGGTCTGGCCGTCTTTGTAGGTAGTAAAATCCTGCGCGCGTGCAATCGGCAATGTCGAATTGCGGGGAATGACTTTTTCCACCAGTCCACCCATGGTTTCCAGCCCAAGTGACAATGGTGTCACATCCAGCAGCAATAAGTCCTCTTCGCTACGGTTGCCTGCCAGCACATTGGCTTGAATCGCAGCGCCTAGCGCGACTACTTTGTCCGGGTCAAGATTGGTCAGCGGTTCCTGCTGGAAGAACGCCTGCACTGCGTGGCGGATATGCGGCATGCGTGTGGCGCCACCAACCAGCACGACTCCATTGATCTCTTCCATATTCAAGCCGGCATCGCGCATGGCTTTGCGGGTAGGGCTTAAAGTCTTGCTGACCAGGTTTTCGGTCAGGGTGATAAACTGGCTAACCGTCAGCGTTTCATCCACCAGTGCGCCATTGCTGAGCTTGCACAGGATATTCGCTTCATGATTATCGGTCAGCCATTCTTTGGCCTGGCGTGATTTGGTCAACAGCAGGCGCGTATCGGCTTCGGTCAGCGGTTTGAAATCATCGGTTTTACTACGCACCTGGTCCAGTACCCAGCAGTAGATACGGTGATCGAAATCATCGCCGCCCAGCGCTGAGTCACCATTGGTTGCCAGTACTTCGAAAATGCCTTTGCTCAGGCGCAGAATGGAAATATCAAATGTGCCGCCGCCGAGGTCATAGATGACATAAATGCCTTCGGCGGCATTATCCAGGCCATAGGCGACTGCGGCAGCAGTGGGTTCATTCAATAAACGTAACACATTGAGGCCAGCCAGCCTGGCCGCATCTTTGGTAGCCTGGCGCTGGGCGTCGTCAAAGTAGGCAGGTACGGTCACGACTACGCCGGTGAGTTCGCCGCCCAAGGCTTTCTCGGCGCGAATTTTTAATGCTTTTAAAATCTCGGCTGAAATTTCGACCGGGCTTTTCAAGCCAGCCCGCGTTTTGAGTTCCAGTATGCCTTCAGAGCTGGCATTTTCGACAAAATGATAGGGAATATGCGCGCGGTCGGTGATATCGTTCAAGGCGCGTCCCATAAAACGTTTGACCGAGACGATGGTATTCACCGGATCCTGGCTTTGCGCAGCTTGTGCCTCGTGACCAACCACCACGGCATCTTCTAGGTAGCGTACAACAGAAGGCAATAAGGCATGGCCATGTTCATCATGCAATACCGTGCTCATGCCGCTACGCACAGTAGCGACCAGAGAATTAGTCGTGCCCAGGTCTATGCCTACCGCCAGCTTGTGCTGATGCGGGGCAGGGGACATGCCTGGTTCGGAAATCTGTAATAAAGCCATGAAACTTAATCTTCCAACTGAGCGATCAGTGCATTTACATCTTCGCTCACTTTATCAATAAACTGCAGTTTGCGGACTGTCATGGCGGCCTGGACAGGTGCCTGCTCAATTTCATCAGCCACTTGCTGTTGCAAGGCTTTGGCTTGAGAATTCATTTCCTTCAGCAGTGCATCCAGGGCGGCAACATCTTTGGCAAACCTGGCATCATCCATCGCTTCACGCCATTCCATCTGCGCCATCAGGAAATCAGCAGGCATGGCGGTATTGTTTTCTTCATCGATAGCAACACCTGCCAGTGTTAGCAGGTAACGTGCACGCGCAGTCGGCCGTTTCAGTGTCTGGTAAGCTTCATTCGCCAAAGTAGCCTGTTGCATGGATTGCATGCGCGTTGCCGAAGAGGCATTCACAAACTTGTCCGGGTGCACTTCAGCCAGCACTTTTCGGTAGTTGGCATCCAGCGTCGCTGAATCGATATTGAACTGCTGTGGAAGCTGGAATAAAGCGAAGTAATTTTGCATGGTTAGCAGCAAAAGCAAAAAAGAGGATGCAAAATCTAGCTAAGGGGAAACCAAAGTCAGCAAATCACGTGATTGAAGCAAGTCATTCAACGGCTTAAACCGTGAATGACTCGCCACAGCCACACTCATCTTTCACATTCGGGTTGTTAAACTTAAACCCTTCGTTCAAGCCTTCTTTCGTGAAATCCAGTTCGGTACCATCGATATACACTAGGCTTTTCGGGTCCACAATGACTTTAACGCCAAAACTTTCAAACATACTGTCTTCAGGTAGCATGTCATCGACAAATTCCAGCGTGTAAGCCATGCCGGAACAGCCGGTGGTTTTCACGCCCAGGCGTAAACCTATCCCTTTGCCACGGTTGGCCAGGAATTTTTCTACGCGTTGAGCCGCAGTTTCTGTCAGGGTAATCGCCATCTTAATTACCTTGTTTGGATTTCAGGTCAGCAATCGCAGATTTAATCGCATCTTCAGCCAGCACCGAGCAGTGGATTTTCACTGGCGGCAACGCCAACTCTTCCGCAATGGCTGAATTCTTGATTTCCTGTGCCTGGTCCAGTGTTTTACCTTTCAGCCATTCAGTGACCAGTGAGCTTGAAGCAATCGCAGAGCCGCAACCGTAGGTTTTGAACTTGGCATCTTCAATCACGCCAGCCGTGTTGACCTTGATTTGCAGTTTCATCACGTCGCCACAAGCAGGCGCACCCACCATACCGGTGCCGACTGTCGGGTCATTTTTGTCCATAGAACCTACATTACGTGGGTTTTCGTAGTGGTCCAAAACTTTATCGCTATATGCCATCTCTATACTCCTCGAAAATTAAAATGCTTCACAAACTCTGCGTTGATTCGGCTTGCCGTACTAAACGTACTGTCTGCGCCTCACCGCCTTGATTTTGTTTCGCCTTTTAATTTTTAGTTAAACTTCCATTCTTTAAAAAATTGAAGCTTTGATTGTCTGGCAAGGCGGAGGATAGCGCCGTTTAGTTTTTCTAAACAAGCTATCCGACAACGCCGCCAGGCGGTCAAAGATCAATTTTTAATGCTCTGCCCATTCTACTTTGGACAGATCAATCCCATCCTTGAACATCTCCCACAATGGCGAGAGTTCACGTAATTTGTCGATCTTGCTCTTCAACAGGTCGATTGTGTAATCGACATCTGCTTCAGTAGTAAAACGGCCAATACTGAAACGGATAGAGCTATGTGCCAGCTCATCTGAACGACCTAGAGCACGCAGCACGTAGCTTGGTTCCAGGCTGGCTGACGTACATGCAGAACCGGAAGAAACTGCAATGCCTTTAATCGCCATGATCAGTGATTCACCTTCAACAAAGTTGAAACTGACGTTCAGGTTATGCGGCACACGGTGGTCCAGATCACCGTTGACATAGGTTTCTTCAATATCCAGCAGGCCGTGCAGTAAACGGTCACGCAAGATGCGGATACGTTCGTTTTCACTTGCCATTTCTTCACGTGCAATGCGGAAGGCTTCACCCATGCCTGCAATCTGGTGCGTGGCCAGCGTGCCTGAACGCATGCCGCGTTCGTGACCGCCACCGTGCATTTGCGCTTCGATACGGATACGTGGTTTACGGCGTACATACAATGCACCAACGCCTTTAGGGCCGTAGGTTTTATGCGCTGAGAAACTCATCAGGTCAACAGGCAGTTTTTCCAGGTCAATCACGACTTTACCTGTCGCTTGTGCAGCATCCACATGAAAAATCACATTGTTTGCACGGCAGATATTACCCAGTGCTTCAATATCCTGAATCACGCCGATTTCGTTATTAACCAGCATGATAGATGCCAGCACAGTATCAGGGCGGATGGCCGCCTTGAATGTGTCAATATTAATCAGGCCATCAGCTTCCGGCTGCAAATAAGTCGCTTCGTAACCTTCGCGCTCCAGTTCACGGAATGTGTCCAGCACTGCTTTATGCTCTGTCGCAGCCGTAATGATGTGTTTGCCTTTACCTTGTGCGTAAAAGTGCGCAGCGCCTTTGATCGCAAGGTTGTTAGACTCGGTCGCGCCTGAAGTCCAAACGATTTCGCGTGGATCGGCATTGACCAGTTTGGCCACTTCTTCGCGTGCGTTTTCAACCGCTTTTTCGGCGGTCCAACCGTATGGATGGCTGCGTGAAGCAGGGTTGCCATAGTCTTCGGTCAAAAAAGGGATCATTTTTTGCGCAACACGCGGGTCTACCGGTGTGGTCGCAGAGTAATCCAGGTAAATCGGCTTTCTATCAGACATGTTCATGCTCTTTCAATAAAAATCTTATGCCGCAACGGCACTTAATCCTTTTAAGCGTTTCACTTCCTGTTGCAACGCTTTCAAAAATCCTTGTATTTCAGCTTCAGTATTGGTGTCACTCACACTGACGCGTACAGCGCCACGTGCCAGATCTGGTTCAACACCCATCGCCAGCAGTACATGGCTTGGTTCTGTACTATCACTGGAACAAGCAGAGCCACTGGCTACAGCAAAACCGGCTTTATCCAGCGCCGTTACCAGCGTTTCCCCTTCAATATTGGGGATGGCAAAAAAACTGGTGTTAGGTAACCTGTTTGCCTGCTGGCCAAATAAAGTTGCACCCAGCGTATGCAAGCCGACTTCAAGCTGCTTACGTAACCTAGATTGGGTCTCGCCACGTGTTTTCAATGTTTCGACTGCCAGTTTGCAAGCTTCAGCAAACCCTACGATACCTACCACGTTCTCAGTGCCACTGCGTAAACCACGCTCTTGTCCACCGCCATGCAACAGCGGAGCTATGTCCACACGCTTATCCAATATCAGAGCACCTACACCAACCGGTCCGCCTATCTTGTGGCTGGAGATTGTCATGGCACTGACACCTAATGCATTAAAATCCACCGCCAATTTGCCAAATGCCTGTACTGCATCCGTATGTAGGAAAGCACCATGGGCTTTTGCCACCGCTGCCAGTTCGGCAATCGGCTGTATGGCACCGGTTTCATTATTGGCCAGCATGGCTGAAACCAGGCCGGTGCGGATATTTAACTTTTGTTCAGCATCTGCCAGGTCAATCACGCCTTGAGCATCTACCCGTATCGTTTGCACTTGCCAATTATGCCAGGCGAGCGATTGTGCCGGGCGTGACACACAAGGGTGCTCAATAGCGCTGACCAGTAATTGCGTAGGTGTCAGGTTTGCTGCAATGCCTTTAACAGCGAAATTATTTGCTTCAGTGCCACCCGAGGTAAATACCACTTGTGACGCTTGCACGCCAACACAAGCAGCAATCTGTTTGCGGGCAGCTTCAACAGCATCGCGGGCATTGCGTCCATACACATGGCGGCTGGTTGCGTTGCCGGTGGTCTCAGTTAACCAGGGCAGCATCGCTTGCAAAACTTGAGGCTTTAAAGCGGTGGTGCTGTTGTGGTCAAAATAAATCGTACTCATGCGATTTAAAAAACCTTAAGCTGCAAGCGTGGCATCAGAGCCACATTTGCGTGGAGTAAAGTGCACGGTGCCCGCGCCTTTTTTCTTCTGCATTTCCACCATGTCGGCCAAGCTCACGCCAGACAGGTAATCAAGAATTTTGCCATTCAGTGATGCCCATAACTCATGCGTCATGCAGCGCCCCTCGTCATGACAGTCTTCATTGCCGCCACACTGGGTGGCATCAATCTGCTCGTCCACTGCTGTAATAATGTCAGAGACTGAAATCTCGGTATGTGCCTTGGCAATACGGTAACCACCACCAGGCCCGCGTACACTGGAAACCAGGCCTTGTTTGCGCAAGCGGCTAAACAGCTGTTCCAGGTAAGAGAGGGAAATACTTTGACGTTCGCTGATGCCAGCCAATGTGATCGGTTTGTCCGCCTCGTAAAGCGCTATGTCCAGCATCGCTGTGACAGCAAAACGTCCTTTAGTGGTTAATCGCATCTATGTAACACCTTTTAAAACAGACTTAAATTTTATAATAACCTACTAATTTAGTCAATTATTATTCAGGAAAGTTCTTTGTTCTTAAATGGCTTAAGGGCGCCGCCGGATAGTAGATGAGAGTAATTCTTATTCAGGTTTTTTGGCGAAAGCCTCACCGACGCCGGACTCAGTTTCGGCATCACTGAGCTTGGCTAACTGCGCTTTGAGTTCTGCAATATCACTTTCTTGCTTGTGCGCATGGTCGAGCAAACTGTTGATGGCGTTGATCATGGGATCATTTTCATCATTTCCTACCGCATAGGCACTGAAGCCCATTTTTTGTGCAGCACTTTGCCGTTGTTTGTTTTTTTCTTCTTCGAGGATGCGGGCAGGGATGCCGACAGCTGTTGCGCCTTCCGGAACGTCTTTCACTACTACCGCATTAGAGCCGATTTTTGCGTTTTTGCCGATGGTGATCGGACCTAACACTTTGGCGCCCGCACCAATTACCACTCCGTTTTGCAGCGTAGGGTGACGCTTGCCTTTATTCCAGCTGGTGCCACCGAGCGTGACACCATGGTACAAGGTACAGTCATCGCCAATAATGGCTGTCTCGCCGATGACCACACCCATGCCATGGTCGATAAACACGCGATGGCCAATCATCGCGCCAGGATGGATTTCAATACCGGTGATCCAACGGCCGAAATGAGACAGCAAACGGCCAAACCAGTATAAGCGGTGCGTCCATAACCAGTGGCTGACCCGGTGGATAATCAAGGCGTGTACGCCAGGGTAGGTCGTGAGGATTTCAAAGTGTGTACGTGCCGCCGGATCGCGGTCAAACACTATAGAGATATCTTCTTTGAGGTGATCAAACATGCGCGCATTATGCCATAAGTTAGTAAGACAGCCGCAAAGGCAGGTTTGGGGCTGAGTGCTGGAGTTACCCCGTAAAGCTTAGTGTTCTGGATCGAGGGTTATTTCAAGATTGTGATGCTTAGTACTTTTTATGCTTCTTGGGAGTTACCGATAGCGTCAGAATGCCACGCAGCAGATTCACTTCTTCTTTTTCCAGCCTTGTTCGTCCATATAAACGGCGCAGGCGCTCAAACAGTTTTTTTGGCGCACGCGGGTTGATATAGCCTATATGCTCCAACACTTCGCGCATATGCTCATAAAAGCGTTCCAGGTCATCTTGCGTCGCCAGCTCAGATGGTTTTTCTTGGTAGTGCAGTTCGCCGGTAGTCAACGCCATACGCACTTCGTAACTCATGATCTGTACCGCTTGTGCCAGGTTAAGCGAGGTGTATTCCGGATTGGCGGGAATTGTAGCTAATACGTGACACAGATCAGCCTCTGCATTACTCAGACCGCTCATCTCGGTGCCAAACACCAAAGCCACCTGGCTATGTTCAGCAGTCGTTTTCACTACTTGCGCAGCCTCACGTACAGTCATCACTTGCTGAGACAGAGAACGTTCTTTGCCGCTGACACCGATGACAAACTGGCAGTCGGCCAGGGCCTCTTCCAAGGTTTGTGTCACCACTGCGCGCTCAAGCACGCCAGCCGCATTCACAGCTAACGACGTCGCCTCAGGGTCAGGGAAGTGCTTTGGCCTGACTAAGTATAGACGGTCCAGCCCCATGGTTTTCATGGCACGGGCAGTGGAGCCAATGTTGCCGGGATGGCTGGTCTGGCAAAGTACAACGCGGATATTATTGAAGAGGGTTGTCATGAGTCTGGCTGGTTGAGATGATAAAACTGGCGCGTGCTAATTGAATTTCTTATTCAATTTAAAGTGCAATTCATTTTGTGAACGCATGATAAAACGTTAAAATGCTATTTTATCAGTTGATCCTCCCAAATACAGCATGCATCCTACCCTAAATGTCGCCATTCGCGCTGCGCGTGAAGCTGGCAAAATCATTAACCGTGCCGCCCAGGATATTGGCGCCTTAAAAATCGAACAAAAGGATACTAATGACTTCGTCAGTGAAGTCGACCGCGGTGCTGAACAAGCGATCATCGATATCTTGAAAGATGCTTATCCAAAACATGGCTTTCTGGGTGAAGAAAGCGGCAAATCCAATGCTGAAGCAGAAAGTATCTGGATCATAGACCCACTGGATGGCACCACCAACTTTTTGCATGGTTTCCCGGCTTACTGTATTTCGATAGCCTTGCAGGAAAAAGGCGTGCTCACTCAAGCGGTGATTTATGATCCGGTACGTAATGACCTTTTCACTGCCACCAGGGGCAGCGGTGCATTTTTGAATAATCGCCGTATCCGCGTGACCCAGCGTGCCAGATTGCAAGAGGCTTTGCTCTCTACCGGCTTTCCGTTCAAGGATTTCAGCTATCTCGAAACCTACATCAACATTTTCCGTGACATGGCAAAGAAAACCTCGGGCTTGCGCCGCCCAGGGTCCGCTGCACTTGATTTAGCTTATGTTGCGGCAGGATTTTCTGATGGTTTCTTTGAAATCAACTTGTCACCTTGGGATATTGCTGCTGGCGCTTTGCTGGTGCAGGAAGCTGGCGGGATTGTGGGTGACTTTGAAGGTAATGAGAGCTGGTTACGGACCGGGAATATCGTCGCGGCGAACCCGAAGGTGTTCGGGCAGATGTTGCAGGTAATTGCACCGCATTTGACGGAGCGGATTAAGACACCGACCTTGGAATAGTCAGATAATTTTTGCGCTTAATAAACCCGGATAGAAATGTCCGGGTTTATTTTTTTGCTTGAGGCGTTTGGTTAAAAGGTAATTCTTTTATTTGGAATCTGATTAAATTGGTAATGTTTTCTTTCTCCCTTAGGCGAGTTACTTTTCTTGCTTGCCCAAAGAATAAGTAACCAAAAGAACGCTCAAAGCTTCTAAAGAAACACCGGCTAGATACTTTGACTGGAAGAGAGGTATTTACTTATTTAATGCGAACTGCCTGTGTTCCGTCCGTCGCCGGAATGACGGTTTTTGTAGCGCTCGCCATTTACGTCTAATTCACTCATTCTCTGATTCAACTGAAATGCTCATCCTCAACCATAATCAGCTCACTTTTACCTGCCTTGACCCAGAGTTAATTCTAAAACTCGAAAAAGCGGATTCGCTTTTCGGTATAATCGCCAGATGGCTGACGAACAACTAGAATTTCTCAAACTCCCTCCGCATTCCATCGAAGCCGAACAATCCGTCCTCGGCGGGCTGTTGCTGGACAACGAAGCCCTGGACAAAATCGCCGATATTTTATCCGGCCAGGATTTCTATCAGCATGATCATAAACTGATTTATGAACATATTACCAAGCTGATTGAGCGCAATCATCCGGCAGATATTGTCACAGTCGCTGAATCTCTGGAAAGTTCAGCAGAGCTCACTACCATTGGCGGCGTTGCCTATCTTGGCGCACTGGCGCAAAACACGCCTACAGCGGCAAACATCCGCCGTTATGCCGAAATTGTGCGCGAACGCTTCGTTATGCGCCAACTGGTCACCGTGGGAACGGGGATCGCTGAAAGTGCTTACTTGCCGAACGGGCGTAACGCACAACAATTGCTGGATGAGGCTGAGGCCAAGATTTTCCAGATTGCTGAAGGCGGCAATCGCAAGAGTCAGGGCTTTCTGGGTATGCAGGTATTATTGCCACAAGTGGCTGACCGTATTGATTACCTGTATTCACGTGAAAACCATTCCGATGTCACCGGTATTCCGACTGGCTTTACTGACCTGGATTCAATGACTTCTGGGCTGCAGGGTGGTGATATGGTGATTATTGCCGGGCGTCCATCCATGGGTAAAACTGCGTTTGCGATCAATATTGCCGAGAACGTAGCGCTGAATACCAATAAAGCGGTGGCGATTTTCTCGATGGAGATGGGTGCTACGCAGCTGACCACACGTATGATTGGTTCGATTGGCCGCCTTGACCAGCACAAGATGCGTAACGGTAACCTGGAAGACGAAGACTGGGAAAAACTGACCACCGCTTTAGGTAAGCTGAACGAAGCACCGATTTATATCGATGAAGGGGCTGGCTTAAGCAGTTTTGATGTGCGCGCACGTGCACGCCGTTTGCACCGCCAGACCGGCGAATTAGGGTTGATCGTGATCGACTATTTGCAGTTGATGAGTTCACCGGCAGGTCGCCAGGGTGAGAACCGGGCTACAGAAATCTCTGAAATCTCACGTTCGCTTAAAGCATTGGCGAAAGAGCTGGATGTACCACTGATTGCCATTTCACAGCTGAACCGAAGCGTGGACCAGCGCCCGGACAAGCGTCCTGTGATGAGTGACTTGCGGGAATCCGGCGCGATTGAGCAGGATGCTGACTTGATCATGTTCGTATACCGCGACGAGTACTACAACCCGGACAGTGCTGAAAAAGGCACTGCGGAGATTATTATTGCCAAGCAGCGTAACGGCCCGATCGGCCGTGTGCGCCTGACCTTTATGGGTGCGCATACGCGCTTTATGGATTACGCGAACGCCGCGTACATGCCAGACGAATACTAACGCGCTGAATTTTTCAATATGCGTCCTATCGTCGCTTATATTTCCGAAAAAGCATTTGCACATAACCTGACACAAGTCAGGCGTTATGCGCCACATTCAAAAGTCATTTCTGTGGTTAAAGCAAATGCCTATGGTCATGGTTTGCTGAATGCTGCGCGAGGCTTGAAAGAAACAGATGCATTTGGCGTGCTAAATATCAGTGAGGCAGTGACCTTGCGTGATGCCGGTTACCAGCATCCTATCCTGTTGCTAGAAGGTATTTTCTCTGCCAAAGACATGGGTCTGGTGGATCGCTACAAACTGGATACCGTCATCTCCCATCGCGCTCAGTTGCAATGGTTACTCGAAAGCCAGCCTAATATCCCTTTACGGGTGTACCTTAAGCTTGATAGTGGCATGCATAGGCTGGGCTTCCAGCCTGCCGACTACCAGGCTGCACTGGATCAATTAGCGACTAGTGCAAATGTCAGTGAAATCATACTGATGACCCATTTTGCCAATTCTGATCTGGTCGACGGCGTCACGCAAGCCATGCTGAAAGTGGAGCAGGCAATGACTGCGCAGCCATATAAACGCTCGCTCGCCAATTCTGCTGCCGTTATCCAGCAGCCGCAGACACATGCTGATTGGGTGCGCCCTGGCATCATGCTGTATGGCGCAACCCCGATTGCAGAGAAATCCGCTGTCTCGCTTGGATTACACCCGGTGATGACACTGCAATCCGGCCTGATCGGGGTGCAGGAGATTGAAGCTGGTGAAAGTGTAGGCTACGGTAGCTTATTCACTGCAGACAAACCGACCCGTGTTGGCATAGTCGCTTGCGGTTATGCCGATGGCTATCCCCGCCATGCACCTACTGGTACGCCTGTTGCAGTGAATGGCGTGCTCACCCGCACATTAGGCCGAGTTTCAATGGATATGCTGGCGGTAGATATTACGGATATTACAGAAGCCAAGATCGGTAGTGCCGTGGAGCTATGGGGCAATCTGGTGCCGGTAGACGCAGTCGCACAAAGCAGTGGCACTATCGGTTATGAATTGCTATGTGCAGTGACTGCTCGCGTGCCCATGCACGTGATTGATTAACAAATAATAGCCTCACCCAATAAGCATAATCAAGGTTTTCATGGCTAAAGCAAAAACACAATATACCTGTACCGAATGTGGTGCTAGCGAGCCTAAATGGCAGGGGCAGTGCCCTAGTTGTCATGCCTGGAATACCCTGGTGGAAACGGTGCCGGAAACCGTTACCCAAAGCCGCTTTGCCAGTTTGGCACCCACGGCACAGTTGCAGAAACTGGCGGATGTTGAAGCGCAGGATGTCTCGCGTCAGCAGACTGGTATTGCTGAATTTGATCGCGTATTAGGCGGTGGTTTGGTAGCGGGTGGGGTGGTGCTGATTGGTGGGGATCCCGGCATCGGTAAATCTACACTGTTGCTGCAAACAGTCTGCAAGGTGTCACAGAACCTGAAATCGTTTTATATCAGCGGCGAAGAGTCTGCGCAGCAGATTGCCATGCGGGCAAAACGGCTTGGGCTGGATGCCAGCCAGGTGGATGTACTGGCTGAAATCAATCTGGAAAAAATAAGCCAGGTATTGCAGCAGCATCAGCCTGATCTGGTGATTATTGATTCAATCCAAACCGTGTATTCTGAAGCGTTGCAATCCGCGCCAGGTTCGGTGGCGCAAGTGCGTGAATGTAGCGCGCAACTCACACGCATCGCCAAGCAATTGGGCATCAGCATGATACTGGTCGGCCATGTCACCAAAGAAGGTTCATTGGCAGGCCCGCGGGTGCTGGAGCATATTGTGGATAGCGTGCTCTACTTCGAAGGTGACCAGAATTCGAGTTTCAGGCTGATCCGTGCCTTTAAGAATCGTTTCGGTGCGGTGAACGAGCTGGGCGTGTTTGCCATGACCGAAAAAGGCCTGCGGGAAGTCAGTAACCCGTCTGCCCTGTTTTTGTCGCATCACGATACCCCTGTGCCAGGGTCATGCATCACAGTGACGCAAGAGGGCACCCGTCCCTTATTGGTTGAAATACAGGCATTGGTTGATACCTCCCATGCCCCGAACCCCAAGCGCCTGTGCGTGGGATTAGAGCAGAACCGCTTGGCGATGCTGCTGGCTGTGTTGCATCGTCATGCCGGTGTCGCGTGTTTCGATCAGGATGTTTTTATCAACGCAGTGGGCGGCGTGAAAATCAGCGAGCCCGCCGTGGATTTGGCTGTACTGTTGTCGATAGTTTCATCCTTTAAAAATAAGCCATTGCTAAACAAATTAATTGTGTTTGGCGAAGTAGGGCTGGCGGGAGAAGTCCGGCCAGTGCAACGCGGTCAAGAGCGTTTAAAAGAAGCTGCCAAGCTGGGATTTACCCATGCGATTATCCCCAAAGCCAATGCGCCTAAAGGCGGCGTGCCTGGGTTGCATATTGATGCGATTGACAGGCTGGAACAAGCTATCGATTTGTGGCGTGGATAAAAAAATGGCAACGATGTCAGGGAGTGGCATCGTTGCCTGGAGTGGTGGTTGTTCAGAAGAGGTTGAACAGCCACAGGGAAGTGGGTTTGATATTTGATAATCTAGCTTCGCGATTTATCTGCCTTTAGTTTTTTCAATTTTATTCACTGTGCCAACAGGCATTTCCAGGGCAACTGCCCGCTATACATAAAATCCTGTTTTATTCTTAACTGAGCATTTTTAAAAACTTCGTATTGATTCATGACTGCGTATTGATTCCAGTGAGTGCAGTATAAGAAATCTGGACTGGCGGGTCAGTTACAAAGCGCCCGGTTTTGTAGCAGTTTGTAGCCGTCTGGATACAAGTCTGGCAAAGGCTTGGCCTTAAATCGGCACGGTTTTTTCACAAAATCTTCATGAAACTATATGGTTCGTTTCTTGCCTTATCATATGTGTGCCTATAACACACCAATATGACAATAATATGACGTGATGTAATAAAGGTGGAAATGGAGAGAAACAATGAAAAAAACGCTAATACTGATTCCCTTGCTGTTATCTGCTTGCGCAAGTAACCAGCCAACCCCACACGCTACCAGCGATGGAAAGCCCGGCTATAAACTGACCTGTAGTGAATTCAATACCACGCTGGAGCAATGCAAGGCAAAAGCCAGTGAGAATTGTTCACACGGTTTTGAGGTTGATCCGCATCTTTCTTTTCGTGAGACTTATCCCGATGCGGGTGATGGTATCTATGTCCCTGCCAGAAACCATTTGGTAGTAGGCTGTAAAGATCCGCAAGCTTGAGGCTTGCTGATGTAGTCAGGTCTTGGCCACTATCAGATTGGCAGCCGCGACTCCACTTCTGACAGCGCCTTCAATGGTGGCTGGATAGGGACCAGCAGTATAATCACCCGCAAGGTAGATATGCGGCTGTGTAGTCTTGTTTTGCGGGCGATTTAGATCTGGCGTGCAACTGAATGTGGCGCGCTTCTCGGTAATGATTTGCGTCCACAATGGCGCTGCTTCAAGTTGCATATCATGCGATGACAATGCCTGATTCAACTCACTGATACATTGCTGTATCAATACTGTCTTGTCACCAGTTAATGGCCCATGCGCACTGATCACTATCGCCAGCAAACCTGCCTGGTCACAGCATTGTCCCCTGTCAAATACCCATTGTGCCAGACCGCCATACAATCCCATGACTGGGTAGGGTAGCCTGAAATGAGTCGAATATTGCAGGTACACCGTGGTGATAGGCTGGTATTCAAATTTCGGCACTGTAATGTCGCAAGCCACGGTTTTCAATTGATGCGGGCCTACAGCCAGAATCACATCATCGAATAACTGTGTGCCTTCTGAAGTTTCCAGCACGCAATGTGAGTGTTCGTTTTTGACTGAAATCACAGGTGTGCGCAGTGATATCTTGCCACCTGAGAGGGTGATTTTCTCTAGCAAAGGCTCAATCAAGCTATTGGATAAATCCGACTTCAGGATCAGAAAGTCACTGTCTGAACGCTTTTGTTGGAAGCTGTCACGCAATACATTCAGAAATATTAGCGCACTGGCAATCTGGATAGGGGTATTCAATGCGGCCAGGCACAAAGGCTCCCATAAGGTCTGGATTGCCGTTTCTGTTTGCCGGCCTTGCTGTAATAGATTTTCAACCGTGGTATCTTGCCCCAGGGTAAATGCAGATTTTTTTAACCGCAACATCCAGCAGATGGCTTGCCATTTATCGTTAGCAGTCAATCCACGCGCGGTGAGCAATCCCCACAATAAATGCAGGGGAGCAGGTAACCAGCTGGGTGTGACAAGAGACATGCGATCCGCGCCATGATGCATATGCAACGCCAGCGGCAAGCGGGTAAAGAGATGCTTGGGATTCAGGCCAGCTTCGCCTAATAATGAGAGTGTGGCCTGATAAGCGCCTATACATAAATGCTGGCCATTATCCAACATGGTTTCAACATGCGGGACGCCACGCGCACGGCCACCGGCTTGCGGGGCAGCTTCAAATAACGATACCTGGTGTCCTGAGCTCAGCAAGGTGTGTGCGGCAGCCAGCCCGGCCAGCCCGGCACCGACAACCGCGATATTACGGGGTGGAGGCGTATGGTTAAGCATTCAGTGCATCAGCGGCGTTTAAACCATACACCCAGTGCCAGTTTCAATTTCCTGAAAGGCGGCAACATGACTTTGTGGTTGAGCACCAGATTAGGGTCTTGCTTGATTTCCCGCAGTAATGCGCGGTAAATGGCTGCCATCATCAGGCCAGGTAGCTGGGTTTTGATATCAGCTTCTGGCAACTGGTTGATGGCTTTGTCATAAAACATTTCTGCACGCTCAATCTGTCTGAGTAATAAAGCCTGTGTCTGTGCAGATACTTGGCTTTGCAGTAACTGCTGTTCAGTCACGCCTGCTTTTTCCAGTTCATCAATCGGGATATAAATCCTGCCGCGGCGCGCGTCTTCGCCAATATCGCGAATGATATTGGTTAGCTGGAAAGCCATCCCCAGGTCATGCGCATAGCCCAGGGTAGATTTATCACTGTAGCCGAAAATCTGCGCCGAGAGCAGGCCGACGACGCTGGCGACGCGGTAGCAATATAATGCCAGTTGCTCAAAATCGGCATAGCGGTTGTACTGCGTATCCATTTGCATGCCATCGATAATTTCTATGAAATGCGCTTCTTGCAAGCCAAATTCTTCCACCACTGGCTTCAATGCCTTGGTGACCGGGTGTTGCGGCACTTCATGAAACAGGCGATGAATCTCCTGTTTCCACCATTGCAGCTTGGTTTGTGCGATCTGGTAGTCGGTACATTCATCAACGACATCATCGACTTCACGGCAAAACGCATACAGTGCCGTCATGGCTTCGCGTTTGTGTTTGGGTAAAAACAAAAAACTCAGGGTAAAGCTGGAGCCGCTTTGTTTGGTTTTCTGCTGGCAGTATTGTTGCGGGGTCATTGTTTAAAGAGGGCTTTCAGCAAAATAATCGGCCAATCAAAAGCATTTAATGTCGGACGGTGGTGGTAAATATCGCCACGACAACGTTTTAATTTATAAATAATCCGTTCACCACCCGCGACTATCATGCGCAGTTCGAATCCGATACGGCCAGTCAAACGTCGGCTAAGCGGCTTACCTGCAAGCAGTAATTGCTCGGCACGGGCGACATTGTACAAAAAGAATGCCTGCCAGGTGCTATCCAGTCGCTGATTACGTAAATCCATTTCTGTCATGCCTGCCACCTGCATTTCGTCCTGACACAAGTATATGCGCCCGGTCTGGCCATGCTTTTGCAGATCGATGGCAATGTCCTGGTAAAAATTGATCAGTTGCAAAGCGGTGCAAATCTGGTCTGACCATTGCCGGTTTTGCGCTGTATCAGCACCATATAATTGCAGCATCAACCTGCCCACCGGGTTGGCTGAGCGACGGCAATAATCCAGTAACTCTTCAAAATTGGCGTAGCGGGTTTTAACGACATCCTGCTTAAAGGCACTGATTAAATCCAGCAGGGATTGCACTTCAAGCTTGTGTGTTCTAACCACTTGTTGCAGCGTTTTAAACTGCAGGCGTTCAGCCTGAATATAGGCCTGGATCAGTAATAACTCATCTTCATAAGATTGTAGTGCCTGCAAACGCTCGGTTTCACCGGCATCACCTTCATCGGCAATGTCATCCGCTTCTCGCGCAAACTGGTAAATCACACTAACCGCATAGCGTAAATGTGCGGGGAGCAACAATGAGGCTACCGGGAAATTCTCATAATGTGTATGCGCCAGCGGCACGCTGGCCGGTGCTGTCACTGGCTTGGAAAAGGCTTGCATGGCTTAAGTATGCCATAAATCCGTGATACGCTTATACCTTGGATATAACCAGCGTTAATAGAGAGAGATCATAGGATGTTAGGCATTATTGGGGGCACCGGGCTGACAGAGCTCACCAATCTGAATATTTCAAAACGCCTGATTGTACGTACACCGTATGGCAAACCTTCGCAACCTTTGGTCTTTGGTGAAATCAATGGCAAAGAAGTGGTGTTTCTCGCGCGTCACGGCGGCGGGCATACCATTCCACCACATGCAGTAAATTACCGCGCTAATATATGGGCGTTGCATTCGGTGGGTGTGAGAGACTTGCTGGCAGTAGCGACAGTAGGGGGTATTTCACAACACCTTATTCCTGGCGATATCGTTTTGCCTAACCAGATTCTGGATTACACCTATGGCCGGGATAACACCTACCACGACGGTGTGGAGTTGCCGGTAAGGCACATTGATTTCACCCAGCCGTATTCACAAGCCATGCGTGAGCGCTGCCAGAAAGCAGCTCTGGATGCCGGCTGTGGATTGGTGGAAGGGGGCGTTTATGCCTGCGTACAAGGGCCGCGACTGGAAACCGCTGCTGAAATTAACCGCTATGAGCGCGATGGCGCAACCGTTGTGGGTATGACCGGTATGCCGGAAGCGGTACTGGCACGCGAACTGGGTGTTTCCTATGCGGCACTTTGCCCGGTAGCTAATTTTGCAGCCGGTCGCGGCGATAGCGCGCAAGCCATTCATTTTGAGCAGGTGATGCCTTTGTTGCAGCAAACCATGGAAAAAGTGAAGTGTGTGATTGCGCAATATTTGTCTGACCACAACTGCGCAACCGTGTGATCGGTTTTTTGAAATCTAATGGAGCCTGATCATGGCTATTAAACCAGTGCTCAGAATGGGCGACCCGGTGTTGTATCAAGTGGCTGAAAAAGTCATCGAGTTTGATACGCCAGACTTGCATGCATTGATACAAGACATGCATGACACCATGACTGATATGAATGGGGCCGGGATTGCCGCGCCCCAAATTGGCGTGAGTTTGCAGGTAGTCATGTTCGGTGTCGGCAAAAATCCGCGTTACCCGGATGCTGAGGAAGTGCCATTCACTATCCTGATCAATCCTGAGCTCATACCTGTTGGAAACGAAGAGGAAGATGGCTGGGAAGGGTGCTTGTCGGTACCCGGGATGCGAGGTGTTGTTCCAAGGTTTCAGCATTTACGTTATAAAGGTTTTGACCCGCAAGGTAATGTGATAGATCGCACGGTAAGCGGTTTCCATGCAAGGGTAGTGCAGCACGAGTGTGACCATCTTTTTGGCATACTTTACCCGATGCGTATCCGCGATCTTACAAAATTTGGCTTTAATGATGTACTTTTTCCTGGAATAACGCTTCCAGATGACTGATTGTTTGCTATAATTCTGCCTTCCGGAAGAGTGGCAGAGCGGTTTAATGCTACAGTCTTGAAAACTGTCGAGGGTTCACGCCCTCCGTGAGTTCGAATCTCACCTCTTCCGCCAGTTACCAAGATGCCGCATGATTGCGGCATTTCTATTTAAAGTTTTATAGTCACTTTAATTTATTAAGGAATTTGTCATGACTCAAATCATCATCGACCACAATCCATCTGAAGAAAAATTGAAAGATCTGGGCGTAAAAAGCTGGAATACCTGGGATTGCGCACCTTCAAAATTCCCATTGGACTTCACAATGACTGAAAAAGCCTATGTGTTGGAAGGCGAATTCAAAGTGACTCCACAAGGTGGCGACACAGTAACGATCAAGGCTGGCGACTATGTTGAGTTTCCAAAAGGCCTGAAATCCCAGTGGGAAGTCGTTAAACAATTGAAAAAACACTACAAACACTTCTAATCAGAAGTTGTAGCAAATATTCAATAAAAAAACCCTGCATTGCAGGGTTTTTTGTTTTTTAGCCTTCAATATGACTTGAGACTGGCTCGAATCATTAAACTTTGCAAAATGACAACGGATTTAGACGCAAACCAGCATCAATCTCTAGTCAAGTGACTGATATCAAACTACAATCTTACCCTGATTGAAAAATCAACCGCCTTGGGGTGGCTAACGCCTGAGATCTCGCGCAAGCGAGGAACCCAATGAACCTGACCCAGATAATGCTGGCGTAGGGACAGGCAGAGCATCTACAACGCAAAAGTTTTTGGTTTGTTGTCCCTCAACAAACCTACTCACGTCATTGTCACTCTTCACCTGTCCTTTTTATGTATTTTATAGAAAGGATTATCTTGAAACCGATTTCAAAACCATTGTCCCTGATTGGGATTTTGCTGACTACACAAGCGTTTGCTGCAGAAGAAGAGGAAGCAGTAAAACTGCCTGATGTCGTGGTAAGTGCAGATTTCCGCCCCAGCACTGCAGAGAAAACAGCGGTCAGCCTCACCGAGATTGACAAAGAAACCATAGAGTCACGTGGCGCTCAGCATCTGGAAGAAGTCCTGGGCCTGGCCCCGAATGTGAATTTGTCCAGTGGTGCTTCGCGCGGCCAGTTTTTTCAAATTCGTGGCATGGGTGCAACTAGCCAATTCAGTGCGCCTCTCAATCCATCTGTTGGCCTGGTGATTGACGGAGTGGATTTTAGCCGTACAGGTGGTGCGGCCACTTTGTTTGATATTGATTCGATTGAAATCTTGCGTGGTCCGCAAGGGACGAAATTCGGCACCAATGGTTTGGCCGGGACCATCAATATGCGCAGCAAAGAGCCTACTAAAGAGTTTTCCCTGCGGGCTGAATCCGGCCTGGCGGAATATAACACGCGCAATTTTGGTGTTGCGGTAGGTGGCACATTGGTTGAAGACAAGTTATTAGGCCGCGCCTCCATTTACAGCCACAAGTCGGATGGCTATATGAATAATGATTTTTTGAATCGCGACAATACCCAAAACCAGGATGAACTCACTTTCCGCGGCAAATTAAGGTTATTGGCCTCTGACGATTTTACGGTGGATTTAGGCTACACCCATTTGAATATTGATAATGGCTACGATGCTTTTACATTCGATAACAGTCGCAACAGTTTGTCTGACCACCCCGGGCAAGATAAACAGCTCACCAACGCGTTTGCGCTAAACACCAACTGGCAGGTTTCTGATGCAGTGATTGTTCAATCAACGGCCACTTACCTGAAGAGTGATATTGTCTATAGCTATGATGCCGACTGGGGTTATGTTGGACAGTTCGACCCTGCGTTAGGCCCATATATCGGATTTGAACGTTTTGATCGTCATCGTGAAAACTACTCTTTAGAGTTGCGGGCATTGTCGGATAAGGCTGGTCGTATTTTTAACGATACTACCGATTGGACAGTCGGCCTGTTTTTTCTGGACCAGGATGAAGCCTTTAAGCAAAACTCCGATTTCGGCATCTTTGGCGCAACGCTAAGAAATGGCGATTACAACACGCAAAATACCTCGATTTATAGTCAGCTTGATACACATTTAACCGATAAACTGACGCTGATTACCGGTGGGCGTATAGAGTATTTTAAAGCAAGATACAGTGATTCAAATGCCTTAAATATTGGTCAGGATGAAGGTCTGTTTGGTGGAAAGGTCGGCTTGAATTATCAAGTAAATCAGGATCATTTTATTTACAGCACATTATCACGCGGCTATAAATCAGGCGGTGTGAATAATAATGCTGCACTGCCAGTAAACCGATTGGGATTTGATTCTGAATACAATGTAACTGCTGAAGTTGGCGTCAAATCCAATTGGTTTGATAAACGCTTAAAAACCGCCTTGGCAGCTTTCTATACTGATAGACGTAATGCACAAGTCGAAAATTCAATTGCCAACGGTGTACAGTTTCTTGAGTTTACCGGCAATGCTTCAAGTGCTACCCACCAGGGTGTGGAAGCTAGCCTGGATTGGTTTTTAACTGACAATTTACGAATGCTGGGCTCACTAGGCTTGCTCGATGCTACCTTTGATAAACACTCTTTCAATGGCGTGAATTACGATGGTCGCCAAGTTGCACATGCGCCTAAATATACCTTTAACCTAGGTTCTGAATATTATATGAATGATGCGTGGACGCTGCGCGCCAACGTGGAAGGTAAAGACGGCTTTTACTTTTCAGATAGTAACAATTCGAAATCCAGTGCCTATGCAATAGTGAATGCCAGCGCCGATTATAAGCATGGCCATTACAAAGTGCGGTTGTGGGTGAGAAACTTACTGGATAAAGACTATGCAACGCGCGGTTTCTTCTTTGGTAATAATCCCGCTAATAGCTATGCGGCTGAAAAATATGTTCAGTTTGCTGAGCCACGCGTTGCCGGTATAACTGTGAGTTATGACTACTAAAATTATTCTGGCATAGCTATAAAAAAACCGCTTAATAAAGGAGTGAGAAGTGCGTATTTCAGTCGATATCAGTTTATACCCATTAACAGAAGGCTATGTTGAACCCATTCTTGAGTTCATCAACAAGCTTGAAGCCAATCCCAACCTGGTGGTAAAGCGCAACAGCCTGGCGACGCAAGTGTTTGGTGAATACCGCGAAGTGATGGATTGCCTGGATGCGGAAATGGAAGCGGTGTTCAATGCGCTGCCGCACAGCGTGTTTGTGATGAAATTCATAGGCACTGACCGGGCGGATGTGGTTGATGTCTAAGGGTAGGGCATGCAAAGGCACATATCATGAACCAGGTTGATCTCCAGGCTATCCTTACAGCATTTCAGCAAATGTCCAATTGGGAAATAGCCGCTGCTTTGATGGGTGTCGCTTATATTCTTCTGGCAGCAAAAGAGTCGCAATGGTGCTGGCTGTTTGCCTTCTTCAGCACGCTGGTTTATACCGCGCTGTTTTGGGAAGGTCAGCTTCCCATGCAGGCGCTGCTGAATTTTTATTATATGGGCATGGCGATTTATGGTTTCTGGCTATGGCATAAGCATGGCAAGCAAACCGACACATTATCGATCAGCCGTTGGCCGTGGGTTTGGCATATTGGATTTATTGCAGTCGGTATTGTTATAAGTGCTTTGGTGAGCGCCTATTTACAGAAGACTGGACAATCGCAAAGCCCAATGCTGGACGCTTATACGACAGTTTTTTCTGTGATGAATACCTGGCTGATCGCCAGGAAAGTGCTGGAAAACTGGCTGTATTGGGCGGTGATTGATGGCGCTGCCACGCTGTTGTATATTCAAACAGGCTATTACGCCACAGCCGCTTTATTTGTGCTGAATACGATCCTGGCAGTGGTCGGCTTTATCAGTTGGGTGAAGCTTTACCGGCAACAAGCTACATATACTGCTTGATTTTTTTACTGGATATTGAGTTTTAGATTTGCTGCATCCATTTTGCCAGGTTAGTTTCACCCATTACATTCATCAAGAACAACAGTAGCTGGTAGCAGGGTGTATCAGCAGTGTGATCAGGCCAGGTATGCGTTTGAATATAGTGCTTTTTAAATACAGCCAGCTGAGACGGCGTTAATACATACTCAAGCAACACCAAATCCAGCGCACGCGGTGCAATCACAAATGCATCCAGATCAATCAGCGCCAAATCATTGTTTCTTAAACAACGGAATTGATCCCAACGTAAATCCAGCATCATCGGTACGAATTCGGTTTCATTGATATTTTTTGCGTGCGCCAATATTTCAGTCACTAACGGTTTAGTAGCCAATGAACCATGTTGCTTGACCAAAACAACAAGCGTTTCATGTAAGCGGCTAGCCCATTGTTTTGCATAAAATTGTGGTGCATGCAGTTTGCCCCAGTTGGAGTAAGTACACTGGTGCAATCTGGCGATATGTTCAGCTAGCTGAATCACCCATTGGTCGGTGATATGCTCGGTTTCTATATCCTTTCCCGCTAAAAATTGGGCGATCACAAAACGGCGAGCGCTTGCTGACACAAAATCAGGCACTGCCAGCACACCGTTTTTCTCCAAAAAATGATGCGTTAGATGAATATTACCCAGGCTGTTAGGAAAGTCCGCTGCAAATAAATGGTTTGCGCCTAACCAAAAGTGAGATTTTTCTATGGTCGCCTGATTACAAACCTTGAGTACCATTTCTCCCTTGGCCGTTTGGCAATAAAACAACTGATGCGTACTATCCGCAAACTTATTCGGAATGGCGATTGGCTGGGCAATCAGTTTTGGCAAACTGGCCTGTTCGGACGTTGTGAGTAGCGGATAGATAAACATGGTAAGCCTGGCATTTTAAGTCATCAGGCTATTTAAATCATCCTCTTGTGTTGCGATTACGCATCTAATAAAAAAACCCTGCAGCGCAGGGTTTTTGTGTTTAGTCGTACAAGATACTTTTGCAATGGCATCGGCTGTCTAGAACCGATAATGCCAGTAAACATTCAACGCTTCGACTCCAGGGTTTTCGCTATCCAGATTGGCATTGGATAAATGACTGATCGCCAATCCCAGGCTATGCTGTTGATTAATATCTTTGGCGATTTCGAGTTGGGTACGGAATTCAATTGGATAGCCCAAGTCCAGGTCGCTGCTGCCACGGCTGTAATAACCAGCGCCTAGCCCAGGTTTCAAGTGCCAGGTGTCACTAAATTCCCAGTCATACAGCAAACCACCACCTAGCCAGATGGTGCCATCCGTGGTGGCCTGGACACCTGCCCAGGGCTTCAGGTTATCCAGCCATATATTGCTGTCCGATTCATACTCAAGCCGGAAATCTGCAGCTGAATTTGAACCATCAATATCATAACTGCCTAACCCAATACCTAAGGTGCCTGCGGATACGTTAAAAGAAGTGGTGATAGAGAAAGTGAGTGCAAGCAGGGAAATTCTTTTCATTGTTGTTAGCATGTGAGGTAAATAACATTTAAAAAGAGAAAGTTTTTTGAATATAGCACAGGCTAATATTAACCAAGTCCATGGTGAAATTTTGTTATGAGATGAATATGTCGGAAAGTATAAAAAATTGGCATAAATGCCACAGTTTTGCCAATCGAAAAACCAAAAATGCGACATTTTTGTTTAAACATCATTATCGTGGTGAGATGTTTTGGTGCTTTTAGCAATTATGTGAAAAGAAAGGATTAAGGAATGAGCAAAATTACGGTTGAAAATCCCTCTGCAGAAAAGCTGGCTGAGCTGGGCGTAAAGCAGTGGCCGGTCTGGACAAAAGAGGTGTCCACTTTCCCATGGCAATATAGCAGTACCGAAATTGCCTATATCCTGGAGGGTCAGGTCACGGTTACACCAGAGAATGGTGGTGAGCCGGTAAGCTTTCAGGCAGGGGATTTAGTGACTTTTGCCAGCGGACTGGATTGTACCTGGCAAGTCATCAAGCCATTGCGCAAACATTACCACTTTGAATAGTTGCTAGATTGGGGCAGCGTTAAAGCTCACTGAACGCAGATTTAAGCGTGGCGATCTGTGTTTCGTTAAGTGGTTGGCCATCACTCGTTGAAATCAGGAAGCTATCCTCAACGCGATTACCCAGGGTATTCACTTTCGCATTGTGCAATGCTACATCATGGTTGAGCAACACGAGCGCCATGCTCGCCAGCAGGCCGGGCCTGTCATTGGCAACTACATCCAGCTGCTGGAACTGTTGCTGGTGATCGTGGTTAGCGCTGGCAGGGTGGATAAATATTTGCGTAGGCAATGGCATATGTTTCACTTGCCTGCTGACGCGGCCCCGAATGGGGGTAGGGATGGCCGTGCTGCCGGATAATTGTTCGGTCAGTCCTTGTTCAATATGTTTCAGTAAGCCGTTGTAACTGATCTGGTGCGTATCGGGCTCGAGTACGATAAAGTTATCCAGCGCATAGCCATGGGTGGTGGTATAAATCCTTGCCTGCACGATGTTGTATTGCATGCTGTCGAAGAAATGGCAGATACGCGCGAAAATTTCTTTCTGGTCGCGGCTGTAAATCATGACCTGGATGCCGTCGCCTTTTGGGCTAAGCCGGGCGCGTACAATGGCGGTTTCGGTCAGCTTATGCGGAATCAGCAAGCGGCTTTGCCAGGCGATTTCATCGCTGTCAAATCGGTTGAAATAACTTTCACCAAATGCCTGCCACAAAGGCTGTACTGAATCTTCTTTCATATTGAAGCTGCTCAGTTTTTGCAGGACTTCCTGCTTGCGCAGGCTTAATTGTGCGTCAGTATTCAGTGATTGCTGCAATACGCGCCGTGTTTGCAGAAACAGGCTTTCCAGCAGCTTGGCTTTCCAGGCATTCCACACGTTGGGACTGGTGCCGCGGATATCGGCTACCGTTAATAAATACAAGGCAGTCAGTCTATATTCAGAGCCTACCAGTTTCGCAAAGGCTTCAATCACATCCGGGTCAGACAGGTCACTTTTCTGCGCCGTGCTGGAGAGCTTGAGATGTGCTTCTACCAGCCATGCAACCAGGTCTGAATCTGCTTTAGGCAAGCCATGCTTTTGGCAGAAACGCTTGGCATCTATGGTGCCAAGCACTGAATGGTCACCGCCACGGCCTTTGGCAATATCATGGAATATAGCTGCCAGGTACAGCAGATGCGGCTGGCTGAATTCGGTAAATAACTGGCTGCAAAGCGGAAACTCATGCCGTAAATCAGGTTTTGCAAAGCGGCGCAGGTTGCGCAGGACGTTCATGGTATGTTCATCCACTGTATACACATGAAATAAGTCATGCTGCATTTGCGCAATGACACGACCAAACACCGGAATATAACGCCCCAGAATGCCATAACGGTTCATGCGGCGCAGGCTTCGGTGCACGCCTTCGCGGGATTGCAGGATCTGCAGGAACAAGGCTTTATTTGCAGATTGCTGGCGGAATTGATTGTTGATCAACGGTTGTGCTGACTGCAATGCCCTGACCAGGGGTGCACTGAAACCCGCAATGGCAGGGTGCTGTTGCAACAACTGAAAACACCTCAGGATAGCTTCTGGCTTGCGTTGAAACAGGTCAGGCGCCTGTGCACTGAGCAGGCCTTGCGATAACACAAAATCTTCGTCAATCGCAGTGGCGGATTCAGTTTGCGGGCTGACCCGCACATGCATTAATTTCAGCAATACTTCGTTTTCGATAATGATGGCTTTGGCACTACGGTAAAACCCTTGCATCAATTGTTCGCTGGCGCGTTTTTGCAAAGTGGTTTGGTAGCCCATTTGCTCTGCCAGCGTATTCTGGAAGTCGAACACTAGCCGGTCCTCACGCCTTTTGGCCATCAAATGCAGGCGGATACGCAGATTTTGCAATAAGCGCTCATGGCGTTTTAGTTGCCGTGCCTGTGTCTGGCTGAGCAGTCCCGCCTGTACCAGATCTTGCCAGTCATTGCCCAGCGCCTGGCTTTGCGCGATCCAGAGAATCATATGCAGATCGCGCAGGCCGCCCGGGCTTTCCTTGATATTCGGTTCCAGGTTGTAGGCGGTATCGTGGAATTTTGCGTGACGGATTTGCTGTTCGCGTAACTTTTCGGCGAAAAAGCGCGGTTTATCCAGCTGCGCATGCAATGACTGCATTAATGTTTTGAAGGTGGTTTTATGTCCGGTCAGCCAGCGTGCTTCCAGCAAATTGGTCATGATGGTGACATCCAGCTGCGCTTCAGCCAGGCACTCGGTGAGCGACCGCACGCTATGGCCGATATTCAGGCCGATGTCCCACAATGCCCCTATCAGCGACTCGATTTCTGTTTGCAAAGCGGCAGGGCAATCTTCCGGCAGCAATATGAGCAGGTCGATATCCGAATGGGGGAACATGTCACCGCGGCCGTAGCCGCCAACGGCGATCAGGCTGACCGTGGCAGGTAGTTGGAACGCAGACCAGATGTCGCGTAATAACTGATCGAGATAGCGGGTGTTTTGCTGAAGCAGGACTTTTGCATTCGGCCTTGCCAGGTAGTTAGCAGAGAGTTGCTGCTGTGACAGTTGGAACGACTCACGCCACTGCTTGAGTTGTTCTTTGGCAATCACTGGCATGGTCTCAAATGCTTGTTACAGGGTTGGGCGTGGTGGAGTGCCGTCTGAAACGGTCATGATTTCAAACCCATCCTCGGTGACGACGATGGTGTGCTCCCATTGTGCTGACAGGCTGCGGTCTTTTGTCACTACTGTCCAGCCATCAGGCATGAATTTGATCTCGCGACGTCCGGCGTTGATCATGGGTTCAATAGTGAAAATCATGCCGGGTTTCAACGTGACACCGGTGCCCGGTTTGCCGTAATGCAGTACCTGCGGCTCGCAATGAAATTTTTTGCCTATGCCATGACCACAAAATTCGCGTACCACGCTGTAACCATTCTTTTCGGCAAATGACTGGATTGCGTAGCCTACATCCCCAAGGGTATTACCTGGTTTTACTTTATCGATACCTCGCCACATGGCCTGGTAGGTGATCTCACATAAACGCTTGGCCTGCGGTGAAGCCGGCCCCACCATAAACATGCGAGAAGTATCGCCATGGTAACCATCTTTGATTACGGTGATATCTAGGTTAACGATGTCACCATTTTTCAGCTCTTTTTCACTAGGCACACCGTGACAGATCTGTTGGTTAATCGAGGTGCATATTGATTTTGGATAAGGCGTGTGGCCATCCGGCGCATAATTGAGAGGCGCAGGAATCGCCTGCTGCACATTGACAATGTAGTCATGGCATAGCTGGTCTAACTTGTTGGTAGTGACACCCGCCACGACAAATGGCGTGATGTAATCCAGCACCTCTGATGCCAGGCGCCCGGCCACGCGCATTTTTTCAATATCTTCGGGGGTATGCAGAATAATTGCCATAAGTTTGGTCACGGGGGTCGCGGCATATTTGCCCGACCCTGAATCAGTCACGAAAATTGCATTCTAACATAGCAGATTGAGTCCAATACCTAAAGAAACAAGCCTTTCTAGCCCCGAGGCATTGAATTCATGATTAAAACTGGCATTGAATTCGGTGGCTCATCGCCACATGCTGCAAAACAACATTGTTCTATACTCGGGCGGATAAAACTCAAGCAGGAGCGTTTAGATGGTGACACTTACCGAGGCAAGAGCCAACCGGAGTATTTCCGACTGGGTGAAGTTTTTTGAAAATGCCGATATTCCGGTACTGCGGCAAACGGCCAGGGAGCTGGCACAATTGCGCGAGCGGGAAGATGATACCGGCGCGCGTGACATTACCCGCGTAGTGATTAATGACCCGCTGATGACTTTCAAAGTGCTGACCTTTGCCAATAACCATCGCAGCCGCCACCAATTGCAAGACCTGGTGCAGGTAGAGCAGGCGATTATCATGATGGGCACCAGTACCTTTTTTGAGCAGATTCCTACCGTGCCGCATGTGGAAGAGATGCTAAGCCAACATGTGGCTGCACTGGTCGATTTAATCAAGCTTGTGGTGCGCGCCCACCGCGCAGGCTATTTCGCGGCTGAATTTGCGTCACATCTGATGGATTTGCATGCTGAAGAGCTGCGTGTCGCCGCTTCTTTGCATGACTTTGCCGAAATGCTGATGTGGTGCTTTAACCCTGATCCCATGATTGAGATACATAAACGCCAGCATGCGGATACAACTCTGCGCAGCCGCACTGTGCAGCAGGAAGTGCTGGGTTTCAGGATACTGGATTTGCAGGCCGAACTGGTGCGCGTGTTTAATTTACCGTCATTACTGACTGACCTGATGGATGAGCAGCGCGCGCATCTGCCGCGGGTGCGCAATGTGCAATTCGCCGTTAACCTGGCCAGGCATTCCGCTGATGGCTGGGATAACGCGGCGCTACCGGATGACTACAAGGATATTGCCCAGTTATTGCATGTCGATGTGCCGCGCGTGATGCATATTGTCGGTGTGCCGCACTCCGAATAAAGATTTACTCTGAGCGGTAGCTCTGGCTAAGCACATCGGTAATCGCCTGGTGTACCTGGTCAATCAGGGTTTCCCAAGAGGTGCCGGGCGCTTGCCTGAATAAGCGCATGCCAGGGTACCAGGTGCAGGTTTCAGGCTGTTGCAGCCAGCGGAAGTGCGCTTGTGCCGGCAATAATAACCATACCTGTTTGCCCAGCGCGGCCGCAAGATGTGCGACAGCCGTATCTACCGAGATAATAAAATCCATTTGCATGATCAGCCCGGCGGTATCTGTGAAGTCAGGCAGCAAGGGATGATGGCATTCCAGCATGGGGAAGCGCTTGAGCATGATGTGGTCTTCACGCCGGAACTCTTTCTGCAGGCTGTGCCACTCGACTTCCATCTTCAATAATGGCGCCATCAAATGCAGCGGAATACTGCGCAGGCGGTCGTATTTATTACTGGCATCTCCACACCAGTTTACTCCGATACGTAATCTTCTCGCCGGTCCGAGCAGCTGCTGCCAGGGTTGCTGATGCCGCCCGGCAATATGCAGATAGGGCAGTACAGCAGGAATCGTCGTTACGACAGTATTGAACGCCAGCGGCAAACTGAGCATGGGGCAGTACAAGTCAAAATGCGGCAATGCGCGGCCATCCTGCCGGATCACCTGTATCACGACATCGTGGCCCCACAATTCATTGAACAGGTTATACAGGGCATCAGGCACTGCCACTATCAGCTGGTTGGGTTTGAAGGCCTTCACCAACTCCACATAGCGGCAAAACTGCAAGGTATCACTCAGCGTTTGTTCTGCCAGGATCAAAATCGTTTTGCCTACCAGTGACGTATTGCCTGGCCACAGCAATTGGCGGTCTGGTAAAGCGGTGGCTGGTATTACCTGCCAGCGTGCTTCGTACATAGGCCAGCCATCTTCATATTCACCACGGGCCAGTTTTAGCATGCTTAACACATAGCGGGCCTGCGTATGCGAAGGTGCATGTTTTAAGGCGGTTTCCAGGTACTGATACGCCTCATCGGTATCGCCGTTTTCATATAATGCCAGGCCAAGGTTGCAATAGGCAGAGGCATAACCGGGATTCAACTGTAATGCCTGCCTGAAATCCGCGATGGCCTCGGGGTATTTACCCAGCTGGCACAAAACCACGCCGCGATTGTTGTAAGGCACTGGCAAATTGGGCTGATGGGCAATCGCATGGTGAAACGCCCGCAACGCTCTTTCGGGCTGTCCTTGCAATTGCAGTATCAGGGCGCGCTGATGATGCGCTTCAGCAAAATCCGGCTGAATATTTATAGCGGCATCCATGCAGGCTAGTGCCTCTGTTGATGCATGTAATTGCTGGTGCAAAACACCCAGCCGGTAGTGAAAGTGCACGTGTTCAGGATGTGCGGAGACTGCCTGTTTGAGTACCGCGATCGCCTGTTCAAATTGCTGGACTTGCAGCATTAAATCGACACACTCGGTAAATGCCTGGATATGCTGCGGATCCAGCTTGGTGACGGTACGTAGACGTAGAATCGCTTCTTGCGCGCGACCAAGGTTTTTTAATGCGCGTGCATCCAGGTAATAGCTTTGCGCCTGCCTGGCATCCAGTTTAATCGCCACCTTGTAAGACTCATGCGCGGCTGAAAATTGCTGCGTGCGCATCTGTAAATTGGCGAGTTGCAACCGTAATTGTAGCCCCTTAGGCTGCAGGCTGATCGCCTGCAGCAAATATTGTTCGGCAGCATGAAACTCATCGCTCTGCAGCATCAGGCCTGCCAGTTTCTGGTATGCCTCCCACCTTTGCGGGTCAGCGGCAATCTGTTTCAGCAGTTTTGCAATGGCTTCATTATTCATGGGGGGAGACTGCAACACTTATTACGTTTGCGGATGACCTTAAAATGACAGACGGCGGATTAAGGTACAATAAGCAGCTTGATGCGTCAACGACCCAGATGTCGTGTAGCCATGTTTAAAAAGGAAAAGTACCAATGTTATTTAAACTGATTATATATGGATTGCTATTGTGGTTAGCTATTTGGGGCTATCGCCAATATCAACAACCATCTGCGCGCGTCAGTGTCGGCATGAAAGCCCCGGATTTTACGTTGCAGGATGCGCAGGGAGAAAACCGTCGCCTGGCCGACTGGCAAGGCAAATGGGTCGTGCTCTATTTTTACCCGAAAGATGACACCCCAGGCTGCACTAAAGAAGCCTGTCATTTTCGTGATGATATTCAGCAAATTCACGCCCTGGGTGCAGAAGTGATTGGTGTCAGCGTCGATACTGTTGCCAGCCACGCAGGCTTTGCACACAAACATCGTTTGCCATTCCCGCTACTGGCAGATACCAATGGCAGGGTGGCGGATGCCTATGGCGCATTATTTAACCTGGTGGTATTCCAGGTTGCCAAGCGCACCACATTTGTCATTGATCCTCAAGGCACCATCGCGGAGATTTACAGCAATGTGAACCCTGACGGGCACAGCGAAACAATTATTAATGACCTGAAACGGCTCTCCGCTTTTTAAGAAGAATATATGCAAGCACTATCCCTGATCGTAGCGCACGCGGATAACCGTGTGATCGGGCACAATAACCAGTTGCCCTGGCATTTGCCGGAAGATCTGAAACGATTCAAGAGCCTTACCATGGGGCACCATATTATGATGGGCCGTAAAACTTATGAATCGCTGGGGCGGTTATTGCCCGGGCGGACGACTGTGATTGTCACGCGCGACCCGCATTACAAGGTTGAGGGGGCGAAGGTGGTGCATTCGATACCGGAGGCGCTGGCGGCGTGTGCCGGGGACGATGAGCCTTTTTTGATTGGTGGTGCGGAATTGTATTCGCAAGCGTTGCCGTTTGTGACGCGTTTATACCTTACCCGAGTGTTTGCGCATGTCGAAGGCGATGCTTTTTTCCCTGAACTGGAAATAAGTGATTGGGAGCTGGTATCGGAACAGGAAAATACTTCGGAAAAGGGATTGCAGTATAGTGATTTGGTTTATCACAGGCGGGTTTAATGCTTAATTTTTTGGCGGATTTAGATCAGTTTTGCATACGGTTGTGATCTGAATTACCGACGCTGCTTTTCGCCTAAGGGCGAAAAGCAGCGGAACACAGAGTTAACTTGTTAACTTATTGTTCCGCTGACTCTCTTAAAGTTGCGCTATACCTTCTTAATCGTCCTGCTTAACACAATCAACAAAATACTCGGCTTTACCATTCACCAGCTGCTTCACCAGACCATGGTTGTCAGTCTCAAAACCAGGGAATTTCTCGTTAAATTCACGCGCAAATTTCAGGTAATTCACAATCACCTTGTTAAAACGCTCACCCGGAATCAGTAATGGAATGCCAGGCGGGTAGGGTGTCAGCAATACGGCCGTGACGCGCTCTTCCAGATCATCAATCGCCACACGCTCAATCTTGCGGTGCGCCATTTTCGAGAAGGCATCGGTAGGTTTCATGGCAGGCACCATGTCCGACAAATACATTTCGGTGGTTAGTCTAGCAACGTCATTGGCTTTGTAGACTTCATGGATTTGTGTAGACAGATCTTTCAGGCCTATGCGCTCATAACGTGGATGTTTCTGTACGAATTCCGGCAATACCTTCCATAATGGCTGGTTCTTGTCGTAGTCGTCTTTAAACTGCTGTAGCGCAGCCACCATGGTGTTCCAGCGACCTTTGGTGATGCCAATGGTGAACATGATAAAGAAAGAATAAAGGCCGGTTTTTTCTACAATCACACCGTGCTCAGCCAGGTATTTGGTGACAATCGCTGCAGGGATACCGAACTCTTCCGAAAAGTCGCCATCCACGTCCAGGCCGGGAGTAATGATAGTCGCTTTAATCGGATCGAGCATGTTAAAGCCTTCGGCCAGGTTGCCGAATCCGTGCCAGCGCTCGTTGGCTTTCAGCATCCAGGCGTCGCGTTCTTCCAGGCCATCTTCGGACAAATCTGTAGGTCCCCAGACTTTAAACCACCAGTCGGTGCCCCACTCTTCATCCACCTTGCGCATGGCACGGCGGAAGTCCAGCGCTTCTTTCAAGGACTCTTCAACCAGGGCAGTACCGCCTGGCGCTTCCATCATGGCGGCAGCGACGTCACAGCTGGCAATAATCGAATATTGCGGGCTGGTCGAGGTGTGCATCAGGTAGGCTTCGTTAAACAAATCCCTGTCCAGGTGATTATCCTGAGCATCCTGCACCAGAATCTGCGAAGCCTGGCTTAAACCGGCCAGCAGTTTGTGAGTAGACTGGGTAGAAAACACCATAGACTCTTTACAGCGAGGTCTATCCGCACCAATGGCGTGGTAATCACCATAGAAGTCATGGAAAGTCGCATGCGGCAACCAGGCTTCGTCAAAGTGCAGGGTGTCGATTTTGCCATCCAGCATTTCCTTGATTTCTTCAACGTTATACAACACGCCGTCATAGGTGGATTGCGTAATGGTCAGCACACGTGGCTTGGCGTTTTTGTCGCTGGCAAACGGATTGCGGGCGATTTTCTTCTGGATGTTTTCCCAGGCGAACTCACTTTTCGGGATAGGGCCGATAATACCGAAATGGTTACGGGTCGGCATCAGAAATACCGGAATCGCGCCGGTCATAATGATCGAGTGCAATACGGACTTATGGCAGTTACGGTCAACCACCACAATGTCACCCGGTGCAACAGTCGAGTTCCAGACGATTTTGTTGGAAGTTGATGTGCCGTTAGTCACAAAGTATAAGTGATCGCAGTTGTAGATTCGCGCAGCATTACGCTCGGAAGCAGCAACCGGACCGGTATGGTCAAGGAGCTGGCCGAGTTCATCTACCGCATTACACACGTCGGCACGTAGCATGTTCTCGCCAAAAAACTGATGGAACATCTGGCCTACTGGTGATTTCAGGAAAGCCACGCCACCGGAGTGACCAGGGCAGTGCCAGGAATAAGAACCATCGGCTGCGTAATGCGTTAATGCTTTAAAGAAGGGCGGCGGCAGACTATCAAGGTAAGCTTTAGCTTCACGGATAATCAGGCGCGCCACGAACTCGGGCGTGTCTTCATTCATATGAATAAAGCCATGCAGTTCGCGCAACACATCATTCGGGATATGGCGGCTGGTACGCGTTTCACCGTGCAGGAAAATCGGGATTTCCTCGTTGCGGTAACGGATTTCCTGCACAAAATTACGTAGTTGCTCGATCGCTTCCGGTTTTTCTTCGACGATTTCTTCATCATCGATAGATAAAATAAAAGCAGAGGCACGGCTTTGCTGTTGTGCGAATGAGGTGAGGTCGCCGTAGCTGGTCACGCCCAGTACTTCAGTTCCTTCTTCTTCAATCGCTTTAGCCAATACTCGGATACCCAGACCGGAAGAGTTTTCGGAGCGGAAGTCTTCATCAATAATGACGACGGGAAATCTAAATTTCATTCAATGAATCCTTAACTTGTCACTGAAACGTGTAGCTCAAAATACAAAGGCACTGAGAAAGCCATGCTTTTACTCTGTGCCTCTGTGGTAGTTGTTGGTTTTCTCAAAAGCTATATTTTTGGCAATGTAACGCCGACCTGGCCCTGGTATTTGCCACCGCGGTCTTTATAGCTGGTTTCGCACACTTCATCAGACTCAAAGAACAGTACCTGGGCGCAACCTTCACCTGCGTAAATTTTGGCAGGCAGCGGTGTTGTATTGCTGAACTCCAGTGTGACATAGCCTTCCCACTCTGGTTCAAATGGTGTGACATTGACAATGATGCCGCAACGGGCATAAGTGGATTTGCCCAGGCAAATAGTCAACACAGAGCGCGGGATGCGGAAATATTCAACAGTACGTGCCAATGCAAAAGAATTGGGGGGGATCACACAATAGCCTTTGCCAGATACTTCGACAAACGATTGCGGGTCAAACTGTTTGGGGTCGACAATGGTGCTGTTGATATTGGTGAACACGCGGAATTCGTCAGCACAGCGGATATCGTAACCATATGATGACGTACCGTAGGAAACGATTTTCCCGCCATTCTCTTCGCGTATCAGTGTCGGCGAAAACGGCTCTATCATGCCGTGTTGTTCAGCCATTCTGCGTATCCATTTGTCCGACTTAATGCTCATTCCGGTATCCAGTCTTTGCGCGTTTCGTGGCGCTTATGTACTTGCAAATAAAGAGAAAAAAGCGGAGTTTCAAACTCCGCTTTTAGTAGGTGCAAATAATAACAATAAATGCTGTCAGTTTTGCAAACTTTTTATGAATTTTTGGCGATTATTTAAACCGGCGGTATTTCTACCGCAAGTGCTTATTTGTCGCCGCCCAATTCAATACTGTAGCGCCAGAATTGGTCTTCACCTTCGAAGATCACTTTGGACGCTTCAGGATCACGGCTACCGGCAGGATATTGATATACCGGACGCTTGTCTTCAGCCCAGGCTTTAACGACCGGGTCAACCAGACGCCATTGCGCTTCAGCTTCAGAAATGTGCAGGTAGTTGGAGTTGTCACCTTGCATCAGGTTCAGCAATAAAGCTTCGTATGCATCTACGGAGTCATCACTATCCCAACGGTTGGCGGCATCCAGCTGGATGGTGCGCGTTTGAATATCCAGGCCAGGAATCTTGGACTGGATTTCCAGTTTAATGCACTCGCGTGGCTGGATACCAATGATGAGCCAGTTCTGGTCCTGGTCATTGATCTGCAGCGGTGCTTTTTTAAAGCGGATAGCAATACGGGTATCGGCTTCGTGAAGGCGTTTAGCGGTACGGATGTAAAACGGCACACCTTTCCAGCGTGGATTGTCGATAAACAGTTTCAGTGCGGCATAAGTCTCAACCACGCTGTCATTGTTGCCCAGCTCTTCCAGGTAACCTGGTACTTTTTCGCCATTGATTTCGCCAGCGCTATATTGCGCACGGAAAGCGTGTTTTTCCAGTTCGTCGACTGGAATCGGGCGGATCTGCTCCAGCAATGCGATTTTTGCGTCGCGCACACCTTCAGGAGATAAGTCCTTAGGCAATTCCATCGCGGTCAGTGCCAGGGTTTGCAGAATGTGGCTTTGCAGCATGTCACGCAAAGCGCCAGTGCTGTCGTAGAACTGGGTACGGTCGCCTACACCCAGCATTTCGGTGTTGGTGATTTGTACGTGGTCCACATACTGGTTGTTCCAGATCGGTTCGAGCACCGTATTGGTAAAGCGTTGCAGCAAGATGTTTTGCAGTGCAGATTTACCCAGGTAGTGGTCGATACGGTAGATCTGGCTTTCTTTCAGATGCTTGGTAATGGCAGCTTGCAGTTCTTTCGCAGATGGCAGATCGGTACCAAATGGTTTCTCGATCACCACACGGCGCCAGTGTTTGTCTTCCTGCGTCAGGCCAACATTAGCCAGTGATTCCACCACCGGCGCGAAATCCACCGGACGTACTGACAGGAAGTAGGCCAGGTTCTGCGGGAATACAGATTCATCGCTCAGCGTTGCTTTCAGTTTGCTGAATGCATCAGGGTCTGTCGGCGGGTTGGCATGGTAGAAGTTACGCGCAATAAAGCGCTCAAACACGGCCTGGTCGTAGCCTTTTTTAAATTTGGCATCCAGCATGCTTTTGATGTCTGCACGCCAGGCTTCAAGGTCAACCACTTGACGGCCAACGCCGACAATTTTCAGTTCTGCTGGCAAACGGCCCAGTGAGTCCAGCCTGAATAAGCCAGGATAAAGTTTTACGCGGGCCAGATTACCACTAGCGCCAAACAGCACCAGTGTGCATGGATCAATTTTATTCGTCATTTCTAACCTTAAGATAAAAATGTAAACGGGAAAGGGCAAGCCTTTCCCATATTTTTAACATCACAAGTAATAAGCAAAAAAGCCTCTCATCAAGAGAGGCTTGTTTTATTACTTGGTTTTTACTGCGTGACCGCCAAATGCATTACGCATCAGGGATAGCAGCTTATAGCTGTAACCTTTTGAGTCCTGGCTGCGGAAACGTGCTTGCAGTGCCACTGTCAATACTGGTGCGGCAACGCCTTGCTCAACTGCTTCAACCACTGTCCAGCGGCCTTCGCCTGAGTCAGCCACGTAAGGTGCAATAGCTTCCAGTTTCTGGTCATCTTTCAGGGCTTCTGCAGTCAGGTCAAGCAACCAGCTGCGTACTACAGAACCATGACGCCACAATTCAGTGATTTGCGCCAGGTCAAGATGGAAATCTTCTTTACCCTTGATCAGGTCCAAACCTTCAGCAAATGCTTGCATCATGCCGTATTCGATACCGTTATGGATCATTTTGGTGAAGTGGCCGGAACCGACCGGACCAACGTGTGCCCAACCACGGTCAGCGTGGGTCAATGCTTGTGCATAAGGTGCCAATACGTCTGCGAATTGTTTGTCGCCGCCGTACATCAGGCAGTAGCCATTATCCAGGCCCCAGATACCACCGGAAGTACCACAGTCGATAAAGCCGATACCATGTTCAGCCAGCAAAGCACCACGACGTTGGCTGTGCTTGTAGTTAGAGTTACCGCCATCAACGATAATATCGCCTTTGTTCAGCAGTGGAATCAGGTCTTTGATTTGGTTTTCGGTGATTTCACCTGCTGGTAACATCAACCAGACGATTTTTTGGCCTTCCAGTTTGCTCACTGCATCAGCAACTGAGGTTGCTGCTTCCAGGCCTTCGTCTTTTACTAATTTGTTTACGAATTCGGTATTAAAGTCAAAACCAACCACGTTGATTTTGTGACGAAGCAAACGTGCAGCCATATTGCCGCCCATTTTGCCCAAGCCAATCATTGCTAATTTCATCAGGATTTTCCTATGGTGTAAGGACAGTTATTGAAACACCCATCTTTTGGATGGCATGAACCCGAGCGGGTTATTTGATAATTTTGCAGAATTATCATGTCGAGTCGGTTATAATTATAACAAATGCAGCCAGCGACTGAAAGGCTGCATTTTGTTATTTAACAAAAATGTCACAAAGTGTTTTTGTAAATGACTTAAAGTTGTTTTGTATCGTTTTCTTACAGGTTTTATATGTCTTTGAACTCTCAAACACGTTGGCACACTTTTCAATCACAAGATGAAATCAACCAGGCAGCTTTACAGCGCATTTTAAAAGCTGCTGACGAAGCCATCGCCAAACACGGCGATTTCCTGGTTGTCCTGGCAGGCGGCAGCACTCCCAAAGCGGTATACCAACTGCTGGCAAAAGCGGATGCTGATTGGTCCAAGTGGCATGTCTATCATAACGATGACCGCTGCCTGCCGGCAGACCATCCGGAACGCAACAGCAAAATGGCACGTGATGCCTGGCTGAGCCATGTGGCGATCCCGGAAAACCAGATTCATGATATTCCTGCTGAATTAGGCAATATCGAAGGTGCCAAGGCATATGCGGAGACATTAAAAGGCGTACGTACTTTTGATCTGGTGATTTTGGGGCTTGGTGAAGATGGTCATACTGCCAGCCTGTTCCCGGGTCAGGTAGTGAATAATACTGCTGATGCCGTGCCAGTTTTCAACTCCCCCAAACCACCGGCAGACCGCATTACCATCAGCCAGGACCGCCTGAATAATACCAATGAAGTCATGTTCCTGGTGACAGGCGCCGGCAAGCAAGAGGCGGTCGATAACTGGCGTAATGGTGTGGCGATTCCAGCGACGCTGATTCAGTCGCCGAATGGGGTCGATGTTTATAATTTTGGTGTTGAGCTGAAATAGTAAAGCTTCACTCAGCATTCAACAGAAAAGCGCCATCAGGCGCTTTTTTAATGCTTAAATCTTTGGCATCTCTGATTTATTTGGATTTATCTACCAGCAATTTTTCCAGCAAGGTGATTTGCTGCTGCTGTAACTGAATCAACTCCTGCCATTGCTGGTTGCGCAGGCCATCCATTTTTTCATGCAGCAGCAATATCTCCAATTCTGCTTTCAGGTTCACTTCGTAATCGTGCTCGGCCTGGCCACGGTCTATCTCGGCTTCCCGATTTTGCGACATCAGTATGATAGGCGCCTGAATTGAAGCCAGCATGGATAAAAACAGATTGAGCAGGATGTAAGGGTAGGGATCAAATGCGCTGTTGTAGCGCAGCAAGATGACGGAATTCAGTATGACCCAGGCGATCAGGACAAAAATAAACGCAAAAATAAACGTCCATGAGCCGCCAAAACGCGCCACGGCATCCGCCGCACGTTGCCCGAAATCAGACGGCTCGCCAGCCTTTTGTGACGGGTGGCGTGAAATGTGGCGCCGCTCGGTCAGCTGTCTCGCCACCTTTTGTGTGCGCTCATCCATGGCTTCGTACTGCGCGCCGATCAGGTCTTCTGCAATATGATGCTCACGGATGGTCATGCGTGTATCTTTCTAGGTTTTCTGAATCACAATATTTGGGAATTTGGCACTGTGGTCCAGACTGGCGATTGCAATCTTGCTGGCGGCTTTACGGGCGATCTCTTTATAAGTTTTAGTAATCGCGCTGTCCGGCGAGGCCACTACCGTCGGCTGGCCGCTATCCGCCTGCACACGGATATTAATGTCCAGCGGCAAGCTGCCCAGTAAATCGATGTTGTAATCTTTAGCCATCAGGTCGCCACCGCCAGCACCGAAAATATGTTCTTCATGGCCGCAGTTGGAGCAGATATGCGTACTCATATTTTCGACTATGCCCAAGATTGGGATGCCGACTTTCTCAAACATTTTGAGACCTTTGCGCGCGTCGAGCAGGGCGATGTCTTGCGGCGTGGTCACGATAATTGCACCAGTGACTGGAATTTTCTGAGCCAAGGTTAACTGGATATCACCGGTACCTGGCGGCAAATCGATCACCAGATAATCCAGGTCCTGCCAGCGCGTATCTCTTAATAATTGTTCCAATGCACCAGTCACCATAGGGCCACGCCAAACCATAGGCGTGTCTGTATCCACCAGGAAACCAATACTCATCGCCTGAATACCATGTGCGCGCATAGGCTCTATGCTTTTGCCATCGGCGCTATCCGGGCGGCCACTGATACCCAGCATTTGCGGTTGGCTGGGCCCGTAGATGTCAGCATCCAGCAAGCCTACAGTCGCGCCTTCCGCTGCTAAAGCCAGCGCCAGATTCACTGAGGTAGTCGATTTTCCCACGCCACCTTTGCCAGAAGCTACCGCAATCACATTTTTCACATTAGGCAGCAGATTCACGCCGCGTTGCGCACTGTGCGCGACAATCCGGGAGCCTACATTCACCGTGATTTTGCCTACGCCTTCTACACTTCTCAGTGCATCCAGCACTTGCTGGCGAATCACATCAAACTGAGTTTGTGCCGGATAGCCCAACACCACATCCAGGCTGACATCGCTGCCATTAATCTGGATATTTTTAATGGATTTTCCACTGATAAAGTCTTTACCGGTATTCGGGTCTATGCAAAGTTTGAGGGTACTTTGGATCAATAATTCGCTGATGGCCATGCCTGGGATTCCTGAGGTAATGCCTGACTAAAGAGAGCGGGTATCTTACCCCATTGAGCATTCCTAGTCATGCAGACTCTATGCGATTTGGACATTAAATTAGAGACCAAGGCACGTTCTCCGTCAGGCCAGTAAGCTAGGTGTAAGCTATTGAGTGTGTTCTGGTAAGTTAGCAGTAAGGCTCCAAGGATAATGTGAATACATCGGTAACATAGATTTGTGCCCGAACACTTAAGTTACCCATTTATCAGGAGAAAATAACATGAAAAAAATACTCGCACTCACTGCCCTGGCCATGAGCCTTTCCAGTGTTGCCTATGCAGATACCTTGCTACAAACAGCTCAACAAGATGGCAGCTTTAAAACCTTTTTAAAAGCGGTAAAACTAGCGGGCCTTGAAAATACCTTGAACGGCGATGGGCCGATTACCTTGTTTGCACCAGATGACGCCGCTTTTGCCAAATTGCCTAAAGCCAAATTAAACGCGCTGATGGCAAATAGCGACCAACTTAAAAAAGTGCTTTCGTACCATATCTACCCCGGCAAAATCACTCAGGCCGACGTGAGCGCCGGTAAGATTAAATCGTTGGAAGGTGCTGACCTACAGTTATCAGTCACCGAGGGGGTTAAAGTGAATAACGTGAAAGTAACGGGCAATGAACTCAATGCAGATAACGGTGTAATTCATACAATGAGTGCTGTGCTGATTCCTAAAAATTAGTGAATTGAGAGTGATTGGTTTTTGCCAAAGCTAAGGCCAATCAAGGATTATTGATTTCGCCGATGTTGCTGAAATAAATGGTTGCTTCATTGCTACACATCATATTGCCTGCTTATCGCAGGCAATATAATTTCCAGGCTTGTGATTATGTAGTGTCGAATGGCATAAAGATTCGTTGAAACTGCAACGGGTTTGCTAAAATAAGCGTTTTAAGTTTTTGGTTACGGTGTCATGACACGCAAAATATTGGTCACTTCTGCACTTCCTTATGCCAATGGCAGTATCCATTTGGGGCATCTGGTTGAATATATTCAAACCGATATCTGGGTGCGTTTTCAGAAAATGCAGGGCCATACTGTGCATTACGTTTGCGCCGATGACACGCACGGCACACCTATCATGCTGCGGGCGGAAAAAGAAGGCATCACGCCGGAAGCGCTGATTGAAAAGGTGCATGTTGAGCATAGCCAGGATTTCGCCGATTTCCTGGTGCAGTTTGACAACTACTATTCCACCAACTCGGAAGAGAATCGCCAGTTATCCGGCAATATCTACCGCGCGCTTAAAGCCAATGGCAAGATCGCCAATAAGACGATTGAACAGTATTTTGACCCGGTTAAGAGCATGTTCCTGCCGGACCGTTTTATTAAAGGCGAGTGCCCTAAATGTCACTCCAAGGATCAGTATGGTGATAACTGTGAAGTCTGCGGTACCACTTACAGCCCGACAGAATTGATCAATCCTTATTCTGCCGTGTCCGGCGCGACACCGGTACGTAAGGAGACTGAGCACTATTTCTTTAAATTGAGCGAGTGCGTGGACTTTTTGCGTGACTGGACTCGCCGCGAAGCTATCCAAGGTAAGCCAACCTTGCAAGCTGAAGCCGCTAACAAAATGAATGAGTGGCTGGGCGAGGCGGGTGAGAACAAGTTATCTGACTGGGATATTTCGCGGGATGCGCCTTATTTCGGTTTTGAGATTCCGGATGCGCCAGGCAAATATTTCTATGTGTGGCTGGATGCGCCGATTGGTTACATGGCCAGTTTCAAGAATCTGTGTTCTAAAGCTGGTCTTGATTTTGACGAATACTGGAAAAAGGATTCCACCACCGAGCTGTATCATTTTATCGGTAAAGACATTCTCTACTTCCACGCCTTGTTCTGGCCGGCGACACTGGAGTATTCTGGTCACCGCACGCCGACACAGGTATTTGCGCATGGTTTCCTGACCGTGAATGGCGAGAAAATGTCCAAGTCACGAGGCACGTTTATCACGGCGCGCAGTTACCTGGATCACGTCAAGAATCCGGAGTATTTACGCTATTACTATGCGGCCAAGCTGAATGGCAGCATGGAAGATATCGACCTGAACCTGGAAGATTTTGTCGCGCGTGTGAATAGCGACCTGGTGGGTAAATACATCAATATCGCCAGCCGTACTGCCGGGTTTATCGCCAAGAAGTTCGACAACAAAATCATTCCTGCCCAGCATGCGGTGATTGATGACATGCGAGCAGCGGCACCAGCTATTGCGGAAGCCTTTACAGCGCGTGATTTTGCGCGTGCCTTGCGCGAGATTATGAAACTGACAGATGCAGCCAATACCTATGTAGCGGAGGCGGCGCCATGGGTGGTGGCTAAAGATGAAACTAAATCACCGGAATTGCATGCCATTTGCAGTAACGCGCTGGAAATGTTCCGCCTGCTGACGATTTACCTGAAGCCGGTGCTGCCAAATATTGCAGTGGCGGTAGAGGCTTTCTTCGATGTGGAACCTTTGCAGTGGGCCGATGCGGCATTTGGTTTGGGTTCGCAAACCATACAGCCGTATTCACATATGGTGACGCGCCTGGAAGGCAAGCAGATCGAAGCCATGGTGGAAGCCAACAAGGAAAACTTGCAGGCAACTGAATCTGCGCCAGTCGTTAAAGCTCAGGCGAAAGTCGAAAGCAAGCCAGCAGAAGAGGGTGCCTATATTTCGATTGATGACTTTGCCAAGGTGGATTTACGCATTGCAAAAATCGTTAGTGCCGAACATGTGGAAGGCGCAGAAAAGTTGCTGAAATTAATGCTGGATATCGGCGAAGAAAACCCGCGTCAGATTTTTGCAGGGATTAAGTCTGCTTATGACCCGGCCACTCTGGTCGGACGCCTGACCGTGATGGTGGCTAACCTGGCACCGCGCAAGATGAAGTTTGGCATGAGTGAGGGCATGGTGCTGGCAGCCAGTGATGAGCGCGGCGGACCATACATTCTGTCGCCTGACAGCGGTGCCCAGCCTGGCATGCGCGTGAAGTAACTTAAATTGATGGTGTGCCGAAGCCGATGGCTTCGGCTATTGCCATGTTAGCGTTATTTTTCGTAGCAGATGCTTGCGCTAAATCAAAGAAAAGACAGCCGTTTCCGGGCTTAATAAACACTTCAGAAACCAGCTAAGACATTGATTTATATTATATTCAATCATATAATATAAAGTTGTATAATGTTTCACGAATGGTCCATATTGCAATGGCAAAGTCGCAGGTAGTGAACAGCGCAAACCCCTGGCAAGGACTGGATATCCAGTCTGAATGGGAGCGTTTTAGCCAGCGTGATGCCAATGCTTCTCATATCTGGACTTCACACGTCTGGATTGACGGTATGCACTGCGCCGCCTGTAGTGGCCGCATCGAGCAGACTGTTAAACAAATCCCCGGCGTGCTTGCCGTGCATGCCAGTGCTGCATCCAAACGCGTACGCGTAGTCTGGGATGCACAAAAAATCTCCCCTTCGTTATGGTTTGCCAATCTGGATGAGATTGGTTATTCCGCATTGCCTGTCAACGAATACAACGCCATCACCGATAGAACTGTCCAGCAGCGCAAGATGCTGTGGCGGCTGGTGGTCGCCGTTTTCTGCATGATGCAGGTCATGATGTACGCTTACCCCACCTATACCGCCGATAGCAATGACATGGCGCCTGATATGGTACAACTGATGAAGTGGGCTTCATGGGTGCTGACCTTGCCGGTGATGCTGTTCTCGGCAACGCCGTTTTTGTCTCAGGCCTGGATCAGTCTCAAGCAGCGCCAGCTCGGAATGGATGTGCCGGTGTCGCTTGGTATTATCACTGCGTTTGTCATGAGCACATTGGCAACCTTTGCGCCTGGCGGCTGGTGGGGCGATGTGGTGTATTACGATTCACTCACCATGTTCGTCAGTTTCCTGCTGATCGGCCGCTGGCTGGATGTGAAACTGCGCAACCGTACTGCGGGAGCACTGGAAAACATGATGCGCCGCTTGCCACATGCAGTGCTGAAAAAAAGTGAAACAGGCGAGTGGGTGCAGATTGCGGCCAGCAATATCAATGTCGGCGATATTCTGTATGTTCGACCAGGCGAGATATTTGCGGCGGATGGTAAGGTCATAGTCGGCAATACCAGTGCCGATGAATCCATGCTTACGGGCGAATCTGACCCGGTGATGAAAGCAACCGGTGCGCAAGTGATCGCCGGTTCCGGCAACCTGACTTCAGTGATTGAGATGCAGGTCGAGCAGGTGGGCGAGGGCACGCAATACCATGCGCTGGTGAATTTAATGGCATCCGCATCAACTGAAAAGCCTGGCATCGCCTTGCTGGCGGATAAAGTCGCGCAACCTTTCCTGTGGGGCGTGTTGCTTGCCGCATTGGTGGCGGTTGGTTACTGGTGGTCTATAGACCCGGCCAAAGCCGTGATGTCGGCGGTCGCGGTGCTGGTGGTGACTTGCCCATGCGCGTTGTCTCTGGCGACACCGGCGGCGATGCTGGCGAGTGCGGGCACGTTTGCCAAAGGTGGTGTGCTGATCCGCCGCTTGCAGGCGATTCAGGCCATGAGCGAAATCGATACCATCGTGTTTGATAAAACCGGCACGCTGACCGAGAACCTGCAGCAGGTTCAGCTGGCTGAAGCTCACCCGGATTGGGGCAATACCCTGATTGTGGATATACTGGCCTCGATCACACGCGACTCCCTGCACCCGGTGGCAAAGGCTCTGCATACGTATGCTGTAGAACAAGATGCCCTCACTGACCTGGTCATGCATGACTGGCAGGAAGTCGTCGGTGGCGGTATTTCAGCTACCCTGGATACGCAAGCCGAAGCTGCCGTGGCAGTGAAACTGGGCAATGCACAGTTCTGTGGCGTGGTGGAGTCGGAAAGTGGAGCAGAGCGCCAGGTGTATTTGATGGCTGGCAATGTGATGGTGGCGAGGTTTACCTTGACCGAGCAGGTGAAGCCACATGCCAAGGCGGCGATTTCACAATTAATTTCACAAGGGCTTGATATTCAACTGTTATCTGGTGATAGAATAGCGCCGGTAAAAAATCTGGCATTACAACTCGGTATTCAGAGTGCGTCAGGTCTGCAAAAAGCAGAAGATAAGCTGCAACACGTGATGTTGCTGCAACAACAGGGGCGGAAAGTTTTAATGGTAGGTGATGGTTTGAATGACGGCCCTGTCATTGCAGCAGCGCATACTTCTATTGCAATGGGTACCGGCGTCCCTTTGACGCAGGCACAAGCCGATATGGTGGTATTGGGTAATGATATCGGTGTGCTGGTTTCGCTCATTTCGCACTGCAAGAAAACCATCCTCATCGTCAAACAAAATTTGTTATGGGCAGCGCTTTATAACGCTGCCGGTGTGCCTTTAGCGATCATGGGCCTGCTGCCTGCCTGGTTGGCCGGGTTAGGCATGGCGGCCAGTTCGCTATTGGTACTGCTGAATGCATTGCGATTGACCGATTGGGACAAGTCGCGTTGGCAGAAAGGTCAGGCATAGCTCTATGGAAATAGCATTTATGTTGATACCACTGGCGGTGCTGCTGGTGTTTGTGATTCTGGGTGGCTTCTGGTGGGCGATCCATACCGGACAATTTGAGGATCTGGAAGAAGAAGGATCCCGAATATTAGAGCAGGATTGATATGTGTCAAATCGTCGCCACTTAATGTGTGCGACATTGGGCATACATCAAAAAAAGTAGTTTTTTCATGTTGGGTGTTTGTTTTAATGATTGGGAGAAATCCATGCAAGATGCAACCGTGAAGGCTGCGACCTACAATGATAAAGTAGTTCGCCAATTCGCAATCATGGCAGTGGTTTGGGGTGTGTTTGGCACATTGATGGGCGTGATCATCGCGTCCCAGCTGGTGTGGCCTGATTTAAACCTGGGCTTGTCATATACCTCTTTCGGCCGCCTGAGACCACTGCATACCAATGCCGTGATTTTTGCATTTGGTGGCTGTGCTTTGTTCGCGACTTCATACTATGTTGTGCAACGTACCTGCCAGACCCGCTTGTTCAGCGATAAATTGGCGAGTTTCACTTTCTGGGGCTGGCAAGCAGTGATCGTGGCTGCGGCGATTTCCCTGCCACTGGGCTATACCCAGGGTAAGGAATACGGTGAACTGGAATGGCCAATCGATATCCTGATCGCAATCGTATGGATTTCTTATGCCGTTGTGTTCTTCGGTACTATCGGTATCCGCAAGGTCAAACACATCTACGTTGCTAACTGGTTCTACGGTGCATTTATCCTGGCGGTGGCTTTGTTGCATATCGTTGAGAGTGCGGCGATCCCTGCCGGCTGGTTCAAGTCTTACTCTGCGTACGCAGGTGTGCAAGATGCGATGGTGCAGTGGTGGTATGGTCACAACGCGGTTGGTTTCTTCCTGACAGCCGGTTTCCTGGGCATGATGTACTACTTCGTGCCTAAGCAAGCCGAGCGTCCTGTGTATTCTTACAGCCTGTCTATCGTTCACTTCTGGGCGCTGATCTTTACTTATATGTGGGCAGGTCCTCACCATCTGCATTACACCGCATTGCCTGACTGGACCCAGTCTTTAGGCATGGTGTTATCCCTGATTCTCTTCGCGCCAAGCTGGGGCGGCATGATCAACGGCATCATGACCTTGTCCGGCGCCTGGCACAAACTGCGCACAGACCCTATCTTGCGCTTCCTGATCGTTTCCCTGTCTTTCTACGGTATGAGTACCTTTGAAGGCCCGATGATGGCGATCAAAACAGTGAACGCCTTATCTCACTACACTGACTGGACTGTAGGTCACGTGCACTCTGGTGCTTTGGGCTGGGTAGGTTTCATTTCCATCGGTTCCCTGTACTTCCTGATTCCACGTCTGTTCGGTCAAAAAACCATGTACAGCGTGAAAGCGATTGAAGTGCACTTCTGGATGGCGACCATTGGTGTGGTGTTATACATCTCGGCATTGTGGATTTCCGGTGTGATGGAAGGCTTGATGTGGCGTGCAATGAACGCTGACGGTACGTTGGCTTATACCTTTGTCGAAAGCGTAAAAGCAAAATTCCCGTACTACCTCACCCGTGCGATTGGTGGTTTCCTCTACATGAGCGGTTTAGTGATCATGTTGTGGAACACATATAAAACAGCAAACAGCGGCAAACCAGCCACGGTAGAAATACCAGCTGTCGTAGCTCACGCTTAAGGAATCCTCATGGCATCTCATGAACAAAATAGTGGCAATCTGCACGAAAAGATCGAAACCAACAATTTCCTGTTGATCGTGCTGACTTTAATCACCATCTCTTTCGGTGGTTTGGCAGAAATCGTGCCTTTGTTTTTCCAGAAGACACTGACAGAGCCTATCCGTGGCTTGCAACCATACACTGCGTTGCAGCTGGCTGGTCGTGACATCTACCTGCGTGAAGGTTGCTACAACTGCCACTCACAGATGATCCGCCCGTTCCATGCTGAAACGCTGCGTTATGGCCATTACTCAGTCGCGGGTGAATATGTGTACGATCACCCGTTCCAGTGGGGCAGCAAGCGTACAGGTCCAGACCTGCATCGTGTAGGCGGTAAATACAGCGATGACTGGCACCGTGTGCACCTCAACCAGCCGCGTGACGTCGTCCCTGAATCCATCATGCCGGCTTACCCCTGGTTGAATGAGAACCTGGTCGATGATGCGACCATTGGTGACCACATGGCTGCGTTGCGTAAAGTAGGCGTGCCATACACCGATGAGCAGATCAAAGAGGGTAGTGCTGCCATTAAAGGCAAAACTGAAATGGATGCACTGGTGGCATTCCTGCAGGTTCTAGGTACTCATCTTAAATAAGGAGTCGCGCCATGGATATCATCAGCATATTACGCATACTGTTCACATTACTCACCTTTGTATTGTTTGTAGTGATCGCAGTGTGGGCATGGCGCAACCGTAACTCCAAAAATTTCAAGGACGCGCAGAACCTGCCGTTCGATCAAGACTAAAACCTGCGCAAAAAGGTTAAGGAAAACATCATGAATGATTTTGTAAGTGGATTCTGGCCGATCTGGATTTCGACCATTACCCTGGGTGGCATTGCGTTTTGTGTTGGCTTGCTGATTTTCGCCAGCCGCGTAAAAGTGACGCTGGACAGTGACAATACCAATGGTCACGAGTGGGACGGTATTAAAGAGATGAATAACCCGCTGCCAATGTGGTGGGTAGGTCTGTTCATCATCACCGTGATCTTTGGTCTGGCTTACCTGTTCCTGTTCCCGGGTTTGGGTGAGTATCAGGGTAAATTTGGCTGGACTGCCGTTAAGCAGTACGAAGCTGAAAAAGCTAAAAACAACGAAAAAATTGCACCGCTGTATGCCAAATATGCCGCGATGCAGGTTGAAGATGTTGCCAAGATCCCGGAAGCACGAGATATCGGCAAGCGTATTTTCCTGAATAACTGCGCTGCTTGTCATGGTTCTGATGCCAAAGGCAGCCGTGGTTTCCCAAACCTGACTGATACTGACTGGTTATACGGTGGTAGCCCGGAAAGAATCAAGGAAACCATCACCGGCGGTCGTATCGGCATGATGCCGCCAATGGCCGCTGCTGTTGGTAGCGAAGAAGACGTTAAAAACGTGGCTAACTATGTATTAAGCCTGTCTGGCAGCATTCATGACTCAGGTCGTGCCAATGCCGGTAAGGATAAATTCGTGGTATGTGCTGCCTGCCATGGCGCTGAAGGCAAAGGTAACCAGATGATAGGTGCACCTAACCTGACAGACAACACCTGGTTACATGGCCAGGGTGAAGCGGCCATTATCAAACGTATTCATGAAGGTAAAACCAACCAGATGCCAGCCTGGGAAGAGAAATTCAGTCCTGAGCAAATCCATCTGCTGACTGCTTATGTTTGGGGTCTTTCCAACAAGTAAGGCATGCAGAAATCCATGGGTGACATTGGAAAGAACGCTGTGAAAATAACCACCATACCTGAGCAGGAGGTGGTTTTTTCGCTTTATAAATCTGAAGACAAGGTTTACGCGCGTAGCGTTTCAGGTTTTTACAATAACTGGCGCTGGGTCATGGTGTGGGTCACGCAGCTGTTTTTCTACGGTGTGCCATGGCTGCAATGGGATGGCCGCCAGGCCATGCTGTTTGACCTGGAGGGCATGCGCTTTTATGTGTTTGGCCTGATCTTTCATCCGCAGGATTTGATTTACCTGGCATTCCTACTGATTGTCTCTGCGCTTTCGCTGTTCCTGTTCACCGCCATTGCCGGGCGGTTATGGTGTGGCTACACCTGTCCACAAACGGTATACACCGAGATTTACATGTGGATGGAGCAGAAGATCGAGGGTGACCGTATTGCACGTATGCGCCTTGATGACAGCAAGTGGAATCTCAACAAGATCACGCGTAAATCCCTGAAACAGTTTGCCTGGATAGCATTTGGCTTATGGACTGGCGTCACCTTTGTTGGTTACTTCACGCCCATGCGTGAACTGGTGCCTAGCTTGCTGCAGTTCCAGGCTGGTGGCTGGGAAACCTTCTGGGTATGTTTTTACGGCTTTGCCACCTATGGCAACGCCGGCTATATGCGCGAGCAGGTCTGCAAATATATGTGCCCGTATGCGCGTTTCCAGAGTGCCATGTTTGATGGCGATACCATGAACGTGACATACGACGAAGCACGCGGTGAACCACGCGGTGCGCGTTCTAAAAAGGCCGGTGAAAACGTTAATGGCCTGGGTAGTTGTATCGATTGCAATATTTGTGTGCAGGTATGCCCGACCGGCATTGATATCCGTAACGGTTTGCAATATGAGTGTATCGGTTGTGGTGCCTGTATTGATGCCTGTGATGATGTCATGGATAAAATGGGTTATGCCAGAGGCCTGATCAAATACACCACGCAAAATGGCATGGATAACCGCTGGAGCCGTCAGCAGATGCTGGCGCGATTGTTAAGGCCACGTGTGCTGATTTACACGGCTATTCTCATGACCATGGTTGTGGGCATGGCAGTCAGCATCTATTACAAAGCAGATTTCAGGCTGGACGTATTACGTGACCGCGCTGTGATGGCGCGTTACACCAACGATGGCAAGATTGAGAACGTGTATAACCTCAAGCTGGAAAACGAGACTGAAGAGATGCGGGATTATGATCTGAAAGTCACCGGTTTACCTGACCTGGTCATTCATTTCTCAGATAACAATGTCCAGCAGATCAAAGCGCTTAAACCTTTTGAGAAGCGCAATGTCATTGTTGAGATACAGTTGCCGGATGGTGAAACGCGCGCCGGATCGCACAAGATCTTCTTTGAAATGACGGATATTCAAGCCAAAGAAACCATCAAGGAAAAATCTGTATTTATCGTGCCCAGTAATTAATGGGTAGCCAGGTAATTAAGGTTAACAAACGGAGTAGAGCGACGTGGCACAAAGCATAATGCACAAAGGAACACAGACGGTTGATCCACAAAAGTGGTACCAGAATCCCTACGTCTGGCTGATTATTGGTGGCCCGGCATTGGTGATAGTGGCTTCGTTTATCACGCTGTATCTGGCGATTACCCATCCTGATCCACCGATAGACGATTACTACCGCAAAGGGATTGAAATCAATAAAACGCTGGATGCGGAAAGAGATGGCATGGCACCTGCTGTCGCGGCACGCAACCACGCGCAAACCGGTATGAAACCGGCTGACGACTAAACGCTGACTCCTAAGTATATCTAACTGAATGCGCGCACATTAAACCCATGTTCGCGCAATTCCCCTGCATAACCCTGTATCACTTTTTCTGACGTAGGCTGTAAGCACACTGCAGCCGCTTGCTGACTAGGCCTGGAAATGCCATATAACAAAATACCTGCCATCTTTCCTTGATACGCTTCCAGCGCTTTTATATAGCCAGGCAGGGATGGCGTAGTGATCATCTGCTGATTGACTTGCCTGCTGACAACCGCCGTCTGTACCCACGTCGTGCACAGGGTGCAACAGGTCTGCAAACGCTGCAAATGCAATGCCAGCGGCACATGGCTATCGTTCAACGCGTGCATCTCGGCATCACTTCCCGCATCCAGCTTAAACCATACTTCACCGCCCATTGCGTTCAAGCATTGAATGGCGTGCTGAACATGGGCATATTGCAATTGACTGCCATTGGTAATCAGCCTGACTAATACAGGCTGCTGATGATGCTTGAGGATGTGGTTAACGACCTTTAAAGCTTCAGGAAACTGGGGTGAAGTAGTTGGTTCGCCATCGCCTGCAAAGGCAATGTCCTGTATGAGAGATGATAAGGGATCAACCCCATGCGCCATTGATTGCTCTGTGATCCAGTCCAAACATTCTTGCAGCTCAGCTTGCAGTATCTGCATAGCGATAACAGGTGACGGGCCGCGCTGCAAGCCTGGCACCTGGCAGTAAATGCAATGCCAGTTGCAGCAATGGTTGGGATGCAGGTTAATGCCTATGGAAATGCCTTGTGCCCGGCGTGACCAGACCGGGTAGATATATTGCCAGTCACGCGTCGCCGCATAGGCAGTGAGCTCACAGAATAGTGCTTGAGCTTCCATCCTGGAAAACCTGGCTTAGCAGGTGCTGGCGTTAAAGATCGCTTTCAGTTTGTCGTGATCGAGGATGCGGATATTCTTCTGTTTGACTTCGATGATGCCTTCTTCGCTGAACTTGGAAAACGTGCGGCTGACGGTTTCCAGCTTCATGCCCAGATAGCTACCGATTTCTTCACGCGTCATACGCAAAATCAGCTCGCTTTTGGAGTAACCCCTGGCGTGCAGGCGTTGTAATAGATTTAACAGAAATGCCGCCAGGCGCTCTTCAGCGCGCATGTTTGCTAACAGCATCATGACACCATTCTCGCGCACGATTTCGCGGCTCATGATTTTGTGTACATGGCGTTGCAGCATGGGGATTTGCCGTGAAAGGTCTTCCACATGATTAAAAGGCATCACGCAGACTTCGGCGTCTTCCAGCGCAATGGCATTGCAGTTATGTTTGTCGCTGACGATGCCATCCAGACCTATGATTTCACCGGCCATCTGGAAACCTGTCACTTGTTCGCGACCATCTTCAGAAACCACGCAGGTCTTAAAAAAACCGGTGCGGATCGCGTACAGCATGGTGAAAGCATCACCACTGCTATACAAATGCCCACCTTGCTTGATTTTTTTGCGGCTCGCAACCATGCCATCCAGCTGCTGCATTTCGTCTGTGCTCAGGCCAACGGGCAGGCAAAGTTCACGCAGATTGCAGTTAGAACAGGCGACCTTGAAACTGGATTCCAGTTGTTTGGCTTCGGCTTGCTGGTGTTCAATTGGCCTTGGCTCGGCATGCATAGCGGCAATCCTGGACTGGAGTTGAGTATCTGCCAAATTATACGCGTCCTGGCCTGATGTTTCATTGAGCATGATGCGAGTTCTCTTCCCGTTTTTATATGTGACCCCATTGTGCACGCGCACGACCGCTATCCATTTGATCTGCATCAAGTAGCCGCCAATTACTTTGTGGCAAAGTGACTGTCATCCCACCCGGACAGGAAACAGTTTGCCAGCTACCATGAAACAACCGTTGATGATTACGCAGGAGCATATCGAGCGCTACGACGTTTCGGGGCCACGTTATACCTCTTACCCGACGGCCGACAGATTTGTTGAGGCGTTTGATGCCACGGCCTATTGCAAGGCGATCGAACAGCGCAATATCAACAGCTGGACGCAACCGCTATCGGTATATGTGCATATCCCGTTTTGTGCGTCGCTGTGTTTTTACTGTGCCTGCAACAAGATTGTGACCAAGCGCCATGAGCAAAGCGCAATTTACCTGGACTACCTGCAACGCGAGCTGGATTTGCATCTGCAACCATTAGGTCAGCAGCAACCAGTTAACCAGTTACATCTGGGAGGCGGTACGCCTACATTCTTCAATGATGAAGAATTATCCCGTCTGATACACATGCTGAAAGAAGCATTTTCGTTCAGTGCCGAAGGGGAGTATTCGGTTGAAATAGATCCACGCACGGTAGACCAGGCACGTCTGCAACATTTGCGGCAGCTTGGCTTTAACCGTCTGAGTTTTGGGGTGCAGGATTTTGATGCCGATGTGCAGGAAGCCGTGCATCGCATCCAGACTTACAAACAAGTCGCCACCCTGATGCGCCAGGCGCGCGAGATGGGTTTTCAGTCACTGAATACCGACCTGATTTACGGTTTGCCCAAACAAACACCTGTCACTTTCAGGCAGACCATTTCCCAGATCATCACCCTGCGACCAGATCGCATCGCACTTTACGGCTACGCGCATTTGCCATCACGTTTCAAACCACAGCGGCGTATTTTGCAGGAAGATCTGCCCAATGCCGTCGACAAAATCCAGATGCTGTCCGAAGCGATTCAGCAGTTGATGCAGGCGGGTTATGTCTACATAGGCATGGATCATTTTGCCTTGCCTGAAGATGCGCTCGCCACCGCCAAACAGCAGGGCAGGTTGCACCGCAACTTCCAGGGCTACAGTACCATGGCCGACCAGGATATTCTGGCTTTAGGTGTGTCAGCGATTGGTAAAATGGGGGCGACTTACAGCCAGAACGCCAAAACGCTGGAAGAGTATTATGACTTTCTGGACCAGCAACAATTGCCGATTGTCCGTGGCCTGGCGCTCAGCCGTGATGACCTCATACGCCGTGCGGTGATTATGGCCATCATGTGTCATGGTGAATTAAGTTATGAATCCATCGAATTATCCTACATGACCAACTTCAGAGAATACTTTAAGTATGAGCTTCAACAACTTTTAGAAAAAGAAAAACAGGGCTTAGTTATATTGGAAGAGGATGGGATTAAAGTCACCGACATGGGCTGGTTCTTTATCCGCGCCATTGCCCTGGTTTTTGACCGTTATTTACAGCACGATGCCAACCGTGCAAGGTTTTCCAAAATCCTTTAAACTGCCGGCATGTTAGCCAGTTTACTCCTGACCGCCTTTGTCATGGGGCTGGCAGGCGGGCCTCACTGCATTGCCATGTGTGGTGCAGCTTGCGGCGCCATGCAGTCACCCTCCAACGCTAAATCCATCCCGATACGCATAGTCAAAACCGTTCCCTGGAGCTTTTACCTGGGCCGTATGCTCGGTTATGGCATGCTGGGCGCATTAGCTGCACAAAGTTTGCGTGGCCTGGCCTGGTTATCTGGGCAAAGCCAGGTATTCCAGCCCTTATGGACTTTCTCGCACACCCTGATCTTTGCCTGGGGCTTTTTGTTACTGGTCACCGGTAAGCAGCCACAATGGGCGGTGCAGGGCGCACAACAGGTATGGGTGTGGATCAAACAGCATACCCGACACGCCAGATTTAATTTCCTGTTCACCGGCATGGTCTGGGCCTTATTACCGTGCGGGCTACTTTATTCGGCCGTGATGCTGGCATCCCTGCAATCTCAATGGTTACAAGGTGCATTGGTGATGATGGCATTCGCTATCGGTTCTGCCACCGTGATGGCGATCGCGCCTGTGCTGTGGCAGTCAGGCCAGCAAGCATTACCAGCATGGTTTAAAGAAACCACCGGCATGCGTATCAGCGGCATGATGCTGGTTGTATTGAGCTTGATCGCCTTATGGATGGACCTCATGCATCACGATAAATTATGGTGCCAAGTACTATGATTTTTAAATAAAAAAACAATTTAATTTCTCAGCGTTATCGATAAGAAATATTGCCGGAATCACCCGTTTGATGTAGTTTACTCCTGTTAATTTAAATTAATTATCAGGGGTGATTAATGTCTTATATCAAAACCTGCCTTCTTTTGGTATTCACTTTGTGGGTTTTCCCAGTTTTTGCTAAAGCGCCGGATATCCTCTTGGCACACATTTACCAGCAAGGTTTAGATGTCCGCGAATACCTGGTAAGCGAAAAGCTGGATGGCATCCGCGCAGTCTGGGATGGCAAGCAATTAGTCAGCCGTCAGGGGCACCCGATTCACGCACCAGTCTGGTTTACTAAACAATTTTCCGCTCAGGCACTGGATGGCGAGTTGTGGATAGCGCGCGGCCAATTCGAGTTACTGTCGGCTACCGTCAGGCAAACAGTGCCGGAAGATGCTGCATGGCAAAAAGTGACTTATTACGTATTCGAGCTACCGGATGCAGCAGGCTCGTTCTCAGATCGCGCCTGGCAGCTGGAGCAACTCGCACGAAAAGTAAACAGCCCCTACCTGAAAGCCATTAAACAATTTCAGGTGCAAGATGAACAATCCCTTAAACGCACACTCGATAGCGTGGTTGCCAAACATGGGGAAGGGCTGATGTTGCATCGTGCTGATGCGCCATATCTCACCGGCCGTAATCATGCTTTACTCAAACTCAAGCCGCAACTGGATGCCGAAGCTAAAGTCATCGCGCACGTACCTGGCAAAGGCAAATATGTAGGTAAAATGGGCGCATTATTGGTAGAAATGCCGGATGGATTGCAGTTCAAGCTAGGCACAGGTTTTACTGATGCAGAACGTGCGAATCCACCACCAGTCGGCAGCCAGGTCACTTATACTTACCGGGATATCACCAAAAAAGGCAAACCAAAATTTGCCAGCTTTGTACGGGTGCGCCCACCTGAATAATGTTAGGAAAAGAATATGAAATATTTTGCAGCGCTGATGCTGGGATTACTGGTCACCAATGCTAATGCGGTTGATCTGAGCGGCATCTATGATTGCCGCGGCGAGGATGCACATGAAGGTGAATATACCGGCATAGTGACGATGAAGTTGCGCAAGGAACATAGCAAGGGTGCAGATACCAGTTATGACTTTCAGCTGGAGGTCCCTGATTATGGCATCTATAAAGGACATGCGGCGGCACATGGCATGCATGCGGCGATGCATTTTGCCTTGCCGGTGGAGAATGGTGAGTATGGGGGTAAGACGCAGGATTTTGGTACCGGTATTGCGGAGTTCAAGAAGGGATCTAAGGGGCAGTTAATGTTCAGGAAGTTTTATTTTGAACCGGCGTTTAAAGGTGGGAATACGGGCGTGGAGGAGTGTGTTAGAAGGTAATTGTTGGAATCTCTGCTTTGCTGAATGGTTTTTAGGTCGTCATTCTGGCGGAGTCCAGAATCCAGGCAATGTTAATCCCTCGCTTGAGGACAATAGAAGAGCGAGTCCTGCACTGCTTTGGATTTAATTTTAATAAGTATTTCTTAGATTATTCACCACTTTCTTTCGCCACTCGGCGAGTTACTTTTCTTTGCTTGCCCAAAGAATAAGTAACCAAAAGAAAGGGCACCCTAGCTTCCGCTTTTATCCCTGCGTTGCTCGTCAAAACAAGCGGTCGCGAAACTCGACCTGGCAGCTCACTCAATACGTGAGCTGCTGCGGGACTCAAACAAACGCTCCCTTAATCTTGTTTTGACTGCGCTACTCGGCGCGTCAGATAGGGGCCCGTGAAAACTACACGCTTTTACGAAATAAAGATTCTTTGCATGGCATCCCGCTTAACCATTGGAATAAAACAAAGCCAAAAGACAAAACAACGTACTTGATTGTTTAGCTTGGTCTTGAGATTGAAAAGACCACTTAGCGCCCTTTGCCAATTGCGTACCGCCATCGTTTCATCGTGGTGGTTTTAAACGGGCCCCTATCTGACGCGCCGAGTAGCGCAGTCAGCGTGGGAGTTTTCGGCCCGCGACTGTTTGAGTTCCGCGGTGGCTTGCGATTTTTGCAAGCCACTAGGGCGAGTTTCGTTGGCCGCCCACGTTGATGAGCAACGCAGGAAGCAAGCGGAAGCTAGGGTGCATTTCTTTTGGTTACATTTTCTTTGTGCAAGCAAAGAAAAGTAACTCGCCTGCAGGCGAAAAGAAACATTACATCGATCCTGAAAATTCCCTGCTGATCTCAACGCTAACCATGAATAGCTTTAATCACCGGCATGTTAAAATCCCACCCCTATGACCGCTGTCTTCCCCGCACAACTCATCAGCCAACTCGAAAAACAACTTCCGCAATGCATGCTGGCTGACCGCTTCCCGCTGAAACGCCGTTTAAACCAGTTGCGCGATGCCGTAAAGCAAAACAAATCTATCGATAAAGCCCTGGCAGAGATCGCACAAAAGGTACATGCCTCGCAACAAAGATTGCAGGCGCGCTTAGCCGCGGTACCTAAACCAGAATACCCGCCAGAGTTGCCTGTCAGCGGCAGGAAAGACGAAATCGCGGCGGCGATCCAGAAGCACCAGGTGGTGATTGTCTGCGGTGAAACCGGCTCCGGTAAAACCACACAGTTACCTAAAATCTGCCTGGAACTGGGACGTGGCGTCAGCGGCCTGATCGGGCATACCCAGCCCCGCCGGATTGCGGCGCGTTCCGTCGCCACCCGTATCGCACAGGAACTGAAAAGTCCGCTGGGCGAGGTCGTAGGTTACAAGGTGCGTTTTAACGATAAACTCTCCGCAAACAGTTACGTCAAACTGATGACCGACGGTATTTTGCTGGCGGAAACGCAAAGCGATAAATTCCTCAATGGCTATGACACCATTATTATCGATGAGGCGCACGAACGCAGCCTTAACATCGATTTTCTGTTGGGATACCTCAAGCAGTTATTACCAAAGCGGCCCGACCTGAAAATCATCGTCACTTCGGCGACAATTGATGCCGACCGTTTCTCCAGTCATTTCAATGGCGCACCCGTCATTGAAGTGTCTGGCCGCACCTATCCGGTGGATATCCGCTACCGGCCGCTCGGCAATAAAACCACCATGGTGGCGGTGGAAGTGCCGATTGATGACGGGCTGGACGATATAGACCGTTTTGCGCAGGACCTGATGGGTATCAAGCGCAAGCCACCACGCACGGAAACCCGCTGGCTGGAGGAGGATGACGAAGAGGAGGTGATGGAAGACGCCATCCTCGATACTGCTGAGGACCTGTTGCGGCAGGGTGATGGCGATATCCTGGTGTTTTTGCCGGGTGAGCGTGAGATCCGCGATACTGCCGACCATCTGCGTAAAAACCAGGGCCGTTCGCTCAAGCTGAAGTCAGCCGAGATACTGCCTTTGTTTGCGCGGCTGAGTATTGAAGACCAGCAAAAGATTTTCCGCCCCAGCGGGCAGCGCCGGATCGTGCTGGCGACCAACGTCGCAGAAACCTCACTGACGGTGCCTGGGATTAAATATGTGATTGATGCCGGATTGGCGCGGGTAAACCGTTACAGCCCGCGTGCCAAGGTCGAGCAATTACAGATTGAAAAGATCTCGCAGGCAGCGGCCAAACAGCGGGCAGGGCGTTGTGGCCGGGTGTCCAGTGGTATTTGCGTGCGCCTGTATTCTGAAGAAGATTTCAACCAGCGCCCGGAGTTTACCGAACCTGAGATTTTGCGCAGTTCGCTGGCCAGTGTCATTCTGCGCATGGCCGATTTGCGCCTGGGGGATGTCGCCGAATTCCCTTTTATTGAAGCGCCCTCATCGCGTTTGATCAGTGATGGTTACCAGTTGCTGCAGGAGCTGGGCGCCGTAACCGAGCGGCGCGAGATTACCGAGATCGGCCGGCAAATGGCGCGCCTGCCATTGGACCCGCGTGTCGCGCGCATGATACTCGCGGCGAAAAAAGAAAGCTGCCTGCGCGAGATATTGATTATCGCCAGTGTGCTGAGCATGCAGGACCCGCGTGAACGGCCTATGGATAAACGCGAAGCGGCTGATCAGGCGCACGCTAAATTCAAGGCAGATGACTCTGATTTCATGAGTTATCTCAAATTGTGGGACTGGTATGACCAGGCGCTCAAAACAAAAAAATCAAATAAAGACTTGTTGAACCAGTGTCACCAGTCTTTCCTTTCATTTCTGCGCCTGAAAGAGTGGCGCGAGTTGCACGCGCAACTGCGCGAAATGGTTGAGGAAATGGACTTCAAACTGGGCGATAAGGAAGCCAGCTATGAGCAGGTGCATAAGGCTTTGCTATCCGGTTTGCTGGGTAATATCGGTTTCAAGGATGGTGACGGCGAAACCTACGCCGGTGCGCGTGGCATCCGTTTCACCATTGCACCAGGTTCAGCATTGAAAAAAAGCCGCCCTAAATGGGTGATCGCCGCGGAACTGGTAGATACAACCAAGTTATATGCACGCATCGTCGCCAAAATAGACCCGGACTGGATTGAACCAGTCGCCCATGAGGGCGGGGCGCGTGACCTGACGCAAAGCCATTACAGCGACCCGCGATGGGACCGCAAGACCGCGCAAGTGGTGGCGTGGGAGCGCGTCAGCCTGTATGGCCTGACCATCGTGCCGAAACGGCGGGTGCATTATGGCCCGGTAGATGCTGAGCAATCGCGCGAGATTTTTATCCGAGAAGCGCTTGCCAATATGGAGTTCGATACGCGTGCGCCTTTCCAGGAAGCTAACCGCTGCCTGATTTCAGAGGTGGAAGCGCTGGAGCATAAGGCGCGCCGCCAGGATGTGCTGATTGATGAGCATCAGCTGTTTGCGTTCTATGACAAGGTGGTGCCTGAAATCAGCGAGCAGTATCGTGTTTTCAACGGCATTTCGTTCGAGAAGTGGCGGCAGGATGCTGAAAAAATCAATCCGAAAGTGTTATACCTGACGCGTGAGTCTTTGATGCGCCACGGCGCCAATGCGATTACGGAGGTGCAGTTCCCCGAACAGATGACCATAGACGGCGAAAGCGTGCCCTTGAAATACCGGTTTGAACCTGGCCACGTGCTGGATGGCGTGACAGCGACCATCCCGTTAGCGCTGTTGAACCAACTGGATGCAAACGTAACTGAATGGCTGGTGCCGGGCATGATACGTGACAAGCTTACGGCCTTGATCAAAGCACTGCCCAAGACCTTGCGACGTGTATGTGTGCCGGTGCCTGATTTTGTGACTGGCTTTTTGCAGAAACACCAACCAGTAGGCGCGTTATTACCAGCCTTATCACAGTTTGTCGAACAAAAAACTTCACTCAAACTGAAGCCGGAAGAGTTTGATCTGGCCGGGCTGGATGCGCATCACCTGATGAATTTCAGGGTGGTGGATGAAAAAGGCCGCGAGCTTGGCATGGGCCGCGACTGGAATACGCTCAAGAAGCAACTGGGTTCTGCCGCGCAACTGACTTTCCGTAGCGGCTCGCCGGATATTGAAAAGACTGATCTCAAGCAATGGGACTTTGGTGACCTGCCGCAAACGCTGACCTTCAGCAAAGATGGCCGTCAGTTGACCGGTTACCCGGCGGTGGAAGATAACCAGGATAGTGTGGCCGTCAAATTGTTTGATACGCCGGAGATGGCAGCCCAGGCACACCGTAAAGGCGTGTGCCGCTTGATGCGCTTCGAGCTCAAGGAGCAGATGAAGCAGCTGGAAAAAAGCCTGCCGGGTTTTAACCAGTATGCCTTGTTGTTGCGCTCGGTCATGAACCCTGACCAGTTGCGTGAAGACATGCTGCAAGCGATTGCCGACCGTGCGTTTATTGCCGATGATGAGCTGCCGCGTACCAATGCCGAGTTCATGCAACTCAAACAGCGTGCACGCACCCGCCTGCCGGCGGTGGCGGAAGCGCTGACAAGGCAAGTGCAACTGATTGCCAGCGAATACCAGGCATTAACCGCGCAATTGCAGAAAATGACGCCGGTGACGCAGAAAATCAAACGTGAATGTGAACAACAATTGCAGGCGCTGGTCTATCACGGGTGCTTTAGCCGCACACCGTGGGAATATCTACCGCATATTCCACGCTATTTAAAAGCCATCCGCATGCGTATCGATAAATATCCGACCAGTATAGAGCGGGATGGCAAGCATGCGCAGGCGATTGTGCAACTGGAGCAGCGCTGGCAGCAGAAGATAGAGCAACTGCGTAAAGCCAACCTGTCTGTAACAAGCGGGTTACAAGACTTTGCGTGGCAGTTGCAGGAGTTACGTGTATCATTATTTGCACAGGAATTAAGAACGCCTTATCCTGTCTCAATCAAAAGACTCGAAAAACTTTGGCAAGAAATACAATAGTCATGCGTGACATCAGCAACCTCTGTGATTAATCCTGTTCATGCAAAAGTCCTCCCCATTTGAACCCTTTAGCACGCCCAACTGGCTGAAACCCAAGCAGCGGGACCGTGTGTTACGCATCCCTGCCAGGCTGATGTGGGGCTTTTTGCTGTCGCTGCTGTTTCATGCGATTCTGTTCTGGGGCTTTATACTCGACTTGCTGAAACCGATGGAAGAATCATCGCAATCGCCGTTAAGCATTGTGCTGAACCCTGGCAAGCCTGCTGCCAGCCCGCCCAAGGTGATTGAACCGCCGCTGGAATTGCCCGAGCCGCCCAAGCCGCAGCCAAAACCCAAGCCACAGCCTAAAGAAGCGCCCAAGCTGCCAAAGAAGATTATCCAGTCGCAGAACCCGAATAGTACGTTCAAGTTGCCTGAGCCAAAACCGCAACCACGTCCTCAGCCTACGCCCCAACAGACACCACCACCGGTGGAAGATTTTTCCAGCATGATCAAACGCAGGCAATCTGATCGGAATTCTGAAGAAATGGCCGCCAAGGAAATCAACGATGCGGCAGCGGCGGCCGAGCGCGGGCCTTCAGAAGATGAGCGTCGCACCAAAAACATTATGAACAATCTCAAGGTCGGCACCAATGGCCTGTTCTCGATCAAGCGTATGGATCCTTACAACGCAAGCTTCAGCTTTAAAGGCTGGGTCAACGATTACACGTCGGCCAATACCCAGTTCTACCAGGTGGAAGCGGGCAGTGGTGAGGATATCCGGCTGGTCATGATACGCCGCATGATCGGAATCATCCGCGAGCACTACAATGGTGATTTTGACTGGATATCCAACCGCCTGGGGCGTACCGTCACTTTATCTGCAAGGCCTGCTGACAGTGCCGGGCTGGAAGATTTCCTGATGAAAGAATTCTTCGGGCCTAACTACAAGACCCAGGATCTATACGGCCATTAAAGAGTATTGATACCTCAGCGTAAGACCAGTGGTTGCTGGCTTGCGGTATGCTGGAAAAAGCACGGGAATATGCAGCGTGAAATAAAAAAAAGTACCTTGCAGGAGCCATGCAAGGTACCAAATGAAAGTCTCGTTAGCTATTTAATCTGGCAATTGTCTTTAAAGCATCGCAGGGCAGCTGCTCCTGCGTTACGCTGCAGCTGCGATCTTGTAACTTTCTTTGCTGACTGTTTTACCCTGATAGGCAGGGCGTGCTTCTGGTAGTTTGTACTGGTTCACCGTGTCGGTCAGTTTATGGGCTTGTTCAACCAGTGACATGGCAGTGGCAGCCGCTTCTTCAACCAGCGCAGCATTTTGCTGTGTCACTTCATCAATCTGGTTCATGGCCGCGTTGATCTGGTCTATGCCTGTGGTTTGCTCGGCCGATGCAGCGGTGATTTCAGAAATGATGGCAGACACATTTTTAATGGATTGCAGCATTTCTTCCATGGTGCCACTGGCCTGATCTACGTATTGCGAGCCATTGGCAACGATACTGGCAGAATCGCCAATCAAGTGTTTGATTTCCTTCGCCGCTGTTGCCGAACGTTGCGCCAGATTGCGTACCTCATTGGCAACTACCGCAAATCCGCGGCCTTGTTCACCGGCACGCGCCGCCTCTACCGCCGCATTCAGGGCCAGGATATTGGTCTGGAAGGCAATGCTGTCAATCACGGTGATGATTTCTTCAATACGCGAAGAACTTTCGGTGATTTCCGACATGGTTTGCACGACTTTGGCGAATACCTCACCGCCACGGTTGGCTACCTCACCGGCTTTGCTGGTCATGATGTTTGCCTGCTTGGCGTTTTCGGCATTGTGTCTGACGGTCGCGGCGATTTCCTCCAGGCTGGCTGCGGTTTCTTCCAGCGAACTGGCCTGTTCCTCGGTGCGTTGCGACAAATCATTGTTGCCCATGGAAATTTCCGAGGCAGACAGGTTGATGGTTTCACCAGATGTTTTAACGATGGAAAGGATACCGGTCATGGCATCGATGATGATGTTGATGCCCTCACACAGTTGTTTGATTTCGCCGGATTTATCCGAAGTAGGGATCCTGTGGGTCAGATCGCCGGTCTGGGTGTAACGCACGACATCATCCACCGCCTGTTTCATGGCATGGGTTTCCTTGACTTTGGCACTGATATCGGTGGCATATTTCACCACTTTGAACGGTTTGCCATCCATATCAAAAATAGGGTTGTAAGTCGCCTGTAGCCAGATTTCCTTACCGCCTTTACCAACTCGCTGGTATTGCCCGCTATCAGGTTGACCAAGGCCCAGATTCGCCCAGAAATTCCTGTATTCCTGGCTGCCTCTGTAACTAGCTTCCACAAACATGCTGTGGTGTTGCCCGACGATTTCTTTCGCGTTGTAACCGGTGACTGCGGCAAAGTTATCATTCACTGCCAGGATATTGCCTTTAAGGTCAAATTCAATCACGCCCATCACTTTGCTGATGGCGGCAATCTGGCCTGAAAAATCAGCATATTGCAGTTTTTCCCGGGTGATATCGGTGGCGTATTTCACTACCTTGAACGGTTTACCGTCCATATCAAAAATCGGGTTGTAGCTGGCTTGTAACCAGATCTCCCGGCCGCCTTTACCAATACGTTTATACTGGCCATCATTGGCGACACCCTGGGCAAGTGTTTGCCAGAGTTGCTTGTATTCTGCACTGTTCTTATATTCAGGCGTGGCAAACATACTGTGATGGTTGCCTACGATTTCCTGGGCGCTGTAACCTGTGACTGCGGCAAAGTTGTCATTGACCGAAAGGATATTGCCTTTGAGGTCAAATTCGATCACCCCCATCACTTTACCAATGGCGGCAATCTGGCCTGAGAAGTCAGCTTGCCTGAGTTTTTCACGCGTGATATCGGTAGCATATTTCACTACCTTGAATGGCCTGCCATCCATATCCAGAATCGGGTTGTAACTGGCTTGCAGCCAGATTTCACGGTTGCCTTTGCCGAAGCGTTTGTATTGCCCGTTGTGCGCTTCACCCAGCGCCAGGTTTTCCCAGAACTGTTTGTATTCGGCACTGTTTTTATATTCAGCTGCCACGAACATGCTGTGATGATTGCCTACGATTTCCTGCGCGCTATAGCCGGTCACTGCGACGAAATTGTCATTGGCTGACAGGATGTTACCCTTGAGATCAAATTCGATCACCCCCATCACTTTACCAATGGCTTCAATCTGGCCTGAAAAGTCAGCGTTCTTGAGTTTTTCCTGGGTGATATCGGTGGCATATTTCACCACTTTGAAGGGTGCACCATCTGTGTCAAAGATCGGGTTATAACTGGCGTGTAACCAGATTTCCCTGCCATCTTTACCTACGCGTTTGAAATGGCCATCATTGGATTCACCGAGGGCCAGCTTTTCCCAAAACTGCTTGTATTCTGTGCTGGCTTTATACTCCGTTGTGACAAACATGCTGTGATGTTGCCCGACAATGTCTTGAGCACGATAACCCGTCACAGCCGCAAAGCCATCATTGACTGCAAGTATATTGCCTTGCAGATCAAATTCGATGACGCCCATCACTTTATGGATAGCGTCTATCTGACCAGCAAGGTCAATTTGCTTGAGTAACTGCTCTTTGCTGGAATTCTTAATACCATTAAAAATATTGAGCATACAAATGTCCCTTGGTCATAATTAAGATCAACTAAATTTAATTTATATTAATATAAGTGTTAGGTTTTTAACTGCTGAAATAGAGAGGTATTTATACTTCAATTAATTGCCGTAAATGTATTGTGCATTTATGGCTGGAAAAACACGTCTTTGATGACTTTTTTTTGTGATGAAGTCCAGAAAATGATCGGGAAGAGATGGTTTTTATAAACAATCACAATACCTTGTACGGCTAAGCGCTTGCGGGCTGCACAGGTACAAAAAAACCCGCCAGCAGGCGGGTTGGAGGTAGTTACATGGCTTTTTTAAGCTTTCATCAATGCCTTGGCTTTAAAAAGCATCCCAGCCAGCATCATTGGTGCCGGTTCTGACTTTTTTTGCATAGCTCTGGCTTCTGGATGGCGATTGCGCTTTAGAGGTTTTTGCGTATGATCCGCTGCTTGCAGTACTCTGAAATTGGTAATGGCTCACGGTTTCCTGCAGTTTTTCGGCCTGATTCACCAGTGACATCGCCGCTGCGGCGGCTTCTTCAACCAGTGCGGCATTCTGCTGGGTGACTTCATCCATTTGATTCACGGCAATATTGATCTGGTCTATGCCACTACTTTGTTCTACTGAAGCAGCAGTGATTTCGCTGATCAGTTGCGAGAAGCGGTCAATCACGGTCACCAGGTCTTCCATGGTGCCGCTGGCCTGTTCTACATATAAAGAGCCATTGGCGACTTTGGTGGCCGAATCATTAATCAGCAATTTGATTTCCTTGGCGGCGCTGGCAGAGCGTTGTGCCAGGTTACGCACCTCGCTGGCCACCACGGCAAAACCACGGCCTTGTTCGCCGGCTCGCGCGGCTTCAACCGCTGCGTTTAACGCCAGGATATTGGTCTGGAAAGCAATGCTGTCGATGACGGAAATGATCTCTTCAATGCGTGAAGAGCTTTCGGTAATTTCTGACATGGTAGAAACCACTTTGCCAAATACCTCACCGCCTTTGGCCGCGATGCTGCTGGCCTGGTCAGTCATAGCGTTGGCCTGCTGTGCATTTTCAGCATTGTTTTTCACATTAGACGCAATTTCTTCCATGCTGGAAGCAGTTTCTTCCAGTGAGCTGGCTTGCTCTTCGGTGCGTTGCGATAAATCATTATTACCATGTGAAATTTCGGTGGCTGCCGAATTGATCGCTTCACCAGCGATTTTGATCGCAGACAGGATATCGGTCATTTCATCGACGATGGTATTCACACCTTCGCATAGCGTCTTGATTTCACCTTGCTTGTTATCAGTGGCTATCCTTTGAGTCAGGTCGCCACTTTTGGTCGCTGCAACCACTTCAGTAGTTTCGTGTACAGCCTGTTTCATGGCGTTGGCTTCGGCCACTTTGCTGCTGATATCGGTCGCGTATTTCACCACCTTGAACGGTTTGCCATCGATATCAAAAATAGGGTTGTAGCTGGCTTGTAACCAGACTTCCTTGCCACCTTTGCCTACGCGTTTGTATTGGCCCTCGTCGGCCTTGCCGTTACCCAGGTTTTCCCAGAACTGTTTGTATTCGGCACTGTTTTTGTAAGCACTTTCCACAAACATACTGTGGTGCTGGCCGATGATCTCTTGCTTGCTGTAGCCGGTGACCTTGGCGAAATTGTCATTAACGTCGGTGATCTTGCCGGTCAGGTCAAACGTGATCACACCCATGACTTTGCCTATGGCTTCAATCTGGCCCGAGAAGTCTGCGTTCTTCAGTTTATCTTTGGTGATATCAGTGGCGTATTTCACCACCTTGAAAGGCTTGCCGGCGGCATCGAAAATAGGGTTGTAGCTTGCCTGTAACCAGATATCCTTGCCACCTTTACCGACGCGCTTGTACTGTCCTTCATTCGCTTCACCGCGTCCAAGCTTCTCCCAGAACTGTTTGTATTCCGCGCTATTCCTGTAAGCAGGTTCAACAAACAGACTATGGTGCTGGCCCACGATTTCTTCGCGTGTGTAACCGGTGACGGCGGCAAAATTGTCGTTCACGTCAGTGATATTACCTTTCAGGTCAAAAGTGATCACGCCCATGACTTTGCCTATGGCACTGATCTGGCCTGCGTAATCTGAATTCCTGCGTTGTGCACCGGTGATGTCGGTCGCATATTTCACTATCTTGAATGGCTTGCCGGTCGCATCAAAAATAGGGTTATAGCTGGCTTGCAGCCAGATTTCCCTACCGCCTTTGCCTACGCGTTTGAACTGGCCTTCACTGGCTTTGCCGTTGCCCAGGTCATCCCAGAACTGTTTGTATTCCGCGCTGCTTTTGTAAGCGGATTCAACAAACAGGCTGTGGTGCTGGCCGACGATTTCTTCCTTGCTGTAACCGGTGACGGCGGCAAAATTCTCATTCACCGCCAGGATATTGCCCTTGAGGTCAAACTCGATCACGCCCATGATTTTGTTGATAGCGGCGATTTGTCCTTGTGATTCGGCATCACGCTGTTTTTCAACTGTGATGTCGAATGCATATTTAATGACTTTAAACGGCTTGCCTGTTTCATCGGTCATCGGCACATAACTGGCTTCCAGCCAGATTTCCTTGCCGCCTTTACCTAGTCTCCTGAACTGGCCGTTGTCTGCCTGGCCGCGACCCAGGTTATCCCAGAACTGCTTATATTCCGCGCTTTTCTTGTAGCTGGGTTCGACAAACATTTCATGATGCTGGCCCACGATTTCCTGTTTGCTGTAACCAGTCACTGCGGCAAAATTATCATTGACCGCCAGGATGTTGCCTTGCAGGTCAAACTCAATCACGCCCATGACTTGATGAATGGCTTGAATCTGCCCGGCATCATCGCGCTGCCTGGTGTCGTTGGCTTTAGACGCTTTGCCAGTCAGTTTATTCAGAAAATCGATACTCATAAGTGTTGCCCTCAATGAGAATGTTTGGTTTAACCATGTGCGGTTTTTATACCTCACTATTAAATACTGAACACCCAAAAAAGGATTAGCCGAAAAAGAGCGGATTTATACTCCATTTCTATGACGAAACGCAGTATTTGCCCTTTGTTTTTCAATTTACATAAATCATTTAAATTCTTAATGCAACTTGGTGAAAGCGATATTGACTGGCAAATGGCGCAGTTTTTATGGCAGGTTGAAAATGTAAAGGGATATTTAGTCCTTAAATATGTCTGTCAGTCTTCTTGTATTATTTCTATATTTATGGAAATATGGAATCTATGGATATTCAATCAGCAGTGACACAACTTTCATCCATCGCGCAAGCAGCGCGCCTGGAGATATTTCGCGTACTCGTGCAAGCAGGGGCGGACGGCGTGCCAGCTGGAAGCTTAGGGGAGAGGCTTAACATTCCGCCAAGCACGCTTTCTTTCCACCTGAAAGAATTAAGCAACGCTGGCATGATTTCCTCACGGCAAGTCAGCAGGTTTATTTATTACTCAGCGAATTATCAGGCAATGAATACACTGCTTGCTTACCTTACCGAGAATTGCTGTGCCGGTGTCAATGAGTGCTGCCCTGATGTAAGCAGCTGTAACCCAGGCAAAAACCTTGAGCCAGTTAAGCCGGGCGCAGCCTCCGGCATTCCGGTTGTGCAAGAGGTGGCAGTGGCTACCAGTAAGCAGGGCTGCGAATGAATGTCATTACTGCACCGAGCCCGATCAGCCGCTTTGAACGTAACCTGACCTGGTGGGTACTGGGCTGCATAGTGGCCGGTATTACCCTGGGCCAGCTATTCCCGCTTTTCTTCCAAACGGTCGCTGCACTCAAGGTGGCAGAAGTAAACCTGCCTGTGGCTGGCCTGATATGGCTGATGATTATCCCGATGTTACTGAAGATAGACTTCAGAACCATGGGCGATGTTTTAACGCATAGCAGGGGTATAGGCGTCACCTTATTCATCAACTGGATGGTAAAGCCTTTTTCCATGGCGTTGCTGGCGTGGGTGTTTATCCGTCACCTGTTTGGCGACCTGCTGCCAGCAGACCAGATAGACAGCTACATCGCAGGCCTAATACTGCTGGCTGCGGCGCCATGCACTGCCATGGTGTTTGTCTGGAGTGGCTTGTGTAAAGGTGACCCCAAATTCACGCTATCGCAGGTAGCCCTGAATGATGCCATCATGCTGTTTGCATTTGCGCCACTGGTCGCTTTACTGCTGGGCCTGTCCAGCATCGTAGTGCCATGGGGCACGCTGTTTTTATCGGTGTTGTTATTCATCATCGTGCCTGTTGTAATCAGCCAGCTGGTGCGGGAAGTCATACTCTCCGGTCGCCAGCAGTCTATTGATGCCTTGCTTAAGCGCATTCAGCCTGTGTCCCTGATGGCATTGCTGGCAACGCTGGTGTTGCTGTTTGGTTTTCAAGGGCAACAGATCATCGCGCAGCCATTTATCATCGCCTTGCTCGCGGTGCCTATCCTTATCCAGGTGTATTTCAATGCCATGCTTGCTTACTGGCTGAACAGAAAACTTAAAGTCGCCCATTGTGTGGCGGCGCCGTCTGCCCTGATCGGTGCTTCCAATTTTTTCGAGCTGGCTGTTGCCACTGCCATTGCATTATTTGGCTTTCACTCAGGGGCTGCGCTCGCCACCGTGGTCGGTGTGCTGATTGAAGTGCCGGTCATGTTGTCTGTGGTCGCTATCGTCAACCGTAGCCAGCGCTGGTACGAAAACAGCTAACTATCAAAGCCATTAATCAAAGCTATCCCTTCAAAACTTTTCACTAACACTATGAATATCCTATTCCTCTGTACAGGTAACTCCTGCCGCTCAATCATCGCTGAAGCGACATTCAATCATTTAGCCTCTGCACATATGCGCGCCATCAGTGCAGGCAGCCAGCCAACCGGTGAGGTACATCCACGTTCACTGGCTTTGCTGGCAGAAAAAGGCATAGCAACGGCAGGCTATTACAGCAAGTCCTGGGATGATTTGCCTGCCACGCCGGATATTGTGATCACCGTCTGCGGCAATGCCGCGGGGGAGACTTGTCCGGCGTATCTTGGCAATGTATTAAGAGCGCACTGGGGCGTGGATGATCCTGCCAAAGCAACCGGCACAGACAAAGAAATCAACGCCAGTTTTGAGGCTGCTTACCGTATTTTACGCGCGCGTATCCTGGCGTTCGTGCAACTGGATCAGGAGATATTGAGCGATGCCAGGAAGCTGAAAGCGGAACTGGACCAGATTGGCAATATTCTCTGAGACAAATAAAAAAGGCCGGTACATGAAGTAGCGGCCTTTTTTAAATCTGGCAGGGCTGATTAAAACAGGTGGGTGAACAACCAGTACAAGCTGCCGGATAAGATCATCGCCATTGGCAGTGTCAGCGCCCAGGCCATCAGCAAGTTACGGATAGTAGACATTTGCAGACCGGATTTATTGGCAGCCATGGTGCCTGCCACCCCTGACGACAACACATGTGTAGTCGATACCGGTAAACCGTACATATCCGCCGCACCTATCATGGTCATCGCCACCAGTTCGGCAGAGGCGCCTTGTCCGTAGGTTAAATGTGTCTTGCCGATTTTCTCGCCTACGGTCACGACGATACGCTTCCAGCCGACCATCGTCCCTAAGCCCAGCGCGATCGCAACCGCCACCTTTACCCATAATGGGATGAATTTGGTCGCTTTATCGATTTCTTTTTTGAAGGCAGTCACATTGGCTTTGGTGTCAGCATCAAATTTAACGGTTTCGTCTTTATCCAGGAAACGAATGGCTTCCGACACCAAGTACATATCGTTACGCACGTTACCGACTTGCTCGGCAGGGAATGCAGCAAAGGTGCCGTGTGATTTGACCTGGTCGCCGATACTGCCGGTCATGGCCGCCAGCGCCGGGATCAGTTCCTTCGTCACTGCTTTGGTGCGTACATATTCCGTCAGTGTATGGCGGGCAGCGTCATTGCTGGCAGGCGGGGTAGCAGAACTGTTTTGTTCCAGGGATTGCTGGGTGACGTGTGCTACAGCGACAAACTGCGTCATCTGGTCTACCGGCATGGCACGGTTCAGGGCATAGGCCATAGGCACCGTCCCCACCAGGATCAGCATGATCAGCCCCATGCCTTTCTGGCCGTCATTGGAACCATGCGCAAACGAAACGCCGGTACAGGTCAGAATCAGTAAGCCACGGATCCACAATGGCGGTGGTTTGTTACCTTTAGGTTCCTGGTAAAGCTCTTTGCTTTTGACAAACGCTTTCAGCGTCAGTAATAACAAAGCCGCGAAAAAGAAACCGATCACAGGGGAGAGCAATAATGAGTAACCAATCTTGGTTGCTTGCGCCCAATCCACACCGCTGGTGCCATTGCGGCCATGCATTAAAGCGTTAGCCACACCGACGCCGATAATGGATCCGATCAGGGTGTGTGAGGATGAAGCTGGCAAACCAAGTAACCAGGTACCTAAATTCCACAAAATGGCGGCGATCAGTAAAGCAAACACCATGGCAAAGCCTGCACCTGAGCCGACTTGCAGAATCAGTTCCACCGGCAACAGGGAAATAATTCCGAATGCCACTGCGCCGCTGGAAACAAGCACGCCGAGGAAGTTGAAAGTGCCTGACCAGATCACCGCAAAGTTGGCCGGTAGCGAATGCGTGTAAATCACCGTCGCCACTGCATTGGCCGTGTCATGAAAACCATTCACAAACTCAAACGCCAGTGCGATCACCAGGGCCACACCCAGCAGGATAAACGGTACCCAGGTGGTCGTGCTGGCGCCGGTATCGTTGACATCGTTCATCAGGCTGAAGCCGGTATAAATCAGGCCCAATACTAATAAACCGATAAATATCGTTTTGGTGAGCAAGCCCGGTTTGTTATCGAGATTTGGTTTAGAACTGCTATGCAACAACGACGAGGCACTGGCAGAGGAAGTGTTCATGATATTCGCCTGATTTTTTTATCGAGAACCCTGAGTATTGATTTTCAATGTGACAAATTGATGACAGGAGATAACTGGTCAAACAGGCGCAAAAGCAAAATAGTCATCAAACTGTCATGCTGGAAAATTAGGATTTTCAGTTTCTACCTCAATCTCCCCGGAAATCACCATGACTGATGATAAAACTGTCGAAAACCCTGCTAACGATGAGCAATTCAGCCATGAACGATTTACTGAGGCGCAATTGCATAATGAGATGCTGGACAGCTTTGATGAGGAGTTGGAAATGGAGCTGGATGATCAGCGCATGGATCAGCTGCTGGCAGAGTTCGCTTCCGCAACCGGAATGGAAGGCCTCCACACCGAGTCCCTGTCTGACCGCCAGATCTACTTTAAAGAACTGTTCCGGCTACAAGGCGAGCTGGTCAAACTGCAAGACTGGGTGGTGCACAATAAACTGAAGGTGGTGGTGCTGTTTGAAGGCCGTGACGCCGCAGGCAAGGGTGGCGTGATCAAGCGCATCACCCAGCGCCTGAACCCGCGCGTCTGTCGTGTCGCCGCCTTGCCAGCGCCGAGTGAACGTGAACGCACGCAATGGTATTTCCAGCGCTATATCTCGCATCTGCCAGCCGGTGGCGAGATCGTCCTGTTTGACCGCAGCTGGTATAACCGCGCCGGGGTGGAAAAGGTGATGGGTTTCTGCAATGAGGACGAATACGAAGAGTTTTTTCGCTCGGTGCCGGAGTTTGAGAAGATGCTGGTGCGCTCCGGCATCATCCTGATCAAATACTGGTTCTCGATCACCGATGACGAACAGCACTTACGCTTTATGACGCGCATCCAGGATCCGCTCAAGCAATGGAAGCTCAGCCCTATGGATCTGGAATCACGTCGCCTGTGGGAGCAATACACCAAAGCCAAGGAGATCATGCTCGAGCGTACGCATATCCCTGAAGCGCCGTGGTGGGTGATTGAAGCGGTGGATAAAAAGAAAGCGCGGCTGAATTGCATCAACCATTTGTTAAGCCAGATCGAGTATGACAAGGTAGAGCATCCGTCAGTCGTGTTGCCTAAACGTGTGCACAACCCGGATTACATACGCGGGCCAGTGCCCAAGGAGATGTTTGTCCCGGCCAAGTACTAACCCCGGCTCACAATCGCCTGATTCAGCGCTTGCAGCACATGCTCGATATCCTGTTTCTTGTCACTGATCAATGCGTGGTGCTCGCCGGCTGACGTATTCAAGATCACCGAGTATCTGGGTTTTTCCAGATACCAGGCGATTAAACCAATCAAAATGGCGACCACACCGGCGACCAGCAATACTCCTTTATCAAACAGCTCCAGCAACTCCGCTATCAGCAGTAGTACGCCAATCAGCATAAACACCATCGCGACACCTCGCGATGGTTTCACGATGCCGGGCTTCACTGAGGTGACGCTCTGCATGGCATAGGTCTGGCTGCGCACGATAAAGCGGCTATTGCTGACGATGATGCCATTAAAATTAAAAAATACGGTTTCTTCCATGTTTACATCCTGTTTCAAGTCCATAATCCATACCGACCTTGCGTATTCATTTAAATTCACCAGCTGTCTGCTGGTTCATGCGCTTTATATGTAGATATGGCTGCAATATGGATGAACTTATATCAAATGCCAAAACCTAAAATAAGGCATCACCTGAGCGATAGTGGCCCGGGTTTACAATAAGTAAGTGGCAGTGGCTTCAAATGAAACGATTTTTCGATAACAATAAGAGAACCTGATGAGCCTATTTCTTCGACTTCACAAGGTCTGCAACGACTGCGGATTTATTTGGTACCCAAAAGATGAGGCGGTGTCGTCTAACTGCCCAAACTGCAACAGCGAAAATACCTCCAATGAAAAATTCAACTTCATCGCGACCGTCCTGTTTTATTTAACCGGCTTGATCGTGTTGGGCCTGGTGATATTCAGCTTGCAAGACTCTGAACCGCCGCCGGCAGTCGAGCCCTTAAGTGCGGTGGAAGAATCTTTAACCAAAGCAGAGCAACAGATTGAGCTGCCCGAGATTGAGGAAGAATCTGAGAGTGAAGTTGCGCCTGCAAAAACGCCACCCGCAGAAAAACCTGCTGATGTGGAATCATTACCCGCTGCTCCGGTTGTTCAACCAGAAATCGCACCACCGCCAGCGCCAGTCGTGGAAAGTGCGGTCACCCCAAAAGCTGAACCCGCGCCGGTAGAAGACCTGCGACCTGTTGTGAACGTGTCTACCAACCAGATCACTTTCAGCCTTTGGAGTGTGTCTGAGCTCAGGTTAAGGCGTGCCTATACAAACTTGCTCAATGATGGTTCTATCAGGACTGAGTTGAACAGGAAAGATTATTTCCATTTTGTGAGCAACCGTGCCAAAAAGTGCGGTGAGCTGGACCCCAGCTTCGAAAAAAATATCAATTCCATCGAGAGCATCAAATTCAAGGCGAATGATGCCAAGATCCTGGAATGTTACGCCTCGGAAAATACCAGTGAATACAACAGGTTAAATATAGCGACAGAAGTAAACTGATCGCAACAGGCAGGTTGAAGCTATGTTACAGACTGGTGCTAACATAACGCTATCGTGAACCTGACAGGAGAGCAGCATGAAGAAAAGTGGTCTCATCGTTGTTGATTTGCAAAACGAATACCTGCCAACCGGCAAGTTACCGTTGTGTGGTATTGAAGCCGCTGCCGCCAATGCTGCCAGGGTGATTGCCGATGCCAGACAAAAAGGCATTCCGATATTCCATATCCGCCACGAGTTCGCCAATGGCGAAGCACCGGTATTTGTGCCGGGCACGCCAGGTGTCGAAATCCAGCCATCGGTCGCACCGCTTGAAGGAGAAGCGGTCATCGTCAAGAATCACATCAATGCCTTCCGCGATACTGACCTGAAACACCAGCTAGATGCGCAAGGGGTTGAAGAAGTGATCGTGGTTGGTGCCATGAGCCATATGTGTGTCGATGCCGTTGTCCGCGCGGCAGTCGATATGGGCTATGTCGCCACCATATTGCACGACGCTTGTGCCACGCTGGACCTGGAGTTTGATGGCGTGAACATACCAGCGTCGCAAGTGCATGCCGCCATGATGGCAGCATTCGCGTTTGGTTACGGGTCTGTCATCTCCACGGATAAATATCTCTCTTAACACCTATTTGGAAAGCCAGCACAGTCGCGTTAAAATTAAATATACACGCATCAAGAGAGGCTTACTTTTATGAGTATCCAGCATTTTGCACCTGGCCAGGTCATTGATATCAGCCCTTACGGCGCGAATTTTGTGAAAGCCGCATCTGAGACGCTGATACGTGAAAGCCATATCGAGGTGTTCAGGTTTGTGTTAACCGCAGGTAAAACCACACCGGAACACACCGCCGCTGGTGCAATCACCATACAGTGTATCGAGGGCGAAATTGAGCTGGGGTTGGGGGATGAAGTGAGGGTGCTAAAAGCCCACAATCTGGTTTATTTAAAAGCCAATGAAGCACACACCGTGAAAGCGCTCACTGATACCACGCTGCTGATTACTATCCTGCTGCAACGCGAGTAATACTAAAGCAATACTCGATTCTTCTGGCCCCACTCAGGCGCTGATCAGCGTTTGTAAATCTCTTCAGCCACTACTTTTATACAAATTTACATGCATGCTTTCCACCCATATTCTGTATAGCTAGCTCCGATTTTTCGGACTATGGCCGGTCATATTTTTTCAAATATCTGAAATATTGCCAGTGTACTTTGGCTGGGTTAGAGCACTGTTCTAACCAATTGCCATTGCCACCCTCTAGGAAAAATCATGACCTCATCAGCATTTAAAATGAAGATAGTTGCCGGCCTGTTGCTTGCTTTTGCAGGCAGCGCCTCAGCTACGGTTTACACCAATGTGCCAGCTGGCGCGAACACCGGTTTGCCATTTGCCTCTTTCGGCAACGCCGCTAACCCAAGTGGTGATTCACCAAAAGTCGGCCAGGTGTTCTCACTGACATCCGACAGCCTGCTGTCATCATTCAGCTTCTACGCTGTTGGTAATACATCAGCCTCTTTTCAGTTGAATGTCGCCCAATGGAACCCAGCTACTAACGCCCAGAACCAGGCTGAAAATACCGTAGGCAGCAACTTGCTAACCTCAACATTTAACGCTGTCGATACATACAATGCTGCAGGCGGTTACACCACATTGTCATTTGAAAACCTGGGCCTGAACCTGAATGCGGGCACCAAGTACATCGCCTACCTGACCAGCAGTGACGCTAGCGTGACCGGCATTCAGCTGTCACGTACCCAAACTGCAGCGGACAGCACAGGCTTTGGTCTGGGTAATGCCTATAACAGCACGATTCCTGGTCAGGGCTGGCAGTTGCCTTTCAACGGCTTCCTCAGTCTGCAATACACAGCGGTGACCTCAGTTGCTGCGGCAGTACCAGAGCCAGAGTCTTATGCCATGATGTTTGCCGGTTTGGCTTTGGTAGGTACAGTTGCCAAACGCCGTAAACAAAAACAAGCTTAATCGATATTGATCTCTTGATCAGATGGCGGGCGCTTAAGCTCCCGTTTTTCATACACGCTATAAACCTGGCATATCAGAACCATCGTGCACTGATCTTCCCCGCGAAATAAAAAGCCTCACATCTGTGAGGCTTTTTATTTTCAACGTGTTAAGCGAGCAACTTAATCTAGCAATTACCTTTTTTAGCCTGTCCTGGTGGGCAATGATTACGATCTTGCAAGATGACACAGCTGGAAAGCAGCATGCTCACTAGCGCTAATAAAACAATTTTTTTTGTCATAGTGGTTTTCCCAAGGTTATCTGATTAATTTTTTGAAATATTTCTTACGGAAACTTCCGTGTACAGTCTTTGCTGGCTGATCAGTATACCTTCGGCGCTGACAAATTACTTAATGATCTGACTTACCTTTGCCATGGCTGTGCCCGGCAATTTTATCCATCCAGGCGAACAGCACACCGGTGATGATAAAGGTCAGGTGTATGCCCACCAGCCATGCCATTTGCTCAGTGGTGAAGCTGGCAGTGCCTGAGCTCTGGTGCACAAAGGCTTTCAGCAGGTCGATGGCAGAAATCGCGACGATAGAACCAATCAGCTTGATTTTCAGGCCGGAATAATCGACTTTACCCATCCACTCAGGTCTGTCTTCACTGTTCGCGGTATCAATGCGCGAGACAAAGTTTTCGTAACCACTGAAAATCACCATGATCAGCAAATTGCCGACCAGCGTGATATCCACCAGTGCCAGCAGGGACAGCACGGTTTCCTGCTCCGAGAACGAAGCCAGGTGCGAAACAATATGGAAGAATTCCTGGCCAAACTTCACCAGCAAAATAAACAGGCCACCGACCAAACCAAGGTACATCGGTGCCATCAACCAGCGGCTCTGGAAAATCCAGCTTTCAATTAATCTTTCTAAATAACGACCCATAAAAACTCCATTGTTTAATTCAAATTTTATTGTTTACACAAACGTCAAATAAATATTCGAGCGGGATGAAGTGCAAGGCGCCCGGAACACAGAAACCGGAATGTACATTTAGTACATGAGGATTTTGAGTACCGCGCAACACAACAATTCGCCCGCGCAGTCTTTATTTTTAGAACTGGGTGAGCATATCGCGAACTGCTTGCTCATCGATACCTTTGCCGATAATCACAATCCGGCTGATCGGCTCATCTTCATCCCAGCCTTCCAGCAGCGTAGGCGGGTAGGGCGTAAAGTGCACCGCGTGTATCGCCAGCGGTGCAGGCGCATCTTCCACGTGCAGAATGCCTTTTAAACGTAAGAGGTTTTCACCATGCACCTGACACAGCTTGAGGATCACGCCCTTGAAATCTGACCATGCCATCGGTTTAGGCAAATAGACAGTAAACGTCGTTACATCATCATGCGCTGGTGCTTGTGGAATCGTGCCTTTCTTAGCTGCGCTAAAGCCGCTAGCAGGTGCTTTCAACCAGCGCTGCGGGTTAGCTTGCTTGGCAAAATCAAACAGCCCGACATCAATAATCTGCATCGGGTCGATTTCACCATGCAACACAAACTGCTGCGTCGCATTCGGGTTAATCGCGTTCAGCTTTGCCTGCAACGCGCTAATCTGTTCCGGTGTGGCAGTGTCAGACTTGGTAATCAGCAATACATCCGCTACGGCTGCTTGTTTGAGCGCTTCTTTCTGCGATTCAATCTGCTGCAAACCATAAGCCGCATCAATCGTCACCACCACGGCGTCCAAGCGATATACCGACTCAATCACCGGCTCATTCATCAGGTTAGCTAATATCGGGCCAGGGTCAGCCATGCCAGTAGTTTCAATCACCAGGCGGTTAAATTCCGGTACCGCTTGCAAACTGCGCTTGAAGAACAAATCGCGCATGGTATCGGCCAGTTCGTTTTTGAGCGAGCAGCACAAACAGCCAGAACTCAACAACACCGTGTTATCGGCAATATGCTCACTCTCGATGGTTTGCGAAATCTGGCTATTGGCAAAAATCTGGTCTAAACCCGCTTCGCCGAGCTCGTTGATGATCACGGCGGTGTCTTTCATCGCCGGGTTATGTAGCAGCTTGTTGAGCAGGGTGGTTTTGCCGCTGCCCAAAAAACCAGTGAGTAGCGTGACGGGGATACGTTTATCCATATAAATTCTAATAAAACGAGTGTGGCGGTATTTTAACGCGGATGTTAATTATTTTTTGACCATTAGACTTAAACAACAATGACGGCTTAATGCTAATCATAGTGAGATAAACGGTTTACGTATTCAATTCGAGTCCTTGCTTTATTGCAGAGAGGTTGAATTTGTTAAGGAATATTCGTAAATCGTCAGTTACATGTACTGATTCTAAATATTTTTTTTCCATAAAAATCACGATTTCTTCACCAGTGGTCTTATTAATACGGGTTTTTCTAGCAACCTCTGAATTTTTTCTTCTGTCATTCATAAACTGTGCCCAAGCTAATTCAACAATTTTATAATTCAATTCAAATTGAGCTTGATCCTGATGAATACCTTCCTCTAAGAATAAACATATGTATAAAAATATCTTGTAATAGAAGGCATGGCTAACTGGACTCTGCGTATTTTTCCCTAGAGCCAAAAGTGAATAAATTCTATAGCCTAATACGCATTTATCTAAAGACTGTTGATCATTAATGTCAAATCCAAAGAAGTCGTTCTTCTGAAATAGTTTTCTTTGGATCCCTTTTCGCAAGTTGCCATTTGCGGTGTAATACAAGCGAAAGAATAAATTTCGCTCAATAACATCAGACTCTGCAACATACTCACTTTGTATTCCATCTGCGTACTCTCCTCTTTTCCTTTCAAAAAGTAAGCCATAGGTTTCAAATATTTTTTGTTGTATTTCTTTATGAAAGGACTCATTTGCAAATCTATCCGCATTAATTACCGGAGTTTGTTTATTGGTGGCTTCTGAAATCTCATCTATAAGTTCAAGCTTTTTTTCGTCACTGATGTTATCCATGAATGTGATTATTTTTAACAAAACCTCTTTATTCTGAAAAATATTTTCGGAGTCTAGGCCTGGATTTTCTTCATATATTCGACTTAATGAGTATGATGTTTGGCCTCCATTGATAATTTGCGGATTCTTAATTCTCAATTGAGCTTTATTTTTTGTTCCAATTTTTTCATTAATATTGGTCTCATCGGAAATCATAGTTATGCCATTGTTATAAAGAGCAAACTCATTAGTTCCATTTTTTAGAATTGTTTCTTTAATCGAGTTATTTACATTCTTCCCTTCAAACTCTAAAAAACTTCTTGGGTTGTACTTGAGAATTGAGTTTTTATACTTACTCATTATTTTTGCAATTTCTAAAGTAGGTACAAAAAGAACAGTGATCTCACAATCGCTATATTTTGTATTCACTGTATAACTTATTTTACTTCCTGCATTCTTGTTAGAAAGATCAATAGGTATGCTTATATCATCTGCTGTGAAGTACGTGCCAGATATCACTGGCAATAATAACTCTCGATAACTTCTTTGATGGTCAAATACTTCTGCGTTGTAGCCTCCAGTTAATTGACGTAATTTAGTCGGACTTACTGAAGGTAAGTTAGCTAAAATCGTAACTCTATAGTTGTATCTAGCAATATCAGGAGTTTCTGCTATTTCTCTCTGCAGTTTTTTTATTTTTCCATTGTAAGGGTTATTGTTCTCGTCAGTTAATTCACCTCCAAGAATCCTATCTATATCCATGGTTAATATTTCATCTAATCTAATTTCTTTATTCTCAAATAAATGTTCAGTTATCCTGAATTTGGATTGAATTAAATAGATGAACTTTCTATCTTCATCAATATAGTAACCATCAATGCCTCCATCATAGGGGTCATCTGTGATAAGTTTTTCACGTTCATCAAAGTCTAGTATTCCAAATAATACTTTCAAATATAAATGTATGTATGCACGTGATCTGGCTTGGTTTATTTTTTCCAAGTCATTTTCATTAGGGAGATAGCGCTTTATGTAACTACTAGTTGCTTCATATCTTAATTTATCAAGAACGTTTATTAGGAAGTTATATTTCATATTGGTCTTTGATTATTACGGTAGTTAAGTTAATTCCGAAATGATTTAAAACTCTTTAAATTAGAGCATAATTTTCAAGTTGATGTTATTCATGACTGGTACTGCTCAAAACAATTTGGTTGTCTGATTTTTGGTCGACTTACTTTGCAATGAGTTCTATGTGACTAAATGTTCGTAAAGAATATAAGCCCCAATCATAATTAACACCAAACCTCCAACCACTTCCGAACGTTTTCCAAACATTAACCCTAACACACGCCCAAGCATCACACCAATGGTCACCATGATAAATGTGGCAAAACCAATCGCTGCGGCGGTGATGAATATATTCACCTCCATAAACGCCAAGCTGACGCCTACGGCCATGGCATCTATGCTGGTGGCGACTGCGGTGAGGGCTAGGATGTAGAAGGAGTGGCTGGTGGGTTTTTCTTCTTCGAGTTCTGCCGGTTTAAAGCCTTCGTAAATCATATGCAGGCCAAGGGCGAGCAGGAGGGTGAAGGCGATCCAGTGATCCCAATCGGTAATGTAATGTGACGCAAAAGTTTTGATGGCGAAGGTGGCGATGGCCCAGCCGATTAAAGGCGTGATGGCCTCGATGACACCAAAAATCAATCCGGTGCGTAGTGCTTCTGACAGTTTGGGATGTTTGAGCGCTGCGCCTTTGCTGATCGCTGCGGCAAACGCGTCGGTGGACATGGCAAGCGCGATCAGCGCGATGGAGGTGAAGTTCATGTTGGGTTCTCTAGTCGGGACGAAATTAACAGATAGCAGCACGCCCGACTCTTGTCGCACTGATATCCATTAGTCTCGCCAACCGAAAACGGCCGCCTGCACCACGACGTGAGTCGATTATGTTGACACAGGCGCTTCATATTAGATGAAGCAGGCTACTCCCCAAAGGTGGCGGCATTATAACTCAGGCATGGCTTTAAGATTATGAAACCTTTGCTAGAAAGCAGATAATTTGCTCAAAGCAAAAAGCCTCCGGTGTTGGAGGCTTTTGTATTCGTCCACTGGATTAAATAGTGGATTTTTTGCGTTGTTGCCTGAGAAACCCTAGCAGTAGCAGCGATGCACCAAGCATTGCGCTGGTAGCTGGTTCCGGGACTGGTGTGGCTGTGATATTGGAGAGATCAAAATTGATACGTTGAAATTGGTTGTCGTGGCGGTAGAAAACCGAGAAACCAACGCTGAGGGTGCCTGCAAACGGGTCAATCAATTGTGCGGTGTTGAACAGATCGTAGCCAACAGTGGAGTAGTAAAAATTCAGTCTACTGTTTGCACCTAATGCATCTGCAGTCATCATCTGGCTGGTAATAAATTGATTGTCAAAAGTAAAGCTTTCAGTAGGGAAATTGATTTTGGACTCTACTTTGCAATCAAATTGCACGCTGAAGCATGAGTTGCTATCAGTGCCAAAGTTAAACGCTCCTATGCTCGCTGTAGAAGTGACTGCGGTATTCAGTAGAAAAACATCGTTTGAGGAGTCACTATCAGGAACGCTTGTATCGACCGTAGCTGAAAAAGCCGCATATTTATTAACCAGCGCCGCGACAATCGACTGACCGGTTGGGTTGGCAATTTCAGAGCCTTGTGCTGAGAAATTCACAGTGCCATAGACATTGTAGGTGGCTGCCTGGGCGATATTCGCTGTTCCGAGAATTGCCATTATTAAAGCCAGATAGTACTTTTTACTAAACATCACTTTCTCCTCTCAAGTTGTGTCTTTTTTTAGTACGGATAATCGTTTTACAGTCAGCATAGTCGTTTATGGACATTAAATAAACGTGAAAGTGATCAGTTTGGCGAGTAGCTTGTAAATTGCGCTTCTTGGTGAAAAATAACAACCCCCAATATGAGGGGGTCGTTTTGCTTTTTTGAAAAGGGGATTAAGAAAAATGTGCCTGAATTAGTAGCGCAGGTTTTATGACACTTCAAACGTACGCGGTGCTGCAATCATGGCTTGCCTGCCATTTGACGAGCCAAAGATCGCGTAAAACTCGTCAGTGAGGTTGCGCACCCTGAAGCCGAGGTTGGCGACATAATCAGGTACAAACGGTGGCTGGTTGCCGCTGAAATCGACTGGCGGCACACCTGCTGCGGCTGGCAGTTTGATGATGGTGCTATTTAAGCTTTGAAAAAGTAGGCGGTACGGTGGCTAGACGTTTGCCGGAATAAAGCCGGGAAGGTCAATTGGACTGCTGCAAGACGTGCATCATTTCCTTGCGGTCTTTACGCGAGCGCTTGTTCGCGTACATGCGTTTGTCGGCAATGCGCATCAGTTCTGCCGGGGTATTGGCTTCACGCGCAAACACCACGCCCTGGCTGGCACCGGCACCGACAAAGCCGCCGGCTTGCAGCTGCTTGTTGGTGGCATCTACCTGGTGCTGGCACCATTCCACTTCATCTTCGTGGCACAGAATGGCAAATTCATCGCCACCAAGGCGGTATAGCTGCGCTTCGCTGTCGAGGCGCTGGTTGAGGAACAGGCTGAAGTTTTTCAGCAGGGTATCGCCTACATCATGACCAAAGTGGTCGTTGAAGTGTTTGAGGTTATCCATATCCAGGAAGATCAGGCAGCCATACGAGGGGAAATTCAGCATTTTGCTTTCCAGCGCGTGACGGTTGGGGATATTGGTGAGCCGGTCGGTCATGGCGAGTGAGCGGGTATCTTGCAGTTCAATCAGCATGCGCTCTTTGTCTTTGTGCATGCGGTTTATCTGGTAAGCCAACACCAGTGCCAGCAGGATGGCTTCTACCGTCACTGCAATCAGGCCCATCTGTTCTATGGTCCAGATATTGGTGCTGATTTTTTGCATGCTGATACTCATGCCACCCAAAATACCAAATACCGTAATCGCGATTAAATAGAATTGCGCGGTGCGATGTTTCAGCCAGCTGAAATAACTGCCACAAATAAAGCTGAAGCACAGGAAGATCGCAACACCGGTACGGGCCATTTCCAGCATCCAGTTCGGGTTGATCATGGCATTGATCAATAAAACGACCAGGATGGCGTACACCAGTAAGGTGAGCTTATGCAGCTTGGGGTAATGCGTAGCGTTGATGCCGAGCAGGTGGCGGACAAAGCCGACATAGGCCATATTTGAAAGCAGGATAGGCGCACTGCTCAGGTAAAACCAGTGTGAATCTGCCAGTTGCGCAAATGCGCCCAGAGCCGCACCCTGGAACAGCAGGTTGCCTAGGATAAACAGGGCATACAGGCGTTCGGTCGTGTTGCCCGGCGTCATGCCGATGGCGATGTAATAGATAAAAATACCCACCAGCACGCCCAGCATCAGGATCGCGCCTGCCGAGCTTTTAAGCACCTGGTTCAGGTAATCGGGTTCACTGGTGATAAACAGTTCTGGTTGCGCCAGGTAATAAGGCGAGTCGAGCTGGGTAGTGAGCTGGTAAGTGCCGGGTGTCAGGGTGAACTTGCGCCCGTGGCGTAACAGATAAGGGTTAGTCTCGCGACTACTGAGCCCGCCGTGTGCAAGATAGGTTTTGCCATCCGGGGCAGCCAGTGAATGGTTGAAGTTGGCGATGACGGTAGTGTTTTTAAAATCCAGCACATACGCATCAGTGTCAGTAATCGTCAGCGTGGTGTGGCAGTTGAATTTGCCGCCTTCAAGTGGAATATGTGTGACGGGCTGGCCTTGTGCGTTCTGGCACTGGGTTGCACTGAGCGATGGCGCGGCATAGGCTTGGCTGGCTACAAGCAGGCTGATCAACAGCAATAAGCAACGATGTAGTAGTGATGACAACAGCACGGCTTTGCCTTGAACAGTAGGGGTGAATACCATTATGTATGAATCCTTCCCGGTTTTTTTAGGACCTAAAAAGGATTTTCAAGTGTTAGTAATTGTTATTATAGGTTATTTTCTGCGGCAATTCTTTAAATCCGGCTTAGCGGATGGTGGGCGCCGCTGTGCCGGCCCTGGCTTCGATCTGCGGCATGATCCATTTACGGAACATCAGCGGCGTAATCAGGGTGGTCACCACGCCCATCAGGATCAGCACCGAGAACAGCTCCTGGCCAATAAAGCCGCGCTCGTAGGCAATGCTGGCAATCACCAGTTCCATCACGCCGCGGCCATTGAGGATAAAGCCTATGCCCAACGCATCACTCTTCGGCAGGCCGATCAAACGTCCGCCTAGCCATCCGGCTAATATCTTGGTCGCGATAGAGACGACCAGCACCACCGCCACAAACCAGAATGATTCGATGATCTGCACTTTGAATTCCAGGCCCAGGTAAGCAAAGAACACCGGCGCCAGGAACCCGCCAGTGATGGAGCCCAGGGTTAACTCCAATTCTTTGTAGCGGGAGGGCAGGAAGAAATTGCGGTCTATCAACAGCGCACCAAAGAATGCACCAATGACAAAGTGGAAGCCTAGTGCAGCGCTCACCGAGCCAAACACCAGCACGAACAGCAGCAGGATACCGAACAGCGCTTCGTTCCCTATGAGCGCCACCAGTTTTTCTGACCACAGGTGCAGGTTCACGCCTTTATCAATCACCTTTTTGATGATGAGGCTGACGCTGACGATCAGCAGAATCAGCAGGATGAGTTTCCAGCTGGCGTTGAAAATGGCAATGCTGACCGCCTGGTAGGATTTCTGTTCCGGCAGGTTGAGAATCACACCTAACACCAGCAGCGCGGCGACATCGTTAAAAATCGCGGTGGCGACCGAGTAGCGCGCAATATCCGAATCCAGCAGTTTGAAGCTTTGCAGAATGCTGACGGTGACAGGCAAGGCGGTGATAGACACGCATAAGCCTAAAAAGATGGTGCGGCTGACATCCAGCCCAAACGCTACACCGACCAGGATGCCGCCTGTGAGTGGCAGTAAAAAACCGAGCAAGGCAATCACAATGCCTTTGCCGCGCATGGAGTCTATGACTTCCTTGAAATTCATTTCCAGGCCGGCTGATAACACGATCAGGAATACGGCCAGTTCTGAAATGCCTGATAAGGCTGGTGTAGGCGTGATGAAGTTGAGCAGGCTGGGGCCAAGAATGACCCCGGCAACCATTTCACCGATGATAGCGGGCTGGTTAAAGCGGCTAAATACCTGCCCCAGCAGACGGGCGCAGACAATCAGTACAAGCAGGGTAGTAAGTAAAGGCATGACTACTTTCTTTAATACTTGTGCAAGGCACCTGATTGCGTTCGCTTGATTTGTATAGATCCGCTTTTATCGAAAGCCTTTTTTAATGCACAGACTAAAAGGTCTTAAATCCGATACGCTGGTGATGGTGCCTGACGATCAATCTGGTGAGTATAAATCATAAGCAGGCCAGGCTTACAGATTTAAATACAGCCATGCATGTATATTAGACGAAATTAAATCATGTGGCGATTTTTTGCGTGTGCTGCAAATGTTAAGGATGCAGAACCTGCATCATTTCTTTACGGTTCTTACGGATACGTTTGTTTTCGTACATGCGTTTGTCTGCGATACGTAACAAGGCATCAGTTGTGGTGGCCTCGTGTGCGAACACAATGCCCATGCTGGCACCGACCCCGGCAAAGCCTTCTTTATGCAGTTGCATGTGGGTGTATTCGAGCTGGTGCTGACACCACTCGACATCATCTTCATGGCAAAGAATGGCGAACTCGTCCCCGCCCAGCCGGTAAAGCTGGCCATACTCGCTGAGTTTATCGTTTAGTATCCGGCTAAATAGCGTCAGCAGCATGTCCCCGGTTTCATGGCCGAACTGGTCATTTAAATATTTCAGGTTATCCATATCCAGAAACATCAGGCATCCATGTAGCGGCAACTTCAGCAGTTTATTCTCCAGTGCATGCCGGTTGGGGATGCCGGTCAGCCTGTCGGTGAGTGCCAGCGAGCGTGTGTTCTGCAGCTCGACCAGTAATTGTTCTTTCTCGTGATGCAGGCGATTCAGTTTGTAAGCGACCAGCAGAGAGAGCAGGATGGCATGAATCGTCACCGCAAACAGGCCCAGCTGCTCAATGGTGAATATATGTTGGGTCGCATCAGCCGCGCTGATCGCCATCATGCCGAGAACACCAAACCCTAACGTCGCCAGCAGGTAGAGTTGCGCGATGATTTGCCGTTGCATGCTGAGGCGCGCCCCGCAAAACAGGCCAAAAGCCAGGAAAATAACGATACCTGTGCGCGACATCTCCAGCATCCAGTCCGGGAAGATCATGCCGAGCACAATCAGGGCAATCAGCAGGCTGCTGGCGATCAGTGATAGCTGGTACAGGCGCGGCCTGTGAAACTGGTTGATGCCTAGCAGGTGGCAGATAAAGCTGACATAGGCCAGGTTGGCAATCAGCAAGGGCAGGCCAGTCAGGTAAAACCAGTGCCAGTGAAAAAACTGGTTGAATGCGCCCAGTGCGGCGGCGTGAAATACCAGGTTGCCAAAAATAAAGATGGCATACATGCGTTCGGTCAAATGGCCTGGTAATGCACCCAGTGCGGCATAGTAAATAAATAAACCCAGCAGAATCCCCAACAGCAATAAGCTGGTCGCTGCACTGATATTGCTCTGCTGCTGATAGCTGGCCAGGTCGGTGATAGACAGGGTGGGGGCTGTGAGGTAGTAGGGGGATTGCACCCAGGTCACCAGCCGGTAGGTACCGGGATTGAGGCTGACGGTGCGCCCGTGCCGAAGCATAAACGGGTTGTGTTCGTTTCCGCTCAAGCCACCCTTGAGGATACTCAGTAGGTCTTTCTCTTCGCTAAGGTTATCCTTAAGATCGCCATCGCGGAAAATCTCATGCTGGAAGCGGGCAATCGTCGACGTGTTTTTGAAGTCGATCACGTACAGGTTGGCCTGCGTGATTTTCACTACGCTCTGGCAGACAAACTTCCCCCCTTGCAGCGGGATACTGGCGATGATCACGCCTTGCTGGTTGATGCAGGTAGTGCCGAGCAAAGCCGGGGCCGCTGATGCCAGAGGCACCATGCAAAACATCAATGGAATCAGGATGATCCATTGTGTCAGTCGCGTCCATAACCGATATCGATGCACTCTTAGTTTCCCAGTCAACGCTGCAAATCACGGGGCAGTGTACATGAAAAGTTCCCGTGCTATAGGTGGGTGATCTGATTAAGAAAAGCAAAGAATTACTAACGAACGTTGGGTTGGTGATGGCTGAACAGGATATAAAAAAACCGCACTGGAGTGCGGGTGGTGGTTTAGACAAAAAAGGCTGAAAAGCCTAGTTGTTTTTTATCGCGGCTTCGGTCGCTTCATTCGTTTTTTTAGTCTGTGCATTGCTTGCTGCTACTGCATCTCTGGCCGCCTGCACAGCCCCTGCTGCGCTATCCTTATCCGGAGCGGTGCCTGTAGTAGCATCTTGAGAAGTGCCTGTGGCATCAGCCTGAGGGGTGCTTGATGCACCAGCCTGAGCAGGGTCTGCTGTCTCGTTAGGCTGGTCGTGGGCGGACTTGTACGCTTCTTCAATGGTGGTTTCGTTATCGCTACAAGCTACCAACAGGGTCATGCTCAAACCAGCAATGCTTAACAAACGAAAAAATGCGGTCATAAAGGCTCCTAGTTTATTCACTTCAACCAATTAAATCACTTCAAGCTTACAGTGCGCTTAAATCAGAACTCTAATCGACGCCCATCATCGCTATGGCTTTTGCTTTAATTGCGCTGCAATCTGGTCACTTAGCAAATCAAGGTTATTACCCAGTGCGCGCACCAGTGCCGGGTAGCCGCTTTCAGCCAATGGTGTAGTGAATTTGAAAGGCTGGCTCTGTACGGGTTTGCGGTCTGCCGACAGTAACTGCCATTGACCACTGAGCACGGCATAGCCATTTATCTGGCCATGGAACTGGTCTATCGTCAGTTGCAGGCTGGGGGCGTTAAGCGGCGCGCCTGGCAGTGGATCTACTACCGATGTAGCAGGCAAACGATTGGACAGGCGGTTACGTAAACCACGCTGCAACTCCTGGGACAGGTTATCTACCCATAGATGGTCGCGTGCCGGATGCAAGGTGATATCGCTCAGTTGTACCACAATTCTATCGCTGTCCAGGTAATCTGCCAGCTGAATACGGTTAAGGACTAAGGTCTGCCGGGAGGTTACAGCCGGATTATTCTGCTGCACTGCCGTGGAGGCTTGCACTTCAGGCAGGCTGTATCGCTGGCTTTGTATCGGCGGGTTGGATTTCAGGCAGGCGGCCAGGCTCCCTGCCAGGATCAGCATGAGGCCGGTACGTAAGTGGTAGGTCTTTATCATGATGCGGGTTCCTTACGGGTTGGCCGATGCTGGTTGAGGATCAGGCACCTGTGGTGCGTTCTGATTTGCCGGTGCTTGGGGCGTTATTTGATTTGCCGGTGCTTGAGGCACCGGGTCATTTCCTGGTTTGCGGCCAAACAGGATGGCACTCGGCTCTTCATTCAGGGTGCGCGCCAATGGCTGGATATCGCGCAAAGCTTTATCCAGGCGTTGCAGCGTTGCGGTCAGTTCCTGGTAGGCCGGTGAATCAGGTGACAAACCTTTCAGCGTGCTTTGCATTTCCTGCATGGTCTTGTTCAGGTTGGCAGGCATCTGTTGCAGCTCAGGCTGGCTGATAAACTGGTTCACTTGCACGCTCAGCGAGCGGATTTCCTTCATCGTCACTTCAGACTGCTGCAGGTTTTTATCCAGGCCGGAAAGTACAGGTTCTACTTTCAGCTGGTTGAGTTTATCCAGCAGGTCTGACAGTTTCTGTTCGATCTGGGCCAGGCTTGTGGCGCTGGTTGGCAATACCGGCAGACCTTCAAAGCGCTCGCGCTTATAGGGTTTGTGTACTTTTTGATCCATATTCAAATCAACATACACGGAGCCGGTGAGCAGGTTGCCGGATTTCAGGGTGGCATGCAGCCCGCGCTGTAGCATATGACCTATGCGTGTTTTCCATTCTTCCAGGTTTGCCTGGCCGTTATCGGCCAACCGTCCCGGTTCCAGGTGAATCAGTACCGGTATCGCATAGCGGAAATCTTTTTTACGTTCAGGCGAATTGAATTTCCATGGCACACTCATGACGGTACCTATGCGCAGGCCGCGGAATTCCACGGGGGCGCCCTTGTTCAAGCCGCGCACGGTGTCATCCACCAGCAGCACATATTCAATGTACTGGTCGTAGGTTTGCTGGCGTGCAGCCTCTTCATTGGCAAACAGCTCAAAGGTGGTTTCCGAGCGTACCGGTTGCCCCATGGGGATATCATCCGGATGACCAAAGCTGACGCCGCCGGCTATCAATGACTCCACAGTCGGGATATTTGCCCTGAAGCCCTGTGCATCCAGTTTCACGTCTATACCTACGGCAGTCCAGAAGCGCGAATTGTTGGTGACCAATACATCGTAAGGATGCTCGATAAACAGCTCGTGCTGCATCTTGCGCTGTTTGGGGTCAAAGGTAGCGCTGACGACGCGGCCTACGCGCAAACCCTGGTAAGTGACCGGGTCACCGACACGCAAGGCATTGCCGACTTTACCTTCAAGGTTTACATGCACGCCCTTGGCGCCATTCAGTGAAATCGGTGGTTGATCAAGTACCGTAAACTGGTCGGTTTCTTCCAGGCTTTTACCCGGTTGCAGTTGAATATAAGAGCCTGAAATCACGGTATTCAGGCCACTGATGCCCTCCAGCCCGATACGTGGTTTGACTACCCACAATTGGGTATCCTGAACCAGCATGGGTTGCGCTTTAGGCGTAATACGCGCGGTAACTTCGATATGGGTGAGGTCGTCAGACAAAGTCACTTGCTCGATCTGGCCGATATCCACGCTATGCACCTTGATTTTGGTTTTACCGGCTTCAATGCCTTCGGCATTGGTCATGGAGAGCGTGATCTGTTTGCCGACTTTGGTGTAGTTATCATAAGCCAGCCATAAGCCTATCAGCAGGGCAACAACAGGCACGATCCAGATAGGTGAAATTCTGACTTGTTTGTTGACGTTTGCCAGCTGGTGATCTTTTTGTGGCAGCTCACCATCTGGTTGGTTATCAGCTTGCTGATCATTCGATGACTGATGACCTGGCGGCTGGTTTGGCGGCAGCTCATTATCAGGTGGCGGATTATTAGAGTGCTCTGTCATTAGGTTTTCCTTGTGTATCCCACAATAAGCGGGGATCAAATGCCATGGCGGCAAGCATGGTCGTAATCACCACTGCGCTGAATGCCAGCGCTGCAGGGCCGGGTAATACCGACATCAGGTTGCCGGATTGTATCAGTGCCACCATGATGGCGACGACAAAAACATCGACCATAGACCAGCGGCCAATCAATTCGGTAATTCTGTAAAGCCTGGTTTTTTGCTCGGCATTTAACGGGCCTGGGTGGCGCGCCAGCCATAACAAAATGACCAGTATCACCATTTTGATAATCGGCACCATGACGCTCGCAACAAAGATGATCACTGCCACAGGTTCTGAACCATGCTGCCAGAGTTCTATCATGCCGCCAATAATGGTCGAAGAATGACTTTTCCCTAGCGAAGTCGTAATCATCATAGGGTAGGCATTGGCCGGAATATATAATACTGCGGCCGTCAGCAGCAATGCCCAGGTGAATTGCAGGCTGTTGGGTTTGCGCTTGTGCAAGGTACTGCCGCAGCGGATGCAGATAAATGCCGATGCGGTTTGAGTTTCGGGTATGGCGTTGACCAGGCCACAGGTGGAGCATCCGATCACATGCTGGTCTCTGGCGTTAATGCCGCAACGTATGGATGGGTCAGGCGCAGGCTCACCAGCCAGCTTCAACCATAACAGATCGATATCGACCGAGCGTGTGGTCATCAGCAGCAATACGGCAAATACGCAGTATGCCCAGAATGAAGCACCCAGATGCACTTCGCCAATATCGGTCAGCTTCACCAGGCTCACCAGCGCGGCGATAATAAATACATCTGCCATCATCCACGGATGCAGTTGCGAGAATAACCTGGCAATCACATCACTGTAGGCGCGCGGCACTCTACGTAACACGTTAGCCTGCATCAGGATGACACCGATCAGGTACAAGCCGGGCAGGATGATCGCCGTCGCACTCACGATCAGCGCTACCAGTGGCTGGTTCACATTCACCAGTGTCGCCGCGGTTTGCGGCAAGAGAATCTGGCTATCCAGGCCATTGGTATCCATGCTGATAAACGGGAAGGCGACCGCAATCATCAAACTCAATAGGGCAGTGACAGCCAGTGCGATGCTACGCTGCACCGGATGCAGATGCCGCCTTGCCAGCACATGACCACAGCGCGGGCAGTTGGCGTGCTCGCCCGGCCGCAGCACCGGAATCGCGCTGACCAGGTCGCATGCACTGCAGGCACGCAAACGTCGCCATTTAATTTTCTGCTGGTTAGTCATTCGGTCTGGTTGGATTGGTTAAGGCAAAGCTTTATATGGCATGTTAAACGTATAGTTTTTGAACGGGCAAGCATATTTGATCATGCATGCAATCGCAATGCCCATATAGTGATGACCGGAAAATGTAAAAAAGATTCTCAAAACCAAGCTGGCCTGGCCTAGCTGTTGAATCCAGCGGCTTTCATCAATAGCTTGATAAGCAGGCTAAGCAGGGTAAGGGTAGCAATGCTGGCCAGCCAGATCAGCACCAGCCAGCCTAATCTTTTAGCAAAACTGCTTTTTGGTTTTGAGCCTGTCATATGCCCATTCCCTGTTAATGATAAGCCTCATCCGGATTTACCTTGCCGCGGAACACGTAATAGGCCCAGCCGGTGTAAATCAGGATTACCGGGATAATGACCACCGCGCCTATCAGTGCAAACATCTGGCTTTGTGGCGGTGCTGCGGCGGCGTAGATGGAGATATGTGGCGGGATGATATTGGGCCAGATGCTGATGCCCAGGCCCACATAACCGAGCAGGATCAGGCACAGCGTATAGATGAAAGGTGACGTTTCTGATGCAGCCCGCAACGATGCTTGCAGGCGATAAAACACAAATGCCACCAGCAACGGCACCGGCGAGAGAAACAGGAAGTTAGGCATGGAAAACCAGCGTTTCGCAATGTCACTATCCATCAGCGGCGTCCACAGGCTGATGACAATGATGATCACGAACAAAAGGATGGAAACCTGGCGCGAGAGTTTGTAACAGGTCTTTTGCAGATCGCCCCCTGTTTTCATGATCAGCCAGGTAGCGCCTAGTAAAGCATAAGTCACCAGCAATCCCAGGCCGGTGAAAATGGAAAATGGCGAAATCCAGTCCAGTGGCCCACCGGCGTAGGCGTCATTCACGACTTTAATCCCCTGCAGATACGCCCCCAGTGCCATGCCCTGGAAGAAAGTCGCTGCAATCGAACCGCACAAGAAGGCTTTATCCCAGAAATGCCGTTCTTCATCCGTGGCCCGGAACCTGAACTCAAACGCCACGCCTCTGAAGATCAATGCCATCAGCATAAATAACAGCGGCAAGGAAAGCGCACTCAAAATCACGGCATAAGCGAGCGGGAAGGCTGCCAGCAGCCCGGCTCCACCCAGCACCAGCCAGGTTTCATTGCCGTCCCATACCGGTGCCACCGTGTTCATCATCAGGTCGCGGTCATGCTTCTCCTGGAAAAAAGGATAAAGGATGCCTATGCCGAGATCAAAGCCATCCATGATGATATACATCATGATGCCAAACAGGATAATGCCGGCCCATACCAATGATAAGTCCAGAGATAAGTCCATTTATTGATCCTTTTTATCAGTATGACCAGGCGCTGCCGGCACTTTGTTATCCGGGTGAAATTCTGGCGCCACTGCAAACTCATCCACATCGGTGGGGTTGATGGAAATGGCATCACCTTGCAAGGCTTCTCCGGTTTTCGGGCCGATCTTAATTAACCGCAACACATACAAGGTGCCCATGCCGAATAAGGCGAGATAGATCACCACGAATAAGCCCAGGGTAAGCGCGACTTCGCCGGTAGTATGCGGTGTGACGGCGTCAGCTGTGCGCAAAACGCCGTACACCACCCATGGCTGACGGCCGATTTCGGTGGTATACCAGCCAGCCAAAATGGCGACCACGCCGGCTGGGCCCATGGCAATGGCGAATTTCTGGAATGGCGTGCTCTGGTATAACCGGTCTTTGACACGTAACCATAACGAAGTCACTGCCAGCAATATCATCAGCATCCCCAGGCCTACCATAAGGCGGAAGGTCCAGAACACGATGGTTGCATTGGGTCTGTCCTGCGCCGGGAAGTCTTTTAGTGCAGGAATTTGCTCAGTCAGTGAATGGCGTAAGATCAGGCTGCCCAGCACAGGGATTTCAAGCGCAAAATGCGTTTTTTCATTTGCCATATCCGGCCAGCCGAATAAAACCAGTGGTGTTGGCTGACCTGGCGGATTTTCCCAGTGGCCTTCAATCGCAGCGATTTTAGCAGGCTGGTGCTTAAGGGTATTCAGGCCATGCAGGTCACCGATCACGACCTGCATAGGCGCGAGCAATAATATCAGCCATAAACCCATAGACATCATTTTGCGCACGGCAGGATTGTTTTTGCCTTGCAGCAATTGCCAGGCGCCCGCAGACACGACGAATAGTGCGGTTGCCAGATAGGCACCGACCACCATATGCACTAGACGGTAGGGGAAGGAGGGGTTGAAAATAATCTTGAACCAGTCCACCGGGATGACTTTACCAGCGACCAGCTCAAACCCTTGCGGAGTATGCATCCAGCTGTTGGAGGCTAATATCCAGGTCGCTGAAACCAGGGTGCCAATCGCCACCATTACGGTAGAAGTAAAGTGCAAGCCGGGCCCGACTTTGTTCCACCCAAACAGCATTACGCCTAAAAAACCAGCTTCAAGAAAGAAAGCGGTTAATACTTCATAAGCAAGTAGCGGCCCGGTCACGCTGCCAGCCACCGTGGAAAACCCTGCCCAGTTAGTGCCGAACTGGTAAGCCATTACCAGGCCGGACACGACGCCCATGCCAAAACATAAAGAGAATATCTTGACCCAGAAGTGGTAAAGGTCGAGGTAAACGGTGTTTTTGGTTTTTAACCAGCTGGCTTCAAGTACAGCCAGGTAACTAGCCAAACCAATGGTGATCGCCGGAAAGACGATATGGAAAGAGATGGTGAATCCAAACTGAATTCTTGCCAGCGTTAAAGCCAAATCAGACATTCTTATCCTTATGTATCGCGCATGTGCTATTGCTAGTCTCATGCCGAGCGAATGATGACTTACTCAGGAATGTTAACAGAGTGACTAGCGTTATTACATGGAGCCGAATTTATCGAGGATAGTTGCATCCGTGATAAAAGTTAGCGGTAAGGTAGCGGAAAGAATGATAAGACTCGCTGATATGAAAATAGCCTTGCATTTCTGCAAGGCTATTTTTTAATTTGGCTCCTCAACCTGGGCTCGAACCAGGGACCTACGGATTAACAGTCCGGCGCTCTACCGACTGAGCTATTGAGGAATCGGTACGTCGTTTGAAGGCGCTATATTACTGAGAGCGTGCCCCTTGGTCAACCACTTTTTGCGAATTTCTTTATATTTTTCCATGCGCACTTTAAATGCCGGTTTTGCTAATAAACTGTGGATGGAAGTCAAGTGATTTACATGGGTCAGATGCGGTTTTATTACCCAAATGGGTCAATTTTTTATTATGGCAACGTCGTTTATAATGAGCGCAACAGGAGATGATTATGCGTACAGTGTTAGGAACAGTCGTTGCGCTCACCGGTGTGGCGGAAATTGTGGATCAGCATGGGCAACATAAATTGCTGAAAACGGGCGATGCCTTGCATGAGGGTGATCAATTAGTCACTGTCGCTGGCGCTCAGGTGTCCATGCAAGTGGGGAATGGCGAGGTTGTAAATTTTGCCGAGCAACAGGCGATCAAGCTTTCGGAGGTTTTTTCCGCCTCACCTGATGCAGTGGATATTAGTGAGCATGCCGTGAACCCGGCTGTGATCCAGCATTTGCTGGCTGCCTTGCAGAACGATACGATTGATTTGTCGCCACCGCTGGCATCCATGCTGCAAGAAGATACCAGCGCTTTTGTTTCAATCGCGCATGCTTCTATCACCGAGCAGCCATTGTCGCTTGATGCATTGAATATCCATGATGCATTGAATATCCATGATGTACTGGTGTCTGGCGAACACCATGCAGTTGTCTCGCCGACTGTGCTGCCAATTACCCAGCTGGCTGACCTGATGACGCAAACCGCCAGTGCAGATATCGGGTTGCCGAATAGCCCGTTTAAAGACATCCTGAATGACTAAGGGTTAATTCTCAATGACTCGGGATTAACGATGTAAAACTAAAAAAGCGCCAGAGGCGCTTTTTTATTGTCTGCTGAATGCGTCAATAGGTTAAACGATAAGTGCTTTTTCAATACGGTCTAAGGCTTCGCGCAGGTTATCCATGCTGGTGGCGAACGAGATGCGGAAGTAACCTTCGGCACCGAAAGCAGAGCCAGGCACCACGGCCACGTTATGTTCTTCCAGCAAGTATTCAGCCAGGGCCATATCGGAGGTTTCCTTGATCTTGCCAGCCTGGTGCAGGTTGCTGATTGCCTGGCGTGCATCCGGGAAGGCATAGAAAGCGCCGCCAGCCATCAGGCAGCTCAGGCCAGGCATCGCGTTAAAGCGGTCAACCACGTATTTGTGGCGCTCTTTAAACGCAGCGACCATAGGCTTGATACAGTCCTGAGAACCACTCAGGGCTGCTTCAGCAGCATATTGTGAAATCGAGGTCGGGTTGCTGGTGGACTGGCTTTGCAGGATTTCCATCGCCTTAATGATATAAGCCGGGCCCGCCGCGTAACCAATACGCCAGCCGGTCATGGAATAGGCTTTGGAAACACCGTTCAATACGATGCAACGTTCTTTCAACCCCGGTGCTGCATTGAGGATATTATAGAATTTGTCGCCGGTCAGGTTGACGTGTTCATACATATCATCCGTAGCGATCAATACATGCGGGTGTTTGAGCAATACTTCGCCCAGTGCTTTTAATTCTTCAAGGCTGTATACCGCGCCGGTAGGGTTGGAAGGCGAGTTAAACATCACCAGTTTGGTCTTACTGTTAATCGCTGCTTCCAATTGGCTAGGCAGTAATTTAAAGCCTTGTTCAATACCACATTCCAGGATCACCGGTTTGGCCTCAGCCACCATGGCGATATCGGCATAGCTGACCCAGTAAGGCGCAGGAATAATCACTTCATCGCCAGGGTTCAACACGGCCAGGCACAGATTGAAAATGGTTTGTTTGCCGCCTACGCCCACAATCACTTCATTCACGGCATAGTCAAAGCCGTTTTCATTTTTGAATTTGTTAACAATGGCTTTTTTCAGGGCAGGGATGCCGCTGACGGGTGTGTATTTTGTATAACCGGCATCAATGGCTGCTTTGGCTGCATCCTTGATATGCTGTGGCGTATCGAAATCCGGCTCGCCTGCTGCCAGGCCAATGATCGGGCGGCCTTCAGATTTATATCTGGCGGCTTTGGCAGTAATTGCCAAAGTAGGGGATTCTTTGATGGATAAAACACGCGCTGACAGCACGTTGGCGGCAGGTTTGCTCAAAATGGCTTCCTTGTTGATCGGTAGGTGCACAAGCAGGCAGGTGATGCCTGCAAAAAAATGAAAAACGCAACATTTTACGCAAAAATGGAGTGTCTTGGAAGTCAGCGACGGGCGTTTTTTGCCGGTTTAAATCATTGTTTCTGGCAGTTTTTCTCGCAATTCAGGTAATTCTGGTACACAGACACCAGCAAGGGATCAATTTTCTGTAATTGCAGTTCAATATCTTTCACGGTTTTGCTGTCGCCTAATAGCTGGGCGACTTCACCGCGCCTGAACCAGGCTTCCACAAACTGGCCGTCCAGCGTCACGGCTCTCTGGAAAGCATTGGCGGCAGCATCTAATTGTTTCAGGGATTGTTCGGCCAGGCCCAGGCTGAACCAGGCATCCGCATTAGTGACTTCCTGCTGTGTCCAGAGCATGCTGATTTTTTCAAGGTTAGGCCAATCCTGGCGCGACTCTGGCACGGCTGCCCGCATATAATAAGGCTTTTTATCTTCGTCTTCTTCCCACAGGGCTTTACCACGCACCGGAAATTCTGAGCTGGCAGGCATTTTCTCCAGCGTTTCCAGCCACTCTACCGGTAACGCAAAGTGTATGCTGCCACCATGGCCGGCGGTTTTAAACGTATTGATGCCGACCAGTTTGCCATCCATATCAAATAAGCCGCTGCCGCTGGCCCCCATCATGAACTTGGCGCTGCTGCGTATCATATTGCCGGATGGCGTAGGGTAAAGCCCCTGGATTTCACCGATAGAGGTGATGGGGGCAGGCACGCCGTTGGAGTGACCGATGGCGCTGATTTCCTGCCCGCGCACTAGTGCATAGCTGTTGCCGCGTGCGACAGGTTTGAATGGCAGGGTGGGCGAGGTGACCACACACAAGTCATGCCAGACATCGGCACGCACAGTAGTGATCGGATAGTTATCTTCTCCACGCGACACCCAGGGTTGTTTGGTGGCGCGCAACACATGGCAATTGGTGACCACGGTATGGTCCGCGATAATGACGCCGGAGCCATAAGCCATACCGCCATTTTCATTGTAGCCACGTATCATGACCACGCCAAAATAAGCTTCCATCATGGCCTGCTGATTATATGCTTGCGCTGTTGAGGAGAGTAATACGATAAACACCGATAACAGAAGCTTCAAACTATTCCCCGGAGTGATTTGCAGGCATTCACAAAAGGACCATTTGCGCCTGTAAAAGTTCTATCAATAGTATGCGATTTGAAAATGTAAATCACACGCTTGATGAACCAAAAACGGTTAAAATGACACTATTATGTATTTCATCAGATTGTTTTCGTGATCGTCACCTTTCCAGGTAGCAAATTTGAGTTACACCAGCCTTTCCCTCCGGCTGGAGATCAGCCTCAGGCGATTGAAAAACTCACGAAGGGCCTTGAGGACGGTTTGAAGTTCCAGACCCTGCTCGGGGTGACCGGCTCTGGCAAGACCTACACTATGGCTAACGTGATTGCGCGCATAGGCAAACCTGCGATCGTCATGGCGCCGAATAAAACCCTGGCGGCGCAGTTATACAGTGAGTTCCGCGAGTTTTTTCCCAATAATGCGGTTGAGTATTTCGTCAGTTACTACGACTATTACCAGCCTGAAGCCTATGTACCTTCGCGCGACCTGTTTATCGAAAAAGACTCCAGTATTAACGAACATATTGAGCAACTGCGTTTGTCAGCGACCAAGGCTTTGCTTGAGCGTGAAGATGCGGTTATTGTCGCCACCGTCTCTGCGATTTACGGTATTGGTGACCCGGGTGAATATCATGGCATGGTGTTGCATGTACACCAGGGCCTGAAGATGGAACAGAAAGACGTTGTGGCACACCTGGTTGCGATGCAATATGACCGCAACGATTTTGATTTTGGCCGTGGCTGCTTCCGTGTCCGTGGCGATATTGTCGATGTGTTCCCGTCCGAGAACAGTGAAACTGCAGTGCGTATCAGCATGTTTGATGATGAGATCGAGAGTATCCAGCTATTTGATCCATTGACCGGCCAGGTCTTCAATAAAATCCATAATTTCCGTATTTTCCCCTCCAGCCATTATGTGACGGCGCGTGAAGCGACGGTGCGGGCGATGGAAACCATCAAGGCCGAATTACGCGACCGGGTCAAAGTCTACCTGGGTGAAAACAAACTGGTAGAAGCCCAGCGGATTGAGCAGCGTACCCGTTTTGACCTGGAAATGCTGAACGAGATAGGCTTCTGCAAAGGCATTGAAAACTACAGCCGCCACCTGACCGGTCGCAAGCCTGGCGATCCGCCGCCAACATTGATTGATTATTTGCCTGAACAAGCGTTGATGATCATCGATGAAAGCCATGTCACAGTGCCGCAGATCGGCGGCATGTACCTGGGTGACCGTTCACGCAAGGCGAACCTGGTGGATTATGGCTGGCGCCTGCCTTCAGCCATGGATAACCGTCCGCTCAAGTTTGAAGAATTCGAGCGCATCATGCGTCAGTGTGTATTCGTATCAGCCACGCCGGCAGATTACGAAAAGAATCACCAGCAGCAGGTTGTTGAAATGATCGCGCGGCCTACCGGACTGGTTGACCCGAAAATCATTGTCAAACCGGCAGATACGCAAGTCGATGATTTGCTGGGCGAGATCAGGGAGCGTGTCGCGGTGGGCGAACGCGTGTTGACTACAACCCTGACCAAACGCATGGCAGAAGACCTCACAGATTACCTGTCCGAGCATGGCGTCAAGGTACGTTACCTGCACAGTGATATCGAGACGGTGGAGCGGGTGGAAATTATCCGCGATCTGCGCCTGGGCGAGTTTGATGTGCTGGTGGGGATCAACCTGTTGCGTGAAGGCCTGGATATTCCGGAAGTATCGCTGGTCGCGGTGCTGGACGCGGACAAGGAAGGCTTTTTGCGTTCGGAACGCTCACTGATCCAGACCGCAGGCCGTGCCGCGCGTAACCTGAATGGCAAGGTGATTTTTTACGCCAACAAGATCACACGCAGCATGAAGCTGGCGATGGATGAAGCTGATCGGCGGCGCACCATTCAGGAAGCTTTCAATAAAGAGCATGGCATCGTCCCTAAAGGGGTGACCAAGCGCATTAAAGATATTATTGAGGGCGTATACGACAAGGATGAGGCGCATCGTGAACGTAAAGCCGCGCAAGAGCAGGCCAGTTATGAAAGCATGAGTGAAAAAACACTGGCCAAAGAACTCAAGCGGATTGAAAAAGCCATGCACGACGCAGCCAAAAACCTTGAATTTGAAAAAGCGGCCCAATTCCGTGATCAGTTCAAAAAACTCAAGTTGCAGATGTTTGGTGCCGAAGTAGAAGATTTGAAATGATTGCGTTAAATACCTGTATTGGCGCGATAGCCGCTATCTGCACTACAGTAGCATTTGTGCCACAGGTGATTAAATCGTGGCGCACGCGAGATTTAAGTGGTATCTCGCTGCCCATGTACACCATTTTTACCATAGGTGTTATTTTGTGGCTGGTTTACGGATTATTGATACGCGATTGGCCAGTGATTATTGCCAACGCGATCACGGCACTACTCGCAGGTGTGGTTCTTTTGTTAAAATTGAAATCAATTGCACAGTGCTAATGTCAGATTAATTTTACTTATTTTATAACTAGAAATTTCTTAGGATACGACCATGAAAAGAATTACAAAAGCAGTGTTTCCTGTTGCCGGGTTAGGCACCCGCTTTCTACCGGCGACCAAAGCCAGCCCCAAGGAAATGTTGCCCATCGTAGATAAACCACTGATTCAATATGCCGCTGAAGAAGCGATTGCCGCAGGTGCTACAGAACTGATCTTCATCACCGGTCGTAACAAGCGTTCGATTGCCGATCACTTTGACAAAGCCTACGAGCTGGAAGCCGAGCTGGAAGCCGCCGGTAAACAAAAATTGCTGGATATCGTACATAGCATTTTGCCTAAAGGCGTGAGCTGCGTGTTTATCCGCCAGTCACAAGCGCTGGGCCTGGGCCATGCGGTGTTATGTGCAAAACCGGTAGTCGGTGATGAGCCATTTGCCGTTTTACTTGCCGATGACTTGCTGTGCGGCGATGTATCGATTACCAAGCAAATGGTCGATGTCTATGAGCAAAACCAATGCTCTATCCTCGGCATTGAAACTGTTGCGCCCGAAGAAACCAGCAGCTATGGCATAGTGGATGCGGTTGCAGAAACTGACGACCTGCTGTTAGTGAAAGGAATGGTTGAAAAACCAAAACCGGAAGAAGCGCCTTCCAACCTGGCAGTGGTTGGCCGTTATGTATTATCACCACGTATTTTTGAATGCCTGGAAAAAGTAAAACCAGGCAAGGGTGGTGAAATCCAGCTGACTGACGGTATTGCTGCTTTAATGGAATTTGAAAAGGTGAAAGCCTACCGCTACAAAGGCAAACGCTATGATTGCGGCAGCAAACTGGGCTTTATGCAGGCTAACGTTGAGCTGGCATTAAAGCATCATGAAATTTCCGACAGCTTCAGGGAGTACCTGAAAACACTGGATATTTAATTCCCTATCAAGTCAACATACAAGTCACTATGCAAGATCCCCACACCCAGTCGCCCGACTACTGGCTTGCCAATTCTGACGTCGTATTTACTGAAGCCGAGGTAACGCAGGCATTGGACCGCATGGCCCATGCCCTGCACGAAAGGCTGGCCGGGCAATCCATCTTGCTGTTGTGTGTGATGCGCGGCGGGCTATATCTCGCCGGGCAGCTGATGCAAAGGCTGCAACTGCCTGCGCGCCTCGATTACCTGCAAGCGAACCGCTACCACGGTACCTCAGGCAGTGACATTGTGTGGGCCAAGGCGCCGGAATTTGACTTGGCCGGGCAAACTGTGGTGGTGCTGGATGATATTCTCGATGAAGGTATTACGCTGGCTGAAGTGGTGCGTCATTGCCAGCAGGCGGGGGCAAAGCAGGTGCTGACCGCCGTACTGACTGACAAAGATAATGGCCTGACAAAACCACTCAAAGCAGATGTCGTAGGCTTAACAGTACCAAACCGCTATGTGTTTGGCTGTGGCATGGATGTGTATGGCTGGTGGCGGAATCTGCCCGAGATTCGTGCACTAAGAGTGGCTTAAGGAATCGTGGCAGTTAAGGATTCAATGCCAGGAAATTCAAGAAGCCGATGCTGAGTGTAAAAAACAGCACCGGCTTTTTTTATTACCATAGCTGGCTGGCAAACCCACTATTAAACTCGTATAGCCAGCATTTCAATCAGGTTTTGCGTGGCGGGAAAATACTTTTCTTCACCAATGCATGTACACCCCAGTTGCCATCCACTACCTGCGTAATCCCGAAGTCCACGGCAATCGACATCAGTGAAATGGCTTCATCCTCGCTTAATCCTTGCGTACTCATCAGGAAGTCGCGCATTTTCCGGTAAGCATCCCGCAAGGCTAAATCCACTGAAGACTTGGCAAAAATACTGTTCTGCGCATCCGGCCCCAGATCAGCCAGGTAATTAGGGTAGCTGAAACCATGCAGCAACCATTCATCCTGCGTTTCCAGCAACGGGTACTTCAGGCTTTCCAGAGGCGTGCCGGGCAAGCTGGCTTTTTTATGCAAAATCAGCTGGAAGGTGCCGGTGAGCGAACATTCAATGGCGGTACCACACAACTCGGAATCGCCTTGTGACGCATGCGGATCACCCACCGAAAACAATCCGCCTGTAACGGAAACCGGGTAATACAAGGTAGCGCCTTTGCCTATGCGCCAATTGTCGATATTGCCGCCGGTGTAACTTGGTGGAATCGAGTTAACCATATCTACTTCGGCAGGTGCCACGCCCATGGTGCCAAAGTGCGGACGGATAGGTACGCGCACGTTTTTCAGTACGTTGTGGTTTTCCTGTATGGTCTTGTGGTCCACCGGCACGCCAGGGTAATCAATGATAGGGTGCACCACGCCGAAAGGGTCGGTCTGCGGCGTCCAGCGGAAGTTATACACCGCACTGGCGTAGTTTCTTTCACCGGTTGCATCTACTTCATAAATAGTGATGACTTCGCGTTTCTTGGGTTCTTCCACTGTATCGCCATAGTGGAATCCCCACCAGGCTGCCGCATTACTGCCAAATGCTTTGCCTTTGTAAAGTGGATTTGCACTGGCCCTGGGTGTGACATCTACAATACGCACTTCCAGTATGTCGCCTGGCTCAGCGCCCTTGATGGCAACTGGTCCGGTGCAGATATGCACGCCCAAACCGCCACCGGCTCCGACCTTGGCATTCATCGCCCCAATACCGCGGCGATCCACCCCTTTGCGCTTGCTGTCCCAGTAAAACACGCTTTCCGCACCAGGGTCGCCGCGTACCATACGCTCGGCGTCATCATTGGCGTGATGGGTAAGGGTTTCCAGCGTGACATAATCGCCGGATTCAACTTCGATCAATGGTTTGAGTGATTTGCTGAAAAAGCCCCAATGCACAGTTTTATCATTGGCTGGCACATAATAATGGCTGGCCCGCCCGGCGCCAGCACCTACCTTAGGGCTTTGCGCGAATGCACTTTGAGACATCGTAATTCCCAACGCGCCTAGGGCAGCTGTACTGCTGCCAACAGCAAATGCATCTTTCAGAAATGATCGCCTGGCCTCATGAAACTCTTCTTTGATCAGCCCCTCATTTTCCGGGGTAATGCCATGATTACAACCGGGACTGCAAGTATGATCCGCCATATTAAAAGACTCCACTGAGTTAAAGATACATAAATACTTTTATTCAAAATCACAGATTCTGAATTCATGGTCGTGGGCGGATGGCGGGTTGTATGCGAGTTCCAGTACTGCACAGGTTAACCATCAGCCAAGCATGTTAATGGTGCTCGTTGATGACCCTATGCTCGCACCTAAGCTATTGTTTATTAATACGTTAAACAACGTAGGCAATCAGGAATACTGGGGGGAAGAAAGATGTTTTTGCTGGAAGGGTTGGTGTTATGAGAGACTTAAGCATCCAGACCCACAAAAGAAAAAGGCACCTATGCAGATGCCTTATAAACTCGGAGAGCCATACATTCCAAGAATCGGGGAAGGGCTGATTCGCCCAGGTTGAAACAAGTTGCCTCATCTCAGCCTGTCCTAGTTGGCAAATAGCCCTTAGCTAGAATGCAGGGAATCATTAATTGTGTATATGGGAATTATTCCTGAATAATGATAGTTAGCCCCATCCTTTAACACCCAAAAACTCCTCCCAAGTGATAGACCAAATAAAAATTAATGAGAATATATAAACCAATGCTATGAATCCCACAGCTTTAGCAAGACGGATTAATTTAACTTTCATATAAGACGGCTCCTGAGTGTTATTTCTCCACATCTCTGCGCTTACCCATGTGGGGTTTTTGCTTTATCTGTAGTCAGGAGAAGAACATATACGTAGAGTTAAGCCAGAACAATATTGTGACAACGATAAGCACTGTACAGACCGCTATGGTTACTGAGCTAATGTATTTAAGCTCAGAGTTACTACTGGCAATTACAGGGCTGTCTAGCCTCTTCTGCAAGAGGTTAATGAGTAACGCACTAGGTAACACCACCATTATAAAAACCACAATGCAGGTAACTAGGCTCAGATACGCCAAATCAATTAAATCATATAGGTGATCTTCAGAAGTTCTGGAGTGCCATTGTATAAACTTCAATTGCAAGTTATACCCTGCAATTAAGGTTGAAGTCAGTAGCAGTAATACATAGCTCCATTTATTGCTAGATAGATTCATTAACTATACCTCCCTTGTTGTTTGCCCCGATTGTAAGTAGATTTTAATGTGTTAATAATTAGAGGTGGGCTGGAGTGTAACTGAAGGGGTAATCATATGGATTTTTTTGCGCACTGTAATACCTCAAGTGTAACAATTATATGTAACACTTGAAGCATCTATCTATATGAGTCTATTGATTATTTTTTAATTCAATCACTTAGGAACCTGCTGGCGGAGAAGGAGGGATTCGAACCCTCGATACGCTTTCACGTATGCCTGATTTCGAGTCAGGTACATTCAACCAGCTCTGCCACTTCTCCGTTTTTTCGCAGCAATATAATGACTGGAAAGGGCGCTAGTCTACACCTTGCTGACCAGCGGATTCAAGTGCTGGCTCAGTTCAAAGGCAAGTCGATTTGAACCACTAATCCAGATGCCGGTGCCAGTTTATTGCTCAAGGTCATGCTGCCGCCGTGCTTTTCAACGATCATGCGCGCAATAGACAATCCTAAGCCCGTACCACCAGTATGGCGTGAGCGGGAATCTTCCAGCCTTCTGAAAGGTTCCAGAACGTTATCCAGCTCTTGTGCCGGAATACCCTGGCCTTCGTCCGAGATAGTGCACAGCACTCGAGACTCTTTCACCTGGATAGTGAGCGTAGGCGATTGTGCATAATGAATTGCATTATTCAGCACGTTGTTCAGGCCGCGCGTGAGCAGGTGTGCCGAGCCCATGATGGTGATAGCTTCGTCGGGCAGAATTTTATGGATAGCATGACCGGCTTCTTCAAAGTCATCACATACTGCGGTCGCCAGGGCGATGAGGTCTACACGGTTTTTATCCACGCTCTCGCTGCACAGCCGCGCAAAATCCAGGCCTTCGCGCACCATTTCCTGTGTCGCGGTCAGGTCATTGACCAGGCTTTGCTTGAGTTCGGCGTCTTTGACTTTCTCCAGGCGCAAGCGTAGACGGGTCAGCGGCGTTTGCAGGTCATGTGCAATCGCGCCAAGGATAAAGCCACGTTCCTGCACATGTTTGAGGATACTGCGCTGCATTTCATTAAAAGCTTTGGCAGCATGGCGTACTTCAGTCGAGCCCTGATTTTCCGGCAAAGGCGGGTTTTCTATGTTGCGCGCCAGTTGCAGGGCGGCGTTTGCAAGTTTGCGTAATGGTTGCGTTGCTACTGAGGCAACCACCCAGATAATGCTGATCAGCCCCAGTAACGCCAGCACAAAGGCCAACGGATTACGCTCAGGCGGGTGACCCGGAGGTGGCCGGTGTCCGCCATATCGTAGCTGGATCAGTACCGGTGTGTTGTCCTGCAGATGCGTATATACCGCCAGGCAATAGCCAGGTTGAGGCGGTGGCGGCGGGCCAAAGTCACGTGGCGGTTCAGGCGGACGGTTACGTGAACTACAGCGGCCCTGGGAGGTGATGCTGATCACATCGGCAATTTCCGGTACCAGCAGGGTATTCAGGTTTTCGAGTTCTGCCGGTAGGGCAGGCGCGTTTTTTGGCGGCACGGCGCCCAGCTTTAAACTGCTGCCCATGCGTTTGAATACATCCTGGATTTCGGAGCGCTTTTCGGGCACGGTGATTTCCAGGATACGGATCATGCTTTCAATGCGGTCAAACGCAAACTGGTCGCGCAGGCGTGATTCATTGACGCGCGAATCGCGCTGGCCGAGCACATTGACGACGGTGGCGGTGAGCAGGATGCCGATCACGGCTATCAGGAAAATCCTGACTGACATGGCCCCTAGCAGGTTTTTCAACATATCTTCAGGTCCCTTATTTCAGATAGCGCACATCGGCAGTGAGCAAATAGCCTTCATTGCGCAGGGTCTTGATCACGGTGGGATTTTTGCTATCGACTTCTACTTTTTGCCGGATTCTGCTGATCTGCAAATCGATAGACCGGTCGAAAGGTCCGGCTTCACGGCCATGCATTTCTTCCATCAACTGGTCACGGCTGAGCGGACGGTTGGCGTGCAGCAGCATAAAGCGCAAGAACTTGAATTCTGCGTTGGAGAGGGGAATGCTGGTGTTGAATTTATCAATCAGCGTGCGGTTCTGGATATCCAGCGTCCATTCGTTAAAAGCAATCTGGCGCAAAATGCCGTTATCTAGTTCTTCTGAATGCTTGCCAGCAGTTTCTGCCACCATGCGGCTGCGGCGTACTACACTGCGGATGCGCGACAGCAATTCCAGCGGCTCAAACGGTTTGGCAACATAATCATCGGCGCCGGTTTCCAGGCCCATGATGGTATCCAGCGAGCTGGTGCGTGCAGTCAGCATAATGATGGGGATGCTGTGGTATTTGGGCGATTCACGCAGTTCACGGCATAGCTCTATGCCATTACGCTGCGGCATGTTGATATCCAGGATGACGACATCCGGTATCTTTTGTTGCAGGACCTGCCACATTTGCGCATGATTGGCGGCCTGATGAGTGCTCAGCTGGTTTTCCTGCAGGAAATCGCAGAGCAGATCACGGATCGCATCATCATCGTCTACCACCAGAACATGGATATCGTGGCTGGTTTCTGTCATCGCTGGTTATCTCTATGAGTTGAAGTAAATATTTGAGCACAAAACCGGCCATTCAGGCCGGTTTATAGTCATCAGCTACGATTATGACTGCGGTTTATCATGGTGTGGTTTGTCATGCTGCGGGCCACCATGATCGTGACCACGTCCGCCATGGTGAGGATGCGGGAACGCATTCTCATCAAATACTTTTTTCTGCGAGTCGTTCAGTTGCGCATAGAAAGTGCGGATCGCTTTTGAGCGTTGCGCATGTTCAGCATCACGTTCTTTGCCCAGCGCTTCCATTTTGTCCAGGCGCTGCACGGTGTTCAGCTTTTCCAGAGCAGCGACGTCAGGGTGTTCAGCTTTGTCTTTAGGTTTGATTTGTGATTTATATGTGTTCCAGGCACTTTCCTGAGCGGCAGTCAGTTGCAGAACTGTGTGCAATCTTTCCTGATGCTTTTCAAAATGTTCTGCGCGGTGCTCTTGCCAGGTTGTTTTGTCGAACTTGCCTTTACCGCAGGTAGGGCCATGATCTGCAAAGGCAGTCATGGATACCAAAGCCAAAGTACTTGCGATAGCCAATTGTTTTAATTTCATGATGTATCCTTTTCAATCATCATTGCGAAATTGCAATGTTGACATTAAAACACCCGAATGTATCGGGTGTTTGTCGGGAAGGCTGGGCTATGTATCGGAATGTATCGCAGTAATCCGGATAGAGAAGTGAGCGAGCGAGATGAGATACGAGGCGTACGGAGCACAGAAACCGGAATGTACATCAAGTACATGAGGATTTCGAGCACCGCACAACGAAGTAGGTCGCTCGCGCAGTCACTTATCACGTGATTACTTAGGCTATGCCTTGGCTGGCTAGATAGTCCTCATAATTGCCCGTGAAATCTACAATGCCATCAGCCTTGATTTCAATAATACGGGTAGCAATCGAGCTGACAAATTCACGGTCATGGCTGACAAAGAATAATGTTCCTTTGTATTTATCCAGCGCAGTGTTCAGCGCTTCAATGGATTCCATATCCATATGGTTGGTCGGCTCGTCCATCAATAACACATTGGTTTTCGCCAGCATCAGCTTGCCATACAGCATGCGGCCTTTTTCACCACCGGAAAGCACTTTGACTGACTTCTTGGTCGCTTCGGTAGGGAACAGCAAACGGCCCAGCATACTGCGCACGGTGTTGTCATCGTCACCCTGCTGGCGTTGTGCCGTCATCCATTCAAACAGGTCTTCCCCCTTTTCGAACTCGTATTCATGGTCTTGCGCAAAATAACCGAGGTTGGCTTTTTCTGCCCATTTCACTTCACCATGTTTGGCCTGTAAGTCACCAGCCAGGCAGCGCAGGAAAGTGGTTTTACCTATGCCGTTCTCACCAATAATGGCCACTTTTTCACCGGCTTCAAACATCATTTCAACGCCGTTGAATAAGGGTTTATCAAAACCATGACTGAGTTTTTTCAGTTCTACCGCGTTGCGGTGCAGTTTTTCGCGCTCGTCATATTCAAAGCGGATAAACGGATACTGGCGGCTGGAGGGCTTGAATTCTTCCACCTTGATTTTATCGATCTGCTTGGCGCGGCTGGTGGCCTGTTTGGCTTTAGACGCGTTGGCCGAGAAGCGGCGCACAAAGTCCTGCAGATCGGCAATCTGCTGTTTGGCTTTGGCGTTGTCTTTGGCCTGCTGGTTACGTGCAGCAATGCTGGCTTCCATGTAATCGTCGTAGTTACCTGGGTATGAGGTGATTTTGCCGTAATCCATGTCACAGGTATGCGTACAGACCTGGTTCAGGAAGTGTCTGTCATGCGAAATGATGACCATGGTGCAGTCACGGTTGTTGACGATGTCTTCCAGCCAGCGAATGGTGTTGATATCCAGGTTGTTGGTCGGTTCATCGAGCAGCAATACGTCCGGATTCGCGAACAGGGCCTGTACCAGCAATACGCGCAGTTTCCAGCCTGGCGCAACCGCGCTCATCGGGCCGGTGTGCTGCTCAATAGGAATGCCTACGCCTAGCAGTAATTCACCAGCACGCGCTTCAGCCGTGTAACCGTCATATTCTGCGAATTCACCTTCGAGTTCGGCGGCGCGCATGTAATCATCTTCAGTCGCTTCCAGATTGGCGTAAATCGCATCACGCTCCTGCATCGCTTTCCACATCTGTTCGTGGCCCATCATCACGACGTCCAGCACACGCTGGTCTTCGTAGGCGAACTGGTCCTGTTTCAGGAAAGCCATACGCTCATTGGGGTCCAGGCTGACATTGCCGCTGGTAGGTTCCAGTACGCCAGCCAGGATCTTCATAAAGGTAGATTTACCGCAACCGTTGGCACCGATCAGGCCGTAACGGTTACCGTCGCCGAATTTAACGGAAACGTTTTCAAACAGTGGCTTGGAACCAAACTGCATGGTGATATTGTTTGCAACTAACATGCAAGAACTCTCAAAAAATAGTTAATTAAGGCTGCGCTCTTTATTCAAAGTCACGCAAAATTATTCAAAGCGGTTGTAAATGACGACTTCATTAAGTGGCAGTTGCCCGCTACGCGGCTTGGCAGCTTCCAGTGGCTTGCCAACCACGACGAACATGACCGGTACATGGTCGGCAGGCAGGTTAATCAGTTTACCAACGGCGTCAAAATCAAAGCCATCCATAGGGCAGGTGTCATAGCCCATTTCCTTTGCTGCCAGCATCAAAGTCATGGCTGCCATACCGCCAGAGCGCATGCCTTCATCGCGCTCGGCCTGCGCATGATCAGTGTAATAGTCATGAATAGCCTTTACCAAGTAATCACTTGCTTGCTTGGGCGCATTGACCCAATAACGTGCCGGGTCTTTTTCCCAGGCTTTAAGGTCGGCAGTCAAAATAATCAGCAACGAAGCATCAGTCACCTGTGTCTGGTTCCAGCTCACGGCACGTATCTGGTGACGAAGCACCGGGTCAGTCACCACTACAAAGCGCCAGTGCTGGATATTGAATGCAGTCGGGGAGAGCATCGCCAGCGACATCAGTTGCTCAATCTCCGCTTCTGTCATCCGATGGCTGGGGTCGTAGCTTTTGACAGAACGCCGTTCGTTTATAGCTTGTGATACTTTCATTATTCTTCAATACTCAATCTTTAAAATATCTAATTGCAAAGGGCCAGCCGGGCGTTGCCAGGTGGAGCTATCGCCAACTTTACGGCCCAGTAATGCTTTAGCCAGCGGCGAGACATAGCTGACTTTGTGCTGGGCGATATCGGCTTCATCTTCACCGACTATCTGGAACTGCTGCTGCTCACCGTCTTCATCTTCTACCGTGACCTTAGCGCCAAACAACACGGTATGTTGTGGCTGCTGCTCTGGTGTAACCAGTTGAACCGATTCCAGCCTGGCCACAAAATAACGCAAATCGCGGTCTATCTCTGCCAGTTTTTGTTGCGCATTGGTATCTTCCTTGCGCCTGGTGTATTCAACGCGCTCACTTTCAAGCGTTTTAGCGCTTTGTTGTAACTGCTGCAGGCCGTTTGGAGTCACATAATTTGCATGCGGACTGACAGGGCGTTCCGGCAAGTCAGTGCCAGCTCGCTCAAGGTCGTCTTCCTTTACGAATCCGCGACTCATGCTTAATGTGTAATCGTTTCCTGTTTGTTGGAGTAATTAAAATAGGTTAACCCTAAAAATTAGGTTAACCCTTAGAAATAAGTTAAACCGAGTGCAGCTCGCACTTCACTCATGGTTTGTGCTGCCACTTCGCGTGCCTGCTCGGTGCCTTCACGCAGCAACTGCAAAATATAGCCTTTATCTTCAGCCAGTTCGGCACGGCGGGTGCGGATAGGTTCCAGCATTTCCTGCAATACCGCTTCCAGGCGCTTTTTAACGATGCTGTCTGCCAGGCCACCACGCGTGTAATGCGCTTTCAGTTCGGCCACGGTGGCTTTGTCGGTGTCAAACGCATCCAGGTAGGTAAAAGCAATATTGCCTTCTACATGGCCAGGATCTTCAATTTTCAAATGTAGCGGATCGGTATAGACTTTTTTCACTGCCTTGCTGATCTCATCAGCAGTCGCGCCAAGGTTAATCACATTGCCCAATGATTTACTCATTTTGGCTTTGCCGTCAATGCCCGGCAAACGGCCCAGTTCCGGCACCAGGGCTTTGGTTTCCACCAGGATTTCCTGCTTGGTGCTGGCATTTTTATATGTACGGTTAAAGCGGCGCACGATTTCATTCGTTTGCTCAATCATCGGAATCTGGTCTTCACCTACTGGTACCAGTGTCGCCTTAAATGCAGTGATATCAGCCGCCTGGCTGACAGGGTAGGTGAGGAAACCGGCCGGAATATCGCGCTCAAAATCACGCAGGCGGATTTCCTCTTTCACGGTCGGGTTTCTTTCCAGGCGCGCGACGGTGACCAGGTTCAGGTAGTAAAATGCCAGTTCAGTCAGTTCTGGCACCTGAGACTGGATAAAAATAGTTGAAAGCTTGGGGTCTATACCCACCGCCAGGTAATCCAGCGCCACTTCGACCACGTTACGGTGCACTTTATCAATATCATCCATATTGTCGGTCAGCGCCTGTGCGTCAGCCAGCATTACATATTGCTTGTATTCGTGCTGGTATTTCACGCGGGTGCGCAAACTGCCGACAAAATGCCCCAGATGCAAAGGTCCGGTTGGGCGGTCGCCAGTGAGGATAATCGGTTTTGTGCTCATCGTCTTGTTCTCTGTTTAATATGAGATCGAATCAAAGTTAAAGGTTATTCCCACTCGATAGTGGCCGGTGGCTTGCCGGAAATATCGTAGACCACACGGTTGATACCGCGCACTTCGTTAATAATCCGGTTAGATACTTTGCCCAGCAGGCTATAAGGTAATTCTGCCCAGTGAGCAGTCATAAAGTCACTGGTGACCACTGCGCGCAAGGCCACTACATAGTCATAAGTACGGCCATCGCCCATCACGCCTACTGATTTGACCGGCAGGAACACGGTGAATGCCTGGCTGGTCAGGTCATACCAGGTTTTGCCGGATTTCTCGTCTACGGTATTGCGTAACTCTTCTATGAAAATGGCATCTGCACGTTGCAACAATAATGCAAACTCCGCTTTCACCTCACCCAGAATGCGCACGCCCAGGCCAGGGCCGGGGAAAGGGTGTCTGTAGACCATGTCGCGCGGCAAGCCCAAGGCTACACCCAGTTCACGCACTTCATCCTTGAACAGGTCACGCAGAGGTTCCAGCAATTTCAGTCCCAACTGCTCAGGTAAGCCACCGACGTTGTGGTGGCTCTTGATGGTGACTGCTTTTTTCGATTTGGCGCCGCCGGATTCAATCACATCCGGATAAATCGTGCCTTGTGCCAGGAAAGTGGCACCTTTATGACCGGCACCGCTGGCTTTCAGCTTGGCAGCTTCAGCCTTGAATACTTCTACAAACTCGCCACCAATGATCTTGCGTTTGGCTTCAGGGTCACTGACACCGGCCAGTTTGCCCATGAATTGTTCACTGGCATCGACACGGATCACATTGGCATGCAGGCGGCCGGCAAACATTTCCATCACCATATCGCCTTCGTTCAGGCGTAACAGGCCATGGTCAACAAATACACAGGTCAGCTGGTCGCCGATCGCGCGGTGTATCAACGCGGCGGCCACGGAGGAATCCACACCGCCGGACAAACCTAAAATGACTTCTTCATTACCGACTTGTGCCTTGATATTGGCTACCGCTTCGGCGATATAGTCGCCCATGACCCAGTCTGGTTTCGCACTACAGATTTCTAGTACAAAACGCTCAAGCATGGCCTGGCCTTGTTTGGTATGCGTCACTTCCGGGTGGAACTGCACTGCGTAGAACTTGCGGTCTTCGTCTGCCATCGCTGCAATCGGTGTCGTGTCATTGCTGGCAATGACTTTAAATCCGCCTGGCAATTCGGTGACTTTATCGCCATGGCTCATCCACACATCAATCAGCCCATGGCCTTCAGCATTAGTCGCATCCTGGATATCGCGGAACAGGGCAGAGTGACCGCGGGCGCGTACTTGCGCGTAGCCAAACTCACGTTTATGCCCGGCTTCTACCTTGCCACCCAGTTGTTGCGCCATGGTTTGCATGCCGTAACAGATGCCAAGCACCGGAATGCCCAGTTCAAACGCGGCTTGCGGCGCTTTGTCGGTTTCTTCTTCATACACGCTGGCATGACTGCCGCTAAGAATGATGCCATCTGCGCCAAAGTTGCGCACAAAGTCATCAGACACATCACAGGGATGAATTTCACAATATACGTGGGCTTCGCGGACACGGCGGGCGATCAGCTGCGTTACTTGCGAACCGAAATCAAGAATAAGGATTTTTGAGTGAGACATTTTTTTAGCCACAGAGTGCACAGAGGACACAGAGGGTTCAGAGAAAAGTCTCTGTGTCCTCTGTGTCCTCTGTGGCCAGGTTTAGTTTAAACAGTTAGATTTAATCAATACGCAAGATTTAATCAATACGATAGTTCGGTGCTTCTTTAGTAATTTGCACATCGTGCACATGCGATTCGTGCATGCCGGCACTGGTGATCTGTACGAATTCGGCTTTGCTGCGCATGTCTTCAATCGTGGAGCATCCGACATAACCCATGGAGGCGCGCAGCCCACCCATCAGTTGATGCACAACCGCCAGTACGCTGCCTTTGTAAGGTACACGGCCTTCAATGCCTTCCGGAACCAGTTTGTCAGCATTAGAGGTTTCCTGGAAATAGCGGTCAGAAGACCCTTTTTGCATGGCACCGATGGAACCCATGCCTCGATATGACTTGTAAGAACGCCCCTGATATAACTCGACTTCACCCGGTGCTTCTTCAGTGCCTGCAAACATGCCGCCCAGCATGACGCTATTGGCCCCGGCTGCAATTGCTTTGGAAATATCACCTGAGAAACGGATGCCGCCATCGGCAATAAATGGTACGCCGGATTTTTCCAGTGCCTTGGCCACATTGCTGATGGCAGTGATTTGCGGTACGCCTACACCGGCCACGATACGCGTGGTACAAATGGAGCCTGGGCCTATGCCGACTTTGACGCAATCGGCACCATGGTCTACTAGTGCCAAAGCGGCATCGGCAGTCGCGATGTTGCCACCAATGACTTGCAAGTTGGGATAGCGGGTTTTAGCCCATTTCACGCGATCCAGCACGCCTTGGGAGTGGCCGTGTGCGGTATCGACAACAATCGCATCGACACCGGCTTCAACCAGCGCTGCGATACGTTCATCAGTGCCATCACCTACACCTACCGCAGCGCCAACCAGCAAACGGCCTTTTTCATCTTTACAGGCGAGCGGGTGGTCGGTGGATTTTTGAATGTCTTTGACTGTGATCAGGCCTTTAAGCTCATATTGCTCGCCAATCACCAGCAGGCGTTCCAGTCTATGCTTGTGCAGCAGGCCCATGATTTCTTCACGGCTGGCGCCTTCACGTACAGTCACCAGGCGGTCTTGCGAGGTCATGACATTGCTGACAGCCTGGTCTAAATTCGTTTCAAAACGCAAATCACGGTTGGTGACAATACCGACCACTTTGCCATCTTGTAATACGGGTAAACCTGAAATTTTATGGTGCTTGGTGAGCTCAATTACTTCACGCACGGTCATTGCCGGGTGTATGGTCACCGGATCAATCACGACACCAGATTCAAAGCGTTTAACGCGGGAGACGCGTGAAGCCTGCATCTCGACCGACATATTCTTATGAATAATGCCCATGCCGCCTAGCTGTGCCAGGGCAATTGCCATGCGGGCTTCCGTCACGGTATCCATGGCGGCAGAAAGTAGTGGGATATTAAGTGTGATGTTTTTTGTAAGTTTTGTGCGCAGGCTTACATCACGAGGCATCACTGTAGAATGGGCTGGAACGAGTAAAACGTCGTCAAAGGTTAGAGCTTGTTGCAACAAACGCATGAGGAATCCTTATCTCCAAAATATAATTATACCGATTTCGTTTTGCCTTGACAAAGCGTTTTGCATTTTTGACTGCGAAATCGGCACTCTCTGGCATGGTTTATGCATGGCTATTTCGGATGGTGGGCATGGGCACATACTGTTGAGGCGGGAATTAAACGTGAGATTAATGGAAGTGATTCGGAATATTGTATTGATCGCATGCATGTTGCAGATGTCCGCGCACGCCGAGATTTACAAGTGGCGCGACGCAAAAGGCGTAATGAATTATTCGGATGTCCCGCCCCCGGCAGGCAAGCAAAATGTCAAGGAGATCAAAGCCACCAAGGTCTCTAACGAATATCCGCTTACCCGCGCCGATGCTTATAAAGAGGATGCGCAGCAAGTTGCAGCAGAAAAAGAAACTGCCGATGGAAAAGGTCAGAAAAAACAACCGATGTCGGATGAAGCTGCAGCTGTTGCCAAGGCTGCAGAAACGCGTATGAAAGCACAGAACTGTGCGGCAGCACGTTCGAATTACCGTAATTATGCAGTGGGTGGGCGTATGCAAACGGTGAATGAAGTAGGAGAAAAAGAGTATTTAAGCGATGAGCAGATTCGCGAAAACCTGGCGCGTGCCCAGTTTGAGATTGACGAAAATTGTCCAGTTGAGTAACGCTGACCTTTGAGTTGTTATCTGCTTTTACGTTTTTGCTGACCACTTTTGGCAGCCTGGCTCTTTTCAGTAACCGTGTTTTTAATCGCAGCTCTCAGTCTGCGCGCTGCTTTAGGGTCAGCGATTAATGGCCTGTAAATCTCAACCCGGTCCAAAGGCTGTAATGCCGCATCGCGGTGAACTACTTTTCCAAATATACCAATCTTGCAATGCTCAATTGCTATTTCAGGAAACTCCAGCAACAGCCCTGAATGTTGAATGGCTTGCAGTGCAGTCGTCTTGGTTGGGACAGTGATAGCCATCAGCCACTGTTTTTGTGGCAGTGCATAAGCGACTTCCACTGTCATCATGTCCGAAAGCGCTTCACTCATATATCAATTTACCTGGAATACAGTTTGTTTGCCTGCTTCACAAAGCTGTCAACAAAGGTGTTGGCAATATGGCTGAATACCGGCGCAATAATGCGTTCAATCAGGCCATTGGCAAACACGTATTCCAGTTTGAACTCGATTTTGCAGGCATCTTCACGCAAGGGAATAAAGTGCCAGTGCCCGGTCAGCTGTTTGAAGGGGCCATCCACCAGCGTGATATCCATCTGATGCGGAAACTGCTTGTGGTTGCGGGTGGTGAAATGCTGGACGATGCCGTGATAACGAATATGGATAGTGGCCTGCGTCACCTGATCTGTACGTTCAATCACATCACTGCCGCCACACCAGGGTAAAAAGCTGGCGTAATCTTCTACCGCATCCACCAGTTGAAACATGGTTTCGCAGGAGTGCATGACCAATACTGTTTTTTCTACTTGAGCCATTATTAACTATAGCGCCGGAACGGAGTTTGGTTTTGGGTTAAAATGCTATTTTAAGTGATTTAAGCCAGCAAGCCAGCTTTATGACCATCGCGCAAAATAAAAAAGCGTTTTTTGACTACTTTATCGAAGAGAAGTACGAGGCCGGTGTGGTGCTCGAAGGCTGGGAAGTCAAAGCCATCCGCGATAACCGCATCAACCTGAAAGAAGCATATGTGGTGATTATGCGTGGCGAAATTTACCTGATAGGTTGCCATGTGACGCCATTAGGTGCCGCCTCTACACATGTACGCCCGGATGCGATCCGTACACGTAAGTTATTGCTGCATAACGAGGAGATCGGCAAGCTGATCGGTAAGGTGGAACGTGCGGGTTACACCATTGTGCCGCTGGATATGCATTTCACCCGTGGCCGTGTAAAAGTCCAGATTGGCCTTGCCAAAGGCAAGAAACAGCATGATAAGCGCGATGTGGAGCGTGAAAAAGACTGGAAACGAGAGCAAAGCCAGTTGCTGAAAAACAAAGTGCGTAGTCGTTAATTCTTTATTTTCTTTGCCTACTCTAATTTTTTCAAGCGGTGAGTTGATGCCACACTTTTGGGATCAATCCCGGCAAATCTTCAGCAATTAATCCCATCCCATAGAGTTTAGCTGCCTCGCTGTGCAGCCATACCGCCGCAGCTGCGGCTTCGAATGATGGCATGCCTTGTGCCAGTAATCCTGTGATCAATCCTGCCAGTACATCACCTGCACCTGCGGTGGCGAGGGTGGCTGGCGCATTTTCATTGACGATGACACGTTCGTCAGGCCCGACAATAATCGTGTTTGCGCCCTTAAGTAAAATATTGGAATTGGTTTGCTTCGCCGCTACCAGTGCCTGGGCAATCCTTTCAGGGAGTTGCACTGCGGGCCGCAAGCCAAACAATTTTTCAAACTCGCCGTCATGTGGTGTCAGCACACATTGCCCAATGATTGCCTTTTTCAGGCTATCCGATTTTCTGGAAAAAGCTGTGAGTGCGTCCGCATCAATCACGACCGGTTTAGCCGTTTGTAACATCGTTAGCGTGGTCTCGCGGGTTTCTTTACTGGCGCCTGCCCCGGGGCCGATCAGGAAAGCACCTATCCTGGGGTCGTGAATGAGTGCATATAAATCTAATGTGCTGGCATAGGGTTTCGCCATGATGCTGAGTAACTGGCTGGCATATATATTTAAAGCCACCGCAGGCACCGCGATCGCCGTGATGCCAGCACCGCTGCGTGCTGCGGCTAACGCTGCCAGCCTGGCTGCGCCCGTTACCGGGTATCCACCCTGAATCATCACATAGCCGCGGCTGTATTTATGGCTATTGCTATCCGGCTGAGGCAATAAGGATTGCCACAGGGCAGGCGAGTTTGACTGATAGTGAGACATGGCTGGATTGTATGCCTGTATGTGTGTATTAGCGAGTTTGTGCAAGATTTTATCCCTTTGCTTCATTGTGGGCGAGGGGGCTTTACGGTAAAATGTTCTCCCGTCTGCAACAAACCTCAAAGTACCTCATCCATGACCAAATATGTATTCGTAACCGGCGGTGTAGTTTCTTCTCTTGGAAAAGGTATCGCAGCGGCTAGTCTGGGCGCTATCCTCGAATCGCGTGGCATTAAAGTGACCATGCTCAAGCTTGACCCTTATATCAACGTAGATCCAGGCACCATGTCGCCATTCCAGCATGGTGAAGTATTCGTCACCGATGACGGTGCGGAAACTGATCTGGATCTCGGACATTACGAGCGTTTTATCAGCAGCAAAATGTCCAAGCGCAACAACTTTACCACCGGCCAGATTTACGAAACTGTGATCAAGAAAGAGCGTCGCGGTGAGTACCTGGGTAAAACCGTACAGGTGATCCCGCACATTACCGATGAAATTAAAGCGCATATCAAACGCGGTGCAGAAGGCGCCGATGTGGCGATTGTTGAAGTCGGAGGTACGGTGGGTGATATCGAGTCCTTGCCTTTCCTGGAAGCGATTCGGCAGATGGGGTTTGAAGAGGGCAGAAACAATGCCTGTTATGTGCATTTGACCTTATTGCCCTGGATTCCGACCGCTGGCGAGTTAAAAACCAAACCTACACAGCACTCGGTGAAGGAACTGCGCGAAATTGGTATCCAGCCGGATATCCTGCTGTGCCGCGCCGAACGTGAAATCCCGGAAGATGAAAAACGCAAAATTGCCTTGTTCACTAACGTGCCGTTCGAAGCGGTGATCAGCGCGATTGATAGTGACTCAATTTACAAAATCCCTGGCTTGCTGCATGAGCAAATGATGGACGAAATCGTCTGTCATAAACTGAATATCCTGGCTAAAGCGGCGGATTTGTCTGCCTGGCAGAAAATCAGCTATGCCGTAGCAAACCCTAAAGCACAAGTGGATATTGCCTTTGTCGGTAAATATGTCGACCTGACCGAATCTTACAAATCATTGACCGAAGCTTTGATACACGCGGGCATACACACTGAGTCTAAAGTCAAGATCCACTATATCGACAGTGAAGATATCGAAAAGTCCGGCACCGATGCCTTAACCAGTATGGATGCTATCCTGATTCCTGGCGGTTTCGGTGTGCGTGGTACTGAAGGCAAGATCAAGGCGATTCAATTTGCGCGTGAAAATAAAGTGCCTTACTTGGGCATCTGTCTGGGCATGCAATTGGCGGTTATCGAGTTTGCACGCAATGTGGCAGGATTCAAGGATGCCAATAGTACCGAATTCAACCCAACGACTGAACACAAGCTGATCGGCCTGATTGATGAGTGGCAGGACGCCACCGGCAAGATTGAAAAACGCGATGAACATTCCGACCTGGGTGGCACAATGCGTCTGGGTGCACAAATCTCGCCGATTGAGCCAAATACTCTGGCAGCAAGCATTTACGGTAGTGAAGTCAACGAGCGCCACCGTCACCGTTACGAAGTCAACAACCATTATGTGGACCAGCTGAAAGCCGCTGGCCTGGTGGTTTCAGCACGTACGCCGCGTGAAGAATTGTGTGAAATGATTGAGTTGCCGCAGACTGAGCATCCCTGGTTTGTGGCGTGCCAGTTCCACCCTGAATTCACTTCCAACCCAAGACACGGGCACCCTTTGTTTAAAGCTTATGTCCAAGCAGCACTGACGCAGAAAAACAAAAGTAACGCCTAAAAGAAAACAAGGAACATCATGAAGTTATGTGGTTTTGAGGTGGGTCTGGAGCATCCCCTGTTCATCATTGCAGGGCCTTGTGTCATTGAGTCCAAGCAAATGGCGATCGATACCGCCGGGCAATTAAAAGAGATGGCGGCACGCGTGGGCGTGCCTTTTATCTATAAATCGTCTTATGACAAAGCGAATCGCAGCTCCACCAAGACTTTCCGTGGCTTTGGTATGGATGAAGGCCTGAGGATACTGGACGAGGTGCGTGCACAATTAAACGTGCCTATCCTGACTGACGTGCATACAGAAGCACAGGTGCCGCATGTGGCCGCCGTAGTCGATGTGCTGCAAACGCCAGCTTTCCTGTGCCGCCAGACAGATTTTATTGTTGCCTGTGCGCAATCCGGTAAGCCGGTCAATATCAAAAAAGGCCAGTTCCTGGCCCCTGGCGATATGAAACAGGTAGTGAATAAAGCCAAAGAGGCTAACGGCGGTGTAGACAACATTATGGTCTGCGAACGTGGGGCTTCATTTGGTTACAACACCCTTGTTTCTGATATGCGTGGCTTGGCTATCATGCGTGAAACCAGTTGCCCGGTGGTGTTTGATGCCACGCATTCTGTACAGCAACCTGGCGGGCAGGGCGAAAAAAGTGGCGGTCAACGTGAGTTCGTGCCGGTATTGGCTCGCGCAGCGGTTGCCAGTGGGATTGCCGGTGTATTTATGGAAACGCACCCTGACCCAAGCCAGGCGCTTTCGGATGGCCCTAACGCTTGGCCATTAGGCAAGATGGAGGATTTACTGCATTTGCTGGTTGACCTGGACAGATTAGTTAAAAAAGCAGGGTTCGCGGAGCAAACGCTTTAAGCCTGCCAGACACAATGCATCGCAGATATTCGTAAAGTTTTAAGTTAAAAAACATAAGGAAAATAGTATGAGCGCAATTGTAGATATTATCGCCCGTGAGATTATGGATTCCCGCGGCAACCCGACCGTTGAAGTCGATGTGTTACTTGAAAGTGGTGTCATTGGACGTGCTGCAGTACCTTCAGGCGCCTCTACCGGCACAAAAGAAGCGGTAGAACTGCGTGATGGCGATAAAAGCCGCTATCTGGGCAAAGGTGTATTAACTGCAGTTGAAAATGTAAATACCGAAATCACCGAAGCGATTCTGGGACTGGATGCTGAAGAGCAAAGCTTTATCGACAGGACATTGATCGAGCTGGATGGTACCGAGAACAAAGACCGCCTGGGTGCCAATGCGATTCTGGGTGTTTCCATGGCCTGTGCCCGCGCAGCAGCTGAAGAAAGCGGTTTACCGTTATATCGCTACCTGGGTGGCTCTGCATTTATGCAATTGCCTACCCCTATGATGAACATCATCAACGGTGGGGCGCATGCAGACAACTCTGTGGATATCCAGGAGTTTATGATTGTACCGGCTGGCTTGCCAACTTTCCGTGAAGCTCTACGCGCTGGCGCTGAGATTTTCCATGCCTTGAAGAAAACTCTGCATGACAAAGGCCTGGCTACCACAGTAGGTGACGAAGGTGGTTTTGCACCTAACTTGCCATCTAACGAGTCAGCTTTGCAATTGATTATGGAATCGATCGAAGCCGCCGGTTACGAGCCAGGTAAAGATATCTACCTGGGCCTGGATTGCGCAAGTACCGAGTTCTATAAAGATGGTAAATACCACCTGGAATCAGAAGGCGCTTCATTGAGCTCTGCCGAGTTCAGTGATTATTTGGCGACGCTGGCTGGTAAATACCCAATCATCACCATCGAAGATGGTATGAGCGAGTTCGACTGGGATGGTTGGGATCTGTTGACCAAGCGCCTGGGTAAAACCACGCAGTTGGTCGGTGATGACTTGTTCGTGACCAACCCGAAAATCCTGCGCGAAGGTATCCAGAAAGGTGCAGCTAACTCTGTGCTGATCAAAGTGAACCAGATCGGTACCCTGACTGAGACTTTCCAGACGATCGAGATGGCTAAGCGTGCTAACTACACCGCTGTAGTTTCACATCGTTCCGGTGAGACAGAAGATACGACGATTGCGGATATCTCAGTCGCTACAAATGCCTTGCAGATCAAAACCGGTTCATTGTGCCGTTCAGAGCGCGTAGCTAAATATAACCAGTTACTGCGGATTGAAGAAGAGTTGGGCGACGCGACTAGCTACGCTGGTTTGTCAGCGTTTTACCAGTTGTTCAAGTAATCAAGCCTGATAACGCATCTAGGCCGATGTGCGCAAACTGACTATGATCTTCATTGTCCTGATTGCCCTGCTGCAATATCCATTGTGGCTGGGCAAGGGCAGTTGGTCCCGCGTCTGGCGATATTCGCAACAGATTGAGGCGCACGAAAAACGCAATGATTATTACCGGCAACGGAATGAAACATTGCGTGCTGAAGTGCGCGACTTGAAACAAGGCCAATCAGCGGTGGAAGAGCGTGCGCGCAGCGAACTGGGCATGATCAAGCAGGACGAAGTGTTCTACCAGGTAATGCAGCGCAAGAACCCTAATCCTGCCGCACCAGCCAGTGTCATCACTGCCACGCCACCTAAGGATACAGTCATGCCTGTTGCGCCAGCGTCTGCTGCTCCAGCCACTTCGCCCGCAGTATCAGACTGATCTCTTATATAGTCACAAAAAAATAATGGCGCTTAAAGCGCCATTATTTTTTAACAGTGAATGAAATCAAGCCAGCGTATACGGCAGCTCTGAAAAAACTAATTCATATTCCTGCCAGTAAATACTGCCTGCAGACTGGGCTTCCAATCTGCATTCTGCCAGCAGCGACCAGCCGCCTTGTTTGTTCGGTGCAACACGCACTAACTGGCCTGCTTCCTGCTGCTTAGCATCAAGCACTGGGTCGCCAACTTGAGGTGCAGTCTCTGTGTCAGGTAAGGTCGCCAGGAGTGTGCGGCGTTTTACTTTGCCCAGGTAATGCGTACGCGCCACAATCTCCTGGCCGGTATAGCAACCTTTTTTGAAGTTGATGCCGTTCAATGCATCCAGGTTCACCATTTGTGGCACGAATTGTTCCTGGGTTGCTTTATATACCTGCGGAATACCTGCCTGTATCTCCAGCGCATCCCATTGCTGGCTATCGGTAGGATTGAAAGTGGCCGCTAGAGTTGTCCACGCTTGTTCTGCCTGAGCAATAGCGATGATTAGCTGCGCTCGCTGTTTTCCGTGGCTGTCTGGCAATCTAATCAGGGTGCCGAATGGCGTTTGGCTGCTTTGATGCGCATGCAGAGGCAGGTGTTGAATATTCGCTGCCGAATCCGCACTTGCCAGTCCAAGGATGACAAACTGCTCACTGACATCCTCTACCACCACTTTGCTGCGCATGACGAACATGCGCAAGCGTTTGACCAATTCCGGAATCAGCGTACGCGGGCATTGCAGATAGATAATTTCATTGATACTGAAGGCATAAAACAGTGCCAGCAAACGGCCTTTTGCCGTACAGTAGCCGGTGAATTGCGCAGCTTCCTGCACCAGTTTGATATCATTGGTAAACTGTCCTTGCAGAAACGTCAGCGCATCATCGCCGCTGACAGCGATCAGGCCATTGCTGGACAGGTCGAATAACTGACCGGACGCAGGTGCATCCGGTGTAATAAAAGCAGCTTCACCCGAGTCGTTAAATTGAGCACTTTGTGAGATTAAGAACTGTTGCCATGTTGCGCTGGACATAAAGACCTTCCTGTGGAGTGCGAGTGATGTGGAATCAATCGACTTCGTGCAGACGTGATGAAAAAACCTATTTTACCAACTGAAATTGTATTGCGCTTTCATCCTTCTAAATTTTTATGGGGGTGGTGGCTGGTTTTTTCAATGGCGGTGCTGTTGAGCCTTTGGGTTTCTTTGCCTGTGATATGGACGATCGCAGGGACTGTCATCTATGTAGTCACCTGTGCCTGGCAATGGACACAACTGGTCGCTACCCGCTGGAAATTTAGTCCGCTAATACTGCATGTTGATGTGTTTGGCGAGATGACAGTAACCAATATGTCAGGTCAACGCTGGCATATCAAAGTGTTACCGGATAGTGTTGTCCATCATTCGCTGATGGTGTTGCATATCGACTATCTGGAATTGCAGCCGGAAGCTTTGGATGAAGAGATGACTCTGTCTGGCGACAGGCTGTGGCGATGGCTGCGACCAACCCGCCTGCTGATCTTGTTTGACCAAGCGGATACAGCCTCACAAAAAGCTTTACGTGTTTGGCTAAGCTGGGGCCTGCGCGAATAAATTGTTGATATTATTGAAAATGATTGTCGTGCGCGACCGAGTCACTGCGTGAAAAAAATCTGGATTTCACCTGTTTGCGATATAGCCCGAAGGTATGTTTGAACTGGCGTATCGACTCCCGGTGCAGGCTGGTTGCCAGCAAACATATGCCTGCAAGGGTAGACAGTATCCAGGCGATAGAAAAGGGTACGACTTCATGGCGCGGTGATTTGCTTGATTGTATGGCCTGCAACACCTCGTAGGTGTCATCACCGTTGATATATTCTGCACCTATTTCCTGGGCCAGTTTTTGCAGGTAAGGACCGTCACGTTTCGAAATAAAGCGGTCATAATCTGAAAGCGCAACACTGTCATCGCGACCACTGCTTTTGCTGGCAGTCACCTGGGCGATGTTAGGCTGTACTGCAAAGCTTTCGTTCGACCAGTAACCTATCATCTGGTTATCTTCCGTGAGTTTTGGAATGCCTGTGCCTTTTTCAGACCCGATGCCGACAAAGAACCAGCCGTCCGCACCCTGAAAATCCTTGAGGTTGCGGGTATTGAACGCATGCAGCAATGGTGCCTCATCGCCATCGGTAAAATATACCGCGGTGGTGGCTTCCGGCATTTGGCGCAGTAGTTTTGCTGTGATCACCAGGCTTTCACGTAACTGGCTGTTGCCAGTCCAGGCCATGCGCCAATCAAGATGGTCTATGGTTTCATGAATCGCAGAAAAATGCTGGCAGACCTGCAGCGGCGTATACAGTGCCGCCACGGCATCACCGGCGAACAGGCCTATGCTGAGGCGGGTGTGACAGGGTAGCTGGGCCACTATCTCATGCATCATGCGTTTGGTGTAGTCCAAACGGCTGATTGTGCGACCATTCAGCGACATGTCCTTGGCGTTCATGCTCTGGGTGACGTCAGCGATCAGGAAATAGGTATGTACGTTACGTTTGATCGGAACAGTGGGAACCAGGATAGCCCCGAGTAAACAGAGTAAAGCCAATGCGAGCAAGAGGGTGTCGCGATGTTTGAGCCAATACTTAAGCCAGTGATTTTTCATGGTCCTTATCCAGGAAATAAGGAGTAAGTCTCTGCGACTTATTCCGTATTTCTTTCATGATGTGCCTGCATCACTGGCCTAGGATGTCCGAGGTAAATCAGGCGTTAACAAAGTTATTGAAAATGGTTGTCGTGCGCGATCGCCTCACTGCGTGTAAATAGCCTGGACCTGATCTCATGATGGTAAATCTTCAGGTTTTGTTTTATCTGGCGTAATGGGTGACGGCTGGCGTAAGTACCAACAATACATAAACCGCCCAAGGTGGCGAATAACCAGCCAAGTGGCAGTGGGGCAATATCGCGGCGCGCAGGTTTTTGGGCTTTCATGGCCTGTATCACAGTGTAGCTGCTATCACCTTTAATAAACTTGGCGCCGATTTCCTGCGCCAGGCTTTGCATGTATTCAGCGGCCATCTTGGATATATAGCGGTCATTTTCACCGGCGATGTTGTCATCGCGCACGCCGAGGGTACTTTCAGAAATCTGCGCAATCCCTGGTTGCATCGCAAAGCTCTCGTTAGACCAATAACCAATCACCTGGTTATCTTCGCTGAGTTTGGGGATAGCATCGCCTTCTTCTGATCCGATGCCGACAAAAATCCAGTCGTCCCCACCTTGAAACTCTTCCAGGTTTTTCGTATTGAAAGCATGCAGTCTGGGCGCTTCTTCGCCATCAGTGAAATAGACTACTTGCGAAGCTTCAGACATGCCGCGAACCACTTTAGCGGTCACTAACAGGCTTTCACGCAGGCGGCTGTTGCCTGACCATGCCATACGCCAATCGAGGTGGTCTATCGTATCCTGGATGGCGGCAAAGTTCTGGCAGATTTCAATCGGCGAATACATGGCGGCGACCGAGTTACCGGCAAACAGCCCGATGCTTACTTTGGTGCCGCAGGGCAGGGAGCCTACCACTTCATGCATCATGTTCTGCATATAGGCAAGACGCGTTACTTTCTTGCCGCGGATGACCATGTCCTTGGTATTCATACTCTGCGAAATATCCGCTACCAGAAAGTAAGTGTAGATATTGTGCTTGAACGGAATGCTGGGGCGCAAAATAGCGCCCAGCAGGAATAGCAGCGCCAACCCCAGCAGGACTGAATCGCGATGTTTGATAAATCTTCTGAGCCAGATATGCATACTTTTCAGTTTATAAAATGTAAGTGATCATGCATTTGGTTAAGGCAGACCATTGGGGATGTTGCCCATGATCAGGCCGGGATTGTCAGATTCGCCCACGCCAGGTGTCGGTTTTTCCGGCAGCAAGCTCAGCACACGGTCATAGTTGCGGCGTGTGCCCCAGTGATTGTTATCTGCTTTCAGGGCGCTTTTGTAAGAGGTCATGGCCTGCGTCAGCAGGTATTCCACTTCATCGCGCGTGTTATTGTCGTTGCCGCCGGTGACCTGGATCGCCTTGAGGAAAAACATATTGCCTATGTTATGCAGGATGGCTGCACGTTGTACAGGCGTGGTGCCGTCAATCAGTTTGGCAAACAGCAAAGTGGCTTCTTTATAGCGTTCGTTTTTTGCCAGCCAGTAGGCCACGGCATATTTGGCCTCAAAACTTTGCTGGTCGGTTTGCGGCGTTTTCGCGGAGGTGACAGCTTCATTAAATGCTCTGGCCTGTTGTATGCGTTGCCAGGTGTAAGCCATGGTGGCTGTGGCAGCCACGGCCACCACGATCAGGCCGATGACCAGTTTTTTTACGCTGAGCGCCATGTGTTGATCTCCAGATATTTAACTGCCAGCAGGAAGGCAATCATGACGATCGCAATCCAGTAACACACGTTGGTGTAATCATGGCCGGGGATTTTTTCCATATATTGAATCGGTTTTTTTTCTTTGCTGTTGATGTCGGCAATCGCTGTTTCCAGTGACTTCGGATCAGAAGCTTCATAAGCATTGAACGGCGTGCGCAGGGTCTGGAAATATTGGTACAACAATACTTCTGTCGGCATATGGCCGTCATAACCGCTTGCTGTGTATTTCGGGTCGAAAATAGTGATGCCGCCTGGCTGGCGCAGCACGATCCAGTACAAACCTATGTTGTAGCGTTGCAGCCAGTCACGCAGTTTTTGCTGCACCATATCACTGACGCGCCCGGCGCCATCAGAGATCAGGATGATCGCGCGTGAGCCTGAGTCAGGCACATCTTTAAACAATTCCACCGCACTGGTCAAACCGCCACCAATATTCGTCTGGAACAGGGAGTTGCCAGCTGTTGCCTGCACCGCAGAGAGCACAGCATCTTTGTTCTCGGTCAGAGGCAACACATACATGGCCGAGTTACTGAAGGTGATGACGCCCATCATGTCATTGCGGCGGCCTTTAATAAAGTTGGTAATGATACGCGCGGCTGCGACGGATTTGGTTTCGCCGATATGGCCATCTTTATCGCCGACAAAAGCATCATCCATACTGGCACTGCGGTCCAGCACCAGGCCGATCTGGGCGCCTATGCCGGTACGCAATGCTTTCTGTTCCAGCGTGTGCGGCCCTGCCAGCCCTAAAATCACAAACAGGATGCTGAGTGCTGCCAATGCTTTCAGTAACAGGCCTATGATGCTAGACAAAGGATCTGGCGGCAGCAAGCCTATCCAGGAGTAATGTTTGCTGTGGGAGCGTTCCAGAAGCAATGGCAACAATGCCAGCGGTAACGCCCACAATACCCAGGGGTGAGTGAATGCCATGATGCTATTTCGCCCCTGATTGCAAATTAGGACTCAAGTCAGCTTGCAGGTCTGGTGTCAGGCCACGTTCGCAATCGCGCATATGGCGGCAAAATGTGCGTAGCCATTGCTTGGCAGGCATGCCTAATTCCAGCGAGGTTTTGGCATCAAAAAATACCTGGCGGGAGAGGTGGAAGAAACGGTCAATCTCTGGCCTCGCGGGTTGGTAGGCGGGTTTTTCCTGTATAAATTGCTCTACGTTATTGCCGAATACGCTGTGTCCTGCCACTTGCTGCATGGCCTGGTGTACCACGCCTATGGCTTGTTTCAGGCCTTCTTCATTGTCAGGCAGTTTGCCTACTTTGCGATAAGCCTTGGCAAAAGCGCCACCCATGCGGGGCAGCCAGGTATTGGCGCCCAGAATATAAAGCAAGCCAAGCAGGCTGAGAGCCAGCACGCCTGCCGCGATTTTTAATACCTGTTCTTCTTTGACCGTGCTCAGTGTGAAAGGCGGAATCAGCGGGCTCATCTCACTCTTGAGATTGACTTCACCGTAGACTGACAGCGGTGAAGTCCTGAAATTAAACGAGGGAAAGCGTAACTGACGCAGTTCGGTTTTGCCGTTATGGCGCAGCTTGACGATCTCGCCGCGCAGGATGGCTGGTTTTACTACTCGACCTGATTTGAATACCTGGTAAACCAAATGGATGGTATGCACACTGCGGTCTGAGAATGTTTCATCTTCCACACTGATGCCAGTCAGCTCAACGCCTGACACCTGGCCGCGATAGCGGTGTTCATAGCCCACGATCGGTAATGATTCGCGGATCAACTCGTAAGGTTTTTTCACAGTCAGGATAATAGTTCTTTCCAGCTTGTCCCCAACCACATAGCCGGCATCACGGGTCGGATTGATTTCCTTGACCCTGACAAATTTATTATCCACGTTAGGCAAAGTCACATCGGCACTTGCGGGCAATGTGGCCGAGACCAGCATAGCCAGGAACAAGCAGGTGAACAGGGTTTTAGGCGCTTTCATCAATCGCATTCCTCAGACAGTCACGTATTGATGGAAATAGTCGGACAGCAGGTCTGCGTCAAACGTGTCTTCCACAAAAAATGGCTGCATATCAAATTTCATAAATATATCTTCGATGGCCTTGCGTCTGGCAGCAAAGGTATCCAGTATCCGTTGCCGGTAAGACGCACGCAGGAACAGGGTACGGCGCTCACCTGTTTCCGGGTCGTTAATGCTGGTGATGCCAAACTCCGGCAGGTCTTTATATTCGGTGCTGTTCCATAACACCACCGGCACGATGTGGTGGCGTAGCATTAGCAACAGGGTTTCTTCCAGGTGTTCCAGCGGCATATGGAAGTCGGAAACCAGGAAAATCAATGCGCGTTCACGTGGCAGCAGGCGGGCACTATGGATCAATGCCCCGGCACCTACTTCACTCGGCAAATGATTTTCCAGGCGATCAGCCAGTTCCAGCATGCTGTGTGGCCTGGCGGATAAGGTACTCAGCCACTCATCCCTGAGTTCATCATCAAAACCGACAAAGGCCACCGGATCGCCGTTACGGGTCGCTGATTGCGCCACTGAACGCGTGATTTCCGCTGCCGTGGTCAGTTTGGTATGCGGCACACCATATTGCATGGACCCTGACAGGTCACACATGACAAACACCGGTGTTGCGCTTTTCTGGTTGAAAATGCGCACATATACCTGTTCCATCGGGTCGCGTATGGTTTGGCGGATATCAATGCGGCGCGGGTCGGGATATGACAGCAGTGTGGTATGACCACGAAACTCCATGCCCATGCCGCGCTGGTTACTTTTATGGCGACCAGGTCGGCGGGAGCGTGAGCGCCAGCTGATGTGGTAGCTGAATTCCTTGATGTAATCCATAGGATATGCGGTCAGTTCAGTCGTGCATTAAGGCGCAGAGACAGCATTGATAATGCCGGACAGCATTTCACGCGCGATTTCCGTACGGCGCATTTCGTATACCGGGCTGAATACCAGGCGGTGGGCAATGGTTTCATGGAATACGGCATGGATATCCTCAGGGACTACCGCATCACGTTCATTTAACCAGGCATTGACGCGGGCAGCACGCAGCAGCATACCCATACCGCGAGGGCTGGCGCCGGACAACACCAGGCGTTTCATATCCACATTGGATACCTTGATGCCATAAGCCAGCGGGTCTTTAGTGGCTAACCACAGATTTAACGCGTACTTGCGCAGGGCAGGGCTGGCAGAAATATTTTCCTGTATGACTTTGGCAAAGCTGTTGAGCTGATCAAATTTCAGTACATCGGCTTCGACATTGCTGATCAGTTGGTCTACATCATGAAAGCGGGTATCAAAAATCAGCGATTCCATAATGTCGTGCGCAGGTGGCACTAAAATCGGGATTTCCATCATGAAGCGGTCACGTGCCGCGGATGGGATATCAAAGGTTTCTTCTCTTTCCACCTGGTTACGGTCCGCGAATACCAGCATATGCGGGAAGTAATGTTCTTTGTTAAACGCAGTCAGCGTACGTTCCGCCATCACACGCAACATCAGGGAGTGCACTTGCGGGCGGGCACGGTTGATTTCGTTAAAAAAGAAGATCGACAAATCCTGACCAGACATCAGCAACGGACCCGGGCTCACATGCGGCTTACCATCTTCACCCAGGTAAGTGTGGTAGACCAGATCATTCGGCATCAGGTCAATCGTGCCTTCGATCCGTTGGTAACCACCACCAATACCGCGGGTAAAGGCACGCAGCAGCGTCGTTTTACCTACACCGACATCACCCTCAAGCAATACATGGCCTCGTGCAAATACTGCAGTCGTAATCAACCGCACCGGGCTTTCCTGACCGACCACCACTTTATTGACTTCTGATTCAAGTTTTAACGCGTGTACTCGCCAATCGGCTAGTTGTTGATCATGCATTGCTGATTTCCTGACGTAATATAATTTTTTGAAAGTTAATTGTAACTAAATTGTAATTTCTTAACAGGCATTTGTCGCAGATTATCGCCCAAACCCTGATAAAACGATAATTTCTAATATGTAAAATTCCGTAACAATTTAGGGAATCTTACCTAGATTTTATTCAAAAGTATACAGGTCTGTATATTTATGGGCTGACAAAAAGCTTTGACTAAACGCGATTTCCGGCGAAAATATTGTTTTTATCCGAAAAATTAAAATTACATGTCTGGAAAAAGCAGTTTCAGTAAAGAAGAACTATTGGCCTGTGGCCGGGGTGAGATGTTCGGTGAAGGCAATGCACAGCTGCCTTTGCCACCAATGTTGATGTTTGACCGGATCGTTAAAATATCTGATGAAGGTGGTAGATACGGGCAGGGCGAGATCATTGCAGAACTGGATATCAGCCCCGATTTATGGTTTTTCCAATGCCACTTTACCGGTGACCCGGTCATGCCTGGCTGTTTGGGCCTGGATGCCATGTGGCAACTGGTAGGGTTTTTCCTTGGCTGGAAAGGTGGCCTTGGACGTGGTCGCGCACTGGGGTCAGGTGAAGTCAAATTTACCGGCCAGGTATTGCCTACCGCTAAAATGATTCGTTACCACATTGATTTGAAACGTGTGATCATGCGTAAATTAGTGATGGGTATTGCAGACGCACGCATGGAAATTGATGGCCGTGAGATTTATAATGCCCATGATTTGCGTGTTGGCCTGTTTACCACCACAGACAATTTCTAGAAGTCGTTATAGTGTTGAAATCTATAGTTCTGAAATCTATAGTGTTGAAGTCTAAGGAGGCGCAATGCGTCGCGTAGTGATTACAGGATTTGGTATCGTATCAAGTCTTGGTAATAACAAGCAGGAAGTGCTGGACAGCCTGAAAGCAGGCCGTTCAGGCATTACCTATCAACCGGAATATGCCGAGCGTGGTCTGCGTTCGCATGTGGCTGGCTCTATCAAAAATCTGGATGTCGAGGCGCTGATAGATCGCAAATTGTTGCGCTTTATGGCCAAAGGGCACGCCTATGCCTGGCTGGCGATGCAGGAAGCGATTGCCGATGCCAAACTGCCGGAAGACCTGGTTTCCAATGTACGCACCGGCCTGATTGTCGGGGCGGGTGGTACTTCTACAGAGAGCATGCTGGAAGGCACCGATACACTGGCTGAAAAAGGCATACGCCGTGTCGGCCCTTATATGGTGACCAAAACCATGAGCAGCGGCATTGTGGCGTGCCTGGCAACTGGCGCTAAAATCAAAGGTGTCAATTACGGCATCAGCTCCGCCTGTTCTACCAGTGCACACTGTATCGGTGCTGGCGTGGAGCAGATCCAGCTGAATAAACAGGACATTGTGTTTGCCGGTGGCGGTGAAGAAGAGCACTGGACCATGAGCTACCTGTTTGATGCCATGGGTGCACTCTCCAGCAAATATAACGAAACCCCTGACAAGGCTTCGCGTACTTATGATGCTGACCGTGACGGATTTGTGATTTCCGGTGGTGGCGGCATCGTCGTGCTTGAAGAGTACGAGCATGCCAAAGCCCGCGGCGCACACATCTATGCTGAAGTGGTTGGTTATGGTGCAACGTCGGATGGTTATGACATGGTCGCACCAAGCGGTGAAGGCGCTGTTCGCTGCATGCAGCAGGCGCTGCAAGGTATCGATATCAACGAGATTGATTACATCAATACCCATGGCACCAGCACACCGGTAGGCGACACCAAAGAGCTTGAGGCTATCCGCACAGTATTTGGCGATAGCAAGGCTGCCATCGCTTCGACCAAATCCTTGTCTGGTCATGCGTTAGGTGCAGCGGGCGTCAATGAAGCGATTTATACCTTGCTGATGATGCAACACGGGTTTATTGCGGCTTCTGCCAATATTGATAACCTGGATCCGGCAGCGGAAGGCTTGAATATTGTGCGTGAGCCGATCACTTCGACCAAAGTAGAGACTGCGTTGTCGAACAGCTTTGGTTTTGGTGGCACTAACGCCACATTGACACTGTCCACCAAAAATCTCTAGGCATCAGTCAGCATCATCAAAAGTGTGTTCCTGGAATCAGGAGCACACTTTTATTTTTTTTAGCGCAGCATTTTAAATGCCTGAGGATTTGCTTAACAGCCGCTGCTGTCTATGGTGACGGATAATACTGAAGGGTTTGAAGGTGCAGAAGTGATGCTGTATTCCAGCTTGCAATGATTTTCGTCATGCGCACCGGCCAGGAAGTAAGTGGCACGGTTGGTATCAGAAAGTGCCGGTTGAATGGTAAATCTGCCAGGCATCATCAATTGGTCTAATCCTGCCGCGCCATTAGGTGCCAAACCCACCGGATATCTGCCGGTGAATAAAATGGGTTTGCCTTCAATCGTCGTTGAAGACGTTGTCTGGTATTGATCGATATCGCATTGCGGATCAGAGATGCACATGCCTTTCGCCATGGTGGCGACTGACAATACTGTGGCTTTGAATGACTGCAGTGATGCCAGTCTTGCCTGTGAATCTGTTTTCGACATGCGTGCGTAAGCAGTGACTGCCAGCACTGACATGATCAGCATGACAATCACCAGTTCGACTAAAGTGAAGCCATAATTGGTCGTATGATTTTTACGCATCGCGCGGTATATTACCGCAGCCAGATGAAGCGAATGTCAATTTTTGATGAATGTTGCAAGTGTTAATGAAGGCTTACAAATGCGTCTTTTTAAAACCATTTTTTCAGCGCTGGTAGTCGTCCTGTTGCTGAGTCAGTGTGCCACCATGATGGGTGAACGTACGGTCAGCATGAGTGCCAGCCAGATTCAGCAAAAGCTGAACAGCAAGCTGGCAAAACCGTTCACGGTGATGAGGGTATTTCATGTGCAGCTTTCCAATGCGCTGGTCACGCTAGACCCCGCCTCGGGCAGAATTCATACCACCATGGATGCCAACATCGGCAGCGACCTGTTGGCCAACTCGGCCACCGGTAAAGCAAGTTTGTCAGGATTGCTTAAATTTGATGCGGCCCGTCATGCGGTAATACTGGATCAGCCTGCGATTGATGCGATTCAGCTGGATGGGGCCAATAGCGAATGGAATGGCATGCTGCAAAAAATGGCAAGAGAGATAGGCAGTAAGTGGTTGAATCAACTGGTATTGTACGAGGTAAAGCCGGAAGAGCTGGTCTATGGCGGCGCGCACTACCAGCCGACTGACTTGCGCGTCACCGCCGACGAAGTGCAAGTGACCTTGAAGCCGCAATAATTAAAGCCGCTTAGGCTGTCATCAAATGTTTTTCCAGCAATAGCGCAGCCACCACTTTACGGCCTTCTGCGGTCAGGATATTGAATGTGCGGCAAGCCGCTGCGGTGGTCATGCATTCCACCCCGATATGTGCATTTAAAAAAGACTGCAGATGCTTGGGGTGCACAAAGCGTTGTTTGTCTCCGGTACCCAAGAGCACAACTTCAGGCTTGAATGCCAGGATCGCCTCCAGTGCCTGCGCACCCAGGCTTTCCCAGTCGCCGCTAAACCAGTCGGTACTCAGGGCATCGTCACTGATGATCAGCGGCTGCGCATATGGCTGGTGATTGATGGTAATCGCCTGGCTATCCACGCCATTGATCTGGTATTGCTGATCGCTTTTATGCAGGTGTAATTTCATGCGTCGTGCTCATCTCTAAACATTCAAAAATAAAACATTCAATCTCTCTTGCAAGACCATGATCTGATCATGTCGTTCATTGATGAAGCAAGGGTTTGCAGGTAGAATGAAAGTTTTACTTTAAGAGCTTAACACACGCTAAATGTGTTTGTTAACAGTGTATGCAGCCAGTCAATAAATCCAATAAACTCAGCAACGTTTGCTATGACATCCGCGGCCCCGTTTTGCAACGTGCGCGCCAGATGGAAGAGGACGGGCAACGCATTATCAAGCTGAATATCGGCAACCCGATGCCATTCGGTTTCAACGCACCTGAAGAAATTGTGCAGGACGTGATCCATAACATGGACCAGGCTTCCGGCTACACCGACTCCAAAGGCCTGTTTGCGGCGCGTAAAGCCATCATGCATTACACCCAGCAAAAAAATATTGAAGGGGTGACCATAGACGACATCATCATTGGTAACGGCGTGTCTGAGCTGATTGTGATGGCGATGCAGGGCCTGCTCAATAATGGTGACCAGGTATTGATCCCGATGCCGGATTATCCATTGTGGACAGCGGCAGTGAATCTGGCTGGCGGCAGTGCGCGTCATTATATCTGTGATGAGAAATCAGGCTGGTTGCCAGACCTGAAGGATATCGAAAACAAGATCACTGCCAACACCAAGGGCATTGTCATTATTAACCCTAACAATCCGACTGGCGCGCTGTATCCTCAAGAGATTCTGGAAGGCATTATCGAGATTGCGCGTCACCATGGCCTGGTTATTTTCGCCGATGAGATTTACGACAAGGTGTTGTACGACGGTAACACGCATACTTCAATTGCCTCGCTGGCGGATGATGTATTGTTCGTGACGTTTAACGGGTTATCCAAAAACTATCGCGCCTGTGGCTATCGTTCGGGCTGGATGATTATCTCTGGTGACAAAAAACCTGCCAAGGATTACATCGAAGGCCTGAATATGCTGGCCTCGATGCGGTTATGCGCCAATGTGCCAGGGCAGTTGGCGATCCAAACTGCATTGGGCGGCTACCAGAGTATCAATGACCTGGTGGCACCCAGCGGACGTTTATGCAAGCAGCGTGACCTGGCTTATGACATGTTGACCGCCTTACCCGGTGTCAGCTGTGTCAAGCCGCAAGCGGCCATGTACCTGTTCCCCAGGCTGGATCCTAAAATCTATCCTATCCAGGATGACCAGCAATTTATTCTGGATTTATTGCTGGAAGAAAAAGTATTGCTGGTACAAGGCACCGGCTTTAACTGGCCTTCACCTGACCATTTCAGGGTGGTGTTTTTACCCAATGTCGATGACCTGACAGAGGCGATGACCCGCATAGGCCGTTACCTGGACGGCTACCGCAAGAAACATGCAAAGTAGCGCGTGCCACAGCGTGTTACTGATTCATTTTAAAGTGTGACTAAGTTATAGAATGTGAATATGAAAGAATTAAAAGTAGGTTTGTTAGGTATCGGCACTGTAGGCGGCGGCACATACACTGTGATTACGCGTAACCAGTCAGAGATTGCACGCCGTATTGGCGGCAATATCCGTATTGTGCAGGTAGCAGACCGTAATCTTGAATTGGCCAGGCAAATCACTGGCGGCCAGGTGAATGTGACTGATGATGCTTTTGCAGTAGTGAATAACCCTGAAGTGGATGTCGTGGTCGAGCTCATCGGTGGCTATACCATCGCCAAAGAACTGGTGTTAAAAGCGATCGCCAATGGCAAACATGTGGTCACAGCCAACAAGGCTTTACTAGCAGTGCACGGCAACGAGATTTTTAAAGCAGCGGCTGAAAAGGGCGTGATTGTTGCATTTGAAGCAGCGGTTGCGGGTGGTATTCCTATCATCAAGGCACTGCGTGAAGGCTTGAGTGCCAATAAAATCGAATGGGTGGCCGGTATTATCAACGGCACGACCAACTTCATCCTGACCGAGATGCGCGACAAAGGCCTGGCCTTTGCCGATGTGCTCAAAGAAGCGCAGCGTTTGGGTTATGCGGAAGCGGACCCGACCTTTGATGTTGAAGGCATTGATGCTGCACATAAGCTGACTATTATGGCCAGCATTGCCTTTGGCACGCCCATGCAGTTTGAGCAGGCTTACACCGAAGGCATTACCAAACTGACCAGCCAGGATATCCGGTATGCGCAAGAGTTAGGTTATAGAATCAAGTTGTTGGGCATCAGCAAAAAGACAGAAGCTGGTGTGGAGTTGCGTGTACATCCAACCCTGATTCCTGAAAAACGCCTGATCGCCAACGTTGATGGCGCCATGAATGCCGTGGTAGTGAAGGGCGATGCTGTTGGACCAACCTTGTACTACGGTGCCGGTGCAGGTGCAGAGCCGACGGCCAGTGCAGTCGTTGCTGACCTGGTGGATATTGCCCGCCTGCAAGGCACTAGCGCTGAACAACGCGTGGCTTTCCTCGGCTATCAGCTGGATCAGCAGCAGGCTTTGCCGGTATTGCCGATCGCTGATGTGCATTCTGGTTACTACCTGCGCTTGCGTGCGTCTGACAAGCCGGGCGTGATGGCAGATGTGACCAAGATTCTGGCAGACCTGAAAATCTCCATTGATGCCATGCTCCAAAAAGAGCCGGAAGAAGGTGAGGCCGAGGCTGATATCATCATCCTGACGCATACCACGCAGGAAAAAATCATGGATGCCGCCATTGCCAAGATCGAGGCGTTGCCCGCCATTGACGGTGCATTGACCAAAATCCGTCTGGAAACATTGTCCCGCTAACGATTGCCATGCTGATTGCGGAATAATTTCTGGATCGGCGCTAATACATCAGGTTAAATGGAATGAAATATATCAGTACCCGCGGACAATCGCCCGCTTTGAGTTTTAGTGAAATATTATTGGGCGGCCTGGCGCCGGATGGCGGCCTGTATCTGCCTGAGCAATACTCGCAATTCAGCGATGCTGACCTGACCGCCATGCGCGGTATGAATTACCGCGAGCTGGCATTTGCCATATTGTCTCGCCTGGTGGATAACAGCGATATTCCGCACGCTGACCTTAAAACCATTATCGACAAGACTTACCGGGCAGAAGTATATGAATATGCACGTGCCGGTCAGTCTGCCGAAGACATCACGCCTACGCTAAAGCTGGAAGACAATTTGTACCTGTTGAGCCTGTCCAATGGGCCAACCCTGGCCTTTAAAGACATGGCCATGCAATTGCTGGGCAATTTGTTCGAATATGTACTGACCAAAACCGGCCAGACCACCAATATCCTGGGTGCAACCTCAGGTGATACCGGCTCTGCCGCGGAATATGCCATGCGTGGCAAAAAAGGCGTGCGGGTGTTTATGCTGTCGCCATACCAGAAGATGAGCCGTTTCCAGACTGCACAAATGTTCAGCCTGCAAGATGACAATATCTTTAATATTGCCGTGAAAGGCGTATTTGACGATGCGCAGGATATCGTCAAAGCCGTGTCTAACGACCACACTTTCAAGGCGCAATATAAAATCGGTGCCGTTAACTCTATCAACTGGGGACGCATTGCTGCGCAAATCGTTTATTACTTCAAAGGTTACCTGGCGGTCACTGCCAATAATAGCCAGAAAGTCAGCTTTACCGTGCCTAGCGGCAACTTTGGTAATGTCTGTGCCGGGCATATCGCGCGCATGATGGGTTTGCCGGTAGATCAATTGATCGTCGCGACCAATGAAAACGACGTGCTGGATGAATTCTTCAAGACTGGTGTGTATGCCCCGCGCGGCGCGGCCAATACCTACCATACGTCCAGCCCATCCATGGATATCAGTAAAGCCTCTAATTTCGAGCGCTTTGTGTATGACCTGGTAGGGCAGGATAGCGCCAGGGTGCGCGAGTTATGGACCGCTGTCGATCATGGCGGCAAGTTTGACTTGAATGCAGATGGCTACTTTGACCAAGTGAAAGATTTTGGTTTTATTTCAGGTAGCAGTAACCATACTAACCGCCTGCAAGTCATCCGTGCAACCAAAGAAAAATATGGCGTCACCATTGATACGCATACGGCCGATGGCCTGAAAGTCGCGCTGGAAAAACGCAATCCGCACGTGCCCATGCTGGTGCTGGAAACGGCTTTGCCTGCCAAGTTTGAAGATGCGATCGTCGAAGCGCTGGGTGAAAAGCCTGAACGTCCGGACAGCCTGCATGGCCTGGAAGACTTGCCGCAGAAATCCACCGTCATGGATGCCAGCGTTGATGCCATCAAAGCCTTTATAGTCGCTAACACTTAATCAGGAGCCCGTACATGCAACAGTATCATGACCTGCTTAACCATGTGCTTGCACACGGGCACAAGAAAACCGACCGTACCGGCACCGGCACGATTTCGGTATTTGGCTACCAGATGCGTTTCAATCTGGCAGAAGGCTTCCCCTTACTGACCACCAAAAAAGTCCATTTGAAATCCATTATTCATGAGTTGCTCTGGTTTTTAAAAGGCAGTACCAATATTGCCTATTTAAAAGAAAACGGCGTGAAAATCTGGGATGAATGGGCAGATGCTGAAGGTAACCTCGGCCCGGTGTATGGTTATCAATGGCGTAACTGGCCAAAACCTGACGGCACTCATATTGACCAGATCACTCAGGTCGTCAATCAGATCAAGAAAACACCTGATTCGCGTCGTTTGATCGTGTCTGCCTGGAATGTCGCCGATGTGGACCAGATGAAATTGCCGCCTTGTCATGCATTCTTCCAGTTTTATGTGGCAGATGGCAAGTTGAGCTGCCAGCTGTATCAGCGCAGCGCAGATATATTCCTTGGTGTGCCATTCAACATAGCATCCTATGCGCTTCTGACCATGATGGTGGCACAGGTCTGTGATCTGGAATTGGGCGATTTTGTGCATACGCTGGGTGATGCGCATATCTACAACAACCACATGGAGCAGGTGAAGGAGCAGTTGTCGCGTTCTGAACGCGCCTTACCCGCCATGCGTATTAACCCTGAAGTAAAAGATATTTTTGATTTCCGTTTTGAGGATTTCATGCTGGAAGGTTATGATCCACATCCGGCCATCAAGGCGCCAGTCGCCGTATAGTCCAGTGGCTAAAATGATTGACAAGTGGCTATTTCTAGCCATTTTGTTAACAAGATGTAATTTTTGCAACAAAATAAGCTGTTTTTGATATCCTTTTTCGCGTTATGTATCGTGATGCAAGAGTCCCTAGCTTGTGCATCGCACCTCAATCATGACATTTAACAAGGAGATCAAAATGCAAATAAAAGTGTCACTTATCACTGCCGCGCTGTGCGGTGTATTGTCCGGTCAGGCATTTGCTGACCACGAAACCATCAAGCCAAAAGCCTACGATAGCCTGGGCAAGTGCGTAAAGGCAGCCTTATCCAAGCATGACGGCAAAATCGTTAAACTGGAAGCCAAATCAGAGCGCAAGCAATTAGTATACGAGTTTGACGTGCAATCTAACGATGGCAAAGCATGGGATATCGAGTGCAATGCCAAAACTGGCAAGGTCACTGAAGTAGAAGAAGAAGTGACTGCTGATGACGAAAGATTCAAGGCATTAGCCAAAGTATCTGAAGAAGATGCGAAAGCAACTGCACTGGCTGCACATCCAGGTAAAGTAGTTGAAACAGAGTATGAGCTTGAGCCAGACGGTAAAGCATCTTACGAGTTTGATATTCTGGAAGCTGATAACGAAGAAGTGAAAGTGGAAGTTGATGCGACCACTGGTAAAATCGTTGAAACCAGCTACGAAGTCTACCAAATCGGCCAAGAGTAATAACTTATTTGAATTGCCAGCTTTTAAGCCGGCATTCATGTCAGTCAAAAGGCACCGCATGCGCGGTGCCTTTTTTGCATGAGATCAATATGCAAGTTAGGGAGCGTCTACCCCGATAGGAGCAAGTTTGCAGTTGCTCATATCGGTCCTAGTGATAGTTCACTCCCTGTCTGATAAATAGCATTTTACATGCCAGGCTGAAGCCGCTTTTTAAGCGCATGATTGAAAAAACGTTTTTTTGTGTCAATGGGAAATTTTCCCGAATTATTGGTGGTTTATTACAACCGATTGGTTGTATTTTTGCCTTTTTACAACCAGTTAGTTCTTGTCTGGATCAAGCAGCCTGCAAAAAGCGATGTATTCCCGTCAGCAGCTTTTTATATTCACCGCGTTTGATCAGCTCACTTTGCGCCAGCATATTCAGTAAGGAAGCTTGCTGGTGCTGCTCATTCAATGCGCCCAGGAAAGCGCTGGAGAGGTTTTCGTTGCTGGCGACATAGCAAAGGTTAAAAGTATCGCAAAAGTCGCCGTACAAGCTTCCCAGCATCAGGCTTCTGGCATATTTGCTGGCTAATGGCGGCGGGCTTTCCTGGCTCAGTGGAAAGCTGCTGCGCTGGTCATCAATCAGCAACAGGCGATAGTCAGCCAGTTTTTGCGCCAGCAAAGCCTGATCCGCCACATAATTCTGGTTATTGAACAGGGCAGAAGTGTTGCACCATAAGGCGGATACCGGATAGTTGATGCAATATTTCTCGATCTGTTCGGCAAAAATGGATGCCTTGTTGCCTGCGGTTTCCGCCATTTTAATCACATGAATCCCCTGTTTTTGCAGGAGAGTAACCAGTGTTTGGCTGATAGTATGGTCTACCAGTAGTAAACCGTCTTCAGGGCTGAGGCTGTGGAGCACCGCATGTTGGAGCGCGAGCCAACTGCCGCAGGCAATATGGTCAGGCGATACCAGGAAGCGTTTTTCATGCGCTAACAAGTTTGCCAGCATATGCTTTAGGTTAAACAGGCCGGTCGCATCGTAATCATGCGTTTGCAATTTGTGCATATGCAATGCAGCGCGCCTGATATGATGCAGGCTGGTTTTCTGGATCAGGGTGTGGATACTATGGGAGTTAAGGTCTGCCTGTGGCCTAGGCAAGGCAGCTGCATGGCTATCAAAATCAGGTGACACCGCCGTAGATGCGTCTTTGGCACGCGCGGTTAACGTGACAAAGGTGCCGCGCTTGGGCTGGGTATAAATCAGCCCCAGTGCTGATAATTCTTCATAGACACGGGAAACCGTTTTACGGTTGATGCCAAGACGTTGCGCAATATCGCGCGAGCTGGGGAGGGCGCTGCCGCCCAGCCACGATCCGCCTTCGATCATGGTGCGGAAATGGACTATCAATTGCTGATGGATAGAGGCAGCAGCTTCTTTATCTAATACCAGGGAATAATGCCAGGGTCTGAGCACGGCCAGTGTTTGCCTTCATTCTTATCAAGTAAAAACGCGATACCCTCTTGAAGAAGGTGCCGCAATTACCTGAAGATCACACTAGGACGTGTCCTCCAATGCAGGCATGATACAAAAGAAATGCAATTCAACAAAGTTTTCGGAAAAATTCCTTGTCTGGCCCATGAATAAAACCCGAAACTGGCTGGCTGTCATCACGCCTTATCTATATTACAGTTACAACCGCTTAATAAAGTGATACATCTGTAACAGGATGAGTAACAGCACTGGAAGCCTAGTCCGGTAGCAAACTAAGCGTCGCGTATATGTTTTTACGTTTATTCAATATTTTTACAATATTGCTACATGTGATTTATCTCCGGAGATATAACTATGATGAAAATCAAAACTGCTTTTGGCGTAGCTGCCAGCGTAGCAATTGCCTTGCCAGTACTGGCTTTTGCCGCTGCTGACCAGGAAGCCGCTATGAAAGACCCGAATAACTGGGCACATCCACGCGGTCAACACAATAACCAGGGCTACAGCAGCCTGGCACAAATCAACAAAGGTAATATCAAAAACCTGAAAGCTGCCTGGACATTCGCTACCGGTGTTAACCGTGGCCACGAAGGTTCTCCAGTCGTTGTAGGCAATATGATGTACCTGGTATCTGCTTTCCCGAACAACATTTATGCGCTGGATCTGAACGATAACCAGAAAATCGTCTGGTCCTATTTCCCAAAACAAGACCCTAGCGTTCAGGCTGTTTTGTGCTGTGATAACGTGACACGTGGCCTGGGTTTTGGCGACGGTAAAATCTTCCTGCAACAGAACGACGGTATGCTGGTTGCTTTAGATGCTAAAGACGGCAAAAAAATCTGGGAAGTGAAAAACACTGATCCAAAAGTTGGCGCGACTAATACTAACGCACCACACGTGATCAAAGACAAAGTCTTGACCGGCTGTTCAGGTGCTGAATTCGGCGTACGTTGCTTTATCGCTGCATACAACCTGAAAGATGGTTCATTGGCATGGAAAGCCTACTCAACAGGCCCGGATGCTGAAACATTGCACGACGCAAACACCAACAAAGACAATCCGTTGTATAACGCGCTTTCCGTTTACCAGGACGTAAACGGTGGTAACAAAGAAGGCGGTTCATTCAAGCGTCTTGAAGCCTCACAAATCAAAGGTGGTGAAAAAGAACTGGGTACACGTACCTGGCTGAAACCACAGGCGATCAAAGATGGCTGGCAACATGGTGGCGGTTCCGTATGGGGCTGGTGGCCATATGATGCCAAAACAAACCTGGTTTACTACGGTGCTGGTAACCCATCTGTGTGGAACCCGGACGTACGTCCAGGCGACAACAAATGGTCTATGACAGTGACTGCTCGTGACCTGGACACAGGTGTAGCCAAGTGGGCGATGCAAATGACACCACACGATGAGTGGGACTATGATGGCGTGAACGAAGTCATCCTGTTCGACAAAGGTGGCAAAACATACGCATGGCACCATGACCGTAACGGTTTCGCATACACATGGAATGCAAACACCGGTTCTTTGATTGCTGCTGAAAAAGTACACCCGTTTGTTAACTGGGCTGCTGATGTAGACCTGAAAACTGGCGTACCAAGCAAAGATGGCCGTTATTCAACTCACCAGGACTACAACGCTAAAGGTATCTGCCCGGCTGCGTTGGGTACTAAAGACCAGCAGCCAGCTGCTTACTCACCAAAAACCGGTTTGATGTATTCTCCACTGAACCATGTGTGTATGACATACGAACCAGTTGAGTCTAAATATGTTGCTGGTCAACCATGGGTTGGTGCTACATTGACTATGTTTGCTGGTCCTGACGGCGTGATGGGTGGCTTTGCTGCTTATGACCCAATGACCAACAAAAAAGTCTGGTACAACAAAGAGAAATTCTCCGCATGGAGTGGTGCGCTGACAACTGCAACTGACCTGGTGTTCTACGGTACCCTGGACCGCTGGTTCAAAGCCGTTGATGCCAAATCTGGTAAAGAACTGTGGAAATTCCAGGTGGGTTCAGGTGCGATCGGTAACGCATTCACCTACGGTAACAAAGGCAAACAATACGTTGGTATCTTCTCAGGTATCGGTGGTTGGGCTGGCGTGGCGATGAACTTGGGTATGACAAGTGACACCGATGCACTGGGTGCTGCTGGTGGTTACAAAGAGTTGACCAAGTACAACGCTGCTCCTGGCGGCGGTGCACTGAACGTGTTTGCACTGTAATTTGAGATTTATCTCAGAGTTACTTTAGAAATACGTTGACTTAGAAACACCCTGCTTCGGCAGGGTGTTTTGCTTTGTGATAGGTCAACAATAGAATTAAGCAGCAAAAATATAGAATAAGTTGTGTGCTGAGCTTGAGTATGCGCTGGAAATGTAACCGGCCATAAAACGTCCTTGGCCTGAAGAGAATGGTGTTAAGCGTCTAGCCGTAGATATGCACAGCGTTTTCAGCACGTATCTGCTGAAAAATCTGATGTCGAGCCGGGGCGATCTCACCTTTGGCAACCGCTTCCAGGATCATGCATCCAGGCTCGTGTGTATGCGTGCAGTTATTGAACTTGCAGTGACCAATATGCGGCCTGAATTCTAGGAATGCATACTCAAGGGCGATGCTATCGATGTGATATAAGCCGAATTCCTGCAAGCCGGGTGAGTCTATGATGGCGCTGTCACCATCCAGGTGATATAGATGTGTCGCCGTTGTGGTGTGCTTGCCGCTATCCAGCGTGGTACTGATTTCCTGTGTCTTGCTACGTACTTCGGGCAATAAACCGTTGATGATAGTCGATTTTCCCATGCCCGATTGGCCGACCAATATGCTGGTATGTCCGGCGAGCATGGGTCTTAATGCATCTACCGACTCTTTGGCGTTGAGTGGTAATGAGATATAGCCTAGCTGTGCATATCTGGCCAGCTTCTCCACCGCATCCGGGTTAGGCAGGTCACTCTTGTTCAGGATGATCACTGCGCGTATGCCAGCGGCCTCTGCTGCCACCAGGCAACGGTTTAACAAGTCTTCGTAAAAGCTCGGCTGGGTTGCCAGTACGATCAGTATTTGTGTGACATTGGCCGCCAGGATTTTGCTTTTAAAGGCATTACTGCGATAAAGCAGCGTTTCCCGCTCAGCGGTTTTCTCGATGACGCCTTCTTTATTGGAAGTGAGTTTGACGGAGACACGGTCACCTGCGGCGTTATCGACTTTCTTGCCGCGCGTGACACAACTGAGTTTGCGGCCATCGGCCAGCTCAACGTTATAGCGCTTGCCAAAGGCAGCGACAATCAAGCCTTCTTCCAGCATATTAGAAATGATAGTAAGCCTGATTAAGATACTGCACCACCTGTTGCTCATCGTCATCGAACCACTTGAGATTGAGCATGGTGTTGCAGTTGGTGACCTGAGCTTTCAGGCCATTGAAAGAACGTACTTTCCGGTATTCCCTGGTATAAATCCCGCTGCCATCCCCGCCAAAGCTACTGGCATGGCAGGAGATGCAATGCGTTTTCACCAGTTTTTCGCCTGCCAGCAGATCAGCTTTGCTAGCCGCTTGTACATTTGTGACTAGCAATGTTAAGAAAACAGTGATGGCGAGTGATTTCATGCGTAAGTTTGCAATTTGGCAATACGCAAACTGGCAGGCGGGTGCGAATCGTAGAATGCCGAGTGTAATGGGTCTGGCGTCAGCGTAGACGCATTATCACGGTAGAGTTTGACCAACGCATCAATCAGGTACTGTGGACGAGACTGCTGCGAGGCATATTGATCCGCTTCAAATTCGTTGACGCGTGAATACGCCGCCAGCAAAGGACGCAGGATAAACATAAATACCGGGCTAACCAGCATAAACAGCAATAAAGCCATATGGTTGCTGGCCTGTGCCACGCCCAGGCCATGATAGAACCAGTCCTGTTTCATGAGGAAACCCAGTAATGCCAGACCGAGCAGGCTAAGGCCGAACATCATGACGATACGTTTGATCACATGTTTATGCTTGAAATGCCCCAGTTCGTGGGCGAGCACAGCTTCGATTTCATCGGCGTTGAGTTTCTCAAGCAGGGTGTCAAAAAACACTACGCGCTTGTTTTTACCGAAACCGGTGAAATAGGCATTACCGTGACCTGAGCGGGTAGAACCATCCATCACAAACAAACCCTGGCTGGCAAAGCCGCATTTTTTCATCAATGCTTCGATGCGGGCTTTCAGGCTCTGGTCTTCCATAGGCGTGAATTTATTGAAGAGTGGTGCGATCCAGATCGGGTACACCGCCAGCATAAACAGGTTAAAGGCACTCCAGATCAGCCACAGGTACAACCACCACCAGTCGCCTGCGCCTTGCATGAGCCATAAAGCGACGAACAGGAGAGGCCCGCCCAATAGCAGGCCCACCACGCTGTGTTTGATCAAATCGGCAAAAAACATGCCGCGCGACATTTTGTTAAAGCCAAATTTTTCATCGACATTAAAGGTTTGAATGTAATCAAACGGCAATGTCGCAGCACCTGATATGAGCATTGCCGAACAAATCACCAGGGCGCCACGGATGATCTCATGCGCAGGTAGCCATTGTTGCCAGAGTTGGTCAAGGCTTTGTAATACGCCGCCCAGCGTCAGGACAACTAGCACCACCGATTCAATGATGGTTTCACTTAAACGCAGTTTGACTTTGGCAGTGGTGTAATCGGCCGCACGTTGATGCGCTTCCAAACTGATTGTTTCCTCAAAAGCCTGAGGCACCTGCTGGCGGTTTTGCTGGATATGCCGGATGTGCCTTAAGCCAAGCCAGACACGGATAGCAAGACTGATGACAATGACAGTAATAAAAATTTGAGTAAAGAGTTCAGGCATATCAATCTGATTGGCTAAGTAATTTCGGTTAGCTATTTTGATGGATTAATATCCACCTTGTTCACTGAACTGAATATAATGTTTCATTTTAATGGAAATCATGACGTGAGGCACACAATTGGCAACTAATCAGGACAATTTAATCTGGCTGGATATGGAAATGAGTGGCTTGTTGCCAGAGTCTGATCGTATTCTTGAGCTGGCAGCGGTGGTGACGGACGCGCAATTGAATGTGATTGCAGAGTCTCCGGTACTGGTGGTTCACCAGTCTGACGCTGTACTGGATGGCATGGATGCATGGAATAAGGGCACACACGGGCGCAGTGGCCTGATTGAAAAAGTGAAAGCATCCACCCTGGATGAAGAAGCGGCGACGGATGCCATGCTTGCCTTTCTGAAAGAGCATGTGCCTGCCAGCAAATCACCTATGTGTGGTAATTCTATCTGTCAGGACAGACGTTTTATGGCGCGTTACATGCCGAGGCTGGAGCAGTTTTTTCATTACCGCAACCTAGATGTCAGCGTGTTCAAGGAATTATCACGTCGCTGGCGCCCGGATATTTACTCAGGTTTTAAAAAAGCCAGCCGTCATGAAGCATTGGCAGATATTTATGAGTCTATTGATGAGCTTAAATATTACCGTGAGCATTTCCTGGTCATGACACCGCCAGCCAAACCAGAGTAAGCGGCACCAGAATAAGCAGCAAATGCAGGATAAAAAAAAGACGCCTACTTGGGCGCCTTGAGGGAGGAGAAGTTAGCTTTGGAGAAGCTTGATTAGTAATTAGCATCTTCTGTGCCAACTTTCCTCCCTCATTTCGTTTATAGCGCTTATCCACCTGGAAACAGCGTCTCATATAGTTTTTGATAGTGTTTTGCCCGCGTTTCCCAACTGACATCCTGTCGCATCGCCTGTTTTTGTAGTTGTAACCACTGACCAGAATTGGCAAATATCGCAATCGCCTGACGCAAGGTGACCAAAAGTGTCCAGGGGTTATGATAAGGCATTACAAAACCTGTCATTTTTGCAGGCACTTTCCCTTCCGCATTCAATACGCCACCATGCACAGAGTCTGCCAGGCCACCCGTGTTGGCTACCACAGGAATAGTGCCGTAACGCAGGCCGTACATCTGGTTGAGCCCGCATGGTTCAAAACGCGAAGGCATGACGAAAATATCGGTACCCGCCATGATGCGGTGCGAGAGGGGTTCGTTATAACCTATGGTGACCGAGACTTGCCCGGGATACAGTTGCATCAGGGTTTGATATTGCTGTTCAAGCGCGGGCTCACCACTCCCCAGCACCGCCAGCTGACAGCCGTTGTCCAGCAGTTGATGGGCAATGGTCGCCAGCATATCGAGGCCTTTCTGGTGCGTCAGGCGGCTCACAACTCCAAGCAAAGGCGCGTCGGCATTCAGGGCCAGCCCCAGTTCGGTCTGTAACGCATGTTTGACTTCTTTTTTGCAGCGCATTTTTTTGACGCTGTAGTGCACTGGCAAATAGGCATCGGTTGCCGGGTCCCACACGTGCGTATCTATGCCATTGAGGATGCCGGTCAAATCTGCTGAACGGTAGCGCAACAACCCTTGAAAGCCAAAACCGAACTGCTCGGTCTGGATTTCCTTGGCATAGGTCGGGCTGACTGTAGACAGCGCATCGGCGTAGTACAATCCCGCTTTCATAAAGGAAACATGGCCAAAGAATTCATAACCTTCGGATTTAAAGTCCTGCTCATCCAGAGTCAGGCGGTGGCGCCAGTCGGCATGAAAGTTACCCTGGAAGGCTAAGTTATGAATGCTGAATACGGATCTGGTTTTACTGCCCATCTGGCGCAGATAATAAGGTGTCAGGCCGGTTTGCCAGTCATTACAGTGGATCACATCCGGTTGCCATACCTGTAAATCATTTGGCATCGCCAGCAGGGCGGCAACTTTGGAGAGTACGCCAAAACGTAAGGCATTATCCTGCCATTCACCATACTGCGGGTGATGATAAGGCCCGCCCTCGCGGTCATATAGTTCTGGATAGTCGATCAACAGCAATGGAATCTGCGTGCCGGGCAGTGTGGTCTGGTAGATATCACATCGGATATCGTGAAACACTTGTAGTGAGCCAAGCAAGTGTGGTGATTCACAAGTGGCGAGAATGCCACGGTACGCAGGCAGAACGATTTGAATGTCAAGGCCGGTGGCAAATAATGCAGTTGGTAATGCACCGCTGACGTCTGCTAAGCCTCCTGTTTTAATGATGGGGAAAATTTCTGAAGTGGCAAATAATAAACGCAAGGGAATCTCTTTAAATCAACAGAATGAATGGGATAGGCAGTGGCACTAGCAAGTTATGATACATTGCCTGAAATGGTTTTAGAAGGACATTAAAATGAAATCCTGGCTAGCAGTGGCGGTTGGCGCAAGTATAGGCGCCTGGATTCGGTGGGGCTTGTCGGTTGGCCTGAATGGGATAGGGGTGATCCCGATGGGTACATTCCTGGCAAATGCGGTAGGTGGTTTATTGATGGGCGTAGCATTGGGCGTCTTGCACACAGTGCCGAGTTTATCACCGGAATGGCGCTTGCTGATGACCACCGGCTTTCTAGGCGGATTAACCACATTCTCCACTTTTTCGGCTGAAGCATTCACACTCCTGCAAAAGCAGCATTACGGCTGGGCCATACTTTACATCAGCAGCCATGTCATCGCATCGATAGTGCTGACCGTAATCGGCTATTGGTGTGTGCTGCGGTGGCAGTGAGCGAGGATTTGAGTTAAGACTTGATCTTGCAAGTTATATAAAAAAGAGAGCCATTACTGGCTCTCTTTTTTTATTGCTGCTGGTTTCTGTTTTATTTTGAAACCAGTGGTTGTTGGCTGACGCTGGTTATTTCTTTTGCGTTTCAACCATCACCATAGCGTTGGCTTCACCAGCGGCGGCTTCATCTTTTTTCCACTTGGCCGCTGAGCGTGGCTTTTTGGCTTTGCCTGGCGCATCTGCTGCCGGAGCTTCTGCAGGCTTAGTGTCACCAGACTTGGTTTCTACTAATTGTATGCCTGTATCAGCCGTAGTGGTATTGCCTGTTGTTTTGGCTGCTGCCGGTTTGCGTTTGCGTGCTGCCGGTTTCTTTTCCGCAGTCTCTGCTTTTTCAGCAGAAGCTTCTTGTTTGCTTGCTGTTTTGGCAGATGACGCTGTTTCAACCAGTTCAATTGCTGGAGCCGCTGTTTCAGAAGTTTCTGCTGCTGCTTTACCGCGTGCCTTGTTGCCGGTTTTTCCACCGCGTGAACGATTACGTGCAGGTTTCTCTGCACTGCTTTCGTCAGTTGCTGCAGTTTCCGTTGCTTTCGCTTCTGCGGCAGCCTTGGCTGGCGCAACTGTTTCAGCAGACTCTACGTTGCTAACTTTCGCAACAGGTTGCGCTTCAGCTGGCGCAATCGTTTTTGCTTCAGTCACTTGTGGCGCTGGCTGGCTAATCACTTCAGCACTGGCCGGCGCTTGTGCGGCTACCGGTTGCGATTCAATCACCTGGGCGTTGTTGTTCAAGCCTTCAGTATTCTCATTGCCAGTTGACTCATCACGAGGACGACGGTCGCGACGGCCATGACGGTTACGGCGGTTGCCACGCTCGCTACGTTCCCTGTTCTCGCCTGGCTGAGCGGTCAACGCGGCCTGGTTGCTGTCAGTTTTCGCTACTTCCTGTGCAGGCTGACGTGGCAGTCTGTCTTGTCTTTCCTGTCTGTCAGGCCTGTCTTGTCTATCTTTACCGGCAGATTGTTGCGGTCTTTCCTGCTGAGATCTGTCCTGTCTTGGCTTGTTAGCAGCTTCCTGATCTTTAGCCGGGCGTTCGCCGCGTTCCTGTTGTGGACGTTCGCGTTGACGGTCGCGGTCACGACGGTTACGGTTTTTATTGCGGTCACGACCTTGATCCTTGTTTTCACGCGCTGGCTTCGCAGTTTCCTCAACAACCTCTTTTTCTTCCAGGCCTAACCAGGATTTGATCACGCCGAAGAATGATTTTTTAGCATCTACAGCCACTACCACAGGCTTCTCTTCCACGATAGGTGCAGAAGTTGCCGGGGTGATGCCTTTCACCAGGGCTTCAACCTTGCCTGGTGCAGCCGCTTGCTCCAGACGGTGCTGGTAATCTGACTCGGTTGGCAGATCTACCATTTTGTAGCTGGCTTGATTGGTTTCTTCATTCACATCGTCAAGACGGATACGCACGATATTGTAGTTAGGCGTTTCCATATGAATGTTAGGAATCAGGATGACTTCAACACCGGTGCGCTGTTCGATTTTGTGGATATCGGCACGTTTTTCATTAAGCAGGAAAGTCGCCGCTTCAACAGGCAGTTGCACCTGGATAATCGCGCTGTTGTCCTTCATCGCTTCTTCTTGCGTGATACGCAGGATATGCAATGCAGTGGATTCAATACCACGGATATGACCAGTTCCGTTACAGCGTGGGCAGGTCATATGGTTGGTTTCACCCAGGCTAGGGCGCAGGCGCTGACGTGACAGCTCCAGCAAGCCAAAGCGGGAGATCTTGCCCATTTGCACTCGGGCGCGGTCGTGGTGCAATGCATCGCGCAGCGCATTTTCAACTTCGCGCTGGTTGCGCTGGTTTTCCATGTCGATAAAGTCAATCACGACCAGGCCGCCCAGGTCACGCAGACGCATCTGGCGCGCAACTTCTTCAGCCGCTTCCAGGTTGGTATTAAATGCCGTTTGCTCAATATCGGCACCCTTGATGGAGCGACCGGAGTTGACGTCGATAGACACCAATGCTTCGGTGTGGTCGATCACAATCGCACCGCCGGAAGGCAGGCGTACTTCACGCGAGAATGCAGATTCAATCTGATGCTCGATCTGGAAGCGGGAGAACAGGGGGATTTCGTCCTGGTACAGTTTGACGCGTGTCACATTACCCGGCATCACGTGATTCATGAACTGCAAGGCCTGTTCATGTACATCTGCGGTGTCGATCAGGATCTCTCCGATATCGGCACTGAAGTAATCACGGATAGCGCGGATAACCAGGCTGCTTTCCTGGTAAATCAGGTAAGCGCCAGGCTGGAAATTGGATGCATCTTCAATCGCCTGCCACAGTTGTGTCAGGTAGTTCAGATCCCATTGCAGCTCTTCAGCGGTACGGCCAATACCAGCGGTACGCGCGATGATGCTCATGCCGTTAGGCACTTCCAGTTGCGCCATGGTGTCGCGCAGTTCATTGCGGTCTTCACCTTCAATGCGACGGGAAACACCGCCTCCGCGTGGATTGTTAGGCATCAGCACCAGGTAACGGCCAGCCAGTGAAATAAACGTGGTTAAGGCCGCGCCTTTGCTGCCGCGCTCATCTTTGTCCACCTGAACAATGACTTCCTGGCCTTCCTTGATCACATCCTGGATGCGGGCGCGACCTTCTGGTTTGTCCTGGAAGTAGCTGCGGGAGATTTCCTTGAAAGGCAAAAAGCCGTGTCTGTCAGTACCGTAGTCGACAAACGCGGCTTCAAGTGAGGGTTCAATGCGGGTGATAACGCCTTTGTAGATATTGCTTTTACGCTGTTCTTTACCAGCGTGTTCAATATCCAGGTCTATCAGTTTTTGTCCATCGACAATGGCAACGCGTAATTCTTCTGATTGCGTTGCGTTAAACAACATTCTTTTCATGCAGTGCTCCTTGGCGAAGCTGCAGAATACAAATGAGTACAGGGCGAGCCAGGGTTGTGAATCAACCACCAGAATTTAACGTGAGGCCAGATTCAACTTGAGGCCAGTGCAATGGCAATTGCAAAGCTAATGAAGCATTGCAGGCATCGATATGCACAATCTTTAAGTATGTCAATGAACCACTAGGGCAATCATATTGATACTCAATATATCTGACAGAGTTTAGCTTGATGAAAGGCCTGGCAGGTGTGTCAATGTTATCCACCTGTGTGATCCAACGCTATTTATCTACTAAAATAAAACCCTATGCAGAGTCTAAATTCGTTAAAATTCGGGTTTGGCAAACGCCGGGCTCATATCGTTAATTATTCTGCTTGAGCTTTCGCGTTTTGTATTTCTATTAATTATCGCTACTTGATGGCGAGCGGTATTCACCAAAATTTTTTGATTCTGAATTGACACGCAGGGCCAGTAAAATGGCCGCTGTCGCAAAGGTTATTTCGCTGTCAGCAATGTGAAATATTGTTGACGATACCGGAAAAAACGCAGACCCAGAATGCCGACAGTATATCTATAAGTCCTGATAAAGCAAAGCAAGACCTGCATATGACCTCCAATTCAACACAATCACCAATACAGGCCTCGTCCGACGGCGTTGAAAAGCACGTCCACCAGGATAAACCAGCAAGTGACAGAGTGACCTTGCTGCTGGTGGATGAGGCCTCTGAAACACAACGCGTGGATAATTACCTGGCCAAAGTGCTGAAGGGCGTGCCCAAGAGTCACGTCTACCGTATATTGCGCAGCGGCGAAGTCCGGGTGAATAAAAAACGCGTCACGGCCGAATATCGCCTGCAACTGGGTGACGAGGTCAGGGTACCGCCTATCCGCATGGCGGAAGCCGCTCCTAAACCTGGATTGCCTTCAGTAAGACCCAAGCTCGCCGAGATGGTGATTTATGAAGATGACGCCATGCTGGCCCTGAATAAACCAGCGGGCATGGCTGTGCATGGCGGCAGCGGCATCAGCCTCGGTGTGATTGAACAGTTGCGCCTGGAACGCCCGCAGGCTAAATTTTTAGAGTTGGTGCACAGGCTGGACAGGGAAACCTCCGGCGTGCTGATGATTGCCAAGAAACGCTCTGCATTGACGGCGCTGCATGAAGCCATGCGCCAGCACAAAATGGATAAACGTTATGTCATGATGGTACAGGGACAGTGGCTGGAAGCAAAAAAGAAAGTCATTCTGGATCTGCAAAAGTATGTGACTGAAAGTGGCGAGCGGCGTGTGCATGTCGTCGACCAGCCTTTGCTCAACAATGAACCAGGCGGCAGGAAATCGCTCAAATCTGCTGGCGTGATTGCCAAACAGCAGGCTTCCAAAGGCAGGTTCGAAGTTGAAACACAGGTTTCTGAAACCTGGTTTTATCTGCAGGAAGCACTGGGGCAGTTCAGCCTGCTACAGGCCAAACTGATCACCGGACGTACACACCAGTTGCGCGTACAGTTATCGCATTTGGGTTTTCCCATCCTTGGCGATGATAAATATGGTGACTTCACGCTCAACAAACAGTTGAGCAAGCAAAAATTGAAGCGGATGTATTTGCACTCCAGTGAAACGCGGATCGCGCATCCCCTGACCGGTGAGCCTCTGCACCTGGTTGCACCATTACCGGCAGAGTTGGACGCTTTTTTGCAACATCAGCGTCAACTTAGTAGTAAATAATGGTAGTGCTAAATAATAAAAGAATCGAAATAAATGATAGAAAGCGACACTGTGAAGCAGTTTGATTTGATTGTTTGGGATTGGGATGGCACGATTGCCGACTCTACTGGCATGATCACACAGGCATTGATCAAGGCCGCCGATGAGGCAGGCTTGCCTGCGCTTAGTGAAGCGCGTGCGCGCAGCATCATAGGCCTGGGCCTGCGTGAATCGATTGAAGTGCTTTATGGCAGTATCCCTAGTGAACAGGCACAAGCGCTGATTACCCATTACAACCGCAACTATTACGCGGCTGAAGAAACTATCCTGCTGTTTTCCGGCATTACGGAAACGATTGCCAGTATTGCCCGAAAAGGCTGTAAGCAGGCGGTGGCGACCGGTAAAGGCCGTCGCGGACTAAATGCTGCCTTACAGCTTTCCGGTCTGGCTAAATATTTCAGCGCCACGAAAACGGTGGATGAGTGCTTTTCAAAACCGCATCCGCAAATGCTGGATGAGTTGATGGATGAACTGGTGGTGATGCCGGAACGTACCTTGATGATAGGCGACTCGCAATACGATATGCAAATGGGTAAAAATGCCGGCGTGATCACAGCCGCGGTGACTTACGGCTCGCAAACTGCCACGCATTTGCAGCAGTATTCCCCGGATAACATGTTTCATGATGTGGCAGCATTGAGTGCCTGGTTACTGGCATCTACATGAGTGAAGCCGTGTTGACATTTGATAGTGCGGATTTGCTGGAAAAAGGCGATGGCCTGCGTTTTCCCATGCCTGCATTGGGGCCGCACGCCAGTGGATTTGTCGTTCGTTTTCAGGGCAAAGTCTATGCTTACGTCAACCGTTGCGCGCATGTGCCGGTGGAACTGGACTGGGAACACGGAAAATTTTTCAATATGACGCAGGAGTGGTTGATTTGTGCGACCCATGGCGCCATGTATTCACCACAAAACGGGCGTTGTATCGTCGGTCCATGCCAGGGTAAATCGCTGTCGCCGATTCCGGTGAGCGAGCGAGATGGCATCGTGACGGTACATCTGGATCAGTTCTAAAACAGTTTTATTTTTACGGCATGATGACTAAATAGTGGCAAACTGATTAGAATTGTTAGAGTGACTAAAATTTATTAATGAAAGTTGAGTTATGCAAGAAGAAAACCAGCAGTCGCCAGAACTGAAAAATAGCCAGCATTCGCAGGGTTCTGCGATTAGCAGCCTGGAAAAAATAGCATTGGCCGGCTTGCAAGAGCAGAAAGTATCAAGACGCTGGTCGGTCTTGTTCAAATCTTTAACCTTTATCTACCTGTTCTTTCTGCTGTTGATGCTGCTGGGCTGGGTAGGAGCAAACAAAAACTCATCACTGGCACATACAGCATTGATTGATCTCAATGGCGTGATTGAAGCTGGTGGTCAGGTGAATGCTGACGCCGTTATCAGCAGCCTGAAAGATGCCTACGACCATAAAGGCACAAAAGGCATTATTTTACGTATCAACAGCCCGGGCGGCAGTCCGGTACAGGCAGGTATCATCAACGATGAAATCCACCGCCAGCGCAAATTGCATCCTGACGTGCCTGTTTATGCGGTGGTAGAAGATATTTGCGCTTCAGGTGGTTATTACATTGCTGTGGCAGCTGACAAAATATTTGTCGATAAAGCCAGTATCGTCGGTTCTATTGGTGTGTTGATGGATGGCTATGGCTTTACCGAGCTGATGAAAAAAATAGGCGTAGAGCGTCGTCTGATGACTGCCGGTGCAAACAAAGGCATGCTGGATCCGTTCTCGCCTGAGAATCCAAAACAAAAGGCTTTTGCACAAGACATGCTGGACCAGATTCACCAGCAATTCATCAAGGTCGTGCGTGAAGGCCGTGGTAACCGCCTAAAAGAAAATGAAGAGACTTTCAGCGGCCTGTTCTGGAATGGTGAAGAAAGTATCAAACTTGGCCTGGCTGATGCAGAAGGCAGTGCGGATTATGTCGCGCGTGAAGTGATCAAGCAGTCCGAGATTGTGGATTTCACGTATCAGGAAACAGTGGTTGACCGTTTTGCCAAAAAGCTGGGCGCGAGTATGGGGCAAGAGCTTGGCCTGAACGCTAAAAACCTGTTACCTATGTTGCGATAATCACCAGCATCTTCTTAATTTTTGAAAAGGGACTTTAGGTCCCTTTTTTTATTGTTTTTAACGTTGTTTTATTCATTGGAATGTCACGGTATGACACATAATCTCCCGTTCACGATACGCACAATTGAGGCAAATGATTACGCCGGTTGGAATCAATTATATGCCGCGTATGCTGAGTTTTATGACGTTGAGCAAACGCAGGTCATGCGTGATCAGGTTTGGCAGTGGATGCATCAATCAGCACCATTGATTTATGGGCTGGTTGCGGTGGATGAAGAGCGGAATGTACTAGGGTTTTTGCATTACCGGACATTTGTGCGCCCTTTGGCGGCCAGTATGGGCGGCTATGTGGACGATCTATTCGTCGTGCCTGAAGCAAGAGGGCAGGGGATTGCCGGGCAATTGATTACAGCGGTTGTTGGTATTGGGCAGACCCAGCAGTGGTCAGTGGTACGTTGGGTGACAGCAGATGATAATCAGCCCGCCAGGGCTTGTTATGACAGGATCGCAGAGCACACGCACTGGCAGACTTATCAGATACAACTTTGAATGACAGCGTTTTTTAAATCAGACCATTAAGCCAGAACGGTTATATCAGGTTTTAACCCCCGTATATCCGGGTCAAAACCTGATTCAATAAAGCATTATTTTTTGGTTTTATTCTTTTCGTTGCGTTGCTTCAACTTAGCGCGCAACTCGTTCTTACGCCGGCGCATGGTCACCAGACCTTCACCTGGCTTGCGTTCATCTTCTTTATCAAACGGGTTATCGCCTTTGTGATATTGCACGCGTAATGGCGTACCCACCAGCTGGAAGGCTTTGCGGAAGATGCCTTCCAGGTAGCGTGTATAGCTATCTTTAATGCCATCGATGTGGTTGCCGTGCACGACTACAATCGGCGGGTTGCTACCGCCCTGGTGCGCATAGCGCAATTTTGGGCGTATGCCACGCGTGATTGGCGGCTGGTGTTGTGTGGTTGCTTCACCGAGTACACGGGTCAATTGTGGCGTTGCCAGTTTGGCCATGGCGGCCTTGAATGCGACATCTACCGAACCCAGTAATTCGTTGAGGCCTTTTTTACGCAAGGCTGAAATATAGTGGAATTTGGCAAAGTCCAGGAATTGCAATTTACGGTCGATTTCGCGCTTGATCCACTCGCGCTCATCGTCTTGCAAACCATCCCATTTATTGATGGCAACTACCAGTGCACGGCCTGAATCCAGGATATAGGCCGCGACGTGCGCATCCTGCTCGGTGATGCCTTCCTTGGCATCGACCACTAGGATGGCGACGTTGGCATCTTCAATCGCCTGCATGGTTTTAACAACAGAGAATTTCTCTACCGCTTCAAACACTTTGCCGCGCTTGCGTACGCCTGCAGTATCAATAATGATGTAATTCTTGCCGTCTTTTTCAAGTTCGATTTCAATTGAATCGCGCGTAGTGCCTGGCTCGTCGAATGCAATCACGCGGTCTTCACCCAGCAGGGCATTCACCAAGGTAGATTTGCCGACGTTTGGGCGGCCAACAATGGCGATCCTGGGCGTATCCGGGTTAATTGGTGCAGACTCTTCTTCGATCTTATCGGCAATGGTTTCCAGCGCGATTTCGATCAGGTCACGCACGCCTTCGCCATGCGCTGAAGAAATGGATAGTGGTTCGCCTATACCAAGTTCGTGAAAGTCTGCGCTGACCACGGCCTTACGCATGCCTTCGGTTTTATTGACGGCCAGAAGCACAGGGCGTTGTGCAACACGCAAAGTCTGCGCAATGGTAAATTCCTGTGGCGTGAGACCGGCGCGTGCATCAACCAGGAAAATGATGACATCGGCTTCATCAATGGCAAGCAGGGTCTGCTTGGCCATTTCTTTCAGGATGCCGCTATCGGCAGTGGGTTCAAAGCCGCCGGTATCAATGACCAGGTATGGCTGGCTGGCGCCAAGGCCACGGCCATAGTGGCGGTCGCGTGTCAGGCCGGGCAGGTCTGCAACCAGCGCATCCCGCGACCTAGTCAGGCGGTTAAATAAAGTGGATTTGCCGACGTTTGGTCGGCCAACTAGAACAATGGTAGGTAACATTACTTGTATGTGACGGCATAAATGTGCCCATCACGTGATTGAGCCAGAAACTGGTTATTAGTCCCTGCAACCAGTGACATGATTGGTTTGGAGCCAAGCTGAGTGCGGCCTACGAAGCTGCCGTCATCCTGACTGAGGAGGTGTATATAGCCTTCAAGATCACCCACCGCCACCACATTGCTCAATGGAAGCGGTACGGTCAGGTGGCGGTAGCCCAGGTTACCCTGGCGCCAGAAGGTTTTGCCATTGGTATTGTCCAGTGAATAGACAGAACCAATGGTGTGGCTTAAATAAATCTTGCTGTTATCAACGGTCAGACCTACATAGCTGGAAATATCACGGCTCCAGGCAATCTGGCCACGCTGGCGGTCAACGCCCGCGACTTTGCCCTGATAGGCGACCACATAGACGAAAGCGCCATCGACAAACGGCAGGCTGGTAATGTCAGCAATGCGCTCGATTTCGGTCACGCCTTTAGGCTGGGCAACGGTGGCTTCCCACAGCAGCTTGCCATTATCTGCGCGAATGGCCACCAGTTTGCCACCAGGAAAGCCAGCATAGACAGCACCGCCATCGACCACAATGCCGGCCTGATTCTTCAGTGAGAGTGAAGGGGTGGCGCGTTCATATACCCATTTGCGGCGGCCATCGGCGGCATCAATGCCATAAATGTGATGATCACTGGTACGTACAATCACCGTACCATCAAAATAGCGTGGCTGTCCCTGAATTTCGCTGCTGAGGATGGCACTCCACAGTTTTTTGCCATTCACATTCAGCGCATATAAATGCCCCTTGCTGGTGCCTGCCAATACTAATCCACCGCCCAGGCCAGCACTGCTACTGATAGGCTCGTTGAGCTCGGTTTGCCATAATATTTTACCGTTATCTGCAGACAGTTGCGTGACTGTACCTTCAGCATTGACAGCATAAATCAGGTTGTCTGCCAGCACTGGCGCATAAGTAAAACGCCCCGGTTCACCTACGTCGGTAGACCAAGCAGTACGCATTTCGTAAGAACTCTTGATTTCTTCAAGCTCTACTGGCGGATTAGCAGGTTCTGCGCCAAAAATACTTTCGCTTAAGTTGGTTTTTACATCATTGAATGCAGTACAAGCAGTCAGGCTGCTGCCAAGCAACAACAAGGCGGCCAGCGCCAATGTGTTTAGCGAGGTTGGCTTTTTCATAGCCACGGCAGAGAGGCGGGAAAAGCGTCGCATGTTACCCCAGTGCATCCAGTTTTTGCTGTGTCAGGTAGAACAGCTTACCTTCCGGGTCCAGGCCTTTAAGTGCCTGGATATAAGCCTGTTTCGCTTCTTTTTCCTGTTTTTTCGCGATATATATATCACCCAGCATGCTGTTTTTCAGGCCGTCAAAACCACTGTCGTTGATGGCTTCCAGCGTTTTCTTGGCATCATCCAGTGCATTGCGCTCGATTTGCAGGCCGGCAATTTCAATCGCTGCCATTTGCTTGATCGCTGGCTCTTTGGCTTCAGCCACTGCCCATTGCAGCTGTTTCTCAGCCGCTTCGCCTTGCTTGGCCTGATGCAGTGCGCGCGCAGCAAACAAAGCTGCTCTGCCAGCATAAGGCGTCATGCTGTAATCTTTTTGGATGACTTCAGCCTCTTTGCTGATTTGCCCGGCTTTTTTAGTATCTACATCCTGCAATGAATTGCTGACCAGGGTTTGATAAGCAGTAGAAGCTGCGGTTGCCTTGCTGTTCATCCAGGACTGGTAGCCCTGCCATCCGGCATAGGCCACGATAGCGGCTATTATCAGGCGGATCGCCATCTTGCCGTTCTTGTTCCACCAAACTCTGAATTCGTCCAGTTGTTCCTGTTCTTCCAAATCGTACGCCATGTTATTTTCCTGCTTGTTTTTTGTTTGATTGATTATGCGGTTGCTGCACGCAAGCCATGACCGGGAATTGCGCTAAGTAATTGTTGTGTATAAATTTGCTGGGGTGCATTATAAATGTTTTCTACGCTTCCTTGCTCAATTACTTTGCCTTTTTGCATCACCAGTACCTCGTCGGCAATATGCCTGACCACCCTTAAATCGTGGGTGATAAACAGGTAGCTGAGCCCCATTTCCTTTTGCAACTGCTTTAAAAGCAATAAAATTTGTGCCTGCACCGAAACATCCAGTGCCGATACCGGTTCATCGCACACCACCAGTTTTGGTTGCAAAATCAGGGCGCGTGCGATGCCTATACGCTGACGCTGGCCACCGGAAAACTGGTGCGGGTATTTTTGCGCATCCTCTGCCTGCAAGCCCACTTTTTTCAGTATCTGGCTGACCATGTCTTTTTGCTCACTGGCAGTGCCTATGCGGTGTATCACCAGGCCTTCGCCAATAATGTCGCCAACGCGCATTCTTGGGTTGAGCGAGGCAAACGGGTCCTGGAAAATCATCTGGATATCGCGACGGGCACTGCGCAATGCCGCTTTATCCAATGCCAGGAAGTTGATGCCATCAAACTCGACTTCACCGCTATCCAGCGGTAATAACCGTAAAATGCCGCGCGCCAGTGTAGATTTTCCACTGCCGGATTCACCAACGATAGCCAGCGTCGTGCCTCGTTTGAGTTGCAGGCTGACATCGTCCAGTGCATGAATATTCTGGTTACCCAGGCCTAGTGCGCCAGTGCGCTGGATATAGGTTTTAGTCAGGTGGCGGGCTTGCAGAATTAAATCAGACATGTACGCTCCATCAGGCCGGTGTTAACCAGTCATAGGTCATGGGCTGCAGTGTTTTTTTACCCTCTGCATCCGGCACGCAGGCCAGCAGAGCTTTGGTGTAGGGATGTTGCGGTTGGTTTAAAACCTGGGTGACGCTGCCCACTTCCACAATCTCGCCCCTGAACATCACGATCACTTCATCCGCAATATCTGCAACCACGCCAAAATCATGCGTGATAAACAGCATGGCCATCTGCATGCGATCTTTCAATTCCTTCAGCAAGCGTAATACCTGCGCCTGTACGGTTACATCCAGCGCCGTGGTTGGTTCGTCTGCAATCAGCAGCGCGGGTTCACAGGCGATGCTCATGGCGATCATCACGCGCTGGCGCTGACCACCTGAGAGTTCGTCGGGGTAGCTGTTGGCGCGGCTGGGATCAATGCCGACCTGCTCTAATAATGCAGCGACTTTATGTTTCAGTACTGCGCCTTTAAGTCCGAGGTGTGTTTGCAGTGGCTCACCGATCTGAAAACCGACTGTCAGTACCGGATTCAAGGAAGTCATGGGCTCCTGGAAAATCATGCCTATTTGCCGACCACGCAGGCGCTGCATGGCTTTTTCATCGAGCGAGGTGATGTTCTGGTCCTGAAACACAATCTGGCCTTGCATATGCAGCTGTGAGGAGAGTAATTTCATCACGCTAAGCGCGGTCAGACTTTTGCCGCTACCGGATTCGCCAACGATGCAGGTGGTTTTGCCACGCGACAGTGACAGGGATACGTTACGCACCAGCTTGCGTTCAGGCGTGTGCGCCGGAAAAATGCTCAGCTGTTCTATGCGTAAAATTTCAGTCATTGGTCAGGGTTTGCTACGGTGACTATAAGAGAGAATGCCAGACATTTCAATTCAGTCGAAGTGTGCAACAAATGCGAGTGTTTCAACTTCCGCTCTCCTTGGATGGCATTTATCCCGCTTGCACAATGTCGAGTATTTGTTCGAATGGCACACGGGCCTGTTCACCCTGGCCCAGCATCGGTTTCAGGCTGATTTCATTGGCGGCCGCTTCATCATCACCAAAAATGGCCGCATAGCGCGCACCGCTACGGTCTGCTTTTTTCATTTGCGATTTAAAGCTGCCGCCACCTGCATGCAGCACCACGCTTAGTCCCATATTACGCAGGGTTTCCGCCACGGTAAAGGCTTTTTGTTCTGCCAGTTCGCCTACATTGACCAGGTAAATATCGGGCTGGTTTTGTGCGCTGACGCCGTACTCCTGCATGAGCAGGAAGACACGTTCCAGGCCAATACCAAAACCGCAGGCCGGGGTAGCATTGCCGCCAATACGCTCTACCAGCGTGTCGTACCGGCCACCACCGGCAATCGTGCCTTGCGCGCCCAGTTTTGTGGTCACCCATTCAAACACAGTGCGGTTGTAGTAGTCCAGTCCGCGTACCAGGCGATGGTTAATCGTATAGGCAATGCCGGATTGTGTCAGCAGGGCGCATAACTGGGCAAAGTGTTGCCTGGAGGTTTCGCCCAGGCCATCCATCAGTTTTGGGGCAGCTTCACACATGGCTTGCATGCGCGGATTTTTGCTATCCAGAATGCGTAATGGGTTGTTATGTAAACGGCGTTTGGCATCCTCGTCAAGCAAGTCAGCATGTTGCTCAAAATAGCCAATCAGCGTTTCGCGGTATTGCGCGCGCTCAGCAGCATCACCAATACTGTTAATCTGTAATTCGACATCCTGGATGCCCAGGGCCTGCCATAAGCGTGCCAGTAGGACGATTTGTTCTGCATCTACATCCGGGCCATCAAACCCAAACGCTTCCACACCGATCTGGTGGAACTGGCGCTGACGGCCTTTTTGGACGTTCTCATGGCGGAACATCGGGCCCATATACCACAGGCGTTGCGGGCCATTGTAGGTCAGGTTATGTTCCACCACCGCACGTACACAGCCCGCAGTGCCTTCAGGACGCAAGGTCAGTTTGTCACCATTGAGGGCATCTTCCCAGGCATACATTTCTTTTTCGACAATGTCTGTATGTTCACCGACGCTGCGGACGAATAATTCGGTTGGCTCAACCACAGGCATGCGGATGTTGTGATAGCCGTACTGGCTCAGAATTTTACGGGCAGTATCTTCCAGTTTGAACCAGAGCGGGGTGGCTTCCGGCAAAATGTCATAGAAGCCTTTGATGGATTGAAATTTTTGAGTCATTGCTTACAGCCGTTTGCTTTAATTATTGCGGGATGGCGACAATAGGAATGATGCTGGGCTTGATGGCGCGTAATTTTCCGCCTTCGGCATAATGGGTGCGCACATATTCATCCACCAGCAACTGGAAGTCTTGCGCAATATGATCACCTTTTAGCGTCACGGTTTTTTCGCCATCGACAAATACCGGTGCGACCGGTGTTTCGCCGGTGCCGGGCAAACTGATACCGATATTGGCCAGTTTGGATTCGCCGGGACCATTGACCACACAACCCATCACCGCCACGTTTAGCGTTTCGACTCCTGGATATTGACCGCGCCAGATGGGCATCTGCTGGCGTAACCAGCTCTGGATTTGCATCGCCAGTTCCTGGAAATAGGTGCTGGTTGTACGACCACAGCCAGGGCAGGCCGTCACTAATGGTGTAAACGAACGTATACCCATGGTTTGCAGGATCTCCTGCGCGACGACCACTTCCTTGGTGCGGGATTCGTTAGGTTCCGGTGTCAGCGATACACGGATGGTATCGCCTATGCCAGACTGTAATAGGATCGACAGCGCGGCAGTTGAAGCGACGATGCCTTTGGAGCCCATGCCAGCTTCGGTCAGCCCGAGGTGCAAGGGGTACTCGCAACGTTGGCCAAGGTCGCTATAGACCTGGATCAGGTCCTGTACATTGCTGACTTTGCAGGAAATAATGATCTGGTCTGGGCTGAGGCCCAGGTCTATGGCTTGTTGTGCACTTTCCAGCGCTGATTGAATCAGGGCCTCGCGCATTAAAGCATCGGCAGATAACGGCTCAGCCAGCTTGCCGTTATCATCCATCATCTGTGCCATTTTGGCTTGGTCCAGGCTGCCCCAGTTCACACCGATACGCACTGCTTTTTTGTAGTGGATGGCGGCTTCAATCATGGCGCCGAACTGTTCGTCCCGCTTGCTGCCTTTGCCGACATTGCCCGGGTTGATACGGTATTTAGCCAGTGCTTCGGCACAATCTGGATAAGCCTGCAGTAACTTATGGCCATTAAAGTGAAAGTCACCTACCAAAGGCACGCTGCAACCCAGGGCATCCAGGCCTTTGCGTATGGTAGCGACCTGAGCGGCAGCTTCGGCGGAATTCACCGTGATACGCACCACTTCAGAGCCGGCTTGCCATAGTTCATAGACCTGGCGTATGGTTGCTTCGGCATCGGCAGTATCGGTATTGGTCATGCTCTGGACGACCACAGGCGAAGCGGTCGTGCCATAGAGCCCACCGCCGACTGCGACGTGGCCTATCATGACCTGGCGGGTGTTTCGACGTTGAATCATGGTTATTTCAATTGAATGCGCGCGACACGGCCACGTGTGGCCTGGGTCAGGTCGTAAGGTTGATTATCAATCGTCAATTGCGTGCCCTGGGCATGACCAACAATGACGTTGACCGGTTTCTCAGCCACTACATTGTGTTCAGAACCTGCAGTCAGTACTTCACTGAGGATTTTTTTGCCTTGCATATCTTCGATACGCACCCAGGAATCGTCCGTGACTTTAAACACCAGAATGGCCTTTTGCGGGTCAGCTGATTTAAGCGTGGTACTTTCCACCACGTTGTTGGCAGCCGGAGTAGGTGTGCTGACGATGGTGCTGTCCGGGACTGGTGCAGGGGCACTGGCAGGCTCAGGGGCGGGAGCCGCTAATACCTCTGGCGGATTGCCAGCAGCGGGCTCAGCCGACGTTGATAATGGCGCTGTGGCATTATTTTCGGGCGTGACCGCAGGATCTGCCGCTATTGCAGCAGACGTCGCAGCGTCGTCGGTCACCGGCGCCGGAACATTGATTTCTTGGCCGGTTGTTTCACTGATTTCATCTACATCCAGCGCCAGCGAGGCATTTTTAAGCGCCTGTGGTTTGATATGGTTGATGTAAAAGTAAGCCAGGATCGCAGCCAGGATCAGGAAAATAAAAAATGTGAGTATGCGTTGCGGACGAATCGCGCGCGCCGGTTTGTCGATGATTGACGGACTGGCATTAGACCTGACGCTGAGTGGCAAAGGCGCGGTGCTGGGCACCATGCGTTGATAAGCTTCCAGCACCGGCGCGACATCAATATTCAGCAACTTGGCGTAGTTGCGTATAAATCCGCGCACGATGCTGGGTTGCGGCAGCTTGTCGAAATCATCCTGTTCAATGGCCTGGATCTGCTTGGGACCGAGACGTAACTGGCTGCAAACCTCATGAATACTCAGTCCTTGCGATTCACGTGCCGCTTTTAATACGTTGCCGCAGCCCGAGCCTGCAATCACTGGCACAATAGGTTCTTCGATCGGAGGTAAGTCGTTGTCTGGTAAAGAAGATTGCATGCTGATAGGGTCGCCTGTGTAGTCCGGGGTTGAGGTATCAATGGGTTGTACTTCAACGCCGGTACTATCTACCTGATCAGACACGATTTCTGTATCGATTTTACGTTTGCGCCCACGCTTAGGCTTATTTTCAGCCTCTGTCTGTAGCGGGTTGACGTTGATGTTATCTTCTGACGTCACTTGCATTTACTCCATTTTCAACAATTGTTTGGTTTCGTTGGAATTTGGAAACAGTTTGTGCAGCTGCACACTGTAGTGATGCGCCTCATCCGGCATTTGTAATGCACGATAAATGCGCACTGCTAACAGTAATGATTCTGGTGTTGGCGCGACACTCACATTGTTCTGCAGTGTATTCAATGCCGCACTTGCATCGCCACGCGCGAACTGTAAATTGGCGAGCTGGTAAGCACTGGCGTGCGCCAAGGGGTCCACTTGCAGTGCTTTGCTGAAATAGGTTTCTGCTTGTGGCTTCTGCTTGCTGCGCAATGCGCATACGCCTGCATTGTAATAAGCCACTTGCGGTGTTTTATACAGCGGATTTTTAACCGCTAACATGAATTCTTTCTGCGAGTCTTCATAACGCCCCTGGTCGCATAAAAAGCGGCCGTAGTTATTGTGCGATTCCGAATTCTCCGGCTGCAATTGAATCGCACGCTGGAAAGCGGGCTCGGCACGCGATTTATCACCCAGTGCAGCATAGACCAGCCCAAGGCCATTATAGGCGAGGGCGTAATTAGAGCTACGCTCAGTGGCGGTGTTGAACTCTTCAAGCGCAACATCATAACGTTTCAGGCGGAAATATTCCGCACCGAGCTCGGTGTGCACACGGGCTGATTCCACATCGCCGGTTTCACGGCCTACGGGTTGCTGGTCGTAAGGCAGGTTATTTGCAGTATTAGCCGGGTTTTGCGCACAACCGGTTAGCCACAGACCAGCCAGGGAGATCAGCAGGAGTTGCGCAAGAAAATATGTTCTCATGACTTATTGGCCAGGATGAATAGCAGCAGATTGAATAGCAATTGTTCTTTCTGTCCGGCGGGTTTTATCCAGCACCTTGCCCGCCAGCTGGCCGCAAGCAGCATCAATATCCTCACCGCGGGTTTTGCGTACGGTGACCACATAACCAGCCTGCATTAACATATCACGAAACGCACGTACCTGCACCGGTTTGGAAGTCCCATAGCCGCTGTTAGGGAACGGATTGAACGGAATCAGGTTGAATTTACAAGGCACGTTACGCACCACGTCAAGTAATTGTCTGGCATGTTCAATACTGTCATTGATGCCATCCAGCATTACATATTCAAAAGTGACAAAGTCACGCGGTGCCTTGACCAGGTAGCGCTCGCACGCTGCCATCAAATCTTTGATCGGATATTTTTTGTTGATAGGCACGATTTCATCGCGCAAAGCATCATTGGGTGCATGCAATGACACTGCCAGTGCGACCGGGCAATCTTCTTTCAACCTGTCCATGGCAGGCACCATGCCGCTGGTAGACAAGGTCACGCGACGGCGGCTTAAGCCATAAGCGCTGTCATCCAGCATGATCTGCATGGCGGTCACTACATTGTCATAATTGGCCAGCGGTTCACCCATGCCCATCATGACCACATTGGAAATAATACGGTCACTGGCCGGCAGCATGTTATAGCCTTCGGCCTGACGCAGTGAGTTGTTAGCAACCCACAATTGGCCGATGATTTCGGACACACTCAGGTTACGGTTAAAGCCCTGGCGGCCGGTGCTGCAAAATGTGCATTCAAGTGCGCAGCCAACCTGGCTGGAGATACACAGGGTGCCACGGTCATCTTCGGGGATAAACACGGTTTCTACGCTATTGGCAGTACCGTCTTTGAGGTTGTTGGTGCCTATCAGCCATTTACGTGTGCCGTCGTCGGAGACTTGTTCCAACTGCACATCGGGTAATTTGAATTCGGCTTCCTGGCGTAATTTTTCACGCAGGACTTTGGCGATATCCGTCATCTGGTCGAGGTCTAACACCCCGAAGTGATGCATCCAGCGCATCAGTTGTTTGGCGCGGAAAGGCTTCTCGCCGATACTGGTAAAGTAATCGGCGAGTTGCGGCTGGTTTAAGTTCAGTAAATTAACCAAAGTTCCATTTCTCATCTTCTCAATCATTTAAGCTTCTAAATGAGACAAGGCGCGTGCTAAAAAATGACGACGCCGCATACATTTGAGTATGTAAGGAAATCTTTTTTAGCAGGCAACGCCGTATCATGACGAAGCTTCAATGATTAACCAAAGAAGTATTTAATTTCGATCGCTGCATTTTCCAGACTGTCTGAACCGTGCACAGCGTTGGCATCAATGCTTTCAGCGAAGTCAGCACGGATAGTGCCTGGCGCTGCATCTTTAGGGTTAGTAGCACCCATCAGGTCGCGGTGTTTCAATACTGCATTTTCACCCTCAAGTGCCTGGATCATGACAGGACCGGAGACCATGAATTTGACCAGGTCGTTAAAGAAAGGGCGCTCTTTGTGCACAGCGTAAAAGCCTTCAGCTTCAGCTTGTGTCAGTTGCGTGAATTTAGCAGCCACGATTTTCAAACCGGCGTTTTCAAAACGGGTATAGATTTGACCAATCACGTTTTTTGCAACAGCGTCTGGTTTGATAATGCTAAGTGTGCGCTCTAAAGCCATGAAAACTCCAATGTGTAGTTAATTAACAAGAAAAATCAAACAGCTATTCTACTATTTTTAACGTGATTGATAAACCTTGATTGCGGATTGTTTGTGTATTCATTGATGATGCGTTGCTCACTCACCGGCAGTGTGTATACTTTTAATAGCTCAAATAACGCGTATAACCTGCTTTATTTTTTCTATCCATCCCGTATAGATGTTTGTATGATGTGATGGTTTTCAACGATGGCGTTGGATTTTTCAACTTGGACGAGAGATCTTTCCATACATGATAAATACAGAACAGAGTATGCATGCTTGCCCGGCCTGTGGCTTGCTATGTGACGATATTTCGGCAGATGCAATAGCCAAGCAGCAGTTTTCGTGTGGTAAGGCAGCGAAATTCTATGCCCGGTCTACCTCTTTGAATGTGCAGCCGCAGGTAAATGGGCAAGCTGTTAACTTGGCCGAAGCGGTAAAAGCCGCTGCGGCATTGCTGCAGCAAGCACAATCGCCGTTGATCGCCGGTAGCAGTACTGATGTTCATGGCGCGCGTGCATTGGTAAGGCTGGCTAACCAGAGCGGTGCGGATATGACGCACCTGAATGCCGCAAGCACGCTACGCAATATGAAAGTGCTACAGCATCGCGGCTGGCAAACCACCACACTTACCGAAGTGCGTAACCGCGCCGATGTGATTTTGATGATAGGTACCGATGTAGTGACGCACAATGCGCGCTTTTTTGAGCGTGTGGTGTGGGTAGATGAAGCCATGTTTACCGAACCGGCAGCCCGCCAGATTATTTACCTGGGCGGCGACAAGTTGAAAACGCAGGCAGGTACTTCTCCGGACGGGCGTGCGCCTCAAGTCATTGCCTGCCCATCTGAACAATTGCCGCAAGTAGTCTCTGCCTTGCGCGCGTTGGTGATGAATAAGCCGGTAGCTGGTGAAACTGTGGCTGGTGTCGCAGTCAGTACACTGGCCGCGCTGGCAGAAACCCTGAAAGCTGCCAAATACGCCACCTTGATCTGGATATCCAAAGACCTGCATTATGAACATGCGGAATTAACCATCGAAAATATTACGGAAACCGTGGTTGCGCTCAACCAGAAGTCACGCGCCATGGGCTTGTCTCTGGGCGGCAGCGATGGTGATACCAGTGTAAATTACGCACATACCTGGCTCAATGGCGTGATTATCGATGCGCCGAACTGGCAGGACCACGATGCGGTCGTCTGGGTCAATAGTTTCAGCCCAGAGGCGATGCCGCCTGCTGAAGTTTCGCCAGTCATTGTATTGGGTGCGGCTGACAGCCTTTTTACCACCCCGCCTGCCGTTTTTATTCCGGTCGCTACCCCAGGGCTGGATACAGGCGGCCAACAATTCCGCGTTGATGGTTCGGTCACTTTGCCTCTCACTGCGGCAAAACCTTCTGAAGTACCCACCTTAGCGCATGTCGTTGCATTGATAGAAAAAGCCATCGCAATTGAAGGGAAAGCGGCATGATTACCTTACTCAAAAATGCCAGGGTAATCGATCCTGCCCATAACAAAGATGGCGTACTGGAAGATATTTATATCCGTGATGGCCGCATTATTGCCAAGCCCGCCGAGACCGAGAAAATCGACCATGCGCATGAGCTGAACGGCAAAATCGTGATGGCCGGTGCCATCGATATGCATAGCCATATCGGCGGTGGCAAAGTGAATATCGCACGCATGCTGCTGCCTGAATACCAGGATATGCGCCGCTTGCAGGAGCCGGAAGCGCATATCTGCGGCGCCAATTGCAGCCACCACGCGACGCCGAACACCACCGATACCGGCATGCGCTATATCGAAATGGGCTATACCGCAGCATTTGAACCGGCGATCCTGGCAGTCAATGCCCGCCAGGCGCATATGGAGATGGGCGATACACCCATGATCGATAAAGGCGGTTACGCCATGCTGGGCAACGACGACTACCTGTTGCGCCTGCTCAGCCAGAATGCCGACCAGAAAACCATCAATGATTATGTCGCCTGGACCTTGCACGCCACGCAAACCATAGGCATTAAAGTCGTGAACCCGGGTGGTATCTCTGCATTCAAATTCAACGAGCGCCGCCAGGATCTTGACCAGCAGCATAGCCATTACCACATTACGCCACGCCGTATTTTGCAGGCGCTGAGCCGAGCCGTGAATGACCTTGGTATTGCCAAACCATTGCATGTGCACTGTAATAACCTGGGTGTGGCTGGCAACTTCCAGACGACCCTGGATACCATGGGTGCCAGTGATGGTATACCCATGCATTTGACACATATCCAGTTTCACAGCTACGGCACAGAAGGCGACAAGAAGTTTTCTTCCGCCGCCGCCAATATTGCGGAAGCGATCAATAAAAACAAACATATCACTGCCGATGTCGGCCAGATATTGTTTGGCCAGACCGTGACTGCTTCCGGCGATAACATGATGCAGCATTTGAACGCCAAAGTCGCCAACCCGAAAAAATCGGTGATTATGGATATTGAATGCGATGCTGGTTGTGGTGTAGTGCCATTCAAATACCGGGACGAGAATTACGTCAATGCCTTGCAATGGGCGATAGGCCTGGAGATTTTCTTAAGCGTGGAAGACCCGTGGCGTGTATTCCTGACTACTGACCACCCGAATGGTGCACCATTTACCAGTTATCCGCATCTTATCCGTTTGCTGATGGACAGGTCTTTCCGCAATGAAGCCTTTGACAAGCTGAACCTGGACGCGCAAGCCATGAGTAACCTCAAGGCGCTGGACAGGGAGTACAGTCTGTATGAAATCGCCACTATGACACGCGCGGCCCCTGCCAAACTGATAGGCCTGCTGGACCGTGGTCATTTGGGAGTAGGTGCTGCGGCTGATATTACTGTTTATTCCGAGCAGCCTGACAAAGAAGCCATGTTCGCCAAGCCAGACCTGGTGTTCAAGGATGGTGAACTGGTGGTGAAAGAAGGGAAAGTCATTAAAGTGGTATGGGGTGCTACCCATACTGCCAAGCCTGCATTTGACCTGGGCGTGGAAAAAGACATCAAGCAGTATTTTGATCGTTACCACACCATGCAAATGCAACACTTTAAAATCAGTAATGACCATATTGCGGAAGATGGCCGCAACCATGTCATTAATCATGTGCAGGGGGCATGATGATTATTAACGGCGTAGAAATAGATGACACCTTTGCTGAAGCCTTCAATATGCGGGCGACACGGGTACTGATTACCGCGCAAAACCTGCGCTGGGCTTATAACGCAGCCAATGCCATGACCGGTTTTGCCACCAGTGTGATTGGCTGCGGCGTGGAAGCAGGCATAGAGCGCGAACTGACTGAGGACGAAACCCCCGATGGCCGACCCGGCGTCAGCGTGCTGCTGTTTGCCATGGGTAGCAAAGTACTGATGCAACAGCTGGAAACCCGTATGGGGCAATGTATCCTGACTTGTCCGACTGCCGCCGCCTTTGCCGGTATCGAGTCTGAAGACATGATCAGTCTCGGTAAACATTTACGCTTTTTTGGTGATGGTAACCAGATATCCAAGCAGATTCCGAATGCCGAGGGCAAACTGAAACGCTACTGGCGTATTCCAGTGATGGATGGTGAGTTCCTGACCGAAGAAACCACCGGTATGGTGCGCGCGATTGGTGGCGGTAACTTTTTGGTACTGGGTACCAGCCAGGCACAAGTGCTGACAGCGTGCGAGGCGGCGATTGATGCCATGCGCAAGTTTCCGAATGTGATCATGCCGTTTCCTGGTGGTGTGGTGCGTTCCGGCTCCAAGGTCGGTAGCAAATATCCCAAAATGTTTGCCAGTACCAATGATGCTTTCTGTCCGACATTAAAAGGCGCAGTCAAGAGTGAGCTGGATCCGCGTGTGGAAAGCGTGATGGAGATTGTCGTGAACGGCCTGGCTTTTGAAGATATCGCGTTATCCATGAAGGCTGGCATTGAGGCCGCATGCGGACTGGGTAAGGAGAATGGCATTCTGCGTATTTCTGCCGGTAACTACGGTGGAAAACTGGGGCCACATCACTTTAAACTGCGCCCGATTTTAAGCGGGGAGGTCGCATGAGTATCATCACATTAACAGCCAAGCCAGTCACACGCAGCATTGATTGCCGCAACCTGTCACCGCAATCCTTGCAAGCAAAAACAGTTGCCGAGATTGCTGCTATCAAGTTGGCGAAAAATCTTACTGCTGGCGAACTATTTGATATCAGTGTAGATAGTAGTGTCGAAGCATTGCAAGTGATCTTTAAAAACACCACTTCACACCATGCCTATATTGGTTTCGGTATGACGCTGGGCCAGGTCATTGTAGAGCAGGATGCCGGTGATTTCCTGGGCGCACAACTCCAGCAGGGCGTGCTGATCTGTAAAGGCAATGCCGGCGCACGTGCCGGTGACCGTATGCGTCGCGGCATGCTGCTGATTGAAGGTAATGCCGGTGATTACTGCGCATCCGATATGATGGCGGGTACGCTCGGAGTTCTGGGGACAACAGGCGCTTACCTTGGTTATGGCATGAAACGGGGTACCTTATTGCTGGCAAACGCGCCAGCTGCACAAGCAACCTGGATCGATTGCGGCCCGCACAAATTGCCTTTCCTGAATATCCTGTATAAATCGTTTAAATTACTCGATAGCCGGTTTGCCGACATTTCCAGCCTGCGCGTGCAACGCTGGATGGGTGATATGGGCGGCCTGGGTAAGGCAGAGATTTTAGTGATTCTATAATCTTTTGATTTGGATCAATATTTATCAAACGGGCGTGATGCCCGTTTGTTTTTTGCATATTTGTCTTTTTCATTCAGCGGCTTAGGGTGGTAAAATCCTATTCTTTGCAATCATGCTATTTCCCAAATGAGTCAATACCTTACCGCCGCGCTATATAAATTTGTCACCCTGGATAACTACAAAGACCTGCAACAACCTATCCTGGAACAATGCCTGATGCTGGGCATTAAAGGCACCTTGCTGCTGGCGAATGAAGGCATCAATGGCACGATCGCCGGCAAGCCGGAAGATATCCGCGCCATTCTGGCTTATTTACGCAGCGACCCACGCCTGGCAGAACTCGAACATAAAGAATCCTGGGCGGACAGCCATCCGTTTTACCGCATGAAGGTCAAGCTGAAAAAAGAAATCGTCACCATGGGTGTGCAGGGTGTAGACCCGAATGATGTGGTGGGGACTTACGTGAAACCGGAAGACTGGAATGCGCTGATCTCTGACCCGGATGTGATTTTGCTGGACACCCGCAACGATTACGAAGTGCATATCGGCACCTTTAAAGGTGCTGTAGATCCAAAAACCACCACATTCCGCGAGTTTCCCAAGTACGTGGCCGAAAACCTGGATAACACCAGGCACAAAAAAGTAGCCATGTTTTGCACCGGCGGTATCCGCTGTGAAAAAGCCTCTTCCTTCATGAAACAGCAGGGATTTGAAGAGGTGTACCACTTGCAGGGCGGCATCCTCAAATATCTTGAAACCGTGCCTGAAGAAGAAAGCCTGTGGGAAGGTGATTGTTTTGTATTTGACCAGCGTGTGGCCGTCAAACACGGGCTGGAGGTAGGTGACCACCACCAATGCTATGCCTGCCGCATGCCATTGACCCAGGAAGAAATGCAAAGCGAACAATATGAGGCCGGTATTTCGTGTCCTTATTGCTACGCTAAGTTATCTGCTGAAAAAAGGGACTCCCTGCGCGAACGACAAAAACAGGTCAAACTGGCCAGGGCGCGCGGGCAAAGCCATATCGGCGATGGCAAACATAAGTAAACGTATTGCCAGAGCCATATTGTAACCGTCACCATTTACAAAATAGGCGTTTTTTTCTGGCGAACCCACTGACAATGCTTAAATACAAGCCTGTTTAGTTTGCTCCGTTTTCATTTGCATGAAAGAAAATTGGTGTAAATGCATGTGATTATGTCTATACTTTTATTAAACAGATAGACCAATGTCCAAGCGCTCGTATTAAGGAGACTGCAGTGAAATGCCCTGCAATATTAGCCAATGAACAAGAGCGACTCGCCGCTTTATATGAACACGGATTTGACGATGAAGGCCTGGTTCCCAGCCTGGATCCGATAGTGCAAATTGCCGCCCGTATGTTTGATATGCCGGTGGCCGCAGTGAATATGATAGGCAGCGACCATGTGTTTTTCGCCGCCGCTGTGGGGATTGGTGAGGCTGATATGCGGCGTGATGTGTCTTTTTGCGCGCATGCCATCAACCAGATACAGATCATGGTGGTGCCGGACACCACGCTAGATGAACGCTTCCACGATAATCCGCTGGTGACTGGCGAAGCCAATGTGCGGTTCTATGCAGGTGTTCCCTTGCGTTCCCCAGGTGGTTTGGCGCTTGGCGCCTTATGTGTCATTGACAACAAACCTCATTTAAACTTTTCTGAAGAAGATCAGAGAAGACTACGCGAGCTGGCTCATATTGTGTCAGACCGCCTCGAGTTGCGTCGTATAGAAACCTCGAGTAATCGCCACCGTCCCACCTTTGAGAAATATGCCGGTAATTCAACAACACCGGTGGTGTGGTTCGATGAGCATCTGCAAATCCTTGCCTGGAACGCAGCAGCAGCCCTTTCGCATGGATATAGCTTGTCGGAAGGCGTCGGCCAGTCAGTGGACATGCTGGTGCCGGAACGAGATCGTTCGATTCTGCACGAAACCATAGACAAAGCCGTGGCTGCGGATACGCTGGGCCACCTGGATACTTTCTCGGAAATATCAGGTTTGCGCAAAGATGGTACGCGCTTCCTGCTCGGGTTTTCACTGTTTGCCTGGAAAGAATCCGGCAAGATGCGCTTTGAGGCTATCCTCAAAGACATTACCGAACAAAGAATGGAAGAGGCTGATCTGCGCCTGCGCGCCAATGTTGACTTGCTGACAGGACTGGCAAACCGTGCACGTTTTTACCGTGTCGTCGAAGATACTTTAACAGTGCCTAAACCCGCTGCCGTGTTTATGATAGACCTAGATGGTTTCAAGGATGTAAACGATACCCTGGGGCACACGCTTGGAGATGCGGTACTCAAACAAGTTGCCGTACAAATGGCACGCCTAGTCAATGTGCCAGGGCTGGTGGCTCGCATCGGTGGTGACGAGTTTGCCATCGTGGTGCCCAATATCCTCAACCCTGAAGCTGCCATGGATCTGGCTGAGAAAATCATTCAGCAAATAGCCATGCCAATCCTGATTGATGGGCACGAAGTACGTGTTGCTGCCAGCTGTGGCGTCGCTATGGCGCCACTGCATGCGCAGGAAGCACTGGAACTGGTCAGTGACGCTGATCTTGCCTTGTTCAAGGCCAAAATGTCCGGCCGCGGCCGGGTATTCCTGTTTACGCCAGCCTTGCGTATGGAAGCGGTGGCACGCCGCCTGTATGCCATGGAGTTACACAGGGCAGTGGATCAGGGTGAATTCCTGCTGTATTACCAACCACAGGTGAATTTAAATACCGGCAAAGTGATAGGTGCAGAAGCTTTATTGCGCTGGCATCATCCCAAACGTGGTGTATTAACACCGATTTCATTTTTACCCGCCCTGGAAGGCGGGCCACTGGCCGCGATTGTCGGCTCGTGGATTCTGGATGAAGCCTGTGCCCAGGCCGCTTACTGGCGACGCAACGGGGCCAGCGAATTCCGCATAGGGGTTAACCTTTTCGAAGCGCAATTCCATGTAGGGAATGTGGTACAGGAAGTCATGGATATACTTGCCCGGCATGGCTTGCCACCTGAAGCATTGGAACTGGAAATCACTGAAAATATTGCCCTCGACAATGATGAAGTGGTGTTGAACGCACTGCGCAAGCTCAAAATTTATGGCGTAGGTATTGCCTTTGACGACTTCGGTACCGGTTATGCATCGTTAAGCCTGCTTAAAACTTATCCACTGACGCGAATCAAGATCGACCGCTCGTTTGTGCATGGCATGCTGGAGCATAAACAGGATGATTCAGTTGTGTGTGCCACGCTGGATATCGCTCATGGTTTTGACCTGCAAACGATAGCTGAAGGCATCGAGACTAAAAGCCAGTACCACTATTTAAAAGAGAAACAATGCGAAGAGGGGCAGGGCAGCCTGTTCGGCAAGCCTATGCCAGCCATGCAATTCGCCAGTTTGATCGGCATTAAAAATGTCCCATCAGCAGCATGATGGTTGCATGTGAAAGACTATTACTAAATCACATCCAGCGGACTGGCTACACCGCGTCCGCCGGTATTGACCACTTGCGTATAAATCATTGTGGTACTCACATCGGCGTGGCCGAGTAACTCTTGCACCGTTTTTACATCCTGCCCGCCCTGGAGTAAATGGGTGGCAAAACTGTGACGCAATGTATTCGGCGATACTTCCTTCTTAATCTCGGCCTGTTTCGCTACCTTTTTTACCGCACGTTGCACGGTTTTTTCATCCGCATGATGACGATATACCACACCGGTTTGCTGATGCACTGAGAGTTTGGTGGATGGGAATACATACTGCCAGGTAAATTCTTTGCCAGCTTCAGGATATTTTTTTGCCAGGCCTGGCGGCACTCTTGCCTCACCAAACCCTTTGGCTAAATCCTCCGCATGCAATATTTCCACTTCTTGAAAGTGCGCTTTTAAAGATTCGACCAAGCTGGAAGGTAATAAGGTAATGCGATTTTTATGGCCATTTGTATCGCGCACCAGAATCTCCAGCCGGTCAAAATCAATATCTGCTATCCGTAAACGCAAACACTCTGTCACGCGCAAGCCGCTACCATATAACAAACTCGCCATCAGCCACATCGTGCCATTTAGCCGCGAAAGAATGGCTTGCACCTCATGCTTGGTCAATACCATCGGTAAGCGCTTATCCGCTTTGACTTTTGTCAGGTTCTCCATGGCAGGCAACTCACGCTGCAAAACTTCTTTATATAAAAATAGCAGTGCGCTTTTTGCCTGGCTTTGCGTGCTGGCCGACACCTTTTTATCAATGGCTAAATGGTTTAAATAGGCTTCAATTTCTTCACTACCCATATCGCGCGGATGCCGCTTGTGATGGAAAGTGATAAAGCGCTTTATCCACTGAATATAAGATTCTTCTGTGCGCTGGCTATATTCAAGCGCGTTAAGGCGCTCAATAATACTTGGGAATAGTTTGGGCTGAGTCGATTGATTAGGCGCGCTATCCATTTTTAAACTCCCTATATCAGGTGCACTAAAATTTATTTATGGTCTGAATTATATGAATTAAATCATAAGTTTTTAAATAATAGTAGATTGATTAAATAAAACTCAGGATATTCTCGCCCGAACTTGTCGCCATCAGCATTTGTCAAGATGGGAAGGCTGTTGCCTGTGGCTTGCATTCAGCTACTTTGATGATACGAAAATAAACTTTTACGGATTGAGGAAAAAATGGCTGCTAAAAACACGATTTGTCTTTGGTTCGACGGGGATGCGCACGAAGCGGCAAACTTTTATGCTGCTACATTCCCGGACAGTGCCGTTGGGGCTGTGCATTATGCGCCTGGTGATTATCCCTCGGGCAAGCAAGGCGATCCACTGACAGTTGAATTCACTGTCATGGATATTCCTTGTCTGGGCCTGAATGGTGGTCCCATCTTCAAGCACAATGAAGCATTCTCGTTCCAGGTGGCGACCGATGATCAGGCTGAAACTGATCGCTTATGGCATGCGATTGTGGAAAATGGCGGGCAAGAAAGTGACTGTGGCTGGTGTAAGGACAGGTGGGGAATTTCCTGGCAAATCACGCCACGTGCATTAGTGGCGGCAATCACCGACCCGGACCCCGCTGCGGCGAAGCGCGCTTTCGAAGCGATGATGCAGATGCAGAAAATTGATATCGCCACTATTGAAGCAGCTCGCCGCGGTTGAGATGGCTTTAACCTTGGGTATATCTTGAAGAAGTAAAGGGTTGCATAGTTTTTAATCTCTTTAAACATACCTTTGGGGTGGACGTACAAGCATTCAGTCCGTACTATGAAGAAAAAAGTTAAATAATGTTGGCGAGGTTAATGTGGCTATTCAATTTTTACCAATTATCAAGGCGTTGGCGCCTTACATCGCGCAGGTAGCCACTTCGGCTGTGCCTGCATTCACTTACAAACCTGAAGCTGCTGCCAAGGCAGATCCGCTGCTGGTCAAGCAGATTGAAGAGCTTCAGGCTGCCGCCGTGCAAAATGCAGAGTCTATCCATGTGCTGGCAGAAAAGATGCAGCAGGCAATCCAGCAAATTGAAGCGGCTGCACAAGTGGCAAACAAACAGGTGGCCGCTTATAAAACCATGCTGTTTGTCTCGTTTGGTTTGTCAATCGCTGCCATTTCAACATGCGTATATATCCTTACCAGATAAATCAAGCCATGAAACCTTCGATTGCCATGATTACGCTAGGGGTAGATAACCTGGAAGCCTCGCTCAGCTTTTATCGGGATGGCATGGGCTTGGTGACTGAAGGCATTATGGGTACGGAGTTTGAACATGGTGCCGTGGTGTTTTTTGAATTGAAAGGTGGCTTGAAACTGGCAATCTGGCCGCGCAACAGCCTGGCGCATGATACCAAGCTCCCGGTTTCACCTTCCAGCCCGACCAGTTTTGCCATTGCCCACAACGTCGGCTCCAAAGCCGAGGTTGATGAAGTGATGGAACAAGCGAGGAAAAGCGGGGCAACCATTACCAAGCCTGCACAGGATACTTTCTGGGGCGGCTATGGTGGCTACTTTCAAGACCCGGATGGACATCTCTGGGAAGTGGTATGGAATCCTGATTGGCAGATTGAAGTTTAAACTCCCGGGAGCCACCTGTGGTATTTAGCTCACATGAAGAGTATTTTAAAAGCCTGAGTCCTGTGATTCAGGCTTTAATGCTTTCTATACAGCAGAAAGTCGAAACGTTGCTACCTGAAGTCACGCGATGTATCAGTTATCAAATGCCTGCATTCCGCGCCAATCAACATGTCTTTTTCTATTTTGCAGCATTCAGGAAACACATCGGTATCTATCCGCCTGTCACCAAGGATTTAGCATTAATCAATGTACTGCAACCCTACCGTGGCAAAAAAGGTAATTTATCCTTTCCGCTCGATCAGCCATTACCACTGGAGTTGATAGGGCAGGTAGTCATGGCTTTTTACCGTGAATATGAGGCGGGTACACGAAAGCGGTAAGCTTGATTTATACTTGAGTCATAGAAATAATCACCAGATCGGCTCCCCTCATCATGACAAACCTGAAAGTCACGGAAATCAAGGCATTCGTTCCGTCCAAAGACTTTGAATTATCCAAACAGTTTTATCAGGACATAGGCTTTACCATGGCGTCAGAAGGCGGCGGTATTGCCTATTTCCACTTTGGGAATTCAAGTTTTTTACTGCAAAATTTCTGTGCTGAGGGCTTAGCCGAAAACTTCATGATGCATCTGCTGGTTGAAGATGTAGACGCATGGTGGCAGAAAGTAGAGCAAAGCGGCGTGATCAATAAATATGGGGTCAAACTGTGGCCGATAGAACTACAACCCTGGAAAATGCGAGATTTTTGCATCACCGATCCTTCAGGTGTGCTGTGGCGTATTGGTCAGAATGTTGATTAACAAGACTGGGGAGGGATGATGATCAATGACTGGTTTTTCTGGGCAGCGCTTTCAGCCTGCTTTGCAGCCCTCACAGCTATTTTCGCTAAAATCGGTATCACTGGTGTTGACTCTGATTTCGCCACTTTAATCCGCACGTTGGTGATCACCGCCGTGCTTGCACCGTTTGTCTGGTTTGCTGGTAAATGGAGTAACCCGTTCACCATGCCGGCACGCTCATTGTTATTTATCGGTCTATCCGCCGTTGCTACAGGTGCCTCCTGGATATGCTACTTCCGTGCGCTGCAATTGGGCGAAGCCTCCAAAGTGGCGCCTGTCGATAAATTCAGCCTGGTGCTGGTCGCGTTATTCGCGTTCGTGTTCTTGGGCGAGCGCCTTTCTGCGCGTGAGTGGCTGGGTGTTGCGCTGGTCGCAATCGGAGTACTGGTATTGGCGATCAAGCGTTAAGCCAGGCGAATACTTGAGGAGAAAAAATGGCAGATATTATTCACAGAGCTGGCATAAAGGCAGCTGTTGCAAAAGTCTACGCAGCGCTGGCTACTGTTGAAGGTGTGGCTGGCTGGTGGTCCAGGGAGGCCAGCGGTGTTTCAAGCCCAGGTAATGTCATAGAGCTTATTTTCAACACGCCCACCGGTGAAGTTCTCGGCGTGATTAAATTTGAAGTGACCAGCATGATCCCGGATAAACAGGTTGTTTGGCGTTTTATCTCGGGGCCGGATGAGTGGGTCGGTACGCATGCCAGTTTTGATCTTTACCAGGATGGTGATTACACCATTGTGCTTTTCGCGCACAGGCATTGGGCTGAGCCGGTGGAGTTTATGGCACATTGCAGTACCAAATGGGCAACCTTCCTCATGAGTTTAAAAGCACTGGTTGAAACTGGCCAGGGTCATCCCTCGCCGGATGATTTCAAAATTGATAACTGGAATTAGCCAGCTCAAAATGTAACGGATTACGATATGTTGCGTGTGTTAATTTATGGACTGGCCATTTTACATCTGGGGCCGGGTTTAGCGTTTGCAGTAGTGGCATTTGGCTGTGACACTCTCGATCCCGCGTTGGGCGCTATCTGTCAGCAAGATACCTTTGCTTTGTTTATTAAATTGACCTTGGTGGCATGGGCTGTAATGATTGCGGTTTTATTGCTGAAAATACTAATCATAAATTACATGAATAAAAAATAATATTCAATTGATTAATATAGTTAATTTAAAATTTATATAATCGTTTTATAAACTTTTTTCTGTGCTTGCGACTCGTATGTAAGTATAAGAATGGAGAATCTTGTTTTGTTTTATCAACCTCATCGATTGTCAATCAGACCACTTTTAAAATCCATATTATTCACCGTCTGCTGGCTGATACTCAGCTGGAATATGCTTGCACCTGATGTGCAGGCTGGTGATGATGTGGTGCCCAGATTATTGTTATCCGGCAGTCAGGCTGCGCAAGCGGATAAAGATGCCAATAAAGAGCCGGAGCCACCAAGAATCAGTTCGGTATTCGGCACACAGAATCTTAAAGTGTATAAGCTGCCGTTTGAAGACCAATATCCAAGTGGGCCTTTTGAGCGCCTGGATAAACATTTGTTCTTGTTTATCAGCAAGTGTGGCGATGTCTATTTTGTCCGCCAGAATGAAAGCATGGAGCTGGTTAAACCTGGCAAGCCGCTGGTCAAGTTTATCCCCGGTGGCGATACTTCATCAGATGAAAGCAGCAGCAAACAGCTGGTGTATTGCAAGGAGCTCTCCGGCGTCAAAGATTCCCTGTTAATTGGCAAAACCCTTTATGTTGCTTATACCGCATGGGATGAAGTCACCAATGGTGTGCGCCTGGCGGTAAGTGAATTTGCAGTCGATGTAGAAAACAGCGAGATTAGTTTTGACCGTGAGATTTACATCAGCCGACCTGCCATCAAGGAACCGATTCTAGGCCACCAGGTCGGCGGCAAGCTAGCGCTGGGTGAAAACGAGCGTACCTTGTATCTGAGCCTGGGCGATTTTTCAAAACCGGACCGGGTACAGGATAAGACGACTTCTCTGGGTAAAGTCATGCGCATAGATTTGCAGCGTTTGAATGCTGAGGTCTATGCCACCGGCTTCCGCTCACCTTCAGGCGGCCTGTTTTACGATAAGGAAAGCAATGAATTGTGGTTGACTGACCATGGACCACGCGGTGGTGATGAAATTAACCTGATTAAACGCGGTAAAAATTACGGCTGGCCGATTGTGAGCTACGGCACTATTTATGAACGCGATGGCATGAGTGGCTATTACGGCAACAAATTCAATAGCCATGAAGGGCACGAGAAACCGCTGATGACATTTGTCCCTTCGATCGGGATAGGACCGCTGGCCAAATACCCTAAAACCGGTCGCAATGATTTCTGGGATAACGATTTCTTTGTCGCCGGCATGGGTAATACCACTTTGTACCGCGTTCGCCGTGAAGGCACGACGCTGGTGTATGCAGAGCCGGTATTAAGTGAATACCGTATCCGCGCCATTCAGATTGACGCTAACGGCACCTTCTATCTGAAAACTGACCAGAACCAGTTGCTCATTTCAGAACAGGAGTAGGTTGGTTTTAGATTTGCGATTGCCTGCCAGCTTAAACTGGCATACATTGTTGCTTACAACAAGGCTTGAAGAAAACATCAGACATTGAGGAACTGCTGCCATGGCAAAGTTTATTCCCGGACAGGAAATTGCAACCAACACACCCACCATAGAAGTGACTAATGATGCAAGCAAGCCACTGACACCGGGCAGGCATCGCTTCCGCCTGGTGGTTGAGGATGACTCCGGTAACAAATCCGAGCCCAGTGACGTAGAAGTGATTGTAGTGGACAAGGCCAAACCTACAGCTGTGCTCGATGCACCGACAACAGTTGCCTACGGGACTTCTTTTACCCTGTCTGGTACACGCTCATTCGATCTGGCACCAGGAAAAATCACAACCTATCACTGGGTACAGATTTCATAGGGCTAGAGTGACTACATCTGAATATCCCGGACCAACCAGCCCCGCTATTGCCTCATCGTGAAAGACTCCCTTAAACCTGGCCTGCAATACCGTCAGCAGTTTCTGGTGCCGGTTTCCAAAACGGTGCCTGCCTTATACCCTGAAGCCGAAGCGTTTCAAGCTATGCCAAACGTGTTTGCCACCGGCTTTTTGGTTGGTTTTCTGGAGTGGGCATGCATCAATGCGGTACAGCCTTTTCTTGAAGGACCTCACGAGCAAACAGTAGGCACGCATATCAATGTCAGCCACCAGGCGCCTACGCCACCAGGATTTACTGTCACAGCGACCATTGAGTTAATCGGCATGGAAGGCCGCAAATTGATTTTTGCGGTAGAGGCGCACGATGGGATTGATTTGATTGCCAAGGGCATCCATGAACGCTTTGTCATAGACCGCACAAAGTTTGAAACGAAAGTGGCTTCTAAAACCAGCCATCTCCATCACAAGGAAATATAGTGTTTAAAACGTTGGTGCTGTTCGCCTTTACTGCCATTGCTGAAATCCTGGGTTGCTACTTGCCTTATCTCTGGTTAAGGGAGGGTAAAAGTGCCTGGCTGCTTATACCTGCCGCGATTAGTTTGGCAGTGTTTGCCTGGTTACTGACCTTGCATCCAGCGGCAGCAGGCCGAATATATGCGGCATACGGCGGCGTGTATATTGGCGTGGCTATTTTATGGCTATGGCTGGTGGAAGGCATACGCCCGACAGGCTGGGATTTGCTAGGTGCAGCAGTCGCGATGCTGGGCATGGCGATTATTATGTTTTCACCCAGGCAGATATAAAGCGGCACCTATTGGGTTTTAGCTGGATATTAATCATATGCGTTTGCTGATTTTCTTATGGGCATTGCCTACGACGCTAGTGGGGGTGATGGCTGCCATTCCATGGGTGTTGTCGGGCGCAAAAACGCGGATTGCACATGGCGTACTTGAGGTGCATGGTGGAAAGATTGCGCTATGGTTTATGCGCCGGGGGTTTGCAGCCATTGCATTAGGGCATGTGATAATGGGCTTTTCAGCAAGCAGGCTGGAGCAGTTACGACCACATGAACATGTGCATGTGCGGCAGGCAGAGCGGTGGGGGATTCTGTTTATTCCAGCTTATTTGCTGGCCGGGCTTTGGCAAAAGCTGCAAGGGCGGCATATGTATTATGACAATCCTTTTGAGCTGGAAGCTTTTGCGATGGATGCAAAGGTAGCAGAGACGAACACCCGTAAACAGGTTTGAGTATTACAAATAAAAAAAGCGCCACAAGATTGGCGCTTTTTGGTATCCGGCGAGACTTCAATCAATTACTGGTACAGGCTTTCCCAGAATTTCCACCAGACTTTTTCGTCTTCGTTGATTTTCCCGCTGATCATGGGATTCTCAGGATAGTTCGTTTTGAGTACACGCAAGGTGTCATCCTTGAGATCATCCAGATGCATGGCATCGTAGGCGCTGATCATAGTTACCAATGCTTCTTCAACCACGCTGGAGTTAGGGTAGGTCTCCAGCACATATTTGGTTCGGTTCACCGCAGCAACGTAGGCTTTACGTTGCATGTAATAACGCGCTACATGCATTTCGTGCATGGCCAGTGTGTTCACCAGGAAAATCATGCGTTGCGTCGCATCTTTGACGTAACGGCTATTCGGGAAGCGTTCGACCAGTTCCTTAAAAGCATTGAATGAGACGCGCAGTGTTTTAGGGTCGCGGTCATTGATTTCCTGCTTGGTGTATTTCTCGATGATGCCGCGTTCGTTAAAGGTTGCCAGGCCTTTCAGGTAGTAGGCGTAGTCAAGGTTAGGATGGTTTGGGTGCAGCTTGATGAAACGGTCAACAGCTGACAAGCACAATACCGGCTCTGATTTTTTGTAGTAGGCGTAAGCGACTTCGAGTTGTGCCTGGGTGGCATAAGCACCGTGCGGATAACGCGCTTCCAGCTTCTGGAAGTAGTCGATCGCCTTATCGTAATTCTTGTCCGCCATTTTTTCCTGACCAGCGGCATACAGGCGTTCCTCTGGCCAGCCCTTGGTTTCGTCAAGCGGATTCGGGTCGCCAAAAATAGCGCAAGCACTTAAGGTAAGCGCGGCAATGAAAATAAAAGCGCGCGTGAGCAGGGCGTTAAGCGGTAAAATGCGAAGCATGTTGTTCAATATCGTTATATATAAGGAAACTCAGGGCATTATAACTGATGCCGTTTGAAAATATGAAAGAAAGCGCTTCCTTACATCTGGTCGTGCCTACCAACCTCGGTGGGCAACGGCTGGATCTGGTTTTGCAGCAAATGTTGCCAGACCATTCCCGCAGCCGTTTACAGGGCTGGATCAAAGAGGGCCTGGTATTGCTGGATGGCAAAGCGCCTACGGCTAAAACCAAGGTCTGGGGTGGTGAGGACATTACAGTCACGCCACCAGTCAATGCGCAAGACAACGCATTTGAACCCGAAGACATTCCTCTGGATATTGTTTACGAAGATGATGCCCTGATCGTGATCAACAAGCCTGCCGGGCTGGTGGTGCATCCTGCTGCAGGAAACTGGAGCGGCACTTTATTAAATGCTTTGCTGTTCCACCGGCCGCAACTCAAGGAAGTGCCACGTGCTGGTATTGTGCACCGGCTGGATAAAGATACCAGCGGTTTGCTGGTGGTAGCGAAAACACTGGAGGCGCAAACCAGCCTGGTACGCCAGTTGCAAGCGCATTCCGTCAAACGCGAATACCGTGCCATCGTCTGGGGTCAATTGTGGCGTAGTGGCAAGGTAGACCAACCGATAGGGCGTCATCCGCACCAGCGCGTCAAAATGGCGGTGATACGCCGCGGTAAATCAGCAGTGACGCATTATCAGGTACTGGAGCGATTCGGCACCAATACCTATCTGCGCTGTAATCTTGAAACCGGCCGCACGCACCAGATCCGCGTGCATTTGCAGCATTTAAAAGCGCCTATGGTCGGCGATCCCTTGTACGGAATCGGTAATATCATCCCCCATAAGATGATGTCGACAGAGTTGCGTGCCGTGATCGGAGATTTCAAACGCCAGGCATTGCATGCCATCAAACTAGGCCTGACGCATCCGGTCACCAATGAGCATATGGAGTGGCAAATCGAGCTGGCGGATGATATGCGTGCGTTGCTGGAAGCTATGCGTGCCACTGAAGTGCCAGATGAACCACTGTCGCCAGTGGATCTGAATGTGGACGAAAATGGCTTGTTTATCGGCGAAGATGATGAAGACTGGGGCGATGACGATCTTGATGATGAACTTGAAGATGGCGAAGAGTGGGATGATGAAGCGCTGGTAGCGGACGAGGATGATGCATAAAGCCGAATTTATCATTCCTGATTGGCCTGCGCCTGCGAATGTTAAAGCGTTGCAAACGACGCGGGCAGGTGGCATCAGCACTGGTAACTACGCCAGCCTGAACCTGGGCGATCATGTGCAAGATAATCCATTACACGTGGCGCACAACCGCCAGTCATTAAGCCCGTATTTGCCAACAGAACCTGTCTGGTTGAAACAGGTACATGGCATACGCGTGATCGATGCCAGTACTTCAAGCTGCCTTGAAGCTGCCGATGCCAGTTTTGCAGCACGTAAAGAAGTCGTATGCGTGACTATGACGGCAGACTGTCTGCCAGTATTGCTTTGTGATGAAGCGGGCACCGTTGTTGCCGCAATCCATGCTGGTTGGCGCAGCCTCTGTGATGGTGTGATTGAAGCCACTGTTAAAGCGATGCCAGTTGAGCCTGGCTATTTAATGGCCTGGTTGGGTCCGGCGATTGGTCCTGATGCATTTCAAGTGGGTGGTGAAGTGCGGGAACAATTTATAACGCAGGACGCACAAGCAGAAACTGCATTCCGTCCACATAACAACAAATGGCTGGGTGATTTGTACATCATCGCCAGGCAACGCTTGCAGGCTTTGGGAGTTACCCGTACTTATGGTGGCGGCTTATGTACCTACAGCACACCTGAATCTTTCTTCAGCTTCAGGCGCGACGGGGAAACCGGACGCATGGCGACTTTAATCTGGCTGGAATAATCACCAGCTTTACAATAAAGCAAATATTTACAATACAAGTCATAACAATGCGACATCTCTAAAATAAAGCACCCCATGAAAAAACACCTCATTTTTGACCTGGACGGCACTTTGATCGATTCTGCCCCCAGTATCCTGGAAGGCTACGACCATGCATTCAAAAGCACAGGCACGCCTTTGAAAATGCCATTAAGCAATGATGTGATTGGCCCGCCCCTGATTGAAAGCCTTCAATTGCTTTCCGGCCAGGACGATGATGCATTATTGCAATCTCTGGCAAAGGTGTTTAAAGAGCACTATGACTCAAGCGGTTACCTGAAATCAGTCGTGTTTGATGGTGTGACAGCGATGTTGCAGCAACTACATCAGGCTGGCTACAAGTTATACATCGCAACCAACAAGCGATTATTCCCAACCGAAAAAATTGTCAGGCATTTGCAGTGGGATCAGTATTTCCAGGGCGTATATGCCCTGGATTATTTTCAGCCTGCACTCAGTCGCAAAGCTGATATGGTTGGCCGGATTGTGCAGGACCTGTCATTGCCGATTGAGCAATGCCTGTATATCGGCGACCGGCTGGAAGATGGCCTGGCTGCAGATGCGCACCACATGGATTTTGTGCTGGTGACCTGGGGCTATGCCGCCGATGCTTCACAAAAAAAACCGCACTGGCACCGCTGCACGCATGTGGATGCGCTGGCCACAACAATTGCTGACTTAAAAGGATAGGCGATGGTCAAGAATCGGCTTGGCCGCCCTTCGGCAAAATGTGTAGGCAGTGCAGCTTCATGGCACTGGCAAGACTGGAAAATAATGTTGCCTGTAGCAATACTCATTGCCGCTTTCCTGTACTGGGGTGTGCAGCAAGGCTGGGATGTCAAAATGCTGGCCGGGGTGACGGTTCTGGTGGGCTTAGTCTCAGGCGTGTTTGTCTGGATCATTGGTTTGATTGGTCTGCTGCCGGTGATCGGCCCGATGATTGTCAAAGTATTAAGCTTTGGTTTTATCTGGTTGCTGAATGCGCTGGGTTACCTCATTTCTTTCGTTGCTATCCGGCGTGGCTATTCAAAAGATGTACTGACTTATCGCGGTTTAACCCTGGCGTTGATGATAGGTATCGTCATCGGCTATGTCATTGCACAATTTATCTAGCCTTTAGATCTGCAATGACGATAACTGATTGTTTATGTTCATTTTTGCCAGAACTCACGTATAATGCGCGCCTCATTTCTACAAAGTATGCATGATTAATTTATCACCCTCTCTGACTGCCACTCTGGCGACCATGTCACCCTTGACGGGCATGGTGATTGCCTGCCTGGCCGGGGGCGTGTTAAGTGTGTCAGTCGCTGCCGTGTTCGCGCTGAATGCCAGAAAACATTGGGTGCCTTTGCTGGTCAGCTATGCGATCGGTGCTTTACTGGCAGCTGTATTCCTGGAGATATTGCCACACGCGATTGAAACCAGCCCGAATATAGAGGCCATGACAGCGACCATGCTGTTCGGGATTCTGCTGTTTTTTGCGCTGGAAAAACTGGTGCTATGGCGCCACTGTCATGGTGAACACTGTGAAATGCATGCCATACACGATGAGGCACATTGCCCGGAATTGCATCCGGGACAGGCTTCGGCACAAAAAGTGAAAGCACCGCAGGGCGCGATTAAATTCAGGCCCCTGGCAGCTGAATCCCCGCAAGTATTGAGTCACCATCATCATCACGACGACGGCCGTAGCGGCATGATGATCATGATAGGTGACACTTTCCATAATTTTGTCGATGGTGTGCTGATCTGTGCCGCATTTATGGTCGACATGCAGGTAGGTCTGGTCACGGCGCTGGCGATCATTGCACACGAGATTCCGCAAGAAGTCGGTGACTTCCTGATTTTGTTACATTCCGGCTACAGCAAGCGCAAGGCATTCCTGTTCAACATCGCCTCCAGCCTGGCCACACTGGCCGGTGGCCTGATCGCTTATGCAGGACTGAATATGGTGCAGCACTGGGTGCCTTATATTTTGAGCCTGGCGGCTTCCAGTATGTTGTATGTCGCAGTGGCGGATCTGATTCCCGGATTACATAAACGAACCGCGTTGCGCGATACGTTGTTGCAGTTATTATTGATTACATTAGGCGTAGCTTCGGTCGCGGTAACCAAGCTCCTGGTGGAAGGTTAAAGGTTAATGTATGCAGATTATGCCTAAAGTTGGTTTTGTGTCACTGGGTTGCCCTAAAGCCGGTTCAGACTCCGAGCGTATTCTTACTCAGCTGCGCGCTGAGGGATATGAGATCAGTAACAGTTACGAAAAATCCGACCTGGTTGTGGTAAACACCTGCGGGTTTATTGATTCTGCCGTGCAGGAATCCCTGGATGCGATAGGCGAAGCGCTGAATAAAAACGGCAAGGTCATTGTCACCGGTTGCCTGGGTGCTAAAAAAGATGTGGTCACCGGCGCGCATCCTAGCGTGCTGGCAGTCACCGGTCCACATGCGCTGGAAGAAGTGATGGGTCATGTGCATACGCATTTGCCCAAACCACATGATCCCTATACCGACCTGGTGCCGCCACAAGGCGTGCGCCTGACGCCCAAACATTATGCCTACCTTAAAATCTCGGAAGGCTGTAATCACCGTTGCAGTTTCTGCATCATCCCAAGCATGCGTGGTGACCTGGTCAGCCGCCCGATTGGCGATGTGATGAACGAAGCTGAAAACCTGGTCAATGCCGGTGTGTCGGAAATCCTGGTGATTTCACAAGATACCTCGGCCTATGGCGTGGATATGAAATTCCGCAGTGGTTTCTGGAATGGCAGGCCGGTAAAAACGCACATGACTGCGCTGAGCAAGGCGCTTGGCGAATTGGGCGTATGGATACGTTTACATTATGTATATCCATACCCGCATGTAGACGAAGTGATTCCATTGATGGCTGAAGGTGCGATTCTTCCTTACCTGGATGTGCCGTTACAGCACGCGAGCCCGCGTATTCTTAAAGCAATGAAGCGCCCAGCCAGTAGCGAAAACAACCTGGCCCGTATCAAGGCCTGGCGCGAAACCTGCCCTGAGATTGCTATCCGCAGTACCTTTATCGTCGGTTTCCCAGGCGAAACTGAAGACGACTTTAAAATGCTGCTGGATTTTATGGAAGAAGCGCAGCTGGACCGTGTCGGCTGCTTTGCCTATTCTGCCGTGGATGGTGCAACAGCCAATGCTTTAGATCATCAGGTGCCGGAAGAAATCAAGAAGGAACGCTTGAGCCGCTTTATGGAAGTGCAAGAACGCATCAGTGCTGCCAAAGTGTCAGCCAAGATCGGCAGCCTGCAAACCGTGCTGGTGGATGAGCTGACTGAAGATGACGACGGCAATGTGATCGCCATTGCACGTACCAAAGCCGATGCACCGGAAATTGATGGGATTGTTTACCTGCAGGATGCGGACGGTATTAGTCCTGGCGATTTTGTGGATGTGCAGATTGTTGATGCCCAAGGCCATGATCTGATAGGTGCGCCGCCTGAGTTTTAATCAGCTAGATAAAATAAAAAATGCCGCAAATTGCGGCATTTTTTATTTTGTTAGCAAAAGCCCCCACAACTTATGCGGCCTGGGTCAGCTGAGGCCGTTGACAGTCTGCCCGGTCTGCAAAGATATCCAGGGTATAAGGACAGCGTTTCAGTTTTGATTCGCTATTCTTACGCTTGCTGTTTTGAGCAAGGTTCACATAAGGCGTCTGGCTAAGCCTGACATAGCCGGATTGTAGAAGTTTTTTTGCAGTCGTCTCAAACTGGCTTAATGGATTATCCATATTTTGCAGCGTGATGCCCAGTTTGTGTATGGCAACCACATGGTAAATCACGCTGGTTTGCCCAGGCATGGCCGGTTTGCCGTAAAGCTCGCCGACATGGATATCGCTGCTGGAAGAAGTAGGCTGCATCATGGACGCATGATAACGCGTTTGTAGCGATGCTTCAATCTGGCAGCAAGCAAAAAGCAGGGCGAGGCATGAGCAGCGCCAACATGTTAAAATAGTCCGCTTAAGAATTCAGAGAGTCATCATGCAACAAGCTGTTAAAACCCGTTTCGCGCCTAGTCCCACTGGCTACCTCCATATTGGTGGTGCGCGCACCGCATTATTTTCCTGGGCCTATGCCAAGCGTCATGGCGGCCAGTTTATCCTGCGGATCGAAGACACGGATGTTGCACGCTCTACACCTGAAGCTGTACAGGCGATTCTGGATGGCATGTCCTGGCTGGAGCTGGACCATGATGAAGGCCCTTACTACCAGATGCAGCGCATGGATACCTATAAAGCCTCTATTCAAAAAATGCTGGACGCAGGCCAGGCTTATTACTGTTATAGCAGCAAGGAAGAACTGGATGCCTTGCGTGAAAGTCAGATGCAGCAAGGTTTGAAGCCTCGTTATGATGGCCGCTGGCGTCCTGAGCCTGGTAAAGTGTTGCCGGAGCCACCTAAGGATATTCCGCCCGTCGTGCGCTTCAAAAATCCGCAAGATGGCGTGGTGGCGTGGGATGATATGGTCAAAGGCCGTATCGAAATCGCCAATGCCGAGCTGGATGACCTGATTATCGCCAGGGGTGACGGCACACCGACCTACAACTTCTGTGTGGTGGTGGATGACTGGGAAATGGGCGTGACGCAGGTGATACGTGGCGATGACCACGTCAACAATACGCCGCGCCAGATCAATATGTTGCAGGCACTCGGCGCACAAATTCCTCAATATGCGCATTTGTCCATGATATTGGGCGATGATGGTCAAAAGTTATCCAAACGCCATGGTGCAGTCAATGTGATGCAGTATCATGAAGATGGTTATCTGCGCGAAGCGGTATTGAATTACCTGGCACGCCTGGGCTGGTCGCATGGCGATGACGAAGTATTCGATATGGCGCAGTTCTGCCGGTGGTTTGATCTAGACCATATCACGCCGTCTGCCGCGCAGTTCAACACTGAAAAACTCAACTGGCTGAATGCGCATTACATCAAGGTATTGCCGCTGGAGCAGATTGCCGAAGAAGTAAAACCACGCCTTGCGAAGTTAGGCATTACCGACACGCAATCGCCTGATTTGCTGGCTGTGCTCAACCTTTACCGTGAACGGACAAACAACCTGAACCAGTTAGCGCAAGAGATCGCCTTTTTCTACCGCGACCCGGTGATCAATGAAGCCGATGTAACCAAGCATATCCAGCCGGAAACAGCCGCCTATATTGAAAGTTTCCTGGAAAAAATTAAAGACTCTGACTGGACTGTCGATAATTTACACGATGGCCTGAATCAGGTTGTCACTGAGCAACAGATCAAATTTCCAAAATTGGCCATGCCATTACGGGTGGCTTTGATCGGTATTGCGCAGTCGCCTAGCATCGATCAGGTGATGTCTATACTGGGCAAAGCGGCCTGTTTACAGCGCATTCGAGCATTATTTCCAAAAAAATAATGCACAGGCATTGAAATTGGAACAAATTAGTACAATCATAGTCACTGTAAGGGATTGGTGTTCAACATAATAAAAACTCCAATATATGATTAAAACAATGAAGGAGCAATTCGATGAATAATAAAGGCCAAATGCTGCAAGACCCTTTTCTGAACGCCTTGAGGAAAGAGCATGTTCAAGTATCCATCTATCTCGTCAACGGGATTAAGTTACAGGGTCAGGTAGATTCGTTTGACCAGTATGTCATTTTGCTGAAAAACACTGTCACGCAAATGGTATACAAACACGCTATTTCCACCATCGTTCCAGCCCGTCCTGTTAATTTAGGACCACACGAACCCGCACAAGAATCTTAATGCATGTTTGATAGACCTAGCGGCGGAGATGCTGTCGTTCTGGTCAGTATCAACTTTGGTGATGCTGATTATGAAGAAAGTTTACAAGAGCTCCGCCACCTTGCCGGTACTGCCGGATTAAATATTTCTGATACGCTTGAAGGCAAACGCCAGTCTCCTGACCCCAAGTTCTTCATCGGCTCAGGCAAGGCAGACGAGCTGAAAGCAATGATGGCGGCTTACGAAAGTAAAGTGGCCGCTTTTAATCACGATTTAAGCCCATCGCAGCAACGTAACCTGGAAAAATTTCTGGAAGCCCGTGTTGTGGACCGCACTGGCCTCATCCTGGAGATTTTTGCCCAGCGTGCGCAGTCGCATGAAGGTAAGCTCCAGGTTGAACTGGCGCAGCTGGAACATTTATCCACTCGGCTGGTACGCGGCTGGACCCACCTTGAACGTCAAAAGGGCGGTATTGGTGTACGTGGCGGCCCTGGTGAAACGCAGCTGGAGCTGGACAGGCGCATGCTGCGCGTGCGCGTCAAGCAATTGCGTGAAAAACTGGCAAAACTGAAGCAGCAACGCGGCATGCAGCGACGTGCCCGCAAGCGGTCTCCTTTGCTTACCGTATCTCTGGTTGGGTATACCAACGCAGGTAAATCCACCTTGTTTAACCGGCTGACGCACTCCGGAGTGTATGCAGCTGACCAGTTGTTTGCCACGCTGGATACCACTTCGCGCAAAATGCATTTGCCTGAAGGCTATCCAGTGGTCATTTCAGATACTGTCGGGTTTATCAAACATTTGCCAACTACCCTCATTGAAGCCTTTGGCGCTACGCTGGAAGAGGCGTCACAAGCTGACTTGCTATTGCATATTGTGGATGTGGCAAGCCCTAACCGTGACAACCAGATTGAACAGGTCAATATCGTGCTCAACGAAATCGGTGCTGCCCAGGTGCCGCAGATCCTGGTGCTTAACCAGATTGATCGCATGGGCATGGCGCCGGGAATCGACCGTGACGAGTATGGTAATATCAGAACCATTCGTGTGTCTGCCAGGGATGGCATTGGTATCGAAGACTTACGTCAGGCACTGCTAGAGCATCAACAACATTTGAAAAAACTGAGTACGGAAGAGCGTGCTTACGTTTAACCGGAAATAGAAAACACGGAGTAGATGAATGAGAAAGTTTCCAGGCTTTTGGAATAAAAATAACGAAGGCCCGCCCGATCTGGACGAGGTATTCAAGGATTTGAATCAAAAGCTGAATCGTATGTTCGGTGGTAAAGGCGGGCAGGGTGGCCCTCGTGCGAGCGGACCTGCACCACAACCTTTGCCTATCGCCCCGATTCTTGGCCTGGTGGCCTTGATCTGGCTCGGTTCCGGCTTCTATATCGTGGACCAGGGTTCACGCGGTGTGGTATTGCGGTTTGGCAAGCATGTAGAAACCACTACACCTGGCCCGCGCTGGCATCTGCCTTTCCCGATCGAAACAGTTGAAAACGTCAACCTTGAACAGGTACGCACCATAGAACTGGGCTATCGCTCGTTTGAAGGCGAATCTGGCCGTAGTAAAGAGCCACGGGAGTCATTGATGCTGACCGATGATGAAAATATCATCGATCTGCAAGTTGCCGTGCAATACAACCTCAAGTCAGTGGAAGACTACCAGTTCAGCAACCGCTCTACAGAAGAAAGCGTGCGCGGCATTGCCGAGACCGCGATTCGTGAAGTCGCAGGCCGAAGCAAAATGGATTTCGTGTTGTATGAAGGCCGCGATGAAGTCGCTGCCAAAGCGAAAAAGCTGATGCAGGAAATGCTGGATCGTTATCAGTCCGGGGTCCATGTCGTCAACGTCACCATGCAAAATGCACAGCCCCCTGAGCAGGTGCAGGCCGCATTCGATGATGCAGTGAAAGCCAAGCAGGATCTGGAACGCCAGAAGAATGAAGGTCAGGCTTACGCCAATGACGTGATTCCAAAAGCACGCGGTACCGCAGCCCGCCTTGGTGAAGAGGCTTCCGGTTATAAATTGCGCGTTGAAAACGAAGCCAAAGGTAATGCAGACCGCTTTGAGCAGATTCTGACCCAGTACAACAAGGCGCCGGAAGTCACGCGTCAACGCTTGTACCTGGATGCACAGGAACACATTCTGTCTAATACCAGCAAGGTATTGGTGGATCAAAAGGGTGGCAACAGCCTGCTGTATTTGCCGTTGGATAAATTGATGGGCGCAAGTGGCGCGGGTGGTGGTACTAATGCTGCGCCAGCCGCTGAAAAGCCGGCTCAAGAATCTTCACAATCATCTGATGCCGGTGTTCTGGATCGCACACGCGATGCCATGCGCAGCCGTGATCGCGAATATCGCTAGTTTGCCCTGAAGGAATAAAGAATATGAGAAATATTGGAAGTATATTAATCGGGGTATTTGTTTTGCTGGTGGTGATCACTTCATCAGCATATACAGTTGATCAGCGCGAGTTTGCACTGGTGTTCCGCCTGGGCGAAATCGTTTCGGTCAAAAAAGCGCCTGGCCTCTACTTCAAGATGCCCATGGTAGAAAATATCCGTTATTACGATAAACGTATCCTGACGCTCAATTGGGAAGAGCCAGATCGCTTTATTACCAGCGAGAAGAAAAACGTACTGGTGGATTCATTTATCAAATGGCGCATTATCGATCCGGCCAAATATTATGTCTCGGTGCGCGGTGAAGAAGTGCAGGCTGAGCGCCGTATCTCGCAAATGGTCAATGATGGTTTGCGGGCCGAAATTGGTAAACGCAATATCCACGACGTGGTTTCCGGTGAGCGTGCCACAATCATGAGGATTTTGCGTGAGCGTGCCGACAAGGAAAGCCGCCAGATGGGTATCCAGATTCTGGATGTGCGCCTGCGCCGGGTTGACCTGACTAAAGAAGTCAGTGAGTCGGTTTATCAACGTATGGAAGCAGAGCGTAAATCTGTCGCCAATGAGTTGCGCTCAGAAGGTGCAGCGGCTGCCGAGAAGATTCGCGCCGATGCAGACAAGCAGCGTGAGGTGATCATTGCCGAAGCTTATCGCGAAGCGCAAAAAGTGAAAGGTGAAGGCGACGCCAAAGCATCAGAAGTCTATGCGCAAGCGTTCGGCAAGAATCCTGAATTTTATGCGTTTTATCGTAGCCAGGAAGCCTATAAAAACAGCTTCAAGAGCAAGTCTGACGTGATGGTCATAGACCAGAGTTCTGACTTCTTTAAATATATGCGTAATTCTGGCAAAAAATAATTCAGTCCAGTCATAAGGTCATGGTATGAACTGGTGGTGGTTGATTGGCGGGGTACTGTTGATTGAAGGATTGATGCCGTTGATATTTACCCAGGCCTGGCGGCAAACTTTTGAAAAATTGCTGCAACTGAAGGACGGGCAGATTCGTTTTATCGGTTTTCTTTCAGCTGCGGTTGGACTGTTTATTTTGTGGCTTAACCGTTAATTACCATTCTGGATATTTGAAAGGCACGCTTATTTGGCGTGCCTTTTTTCTGTTCTACTCAGGCCATCACAAGCCATTCCCATTGCTAAAGCCATGTCTAAGGCAGGGGTTTGCAGGTATAATAACGGCATGCATAATTGGTTACTTCCCGAATATATTGAAGATGTGCTGCCTGCTGAAGCGGCGCGTCTCGAATCCTACCGTCGTCAAATCCTTGATTTATTTCGCGTACATGGTTATCAGTATGTAATGCCCCCCATGATGGAATATGTGGAGTCTTTGCTAACCGGCACCGGCCACGATCTGGACATCGCTACTTTTAAAGTGGTAGATCAATTAACCGGCCGCCTGATGGGTTTGCGCGCAGATACCACTCCGCAAGCGGCACGCATTGATGCACACATGCTGAATCATCAGGGCGTTTCCCGCCTGTGTTATGCCGGTACCGTGTTACGCACCAAGCCTGATGGCCTGGCACGTACGCGTGAGCCCTTACAGTTGGGTGCAGAGATCTACGGGCATGCCGGGATTGAAAGCGATATAGAAGTACAAAAACTGATGGTCAAGGCTTTGCAACTATTGGGCATGCGCACGCTGTTTGTTGATCTCAGTCATGTGGCTATTTTTGCCAGCTTGTCGCATATGGCGCAGCTAGGTACACAACAGGAACGTGAATTGCAAATTGCCTTGCAGGCCAAAGATGTTTCGCGCGTGCAGGAACTGATCACCAACCTGTCTGAGAAATCGCGTAAGGCTTTTATCGCACTGACCCAGTTGAGTGGCGGCGTCGAAGTGCTGGAGCAGGCGCGTGATGTGCTGCCTGATTCCCCGGAAATTGAACAGGCGTTGCATGAGATGGCCGCGGTAGCAACTGCATTGGGTAATGATGAAGTCACGGTGACCATAGACCTCAGTGAGCTGCGCGGCTACCACTACCATAACGGCATGGTGTTTGCCGCTTATGCCAAAGAATATGCCGGACCGATCGCCTTGGGCGGCCGTTATGATGAAGTTGGCGCCGCTTTTGGCCGTGCGCGTCCTGCCACCGGTTTTAGCCTGGATCTGCGCGGCGCTTTGCAGGCACTTGGCCCAGCTACCTTGAATAAGGGCATTCTTGCGCCTGTATCCAGCGACGGCGAATTGGCAGCCGTGGTGGAAACCTTGCGTGCGCAAGGCCAGATCGTGGTGGAAGCATTACCGGATGCGCTGCTGGATTATTCTGAATTAGCCTGTGACCGTACTCTGGAAAAAGTCGATGGTCGCTGGCAGGTCGTTGCTGTTTGAAGCCGTTTTGAACTGGCAACCCATTTTCGTTTTAGACAAGATAATTATTGAACATGACACAATCTAAGCAAGCAAAAAACGTCGTTGTTATTGGTACCCAGTGGGGCGACGAAGGTAAAGGTAAAATTGTTGACTGGCTGACAGATCACGCGCAGGGCGTGGTTCGTTTTCAAGGTGGTCATAATGCCGGTCACACGCTGGTTGTCGGCCAGGGCGCTGCACAAAAAGTGTACAAGCTGAATCTGGTCCCATCCGGTATCGTACGTGATGGCGTCAATTGCTATATCGGTAACGGCGTTGTACTCGATACCACGCATTTGCTGCATGAGATCGCCACGCTGGAGCAGGGCGGCCTGGATGTGAAAAACCGCTTGAAAGTCAGCCCTGGCTGCCCTTTGATTTTATCCCATCACGTTGCGGTAGATTTGGCGCGTGAAGCCAAACGCAGCGCCGAGAAAAAAATCGGCACTACAGGTAAAGGGATAGGCCCGGCATATGAAGACAAGGTCGCACGCCGTGCCTTGCGCGTGTATGACTTGTTCCATCCCGAGCGGTTTGCTGAAAAATTGCGTGAAGTGATGGACTATCATAACTTTGTATTGACCCAGTATCTGGGCGGCACTGCGGTGGATTATCAGCAGCAATATGACGCCAGCATGCAACATGCACCTGTGTTGAAACCTATGGTTGCAGATATCTCAGCTGCTTTATATGAAGCCAATGCGCGTGGCGAGCACCTGTTGTTCGAAGGCGCGCAAGGCACGTTGCTGGATATCGATCATGGGACTTATCCGTATGTGACTTCCAGCAACTGTATCGCTGGTCAGGCATCAGCCGGTACCGGTGTTGGTGCCAATATGTTGCATTACGTATTGGGCATCACCAAGGCATACACCACCCGCGTTGGTGGCGGCCCGTTTCCAAGCGAACTGGATATCGAAACCGAAGGTGTGCCTGGTTACCAGATGTCTACCGTCGGCCAGGAGATCGGCACCGTGACACGTCGCAAACGCCGTTGCGGCTGGTTCGATGCTGCGGCATTGCGTCGTTCAGCCCGTATCAATGGCCTGACCGGTTTGTGCATCACCAAGCTGGATGTACTGGACGGCATTGAATCCCTGGATATTTGTACCGGCTATAAACTGGATGGCAAAGTCGTGGACATGTTACCTGTCGGTGCCGATGATGTAGCCCGTTGTGAACCGATATACGAGACCGTGCCTGGCTGGACTGAAACGACGTTTGGTGTGAAAACCTGGGAAGGTCTGCCAAAAAATGCCCAGCACTACCTGAAGCGTCTTGAAGCATTATGTGGCGTACCTATTGCCATTGTGTCGACTGGCCCAGAGCGCGATGAAACCATTGTCTTGCAACACCCGTTTGCCTGATTAAGAGATTTAAGTGATGCATGCAAAGCGATTGGCTTGGGCGATTACCGGTTCCGGCCATTACCTGCGGGAGTCTCTAGATATCCTGCAGACTTTGCAGGATGTGGATATTTACCTGAGTCGCGCCGCCGCTGAGATTATCAAGCAATACGGTTTTCAGGCGCAGTTGGATGCAACTGGCCACAAAGTCTACCAGGACAAAACCGCCAGCAGCATCCCGGTTGAGCGCTTTTACGAAGGCGTGTATCACACCCTGGTGATCTCGCCTGCGACTTCCAACACCATTGCCAAGATGGCTTACGGCTTTTCAGATAGCCTGGTGACCAACTTGTTTGCCCAGGCAGGCAAAACCCGTGTGCCTAGTGTTGTGTTTGCCTGTGATACTGCGCCCGAGCTTGAATCTGAAGCACCGCGCGATAATGTGGTCAAAGTCTATCCGCGCCAGATTGATCTGGAGAATGTGGAAAAATTGAAGTTATTCGCTGATACCGCTGTGGTGGAAAATATGGCTGATTTGCAATCCACTATTATGCAGCGTCTGGCGACGCACCATGAGTTGTATTTGCACGCAGGTGTACAGGTAGCTGATCAGCTGGCTGAGTAGGCGTGATGGCAAAACTGCTGTTCCTCACCGGAAAACTGGCAGAACATAGTCTGCACCAAGTGTTAACGTCTATCCTGGCAGATAGCAAACAATCTCCATTTGAATATGAAGTGAAACACATAGGGGTATCGGTGGCCGCATTAATGACCCCATCTTTAATTGCGCGCCGCGTGCCTAAAGTCGAGAATATCGACAAAGTGATTTTACCTGGCTTATGCCAGGGAGATCTCGAACCTTTAGTGGCGCAATGGGGAGTGCCGGTAGAACGTGGACCCAAAGACTTGAAAGATCTGCCTCAATATTTTGGACAAAAAGGCAAGGCGCCAGACCTGACGCGCCACAGCGTGACAATTTTTGCTGAAATTGTGGATGCGCCTGACCTGACTGTGGAACAGATTGTGGCCAAAGCCGGTCACTTTCAACAGCAGGGCGCCGATGTGATTGACCTCGGTTGTCTGCCAGGTAAATCATTTGCGCATATGCCTGCCGCCATTAACGCGCTGAAAGCTGAAGGCTTCCAGGTGAGTGTGGATTCCATGCGTGAAGAAGACTTGCTGGCAGCGGGTAAAGCCGGAGCTGACTATTTACTCAGCCTGCATGAGAATAATTTGTGGATAGCCGATGAGGTTGAATCTACACCTATCCTGATCCCGGCCAAGCCCACTAATATCGCCAGTTTGACACGCGCGATTGAGCATTGCCTGCAACGCGGGCGCCGCTTTATTGCCGACCCTATCCTGGACCCGATTCATTTTGGCCTGACAGACTCTATTGTGCGTTACCACAAGTTGCGCAAGCGTTACCCGGATATTGAGATGATGATGGGCGTGGGTAACCTGACTGAACTGACTGATGCTGATACCACCGGCGTGAATGCGCTTTTATTTGGCGTGATCAGTGAGTTGAATATCAATGCCGTGCTGGCTACCTCGGTCAGCCCGCATGCTTCCGAGGCCATCGCTGAGGCTGATATTGCGAGGCGCGTCATGTACCGCGCCAGCCAGGATAAACGATTGCCACGTGGCTATTCCAGTGGATTATTGGGCTTGCATGACCGCAAACCGTTTCCATACAGTACCGAAGAAATCATGGACCTGGCCAGCCAGATCAAAGATCCGAGCTTCAGGATTATGGTAAGTGAAGAGGGTGTCCATGTTTATAACCGGGATGGTATACAGCATGGCACGGACCCTTTCAGTTTTTATACGGGCCTGAATGTACAGAACGAAGCCTCGCATGCGTTTTACCTGGGCGTTGAATTGGCCCGTGCACAAATCGCATGGCAGTTAAAAAAACGCTATGTGCAGGATGAAATGCTGGAGTGGGGCGTGGCTTCCATCCAGCAAAACAAGCAGGCCAAGATCGCGCACCGCGAAGCCTCGATCAAAGAGCGTCTGGAAAACACGCGTGCTGCGCCTGATACAACCCCAGCACCGGATACGGAATAATTTTCATGATTTACGAAACCATAGTCACTACCTGTTCTAAGCAAGGTGAACCGCACATTGCACCATTCGGCGTGCAATGGTTTGATGGCAAAGTCATCATCTCGCCTTATAAGCCATCCGCCACCTTGCAGAACATTCTTGAAACAGGGCATGCCGTGTTAAACCTGACGGACGACGTCCGGGTATTCGCCGCTGCCATTGCAAAAAAAACACAGTTCGCCACCTTGTCTGTTGCCGCGGGCTGTGTACGCCTGCAAGATTGCCTGACTCATCACGTATTAAAGCTGGACCAAGTCGAAGAAGATGACATACGTCCCAGATTGTCGATGACTGTACTGGAAAGTGCTTTGCACGGACCATTCATGGGATTCAACCGGGCGCAAGCGGCGGTGATCGAGCTGGCAGTGCTGGTGAGTCGCTTGCATATGCTCCCAGTCGAAAAAATCACGCAGGAGATGCAATATCTGCAAATCGCTATCGATAAGACTGCCGGAGAGCGTGAACTTGAAGCCTGGCAATGGCTGGTGGATAGCATCAATAACCATATCGCGCGCCAGAGCGGCTTGGAACAGGCTTGAATATGCAAGTGTTGGTGAGTGTGAATTCAGTCCCTGAAGCGGAGATGGTATTGTCAGCAGATGTGCGACTGATTGACCTGAAAGAAACGTCGCATGGTGCACTGGCAGCGCTAGACCTTAACCTGTCCAAATCCATCATCCATGAAGTCAGTCTTTATCGCCAGCAACACCCGCATGCTGACATTATTGTCAGTGCCACCATAGGTGATGATTGCGCTTCAGTCCAGGTTCTAAGAGAGTTGATACAGTCGAGGCTAGATATAGGTGTAAATGTGATTAAGCTGCCGCAAACTATTTGGGCGGATGCAGCGTATGCACCGGTGATTAAAGAGTTTCTTTTCCGGCAAGTAAAACTGATTGCCGTGTTGTCAGCAGACCATGTTTCAGGCAAAGAAACCATAGACAGGATCTTGCATGAGCTTGCAAATACCGCTTATTGGGGGGTGATGGTCGATACCACGCAAAAAGCTAAGCCTTTAACCGCTTTGATAAGTCTGAATTTGCTGGATTTTTTCGTCAAAGCTGCAAAGTCACTGAAGTTATACGTCGGCCTGGCTGGCGGGTTGCAGCTGGAGCAGTTTGATCAATTGGCAGATTTATCGCCTGATTACCTGGGTTTCAGAAGTGGTTTGTGCGTGAATCAGCGCAGAGAACAACCTTTGTTGGCAGAAAAAATACACTTGGTCACTTCAAAAGTGTCGGCATTTTGTTGAATATTGCCTCAAAGCCAATAAATACTTGATTCCAGTGCTGGTGAGGGTTGCGTCAAGAGTGGGCTTTGCGTATAGTTCAACTTGTAAGTCTTTTCAAAGATGTGGCTATTCAAAGCCTAATAATAAAGGAGTCAATGAATGAAAAAGAATTTTTTAAGCTTGGCAATTGCTTCCGCATTTGTATTAGCGTCGCAAGTTGCGCAAGCTGAAGATATGTACCGTGGCGCTTGGTATGTAGTGCCAGGTGCGACATATATCAACACAGACAATGATCTTGAAGCGGACAATGGCCGTGGTGGTTTCCTGTCTATCGGTAAAGAGGTTAGCGAGCACTGGGATATCCAGGGTCGTTTGGGTCACACACGTTCTGATGAAGATACCGGCATCGCCGGCGCTGGTGGTAAATACAAGCAAACCGCCTTGGGCCTGGATGCGTTGTATGTATTTAGCCGCGAAAAATTCCGTCCATTCCTGTTAGCAGGTATTGGCGCAGCACGTAACGATGTTGACTACAGCAATGCTGGTTTGTCTGACAAAGCTAACACTTCATGGATGGCAAACGTTGGTTTGGGCGCACAATATTTGTTTAGCGACAAATTTGGTATTCAAGCAGATGTACGTCATCAATGGAGCCGTGCGGATGCACGTAATGCTGCACGTACAGTTGATGCAGATGGTACGATTGGTAACACACTGGTAAACCTTGGCGGTATCTTCCGTTTCGGTGCACCAGAGCCTGTAGTTGAAGAGCCAACACCAGCGCCAGCACCGGCACCAGTCGCAGCTGCTGAGCCAGCACCAGCTCCGGCACCAGCGCCAGCACCAGCTCCTTTATGCAAACCACAAAATGAAGTGGTTACTGTAAGTGCTGAAAAACTGTTCGGCTTCGATAAAGCTAACCTGCGTGAAGAAGGTCGTAAAGTTCTGGAAGAGACTGCAGCTAAAATCAAGGCTAATCCAGAAATTACAGCTGTTATCGTAACAGGTCACACTGACCGTATCGGTACAGATGCTTACAACCAGAAATTGTCTGAGCGTCGTGCTAAACAAGTATCTGATTACCTGATTGCACAAGGCATTGATGGCGGTATCATCACTTCTGAAGGCAAAGGTAAATCTGAGCCAGTTGTACAGTGCGAAGGTAAAAAAGTATCCAAGAAACTGATCTCTTGCTTGCAACCTAACCGTCGCGTTGAGATCCGTGCTGAAGGTACCAAGCAACTTGGTTGCCAGTAATTAGCACTTAGTCTTACTAAAAGCCACGCGAATGCGTGGCTTTTTTTACATCTGTAGTCTGGCGTCAGTACAGTGCAGACCAGCCTCGGTTATAATTCAAAGCATGAGTGACTCTCAATTTATTATCAAGCCACGCTGGGTAATTCCCATGAATGGAAAACAGGCCACTCTTGAACAGCATGCCGTGTTGGTTGATGCCGGAAAGATATTAGCGGTCGTTCCTAAAAACGAGATACCGGAATGGGCAAGTGATTGGCCTGTGGTTGATTGTTCCCGACATGCATTGATGCCTGGTTTGATTAATTTGCATGCGCATAGCAGCATGAACCTGCTGAGAGGCTATGCAGATGACCATGCTTTAATGCCCTGGTTGAATGAGCATATCTGGCCCGCAGAGCGGCAGTGGGTATCAAAGTCTTTTGTGCATGATGGCAGTTTACTGGCCTGCGCTGAAATGTTGAGTGGTGGCGTGACCACTTTCAACGATATGTATTTCTTCCCCCAGGCGACCATTGAAGCCGTCAAGCGCAGTGGCATGCGTGCGCATATTGGTCTGGTGATTATGGAATTTGCGACCAATTATGCCACGACTGCCAATGAATATATCCGTTTAGGCACTGAGGTCAGGGATCAGTATAAATCTGATACTGACATCAGTTTCTCTTTTGCGCCCCATGCGCCTTATACGGTCAGCAATGCGACGTTTGAGCAGATCAGTACGCTTGCAGAACAGTTGAACTTGGGCATTCATACCCATTTGCACGAAACACGTGCCGAGATTCAGCAAAGTCTTGAACAGTTCGGGGTTAGGCCACTGGATAGATTGCTTGCACTCGGCATCCTGGGTCCAAGTACGGTCTGTGCGCATGGCGTGCATCTGGAGCAAAGTGAGTTAGAAGTACTTGCCACGCAAGGGACGCATATCGCTCATTGCCCTTGCTCTAATTTAAAATTATCCAGCGGTATTTCTCCTGTCGCTGCCGCCTTACGCGCAGGAATGAATGTAGGCTTGGGCACTGATGGTGCGGCCAGTAATAACCGGCTGGACCTGTGGCAGGAAATGCGCACGGCTGCATTGCTGGCAAAAGTCTCTGACGATAATGCAGAATCTATCCCCGCTTATACTGCACTGGAAATGGCAACCATTAATGGGGCTCGCGCACTTGGATTGCAGGACCAGATCGGCAGTATAGAAGTTGGCAAGCAAGCAGACCTGATCGCGGTCCGGCTGGATGATCTCAACAGCCTGCCTTGTTATGACCCGATTTCGCACCTGGTGTATGTGGCCGGGCGCGAGCAGGTGACCCACACCTGGGTTGAAGGTAACCTGCGCTATCATCGCAGCGAAGATGGCCAGACCGTTTTTCAAGGCATGGAAACAGAAGAATTAAGGTCAATCGCATTGCAATGGCAACTGAAAATACAGTCATCGCAATCTTGAAAAGTAAAAAGGAGTTACGATGGCAAATGTAGAAGCCGCAGAAGTGAATAAGTTTGGTGATTTGGCGCACCAGTGGTGGGACCCGCAAGGTGTGTTTAAACCCTTGCATCAGCTTAACCCATTGCGCCTGGATTATATTGATAGCCGCGCCAGCCTGAATGGCAAGCAGGTGCTTGATGTAGGCTGCGGCGGGGGGATTTTAAGTGAGTCCATGGCACGTCGCGGCGCACAGGTGACTGGCATAGACCTGGCTGACAAATCACTGCAAGTAGCGCAGCTACATGCACTCGAAGCCGGTGTGACGATCGAATACCGCTGCGTGGCGGTTGAAGCGTTGGCCGAAGAAAAGCCGCAATCTTTTGACATAGTCACCTGCATGGAAATGCTGGAGCACGTGCCTGATCCGGCCAGCGTCGTTCGAGCCTGTGCTGCGCTGGTCAAGCCTGGCGGCCACCTGTTCTTTTCTACCTTAAATCGCAATGCCAAAGCCTATCTAATGGCTGTTGTCGGCGCCGAATATGTGTTGAACCTGCTGCCTAAAGGCACACATGATTACAGCAAATTTATCAAACCATCTGAGTTGGCAGCCTGGTTACGCCAGTCAGGTCTGGAGCTGCAACATCAGACCGGCTTGACCTATAATCCGCTCAACAAGCAATATAGCCTGACGGTAGATACCAGCGTCAATTACATGCTGCATGCCATTAAGGATAATTGATGCAGGCTGTATTGTTTGATTTAGACGGCACCCTGGTAGATACCGCAGCAGACCTCGGATATGCGCTGAATCTACAGCGCCAGCGCCATGGACTGGCTTTTTTGCCGGATGCCGCCATGCGTCCTTATGCGTCACACGGCTCTAAAGGGCTGCTGGAAATCGGATTTGGATTAAGCCCTGAGGATGCCGCTTTCAACGAGATGCGTACAGAGTATCTGGATTTATATACCGAGGTATTGACGCGACAGCCTGTATTGTTCCCAGGCATGAGTGAAACGCTGGCAGCAATTGAGCAGCAAGGCTTGCAGTGGGGGATAGTGACAAATAAACCACGACGGTTTACCACGCCGATTGTTGAAGCATTGGGTCTGGCAGTCCGTGCCGGCGCAGTGATCAGTGGCGATGATGCGCCAGCACCCAAGCCTTCACCGCAAACGCTATTGCTCGCATGCGACCGCATGCAGTTAAATCCGGCTAACACCATTTACCTGGGAGATGCCGAACGCGACGTTCAGGCAGGAAATGCGGCAGGAATGACCACGCTGGTTGCCTTGTTTGGCTACCTGTCAGAAACAGATAAACCCCAGGAATGGGGCGCTGATGGCTATATCAGGCAACCGCAAGACTTGCTTTCCTATTTGTAGTCAGCATCAGCACATGGTGATCTAGCCTGGGGTTTAATTTCTTGTACTGCTAAGTACTGCCATCGCTGCAATATTAATATCTGCCACTAATATACTGACTAGCTGGCCGTCGTTACCCAGGATAGGCAAAGAGACGGTCAGGCAGAAATCCTCTGTGGCGGTAGACAGGTAAATACTTGAAATATAAGGTGCATTTGTTTCTGCCACGCGTTGATAATAGGCTTGCTGACTACGGTCTATGCCTGCACCGCCTGCCTTGATTTTTCCATACATGTTCGGATTTATCCAGTTGGCATAGCGCTGGATGCCGTTAGCCTCTAGTTCAAAGATCACTTCAAAGTAAGGGAACTCGGCGAAGCAACTATCCAGATCATGCGAACCGGTTGAGCGTTGCGTATTCAACAGTGATTGCAGTGCCGACAGTGCTTTCTGTTGCCATCCTGAATAAAACTCTTTTGTAGGCAAAATGGTTTGAGGTGGCGTATCTTCGACCACCACAATACTGCCAATATTAGCTTTACCTATTTTTTTGAGATGCGCTGCCCGTTCCGCCGCTACCACGCTGTTTTCCAGACTCCCTTGTTTACCATTGACGACAGCAATAGACACGCTCGCCACCGGGTGATCTTTACCATCTTCGGTAGTAAAGAATCCCCGCTCAAGATCGCTTGCATCGTAAAGATGCACCGCCAAAGCCTGAAACTGGCTAATAATATGTAGCAATGTGTCATTGAGGGCAGGGGCATTGTGATCATAGATCAGCACGAAGTCATCGCCACCGATATGCCCCACCATGACGCCAGATTTATCCTGGTATTCCTGGCGGATGATTTCGGATAGCAAGCGGATCATTGCATCGCCACGAATAAAGCCATAGCGGTCGTTGTATGCCTTAAAGTGATCCAGATCAATATAGATCAGTTGTGTATTGGTGTTATTACGCAGGCTGTTATCCAGCGTTTGTCTAAGCGTAGGACCCGTAGTCAAATGACTGAGTGGATGCAGATTGCCGCTTGATGCCTTGCGGCTGATTAATTGGGCCATGATTTCCATCGGTTGCAAGACGCCCATATAGCCGCCTTCATCATTCACGGTAATCCAGATGTCTATATTGCCACGCTCCAGGTAAAAGATGCGCGCTAGCACTGAAGATGGCCACATATGGTTAATGACCTTGGGTAGCGGATCACAGCATGCCCCCAAACCAGTTTGTTTCTTGGAAAAAACCTTGCCGCGCCTCAATACTCCCAGAGGTTTTTGTCCATCAAGTACCACAGCGTTGGCAATATCGGCATGGGCATTGAATAAATGTCTTGCCTCGGCCAGTGAGCAGCTCACATCAATCGTCAGGCCGTGGCTGATGTACTCACCAATATGGAAGTCATCAGGCACATGCGAGCGATGTGATTCATCCCTTGCTGGCAGCGGGGTCACCTGGTCACTAGGTGTGCTTTGCGGATAGGCAAAATAATAGCCCTGCGCATAATGCAAGCCTAAATCCTGGCAATAGGTGATGTCTTCTACGCGCTCCAGTCCTTCTGCAATGATGGTACATCCCAGGCGCTGGGCCATAGAAATAATGGCTTCGAGTAACACTGTCCGCACACGGCTGCCTTGTGCCTCATGCACAATCGCTCTATCTATTTTGATGAAATCTGCACGTACTTCAGCCAGAATGCGCAGGCCATTAAAGCCAGAACCCATGTCGTCTAACGCGATTCTCAAACCATGCATGCGAATTTCGTCGCAGTAGCGGGCCAGTACTTCGGGATCTGTTTTTTCGCTTTCTACAATTTCAATCACCACGTCACGTTTATCAATTTCCTGCTGATTCAATATCTTTAGGATAAAGTCTAGCCAGCCAGGGCTCATAATAGTTTGCGGTAACACGTTGATAAAGATCGGTTTCTCGGCTGAAATCGATTGTGATTTACCTATCAAAGCAAGTTGCTGGCAAGCGAGATCCAGTTCGTGGGTACGTTTTACTTCTGCCGCAAGCGCAAAGGCCTCCATACCGTTAAGCCATTTGCCCTCGGGCGTTTTCAGCCTGCATAAAGCCTCAAAGCCAAATACTTTACCGCCCTGGCCAAAATCCACAATCGGCTGATAATGCATCTGAATATGGGGCGTAAGGTCAGAAAGCAGCCATGGATATTTGTGACGCGCATAAAAGGTATTGAAGGGCATCGTTGCCTGCAGCGCCTCCATTGGATTCATGGCCTTATTATCTGGGGTAACAAGCGCCCAGGTATCACGTAGTGTGCGTGCAGACTCGGTCGCAATCACCTGGTCCAAAATATGCAGCAGTTCGGTTTCTGAACCGTAGCTAAATGATGCGGTGTTAATTCCTGAAAAAAGTGGATTATCTGAATTGGCGTGGTTGTTGGCGTCAAAAGTATGCAGAAATAATTCCATTTAATACGACCTTGCTTTTTATAAGTGTGGCAGACTGTATGGCGCCTTTTGATTAGAATGTGGCGTCTTAATTTTATAACGACACTGCCAGCTTTTTATTAAGAGTATAGTCTAAGTAAACTTTGCCTATATTGGTTTGCCTAACCGGTGCGTGAATGGTTAAGTACGAGTTAAATCAAAAACACTCATTGCTTTTAGAGCGCAATGCTCTCAAGTTAACTCATCTTTCAGCTAGAAAATCCTACATGTGAATAAGTAAAAACCTATAAAAGCGTAGATGAATTAAAACAATAATATTTTTGACTGCGCTCAAAAGGAGAATTGCATGAATGAAGATATTGTAAAAGGTGAGTGGAAACAGTTAGCCGGCAGGATCAAGGCCAAGTGGGGCAGGCTGACCGATGACGAAATCCAACAGTCCGAAGGCAATAATGAATATTTAGTGGGTAAATTGCAGGAAAGATATGGTTTAGCAAGAGAGCAGGTCGAAGAAAACCTACGTGATATTGGTTACCCCTGATAAATCATTCGCTTGAAATTAATGATTGACTGATTTGTCATTTGAGAGATGCAAAAATACCGCCAGATGATAGATTTCTGGCGGTTCTTTTTTTAAAGTGTCTAGCGGGTATTAGGCGTTGCAGATGAAGCACACTGGTTACCCGATACCGCTTGACCATCTATGGTAGTACAGGTGTTATTTGAGGCTGGAGATACAGTTGTTGTGTTGTTAGTTCCCGCTCTGGTATCTCTGTTAACCGGATCCACCTGTTTCATGTCTTTGCGCAATGGGGCAGGCCTGTTCTGGTCTTGTCCTGCAGGTGCAGCTGGGCGGTTAGGATCGACAGTTGGCCTGTTTGCCGGAACTGCTGCGCCGCCCGTTGCGCCGTTAGGCACTGCAACACCGTTAGCGCCTGCGTTTCCACCCATGCCCGCACCTGCTGCACCATTAACGCCAGCGCCTACACCATTAGCACCAGCGTTACCGCCAGCACTAACTCCAACGCCAGCCGCACCGGAATTACCGCCAGCACCTGCACCTACTCCAGCCGCACCACCAGCACCCGCCACGCCACCGGCCCAAGCCGTTGATAGCTGCAATGACCCCAGCAACAATACGCTCACGAAAGGTAAAGATAATTTTGTTAGTTTCATCACCGCTCCTTGTTTATTTATGATTGATCTTCACTAAAAGGCAATTGCTTTACGCTGGGTATAATCCAAGTAAAACAAGCAGATAAATATTTAGTTAAGAAGATAGTGTTTAATATAAGGAGTTAAAGCCATGGCAGTTATCGGCTATTGCTTAAAACATTGTAGGAATTGGTCGACCGCATGCGTGTACACATAAAGCCTGTCCTCGGTAGTGAGAATGCAGATAAGGGTGTTTAGGTGACGATTTTACGTTCAAGCAGTGCCGTGGAGAGTGTCCCACTATCTACGTACTCGATCTCGCCGCCCATAGGCAGGCCACGTGCGATGCGGCTGACTTTAATCCCTCTGGATTTCAGCATCTGACCGATGTAATGCGCGGTGGCTTCGCCTTCAGAAGTAAAGTTTGTTGCCAGTATGACTTCCTCCACCAGGTTGTCCTGCGCACGTTTCAGCAGTTTATCCAGGTGTATATCTTTAGGGCCTATGCCATCCATGGGCGAGAGCTTGCCCATTAGTACAAAATACTGGCCCTGGTAACTACGGGTGTTTTCCAGCATCATCAGGTCGGTCGGCATCTCCACCACGCATAGCGAAGATTTGTCTCTGTGGCTATCCAGACATAAGCTGCACACCGCATGCTCGCTGAAATTATTGCAGTAGTCGCAATGCGCGAGTTTATCCAGTGCCTGTTGTAAACTGGCGGCCAGGCGCTGTGCGCCTTCGCGGTCACGCTGCAACAGGTGGTAAGCCATGCGGGTGGAGGATTTAGGACCAACGCCAGGCAGGCAGCGGAGGGCGTTGATCAGTTGTTCTAGGACTGCGGGTGAGTTCAAACGCTGACTTTCGGCTTAAAACGGAAGTTTAAAACCGGCAGGCATCATGCCACTCATCTTGGCAGATGAGGTAGCTTCAGCTTTGGCTTTGCCATCTTTTAAGGCAATCAGGATCAGGTCTTCCAGTGTTTCCTTGTCATCCATGACTGAGTCATCTATCTGGATGCGTTTGACATCGTTGCTACAGGTCATGGTCACTTTGACCAACCCATTGCTGGCAATGCCTTCTACTTCAGTCAATGCTAGTTCGGCTTGCGCCTTTTGCATATTGGCTTGCATCATCTGGGCCTGTTTCATCATATTGCCCATGCCACCTTTCATCATCGTATGCTCCTAAGTTTGATGTGGTTAATGTAGAGGTTTAATCGAGTTGGGCACAATGGTTGCGCCCATTTCCTGCATCAGGCCTTGTACAAAGTGGTCGCTCAATATGGCGTCTTTGGCTTGATCCTGTAATTCTGCTCTTTCGACTGCCATTTGCCTGGCAGGCGTATTGGCTTCTTGCCCGACCTGTATCGTCAGTTTAATGCGGCGGCCAAAGTGAGTATTCAGGGCAGTGTTCAATTTATCCAGGTAATTCGCGCTGGCGAGATGCTTATGCGCGTCACCAATACGCAGCACCATATTGTCTGCATCATAAGAAACCAGCTCACAGTTCTGTGCCAATGCACGCACCAGGCCCAGCTTGCTTAAGTGGTTCTCCACCAGGGTTCGCCAGTTGCCATCCCATTGAAAAGGCAGGGTTTCTGATGATGCAGCATTCTGTTCGACTGCTTGAACAAATGCCTGTTCAGTCACTTGCACGCTCTCAATGACCGGCGGGCTGACCGCCACAGCCTGAGTCACTGAAATGGTGGTTTCGACTGGGATAGCCGGAGCCACTATAACCGGTGCCTCTATAACTGGTGCTTGTGCCACATGAGGGACATTAGTCGCAGCTGGTTGACGGCTTTGTGCCAGGGCGGCGCGAGCACCACCACTGGCGGCAGCTGAACGCGTGTTACTTTCAGTTGATCCGGCATTCCCGGCCGGGGCCGATGAAGCAGGCGCCATTGCATCTGTTTTAAATGCCAGCATGCGCAATAGAGTCATGGTGAAACCGGCATAGGCATCAGGTGCCAGGCCGATGTCGCGGTGACCCAGAATAGAAATCTGGTAATACAGTTGCAGCATCTCGGCAGTCAGTTGCGATGACAGGTCCAACAGGGTTTGCCGTTCTGGATGGTCATCCGCAATCGCCTGCGGGCTGTGCTGGGCAATCGCCAGCAGGTGCAGTAAGGCAGCCAGGTCTTTCAGTGCACTTTCAAAACCAATACTGCGTGAATCCATCTGCTGCGCAATATTGAGCAAGGCCAGAGCGTCATTGTTGATCAGGGCGCGTAATAACTCATACAGATAACTTTGATCAATGGCGCCCAGCATGCTGCGCACATCGGTTTCACGCACGGACTGGTTGCCATAGGCAATCGCCTGGTCGGTCAGTGATAAGGCGTCACGCATGCTGCCATTGGCTGCGCGCGCAATCAATTGCAGGGCTGGCGCTTCAAACGTGATCTGTTCCTGCCCAAGAATATCCTGCAGGTGGGCGGTAATGGTGCTACTCGCCATTTGGCGTAAATTAAACTGCAGGCAGCGGGACAGTATGGTCACCGGCACTTTTTGCGGGTCAGTGGTCGCCAGGATGAATTTGACATGTGCTGGCGGCTCTTCCAGCGTTTTCAGCATGGCATTGAAGGCTTCTTTGGTCAGCATATGCACTTCATCGATCATATACACCTTGAAGCGGCCAGAAGAGGGCGCGTAAATCGCCTGCTCCAGCAGACTGACCATGTCAGCGATACCGCGGTTAGAGGCGGCATCCATTTCTACGTAATCCACATAGCGGCCAATATCGATCGCGCGGCAGGCATCGCACTCACCGCAAGGCGTGGCAGTAATGCCGGTGGCACAGTTAAGTGACTTGGCCAGAATGCGTGACAGCGTGGTTTTACCAACACCCCGGGTGCCGGTAAACAGGTAAGCATGGTGTAAGCGTTGCTGGCTCAGCGCATTACTTAATGCTTGCACCACATGGTCTTGCCCGACCAGACTACTAAAGGATTTTGGGCGCCATTTACGCGCCAGTACTTGGTAAGACATTGCGGTCTCTATTGATTAAATGTCATAAAGCCAAACCAATACTTTAGCCTAAATTGCCTGATTATGCGCATGTCCGGACAACTAAATGATTCAGGGAAAGGGTTGGAAATTTGGCTGGATGGCAAGGCAGAAGGGGGCGAGCCCAACCCCCGGCACTTGCTTGACAGTTGTGGCTGCTTGCTTCCGCATCTGACCAGGTTGGCTATCTTACAATGCGGGGAGGCCCGCCGGCGCTATTGTAACGCAAAACAATACCAGCAGGGCTTTGTTTTTTTGCAGACCAGCTTATAAAAACACCCGCGCCACAATTCAAAAAATAACAGGCAATCTGCCTTCTTATGGCCACATTAAACCGGTATTTTTCATTGCACAATATGCCTTATTTTTCAGCAACCATATGCGGTATAAAATACTATGGCAACCCACGGAACATCCATGACTGCATCGGAAATTGCACGCGAGACCATCAAACAGATCACGGTACGCCGCGTGGAACCTACGCCGGAAAATTACACGCAGATTTATCTGGAAGTTTCCGGCAAACCAGCCAAAGAAGATGCTGCATCCGCCTTGCGCAAAGCGTTAAAGCAGTTGCCACATGATTCCATGGAGCAAACAAACTGGGTGAACCGTTGGGAAAAAGTACTCAAACAGGATAACTGGCAGGGGTTGGCAGATTTACTGAAAGAAGCCATGCTGCAACAGCTCAGTCACTCCACCAAGTGGCCTAAAGCGATACGTACGCTGATGCAGGGCTGGGATGACAAACGTACCGGCATGGAGCTCGCAAGGAAACGTGAGATGCTGGAGCGGGTGCTGATTAATTTCGGTAACGACGATACGCTGTCTGATAAATTGCTGGGCATGGCCAATAACTGGTTACCGGCAGATGCCAGGGTTGAGGGAATCCCCGTACCTGACGAGTTAAAAGAGGTGCCCGGTGCAGCTGCCGTACCTGCAGCGATAGAGCCTTTGACTAAAGAAGAGTTGCCCGGTGAGGTGCAGCAATTTCATGGCGCATTCACTATTTTGCAAACCCTGCTCAAGCAAACACTACAGTTGGGTCTGATTCCACGTCTGGAAGGTTACCCTGACTTGCAAGTGGAAGCTGTCGCCGTACAAGAGAGCACCGAGCGGGCCAAAAAGGTCAAGGAATGGGAAGCACTAGCCAAATCACTGAAGGCGTTATTGATGCGCGTGGAAGTGATAGGCGCCAAAGAGGACGATGTACGTGGCGACATTATCGATTTGCTGCATCTGCTATTGTCCAACATTGGCGAACTGGTGGCAGATGATAGCTGGCTAAGCGGCCAGGTTTATGCCGTGCAATCGATTATCAGCGGTCCGCTGGATCGTGCCAAACTCAAGCAGGCGGAAAAGAGCCTGAAAGAAGTCATCTACAAACAGGGTTTGCTGAAACACAGCCTGATAGAGGCCAGGAGTTCATTCAAAACCCTGATCAGCTCGTTTATTGACAAGCTGAAATACATGGGCGAGGCCAGCGAGCTTTACAGCGGCAAGATTGAGACCTATGCCCAGGAACTCTCGCAAACGGATGACCTGATTAAAATCAATGAACTGGTGAATCACCTGATGCGTGATACTTCGGTGATGCAGACCGATATCCTGCGTTCACGCGACGATTTACTGAATCAGCAGCGTGTTGCGAGCGATACCCAGGCGCGCATCCTGAAATTGCAGGATGAACTGAGTCAACTTAGCGAAGTGGTGCGCATCGACCAGCTGACCGGTGTATTGAACCGGCGCGGGATGGATGATGCATTCAGTACCGAAATCGCCCGCTATCGCCGTAGTGGCGAATTGCTGAGTGTGGCATTGCTGGATATTGATAACTTTAAATCTCTGAATGACCAGCACGGACACGCGGCCGGTGATTCTGCCCTGAAGCATCTGGCGGGCGTTGTCAAACGCACCGTGCGCCCGACCGATATCGTGACCCGCATGGGCGGGGAAGAGTTCGTTGTTATTCTGCCCAATACCAATCTTGATGAAGCGGTCACCACCATGAGCCGCTTACAACGTGCACTGACCAAAGAGTATTTCCTGGGTAATAACCAGAAATTACTGATTACATTCAGTGCTGGCGTGGCGCTGTTTCAGAACGAGGATGATGTCAGCTCTATCCTGTTGCGCGCCGACCAGGCCATGTACCTGGCGAAGAAGAGCGGTAAAAACCGCGTCATGACTGAAATTGATTTGCGCGAAAGCCAGTCCTGATCAAGTACTTAACATAGTCCCTGCTTCATTATCCCTCGGTGATGCCCATCAGTCATGATGGGCTGATAAAGCATACCCAACGCACGGGGTGTCATGGTATGCTAATTGGCATCTAACAAGAGGTGCCCTGTGACCAGCCCTGCAACTGACTCTCCTGTCGATAGCGTCAAAGATGCCTTGCATGAAAGCGAGCGCAGATTTTCAGCCATTGTTTCCAGCATTCCCGGCCTGGTATTTCAAATGCATATGACTGCCGATGCGCAAGTCGTATTCACCTACCTGAGTGAAGGCTGTGAAGCCTTGTTAGGCATTCCCACTGCGGCATTGCTTAAAGATGCACAGGCTTTATTCAATGCGATGGAAGAAAAGTCTGCCAGCCAGTTCAAGCACAAGCTGCAACAATCCGCCCGGCAGCACAGGCGGCTGGATTGGGAAGGCAAAATCTGGATCGCCGACTGGCAGGACATGAAGTGGGTGAATATCCGCGCCACCATACAAGCCCTGGGGCAGGGCGCGGTGCAGTGGGATGGCATCATGCTCAATATCAGCCAGAGCAAGCACGAAAAGCAGGAGATCGAGCAGGCTAAGCATGATTTGCAGGCGCTGACAGCCCATTTGAACCAGGTGAAAGAACAGGAACGCGTCAGCATCGCACGCGAGATCCATGATGATCTGGGCGGCAATATGACGGCGATGAAGCTGGGCCTTTCCACTATTATCCAGAAAATCCAGCAGGGCGCGCCCGTCGATATCGAACAGGCGACCATGTTGCAATCGATTGTGAACCAGACGTTTGATTCGGTGCACCGTATTTCCGGTAACTTACGGCCGAATATCCTGGATCTAGGCCTGGTCGATGCTCTGGAGTGGCAGGTGAATCAATTCAAGAAACAATTGGGCTTAAAGGCCAGGTTTATCACCAATTGCGATGAGTTGGACTGTGACCATGACAAATCCATGGCCTTGTTCCGCATTTGCCAGGAAGCCTTGTCCAATATCGCCAAATACGCGCAGGCAGACGAGGTGCGGGTAGAGTTGAACCAGGAAGCGGAAGAGTTATGCATGATCATTGCCGATAATGGCATAGGCATTGCCCCTGCAGATAAAATAAAACCGAATTCTTTTGGCCTGCGTGGCATGCAGGAGCGGGCGGCGGCATTTGGCGGCGAATGCTATATCGAATCCCCTGCGCAAGGTCCCGGGACGCTGATACGGGTACAAGCCCCTGTGCGGACAGCAGCAACATGAAAAATGTGAGGCAACAGCTTGGATACTAAAAAAATTAGAGTCATCATCGTTGATGACCACGCGATTCTACGCTCTGGCATTAAACAGATACTGGTTGCCAGCGGTGATATTGAGGTGGTTGGTGAGGCGGAGAATGTGGCACAGGCGCTGAAATGTGTGCGTGAAATACCGGCTGATGTCATGTTGCTGGATATTTCGCTGCCGGATAAAACCGGTATTGAGGCGCTCAAGCTGATCAAGCGTGAAAATGCAGCCTTGAATGTGCTGATGCTATCCATGTACATGGAAGACCAGTATGCGGTACGTTCCATCCGCTCAGGGGCTTCTGGTTACTTGTGCAAGCATACGGCTTCTGAAGAGTTGCTGACTGCCATTCATACCCTGGCCAAAGGCAGGAAATATATCACGGCCAATGTGGCGGAAATCTTGGCCGAACAGGTTGGCAATGAACACGCGGCCGCGCTACATGAGTCTTTGTCTGATCGTGAGTTTCAGGTGATGCGCATGATTGCTTCCGGTTTATCGGTCAGTGAAATTGCCGACAAACTGGCATTGTCGGTGAAAACCGTGAGTATGTATCGCACCCGTTTACTGGAGAAAATGAATTTAAAACACAATGCGGATATTACGCATTACGCAATTAAAAACCAGCTTGTTGAATAAGGTTCTACAGCAATAAAAAAAAGGCCTTATAAAGGCCTTTTATTTTTTAAATCAGTTAATTAAGCGTTTTTCTTAGAGTAATTGATTAAGCCGTTGGTCGAGCTGTCAAAGCTGGTCACCGCATCATTACTTGTCAATAGTGGCAGAATCTGGCTGGCAATCTGTTTGCCGTATTCCACACCCCATTGGTCATAGCTGTTGATGTCCCAGATAATGCCTTGCACAAAAATCTTGTGTTCATACAAGGCAATCAGTTTGCCCAGTGTGAAAGGCGTCAATTGCTCAAACATGATGGAAGTCGTCGGGCGGTTACCTTCAAACACTTTGTGCGGTAACAAGTCATCCAGTGCTTTTCCTGACAAACCTTGCTTATCAAGTTCTGCACGGGCTTCTTCACGGGTTTTACCCAACATTAATGCTTGGGTCTGCGCCAGGAAGTTAGCCAGCAGAATTTTATGATGCTGGTCATCCGGGCTACCGACTTTGTAATGGCTTTTCACCGGCATCAAAAAGTCAGCAGGGACCATTTGTGTCCCCTGGTGAATCAGCTGGTAAAACGCGTGCTGGCCATTGGTGCCTGCTTCGCCCCAGATGACCGGGCCGGTTTTATAGCTGACGCGGCTGCCGTCACGGCAGATAAATTTACCGTTACTTTCCATATCGGCCTGTTGCAGGTAGGCGGCAAAGCGTGACATGCCCTGGTCGTAAGGCAGGATCGCATGCGTATCGACATGGAAGAAGTTGTTATACCAGATGCCCAGCAATGCCATGATCACCGGCATGTTCTGTTCCAGAGGCGCATCCTTGAAGTGGTGGTCCATGGCGTGACCGCCGGCCAGCAACTGCTCAAAGTTGTCCATGCCTACGTACAGGGCAATCGATAAACCAATCGCAGACCACAGCGAATAACGTCCGCCTACCCAATCCCAGAAGGCAAACATGTTGTCGGTATTGATACCGAAAGCTTCCACGGCTTTGGCATTCGTCGACAAGGCGACAAAGTGTTTGGCGACGTGATGCTCATCTTTGGCTGCATCCAGGAACCAGCGGCGTGCAGAGTGCGCATTGGTCATGGTTTCCTGGGTAGTGAAGGTTTTGGAAGCCACGATAAACAGCGTGGTTTCAGGGTCGCATTGTTCCAGCGCACGCACCAGGTGGGCGCCATCAATGTTTGAAACAAAGTGTGCTTTTAAATCAGGGCTGGCATAAGGCTTAAGTGCATCGCAGGCCATCACCGGGCCGAGGTCGGAACCGCCAATACCGATATTCACAATATCGGTAATGCGTTTGCCGGTGTAACCGGTCCATTTGCCGCTACGTACCTGCTCAGTGAATGTACGCATATGCGACAGCACGGCATTGACTTCAGGCATGACGTCCTTGCCATCTACTTCTACCGGCGTGTTGCTACGGTTACGCAGGGCGGTATGCAAGACGGCACGGTTTTCGGTGATGTTAATTTTTTCACCGGAAAACATGCGGTCACGCCAGGTCTCAATGTGAGAGTCACGCGCCAGTTGAAACAGCAGGGATAAGGTTTGTTTGGTGATGCGATGCTTGGAGTAGTCCAGCAGAATGCCATCTACATTTAAACTGAATTCTTCGAATCGTTTTGCGTCTTGTTTGAACAGATCACGCATTTGAACATTACGGATATCACTTTGGTGCTGGTTCAGCGCGTGCCAGCTGGGGTGCGTCGTTAATTTAGCCATGTTATGTTGTTGCTTAAGTTTTCAAGTCAATTAAATTTTAAGTCAGATAAATCTATCAGGCCCGCAAATGGCAATCATCAACGCCTTTTGCGAGCCATCATATAATCGTTATAGTGTATCAATTCATTGTAACCGAAGTATGACACCCGCTAGTGGAGGTAAGTTTATACTGATTGAGTCAGGATGATCCATCCACGGAACGGGGTCAGTGTGACAGTCATTGCTATTGCCTACGTTGCTACCGCCATAAATAGCTGCATCACTGTTAAATACTTCTTTGTATACACCTGATTGTGGCACGCCCAGGCGATATTGATGACGCGGCACCGGTGTAAAGTTAAGCACTATTATAACAAAACTATGGTCATTGCCGCGGCGAATATAACTCAACAGGGATTGGCCGCCATCCTGGCAATCTATCCATTGGAAACCCTGCTGGTCAAAGTCATGCACATGCAGGGCAGGGCTTTGCTTGTAAAGCATATTCAGATCACGTGCCAGCGATTGCACGCCTCTATGCATATGATGTTCGGGATAACTATCTTCCAGCAAGTGCCAGTCCAGGCTCTGGTTGACATTCCACTCACGCCATTGCGCAAATTCATTACCCATGAAATTCAGTTTTTTGCCAGGGATGGTCATCTGGAAAGTCAGCAGCAATCTTAAATTGGCAAATTTCTGCCATGAATCGCCAGGCATTTTGCCCAGCAGGGATTTTTTGCCATGCACTACTTCATCGTGCGAAAAAGGCAACACGAAGTTTTCTGAGTACGCATACATTTGCCCGAAGGTCAGGCGATTATGTTGGTATTGGCGGTAGAGTGGATCGACTTCCATATAACCGAGCACATCATTCATCCAGCCCATGTTCCATTTCATATTGAAACCCAGGCCACCGGTGTAGACCGGGCGGGAAACCGCTGGCCATGAGGTTGATTCTTCAGCGATCACAAGTGCGCCAGGGAAACGCTCGCCAACCATGGTATTCAGCTGCTTGAGGAATTCAATCACTTCAAGGTTTTCACGTCCGCCATACATATTCGGCACCCATTCACCTGCATTTCGTGAATAGTCCAGATATAACATTGAAGCCACAGCATCGACCCGCAAGCCATCAATATGGAATTCTTTGATCCAGTAATAAGCATTGCTTAGCAAAAAGTTGCGGACTTCATTGCGGCCATAATTAAAGATATAGGTGCCCCAGTCAGTATGTTCTCCTAGTCGGGGGTCAGCATGCTCATAGAGTGCCGTGCCGTCAAAACGTGCCAGCGCCCAGTCATCTTTGGGGAAATGTCCCGGTACCCAATCAAGAATTACGCCGATGTTGGCGGCATGGCATTGATCAATAAAGTATTTCAGGTCATCCGGGCTGCCAAAGCGCTGGGTAGGCGCAAAGTATCCAGTGACCTGGTATCCCCAGGACTCATTGAGTGGATGCTCTGCAACAGGCAACAACTCAATATGCGTATAACCCATGCTGCTCACATGTGGAATTAAAGTATCAGCCAGATGGCGATAGGTCATGAAATGACCGTTTTTATCACGTTGCCAGCTACCCAGATGCACTTCATAACAGTTAAACGGGGCATGTAGCCAGTCATGCCGCTGGCGATCCTGTAGCCAATCGTCGTCCTGCCATATATAACAGCTTTGGCAGATACGGTTTGCCGAACCTGGCCTGGCCTCAAATGCTTTTCCGTAAGGGTCCGCCTTGGTTACAACAAAGCCATGTTCGCGGTTACGGATCTCGAATTTGTATAAATCATGTTCAGTCAGGTGCGGGATAAACAGCTCCCACACGCCGCTACCACCCAGCACACGCATGGCATTCACGCGGCCATCCCACTGGTTAAAGCTGCCTATCACACTGACTCGTTCGGCACTCGGCGCCCACACTGCAAACCTGACGCCTTCTACGCCTTGTACCGTCATCGGCACAGCGCCTAACGTGTTATAAGCCTCCAGCAGCCTGCCTTCGCCAAACAGGTACAGTTCTTCCAGCGATATGGTGCTCTCAAAGCTGTAGGTATCATTGGTTTCGTAAAATGTGTCCTGCCCGCGTGGCTGTATGCGTAACTGCACCGGGGCTGGCACGGCTACCCTGGATGCCAATTCGAATAAACCGTGGCTATCATTCAATGCCATCGCTTGCCATTCGCCCTCGATATTGACCCAGAGTTTCTCGGCGTTTGGCTGAAATACACGCACAAACCAGGGCCCTTTCGCTTCATCCTGGTGTACGCCAAGGAACTGGAATGGATCGTGGTGAGTCGCATCAAGTATGCGTTGCAGGTGCAGGGTGTGCGTGTGATTCGGTGAAGCTAATTTGACTGTCATGCTGGCCGGGTCCGTTTGACTAACCACCCATCCTAACAAAAAAAGTGAGGTTTTACGCCGTTTACGGCGGAAATATCGTTGTCATTGCCTGAATTATCATGCAGACTGTGGATGTCGGACCTGCGGTTTACAAGCGTTTTTGTCGTCTTTACAATGTATCGCTATGCATGGCTACAGGCTGATTTTTCAGGATCAGAAAAACAGGAAAGGCATCATGTCTGAAGTAGTCGAATTTGTTGAACGCAGAAGATACAGCCGGCGACAGGATCGTCAATCCGACCGGTTTATCAGTACGCTAACTAAAAATACCGTCGCCATCATCCTTGCCGGTGGTCGCGGCAGCCGATTAAAAAACCTTACCGACTGGCGCGCTAAGCCGGCTGTACAGTTCGGTGGTAAATTCCGCATCATTGATTTCCCGCTTTCCAATTGCATTAACTCCGGTATTCGCCGCATTAATGTCGCCACACAATACAAGGCGCAAAGCCTGATCCAGCACGTGCAGCGTGGCTGGGGCTTCTTGCGTGGTGAGTTTAATGAGTATGTGAATATTATCCCGGCCCAGCAGCGCCTGGGAGAGGAATGGTACAAGGGCACAGCGGATGCGGTGTATCAGAATATCGACCTGTTACGTGAGAACGGGGGCGAGTATATTCTTGTGCTGGCGGGCGATCACATCTATAAAATGGACTACGGCAAAATGCTGGCCACGCATGCGCGCAGTAATGCAGACATGACGATTGCCTGCATCAACGTGCCGCTGGAAGATGCCAAGGGCTTCGGCGTGCTGGAAGTCGATGCTACCGACCGTGTGGTTGCATTCGACGAGAAGCCGGCCAATCCCAAACCGATGGTTGATGACCCTACCCAGGCATTTGCAAGCATGGGCATTTATATTTTCAATGCCAAATTCCTGTACGAACAACTTATACGCGATGCCTACGACCGTAATTCCCACCACGATTTTGGCCAGGACATTATCCCTTACATCATTAACAAGTACAGGGTGCAGGCACATCGCTTCACCGATAGCTGCGTTGGCGCTCTGGACAATAGTTTTTACTGGCGCGATGTCGGAACCATAGATGCTTATTGGGAAGCCAATATGGAACTGACAAAAGTCATTCCTGAATTGAACTTGTATGACAGCGAGTGGCCTATATGGACTTACCAGGAACAATTACCACCAGCCAAATTTGTCTTCAAGGATGAAGGCCGCACCGGTAAGGCAACGGACTCGCTGGTTTCTGGCGGTTGTCTGATCAGCGGTTCAAGTGTCTCAAATTCAGTACTGTTTTCAGGTGTACATGTGGCCGATTACTGTGACCTGGATGGCGCAGTGATTTTGCCTAAAGTAAAAATCAATGAAGGCGTGATACTGAAAAACGTGGTGATTGACCGCGGTTGTGATATCCCGGCTGGCATGCACATAGGCACTGATCTTGTGCGGGACAGCAAGCGCTTTTACGTGTCGGAAAAAGGCATTGTACTGGTGACGCCCGATATGCTGGGCCAGGATTTGTATCGTGTGAAGTAACTCAAAAAATAATGTAGGTCGAATGTGAAAGAGGTGCATGTATGTCCGATAAAAAGCTATTGTTAAATCTGTATTGGCACATGCATCAACCCGATTACCGGGATCAGGTCAGTGGTGAATATGTGTTGCCGTGGACATATTTGCATGCGCTGAAAGACTACAGCGATATGGCCTTTCATCTGGAGCAGAATCCCAACGCCAGAGTCACTTTCAATTTTGTGCCTATCCTGGTGGAGCAATTACAGGATTACGCCGAGCAATCGCGTATCGGGCAGTGGCGTGATCCCTTGTTACGCTTGCTTTCCAGCCCTGATCTTGACCATATTACGGATGCAGATTGCCAGTTAATCGTGGACAGCTGCTTCAAGGCGCACCACGAGAAAATGCTGAGTCCGTTTCCGCATTACCAGCGTCTGTTGCATCTTTACGAACTGGTCGAACCTATCATGAAGTCCGGGCAGTTCCACTACTTGTCCGCGCAATTCAAAGCTGACTTGCTGGTCTGGTATCACCTTGCCTGGACTGGTGAAGGCTTACGCCGCAAAAGCAAAGTCATCCAGCGCCTGATGAAAAAAGGCTTGCTGTTTACCCTGGAAGACCGGGTAGCACTTGTGGATGTGCTGAGTGAGACACTGCAGAACATTTTGCCGCGCTATAAGGCGTTAGCGGCTAAAGGGCAAATCGAACTCACCACCACACCTTACTATCATCCTATCCTGCCTTTGCTGATTGATCTCAATAGTACGCAAGATGCAATGCCGGATGCACCATTGCCTAAATCCCCCAATTACCCGGATGGTCACGCGCGTGCAATCGCCCACGTGGAAGCCGCCAAAGTGTTTCATGAGAAAGTGTTTGGGCAGAAATCCATCGGCATGTGGCCAGCCGAAGGTGCGGTCTCCCATGCGGCCTTATCATTGCTGGCGGAGCAAGATGTCGCCTGGGCAGCCACCGGGCAGGGCGTATTAGCCAATAGCCTGAAAGAGTTAGGGCTGGAGCATGAGCTTGCGAAAGACTATTTATACCAGCCTTACCGTGTGACGAATGGTCAACAGGATATTGTGTGTTTTTTCCGCGATGACCAGTTATCAGACAAAATCGGTTTTGAATATTCCAAGCAATACGCCAGCGAAGCAGTGCATGATTTTATTCAGTCGCTGGAAGCGATTCATGCCAATAGTGATGAAGACACTACACCCGTTGTCAGTGTCATTCTGGATGGTGAAAATGCCTGGGAATACTATCCTTACAACGGCTATTACTTCCTGCACGAGCTGTACCAGGCGTTATCACGTCACCCGCTGATCCAGATGACGACTTTTAGCGATATTGTTGCTCTGCAACAATCGCAAGCGTTACCACAGCCCAAACTGCTGGAAGATATTTGTGCCGGTAGCTGGGTGCACGGCACGTTCAGTACCTGGATAGGCGAGCCTGCCAAAAACCGCGCCTGGGACCTGTTGTGTGAAGCCAAGCGACAGTATGACCAGCACGTGCACAAGCTTTCAGTGTCAGCCAGGGAAAAATGCCAGCAGCAACTCTCTGTCTGCGAAAGCTCAGACTGGTTCTGGTGGTTCGGCGATTACAACAATGCGCAAAGCGTCACCAGTTTTGACAAACTTTACCGCCGCAACCTGAGTAACCTCTACCATCTGCTAGGCTTAGTGCCGCCTGACAACCTGTCGCAGTCTATCAGCCATGGCGGCGGTAATTCAGAAAATGCAGGCACCATGCGTCGAGGAACGTCTTGATCGGCATCGAAAACAGCCTGATTAACTATCCCGATTTACTTCACTCATCATTCACCATTATTCAATAAGAACAATATGACGCAAGCCAGACAAGTTGGTGTATTGATGCATATCACCTCGTTACCAGAAGGTAACGTTGGTCCTGATGCTTATCGTTTTGTGAATCACCTGGTGGATATGGAGGTGGATATCTGGCAGACCTTGCCGGTCAGTTTGCCGCATGAGGACCAGTCACCCTACCAAAGTGTGTCGGCGCATGCCGGGCACACGGGCATGATCAGCGTAAAACAGTTGTTGAACGAAGGCTGGTGCCTGCCGGATGAGGTGAACCTGTCTCAACCTGAATTGTTCGCAAAAGTCATGCTGCGCGTGCAGTCGAATGGTGCCATTTCCAAAGTGGATGGACATGGCCTGAGCTGGTCAGGCTTCGCGCGCTTTTGCCAGGCGCAGCAATACTGGCTGGAAGACTTTACTCTCTTCATGAGCCTGCGTGAGCAACATGGCTACAAAAGCTGGAATGAATGGCCTGAGGCATACCGCAGACATGATTTGCAGGCGCTACAGGCGTTTACCGAAACGCATCAGGAAAAGCTGACCCTGATTAAATTCACGCAATACATATTTTTCCAGCAATGGGCGCAGCTTAAAATATACGCCAACCAGCGTGGCATCAAGTTATTTGGCGATATCCCTATTTTTGTGGCCTATGACAGTGCCGATGTATGGGCGCACCCGCATTGGTTCAAGCTGGATGCCGAGTCGAATATGACTGTGGTGGCAGGTGTGCCACCAGATTATTTCTCCATCACCGGCCAGCGCTGGGGTAACCCGCACTACAACTGGGACCTCATGCAAGAAGATGGTTTTTCCTGGTGGCTGGGTCGTATCCAGACACAATCCAAGCTGTTTGATATTGTGCGGGTAGATCATTTTCGCGGATTGCAGGCAGCATGGGAGATTCCAGCCAGTGAACCGACTGCCATCAATGGGTACTGGCAGCCAGCCCCGGGTCATGCCTTATTGCAAACCATCATACAAACCTTCCCCCAGCTCAGCTTAGTGGCTGAAGATCTGGGCATTATCACCGAGGATGTGGATGCCTTGCGGCAAGCTTTTGACCTGCCAGGCATGAAAATCCTGCAATTTGCCTTTGGCAGCGGTTACGATAATCCCTACCTGCCGGAAAATATCGATGAAAACAGCGTGATGTATACCGGCACGCACGACAACGATACAACGCTTGGCTGGTACCAGGAAGCAGAAGAGGGCGCCCGGTTGCATTTACAGGACTACCTGCAACAAGACTCACCTGAAATGCCATTAGCATTAATGCGGTTGGCATTAAATAGTATTGCTTTCCTTGCTGTTGTCCCCATGCAGGATATTTTGGGGCTGGATGGCAGTGCGCGGATGAACACACCAGGCACCAGCATCAATAATTGGGCCTGGCGTATGCACTGGGACCAGCTTACGGATGAAAAGGTATCCGTATTCAAACAACTGGTAAAAGAAAGTGGGCGTGCCTATGCCTGAATCCAGTACAGCCTTGCGCCTGGGTCTGGATGTCGGCGGCACTAATTTAAGATTGGGTGTCTTCTCAAATCTTACATTGTTAGAAGAAACCCGCTTCCAGGCCAACTACTCAAATATTTGCAAGCAATATCCGCCAGGAGAAGCCTGGCAGCAAATATTGCAGGTAACGGCTAAAGCAATTCAGGCCATGCTGGATAAGCATCCTGAGATACAGAGCATAGGCATAGGTTTCCCGGGCTTTATCAATCCAAAGTCTGGTTTGCTTGCCCAATCACCGAATCTTCCCGGGTTGCTTAACGTCAATTTAGGCAGGGATTTATCACAACTGCTCGGAAGGAAAGTACTCGTATTTAACGATGGCAATGCAGCGGCCTATGGCGAATACTGCTCGCTCGAACTGCCAGCAGGTGGTTTGCTATATGCAGGTCTTGGTACCGGGATTGGTGGTGGATTGGTTGCCAACGGTAAAGTCTGGGCAGGGGCACATGGGTACGCACTGGAATTAGGTCATTTGATTGTCGAGCATGACGGTCCGGAATGTGGCTGTGGCAACCGCGGATGCGTAGAACAATATGCATCAGCCACAGCCATTGGTAAAAACTACGCCAGGCAAACCGGCAAGCAATTGTCCGCGCATGAAGTTTCAACGTTAGCCTCACAAGGCGATAAACAAGCGCAGTCAGTATTTGCCCTGGCAGGGGAAAAACTGGCTCAGGCGATAGCGTTGACGCTAAATATTGTGGATGTGGAAAATGTGGTAATTGGCGGGGGTGTAGTGTCTTCCTGGGCATTAATGGAAGCGTCATTTATTTATCGATTGCAGACTGATTTGATTCGTGTGTTACGGGATAAAGTCAAAGTAAGTTTATCATCGTCAGGAGACAATGCGGGGATGCTGGGAGCAGCATTACTTGCAGATATATCTGTCTGAATTTCACCAGAATTACTGAATAAATAACTTTAATATTAATAATTAAGTGCATGTTATTTATTATTATTTTTATAAATTATGTTGTTCTAAAGCCCACGCTACATGTTCTCGTAGCATCTCGTTATCATCCTGTAGTCTAACTTCCAATGCAGCGATAACTTCTGGCGAAGTCGGTGCGTTGCCTAATCCTACCGCCACATTCCGCAACCATTGAACATAGCCTATGCGGTAAATCGCACTGCCTGCCATGCGCTGCTGAAACTCCGCTTCTGTCCAGGTAAAGCAGGTCACCAGGTCCGTGCTGTCCAGGCCATTGCGGACAGCAAAATCACTTTCTTCGCTGGAGACAGAAAACTTGTTCCAGGGACAAATCAGCTGACAGTCATCACAACCATACACGCGATTGCCGATTAAAGGCCGTAGCTCCGGCGGGATACTGCCTTTGTGCTCGATGGTTAAATATGAAATACAACGCCGGGCATCCAGTTCATAAGGCGCCACTATGGCCTGGGTAGGGCAGATATCGATACACGCGCTGCAACTGCCGCAATGAGAACTGGTAGGCGGGTCAATCGGCAACGCCAGGTTGGTATAAATTTCGCCCAGGAAAAACCAGGAGCCTTGCTGGCGGTTGAGCAGCAATGTGTGTTTGCCGCGCCAGCCCACGCCGGCTTTGGTCGCCAGCGCGACTTCCAGCACCGGTGCGCTATCGGCAAATACGCGGTACTCAAAGCTGCCATAAGTTTCTTCAATACGCGTGCAGAGTTGTTGCAGTTTTTGCCGCATGACTTTGTGGTAATCACGCCCCATGGCATAGCGGGCGACATATGCTTTATTCGTGTCTTCAAGAATCTTCCAGCCGTCCTGTACATCGTCCGGCATGTAATTGAGGCTCACCGAGATCACCCGCAAGGTACCCGGCACCAATTCTGCCGGCCGGCTGCGCTTGGAGCCGTGTTTTGCCATATAATCCATGTCGCCATGGTATTTTTTTTCCAGCCAGCGCATAAACCCTGGCTCTGCGGCGGACAGGTCAGTATCGGTAATCCCGATATTGCCAAAGCCCAATTCGCGCGCCCAGTCCTTGATCGTGGCCGCCATTTTCAGGGCAGCATGCTGATCAGGTAAGTGAATGGGAGCGGGATGTGAATGGTGTGACATGACAGAAACGTATTCTACACAGATTTTAAAAGACGAAGCAGCGACCACACATGCGGCAGGTTTGCTGGCAAAGCAGTTACAGCCTGGGCAGGTGATTTATCTGCACGGTGACCTGGGTGCCGGCAAGACCACCCTGGTACGTGGCGTGCTGCATTCGCTGGGCCATATCGGCAAAGTCAAAAGTCCCACCTATACCATCGTAGAACCTTACAATCTCGCCATCGGTTCATGTTACCATTTTGACTTGTACCGCTTTCAAGACCCTGAAGAGTGGGAAGCCGCCGGATTCAGGGATTACTTCAATGCTACGAGTATTTGTCTGGTCGAGTGGCCGGAGAATGCTGGTTCTTTATTACCAATTGCCGATATTGAGATTCGATTTGATATTTTGCCACATGGGCGGGTGCTGCATATCACAAGCAAGCAGCCGTTATCATTGGAAGGTTTATGCCAGTGAGTCGTTTTAACACCCTGCAACGATGGTTGATCGCCTTGTTATTTGCATTCAGCATGTCGGCACAAGCCGCGGAAGTGATACTCGCCAATCTGCAGCAGCAGGGCAGTCAGGTGCATTTGGAGCTATTGCTGGACCAGCAGATCAAATACCGGATATTCACGCTGGATAACCCGTTTCGTGTGGTGATCGATATGGATACCGTCGCCATCAGCCCGACCTTAAAGGCGCTACCGCCGCAGCTGGACCCGCAGCATCCTTATCTTTCTAAAATCCGTATTGCGCCATTTAGCGAAACCACCACGCGGCTGGTATTTGATATCAAATCGGATATAAAGCCTTTAGTGACTGATATGAATGCCGGTAACTCGCAACAGCGCCTGGCGATCAGCATTGCCCCGGCAACCGCTACCTCTGAACCGCCTTTAGGTTCCCCGGCCTTGGCCCATACAAAAAAACTGCAGGAATTAGAAGCTGGCAACACTGAGGAAAAACCAGGCACTACCAGCGAGCCTGTGGCAGAGCCTGCAAGCACCAATCCTGCTGTAGAAAAGCCAGTGGAAAAACCATTAGCAGAAAAACCAGCAGACAAGCCCGTTGAAAAACCGGTTAAACAAGCCAAACCGGGCCAGAAAATCATCACCATTGCAATTGATGCTGGCCACGGTGGCGAGGATCCCGGTGCCAGAGGTGCCAAGGGTAGCCACGAAAAGAATATTACGTTGGCAATAGCGCGCAAACTCAAACAACAGATTGATGCTGAAGATAATATGCAGGCGATCCTGATCCGTGATGGCGATTATTTTGTGCCATTGGGTGACCGTGTCAAAAAAGCACGAGCAGCGAAAGCTGACCTGTTTATATCTATCCATGCAGATTCGTTTATTAACAGCACCGCGCGTGGTTCTTCCGTATTTGCCTTATCCGAGCGCGGCGCTACCAGTGCCGGTGCGCGTTACCTGGCGAAGAAAGAAAATGCGGTGGATTTGATTGGTGGCGTGGCAATCGATACGCGAGATATGGACCTGGCGCGTACTTTGCTGGATCTATCGCAAACCGCGACGATTCACGACAGTATCCGCCTGGGTAAAGGCGTACTTGGCAGAATCGCAAAAATTAATACTTTGCATTCAAAGTATGTGGAACAGGCGGCGTTTGCGGTGCTGAAATCTCCGGATATTCCTTCGATTCTGGTTGAGACGGCGTTTATCAGTAACCCGGATGAAGAGGCCAGGTTGAATGATGATGGTTACCAGGATAAGTTGGTGAATGCGATTTTGTCAGGGGTGAAGTCGTATGTCGCGACTAACCCTTCGTTTTCTAAGAAATAAGCGTAAGCTCTCCTGACATTTGGTGTTTGTCATTCTGGCATGGGCCAGAATCCAGGCCAGGTTAATTTTCAGCTTGGTCACTTTAATTGATAAGGCATAATCCTTTCGGTAGGTTTTAATAGATATTTCTTTAATACTTAGCATTCTTTTTCGCTTTCTCAGCGAGTTACTTTTCTTTGCTTGCCCAAAGAATAAGTAACCAAAAGAAATGCACCCTAGCATCCGCTTGTATCCTGCGTTGCTCGTCAAAACCAGCGGTCGCGAAACTCGACCTGGTAGCTCACACAAGACGTGAGCTACTGCGGGACTCAAACAAACGCTCCCTTCATCTTGTTTTGCCTCCGCTACTCGGCGCGTCAGATAGGGGACCCATTTAACACCACCACGATGCTACCTTTGTTTAATGCATAGAATAATGAGCGCTGAGTGAATTCAAGATTTAAAACCTAAATTCCCAAAACTATTTTTCTGATCTTTGCCAACGAGATTCGGGCGTGATGCAATGCAAAGAATTACACTCAAATTGAAAGCGTGTGGTTTCCCCGGGCCCCTATCTGACGCGCTGAGTAGCGCAATCAGCGTGGGGGTTGTCGGCCAGCATCTGTTCGAGTTCCGCGGTGGCTTGCGTTCTTTGCAAGCCATTAGGGCGAGTTTCGTTGGACGCCCACATAGAGTCCGGTTACGGACGAAAGTCCTAGGACGAGCAACGCAGGAAATAAGCGGAGGCTAAGGTGTCTTCTTCTTTGCCTTCTTTCTTATGGACAAGCATAAGAAAGAGGGTCGCCTAGTGGCGAAAAAGAATGTTTAAACCATCTCAAAAATACCTAATTACACCTCACAGAAAGTGCAGCACTAGCTCTACATGTGAATGAGTTCAACATTAACCTTGCCTGGATTCCGGCCGACGCCGGAATGACAGCTTTTGCTGATTGGGTTTTTAGCGCTGTTGCGCCAATTCCGCTTCTCTCTGTGTCTGCCCATACCCCGCCTGCACCCGCAACGCCCGGCTAATAAACCCATTCAGTTGCTTCCGCGCCTCACTCACCAACTCCCCATCCGGAAAAACCCGCGGGTATTGATAACTTAACCAGCTATACAAACTCAAATGCTGGCAAATCAGTTCCGCTTGTTCGAGATATTGCGCCTGCTGGCCTTTTAGCCACTCCGGCAATACGGGCAAGGGCCGTGGCTGCTGGTGATAAATGGCTTGTATGCATTGCACAAAGTAATCCCGTGCAATCGGCACTTGTATCGCCAGTGGGGCGCACAGCAGGCGGTATTTATCACGCATAGCCATCTGCGGGGCGGTTTCATCAATCAATAGCGCCTGCTGATGCTGCAAAGAAGTGATTTGCCATTGCATGGCCTGCACGCCAGCTTGTCGTTGATATTGCGTGTGCAAATACTCCAAACATTCAGCCAGCCGCCAGGTGGTTATTTGTTGGCTTAAGGCTTCAATGTCACCACCGCTGACTGCCATGGGCAGGGCGAAGGGTGCTACGGTATCATCGCAGCCCAGCATTTCATTCAGATGCCATTGCTCGTCATCTTCCAGCACGGTGACAAAACCGGTTTCATACAAGCCATGCCGCCCGGCACGCCCGGCGATTTGCCGCATTTCGGTGGCATTCAGCATGCGGGGCGCCACACCATCGAATTTATGGATATTGGCAAAAATCACCCTGCGGATAGGCAGATTAAGCCCCATGCCAATTGCATCTGTGGCAACCAGTATTTGCGCCTCACCGCAGGCAAAGCGCGCAGATTCGCCTCGACGCACTTCCGGCGACAGCGCGCCGTAAATGGTGGCAACCTGAAATCCCCATTGGCGAATACGTGCTGCAAGCGTCAGCACATCTTTGCGGCTGAACGCGATAATGGCGTCCCCGGCCTGTAATACTTTGCGCAATTTGGCCGCATGGTAACGCTCACCGCAAATACTGGCGTCTTCGATCACCAATGGCGTCATGCGCTGCAAGTGGGTGAGGGTATAAGGCTCATTCAGCGCGTCCAGCACTCGTGTACAGCTTTCCGTCACGCTGTTGGCGCCGCAGATAAATACCTGTTTGGCTGGTACGCCGACTAATGCGGCTGTCCATGCACTGCCACGGTCCGGGTCCATCAGCATCTGGATTTCATCGATCACGGCAACATCAATTGCCATATCAGGGCGCAGCATTTCAATCGTGGACGCAGTATGCTTTGCGCCAGGAACGATTACACGCTCTTCACCCGTCACCAGGTTGCATGGCACGTCTGCCTGCATCAGCCGGTCACGCACTTCCATCGCCAGTAAGCGTAGTGGCGCCAGGTAAACGCCAGACTGCGCTTTACGCAAGGTTTCCAAAGCCTGGTAGGTTTTGCCTGAATTGGTCGGACCGACATAAAAGTGATGCTGGCGTTTCAACTGGCGGGCGAGGGCAAAACGGTTGAGGTAGGCCTGAAAATCGGAAAGCGACATGGCCTCCATTCTAGCAAAACGGGATGGAAGCTTCGAAATAAGTGAGCGAGCAGAATAAAGTTCAAGGCGCACGGAACGCAGAAACCGGAGTGTACATTTCAGTACATGAGGATTTCGAGTACCGCGAAACGCATAAATTTGCCCGTGTAGCCATTTATTTCGGAGTTTCCTTTAGAATAGCGAGATGCAAATCAAACTACTTCCCGATCAACTCATCAGTCAAATTGCCGCCGGTGAAGTTGTTGAGCGCCCGGCCTCAGCGCTGAAAGAGCTGCTCGAAAACAGTGTTGATGCCGGTAGCACCCAGATTCAAGTGGCATTAATTCAAGGCGGTACAAAATTATTAAAAGTCACTGATAACGGCTACGGCATTGCCAAAGATGAACTGGAGCTAGCCCTAACGCGGCATGCCACCAGCAAAATTCAAAGCCTGGAAGACCTGGAGCAGGTTGGCAGTCTCGGCTTCCGTGGTGAAGCGCTGGCAAGTATTGCTTCAATTTCACGCACCGTACTGACGAGCCGCCAGCAGGCTTCAAGCCATGCCTGGCAGATCAGTGCTGAAGGCACGCAAGGCCAGCCAATCAGCCCTGCAGCGCTTGATGAGGGTACCATCGTTGAGGTGCATGACTTGTACTTCAATACCCCGGCGCGGCGAAAATTTCTTAAAACCGAGAATACCGAGTTCGGCCACTGTGAAGATGCTTTTACCCGCATCGCCTTGTCGCGCTCGCAAATTGGCTTTTTGCTGCAACATAACGGCAAGGCTATTATGCGGCTTGCTGCAAATACGCCACAACAACGTATTGCTGATGTCTTAGGTAGCGAGTTTGCCTCACAAAGCGTGTGGTTGGATGAAGGCAATGGTGGTCTGCGCTTGTGGGGCATGACTGCTTCGCCAACTTACCAGCGCCATAGTCGCGATACCCAATATGTGTTTGTGAATGGCCGTTTTGTACGCGACAAGCTGATTGCGCACGCGATCAAACAGGCTTATCAGGACGTACTACATGGCGATAAGCATCCGGCATTTGTGCTATTCCTCGAACTGGATCCGTCATTAGTCGATGTCAACGTACACCCGGCCAAAACTGAAGTGCGTTTCCGTGAATCACAAGCCGTGCATCGCTTTATTTTCCACAGCCTGCACAAAGCCTTGGGCAAAACATCCGCCGAGATTCAAGCCAGCCAGCCGGTGCAAGCGCCATTTAATCCGTTTACGCCTGGCGTGTCCATGCCACGCCAGCAAGTTGAAATACCACTGCAAAACCGTTCGGTGTTTGATGGTGGTTATCAATCGAATCATGTCAGCAATGGCGCCGCGCTGGCCCAGCAGTTTTATGGTCAGCTTTACGGCGATTTAAAACGAACAGAAGCCAGCGCGATTGGTAGCGGGCAACAAAGTTATTCTGCTGAAGATTTTCTGAATCCCATTTCGCTGTCTGAAGCAGTGCTGATTCCAGAAGCCGCGCAAGAGCCACAACAATATCCATTAGGCTTTGCGCTGGGGCAACTGCATGGCATTTATATCTTGGCTCAAAACGCGCAAGGCATGGTCGTCGTCGATATGCACGCCGCGCACGAGCGCATCATGTACGAACGCCTGAAAAATGCCCTGAGTGAACAGGCAATTGCTACACAGCCTTTATTAATCCCGATCAGCTTCTATGCCGAAAAGGTAGAAGTCGCCACCCTGCAAAGCCTGAATGGCAGCGATACCTTGCATAAACTAGGTTTCGACCTGGCGACCTTATCCCCGACGACGATTGCTATCCGTGCCGTGCCTACCATGCTGCAAGAGGCTGACGTAGTTGCCCTCGCACGCGCTGTTTTGCGTGACTTGAATGAGTATGGTGCCAGCCGCGTGTTACAAGAGCGTCAAAATGAGATATTAGGCACTATGGCTTGCCATGCCGCTGTCAGAGCCAACAGGCAGCTCACCATCACTGAAATGAATGCCTTGCTAAGGGATATGGAAATCACTGAAAGAAGCGGGCAGTGTAATCACGGCAGGCCAACCTGGTTCCAGGTGAGTTTGAATGACCTGGATAAGATGTTTATGCGCGGGCAATAATATTTAGCCTATATAAGAAAACTAAATAAAAATAATAGGTTATGGCTTATCCAATTGAACAAAAGTTAGTCATCAGTGTTGCTTCAAGCGCTTTGTTTGATTTAACTGAATCTCATGAGGTTTATAAAACTCAGGGCGTAGAGGAGTATCGCCAGCATCAGGAAAAGAACATTGATGTTCCGTTTGCTAAAGGCGTTGCGTTCCCCTTTATTCGCAGGTTCCTGGCAATTAACAAAGCCTTTCCCAAAGAGTTACCGGTAGAAGTTGTGCTGTTATCAAGAAACTCACCAGAAACAGGGTTGAGAGTGTTCAGATCAATTCAACATTACGGCCTGGACATCTCACGCGCCAGTTTTATGACAGGCAGGTCTCCGCATGAATATATTCCCGCATTCAATACCTCGCTATTCCTGAGTGCGAATGAAGCGGATGTGCAAAGCGCCATAGATTTAGATTATCCCGCAGGCGTGGTTTTGCCATCCAAAGTCTATGACGATGAAACTGATACAGAATTGAGGATTGCCTTTGACTTTGATGGGGTGATTGCCGATGACGAAGCTGAAGCCGTTTTTAAAACGAATAATGATCTAACCGAATTTGAAGCGCATGAGGTTGCCAAGCAATCTATCCCACACCAGGCCGGGCCTTTGGCTGACTTGTTTAAAAAGCTATCTTTAATGCAAAAGCTGGAAGACAAACTGCTGAGCGAAAATCCCGATTATAAAAAAATACTGAAAATCGCCATTGTTACAGCCAGAAGTGCGCCAGCTCACGAACGTGTCGTCACAACCCTAAAAGAATGGGGCGTTTCAGCAGATGAGTCGTTTTTCCTTGGTGGCATGGAAAAAGCCAGAATTCTCTCGGTGTTAAAGCCACATATGTTCTTTGATGATCAAAGAAGCCATTTGAAATCTTCTGCTGGAGATATCCCGATGGTGCATATTCCGTTTGGAGTGGCTAATAAAGGAGCTAAGTAAATGCTTGGTGGGATGGCAGCTGTTGGTGATGCATGTTTTTTCCTGCTATTTCAAATCTGCTGTTAGTATGCCTGCATGAAAAATCCAGCGCTATCCACTGTCAGTAAAGACCTCGAACTCATTGAAGCAAACCGGCAATTCTACGACCCGCTATGGACGGATGCGCGGCTAGTTAGCCCTGATCGCTTCAATACCTGGCCGCTAGTTTCATCTTTAATCTCGCAATCTCAAACTCGACTTGAAATCGCTCCGGGCTTAAGACCGCGATTACCTATCAAGGGCACGCATTTCGTAGACATCAGCGCACCCGCAGTTACTAAGTTACAGGCGCATGGTGCAAATGCGATGCAGGGCCTGGTTTCGGCGCTGCCGTTTGAGGATGGTATATTCGGCCTGGTATGCGCTTTCGATATTGTCGAGCATGTCGATGACGACGATGGCGCTTTATCCGAACTCTCGCGTGTGGCTGCACCCGGTGCGACATTGCTGCTCTCGGTGCCGCTGCATCCATCGCAGTGGACACCGTTTGACGACTTTGTCGGGCACTGTCGCCGCTATGAACCAGAATCCCTAATTGCCAAGCTTGCCAAATATGGTTTTGAAATCGAGCAAAGTGCTGTTTACGGTATGCAGCCGAAATCGTCACGCCTGCTTGATCTAGGCATGTGGTTTCTCACCCATAGACGTAAACGCGCATTGTGGTGGTATAACAACGTATTCATGCCGATTGGTGTACGTTTCCAGAAGAAGCTCGACCTTGTCACGGGAATGATAGATACCACAGGGGTGGATGAGGTGCTGCTGGTATGCCGCAAGGTAAATAAAGGTAATAACGATTAATAGAGGGAATGAAGCTCAATAGCCGATTTAAGTAAAGAAGCCTGCGTTAGCAGGCTTTGCATTTATAACGTGAAATAGCGATTATTTAATCTCGCCTAGTTGTTTAAATAGCCCATAAGTATCCAGCACATCCCAGTGCTCTGCCAGTTTGCCATTCTGGATTCTGAAAATATCCACTGCATGGATGCTGTAATGCTTGCCGGTAGCAGGGATGCCTAACCAGTCACCTTGGTGCGTTCCTGAATAAGTACCATACGCCCATACCATATCACCTTCTGCGACCAGTTTTTCCAGCTGATAGTGCCAGTCTGGGGCTGCTTTAAACCAATCCGCAAAAAATACTTGAAATCCGCTTAATCCTTGTGGCACCAGCGGGTTATGTTGAATATATTCCTGCTGCATGAACTGCGGTAATTGAGCGAAGTCTTTTTTAACAAAGACAGCAGCGGCAAAATCTGCCAGTAATTGTTTGTTTTGTTGGGTGTCATCTTGTGCCATGGCGGTGATTCCTTTCGTTAACAGTGTTGTCAAATCAATGCATTCCTTAATACAGTTGCATACCACTTGTGAGTTATGGTGTTGCAGATCATAATTTCCTTAGTCACTATTAGTAAGTAGGCACCTAAAAGTAACTTAATAACCTGAAGCAAACAAAGGGTGGGATGATGAGCAAGGATACTGATAACGTTTTGCAAATATCCAGCAGCTGGGATGCATATCAAACTGAGTGCCCGACGCGACTAGTGTTAAACAGGATCGCTGATAAATGGGCCGTGCTGGTACTTGGGTTGCTCGAATCTGAAACCAAGCGTTTTAGTGCTTTGCAGCGCGAGATTGGCGGAATCTCACAAAAGATGCTCACGCAAACGCTGCGTGGGTTAGAGCGGGATGGTTTGATTGCGCGGACTATTTATCCAACTGTGCCCCCAAAAGTCGAATACACCATTACGCCATTGGGTAAAACCCTGGTGGGTCTGTTGGCAGCATTACGGGTATGGTCAGAAACACATATTGAAGAAGTGCAGCAAGCCCAAAGCAATTATGACAAGACTGAACAGACATTTAACGCAGAAACGGTAAATGGCGTCAGGACTGTTCGCTTTTAATGTGTGAATCTCAAAGCTCGATTAAGCCAGCAATAAAAAGACTGTGGGTTTTTTGTGCACATCCGGCAATGACGCTTTCTTCCATTCAGCCGCAGTCCTGGTCACAATCAATTCATCCTCAGCTGTGATATTGCAGGCTACGCACAAACGTGTTTGTGGCTGCAGGTTGGCAACCAGGTCTTCCAGCATATGCTGATTGCGGTAGGGAGTTTCTATAAAAAGCTGTGTCGCCTGCTGTTTTTTAGAATCAAACTCGATCCCTTTAATAGCTTTGATGCGTTCAGATTTCTCGCTAGGTAAATAGCCCAGAAACGTGAAGCGCTGACCATTCAAGCCGCTTGCCATTAAGCCTAATAGCAAACTGCTGGGGCCGATGAGCGGTGCGACACGAATGTTTTTCTGATGCGCTACCGCAGCGAGCGCCGCACCGGGGTCAGCAATGCCAGGGCATCCGGCTTCACTCATCAGGCCAACATCCATCCCTTTTTGTAATGGTTGAAGCAGTGCTGGCAGGTCTTTAGGCTGCGTGTCTTTGGTCAGCAGGGCAAACGTCAGTTCACGGATCGGCACCGGATGTCCGCTGGCGGCTAAAAACTGGCGGGCGGTTTTCTCATTCTCGACGATAAAGTGCTGCAAGCTATGCATGCGGCTGATCACTTCTGGCGGCACGACTTGTTGCGGCGAAGTATCTTCTGCCAGGGGGACGGGAATGAAATAAAGCGTGCCGGTTGTCATAGGTTTGCTGTTTGATTGAATAAGCTGAATTATCCCACGGCCGACATAAAAAAAGCACCCTTGTGAAAGGATGCTTTTTAGCTTGATAGATCACCGTTTCCAGTTAGATGGAAATGGCGAATGATTTAATACTTCACTTGTACACGGTATTTCAAAGTCACATCGCTTTCAGCAGGAACGTTGATTTTCCAGGTTGCTTGATGGGCGCTGGTTTTTTTGTGCGGCTGCGATTCATTGAGGATTTTCCAGTCACCGTTAATAGGCTCCTGCACATTGACCGTCACCGCTTCTTTTTTGGCATTGTGCAAGGTGATGGCATAGGCGCTTTCATACAGCGGCACCTGGTTGTTGCTCTTGCTCAGGTTTTTAAAATCGGTTTGCACGCGGTCTGCGGTGACATCAAACGCATTGCCCAGCTTCAGGCGGACAGTATCGTTTTTAGCAGTGTGATCGATCTGGTCCTCACCAACAAACTGCGCAGTGCCATCGCTATCCTTTTTGTAAACGCGCATGGTGCCTTTGGGTAATGGAATGCCCAGTTTGCTGCTCTCCTTGTTTTCAAACTCGACGTAGACCTGCACCTTCTGCTTTTTCTCTACGTCACGGTATTGGCCTTGATAGTAGTAATCAGCGCCGGTTAACACCAGCTCTTTACGTGCAGGAATCTGATGGGCGGTGAGCAGTGCCACCTGCTTGGTCTGATTTTCGGCAATACTGGTTGCGCGTGGCAACGTATAGAGATGGTATTCCAGCAAGCCTTGCTCAGTTGGTATAGGCGCATCGGCGGCCATAGCTTCTGAGCGCATCATCATGGTTTTTGGGCGGATGGCTTCACGCACACGGTTTACATCTCCTGCCACTAACTGCACCTTGGCGTTAGGGTAAGACGTGCCGCTGGTGTTGTTCAGGGTCACCCAGCCTGAGAGGTCTATGGTGTCTTCCTTGCTGCTCAATTCAGCGACGTAATCGGCTTTCCAGTTCAGGCCACCGGTCAGGTAGCTTAATTCCACACTGGCTTGTTCAGCACCTTTATATTGCACCTGCGTGGTCAGCGTTGGGCGGTCACGCAGTTGGCCTGGCACATTCGGATAGGCGATGCGGCCTGGAAACCCTGTTTCGATACGATTGCCGATTTTAAGCACGATGCCATTTTGTGCGGAGAGTACGGTGGCGGTTTCTTCAGTTTCGGCGCCGGTAGTCGGGTTGGTTTTGATTACACTGACTTGCTGTCCAACAAATTTCTCTAGTAATGTTTGCGGGCTGAGCAAGTCAAAATCAAAGTTTTGCTCCAGCACTTGCAGGCTGGTATTGGGCAACAGGCTGCGCAAGAGGGCGGTTTCCGGCTTGATCTGCGCGCTGACATCACGGAATGACAAAGCGGATAAGCCATTATTCAATTTGAGTTTGCGGCTATCTTTGACCAGGGCCAGATCTTCGTTGTAGATCGTGACGGCGACACCGTTTTGATCTGATTGTGGGCTGATGATGGCGGTTTCCGCGTGAGCGAGTGAAAAACTACCCAGTGATAAAAGTAGCAGGGAGCTGAGTCGCATGAATATCCTCTCGTTGTTGTGTGTGCTTGTATGCTTGTGACTCTGTAAACGCGGCAGCCGTTCAAAAGTTAACAGCGTCCGTTTGATATCTAATATAAGCTAGGTACGTGGCAGGGATAAGACATCAATGCCAGCTTGCCGCAGCATGTTGACCAGTGCAATCACAGGCAGGCCAATGAGTGCGTTGGGGTCATCACCACGCATATAGTCGAGCAGCGCGATGCCCATGCCTTCTGATTTAGCGCTGCCAGCGCAGTCATAGGGTTGTTCCAGTTGCAGATAGGTTTCGATTTGCAGCGGTGTCAGTGTTTTGAATTTCACGTAATAGGGCACGATAGTGGCTTGCATATGCTGGCTGGCGCTGTCATACAAAGATAAAGCGCTATGAAAAACCACTTCTCTGCCACTGAGCATGGTGAGTTGTTTGACTGCGTTTTCGTGATTTCCCGGTTTGCCTATCTGCAGGCCATCCATCGTGGCTACCTGGTCGCAGCCGATAATCAGAGCATTCGGGTGACTCTCTGCGACTTTGCGTGCTTTGCTTTCGGCCAGCCTTAAAGAAGTTCGCTCAGGGCTTTCGCTGGCTAATGGTGTTTCATCAATGTCTGGCGACACGCATTTAAACGGCAGATGCAGTTTTTCCAGTACTTCGCGGCGGTAGCGGGAGGAAGAGGCAAGAATTAAGGTTTGGTTAGTCATTAGGATAAAAAAATCCCCGAAGGATATTCGGGGATTTTAGCATTTGATCAAACCGGTTGATTACTCTGGTGATTAATCAGGTTGAATTTCAATCAACGTTTCGTCAGGCGTTACGCTATCGCCTTTGGCTACGTGAATAGCAACCACAGTACCTGCTTTGCTGGACTGGATTTCGTTTTCCATTTTCATGGCTTCGATCACCAGTACGCCATCACCGGCATTCACTTTGTCACCAACGTTTACTTTAACAGTCACGATAGTGCCTGGCATGGCAGTAGTCACGCAGCCTGGATGGGTAGGGCGAGGACGGCCACTGGAAGTCACGGCAGCCGCTTTTTTCTTGCCACCGTTGGAATTGCCACCATCACTGATTTCCATTTCGTCCAAGGTTTCAACGAAGACTTCTTCAGAGATACCATCTACTTTGACGTAGTAAGGACGGCGCTCTTCACCGGCATGGCCGCTACCAGTCAGTTTGATATGGTAGGTTTCACCGTGCAGCGTGATATTAAATTCATTTGGAGCGTAGCGTGCAGCAGCGGTTTGCTGCGTCACGGCTTCCTTGCTCAGTAACTGTTCAGGCTGCAGTGAACCGGCATTACGCTCTTGCAGGAAAGTCTGGCCGATATCCGGGAACATGGCATAGGTCAGCACGTCTTTTTCATTGTTAGCAAAGCGTTCTGCTTCACCCTGCAACTTGGTCATTTCCGGTTGCAGCAAATCCGCCGGACGGCAAGTGATGACTTCCGCATTGCCAACCGCTTTCTGGCGTATTTCCGCATTTACCGGCGCTGGCGATTTACCATACTGGCCTAGCAGGTAATTCTTTACTTCGTTGGTGATGGATTTGTAGCGGCCACCGGTAAGTACGTTCAATACTGCCTGGGTACCCACGATTTGTGAGGTTGGGGTTACCAATGGAGGAAAGCCCAGATCTTCACGCACACGCGGGATTTCGGCCAGCACTTCATCCATACGGTTGAGCGCGCCTTGCTCTTTCAGCTGGTTGGACAGGTTGGAGATCATACCGCCCGGCACCTGGTTAACCAGTACACGGGTATCCACGCCAGTGAATTCGCTTTCGAATTGCCAGTATTTCTTACGAACATCTTTAAAGTAGGCTGTGATTTCCTGCAATTTACCCAGGTCGAGGCCGGTATCGTATTCAGTCCCGCGCAAGGCAGCGACCAGGCTCTCAGTGGTAGGGTGACTTGCACCTTCGGAGAAAGAGGAGTTACAGGTATCGATAATATCGACACCGTTTTCAACGCTCTTCAGCATCACCATACTGGCCAGGCCAGAAGTGGCATGACTATGCATATGGATAGGCAGGCTTACAGCTGCTTTCAGTTCCCTGACCAGTTCGCCAGCCAGGGTTGGTGTCAGCAGGCCAGCCATGTCTTTCACGCCTATGCTGTCGCAGCCCAAAGCTTCCAGCTCTTTCGCCATGCTGACGAAGTAAGCCACGTCATGCACCGGGCTGGTGGTGAAGGACAATGTACCGATTGCGTGTTTTTTAACCGATTTAACCGCTTCAATCGCTGTTTTCAGGTTGCGGATATCGTTCATCGCATCAAAGATACGGAACACATCAACACCGGTATCGGCAGCCTGTTTGACGAAGGCATGCACGACATCATCTGAGTAATGACGATAGCCCAGCAGGTTCTGCCCACGCAGCAACATATTGATAGGCGTGTTAGGCAAAGCCTTGCGCAGCTTGCTCAGGCGCTCCCATGGGTCTTCTTTCAGAAAACGCACGCAGGCGTCAAAAGTGGCCCCGCCCCAGGCTTCAAGAGACCAGAAACCAACATCATCCAGCTTGCTGGCGATAGGCAGCATATCTTCGGTACGCATGCGCGTCGCGATCAAGGATTGGTGACCATCTCTTAAAACGAGTTCGGTGATATGTATTTTGCTCATAATCTTGTCGATCTAATAATCTGCGATACGTTAATTAAATGCCTTCGTGGGCGGCAATTGCAGCTGCAATCGCTGCGGCCATCAATTCTTTCGGTAATCCAACGTCATATTCAGTCAGTTCAGGGTGTTGTTCCACAAAGCTGGTATTGAAATTGGCCGCACGGAAATCCGGGTGCAACATGATCTGCTGGTAGTATGGAATCGTGGTTTTAACGCCGTAGACCACCATGTCATTCAATGCACGGCGACCGCGTTCAATCACGCCTTCCCAGTCCAGTGCCCAGACAGTCAGCTTGGCGCACATGGAGTCATAGTAGGGCGGAATCACATAGCCACTGTAAATCGCGGCATCCATACGTACGCCCGGACCGCCAGGTGCATAGTAACGGGTGATTTTGCCAAAGCTGGGCAGGAAGTCTTTTTGCGGATCCTCCGCATTGACACGGTATTCCATGGCGAAACCACGGAAAGCAATTTCGCTTTGCTTATATTGCAACGGCAAACCGGCAGCAACGCGAATCTGTTGCTGAACGATATCCACACCGGTGATGGTTTCAGTCACGGTATGTTCCACCTGCAAGCGTGTGTTCATTTCCATGAAGTAGAAATTGTTGTCTGAATCCAGCAGGAATTCGACGGTACCGGCATTTTCATAGCCGACGGCTTTAGCCGCTTTCACGCCCAGGCCACCGATATAATCGCGTTGAGCTTGTGATAACTGAGGAGAGGGTGCGATTTCAATCAGCTTCTGGTTACGGCGCTGAATAGAGCAATCGCGCTCAAACAGGTGAATCACGTTGCCCTGGGAGTCAGCCAGTATTTGTACTTCAATATGGCGCGGATGCACTACGCATTTTTCCAGGAACACTTCCGGCTTGCCGAAAGCCTTGCTGGCTTCTGAAATCACACGATCATAATTGCTCAGTAAGTCTTTTTCACTGTCACAACGGCGAATACCGCGGCCACCGCCACCGTTAGTGGCTTTCAGCATGATCGGGTAACCAATTTTTTTTGCTAATGCAATCGCAGCGTCGAGTGATTCCAGGTTGCCATCGCTACCCGGCACGCATGGAATGCCTGCATCTATCATGGCATTACGTGCTTGAATCTTGTCGCCCATCTGACGGATCACATGTGCTTCCGGGCCAATAAACTTGATACCCCGGCGGTCACAGACTTCTGCCAGTTCCGGATTTTCGGATAGAAAGCCATAACCAGGGTGCAGCGCGTCACAGCCAGCGGCGACGGCAATATTCACAATATTATGTGCATTCAGGTAACCCGCAACCGGGTCGGAACCGATGTTGTAAGCCTCATCAGCTTTTTTGACATGCAATGCATGGCGATCGGCGTCGGAATAGATGGCCACGGATTTAATGCCCATTTCCGAACATGCGCGCACAATGCGCACCGCAATTTCACCGCGATTCGCGACTAAAATTTTCTTAAACACACATTACCCTTAAAGCAAGAAAAAAGGACAGAGTTTTTGTTAAGCACATTGTTTCATAAGGGATTTTAACGTCTCAGTCAACAATGTTTTGGCTAGTTTGGTTGTGGTTAAGTACTCTCTAGACCGTCGGATAGGATGGTCGATAATACTCACCGCACCATGGTTGTACTCTCGAAAAGAGCACTGCGTGAAGCGACGTTATTATAACAAAAAACTGCAGCTTATCCAGTATCAAGTAATCACGGGCTATGGCGCTGTATATAAGGATTCGTCAATCACTGCATAGTTTGCTATATTAAAGAGTAATGTATAGAAGGAGAGTTTTTTGTCGAACGCACGTTATCAGGAGTTGGCCAGGCAGCAAAAGAAGAGCGAAGGGGTGCTGACGATAGCATCGCTGCCGCGTCTGCAAGAAGCTTTAAGCGAACTGGGAGTCACTGACGACCAGGCGTTGGCCAAGGTGTCGGTTGTTTATCAATTGCAGGGTTTGCCGCCACGTTATTTTGGTGACGCACAATTACCTATGCTTGGTTTGGCGGTGCAAACAAATTTGCCGCTTATTTGCCAGCGATGTTTTGCGCCCATGCCGCAATTTCTGGATGTGCAGTTTGAATTTGCAGTGTGTGATGAACCGCCTGAGGCCTTGCTCGAGGACGAGGATGTGGATTGGCTGGAATCGAGCGCCGAGTCTGCATTTGAATCGTTGGTTGAGGATGAGCTGCTGATGGCCTTGCCAATTGCGGTGATGCACGAAGAGACATGTGCACCTTTGCAGAAGACTGCCGGTGAAAAGCCCAATCCTTTTGCTGCACTTAAAAATTTGAAGCTGGATAAATAAAGCTTGCCGTAAAAAGCCGGTTAATTAAGTTAATGAATGGCGTATCTGAGTCTGCATTCAGCTAATAAAGGTAATGAAAAGCGACAGTTGCAGGATTTGTTTGCAGTTGTCTCTGGAATATTTTATAATGCTGGATTAGGTAGCAATTCTGGTTTTTTAAACTGCCCATTTACAAATTGCGGCGGTTAATTTTGGAGTAATTTAAAATGGCAGTTCAGCAAAACAAAAAGACACCGTCCAAGCGTGGTATGCACCGTTCACACGACTTCTTGACAAACCCACCTTTGGCAATCGAGCCAACAACTGGTGAAGTACATTTGCGTCATCACGTGAGCCCAAACGGTTTTTACCGTGGCCGTAAAGTGATGCCAGCAAAAGGCGAGTAATTCGCTGGTAAAAAAGTAACAACGTTTCAAACTGCGCCGCGCACAAAATGCGCGGCGTTTGTGTATCTGGCGTATGCCTGCGTTTCGGCGCAGCGCAGTGAACATGGGAAATAACATGACTACTGGTCAACACGGTCAATCACAGGAAGTTGTGATTGCGATAGACGCCATGGGAGGCGATCACGGTCCGCATGTGACCGTGCCTGCGGCAGTGCGCATCCTGAACGAGAATCCTAATCTTAATATTGTTCTGGTCGGTTTGCAGGATGCCATAGAGGCAGAACTGAAAGTATTGCATGTTTCGCCCAGCCCGCGGTTGCGCGTGCATCATTCAACGGAAGTGGTGTTGATGAGTGAATCTCCGCAAAGCGCGATGAAGAACAAAAAAGATTCTTCCATGCGGGTGGCGATCAACATGGTGAAAACCGGTGAAGCACAGGCTTGCGTCAGCGCAGGCAATACCGGCGCACTGATGGCAACCGCACGTTTCGTTCTTAAAACATTGCCAGGCATTGATCGTCCGGCGATTGCTTCTACTTTGCCTTCTGAAAAAGGCAGTACCTTTATGCTCGATTTGGGTGCGAATGCGGATTGTACGCCTGAACATCTGTACCAGTTTGCCATCATGGGTGCCATGGTGGTGAGTTGTGTCAATAACAAGCCTAACCCGACCATAGGCTTGCTCAATATTGGTTCTGAAGATATCAAAGGCAATGAAGTGGCCAAGCAGGCGGCTGAATTGCTGCGTGGCAGCCATCTCAATTTTTACGGCAACGTTGAAGGTGACGATATTTTCAAGGGCACCACAGATGTGGTGGTCTGTGATGGCTTTGTCGGCAATGTTTCGCTAAAAACGACGGAAGGCCTGGCGCACATGATGGGTAAATTCCTCACCCAGGAGTTCAAACGTAACTGGCTGACCAAGTTGATGGCGCTCGGTGCTTTTCCTGTCTTAAAAGCTTTCAAAAAGCGGGTAGATCCGCGTCTTTATAATGGCGCCAGCTTTCTCGGACTGCGTGGCATTGTCGTAAAAAGTCATGGCGGAGCAGATAGCGTCGGCTTTTACCATGCGATTCACGTGGCGATGGAAGAAGCACAAAGCGGCGTTTTAAAGCGTATTCAGGCGCAACTCGAAATCGAACATCTGGCGACTGCAGAAGAGTCCTGATGCGCTCGCAGCCATTGTTCTGTTAGGCGTTTTTTTCCATTTAAGGCATAATCGCACCCATGATTCACACACGTATTGCAGGGACTGGCAGCTATCTGCCGCCCACTTTATTGACCAATCTTGATTTGGAAAAATTGGTCGATACCACTGACGAGTGGATATTTTCCCGCACCGGTATCAAACAGCGCCATCGTGTCACCGATGAACTGACCAGTGACCTGGCTACCAAGGCTGCACTCAATGCGATTGAGGCGGCAGGCATTCAGGCGCAGGACATTGATCTGATTATCGTCGCCACCACCACCCCTGATAAAATCTTCCCTAGTGTCGCCACCATGGTGCAGCGCAAACTTGGCATCTCCGGCTGTCCTGCCTTTGATGTACAGGCCGTCTGTAGCGGATTTATCTATGCCTTGGCGACTGCCACGCATTTTATGCGCTCAGGCGAGCATAAAAACGTGCTGGTCATAGGCGCCGATACCTTTACCCGCATTTGTGATTACACCGACCGCAGTAACTGTATTTTGTGGGGTGATGGCGCTGGCGCCGTCATTCTCCAAACCAGTGATGAGCCTGGTGTGCTGTCTACCCATATCCATGCTGACGGCAATTACGAAAATCATTTGCATGTGCCACGTAACCCGGATGGACCAGACACCGTAGTGATGGAAGGTAATACGGTGTTTAAGATTGCCGTGAATACGCTGGACCAGATTGTCGACGAAACGCTGGAAGCCAACCAGATGCAAAAAACCGATATCGACTGGCTGGTACCGCACCAGGCCAATATCCGTATTCTGCAGGCAACCGCCAAAAAACTGGATATGCCCATGGATAAGGTGATTGTCACCGTAGATAAGCACGGTAATACCTCAGCCGCTTCCATTCCTTTAGCCTTGGATACGGCGATCAGGGATGGCCGCATCCAGCGCGGGCATATTTTACTGATGGAAGCATTTGGTGGCGGGTTTACCTGGGGCTCTGCGCTGGTAAGGTTTTAATTTCACCGTTGAGTGAGTTGCGCAATGCGCATTTATAAAAGCCCTGATTCCTGCTTATTACTTAATTAATTACTGATTTTAAATGCCTATGTCTACATTTGCTTTTTTCTTTCCTGGTCAGGGTTCACAATCTGTGGGCATGATGCAGGCCCTGGCGTCTCACGCCATTGTTAAACAAACATTTGAAGAAGCTTCAAGTGTGTTGGGTGTGGATTTCTGGAAGATGGCCACAGAGCCTAATGATGCGATCAACCTGACCGAGAATACACAGCCGATCATGTTGACTGCTGGCATCGCCACCTGGCGAGTCTATCAAAGCCTTGGCGGTAAACAGCCTGCAGCAATGGCTGGCCATAGCCTGGGTGAATACACTGCACTGGTGGCTGCTGGCGCGCTGAGTTTTGCTGACGCATTGCCATTGGTAAAATTCCGCGCCGAAGTCATGCAACAGGCTGTACCTGAAGGTCAGGGTGCCATGGCTGCGATTTTAGGGTTGGATGATGACACTGTACGTGCAATCTGCAGCGAAGCGGCACAAGGCCAGGTAGTGCAGGCGGTTAACTTTAATTCTCCAGGACAGGTGGTGATCGCCGGTGAAAAAGCGGCGGTTGAGCGCGGCATGGAACTGGCAAAAGCCAAAGGTGCCAAACGTGCACTGCCGTTGCCGGTCAGCGTGCCTTCGCATTGCGATTTAATGAAGCCTGCCGCCGAAAAGTTACGTGATTATTTAAAGAATGTAGCTGTGCAAACGCCGCTAGTTCCTGTGTTGCACAACGCGGATGTCGCCGCTTACAGTGATGCAGCCCAGATCAAGGATGCTTTGATACGCCAACTCTATCATCCGGTACGCTGGGTTGAAACGGTGCAATTATTAGCTTCCCAGCAGGTACTGATCAGCGCAGAGTGCGGGCCGGGTAAAGTATTGGCTGGTTTGGCCAAGCGTATCGTGGCAGAAGTAAGCTGTGTGGCGCTGGTCAACGAAGAAGCCATCCAAACTTTTGTCAACCAATAATAAAAAGTACGCTGTGAAAAAGGAGAGATTATGCTGAATCAACAAGTAGTGCTGGTCACCGGCGCCAGTCGCGGCATTGGTGCTGCCATTGCTCTGGAACTGGGCAAGCAGGGCGCCATCGTGGTCGGTACAGCCACTTCAGCCAGTGGCGCTGATGCGATTACCACTTCACTGAAAGCCGCAGGCGTCAATGGTGTAGGCATGGCGCTGGATGTCACAGAGCCGGAGCAGATTGATGCAGTGCTGAAGAAAATTGCCGACCAGTACGGCGATGTGACTATCCTGGTCAATAATGCCGGTATTACCAAAGATACCTTGCTGATGCGCATGAAAGATGAAGATTGGGATGCCGTATTAAACACCAACCTGAAATCCGTATTCCGCATGAGCCAGGCCGTATTACGGCCGATGATGAAAGCGCGAAATGGCCGCATCATTAATATTTCCAGCGTGGTCGGCCACATGGGCAATGGCGGTCAAACCAATTATGCTGCCGCCAAGGCCGGCATGACCGGCTTTACCAAGTCACTGGCACAAGAGGTCGGTAGCCGTAACATTACCGTCAACTGTGTCGCGCCTGGCTTTATTGAAACCGATATGACCGCTGAATTGCCGGAAGACATTAAAACCAAAATGCTTGAACGCATCGCGGCCGGCCGCCTGGGGCAGGTATATGAAGTTGCAGCGACGGTGGCTTTCCTGGCATCGCCAGCAGCAGCGTACATTACAGGCGAGACCATTCACGTGAATGGTGGCATGTATAGCGCATAGTTGAAATGCCAGGAGTATTTGCTATCTCATTTTAATAATAGTTTTTTGGTATTCTGGGCAAGATTTGCTAGAATACCGGTTTACTGAACACGACACTTATCAATAAGGGGTATTTTAGATGTCCGACATCGAACAACGCGTAAAGAAAATCGTTTGTGAACAATTAGGTGCAAACGAAGCTGACGTAAAAAACACTTCATCCTTCGTGGATGATCTGGGTGCAGATTCTCTGGACACGGTAGAATTGGTAATGGCTTTGGAAGAAGAATTCGATTGCGAAATCCCTGACGAAGAAGCCGAAAAAATTACAACCGTTCAGCAAGCGATTGACTACGTCAGCGCTAATCTCAAGTAATTCATTGACTTATTCTTTTAATCAGCCCTCGCAAGAGGGCTGATTTCTATTATGACCAAACGCAGAGTAGTAGTAACCGGCTTAGGCGTGGTGTCTCCAGTAGGGATTGGCTACCAGAACGCCTGGAACAATCTTATCGCTGGTCAATCAGGCATTACCCGCATCACCAAATTTGATCCGACGCCATTTGCATCGCAAATTGCTGGTGAGGTCAAAGGCTTTAATGCCGAAGACTATATCCCCGCCAAGGATGCCCGCCGAATGGATACGTTTATCCAGTATGGCCTGGCAGCTGGCCTGGAAGCCTTCAAGGATTCCGGTCTGGAAGTGACAGAAACCAATGCCGAACGTATCGGTGTCACGATTGGTTCAGGTATTGGTGGCCTTGGTTTGATTGAATCCACCAACGACAGTTACGATGACGGTGGCCCGCGCAAAATATCGCCATTCTTCATCCCTGGCACTATCATTAATATGATTTCCGGTAACCTGTCTATCATGCTGGGCCTGAAAGGGCCAAACATTGCTATTGTGACTGCCTGTACTACCGGCACGCATAGCATTGGTGAAGCGGCGCGTATGATTGAATACGGTGATGCCGATGTGATGGTCGCTGGCGGTGCAGAAGCAGCCATTACAGAATTGAGCGTAGGCGGCTTCGCCTCTGCGCGCGCCTTATCTGGCCGCAATGATGATCCGACCACGGCAAGTCGTCCCTGGGATAAAGACCGTGATGGTTTCGTCATTGGTGAAGGTGCCGGTGTATTGGTGCTGGAAGAATACGAGCATGCCAAGGCACGTGGCGCAAGAATCTATGCCGAAGTCTCAGGTTATGGGTTGAGTGCAGATGCTTACCATATGACTGCACCCAATATGGACGGTCCACGCCGTTCTATGGTCAATGCATTGAAAAACGCAGGCGTCAGCCCTGACCAGGTGCAGTTTATGAATGCGCATGGCACTTCAACACCTTTGGGTGATGCTAATGAAACCAATGCCATTAAGGCTACCTTTGGTGATCATGCTTATAATTTGGTAGTTAACTCTACGAAATCAATGACTGGTCACTTGTTAGGTGGTGCCGGTGGTCTGGAATCAGTGTTTACCGTGTTGTCGATCTACCATCAGGTATCGCCACCAACCATCAACATATTCAATCAGGATCCCGAATGTGACCTGGACTATTGTGCCAACACAGCACGTGATTTGAAGATTGAATATGCCTTGAAAAACAACTTCGGTTTCGGTGGTACTAACGGCAGCTTGTTGTTCAAGCGCGTTTAAGTTTCTATCACCCAATAAAAAAGCCAGCGCAAGCTGGCTTTTTTATTGGGTGAATCAGGGGTTGATTCTGGCTCGTACAGGCGATTTTAGCAATCGCCCGTTCTTGAGCTATTACAAAACAGCCAGGGCCGCGTCGTAGTTAGGCTCGTTCGCAATCTCGCCTACCAGCTCGCTATGCAATACTTTGTTGTTTTCATCCAGTACAACCACTGCGCGGGCAGTTAAACCAGCCAGGCTGCTGTCAGTGATGAATACACCGTAGTCATTGGCAAATTTTGCAGTGTCACGGAAAGTAGACAAAGTCACTACGTTTTCCAGGCCTTCAGCACCACAGAAACGGCTTTGCGCAAATGGCAAATCTGCAGAAATGCACAGCACAGCGGTGTTGCTGGCCTTGCTGGCTTCTTTGTTGAAAGTGCGCACAGAAGTGGCGCAAGTAGGTGTATCAATGCTAGGGAAAATGTTGAGCACTTTACGTTTGCCAGCGTAGGCGTCCAGACCTACCAATGTGCGTTTGGCATCTGCCAGCTGAAAATCAGGTGCTGTATCACCAACTGCCAGAAATTTTCCGCCAACAGCGACCGGGTTACCTTTAAGCGTTACGCTTGCCATAGTGTTCTCCAAAACGGGTTAAGTGGTAAAAGTAGCTACTGTAGCGCTTCGCGAGTTGGCAATCAACCTTATAAAAAATAAGGTAATCAGGCTGCAGGTGAACTGTTAGTGAGCCATCAGTGACTTAAGCGCGGCCTCAAAGTCAGGTTCCCTGGTCAGGTCATCAACCAGTTCCACATGTAATACCATATCATTTTCATCGGCCACCATCAGGGCGCGCGCAGGTAAACCTGCCAGCTTGCTCGACATGATCAGCACGCCATAATTCTTGAACATATCGCGACCACGCAAGGAGGAAAGGTTAATGCTATTCACCAGATGTTCTGCTTCAGCGAAGCGTGTCATGGTAAAAGGCAGGTCCGGGGAGATATTCAGGATAATGGTGTTAGGAAGTGTTTTGCCCAGTGCATCCAGTCTGCGTACGCTATCCGCGCTGGCCGGCGTATCGATACCAGGGAAAAAATGCAGTATCTTGCGCTTGCCCTGAAATGATTCAAGCGTGATATCTTCCAGAGCATGATTCACCAGCTGGAAAAAAGGCAGTACTTCGCCCACGCGCAGTAAGTTGTCTTCCACAAGAATAGGTTCATCAAGCTGTGAAATAGCGTGAGACATGATCAGTAACATTCAATTATCAGTAAGCCTGACATCATAGTGCATATTGCCACTGCCCTTAAGTGCTTTTTGCAACTGTTAAGACCGTAGTTTATTACTTGATCAGGCGGTCATTTTGACCCTGTCAATCAGATTATTTGCATCAGCATCCGTCACAAAAAAGGGGATGGCGGGTAAAATAACCCTATGGAAGCGCCCCTCACTCCAACTCTATCGCCCGCATTTGTCCACCTGCGTTGCCACAGTGAATATTCCATTGTGGATGGCACTGTGCGCATCGGCGATTATGTCAAAGCAGTCAAGCAAGATGGCATGCCAGCTCTGGCACTGACTGACCTTGCCAACCTGTTTGGTGCAGTGAAATTCTATAATGCTGCACGCAGCAAAGGCCTGAAGCCTCTGCTCGGTTGTGATGTTTGGGTAGAAAATGCGTTGCAGCGTGACCAGCCGCAACGCATGTTGTTATTGGTGCAAAACCCGCAAGGCTATCGCCATTTATGCGAGTTGCTGAGCCGCGCTTACCTGGAAAACCAGTACCGTGAACGGGCAGAAATCAAGACCGAATGGCTGCAGGAGAAAAATGCAGGCTTGCTGATGCTGTCGGGCTTCCTGGCGGGTGATATTGGCCAGGCCTTGCAAGCCGGTAACCAGGCCCAGGCGCTGCAATCAGCCAGGCAATGGGCGCAGATTTTTCAGGGACGTTACTATCTGGAAGTGCAGCGTGTGCATGAGCCCGGCAGCCAGGAGTCGCGTGCCCAGGAACAATGCATACAGCAAACCGTACTGATTGCGCAGCAACTGGATTTACCTCTGGTTGCCACGCATCCTATCCAGTTTCAGACGCCTGATGATTTCATGGCGCATGAAGCGCGTACCTGTATCGCTGAAGGCTATGTGCTGGCAGACAAGAGACGACCCAAACGCTTTTTGGCGTCACAGTATGTGAAAACACAGGCAGAAATGCAGGTATTGTTTGCCGATATGCCGATTGCTTTGCAGAATGCGGTAGAAATCGCCAAGCGCTGCAACCTGGCCCTTACACTGGGTAAAAACTACCTGCCGGATTTCCCTACGCCGAACGGAGAAAGCCTGGACGCTTTCCTGATCGACCAGTCCAAACAGGGACTGGAAAAGCGGCTTGCCTACCTCTACCCGGATGAGGCTAAACGAGAGCAAAAGCGCACTGAATACGAAGAACGGCTGCAATTTGAATGCGGCATCATTATCCAGATGGGTTTCCCTGGCTACTTCCTGATCGTGGCCGACTTTATCAACTGGGCCAAAAATAATGGCGTGCCGGTAGGGCCGGGCCGGGGTTCCGGTGCCGGGTCACTGGTCGCTTACAGCCTGGGCATTACTGACCTGGACCCGCTCAAATACAACTTGCTGTTTGAGCGATTTCTCAACCCTGAGCGGGTATCCATGCCCGACTTCGATATCGACTTCTGCCAGGAAGGCCGTGACCGCGTCATCGATTACGTGAAGAACAAATATGGCCTGGCATCGGTATCCCAAATCGCCACCTTCGGTACCATGGCGGCCAAAGCGGTGATCCGCGATGTTGGCCGCGTACTCGACCTGCCATTCAACTTTGTGGATGGCATCGCCAAGTTGATTCCTTTAGAGCTTGGCATCACGCTGGAGTCTGCGCTGGAGAAAGAACCGCAACTGCAGGAGCGCCGTGAAAAAGAGGAAGAGGTTTCGGAATTACTTTCCCTGGCATTACGCCTGGAAGGCCTGGTGCGTAACATCGGTATGCACGCCGGTGGCGTATTGATCGCCCCGGGCAAGATTTCGGATTTTTCACCTATCTATTGCCAGCCCAATGGTGACAGCCTGGTCAGCCAGTATGACAAGGATGACGTGGAAGCCGTTGGCCTGGTCAAGTTTGACTTTTTGGGCCTGCGTACCCTGACCATCCTCAATATGGCATTGGAAAACGCCAATGCGCAACGTGCGCAAGAGGAGCTCCCACCACTCAGTTTCGAGACTATCCCGCTGGATGATAAACGCAGCTACCACCTGCTGAAAACCGCCAATACCACCGCGGTATTCCAGCTGGAATCGCGCGGCATGAAGGACATGCTTAAACAGGCCAAGCCTGACCTGTTTGAAGATATTATCGCCCTCGTAGCGCTGTACCGGCCTGGCCCAATGGATTTGATTCCGGATTTCTGCCGACGCAAACACGGGACCCAGCGCGTGGAGTATCCGCATGCCTCCACCGAGTCTATCCTGAAAGAAACTTACGGGATTGCCGTCTACCAGGAACAGGTGATGCAGATTGCACAGGTGGTGGCCGGGTTCAGCCTGGGTGGTGCAGACTTGCTGCGACGCGCCATGGGTAAGAAAAAGCCCGAAGAGATGGTGATACAGCGTGAAATATTTAACGAGGGTGCGCTGAAGAATGGCCTGACTTTGCAGCAATCGAATGAACTGTTTGACTTGCTGGAAAAATTTGCCGGCTACGGCTTTAACAAGTCGCACGCCGCCGCTTATGCCCTGGTGGCTTACCATACCGCTTACCTGAAAGCGCATTATCCGGCCGCTTTCCTGGCAGCCACCATGTCTGCCGACATGAACAATACGGATAACGTGCATACGTTTTTTGATGATTGCAGCGGCAACCATGTAGATGTATTACCACCGGATGTAAACGCCAGCATTTACCAGTTCAAGCCTATGAGTGCGCAGCAAATCTTGTATGGCCTGGGTGCAATCAAGGGTACAGGCGGTGCGGCGATTGACCTGATTGTCGCCTCGCGCGAGGCTGAAGGTCCGTTCAAGGATATCTTTGATTTTTGCCAGCGCCTGGATCTACGCAAGGTGAACCGGCGCGTGATGGAATCGTTGATACGTGCCGGTGCATTTGACAAGCTGGAACAGAACCGTGCGGCACTACTGGCCGGGTTGGATGGTGCGATCAGCGCCGCTGAGCAGCGTGCTGCACATGCCGGGCAGGATTGCCTGTTTGGCGGGGTGGTAGAGACTGAGCATCAATTACCTGCGGTGATTGCATGGAGCCCGGAACAGGCCTTGCAGGAAGAGAAGGCAGCGCTTGGTTTTTACCTGAGCGGCCATCCTTATTTGAGTTACAAGGCACAGTTAGGCCCGTTTATTAAAGGTAACCTGAGCGATCTGGCGCCACAGAACGAACCTAAGCTGCTGGCAGGCGTAGTGATGGGCGTGCGCGTGCGCATGACGCAGCGTGGCAAAATGGCTATTGTCACGCTGGATGATGCGGTAGGGCGGGCTGATGTGGTGATTGGTTCTGAATTATTGTTGCAACACGCCCCTTGGATCAAGGAAGACCAGCTGTTGATTGTGGAAGGACGCATTTCAAATGACGAGTTTTCCGGCGGTATACGTGTCAGTGCACGAAAGCTTTATGACCTTGCCGCAGTGCGTAACCGGTTTGCACAAATGCTGACCCTGAGCTGCAATGGGCAATCTGACCTGCAGCGGTTAATGACGGTGTTAACGCCTTATCGCTATGCCAGTGAAGAACAGAAGCGTTGCCCGATCAAGGTCGATTATCACAACCAGGCTGCGCAAGTCAGTTTAATGCTGGGCGAAGACTGGCAAGTGGTGTTGCACGATGACCTGCTGCTGAATTTACAGGGCTGGTTATCAAAAGAAAATGTCAAAATCCTTTATAATGCCTGAACTTTTTAACTAAAGAATTCATAATGAGTGCCAAACGTTTAACGCCTAGTAAACTGACTTATCTTGATTTCGAGCAACCTATTGCCGGTCTGGAAAAGCGTATTGAGGCTCTGCAATCATCTCATGACGAGCATGATTCACTGGATATCTCCAAAGAGCTGGATTTATTACAAAAGAAGAATAACAAGCTGCTGCAAGACACCTACCAGAATTTAACTGCCTGGCAAATCTCACAGGTCGCCCGCCATCCACAGCGGCCTTACACCATGGATTACATTAACGCCCTGTTTACTGACTTTCAGGAACTGCATGGCGACAGGGCTTTTGCCGATGACCCGGCCATCGTTGGCGGCATTGCCCGTTTCAACGGCATCCCGGTGATGGTCATGGGTCACCAAAAAGGCCGTGATATCAAAGAACGTCAATACCGTAACTTCGGTATGCCACGCCCGGAAGGCTATCGCAAGGCCTTGCGCCTGTTCCGCCTGGCAGAGAAATTTAATATGCCTATCATCACACTGATCGATACCCCAGGCGCTTACCCGGGTATTGGTGCTGAAGAGCGTGGCCAGTCTGAGGCGATTGCCCGTAACCTGTATGTGATGGCGGAATTGAAAACCCCGATTATCGGTATCGTTATTGGCGAGGGTGGTTCAGGTGGTGCGCTGGCATTAGGCGTGGTTGATCACCTGAATATGCTGCAATATTCAACCTACTCAGTGATCTCGCCCGAAGGCTGTGCTTCTATTTTGTGGAAGAGTGCCAGCAAGGCGTCGGATGCCGCAGAAACACTTGGCATCACGGCAGACCGCCTGAAGTCGCTGGGGCTGATCGACACCATTGTCAGCGAGCCATTGGGCGGCGCGCATCGTAATTACGAAGATATCATGGAGCGCATTGGCCAGACCATTGCCCTGCAACTGAAAACATTGCAATCCAAAAAAATACCGCAATTGCTGGAAACGCGTTATCAACGCCTGATGAGTTACGGTAAATTTAAAGCCACTAGTGACAAATAATTCTGTATTTTCGACGCAGTTAGAAGGGAGCATTGCCTCTTTTCTGGCTGCGCAACCTCCTCAAACTTCCCCGATACATCTGCTACTGGCCCTGAGTGGCGGTGTGGATTCCATTGTGCTGTTGCATGCATTGTCACAGCTTTCAGCGCGCTTGCCATTCACTTTATCTGCCATGCATATCCATCATGGGCTGAGTCCGCATGCGGATGATTGGTTATCTCTGTGCGAGCGTGTGTGCATTGAAAAGGGTATCCCGTTTTATTCGGATAAAGTGCATGTCAATCTGCGCAGTGGTCAAGGCGTTGAAGCTACCGCACGGGAAGCACGCTATCAGGCGCTGGAACACATGCGTCAGCAACTGGGTGCGCAGGCGATAGTGACCGCGCATCATATGCAGGACCAAAGCGAAACCTTGCTGCTACAGCTTATGCGCGGCGCAGGTGTTAAAGGGCTATCTGCCATGAGTGTATGGGATGCCGAACGCCGCCTGTTCAGGCCGTTATTGCAGTTCAGCAAAGCGGATATCCTGCAGCAGGCACACGATCTGCAACACCAGTGGGTGGAAGACGAAAGCAACACTGATATCAGCTTTGACCGCAATTTTATGCGGCAGACGGCGATGCCCGTGTTACGCGAGCGCTACCCGCAATTAGATAACGCCCTGGCACGCAGCGCCAGTCATATGGCTGAAGCGCAATCCCTGCTTGATAGTCTTGCAAGTCAGGATGTTTTAGCCTGCGATGTGCGAGAAGAGTGGCTGGGGCAGTCGGTAGATATCCAGCGTTTGCGCCAATTGGGTGATGCGCGTGCGAAAAATATGTTGCGCTACTGGTTTCAGCAGCTTGATCTGCGCATGCCCAATACCGAGCAATTGCAAAACTACTGGCAACAGTTAGCGACAGTGAAGCCGCACCGCTATCTGCACCTGCCATTGCAAGGGCAGGCAGTGCAGCGCCAGGCTTATCTGCATCATTACCAGCAGCGGCTTTACTGTGTAGGCAAGCCCTCAGCATTGCCAAAAACACCATTGGTCTGGCAGGGCGGTAAAAGCCAGATCTGGGGCGACTGGCAAGTGCAATTTAAAGTCAGCAAAGGCCGTGGCATTGCCCTGGCTCGCCTGGGCGTGAATCCTGCCGCCATTACCTTGCATAAGCGCTACGGGCAAGGCGTTGTTTTATCCGATGGGCTGGAACTCCTGTTATTAGCGCGCTCCGGTGGTGAAAGCCTGCAGCCGGATGGGAAACGCCCGCGACGCGAATTAAAAGTCATTTTCCAGATGCTGGCCATCCCGCCGTGGCAGCGCGCCTTCTATCCATTGGTCAATGTTGTTTCCTCACAACCTTCACATAGCCAAACCCTGGTTTCCCTTGCTTCTCTCGCGATAGACGCCGCCTGGCGCCCCGGCCGTAATGCTTACGGTCTGGAAATCTCGCTGCAGCCACTCACTACAGCACTATAAATTGGTTGCATACAACCAATAACAACCATAAAATTGGTGTATAACAACCAATAATTTGGCTGTTATACACCATTAAATTTTCACTGCTTTGATTTTAAATACCTTTTTCTTGGCTGCAATTGCGGAACAAAAATTGCATTGCATGAATATGCTTTTATAAAAAGTTAAAAATCAATATTCTCGGGAAAAGGATACATTTATGAATAAAACAACTGTCAAGCCGCTATTGCTTGCCATAGTGTCTGCTTATGCAGCACAAACCGCCATCGTGAAAGCGGATGAATCATTGAATCTTCAAAAAGTTGAAGTGTTCAGTACAACACCGCTGAAAGGCATTGGTTTGCCTTTGCACAAAGTGCCAGCCAATATCCAGATGGCGAATCCTGCTGCTATCAACAACCAGACTGGTGTCTCGATTGCTGATTATATGAATAATAATATGCAAGGCGTGACTGTGACGGAGCTAGGTGGTAACCCCTGGCAACCGGAAATCAATTTCCGGGGTTATTCTGCTTCTTCGTTATTGGGAAATCCACAAGGACTTTCAACTTACATTGATGGTGTACGCATCAACGAGCCGTTTGGAGATGTGACTTCCTGGGACAAGATTCCCAGCTTTGCCATTGGTGATATGCAGCTGATTCCAGGCTCTAACCCTTTATATGGTTTGAATACTTTAGGGGGCGCGATTGCCATCCAGACCAAGAGCGGACGCAATAACCAGGGGGCTGCTCTTGAATATGAAGCAGGCTCATGGGGTCGTCAACGTGCACTGGCTGAATACGGCGGTGTTTCCCAGGATGGTTCAGTTGATTACATGATCGGCTTCCAGCATACGACTGAAGATGGCTGGAGAAAATACTCTCCGTCACATGTAAACCAGTTATTCGCCAAAACAGGCTGGCAAAGTGAAACGACCAAGTTGGACTTGACCTACATTGGCGCGGATAACAAACTGATTGGTAATGGTTTGACACCCGAGTACCTGTTGAGCGGTGACCGCGACCAGATTCATACACGTCCGGATGCGACCAATAATTACTCACACTTCCTGGCTTTGAATGCCAGCCATTGGCTGAGTAATGACACCCTGCTGTCAGGGAACGTCTATTACAAGAAATCTAACCGCAGGACAAAGAATGGCGATGGTTACGAGGGTGAAATTGAAGGTGGCGATACACTTGAAGGTTATCCAGGCATCACTTGTAATGCTGCACCTGGCGCTGAGTGTGAGTTGATAGGCTCTGTGTTGAACAACACACACACAAGCCAGAATACCTATGGCGCAACAGGGCAGGCAACATTCAACCAAGATTTCATGGGCAAGGAAAACCAGTTTGTTGTAGGTGCTGGCTATGATTACAGCCTGATCCGCTTCAGGCAGTCTGAACAAATCAATGTTTCTGATGATAGTGAATCGATTGTAAATGGGGATATAACAGGAACGCCAGGCAGCAGTGACGTTTTCGATCCGACAAGAGCGCCGATATTAGACGGTGCTGGTGCTTTGGGTCAGCGTCAAACTGTAGGTTTGACCGGCAAGCAATACACCGCACGCCTGTTTGCAACGGATACTTTGTCTTTAAATGAATTCTGGCATTTGAATGCCGGTGCCAGCTGGAACTTCACGCGTATCGACAATACCGATACTTTGCGTGGTCCGGCATCAGCCGCTAATAACTTCAACAGCCTGACAGCGAAAGACAGTTATACACGCCTGAATCCAACCGTAGGCCTGACCTATACACCAACCAAGGCACTGACGGTTTATACCTCTTATAGTGAATCCAGCCGTGCACCGACTGCGATTGAAGTGGGTTGTTCAAACCCGGCTTCTCCTTGCTTGCTGCCAGCCGCACTGGCAGATGACCCACCATTGAACCAGGTGGTAGCCAAGACGTATGAATTCGGTGGCCGCGGTCAATTGACTGATAACGTGTTCTGGAATGCCGGTGTCTATCATGCCATCAATCATGATGACATTCAGTTCACGGCAGCTAACACGCAAACTGGTGCTGGCTATTTCAAGAACGTAGGCAGAACCAAGCGCCAGGGTGTTGATCTGGGTGTGAATGGTTTTATCGAAAAGTTTAAATGGAGCGCTTCATACAGCTTCGTGGATGCTACTTATGATACCGATGTTGAATTCGTGAACGGTTCCAATTCTACCGGTGTGACTACTGATGGCGTTTACACTGCACGTTCCGGCGACAGGATCCCTGCGATTCCGCAGCATCAGTTGAAACTGCGCGGTCAATATGCTGTAACGCCAAGCTGGAATATCGGTACCAACATTATTGGTTACTCTAACCAATATGTGCTGGGTAACGAGAATAACAGCCACCAGACCAATGCTGCCGACTGTAACGGGGGCGACGATTGCGCAACCGGACGCGGCAAAATCGGTGGTTATTTTATCGTCAACTTGGATAGCCAATACAACTTCGGCAACGGCTGGAAGCTATTTGCAAAAGCGAATAATATTTTTGATAAAGAATATAACATCGCTGGTCGTTTAGCTGAAAGTTTGTTTGACGCCAGTGGTAATTTTGGCGAAGAAAGCAAAGTGCTGAGCCTGTTACCAGGCGCGCCACGTGCCGGCTGGATTGGCTTGCGCTATGAGTTCAAACCTAAACAATCTTTAGCTAGCTACGACAAAGACTAAACTATAACTATAAGGAGGATGCGTGCTTTCACACATTTCAACATCTACGGATAAATCGATCTTGATCCCCTTCAAAAAGAAGATTTTGCTAGTGGAGGATGAGGTGCTTTTTGCCAGGGCGGTAGTCAAGCGCTTGCAAAAAGCCGGTTTTGAGTGTGAGCACGCAGAATCCCTGCATGATGCCAGATCACTGGTCAAGCAGTTTGAGCCGGATATCGTCTTGCTCGATATGCGTTTGCCAGATGGCAACGGCATAGATTTATTGCCTGAATTTGTCACCAAAAATATCAATACTATTGTGATGACTGCTTACGGCGACGTGACTGATGCTGTGAATGCCATCAAGCTAGGCGCCATCGACTACCTGAAAAAGCCGATTGATCTGGAAGAGCTGTTGTTGATCATTCAGAAGAATGAGAAGACCACTGATTTGCAGACCAGCCTGGACTACTCAAGGCAGCGGGATACGCTGGCGAATGAGTCGGTACAGCTGATCGGTGAAAGTGCGGCCATGCAAAGCGTGCGCCAGCAGATCACACGTATTGCGCAACTGAGCGCACTCAGCGATGCGGTACAACCCACCGTATTGATTACAGGCGAAACAGGAACCGGTAAAGATGTGGTTGCACGTTATTTGCACGCCAGTTGTGTGAATCACGATAAACCTTTTGTTCATGTAGATTGCGCTTCATTCCCTGCAGAACTGATAGAAAGCGAGCTGTTCGGTAATGAAAAGGGCGCCTTCACCAATGCCGTGACTTCGCGTCCGGGCCTGATCGAATCTGCCGAAGATGGCACGCTGTTTCTGGATGAGATTGGCGAGTTGCCATTGGGCCTGCAAGCCAAGCTGCTGAATGTGCTTGAAAGACGCATGGTTCGCCGCCTCGGCTCTACCAAGGAAAGGCCGGTACATGCACGCATTATTGCTGCCACCAACCGTGATTTATACCAGATGTCCAACGAAGGCCGTTTTCGTTCAGATCTGTACTATCGCCTGAATGTCATCACCATGCAGATGCCGCCGCTGCGTGACCGTGGCCAGGATGTGATGTTGCTGGCCAACTATTTCCGGCAAATGACTGAAAAACGCTATGCCTTACCCCACCATGAGTTCAGTCCCACCGCGCTGATTGCCATACAGCAATACCGCTGGCCGGGAAATGTTCGTGAAATGCGTCATCAAATCAGCCGTGCGGTTCTCATGTGTACGCAGCCGGTGATTTCAGAGCATGACCTTGGCTTACCCCAGGTTGGCCATTTACCCGCCAGCCCAGTCTCAGCCACGAGTGAAGCCCAGTTGACACTGGACGGAGCTGAAAAGGCCATGTTACTGAGCGCGCTGGAACAGGCTCGTAATAATGTGTCCAAAGCAGCGCGTATTCTGGGCATTACCCGTATGACCATGCGTTACAGGATGGATAAACACGGCATTGCTGTTTGATGGAGTCATCTCAACAATTAAAGTTAGACGTTTTATTTACTTAACTAAAAAAGTTGATTAAAAAAGATATAAGAAACCTCGCACCTGCGAGGTTTTTTTGTTCCTCAAGAGCCAACGCTTATCAATTCCCTTGCGAATGATTTAAATCAATTTCGACCAACCGTCATATAAATGCCACATGGTAGAATTGCACTTTTACATCGGAGTGCAGCAATGATAGGGACCCCATTAAGCGCAAACGCGACCAAAGTCATGCTGTTAGGCAGCGGTGAGCTCGGTAAAGAGGTGATCATTGCCTTGCAGCGTTTAGGGGTTGAAGTGATTGCGGTTGACCGCTATGAAAACGCGCCAGGCCATCAGGTGGCACATCATGCGCATGTGATCGATATGACGGATGCGAGTGCCCTGAAAGCATTGGTCAACCAAGTCAAACCGCATTTTATCGTGCCCGAGATCGAAGCACTAAATACCGAGGCACTGGCTGAAATTGAAGCCTCTGGCGTGACCGTGGTACCCACGGTGCGTGCAGTGCAACTCACCATGAACCGCGAAGGCATACGCCGCCTGGCCGCTGAAGAGTTGGGTTTGCCGACATCTCCCTATGCATTCGCGCGTTCCGAAGCCGAATTGCAGGCCGCAATTGATGCCGGCATTGGCTATCCCTGTTTTATCAAGCCTACCATGTCATCTTCCGGTAAAGGTCAATCACGCATCACACAAGCGTCAGAAGTAAAAGCTGCCTGGGACTATGCCGCCACTGGCGGACGTGTGAATCAGGGCGTTGTAATTGTTGAAGGCCAGATTGATTTCGATTATGAAATTACTTTGCTGACCGTGCGTGCAAAAAATGCAAACGGGCAGGTAGAAACCTACTTCTGTGCACCTATCGGGCATGTGCAAAAGCAGGGCGATTATGTAGAAAGCTGGCAGCCACAAGCCATGCATCCCAAAGCGCTTGAAAACGCGCAGGAAGTTGCCGGAAAAGTGACAGATGCCTTGGGTGGCCTTGGTTTGTTTGGTGTTGAATTGTTTGTAAAGGGCGAGCACGTGTGGTTCTCTGAAGTCAGCCCGCGTCCGCATGATACCGGCATGGTGACCATGTGTACCCAGCGGCTGAATGAGTTTGAGCTGCACGCACGCGCTATTCTTGGCTTGCCGGTAGATGTTACGCAACGTGAAGCCGGGGCGAGTGCCGTGATTTATGGAGGTGCCGATGCGACCGGGCTGGAATACCACGGACTGGAAGCGGCCATGTCAGTGACTGAAAGTGAAATCAGGCTATTTGGAAAACCGGAATCTTTCATCCGCCGTCGTATGGGGGTAGCGCTGGCTACTGCCAAAAACACTGAGCTGGCACGTGATCGTGCCAAGCAGGCAGCATCGCTGGTGACGCCAAAAATTGCAGGCTGAGTGAATCATGGGATTGACTGAAATCCAAGAGCCGAATTCGCCTAAACAATCATTGTTTGAATGGCTGGGCGGCGCGGAGAAGGGCACTGAAAATATCCGCCTGCTGGTGGAGACCTTTTATGACATTATGGATAGCGACCCGAAAGCGGCAGGATTGCGTGCCATACATCAGCCGGATTTAACCGAAACACGCGAAAAGCTGTTTATGTTTTTTATGGGCTGGACAGGTGGGCCGCAGCTGTATATTGAGCGCTATGGTCATCCACGCTTGCGTGCACGTCATATGCCGTTCAAGATCGGTGAATCAGAGCGCGACCAATGGATGTACTGCATGATCAAGGCTATGCACCAGTGCCAGTTTGAGGAAAGCCTGATACGGCATATGGCGAATCAATTGTATGGTGTGGCTGACTTTATGCGAAACCGTGAAGGTTAGGAACTTATATTTTTAAAAGATCTATTTTTAACCGTTAAAGTTTGCAACAGGTAATAAAAAGCCCCGTTTTCACGGGGCTTTTTTATGACTGCGAGCTTTCGACTTCTGTTTCTGCTGGCTGCTCTAAACCCTCTTTCTGACGGGTTTTGCCTGCATTCTGCCGTTTACTCTCGGCAGGACGCCCTTTGGCTTTGGTCGTTGCCTTGAAGCCAAAGCCTCCAAGCAAGGCAGCCACGACTTTACGTTTGGCTGCGGATGGTTTGCTGACAGGTGCTACTACAGACTGAGCTGGTTCAACGAAACCGGTCGACTGGTAAGGCTGATAGAACCAGGCATCATCTGAACTTTTCGATCTGGATGAACGATGACCAGGCGTGCGCTTGCTAGCGGTATGTTGGCTATCTGAATGCTGGCTTGGCGCGCTTGTAGTTGCCGCTTTCTCTTTAGGAATCTGTTTTTTGATCAGCTTTTCGATTTCATCAAAATACTTGGTTTCTTCTTCATCAATCAATGAAATCGCAATGCCTTTGGCACCAGCGCGGCCAGTACGGCCAATCCGGTGCACATAATCTTCAGGCGCTGTAGAGATCTCGTAATTGATGACCAAAGGCAAGTCGCTGATATCCAGGCCACGAGCAGCCACATCGGTGGCTACCAGGGCATGGATGCTACCGGCTTTGAAGGCATCCAGCGCTTCGATACGCTCTTTCTGTGATTTATCACCATGAATCGCGCTACACGGGACTTCAGCGCGCTCCAGTGCACGTGCCAGTTTGCTGGCAGACAATTTGGTTTTGGTAAAAATGATCACTTGCTGGCTGGCATATTGTTTCAGTAGCTGCACCAGGAATCGTTCTTTTTTATCCGTGTTCACCAAGTAGGCTTTTTGTTCCACATTGTCATTGGTGGCATTGCTACGCGCCACTTCTATCAATGTTGGCTGGTTCAAAAAGGCATCGGCCAGTTTTTTAATCTCATCCGAAAACGTGGCTGAGAACATCAGGTTCTGGCGCTGCTTGGGTAACAAAGCCAGTATACGCTTGAGATCAGGCATAAAACCCATATCCAGCATACGGTCGGCCTCATCCAGTACCAGGAATTGCACTTGACTCAAAGACAGTGTTTTTTGCTCGACATGGTCCAGCAGGCGACCAGGCGTGGCAACCAGAATTTCGACACCGGTTTTCAGTATCGGCGTCTGCGTTTTGATATCTACGCCGCCGTACACCACCAGGCTACGCAAGGAGGTGTGTTTGGCGTAAGTTTTAATGTTGTCATACACCTGTATTGCCAGCTCGCGCGTAGGTGCCAGTACCAGCGCCCGGATCGGGTGTTTTGCCGGAGAGGTACTGGTACTTGCGTGCGGGAGCAGGGTATGCAGAATCGGTAGCGAAAATGCTGCCGTTTTTCCTGTGCCAGTTTGTGCGCCTGCCATCAAGTCTTTGCGCTCCAGCGCTAGCGGGATGGCTTTGGCCTGGATGGGCGTTGGCGTTGTATAGCCGGATTCTTCAATGGCTTTCAACAACGGCTCGGCCAGGCCCAGCGAACGAAAATCTACAGTAATTTGCTCTGACATAGTGTTGGCTTATGCAAATGAACGAGGGCGTTTGATACCACCGGTCTCGCCGAATGACTTGCCACCAGTGCGCGGTTTGTTCGCGCCACGGTTGCCATTGCCGCCATTAGGATTACCGAAGCGCTCCTGCGGTTTTGCTGATGGATTGCCGGTGGTTGAACGCGGGCGGCGTTGACCAAACTCTTCCGTCAATGCGCGTGCAAACTGGAAGTCAGTATCTTTGGTGTAGCTTTTGCTATTGCCGTTGACTTCGCGGTCTGTTCTTTGTTCAGCATTGCGTGGTTCGCTAACGCCGGTAGCTGCGCGTGGCTCACGTGGTTTGTTCGGCTGGCCATCACGCATCACGCGGTCACCAAAAGAACTGTTTTCACGGTTGCCGCGGAACTCGCGGTTCTCACGACCACCCTGGTTATCGCTGCGACCATCGCGACTGTTACCACGGAAGCCACCTTTGTTTTGTGGACGGCCATTGCTGCTGCCAGGACGTTTACCGCCATTGCCGCGTTTGTCACCACCGCCATCATCCATGCGGATGGCGCGTTTTGGTTCAAAACCGGCAATCACTGCTGGCTGGAATTTATGGCCGGTGTATTGCTCGATTTTGCGCAACAGGTGACGATCAGTGTTAGAGGCAAAAGAAATCGCGATGCCTGAGTTATTGGCACGGCCGGTACGACCAATACGGTGTACATAATCTTCAGCGAATTTTGGCAGGTCATAGTTGATTACATGCGTAATGCCATGCACATCAATACCACGTGCTGCCACGTCGGTCGCAACCAGTACCTTGACATCGCCATGACGCAGTTTAGTCAGTGTGCGGTTACGTGCGCCTTGTGTCATGTCACCGTGCAGGGCAGCAGTGCTGTGACCAGCTGCATACAAGTCTTCAGCCAGTAAATCGGCGTGACGTTTGGTGCTGGTGAAAATAATGGCCTGGTTCACGTCCGGTGCAATCAGCAGATGCTCCAGCAGTTTGTTTTTGTGATTCATGTCGTCGACAAAATGCAGACGCTGTTCGATATTGGCATGTTGTTCTTTTTGACCAGCCACTTGGATCGTCAGTGGGTTGTTCAGGAAGCGTTTGCCGATATCCTTGATACCATCTAAGGTCGCAGAGAACAGTAAAGTTTGACGCTCGGCAGGCAGTGCGGCACAAATTTTCTCAACATCAGGCATAAAGCCCATGTCCAGCATGCGGTCGGCTTCGTCCAGTACCAGCATTTGCAAACGGCTCAAATCAATACGACCACGCTCAAGGTGATCAATGAAACGGCCAGGCGTCGCAACCAGGATATCCAGTGGCTGTGACAACAGTTTGTTTTGCAATGGGTAAGGCATACCACCAACAATGCTCACACAACGTGCGCGCAGGAATTTGCCGTATTTACGGGCAGCTTCGTTCACCTGGGCTGCCAGTTCGCGTGTAGGGGTCAATACCAGGATACGTGGGCCACGGCTACGTACCGGATGTTGTGTTGCCAGCAAGTTTAATGCTGGTAATGTAAAAGCTGCTGTTTTACCGGTGCCGGTTTGGGCTGAGGCCATGATGTCACGGCCTTGCAAGGCTTCAGGAATAGATTGAGCCTGGATAGGGGTAGGGTTCTCATAGCCTGCATCGGTTAATGCACGCAAAATGGATGGGTCTAGATTTAAATCTGCAAAAGACAAGGATGTCCCTTTCGTATAACAATTAAAAAGGGCGCAAGTAAAGCAAATTAAAGCAAAGCAAAGAAGCAAGGCTAACCAATGACAACACACAGAATAATGTATAAGTGTGCTAACTCATTAAAGTAAGCCAAAGCAAATATGGAGATGAATCGCTTTTACCGGCGCTAGGCATAGCCACTAACCGATAAAAGAAGAGGTTGTCATAAAAACAACTTCTAAAGATGATAGCCTCAAAAGTTCACGAGTTATCGATGGGTCAGGGCGATGAATTTAAAACAGTCGGGCATTAATTTCAACCCAGTGCGTTTTAAGTTGAGCGCAGTATAGCCATTTTATTTTAAAAGTCAAATATTTAACGTGATTTATGCTAAAATCGCGCCCTTTCCAAACAGATGGCAGTTCACATGGCACGCAACCTCAGAAATATCGCAATTATCGCCCACGTTGACCACGGTAAAACCACCATGGTTGATAAGTTACTTCAACAATCAGGTACTTTCGCCACCCACCAGGCGGTCACTGAGCGTGTGATGGATAGTAATGATATTGAAAAAGAGCGTGGCATTACCATTCTGGCCAAAAATACGGCCTTAACTTATGAAGGCACACACATTAACATCGTCGATACACCGGGCCACGCTGACTTTGGCGGTGAGGTCGAGCGTGTATTAGGTATGGTGGATGGCGTATTGTTGCTGGTAGATGCCGTAGACGGCCCTATGCCGCAAACACGCTTTGTGACCAAGAAAGCCCTGGCGCTTGGCTTGAAACCAATTGTAGTCATTAACAAGGTTGACCGTCCGAGTGCGCGTCCTGACTGGGTGATTAACCATACCTTTGATTTATTTGCCAACCTGGGAGCGACTGATGAGCAATTGGATTTCCCGGTGGTATACGCGTCTGCATTAAATGGCTTTGCAACGTTAGACATGAATGCACCTTCAGACAACATGAAAGCGTTGTTTGATACCATTTTAAGTCATGTTGAGCCGCCAAAAGGCGACAGCAACGCGCCATTGCAATTACAAGTTTCAGCGTTAGATTACTCTACTTATACTGGTCGTTTAGGCGTAGGCCGTGTTACCAATGGCCGCATTAAACCGGGTCAAGTAGTCGCCGTCATGCGCGAAGACGAACAAGTGGCACAAGGCCGTATCAATCAGGTGCTCGGCTTTAAAGGCCTTGAGCGCGTGCCGGTTGAAGAAGCTGAAGCGGGTGACATTGTCATTATTTCAGGTATTGACGAAATCGGTATTGGCTTTACCATCTGTGACCGTGAGAAGCCAGTTGGTTTGCCGCACCTGGGTGTGGATGAACCGACATTGACCATGGACTTTATGGTGAATACCTCACCATTAGCGGGTACCGAAGGTAAATTCATTACCTCACGCCAGATCCGTGACCGTTTGACTAAAGAGTTGCTGGTCAACGTGGCTTTGCGTGTAGAAGATACTGAAGATACCGATGTGTTCCGCGTGTCTGGCCGTGGTGAATTGCACCTGACCATTTTGCTGGAAAACATGCGCCGTGAAGGCTTTGAAATCGCAGTGGGTAAACCACGCGTGGTTTACAAAGAAATCGATGGTGAAAAATGTGAGCCATACGAAATCCTGACCGTGGATCTGGAGGACGAAAACCAGGGCGCAGTCATGGAAGAGTTGGGTCGCCGCCGTGGTGAAATGTCAAATATGGAATCTGACGGCAATGGCCGTACCCGCCTGGAGTATCGCATTCCAGCCCGTGGCCTGATCGGCTTCCAGGGTGAATTTTTAACATTGACCCGTGGTACTGGTTTGATGGCACATATTTTTGATGACTACGCACCTGTGAAAGCAGATATGCCAGGCCGCCGTAATGGTGTGCTGATTTCAGCCGAACAAGGCGAAGCGGTTGCTTATGCCTTATGGAAGCTGCAAGATCGCGGCAAAATGTTCTCAAGCCCGGGTGACCGTTTGTACGAAGGTATGATTATCGGTATCCATAGCCGTGAAAATGATCTGGTAGTGAACCCGATTAAGGGCAAGCAACTCACAAACGTACGCGCTTCCGGTACTGACGAAGCTGTTCGCTTGGTGCCACCAATCTCTATCAGCCTGGAAAGCGCTGTAGAGTTTATTGATGACGACGAGCTGGTAGAGATCACGCCAAAAACAATCCGTCTGCGCAAGCGCTTCTTGTTAGAGCACGAGCGTAAACGGTCTTCCAAGTAATTCTAAAATGAAGCCCTCATAAATTGAGGGTTTTTTTTATATCTGTCATTTTTAGCTGTGAGCCCTGGGTGCTTAGGCTACCTTTCTATTTGGGAAGATATCCTTTTACTGAAAGGGTAGTGCCTGGCTCAATAAACTGATATACACTGATTTATATTTTCTGATAATGAGGTTGGTGTATTGCATGGATAAGTTCAGTTTAAGCAGTTATCGCGTCAACCCCAAGAAGTTTTCCCTCAAGCAGATTAAACCCGATGATAAGTCAGCCAGGACTGGCGATAAAACGGAAGATTTGGCGATACTGGCGCAACTGACTGAAGCCATCAATGAGCGGCAAGACGTCCTGCATGCAAAGGCTGAGCATAAAGTGCTGTTGATTCTGCAAGGCATGGATACCAGCGGCAAGGACGGTACCGTCAAGCAGGTGTTTAGTGCCTGCGATCCCTTAGGTATCCGGCTGGCAAGCTTTAAGGCACCGAGTGAAGATGAGCTGGCACATGACTACTTATGGCGTGTACATGCGCAGGTGCCTCGCAAAGGCGAGCTGGTTATTTTCAACCGCAGCCATTACGAAGATGTGCTGATCGTCAAAGTGCATGACTGGATTGACGAAGCCGAGGCCGAACGCCGTTACCAGCAGATCAACGATTTTGAGCGCATGCTGAGTGAGTCGGGAACGACCATCATCAAATGCTTCCTGCATATTTCCAAAGAGGAACAGCAAGAGCGCTTGCAGGAACGCCTGGATGAGCCTGCCAAGCACTGGAAGTTTAACCCCAAGGATCTGGATGAACGCGCTTTGTGGGACAAATACATGCAGGCATACGAGCGTGCTTTTCAGGAAACATCCACCGACTATGCACCCTGGTATGTGATCCCCGCAGATTCAAAAACCAACCGTAACCTGCTGATTTCCCGCATTTTATTGCAGGCACTGGAAGATTTGCCATTGACATACCCCGGGAAACCGAAAGCCTGGAACAAGCTGGTCATCAAGGATTAATGTTAAAAATTAATTTAATGATTTTACGCTGTCAAAAAACAGGCGATCACGGTTAAATAGCGCCACTTATGCTTGGGTTGGAAAATGTGGCTGCGTTAAAAATATGAGTTTACGCTTTCGATTAAACCTTCTGGTGACCATGCTTTCGCTGGCTTTTTTGCTGGCGGCAGGCATCGTGCTGGTGCGGGATACGCGGGATAGCATACGCGAACGCGTGGAGGCCGCCATGCGGGTCACGGTGCAATTGCTGGATACCGTGATTGTCAGCTCGGCCATGAACCCCAGCTTAGGACCAACACACTATGTATTGCAGGATTTCCTCAAATCTTTAGGCTATGTGCGTAGCAGCCGCATTGAGCTTTACGATTACTCAAATACACCTTTATATATTTCGCCCCAGTCGACTTTTAAATCAGAAATTGAGCCGCCGAAATGGTTTGTGAAACTGGTTTCCCCTAAAGAAGAAACAGTGACGCGCCGCGTGCGCTATGGCATTTTAATTATCAGTTCAAGTGCAGAAGGCTCTGTGCGGGAGGCATGGTCAGGTTTCCTGCAACTGATTGTGATGGGAACCGGTTTTTTCCTGTTACTGAATTTGCTGGTATATGGGATTTTAAGCCATGCTTTACGTCCGGTGCATCATATTTTGCGCGCCATTAATAAGATTGAGCAGGGCGACCTGACCACGCGCTTGCCGAAATTTCCGTTGCCGGAATTTGACCGTATCGGCGCCAGCCTTAACCAGATGGCACTTTCTCTCGATGCTGAGCGGCAACTGGAGCAAAACCGGCAGCTGACACAGCTGATACAGCAGCACATTGAAGATGAGCGTCGCAGCCTGGCACGCGAGTTACACGATGAGCTGGGCCAGTATGTCACTGCGATTAAGACGTTTGCTGTGGCCATCGTCAATAAAACCAAAGGGAAAACACCTGATATTGCAGCCAATGCACAAACCATTGTGGCTGCAGCTAACCATATCTATGACGGCATGCATAATATCATCCGTCAGTTACGGCCTGCCGCTATGGATAATATGGGCCTGGTGGAAACCTTGCGCGATATGGTGGCAGGTTACCAGGCACAGCATGCCGATTTAAATATCCAGCTACAAGTGTCCGGCCACTTTGAGCCTATGGGTGAAAACGTGAATATCAACTTGTACCGTATAGTACAAGAGGCGATCAATAATGCCATCAAGCATGCACATGCCCAATCTATCCAAGTGCATATTGTGTCAGCAGATAATGGCTTGCAATTAACTATAAGTGATGACGGGATTGGTATGCAGGTAGAGGCGGTGGACCAGACCCGGCATTTTGGTTTGTTGGGCATGCGCGAACGCGTGCAAGCCTTGCATGGTCAATTCAAAGTCGTTTCAGAGCCAAAAGCCGGTCATGGAACGACTTTGGACATTCGATTACCTGTACAAGCGGCTTAAACAAAGTAGCCTAAAATAAAAGGAATGAAAAGTATGATTAGCGTGATGCTGGTAGATGACCATGCCGTCGTCAGAATGGGGTTTAAAATGCTGCTTGAGTCCGATCAGGATATCAAGGTCATTGCGGAAGCTGAAAGTGGGGAAGCGGCCATTCGTGCTTATGTTGAGCATCATCCGCAAGTGGTGGTGATGGATATCACCATGCCTGGTATAGGCGGGATGGAAGCCATAGAACGTATCCTCGCCAAAGACAATCACGCGCGTATCCTGGTACTGTCAGCGCACGAGGATTCAGTACACCCCAAACGCGTGCTTAACGCAGGCGCAATGGGCTATGTCACCAAGCGCAGTGCGGCAGAAGAGCTGATCAAGGCAATCCGCAGTGTGGCAAATGGCAAAAAATATATAGAAGCCAGCGTAGCGCAGCAAATGGCCATCCAGCAATTGTCGGGTGAGCAGAATCCGGTTGATGTCTTGAGTGAGCGCGAGTTTGAGGTGTTTATGTCACTGGCTCGCGGCAAATCAACTAATGAAATCGCCGAGACCCTGTTTTTAAGCCCTCGCACAGTCGGTACCCATTTATACAATATCAAGCAGAAACTCAACGCGCAAAACTCGGCAGAAATTGCACTGATCGCCATGCGCTGTGGCCTGCTCGAACCTTAATTGCCTGGATTGGCAGTGCGAGGGCTGCTGGCGCGGGAACTGACAATCCCGCTCAGCATGATCAATAGCATGCCTGAGTACTCCATCCATGAGAGGTGTTCTCCCCACCAGAACACCCCAATCAAGGTAGCAAACACCACGGTGCTGTAAGCCAGGCTGGCCACGGTCAATGTGCGGCCGGTGCGGTAAGCACGTGTCATGGCAAGCTGGCTGATGGTGGCAGAGATGCCCAGTCCCAGCAAAAACGGTAGATCCTGCCAGCGCAATAGCGTAATGTCGGTGTTCAGCATCAGGCCGCCGCTGGCGACACTACATACCAAGGTGAAATAAAAGACAGTGCGCCAGTCCGGCTCGCCACTAACACCTAGCTGTTTTACATGCACATATGCCAGCGCGGCACCCAGTCCTGAAAGCAAGCCTACACCCGCAGTGATCCACAAGTCTGGCTCCCATCTTGGTTGCAGTAATAAAGTCACGCCAATAAATCCAGCAATCACGCATTTATTCAAGGTGCTTTGTTGCCAGCGCGATAAAGGTTTTTCAGCTGTGAGTAGCCAGGGTGACAGTAAAGCAAGAAACATGGGTGAGGTGTAGTTAAGCGTGATCGCGGTTGCCAATGGCAGGTGTGCAATGGCATAAAAGAACAGCAGCAGGGCGATAAAGCCGGTAAATGCACGGCCCATTTGTTTGCCCAGCATGGGGCTTTTCAGAGGTTTACCCTGCCAGTAGACCATGGCGGCAATGGTGATAAAACCGAATATAGAGCGGTAAAACACCAGTTCTGTGCTGCTAAAACGTTCGGCACCTGTTTTTACAAAGGCGCCCATCACTGCAAACCCCAGTCCGGCGACCAGCATCCACAGGCTGCCTAGTTGCCAGTGTCTGGGGTGAGACCAGCGCTTTGGGTGAATGAAGCTAAACAAAATCGAGTGTCAGTCGGCGCTAGCGCACTGAATGCGCTGGAATGTGGGGTTCAATTTGTGAGCGATACCAGCGATGGAAGTGCTCCAGGCCGGTTTCCATCGGGTGCTGATAAGGGCCACGTTCATCTTTGCCGGTCAGGTAAAGTGCTTTACGGCCTTTTTGCATACGCTGGCAGATTTCGTTGTCCTCAAGTGCTGTCTCAAAATAGGCAGCCTGTTGCGCTTTGATATATTCGCGCTCAAACAGGGCGATATCTTCCGGGTAGTAAAATTCCACTACATTTTTGCAGGATTCAACCCCGGTAGGGATGATATGCGAGACGACTAACACGTTGGGGTACCACTCGATCATCAGGAAAGGGTAAAGCACAAACCAGATTGCGCCATTTTTTGGCTCTTTGCCGTCCTGGTAATCAGTGACGGCTTGTTGCCAGGCTTTGTATGTTGGTGACAAACTGTACTCAGGCAGTGGTTTGTAGCCAACGGTTTGTACGCTGTAGTGTTCGCCAAATTCCCAGTTCAGCTCGCCACAATCGACAAACTGATTCAAACCGGGGTGGAACGGGCCGACGTGGTAGTCTTCAAGATAGACTTCAATAAACGTTTTCCAGTTGAAGTCGTAGTGATCAATAATCGCCTGGTCAAAATAGTAACCGGAAAAATCAAAGTCCTGCTTGCATCCTAATTGTTTAAGCGTGTCGCCAATCTGCAATGGTTGGTTTTTGGAGTAAGGTTGAGAGCCTTTAAATAACAAACCCTGCCAGTCGCTCAGAGGCTGGTTATCCAAGTGCAGGCAAGGATTTTTCTCAAAGTGGGGTGCGCCCAATAACTGGCCATTCAAGTCATAGGTCCAGCGATGAAGCGGGCATACGATATGCTGCGTGTTGCCTTGGCCAGAAAGCATAACTGCCTGGCGATGACGGCAGATATTGCTTACTAATTGCTGCTCGCCCTGGTTGTTCACCAGTGCTATCGCGTGATGCATCCAGTCTAGCGTGCGGTAGTCACCAGCTTTTGGTGTCATGCAGGCATGACCAACGTATTGAGGATGTAGCGAGAACAAGTGTGCTTGCTCTAATGCATAAATTTCCGGATTGAGGTACCAGTCAACAGGTAATTGTGCGAAGCGAGTCTTGTTTTGTTCTTTATTTAAAGAGGTGACAGAACCCATATTCCAAACTGATTGAACACTTGCGTAAAAGAATAATTGTGCCCGAAAACAGCCTCTATGAAAAGCCGAAATGGTAATCACGCCAGTAGGTTACAGCTGGCGTTTCATGACCTGAATCAAAGAAATAGGCTTTGTTTGAGCGTTACACATTCAGTCGCTTATTGAAACAGCCCTTAACTAACTCAATTAAATTCAGTTATAATATTAGAGGTTTCTATGTATAACTATACGTAACGATAATTGCATTTTAGGAGCAAGCGAATGGCAAATTTATTAGATCAGTTGAAAGCAATCACCACTATTGTGGCTGACACAGGTGATGTTGAAGCGATTAAAAGCGTTAAACCGGTAGACGCAACTACCAACCCATCCCTGGTATTAAAAGCGAGTCAGATTCCTGAGTACGCACCTCTGATCGAGACAGCAATTGCCTATGCAAAAGCACAGGGCGGTTCAAAAGACCAGCAAATTGAAAATGCAGCTGACAAACTGGCTGTGTTGATTGGTGCTGAAATCACTAAAGTGGTTCCAGGCCGTATTTCTACAGAAGTGGATGCACGTCTGTCTTTCAACATCGATGCGATGATTGCCAAAGGCCGCAAACTGATCAAATTGTACGAGGACTCAGGCATTTCCAAAGAGCGCGTTCTGATCAAACTGGCGTCTACCTGGGAAGGCATCAAAGCCGGTGAGCAACTGGAAAAAGAAGGCATCCAGTGTAACCTGACATTGCTGTTCGGTTTTGGCCAGGCACGTGCTTGTGCTGAAGCAGGCGTATTCCTGATCTCCCCATTCGTAGGCCGTATTCTTGACTGGTACAAAGCTAAAAATCCAACAACAGAGTACACACAGGAAACTGACCCAGGTGTGGTTTCAGTACGTGCTATCTACCAGTACTACAAAGAACACGGTTACAAAACTGTTGTGATGGGTGCTTCTTTCCGTAACACTGGCGAGCTGATCGCCCTGGCTGGTTGTGACCGCCTGACTGTTTCCCCTAATCTGTTGCAAGATCTGGCAGCCACTGAAGGTACTTTGGTACAAGTACTGAAAGATGGCGGCAAAACCAAAGAAGCTCCTGCAAAACTGACAGAAGAGCAGTTCCGCTTTGAACTGAACCAGGATCCAATGGCGACTGAGAAGCTGGCTGAAGGTATCCGTGGTTTCGTTGCTGACCAGAACAAACTGGAAACAGCATTAGCCGCAAAACTGTAATATCTTTGTGACATCATAAGAGAACGGGCAGGACCTGCCCGTTTTTTGATTTTACACTCAGGCATAATTTGGCCTGTTACATTGACTTATTTTGGCTGCCAGCTTACTATTAGCGACCAGCTTGAATTGGTAGTACGCTAGAAATAGCATTTAGAAACTTATTAATATTTGGAGAAAAACATGGCATTAACTCAAATGGCATTAGACTCATTGGATTTTGACGCAACTATCGCTTTGGCAGAAAAAGTTGCTCCGCACGTAGACATCCTGGAAATCGGTACACCATGCATCAAGCACAACGGTATCAAATTGCTGGAAACTCTGCGCGCTAAATTCCCAAACAACAAAATCCTGGTTGACTTGAAAACTATGGATGCTGGTGAGTACGAGTCTGAGCCATTCTACAAAGCTGGTGCTGACATCGCTGTTGTTTTGGGCGTATCTGACATCGGTACAATCAAAGGCGTAATCAAAGCTGCAAACAAATACGGCAAAAAAGCACAAGTTGACCTGATCAGCGTTGAAGACAAAGTTGCTAAAACTAAAGAAGTTGTTGCTGCTGGTGCTCACATCATCGGTATCCACACTGGTTTGGACCAACAAGCTGCTGGTCACACTCCTTTCGCTGACTTGGCTGCTATCGCTGCTTTGAACCTGGGTGTTGACATCTCTGTTGCTGGTGGCGTAAAAGCTGCTACAGCTGCTCAAGTACGTGACGCTGGCGCGACTATCATCGTTGCTGGTGCTGCTATCTACGGCGCTGCTGATCCAGCTGCTTCTGCTGCTGAAATCACTGCTATCGCTCACGGTTAATTTTAACTATCAATAAGTAATTATTGATCAGCGATAATAAAACCCGACTCAGTAATGTGTCGGGTTTTTTATTTGATATTTTGAATACACAGGACAAAAACATGGATCATCAACAGTTTATTTTGGACAATTTAAAACGTATTTTGGACGTGACTGACAAGTCAAAAGCGGCTGAATTACTGAAATTGGTTGAAGAAGCAGGCTCAACATTTATTGGTGGCGCAGGTCGTTCACTGTTGGTCTCACGTTTCTTTGCCATGCGTTTGGTGCATTCCGGCTACAGTGTTTACATGATTGGCGAAGTAGTGACTCCAGCCATCAAAAAAGGTGACTTGCTGATCCTGGTTTCAGGCTCCGGCGGTACAGCAACGCTGTTGCCATTTGTGAAGAAAGCGAAAGAAGTGGGCGCTAAATTAGTGGTCATTTCCATGAAGAAAACTTCTGCCATGGCAGATGTAGCTGATCTGGTAGTTCAAGTAGGTCAGGACGACAGCTTCCCATTGGTAAAAGGCATGCCTATGGGCGGTCAATTCGAGTTGTCTACCCTGGTATTCCTGGAAGGCGCTATTTCCGAGCTGATCCACGCTAAAGGCCTGACTGAAGAAGGCATGCGCGCATTGCACGCAAACCTGGAATAAACTTTATTCCTGCAATAAAAAAAACCGGCTGCATGGCCGGTTTTTTATTGGGCAAAGCCGTGTAAGTCCGCGGCCATGATTTTTTTCTGGTGTAGTGCGCTGGCAATCAGCACGCCTTCAGCTCCCGCGCTGGAAAGTTCCTGAATATCGGCTATATCCCTGACACCGCCCGCAGCATATAAGGGTGTTTGTGTGTGTTGTTTAATCGCAAGCAGTTTTTTTATATCGGGGCCTTGATTGGCACCTACTTTGGGCAGGCTCATCACGATGGTTGGCTGCGACCAGTACATGGGATCAGTTTGCAGGCTTTCAGGGCCATGAAAGCCATCCTGGAAGTAATCCAGTGATAGTACGCTGTCGGTAGCCATATGACGCAGCTCTAGGTAGGTTTGCAGGTCTGGCAGTGATTCACTGGCGATGATGGGCCTGATTGCAGAGTCCAGCCATGGCTTAAGCGCTTCCACACTCTTTAGCCCGGCATCGACCCACCACTCAATGTGTGGAAACGCCTGGATCGCCTCGGCAATGTGGGTGCGGTGGTTGCTTAAAGTGGTATCGCCGGTAATGGCATTTAAATCGGCAATATACACACAGTTAAATGGATAAACTTGTAAAATAGCACCCACCACATCGAGCAGGGCGTGGCTTGCCGTTAATTGCGATTGTATCGCACGGTAAGACTGGCGTTGCCCTTGTATGGCCTGCACTACCTGGCCATGCATCAAATCGATGACGGGAATAATATGCAAAATAAATCTCGTTTGAAAATCTGGGTTTGTGAATATGTCAGTGCCGGTGGCCTGGCGTCTGCTGACTTGCCTGCCAGCCTGCTGCAGGAAGGCCTGCTGATGCGCGATGCCTTGCTGCATGACTTGTCTCAACTGGCTGTGGATTGTATCACCAGCCATGATGCGCGGGTGATGGCGCCGGAAAGTGCAGTCAGTACAAAGATAGAGCCGCACGAAGATGTATTTGCCGTTTGGCGTAAACAATTGGCCTCTGAAGATATTGATGCCTGCTGGGTGATTGCGCCGGAAACTGACGGCATACTTGAGCGTATGTGCCAGATGGTTAGAGAAACTGGCAAACGCTGGATAGGCTGCAGTGAAGAAGCCATCCGGCAAACTAGCTCTAAATCACTAATGGCCGATATTTGCTTTCAGGCAGGCATCGCTACGATTGCCTATCGTTATCTGCATGCAGCCATGTCATTGCCATCTCAGCTGAAAGAACTTTCACTGGCAGGTTGGGTAGTAAAACCTGATGATGGGGCAGGGTGTGAATTTACCTATCACTTTAAAAGTGATATTGAACTGATTGAATTTAATCATAAAATTAAAATAAACCCTGTTGTACCTTATACGAAATTATTATTGCAGCCTTATCTGCCTGGCCTCCCATTAAGTATGTCCGTGATTGCAACCAATCAGCAGGTAAAAGTCATTGCCGGGCATGAACAATGGGTAAAAGTGGCAGATGGCCAGTTTCATTTTCGAGGCGCAGGGGTGAATCAGGCGGCCCAGTATTTACCGCTGATGCAGGCCATGGCGGAAAAGATTCAGCATGCGATTCCCGGACTGACCGGTTATTGGGGTGCCGACTTGATACTCACCGAAGATAATATTCTTACCCTGGTTGAAATTAATCCCCGACTGACCACCTCATATACAGGATTATCCAAAGTGTTATCAGAGAATCCAGCCAGGCTGGTTTTGGATGCGGTATTAAATAACCGCTTAACTTTGCTGGAGGCTGCTTCATCAGTATCTTTAGCCTTACCATCGGCGGGATCCGCGGTTACTGAAAGTCTTAGTTTATGAGCAAGTCTGTCATTGGCTGGGATATCGGCGGGGCGCATGTGAAAGCGATCAGGTTGAATGCTGAAGGGCGCATTGTGCAAGTATCGCAACAGGCATGTGCTTTATGGAAGGGACTGGATCTGCTCGAGGTAAGTGTGCAAACGATACTGCAATCATGGTTATTAACACCTGATGCATGCTCGCACGCTGTCACCATGACCGGTGAATTGGTCGATTTATTTGAAAATCGGGCGCAGGGCGTGCGCGAAATCGCAGAGATGGTAAAAAAACTATTGCCGGATGCCATGTTTTACATGGCAGGTGTTAACCAGCCTGCCTCGTTCACACAACACGTTTATGGTATAGAGTCATCTGTTGCTTCCATGAACTGGCATGCCTCAGCACAATGTCTGGCCGAAACCAGTGATTTTTCAACCATGCTTATCGTCGATATTGGCAGCACGACCAGCGATATCACCGTCTGTCATGCGAAACAGGTCATTCCTAATGGCTGGACCGATGCTGAGCGCATGGCCAGTCATGGCCTGTTTTATGCTGGGGTGGTACGCACCCCTTTGATGGCATTTGGTCCCTATATTGAGTGGCACCAGCAAGCTCGTCACATCGCCGCAGAATACTTTGCGACGACTGCCGATGTCTACCGGGTGCTGGCCGAATTGCACCCTGATTATGATTTGGCCGATACCGCCGATGGCAATGACCGTTCTGCGACTGCGAGTATGCGCCGTTTGGCGCGCATGGTGGGCCATGATCTGGAAGATGCTGAAACCGGCGATTGGCATTCCTTAGCGCAGGCGTTTAAACAACAGCAAATCTCCCGGCTGTTGCATGCCATTCAATCCTGCATTCAAGTGACCGATCTGCAACCACAAGGGTTAACAGGGTTGGGCGCGGGCAGTTTTTTGCTGCCAGACATTGCGCGACGCCTGAACCTGACTTACACACCGGCTACGACATGGATGCCGGCTGACAATTCCACATTAAAAGACCACGCACAAGTATGTTTTCCTGCCTATGCCGTGGCGAGGTTATGGCAAGCATGGCATTGATACAACTGGATCTACCTTATGCGGATGGTGCCTATTGGCTGACACAGGTCAGGCACTTGCCATGGCCTATGCTACTAGAGAGCGGCCGTGTGGATACTGTGGAAAAGCAATCTTCAGTTGATGAAGAGGTGGGCCTGGGGGCCAGGTTTGATATCGTGGTTGCTGATCCGGTCGCCAGAATTATTCATCGCCGGCCCTATACTGAAGTACATGCCCATACTGTTGAGCGGGATGAAGAAGATCCTTTTGCTGTCATCAAACGCTGGTTACAGCCGCATAAGGTAGCGCGTGAAACCGACGTGCCTTTTGCCGGTGGTGCGTTGGGCTATTTTTCCTATGATTTGGGGCGCAGTATTGAACCCATGCCAGAACTGGCCGCGCAGGATATGCCTCTGCCGGAGTTACTGGTGGGAATTTATGATTGGGCCATTGTCGCCGACCATCATTTGCGGCGCTGTCAACTGGTATCACACACACGTTTTATCGAACCGGCAGCCTTGCAAGGGTTGCATCAACAGTTGATGGAAAAACGAGACAATCCGGATGTGCAGCCATTCACCGTATATGGTGATATTGCTCATAATATGGATAAATCCTGTTACGCGCAGGCATTCCTGAAAGTAAAAAACTACATTCGTGCTGGGGATTGTTACCAGATCAACCTGGCCCAGCGACTGGCGGTGAAGGTGAGTGGCGATGCCTGGCAAGCCTATGACAGGTTCAGGCAGCTGAGCAAAGCTCCATTTATGGCTTATTTACAGGTGGATGATGGTCAGGGTTTGCCTTTTGAAGTACTTTCAATGTCACCGGAACGGTTTCTGCAAGTGACTGAAAATAAAGTAGAAACGCGCCCGATTAAAGGTACGCGCCCCAGGCATTCTGATGCAGAACTGGATAGGCAAGAGGCCGAGGCACTGGCAAGCAGCATCAAGGACAGGGCCGAGAACCTGATGATTGTTGATCTGTTACGCAATGATATTGGTAAGGTCTGTGAAATCGGCTCCGTCAAGGTCGATGCTTTGTTCCGCTTGCAACGGTTCACAAATGTGCATCACCTGGTGAGTATCGTGCGCGGCGTGCTGGCAAACGGCTATCATGCCCTGGATTTGTTACGCGGCTGTTTCCCTGGTGGTTCCATCACAGGTGCACCCAAACTGCGTGCGATGGAGATTATTGAAGAACTGGAACCGCATCGGCGCGGCATATATTGTGGCAGCATAGGATACATTGGCTTTGATGGCAGTATGGATACCAATATCGCTATCCGCACTGCAGTCATTTGCAACCAGACCATGACTTTTTATGCCGGTGGCGGGGTGGTCGCCGATTCAGATTGTGACAGGGAATATCAGGAAACCCTAGATAAAGCTTCCCAGTTTTTAAAACTGGTTGCACAATTCAAAGCACCATCTTAATGTCCGGGGAAAATACCATGTGGGTGATCAAGCTGGGAGGTAGCGTGACGCACCATGGCAGCCTGCTCAAATGGCTGCAACTGGTTGTCCGCTGGGGTGATGGCAAAGTGATTATCGTGCCCGGAGGCGGAGTGTATGCCGATGCCGTGCGTGAGTTCCAGCAGCTACGCGGACGTTTACCGGATGGGCATATCACGGATGGGCACGCACATGCACTCGCCATTTATGCCATGGACCAAATGGCGCGCAGCCTGGTCGCCATGGTGCCTGAACTTACCCTGGTACGTAATCCACTGGAAATAGCCGAGCGCGGCTGGCAGCACCGCGGACTGGTCTGGTTACCCAGTGAAATGGCGTTGAACCCTGAGTTATGGGCGGATACGGCGCTGGAGGAAAACTGGGAAACCACTTCTGACAGCCTGGCCGCCTGGCTGGCCTGTCAGCTCGAAGCCAGCCATTTGTTACTGATTAAATCGGATGACATGTTGCTAGAATTAACCCCCAGCCTGGGGTTGGCAGATTTACAGGCTAAAGGCATCGTAGATGCAGGATTATCGAATATTCTGCCGCAGGCGACATTTCAAACCTGGGTGATGCATCAAAGCCATGTGGATTTATTTGAACAAGGCCTCAATTTGCAAACACTTAGCGGGCGCCTGATTCACCCAGCTCAAACGTAGCACTTTTTTCAAACCGGCCAAAATGCAGCATGATGGTCGGCAAGATCAATAAGTTGAGAATGGTGGAGGAAATCAATCCGCCGACGATAATGGTCGCCATGGGGCCTTCAATTTCGCGGCCGGGCTCGCCACTGCCTATGGCTAGTGGTAGCAAGCCAAGCGCGGTGACCAGCGCAGTCATCAGCACAGATGGCAGGCGTTCAGAAGCGCCGCGTATGCAAGTCTCCAGGTTCCATTCGCAACCTTCCTTATCCACCAGATGCTGGAAATGCGACACCATCATGATGGAGTTACGCAAAGTAATGCCAAACAGCGTCACAAAGCCTACCAGCGTGCCTACCGATATCCATCCGCCAGCAAAGAAGGTAGCGACCACGCCACCTATCAGCGCAAAGGGCAGGTTGGCAAAGGTCAATAACAGGTTACGCAAGCTGCCAAAAGCGATATATAGCATGAGGAAAATCGCCGCGATGGCCACCAGTGAGTGGATGATCAAATCGCGTCGGGATTCAGCATTGGCCTCGGCTTCACCGGAAAATTCCATGTAGTTTCCGCTATGTAATGTGAGTTTCTGCCGTAGTGCTTTCTGGATGTCACTCATGACCAGTGTCTGATCCCGGCCGCCTATATTCGCGGTAATGGTCTGAATGCGTTTTGCCCCAGAGTGCAATATCTTGGAACGGCCACCCTCCTGCGCGATGTAGGCCACATCAGACAGTTTCAGCATCTGGCCTTCCGGGTTGAAAATAGGGATATTGCGCATATCTGCAATATCGTCGCGGTTGCCATCGTTGAGCAATACGCTGACGCCTATGGAACGATTGCCCATAAACACATGGTTGACAGGCACACCTTCATAGCTGGCTTTGATAGTATCCAGCACATCCACAGGCTGTAGCCCCCACAACGAAAGTTTTTCCTGCTTGAGCCGGATGGCGATTTCCGGCGTTTCCGGCGGGGATTGCACCATGACATCCCTGACGCCGCGGATGTTTCCGAGAATGTTAGCGACTTTTTGTGCATCCCTATCCAGCGCGTCCAGGTCATGGCCAAAAATATTGACCACCAGGCCAGCGGCATAGCCGGAAATAGTTTCTTCTATACGTTCGCTCAAAAAGGTGTTGATGGCAAAGTTTGCCCCGATAAACCCTAACTCCACTTTGCCATCGTGATCATCATCTTCAGATTCACCGGCCAGCTCTTCGCGTATGCTGCGATAAATGCGTTCCTGTTCGGCCCCGGACACCGTGCCGGTTTCTACTTCAAACTCGCTGTAGTGGGTGCCAAACGTATCTGCAGCATTGGGCGCGCGGCCTACCCATTGCGCCACGCTTTTTACGCCAGGAATCTCCAGCAGCACTTTGGTTACCTGGTTGCCCAGTTTTAAAGACTGCACTTCAGAAGTGCCCGGCACAGTCGTCATATGCAGTATGTAATGGCCCTCGTGCAGCACCGGAATAAACTGGCTCCTGAATAACGGCAACAGTACGAGGCCAAGCGCAATACAGACAAAGCTGGTGACCAGGATCAGTTGATAACGATGTTCAATATGGTGCAGCACCTTCACATATCTCTGTTTCAGCCAGCGTAGTAAAGGGGATTCCTCGTTATCCAGGCGCGCTTTGCCAAGCAGGGCGTAGCAGAGCGCTGGTGTCAGTGTCAGCGCGACTACCAAGGACGCCAGAATGGCTGAAATATATGCGTAGGCGAGCGGCGCAAATAGTTTACCGGCAACACCTGACAGAGTGATCAAGGGTAAAAATACCAGGGCGACAATGATGGTGGCGTAAAAAACAGAACCGCGTACTTCCATAGACGCGTGGAACACTACTTGCGGGACAGGCAGCGGCTGCGCCAGCTGCCGGTTTTCACGCAAGCGCCGGAAAATATTCTCGGTATCGATAATGGCATCATCCACCACCTCGCCTAATGCGATGGCGAGTCCGCCCAGCACCATGATATTGAGCCCCACGCCATACTGGTGCAATACCACAATGGCCGATAAGAGCGACAGTGGGATGGCCGTCGCTGAAATCACGGCCGTGCGCACATTAAACAAAAACACAAACAATACGGCGATGACCAGTATCGAGCCAATCAGGATGTCGGAACGCAGGCTGCTAATCGCAGTTTCAATAAAGTTGGCAGGGCGGAACAGCCCTTCATGTAAAGTGACTTTTTGGCTGGTCAGGCTGGGTTTAATATCGGCCAGTTTCTTTTCCAGCAGTTTGGTCAGGGCATAGGTGTTAGCGCCCAGTTGACCTTGCACGGAAAGGTAAACTGCGGGCTTGCCATTGATTGCAGCCGCACTGATAGAGGGCGCCGCACCTTCCGCTACTTCAGCCACATCGCGTATGCGTATGGTTCGACCCAGCTTGCGGATCAGCGTGATACTGCCTAATTGCTGCGGCGTGGTGGTCTGGCCCTGGCTATTCAGGATGATGCGCTGGTTATCATTCTGAATATAACCGGCGCCGCGTACGCCAGTGCCGCGGCTGGCGGCAGCCACTACATCCTGAATATTCAATTGATACAGCATCAATTTGCGCGGATCAATTTTTATCTGGAACTGGCGGACTTCTCCGCCGAAAACGTTGATATCCGCCACACCAGGAATCGCCATTAAATGCGGCGTCAGATGCCAGTCAACCAGGGTACGCAGTTGCATCAATGTCAGTTTGTCTGAGGTGACACCCAAGCCCAGCACTGTGCTGGCAGAGGAGGTGAGTGGCGTAATGTTCGGGATAATGCCAGGTGGTAACTGGTTGCCCAGCATATTCAGGTGCTCGGCAACAATTTGCCGGTTGCGGTAAATATCAGATTTATCCTGGAAAATAACCGTGATGACAGACAGACCGGGAATGGATTGAGAACGCAGGCTTTTAATACCGATGGCACCAGCGATAATGTTTTCAATTGGCTGGGTGACCAGTTTCTCCACCAGGCTGGCTGATAGCCCGGGGGACTCCGTCTGAATGACGATCTGGGTCGGCGCGAACTCGGGGAAGACGTTCAAGTCGCTTTGTGTCAGGCTGTAGCTGCCATAGACCAGTACAAGTAGTGCCAGCCCGATAATGACACCGTAAAAACGAATCGCGAATCTGACCAGTGCCGACATCATGGCCGGGGCGCTTTCTGAACGCTTGGCAAGCGCGGCTTAGTCGTCATTCTCATTTTTAATCTGGAATTTAAACTCTTCCGAGAGTAACAGTTGCGCACCATGGATGACGACTTCAGTACCTGCGCGCAGGTTGCTATCAAACCAGCCATTATCCAGCTCGACATCAGAAGCTACCGGTTTACGCAGAAAAGTATCCTGTTTTGTTTTGACATAAATCCAGGCCATGCCGCCATGCCAGACAATCGCCTGGTTCGGCACAATCACGCCTTTGAGCATGGCGGATGAGGATTGCGCAGGCACCACATTGACACGCATGCCTACACGCAGGAAATCAGCGGGCGCGCTATAGAAATAGGTTTTACCGATATTGCTGATATCAGTCTGTATGGATTGAGACACATAGTCGGCGCGAATCGGTTTCACTTCATCCTGGATCGGGGAAATAAAAATAGTGGAGTTTACTTCCGGCTCTTTAAAATTCAGCGGAAAGCTTGCCTGAACCAGTACTTTCTTCTGCGTAATTAAATCATGCAGGGGGCCTGATGAGGGGTTTTGTGTGATCAAGGCGGCCAATGGCTTACCCCATTGCGCAACGATAGTATCTGACAATGCTTTTAGTTGTGCCTGGGTGGATTTGATTTGTGTCTGGTCATTAATGACCAGTGTCTGGGCTTCCTGTACCGCTTTATCAGAAACGTTTTTGTCATCTTCATTCAACTGTTTGTAGCGTTGATACTGTAGCTGATGATTAGGCAGTATGCTCTCTGCGACTGCCAGCTGGGTTTTAAGCGCTTGATACTGGCTGTTGTAATCCACCAGTGTCTGGATAGACACCACAGAACCGAGTACCTTGATATTGCCATGGTAATCATAGGCTTGCAGAGCTTGCACGCTGATGCCGCTGTTCTGCTGGGTTGCCAGGTTCAGTTGCACTACTTGCAGGCCGTTTTGATCCACCACATGTACCGGCCCCTCGATTTCTTCCTCGTTATCATCCTGCATGGTTTCATATTCATCGCGGCCGACCAGCACCACGACCCAGACCAGGACAATGATTAATGAAATCTGAGCCCCGATAATCCAGAGTGCTTTTTTATTCATTTCACTGGCACCTCTTGTGGTTGAATGGCAAATGTTGCCGTTTGTTGTGACAGCAATAATGGTTTCTGCATCACGTTTTCTATTTCCTGTAATGCGCGCAAAACGTTTGCCTGCTGGATCACCAGGCGTTGTTGCGCTGCGTAAAACTGGATTTCTGCCTGCAAATATTCTGTTTTATCAATCAAACCCTGGTGCCATTGGCTTTCAAGCTGCTGCTTGCGCTGGGATTGCTGTGCATATTCTTGCGTCATGGTGATCAGCAGGTTGGCGGCATCGCGATATTTTAAATAGCTTTGCTCGGATAATTGAATAATATGATGCTGCAAGGCATAAAAGCGAGTTGCTTCATTTTGACGCACTTGCTCTGCATGTGCCCAAAGGTCTGATGATTTATTCAGCAGATTCAGCATGCCACCTATGCCCAGCGCCCATATCCTGTCACCGTATTCATACAAAATCCCCGGGCTTAGCGACAAATCAGGATAGCGTTTTGCCATCTCCAGCCTTAACTGCGACTCGGCCTTGGCATATTGCGCGAGGCCGCGCTGGATATCCATGCGGTTAGTCAGTGCATAATGCTGTATGGTCCTGGCATCATGGTAGGCTTGTGGCTGGTCGAACCTGGCTTTGAGTATCTGCGATATATTGACAGGCGCAATGTTCAGGGAGGCATTGTTCTGGTCAGTCAGCCCGGCATCGTGCATGATTTTTTGTTCTGTCTGCCTGATTTGCAGCGTTAATTGCTGTAACTGCCAGGCCGATTGATCATGCTGCAAACGTATCGGCAGCAAATCAGATTTGCCGGCGACACCGATATCCAGCCTTTTCTGGTAAGCACTGAGCAGGCTGGCTTGGGATTTCTGCAGTTTTGACAGGCTGCCATGCAGTGCCTGCTGTTCCGCCAGGAGGATAAGGTCCAGGCTCAGTTGCTGCCTGAGCATCCAGGCGGTTTCCGAAACGAGTATTTTGGCAATATCTGCCTGGTATTGGGCAATATCGATATTGATCTGGCGCTTGTTGGCAGTGATGATCGGAATATCCACCTGCAAGCCATAAGCCCATGGACTGATATCGCCATTTGCCTGGTTGCTGTGAGAAAGTTGGCCGTTGAGGCCTACCAGCGGGCGCAGGCCTGCACTGGTTATGCCTGCCAGGGCGACCGCGTAATCTGACTTGGCGACTGTGAGGGTAGGGTGAAAGTACAGGGCGGAGAGCGTCAGCCTATCGATATCCCAGGCTGTAATGGGCCAGGAAGTTTGAGGATATTGATTGTTTACAAACTGCCTGAAGCCTTCTTGCGTTGGCGTCGCCTGTTGTATGCTCTCGATATTTTGCTGCTGCTGAATTGGTTTTGCCTGGTAGGCAATGCCACAGGCAGCAAGTACTAGCGGGCAAATGCAGGCAAGGTAGCGCATAGGGTCAACAGTACTGAAGGGCGATGCGCTGAACTTTGATAAGTTGAATCAACGCCAGGTGTTATTCAACAATAGTCGCGTTGACTGCATCCAACGCATCTTGCAACAGGTCTTCTGGTAACTGGTTAATGCTGGTCGCCAGTAAATCGGCAGCTTCAACGGTTCGAATCGGGAGGTCGGCGGAATTCAGCTCCGCGATAAGTCCTGCCGCAACACCCGCAATTTTAAGCAATACTTCGCGTTCTCTCATTAAAAGCTCAAGTTCTGCTCTGAGCATGTTTTCTTCGGCTGAATGCATATCTGTCCTGACACTAACTATTTACGTTAATCAATTGCGCATCTTGCAGTTGAATGCCCGGCTTGTCAATGTGATGTCAGGCAGATTGTGAGCGCAGCCTGATTACGCTATAATGGCGGAGTTGGTGATGCGGAAACAATGTTTCACTGAAAATGCGAAAGTGGCGGAATTGGTAGACGCACTGGATTTAGGTTCCAGCGCCGCGAGGCGTGAGAGTTCGAGTCTCTCCTTTCGCACCATACATTTAAAGCCATACAAAAATGTATGGTGCGAATTTTAAAATTCAAAATTTAAACTGTATTTACGATCAATGAGGCTTCCTTCAAGGAGGCCTTTATTGTTTGGGCAAGCCCTTATTAAGGTGAATTGACTTAACACGATGGAATCAATCATGAAAATAGTACAAACCCCAAATGCACCCGCAGCAATCGGCCCTTATGCGCAAGGCGTGATTGTCGGTAACATGCTGTATACCTCTGGACAAATCGCTTTGCGGCCTGATGGCAGTCTGAATGACGGTGATGTGGTTGTGCAAACCCAGCAGGTGCTGGCCAATCTGCAAGCCATCATTGAAGCGGCTGGCGGCAATCTATTTCAAGTGGTTAAAACCACTGTGTTTTTGAAGAACCTGGATGACTTTGTGGCAATGAACCAGGTGTATGGGGAGGCTTTCGGCACTCACACACCGGCGCGTTCCACCGTGCAAGTGGCTAAATTGCCGCGTGATGTACTGGTTGAAATTGAAGCCATTGTCGCACTGGGCGAACTTTAAGGCTCAAAACCTTGGTTAGCCCGAGCAAATAAATTGTTTTATTCATTCTAAACAGGCAATATCCAGTTTGCACCGCACTTGCGGGTCGAGTGCTGTTTTGAAGTTTATTTCAATTGCGACTTGTGTTATATTTTTATGCTCTTTTTTCATGATTTGATCACTTTGTAAAGCTTATAAAGTATGGTCAGGTTATGCTAAACATTCATTGAGGCGTGCAATGGCGCGCCCATTCACATAACCCATCGTTATCAAACGATTTTTACAGGAAGTGCAGCATGGCAGCAGTATCTGTTGAAACAGTCAGCAACTTGGAACGTCGCATGACAATTAAAGTCCCTTTAGCTCCGCTGGAAGGGCAAATCAGACAACGTTTGCAACAAATTTCGCGCACCGCCAAATTTTCAGGTTTCCGTCCAGGCAAAGCGCCCGTTGGACTGGTAAACCAGCACTATGGTAATCAGGTTCGTGACGAAATTTATTCCAAAGCGGTGGAAACCAGCTTTGGTGACGCTGTTGAGCAAAACAAGCTGCGTGTTGCAGGTTTTCCTAATATTGAGCATCTTCCATTCAAGGAAGCCGCTGAAGAACTGGAGTATGTCGCTACTTTCGAGATTTTCCCTGAAGTCGCTATTGGCGATTTGAGCAAAGTGAAAATCGAACGCCCTGCACTGGAAGTGACTGATGCCGATGTTGAAAAAACATTGGACGTACTGGTGAAACAACGCGTGAGCTACGAGCCTGTCAAGCGTGCATCAAAAAAAGCGGACCGTATTAATATCACACTGACTGCTTCTATCGATGGTCAGCAGGTTGAAAGCACTGGCGACCGTGGTATTGACCTGGTGATCGGAGAGCCAGGCCGTGTGGCTGAATTTGATGATGCATTGATCGGTGGTAAAACCGGATCTGAAAAGTCCTTTGATATCACCTATCCTGCAGATCACAACCCTGCGCAATTGGCAGGTAAAACCGTGACTTATGCCGTGAAATTCATCTCTGTTTCACAACCAGTATATCCGGCTGTAGATGCAGAATTCGCCAAGAACCTGGGTGTTGAAGATGGCAACCTGGACACGATGAAGTCTGAAATCAAGCAAAGTCTGGAGCAGGAAGTAGCCAAACGTATTACGGCACGCCTGAAAGAGAGCGTGTTTGAAGCACTGGTGAACGAAAGCACCTTTGAACTGCCCAAAGCGATAGTATCGGCTGAAACCAACCGCCTGATGCAAGTGGCAGCGCAAAATCTGCGTGAGCGCGGTGTAGATCCGCAAACTGTGCCTATGGATCCTTCAGTGTTTGAAGCGCAGGCACAACGTAACGCCAAATTACGCCTGATCCTGACTGAAGTTGTCAACAGCAATGATTTGCAGGCGAATGCAGACCAGGTACGTGCCATGGTAGATACCTTTGCACTGAGTTTTGAGAAACCGGCAGAGCTGGTCAGTTGGTACTATGCCGATGTGAAACGCCTGGATGAACCGGCCGCATTGGCAACGGAAGAAAATGTAGTGGCCTGGGTACTTGAAAAAGCCAAAGTCACTAACAAGAAAATTAAATTTGATGAATTGATGATGGGTGCTTAAACCATGAATTATATGAACGCGAGCGAAGGCATGATGCAAGAAAGAATGGAGCCGCAAGGCCTTGGGTATATCCCAATGGTCATTGAGCAAAGTGGTAGAGGTGAGCGTTCATATGACATCTACTCACGCCTGCTTAAAGAGCGAGTGATTTTCCTGATCGGCCCGGTCAATGATATGACAGCCAACCTGGTTGTCGCACAGTTGCTATTTCTGGAAGCTGAAAATCCGGACAAGGATATTTCTTTGTATATCAACTCACCTGGTGGCTCGGTGACAGCAGGGATGTCGATTTATGACACCATGCAGTTTATCAAGCCGGATGTGAGCACATTGTGTATCGGACAGGCCGCGAGTATGGGCGCATTCCTGCTCACGGCAGGTGCGAAAGGCAAACGTTTCTGCCTGCCTAACTCACGTGTGATGATTCACCAGCCATTGGGTGGTTTCCAGGGCCAGGCGTCTGATATCGCGATTCATGCCAAAGAGATTCTGTATTTGAAAGACAAGTTGAACGGCATCATGTCGCACCACACCGGTCAACCGATAGACAAGATTGCTAACGATACAGACCGTGATAACTTTATGAGTGCTGATGCCGCCAAGGAATATGGTTTGGTTGATCAGGTAATTGCCGCACGCGCTGTTTAACTCAGCGAAAAGCGACTAGCAAGGGAATAAATATGGCCAATAAGTCAGATAGCGAAAAGCTTTTGTATTGCTCGTTTTGTGGCAAGAGTCAGCATGAAGTCAAAAAGCTGATTGCAGGCCCGTCCGTATTTATTTGCGATGAATGCGTTGATTTATGTAATGACATCATTCGTGAAGAAATCCAGAGCCTGAACGAGATCAAGTCGGCAGATAAAAAACTGCCTACGCCGCAGGAAATTTGTTCCATTCTTGATCAGTACGTCATTGGTCAGGTGCGGGCGAAAAAGAACCTGGCGGTAGCGGTGTACAACCACTACAAGCGTTTGGGTTACAACCCGCTTTCTGAAGGTAGCCAAGCACCTAAAGACGATGTTGAAGTACAAAAAAGTAATATTTTACTGATAGGTCCAACGGGTTCAGGTAAAACGTTGCTGGCACAAACACTGGCTCGTTTGCTGGATGTACCGTTTGTGATGGCCGATGCGACCACACTGACCGAAGCTGGTTATGTGGGTGAAGACGTGGAAAACATCATGCAGAAATTGCTGCAAAAGTGTGATTATGACGTTGAAAAAGCACAGCGCGGCATCGTTTATATCGATGAAGTTGACAAGATTTCACGTAAATCAGACAACCCATCCATTACACGTGACGTATCGGGTGAGGGCGTACAGCAAGCCTTGCTGAAACTGATTGAAGGCACGATTGCTTCAGTGCCTCCGCAAGGCGGCCGCAAACATCCTAATCAGGAGTTTGTACAGCTGGATACCACTAACATTCTGTTTATTTGCGGTGGTGCGTTTGATGGTTTGGAAAAAGTCATTCGCCATCGCTCAGAAAAAGGCGGTATCGGTTTCGGTGCAGAGGTGAAAAGCAAGGAAGATATCCGCGCTGTAGGTGAAGTTTTGCGTGATGTTGAGCCTGAAGATCTGATTAAATTTGGCCTGATTCCGGAATTTATCGGTCGCTTGCCAGTGGTGGCGACGCTCGAATCGCTGGATGAAGCGGCTTTGATGACGATTCTGGTCGAACCAAGAAATGCGCTGACCAAGCAATATATGAAATTGTTCAAGATGGAAGGCGTCGAGTTGGAGTTCGAAGATTCAGCCTTGCTTTTGATCGCCAAGAAAGCCCTGGAAAGAAAAACCGGTGCCCGTGGCCTGCGTTCTATCCTGGAGCATTCATTGCTTGATTTGATGTATGAGCTGCCATCTATGAAAGATTTGTCCAAAGTCATTGTGGATGCTGGTGCGATTGAACATATCTCTGAACCTATCCTGATTTACCAGGATGCTCAAAAACGCGTTGAAAACGCGAGTTAAATCATGCTTGCAATAGCCTCCGGGCTATTGCAAGATACCATCTATGTCACAAGAGAGTCTGTTCTCTTGAATTTTCAAAGTACGTTCCCATCTAAATGCAAAGGCAGAAGCCTTTGACACTTTTTGAAAGAAGCTATGACTGAACACACTTTGTTTGACGCCGAGACTCCGGAAGAAACCACTTTGATCCCTCTGTTACCATTGCGCGATGTCGTGGTATACCCGCATTTAGTCATTCCGTTGTTTGTTGGCCGCACCAAGTCAGTAAAAGCCCTGGAACGTGCTTCTGAAGGCGATAAAAAGATATTGCTGGTAGCCCAGAAATCTGCCAATAAAGATGATCCTGTCGCTGAAGACTTGTATGAAATCGGTACTCTAGCCACTGTTTTGCAAATGCTGAAACTGCCGGATGGCACTGTGAAGGTGCTGGTAGAAGGTTTGCACCGCGTACGCGTAACCGATTTCACTGAAACAGACGAGTGCTTCATGGCATTGGGTGAAGAAGTAGATCAAACTGACCAGAACGACAAAGAGGCTGAAGCCTTGATGCGCACTGTCATGACGCAGTTTGACCAGTACGTCAAATTGAACAAGAAAATCCCGCCTGAAATTTTAACCTCACTGGCCACCATTAATGAGCCTGGCCGGCTGGCGGACACCATTTCTGCGCACCTGACACTCAAGCTCGAAGAGAAGCAGAAAGTGCTGGAGATGCTCAGCGTGATTGAGCGTTTGGAGCATTTGCTCTACTTGATGGAGTCGGAAATCGATATCCTGCAAGTCGAAAAACGTATCCGCGGCCGTGTCAAACGCCAGATGGAGAAGAGCCAGCGCGAGTATTACCTGAATGAGCAAGTAAAAGCCATCCAGAAAGAGCTGGGCGAGCAGGACGAAAATGCAGAGATGGAAGAGCTTGAGCAGCGCATTAAAAATGCCGCAATGCCTAAAGAAGCGCTCACAAAAGTCACTGCGGAGTTTAAAAAACTCAAATTGATGTCACCGATGTCAGCTGAGGCTTCAGTTGTACGTAATTACATCGACACTTTGCTTAATTTGCCTTGGAAGAAAAAAACCAAGATCAGCAAAGATCTGCAAGCCGCCGAAGATATTCTGGATGCTGATCATTATGGTCTGGACAAGGTGAAAGAGCGTATCGTCGAGTACCTGGCTGTACAACAGCGTGTCGGCAAGCTGAAGGCACCTATTTTGTGCCTGGTAGGCCCTCCAGGTGTCGGTAAAACGTCGCTGGGGCAAAGTATTGCCAAAGCCGTCAATCGCAAGTTTGTGCGCATGGCTTTAGGCGGCGTACGTGACGAAGCCGAAATCCGTGGTCACCGCCGTACTTACATCGGCTCCATGCCTGGCAAAGTATTGCAAAGTATGGCCAAGGTTGGTGTCAAGAACCCGCTATTCCTGCTGGATGAAGTTGACAAAATGGGGCAGGACATGCGCGGAGATCCTTCTTCCGCCTTGCTGGAAGTGCTTGACCCCGAGCAAAACCATACCTTTGCCGATCACTATGTCGAAGTGGACTATGACTTGAGCGATGTGATGTTTGTGGCCACGGCCAACAGCATGAACATTCCGGAACCATTGCTGGACAGGATGGAGATCATTCGCCTGGCTGGTTATACCGAAGATGAAAAAATCAATATTGCCCAGCGTTACCTGTTGCCCAAGCAACTGAAAGCACATGCGCTGAAAACCACTGATATTTCTGTGGCTGAAAGCGTGTTGCGCGATATCGTGCGTTATTACACACGAGAAGCGGGTGTGCGTAGGCTAGAGCAGGAAGTGGCGAAGATTTGTCGTAAAGCAGTCAAAGAGCAGTTATTGGCCAAAGGCAAAACCAAAACGGTCAAGAAAATTAACATTACCAGCAAAAACCTTGAGCAATATCTGGGCGTCAGACGTTACGACTTTGGTGTCGCGGCCAAAGAGAACCAGGTAGGGCAGGTGACTGGCCTGGCATGGACCTCTGTTGGTGGTGAGTTGCTGACGATTGAAGCCGTTACGTTGCTGGGTAAGGGTAAAACCATTACCACAGGTAAATTGGGCGATGTGATGCAGGAATCTGTCTCTGCTGCGATGAGTGTTGTGCGTAGCCGTGCCGAAGGTTTAGGGATCAGCCCTGACTTTTATGAGAAAAAAGATATCCATATTCACTTGCCTGAAGGCGCTACGCCAAAAGATGGCCCAAGTGCGGGCATCGCATTAACAACCGCACTGGTTTCCGTCCTGACAGGCATTCCTGCGCGTGCAGATGTGGCTATGACGGGCGAAATCACGCTGCGTGGTGAAGTGCTGCCGATTGGCGGTTTGAAAGAAAAACTTTTAGCCGCGCATCGCGGTGGCATTAAAACCGTTTTAATTCCATCAGCCAATGAAAAAGACCTGGTTGATATCCCTGCGAATATCAAAAAAGACCTGGAAATTCATCCGGTAAAATGGATAGACCAGGTGCTGGATTTGGCACTTGAAAGCGCACCACAGCCACTTTCTGTCAAAGCGCCTGAAGTCGAAATTGTGGCTTCTGATGACGGAAATTCGGAGCAGGCAGTCACGCATTAGTAAAATTGATGCGAATTATTGTCAAAACGCTGGATTAGCGCTTGACAGCTCGTTTTGCGGCTTGATATAAAGGCAATACAGGATGTACCTGTTTTTTTAACTAGATAGGGGAAACACGTGAATAAATCAGAATTGATAGATCATATTGCTAATGCAGCCGGTATTTCGAAAGCCGCAGCCGCTCGTGCTCTGGATGCAACGACAGAAGCAATCTCTGGTGCACTGAAAAAAGGTGATTTGGTAACATTGATTGGTTTTGGTACATTCTATGTAGGTGAGCGTTCTGCCCGTTCCGGCCGCAACCCTCGTACTGGTGCAACGATTAACATCAAGGCCGCTAAATCTCCTAAATTTAGGGCTGGCAAAGGTCTGAAAGATGCTGTAAACTAGCGTGCTTTGGTTGAGCGCTAACATGCTCGGCCAACTGTAGCAACACTTGGGTTGTTACGGGTGCTTAGCTCAGTTGGTAGAGCGTCGCCCTTACAAGGCGAATGTCAGCGGTTCGACCCCGTTAGCACCCACCAGACAATTTGAAAATCAAGAGTGCGATGTCTGCGCTCTTAATTTTTTGAGTCTAGCCACACTTAATAAATTACTTTAATAAGTAACAATAAGTGGCGGTAAATAGTTAGAAAATAGTTGTTGAAATTATAAAAAAGATCGTGCTATAATTTCATTTTTGACGATTACTGGAGCGGTAGTTCAGTTGGTTAGAATACCGGCCTGTCACGCCGGGGGTCGCGGGTTCGAGTCCCGTCCGCTCCGCCAACAAGTAAAACGAGTCAGGGTAAAACCTGACTCGTTTTTTTTCGTCTATGTACAAATATTGGAATTATAGTGTTACACGAGAGCCCTAGCGGTTTTTGTCATACTGCTTTAAGCATGCGTGCTGGAGTGTGATTGTTGACTGTAACTCCTTATTTCCGCTCAACTGGTAAAGTGCATCTTTAGCATTTTCAAAGATATTTTCCTTTCGCGTTTTCCTTATCTTCATATTCATCATCATGGCTCCTTGCCAGCGCATTCAAAAGCATGCAACTCAGGCTGTAGACAGGCGATTTTGACCTGTTTATGGTATAGTTTGCTGTTGCAAAAATCAGGTAATGGAAACTAAAAAATGTTAGAAGCATTAAGAAAACATACACAAGGATGGATGGCGAAAATCATTTTGGCACTGATTGTGGTGCCATTCGCATTGTTTGGGATTGATTCATATCTCAACCAGGCTGGTGGCCAGGTGGCAGTCGCAAAGGTGGATGGCCAGAAAATTTCAATGCAGGAATATTCCAATGCAGTTGAAAACGCGCGTAACTACATGCAATCACAAGGGCAAAAGGTCGACACGGCCTTGTTGGAAAGTCCGGCATTCAAGCAATCGGTACTGGATAGTATTATCACCCGCCGCTTGGTGGAAGGCGCGATCCAGGATTATCGTTTCAGGATCAGTGATGATCAATTGAGCCAGCATGTGGTCGGCATGCCCGAGTTTCAGAACAACGGTAAGTTTTCTGAGGATACTTATAACCAGTTGCTGACGCAGAATAAACTGACACCTGCCAAATTTGAGCAAAATATCCGTAAAGATCTGGCGGTGCAGCAGGTGCGTGATGGCTTGTCTAACCTGGTATTCATGCCGCAAAAGGTAGCCGAACAGTCGCTGATGTCTGAATTTGAGCAGCGTGAAGTTTCTGTAGTAGATGTGAAGGTGGTTGATTTTATGAATCAGGTCACTGTCACACCAGAGCAGGTGCAAGCTTATTACAACCAGCATAAAACCAAGTTTATTGCACCTGCCAAGGTAAAGCTGCAGTTTGCCTTACTGTCTGCTGCCGGATTGGTTGGTGATGTTAGCGTCACTGACGAAGAAGTAAAGCAAGACTATGAGGAAAATGCTGCAAAATACCAAGGTAATGAGCAGCGTCAGGCCAGTCATATCCTGATTGGCTTCAATAGCACCGCCAGCGCTGCCGAGAAAGCCGCTGCGAAGGAAAAAGCAGAGTCTATCCTGAAACAGGTGAAAGCAAACCCAAAAAGTTTTGAAAAGCTGGCGATTGAGTTTTCACAAGACACAGGCTCTGCCGGTAAAGGCGGTGATCTGGGTAGCTTTGGCCGTGGTGCCATGGTCAAGCCATTTGAAAACGCTGCTTTCTCGATGAAAGTTGGTGATATCAGCGATTTGGTGGAATCTGAGTTCGGCTACCATATCATCAAGTTGACCGGTATTACCGGTGAATCTTCAGATTTTGATTCAATGAAACTCAAGATCAAAGCCGAGTTGTTGTTCCAGAAAGCACAAGCCAAATATGCTGAATTGGCGGATGACTTCGGTAATACTGTTTATGAGCAATCCGGCAGTTTAGAGCCGGTTGCCAAGAAATTTGGTCTGCAGGTACAAACCTCTCCGGCCATGACTAAAGATGAAATTGCCAAGTTCTTCAAAAGTGAACGTCTGGCCAGCTTGGTATTTTCTGATGAAGTGTTGAAAGAAAAGCGCAATACTGAAGCGGTAGAGATTTCACCGAACAATCTGGTGGCTGCCCGCACAGTGGATTACACACCAGAAGCGCCACGCAGCTTTGATGAAGTGAAAGGCGGGATCGAGTCTTTATTAAAAGCTGAAGCCGCTACCAAGCTGGCACAACAAAAAGGCGAAGCATTGCTGGCGGATTTGAAAGCTGGTAAGGCTGTGAATGCTGACTGGATCACGCCAGTGACTGTTGACCGCAGAAATGCACAAGGTTTGACAGATTCTGTCATGAGAAATGTGTTCAAGGTGAATACACATACCTTGCCAGCTTATTACGGCTTCAACGAAGCAAATCAGGGCTACACCGTGATTAAAGTGATCTCTGTGAACCAGAAGCTCAAGGATAGCCCGGAAGTGGCTGACAGGGCTTACAAAGCCTATCAGCAGGCATTGGGTGCTGAGATGTCGCATGCGTATGTGGCATCCCTGAAGGCTAAAAAAGATATTCAGTTAAATGTGAAAGTGCTGATGTCTAACAATAATAACTAATTCGATGCGTTAATATTAAAAAAGGAGGGTAGAGCCCTCCTTTTTTATTGGCATTTTTTGAAGATCATATCCGGCAGAGTCAGCTGATTGAATGAAACGGCCTTACTTCCACGGCTGCTCTACAAGCAATCGCAGCTTTTTGTCCCCAGCTTAATGCCTCATCAAGATTTGTGGTTTCTACTACCCAAAACCCGTCAACATGGTCGCTGCTATTCAAATATAAGCCTTGCTTAATAATAGCCTCGCCATTTTTGTGTATTCGTATTGATCTGGCGCTCCTTGGCGGCATTAACCCACCCACAAATACAATAATGCCAGCCGATCGCATGGCTGTGTTCAGGTCATCAATCTGTTGTGTCATCGAAGCATCTTCAGCAGTGACGGGGTTATAGCCTGGTGGACGGTGAATGGCGATTAAAAATTGCGGCATATTTCTTAAACTATTAAATCAATCATTTGAAAGTTTATCAGGGAGATCATCTATAGATTCAGGCAGCCCACAAGAGCCTTATTCGATTTATTAACGTGGGCATTATGCTAACCAGTGAAAACCATTTTGATATTTTTTCTCAATGGTTCACTTTTTATATGTTTTAGCAGATGATCAACCATCCAAATTTGTACATAAGTCACAGTCACTGCCACGCTAAATGCGATTAAAAATTTGAGAAAAAAATGTGTCTGTATTGTTTTGATCAGGGGGATGTGCCACAAATATACCCAGATGGAATTTCTCGCGATAAATAGCACCAGGGGTTTTAGCTTGAGTGTTTCAATGCTGTGGTCAATAAATCCACTATGGATCCACAGCAGGCTTGAGATAAACACTGCATAGGAGAAGTAGTATATTGAAGGCGGGTATTTTAGTGACTGTGTTGGAACGAATTCATTGTTAAGAAACCACAGCCATACGCCTGCAACTATGAATATTGCCAGGCTTGAGAAAGCAATGGCGTACAGTTGTTTTTTGCTGAGCTGGATCATTTTAAGCCCGATGGCAAACATGATGCCATAAGGGACAAGATAAAGGGCAACTGATGAAGCTAACTCGCCTGCGCCTGACTGGATATAAGGTAGCGAAAAGTAACGTAAAAATTCATATGCCAAAAAGCTAAGCGCAAGAATCATAAAATACTGGCTGTTGCGTGGGGTATGTTGATGCCAGGTAAAGAGAAGCGGGGAAATTAAGGCGACTAAAAGAAACACGCGAATGATCCAGACGTAACCTATCCCTTCAAGCAAGGCATAAGAAGTAAGAATGGTGGTGGAGTCCAGTTCTTCGCTGCCCGGGTTAAAGATACAAATGGTAAGGAAATAAACACTTAAAAATACCCAGACCGGAAACACCAGCCTCTTGATTCTTTTCCAGACATAACTTGAGTAAGGCTCATTTGTTTTATAGCTTAGGCCGAATGACATTGCTGAGATTAATATCATTAAAGGGACGTCAAAGTTTCTGAGTTGGAAGAGCAGTCCAGGCGGATCTACATGCGCAAGAATGATCATGGATAGACCGATAAATCTTAGAATGTCTATTCTGTCATCTCTCACATAAGCTCCTTCTTAAAATAAACAATTAAAACAAAAAATGGATGAAATATTATATTTAATGTGTCTTATAAAATTAATTTTTTATAAAATATATAGTATATTCAATTTTAATTTTTAATTTAGTACACCTTATTCTTAAGTTAATATTATTTTTATAAGACGAAACTTTGGTGTTTTTTATTTCAGCAGAATATTAAATTGTCTCAATCATCTTTGTATGATTATAAAAATTCTATGCGATTTGAAGTTTAATGATCAAAAAACGCAACTAATAAAAAACGCCTGACTTTAAGAGTGCAGGCGTTTTTTGTAGCTTGTTTCGAACTAATCGATTTGACCAGCGGCAGTGATATTCATACCACCATCTACATAGGTAATCTCACCGGTAACACCGGAGGCCAGATCACTGGCCAGGAAAGCGGCAACGTTACCGACTTCATCAATCGTCACATTGCGGCGCAAAGCAGCGTGTTTCTCGTTAAAGCCTATCATTTTGTCAAAGTCGGCAATACCTGAAGCTGCCAGCGTTTTGATAGGGCCGGCTGAGATCGCATTCACACGGATGCCGCGTGGGCCCAGGCTTTGTGCCAGATAGCGTACGTTCGCTTCCAGGCTGGCTTTGGCTACACCCATGACATTGTAGTTAGGCATGGTGCGCTCAGCGCCCAAATAACTGAGTGTCAGCAGGCTACCGTTGCGGCCTTGCATCATCGGGTAAGCTGCTTTTGCCATGGCCGAGAAGCTGTAGGAGCTGATATCGTGCGCGATGTGGAAGTATTCGCGGCTAATATTGTCCAAGTAGTCACCAGCAAGCGCGACTTTTGGTACAAAAGCGATGGAATGCACCAGGCCATCCAAACCATCCCAGACTTTTGCCAGTTCTACGAACAGGTTGTCGATCTGGGCATCTTCCGCCACATCACAGGGTAATACCACACTAGACTCAAAGTCTGCTGCGAGGTCACGGACACGGTTTTCGTGTTTGTCGACTTGATAGGTAAAGGCCAGTTCAGCCCCTTGACGTTTCATAGCGGCTGCAATGCCGTATGCGATTGAGCGGTTGCTGAGCAAACCGGCGATCAGAATTTTTTTTCCAGCAAGAAATGCCATGCTTGATCCTGTTTGGTAGTTTATTAAACGGTTAGCGGGTGGTATTTGACCTGGGGTCAAACACGTCACGCAAACCTTCACCGAGCAGATTATACCCTAACACGGTAATTAAGATGGCAAGTCCGGGGTAGAGCGAAAGCCACCATGCAAATTGAATATACTCTTTGCCATCGGTCAGGATATTGCCCCAGGAGGCTTGCGGCGCTTGCACACCCAGTCCGAGAAAGCTGAGGCCGGATTCCAGCAAAACGGCGCTGGCAATACCTAGTACCACGCTGACCAGCACCGGCGTCAGGCTGTTAGGCAGGCAATGTTTGAAGATCACCCGCCAGTCTTGTGCACCAAGTGCAGTCGAAGCCGTCACGAATTCACGCTGGGTTAGGCTTAGAAACTCTGCCCGTACCAGCCGCGTCACACTCATCCACGAGGTAAGACCTATCACGATCATGACATTGGTGATGGAAGGGCTTAAAAAGGCGATCACGGCCAGTATCAGGAAAAAGCTGGGTATGGACAGCATGATATCCACCAGACGCATGATCACGGTGTCTGTCCAGCCGCGATAATAGCCCGAAATGGCGCCCAGGATGACACCAATCACGGTTGAGATGCCGACCGCTACCAGGCCGACCAGCAAGGAAACCCTGCCGCCGTACAGCATACGGCTCCAGACATCGCGCCCCAGGCCATCGGTGCCCATCCAGTGCTGCCAGGAGGGTGCCAGCAGGATTTCTTTCACGTGGATATCAGCAGGGTCATACGGTGCCAGCCAGGGTGCGAGCAGAGCGAGCAGCAATATGATGCTGATCAGGCATAAGCCGGTAAGTGCCAATGGGTTGTGCAGTATTTTTTTCATGAGTGACTGGTTTGATTACCGGGCTGGCATCACGCCTTTACGTAAACGCGGATCAGCCCAGGCATAAGCCAGGTCGGCCAGCAGGTTACCAAGCAGTGTCAGCGCCGAGCCTATGGTCAATATGCCCATGACCACGGGGAAATCACGCATCATGACGGCTTCATAAAATAACTTGCCCATGCCGGGAATCGCGAAAATCGTCTCGGCAATCACGGAGCCGCCAATCAGGCCCGGCAGCGACAGGCCGATGAGCGTAATCAGTGGTAAAAGCGCATTGCGCAGGGCGTGGCGGTAAGTAACTGTGCGGTCACTCAGGCCTTTGGCACGTGCGGTAGTGACGTATTCCTGGCTCAACACATCCAGCATACCGTTTTTGACGAACAAGGTAATGCCCGCCAGGCCGGTGATGGACGGAATCACCACTGGCAGGAACAAGTGCATGAACAGATCCTGGCCTTTTTGCCAGAAATCCAGTTGTTCGTAATTCAGGCTGTGCATGCCGGAAATAGGGAACCAGGGATGAATCACCCCCAGCCAGTACATTAGCAGCAACGATAGCCAGAAACCGGGGATGGAAAAGCCGATAAAGTTGAACAGGGTAATGGTGCGGTCAGGCCACTGCCCGTAGCGCTTGGCAGCCATGACACCTAGTGGTACACCGAGTGACAGGGTGATGATCAAGCCCGCGATATTCATCACTAAAGTGATGGGCAGGGCTTCCTCTATCATGCCTGGCGTCACATTACCGTCTTTATCCTTCTCAGACCAAAACACCGGTTTCTGGTGGCTGGCAAAAGAATGGCCGAAATCCAGATGTACCAGGCGCTCCATCCACAAGCCATATTGCACAATGACAGGTTTATCCAGGTTGTATAAAGCACGTAGCTTTTGCCTGGACTCTTCAGAAGACTTGGGATCAAACGCAGATTCTGTACTGGTGATATCGCCAGGTGCCAGATGCATGATGAAAAAAGAAATCAGACTGATACCTATCAGCATAGGCACCATCCATAGCAGTCGTCTGATCAGGTAACTTAACATGTTATTCAGCTTGTATCTGTATGCGTCTTAATGGCAATGGAATATACCATTTTTGTGAATCATAGCTTACCCCTGCTGGCGGCACCGGGTTCATAATCCCTTGTACGCGCTTGTGGATAGCAGTCAGCCCGTAACCGGCAGATAAATAGACGATAGGACTGTCTTCGTACAACGCCTCGGCAAACTGGTGATAAACGTGCATACGTTTGTCAGGGTCAAATTCCCTGCGGCCCTGCTCGAGCAATTTGTCGACTTCAGCGTTATGGTAGCCAATAAAATTGAATTGCCCGGGTTTTTGCTGGCTGGAATGCCAGATGGCGTACTGGTCAGGCTCCAGCCCTAACTGCCAGCCAAGTACAACCGCATCAAAGTCACCTGTTTTGATAAAACGGGTAATAAAACTGGCCCATTCAATAGAGCGGATACGGATATCAATACCGACTTCTTTCAGGCGTCGCTGAATGATCACTACCGTTTTTTCACGTTCTTTATTGCCATGATTGGTGAGTACTTCAAAAGAGAGTTTTTTGCCATCGCGCTCAACATAGCCATCGCCGTCACTGTCCTTGTAACCTGCCTCAGCCAGCAGGTCGCGCGCTCGTTGCGGATCGAAAGGGTAGGGTTTTAACTGGGGATTACTCCAGCGCGTACCTGGTTTGTAAGGCGAGGCAATCTGTTCACCCAGGCCCAGATAAACGCCATCTATGATTTCCTGCTTGTCTATGGCGTAATTAATTGCCTTGCGGATGCGCACGTCATTAAACGGCTGCCGCTTCAGGTTAAAACCCAGGTATGTATAGCTGTTACCCAGGGCTTTGTACTGGTTCAGCCTTGCTTGCAGCTCCGGGCGTGATGGAATAATGCGTGCATAGGTGATCGGGTCCATATTCATGCTGTCGATATGGTCGGCCATCAACTCAAGAAATTGCGCACCCGCGTCGGGAATAATGCGTTCTATCAAGGTAGAGATTTGCGGTTGCCCCAGCACCGCCTTCGGGTTGCGCTCCAGCTTTAAGTACTCGCCGTGCCGCCACTCCTTGAGCTGGTAGTAGTGGCTTCCTAAAGGCCTCTGCGCGAAGCTGGAGGTGTGTATATCCTGGCCGGCCAGTTTGTGTTTGGGCAAAATCTGTAAACCGGCCCAGCTATCCACTGCCGGTGAAAAAGCCTGGTCATAATGGACGACAAAAGTCAGTTTATCCGGCGTTTCAGCTTTGGTGACCAGCTGGAAATCGGAGGCATACGGGCTACGGGTTTTTTCGTCAATGATCAATTGCCAGGTGAAGTATATATCTTCGCTGGTCAGTGGGCGGCCATCAGCCCATACCAGGCCGGGCTTTAAGTGAAAAGTGATGGTTTTCTGGTCGTTGGCAACTTGCCACGATTCAGCCAGTTCACCGGTCAGGTCCAGATTCTGGTTATAGGTGAGCAAGGTGTTAAATAAATTGGCCGTAATTGCGCTGGACGCAGATTCCCCGGCCACCATGGAGATCAATCCGCTGGGGTCTGAAGGCATGACATCAATCAGGGTGCCACCTGGCTGGGAAGGGAAGGTTTGATCGTAAGGCGCGCTATTTTGCTCTGGGCTATCTGAACCGCAGGCTGCCAGCCAGCCACACAAAAGAATAATCAGGAATTGACGATGAGCCATGTGCATTTTGATTGATTTGGCGCAGTTTGATTGATTTGGCAAATTTTCTTGGTTAGGCTACACCGCGTAAGCATCGCAGAACGTTCATCATATACATATTTTATTATTTATGACTGGTTTTGCTCTTTTTTGTAGTGGATGTCGTGCTCTTCTTGGCGGAGGAAGACGGTTTTTTTGAGCGATGGCTACTGGTGGATGATGACTTTTTGTAACTCGCTTTTGTAATATGTGCGCCAGACCCCTTTTTACCGGAGACTGTAGTCATGCTTTCCTGCTGTTCAAATTGCAGGGTTTGACCAACCACCAGGCTTTTACTTTTCAAATGGTTCTGTTGCATGATCTGTTTTGAGCTGATGCCATAACGCTTCGCCAGTTTAGACAGCGTGTCGCCTTGCTTCACTTTGTGCGAGATAGCCGTGTATTTACTGGCCGCCACTTTTTCAACAGCCACTTCAATCGGTATCTGGGCCATGGCGACGGCGTCAATCGGTTTGGTCAATGTGGAATGGTTGCCCGCTGGCACCAGCAAGGTCCGGCGTACAATCAGGTTCCTGTTAGGTTTCAGGTTGTTGGTGGCGCTTAACTCATACAGGCTGATATCAAAACGATTGGCGATATCGCCCAAACGCTCGCCCCGTTTCGGGTGATAGCTATGCCAGTTGGATAAAGGGCGCGTATACCCGTTTAAATTATTAGTGAAATTACTGGCAGCCCAGGTTGGCAATAACAATTTCTGGTAACTGTTTTCCGTGATCAGCACCGGGCGGGTGAAGCTGGGATTCAACGCAGTGAACTCTTCCAGGGAAATGCCCGCCAGTTCTGCCGCCAGCTTGGCATCAATTTTATTTGGTGCCTGTACGGTGGTGAAATAGGGCTTGTTGGGGATTTCATTCAAGGTCAGCCCATATTGTTCCGGCCGGAAAATAATGTTTTTAATCGCCTGTAGCTTGGGTACGTAGTTGCGTGTTTCGTCAGGCAGGGACAAATGCTGGTAATCGGTAGGCAGGCCCAGCTGGCGGTTACGCTCAATCGCACGCGCCACCGTACCTTCACCTGCGTTGTAGGCTGCTAACGCAAGATCCCAGGCACCAAACATGGTATACAACTTTTGCAGGTAATTGAGTGCCGCTTGTGTGGCGGCTGTCACGTCTTTACGCGAGTCTTTCCAGTAATTTTGCTTGAGGCCGAAATCTTTACCGGTGGAAGGGATGAATTGCCAGATACCTGAAGCCTTGCTGGTGGATAGGGCTTTAGGGTTAAAGCCGCTTTCAATCATGGGCAGCAATGCGATTTCGGTCGGCATGCCCCGTTTTTCAACTTCCACCACGATGTGGTACAGGTATTTTTTACTGCGTTCCAGCATGCGCGAGACGTAATCAGGACGCGATGCGTACCATTGCTCGTGTTTGTTGGTGTAGGTCGAATCGATGTCCGGCATATTGAAGCCGTCCCGCACGCGGTCCCACAAGCTTTCCTGTAGCGTCAGTGCATCTTCAAACTGGTAGGTGGAAGTGTAACTTTCAGGATCGGTTTCGCCAAAGCTTTCATCATAACTGCCATTATCCGTCGACAGGGTCGCTGGCTCTACGTACTCGGCCATTCCCGATATTGGAAAAGCTGAAAAAATGATACATAGCAGTAATTCATTAAAACGCATGACGGTGTTTCTAAATCCTGAGACTGATGCACAAGGTCATATCCGAATATTGTCTATCCGGGCATGAAAACCTGTGCATGCATTGATCAAACCTGAGTGACCGGTGCGCCCTGTCAGACAGCATGCAACGGCATATTAAGTGACGTAACGTACACGAGCGCTTAAAGGAGGACATCATTCTACGTTAATTTCAATGTGAGACAACCCCTTGCACAGCGGCTGACTTTGTGCGTGCGCATGGCTCGGGCTAGAACACATTTCGTCGTGCACGCAGCTCGGTAAAGACATCAACAGGCTCCCAGTCATGAAATTCTTTTTCTCGCGAAAGTGGCAGGCAACGCAAAAAAGGATTAGTTGCTTTTTCCAATGCCAGCGTCGTCGGTAGTGTTGGTTTATTGTCCTGTCGCAGTAAAGCGGTATCTCGCGCACGTTGCTGCAAGGCGGTGTTTCCCGGCTCGACCGTCAGCGCAAATGCGATGTTATGCGCGGTGTATTCATGGGCCGGGTAAATCAGTGTTGCAGGAGGCAACGCTGCAATACGTTGCAGCGACGCATACATCTGTGGCGGAGATCCCTCAAACAAACGGCCGCATCCGGCGCCGAAAATGATATCGCCGCTGAATAAATGCTGCTGGTTGATGTAAAAAGCAATATGGTCCAGGGTATGGCCGGGTAATGCCAACACTTCGCACGATAAATCCGGGAAGGTCTTGAAAGCTATCTGCTCGCCATCTTGGACTCTAAATGCATTAAGTTCACGGTAAGCTGGATGGTCATTGTCAGGCGCATAAACCGGGCAGCGCCAGTGTTGCTGCAAAGCCAATGCGCCACCAGTATGATCCGCATGATGATGGGTCAGCAAAATACCGTCCAGCTGGTAACCGCCAGCCTTTAATGCCTGTTCGACCACCGCAGCATCGCCGGGGTCAACCAGCAATGCGTGTTTGCCAGCGTGAATTAACCATAAATAGTTATCGCTAAAAGCGGGCAGGGCAGTGATTTGTATACTTGCAGAAGTTTCTTGCATCACGCATCATTGAGAAAACGCGCACTATTGTCAAGAACAGGTGCGCCTCATCCTGAATATATGGATGATCAATACATAAACCGGAGCCCATATTGCAGTCTAACCAGCCAGTTTCCTTTGATGCCACCGCGCTAGGGCACTATATTGCTCGCTGCGAGGCAGCAACTTACGAGCAGGCAGTGGCAAACGTATTCGGCTTTCATGCATTGCAATTAGGCTGGCCTGGGTATGACCTGCTGGCGCAGAGCCGTATTCCATATAAACATTATCTACACGAGCAGGTGCGCAAAGAACATGCTTTGCTTTGTGAACCGGAGTTTCTGCCGCTGGCTGAAAACTCTGTTGACCTGATATGCATGCCGCATGTGCTTGAGCAATGCCATGACCCGCGCCAGGCATTGCGGGAAGCTTTTCGCGTACTGGTACCGGAAGGCACCCTGATTCTAACCGGCGTGACACCATTCAGCTGCCTGGGTTTGCGGGCAAGGGTAGGCTGGTTCAAGCAGGCCGGGGCATTTAAGCGCTTATTCACCGCTCGCCGCATCAGGGACTGGCTGAATGTACTCGGATTCGAGATTGTGCAAAGCAATTACCTGATGCATGCGCTTCCCATCAACGATCACAGCTGGCTTGAACGGCAAACCAGGCTGGAGAAGTGGGGCACTTGCACCTTTGGCATGACTGGCGGTGTTTATTTCCTGGTGGCTAAAAAACGTGTGCTGAACGTGCTTCTGCTTAAGCCAGACTGGAAAAAATCCCCCTTGAACCAGGCCCTGCAAGCGCAAAAAAGCCGCACGCGCATTCAAAACAAAGTGCAAAAACAGTTAAAATGCGCGGATGTCGACACAAAGCTGGATTGAAATGTACGCGGACGGGGCCTGCAAAGGTAACCCCGGGGTAGGTGGTTGGGGCGTTTGGCTGAAGGCCGGGCTGCACGAAAAGGAATTGTTTGGTGGTGAGGCGCTGACTACCAATAACCGCATGGAGTTGATGGCAGTGATTCAGGGCCTGCAAGCGTTAAAAAAACCTTCTCATATTAAAATTTATACCGATTCCAGTTATGTTCAAAAAGGCATGACTGAATGGATCAAAGGCTGGAAGCAGAAACAATGGCGGACGGCGGATAAAAAACCAGTCAAAAATGCAGATTTATGGCAAATGCTGGATGGTCTGGCAAGCCCGCATACCATAGACTGGATCTGGGTCAGGGGTCATGCTGGCAATGCAGGTAATGAACGCGCGGATGTACTGGCAAACCAGGGCGTATTAACCGTCGCAAAAGCATAATCCATCCAATCTATACTTAAAAAGCGCAGCCATGAGACAAATCTTTCTGGATACCGAGACCACTGGTTTGTACCCTGACCAGGGGCACCGGATTATCGAAATCGCCGCGGTAGAGATTTTTAACCGCAGGCCTACCCAGCGCCATTTCCACGTATATATCAACCCTGAACGCGAGATTGATGCCGGTGCGCAGGAAGTACATGGTATCTCGCTCGAGTTTTTGCAGGATAAGCCACTGTTCGCGCAGGTGGCAGGCGAGTTTGTTGAGTTCGTACGTGGCGCAGAACTGATCATCCACAATGCCCCGTTCGATATGGGATTCCTGAATATGGAATTGGCCAGATTGGGGTTAGATAAGCTGGAAACGGCTGTAAGCGGCATTATCGATACACTGAAAATGGCGAAAGAATCGCGCCCCGGCCAACGTAACAACCTGGATGCATTGTGCCGTCATTTCGGTATTGATAACTCCAAACGTACGCTGCACGGTGCCTTGCTGGATGCGGAGTTGCTGGGTGAAGTCTATATTGCGATGACGCGCGGCCAGGAAAGCCTGCTGATGGAGCTCTCCAGCACGGTTGAACAGATGTCTCATGACAGCGTTGCCGTTGATTTGAATCGCCTGAAGCTGCTGACGGCAGATGTTGAAGAATTGGCAGCGCATGCCAAGTACATTGAAGGCCTGGCCAAATCCGGCGCAACGCCCTGGTAAACCGCGGTTTTAATTCAATTAAGTTTTTAAATTAAGAACAACGCATTAAGCTAACGCATCTGTCCAGCTGTTAGGCGTTTCGTACAGCCTGACTTTGATCAGCTTGAGGTGATTGTCAAAGGTGCCGTGATATTGCGCTTTGAGTAATCTGAACGCCTCCGCAGCCATATTTTCAGCAGTAGGGATAGTCGGGAAGATAATTGTCTTGTGATCAGGCAAGCTGTTTAGAAAATCCAGTACAGCCGTATCACCTTGATAGACCAGGAAAGCATGGTCCCAGCGATCAACAATGGTTTCTCTGGCAATGCGTTTAACGTCGGCAAAGTCCATCACCATTCCGTTTTCTGAAGCATGTTCCGACTGAATAATGTCACCAGATAATGTAATCTCTATCGCGTAACGGTGACCATGTAAATTGCGGCATTGACTTTTGTGATCAGGAATACGATGTCCGGCATCGAACTCCAAGCGTGTAGTAATTTCCATGACGATATTATATCAGTAACCATGCAGCTCACTCTGCACGAAAATCGCTCACACTATTAATATAAATCGTCAATATCCATCAATGCATCTTCATCAGCAGAATAGTGCTTGTGACTTTTTTCATAACTGCCATAGCTAGTGTCAAAATCATCCACTTCATCGCCAGCAAAGTCTTCCAGCATTTGGTCGATGCGTTTAAATTTGTCGGTCGGTCCGGCTTTTTGCAACATAATTCACTCCTTGGTGGTAGTTGATATTGCTCAAACATGTCAGTCATGACATTCTTACCGTAATCATTAGCATAGACTGTGCCAAAGGCGGGTTTAGTTCCTGCATTTGCCCTGGCGATTAAGAGTGAGAATCAAAATAACATCCGTCATTAACAGAACAATTGCGCTAACTAATTGTCTGTAAAGAATTAATATAAATATTATTACTGAATATCAGGAGAAAAGTAATGCGTGGTTTGATCATCGCGTTGTGCACTTTAGGAATTTCTACGATGGCCAATGCTGACTGTTTACCTTTCTATCAACACCAGTTTAAGACCCTGCAAGGTCAAACTGTCGATTTTTGTCAATTTCAGGATAAGCCGATATTAATTGTGAATACCGCCAGTAAATGCGGTTTCACGCCACAATTTGAAGCACTGGAGTCCATTTATGAGCAATATAAGGACAAGGGCCTGATTGTGATCGGCTTCCCGTCCAACGACTTCAAACAGGAACCAGGCAATAACAAGCAGGTGGGTGACTTTTGCAAACTGACCTATTCTGTCAAGTTTCCCATGGTGGAAAAATCCAGTGTTACCGGCGCCAGCGCCAATCCGCTGTATCAACAACTTATCCAGCAAACCGGTAAAGCGCCGCAATGGAATTTCTATAAATATGTCATTCTGCCGGGTGGGCAAAAAGTGTATTCATTCAATAGCATGACGCGCCCGGACAGTGAAGAAATTCTGGGAAAGATAAAGCCTTATCTAAAACAATAAGTCAGAGATATACATAGGTTAGATATGCTCTTTATTTAAGCGTAAAAGCGGAAATGCTTTGAATTCTGTCAATGTTTGGCCGTTATCTGAAATAAACATACAATAAAATAAATTTTTCACGCTGATTGGCGAACGGAAATGTGCCGTAACCCTTTATAATCCGCTGTCAGGAATGGCGAGTCTTTTGTGGGCTCGCTCCTCATTTTTTCCAATTTTGAAACAGATACCCTTAATCCGTTTGATGCCTGATCATGTGAACCATGCAATTTATGAATGAAGCAAGCTAATGGGCATTCAAATTGAGTACCTGCCTCTTACAGCGTTAGACTGTCAACCCCCGTCATGGCAAGACAAGGTGCTGGGCGCAGTCAGTTTTGGCGAATCTGCAGACGATTTAAAAGGTAGGCATCTTCACGGCCATATTCCGGAAATTTATCTGAATGCGCCTGTACTGGCAGGCAGCCAGTTTGCCAGCGAAGCCTTGCTGGATGATGCACTCAACACCGAGATCAGCCAGCCGCTAATCAGCGATAAGCATGGGCAAATCCGCTACCGGCTTGGCGAGCATCTGTTATTTGGCGTGATCAGCCTGGATGAGTCACCAGAATTGACCAGCCCAGGTGGTGCCAACACCACTCCTGCACTACAGCAAGTGACAGAAATCGCTTACCAGCAGATATTCGCTTTACTGGACGTACTTGGTTATACCCATGTTTACCGTTTCTGGAACTACATGGCCGATATCAATGGCAATGGTGCGGATACTCAAGCAGGCCTGGAGCGGTATCGCCAGTTCAATATTGGCCGCAAAAACGTATTCTTACAGGTGGGCAGGGCGCAGGGTCACCAATTACCGGCAGCATGTGCACTTGGTTTGCGTAGCGGACCGTTAAGCATTGCATTTTTGGCAGGTAAGACACCCTCGGTAGCGATTGAAAACCCGCGCCAGGTCAAGGCTTACCACTATCCGGAACAATACGGGCCGCTTACACCAAGCTTTTCGCGTGCAACTTTAGCGCAACTAGGCCAGCAACTTTGCTTGTTCATCTCCGGGACTGCGAGTATCGTGGGCCATGAAACGCTACACGCCGGGGATATCGTTGGCCAGACCAATGAGACTTTAGTCAATCTTGAAGCGGTAGTCAGCGAAGCCAACCGTATCCAAGGGGGACCCGTGTTCGATCTTTCCAACGCCTGTTTCAGGGTATATGTGCGGCATGCGGGAGATCTTGATCGCATTCGTGAAACATTGCGCAATCATTTCAACCGTCAGGTGAAAGCAGTCTTTGTGCAGGCGGATATCTGCCGCGAAGCGTTGCTGATCGAGATAGAAGCTACCGTGCAACAAACAACCATTGTGCACTCGGCATGAAAACCGGTCACGCGCTCACGTTTCCATTCTCCAGCTTGCTAGCGCGCATCTATGATTATTTTGTGCTGTATGCAGGCTTGATCTGGTTAGGTTTCCTGAGCCTGTGCTGGACACTGATCGCCAGCCTGCTTTATCCCTTGCTGCCCGAACGCAAAGGGCTATATCTTGGCCGCTACGTCATCATGATGTCTTTTCGCCTCTACCTGGCCAGCCTGAGCTTATCGCAGCGTTGCAGTTTTGACCTGTCCGAACTCGATGCACTCCGCAGTGATGAACCTTTGATCATCGCACCTAACCATCCGTGTCTGCTGGATGCGGTCATGATTATTTCCAGGTTGCCGAATGTCGCCTGCGTCATGAAGTCACAGTTGATGAATAATGTTTTTCTGGGCGCAGGGGCACGCCTGGCACGTTATATTCCTAACGAGCCTATACGTCAGATGGTGATGCAGGCGACCAGGGACTTTAAAACCGGTAGCCATTTGTTATTGTTCCCGGAAGGTACACGTACGGTGCGTCAACCCATCAATGACTTGAAAGGCAGCATCGCCGTGATTGCCCAGAAGGCGAAAGTACCGGTGCAAACGGTGATTATTGAAACCAATTCTCCTTACCTGAGCAAAGGCTGGTCACTGTTCCGTAAACCGGCAATGCCCATCAGCTACAAGGTCCGGCTTGGCAAGCGCTTCTCTCCCCCCGAAAATACCCATCGCTTTATGGCGGAATTAGAGGATTACTTCACGGGTGTGCTTGCTGACGAGTCAGCTAAAATGCCTATGCTTGAAAACGGCACGCCGTCGATTGATGCCCAAAACTTTGATTCACCCATTCAATTGTGATTTAAAGATAACAACAGATCAGCCTTACTATGAACCCTTCCAGCACGCATCTCGTCCTTATCCCAAGTTACAACCCAGGCATCAAGGTATATGAAACCGTTAAGGCTGCACGCCAGTTCTGGAACCCGGTGTGGGTGGTGATCGACGGCAGTACCGATGGCTCGGAAGTGACGTTGAAAGCCATGGCCGAGGAGGATACCGGCTTACACGTGATCCACCTGCTCCACAACCAGGGTAAGGGCGCTGCCGTGTTGCAGGGTTTGCATCAGGCAAGTGCTAAAGGCTACACGCATGTGCTGACCATGGATTCTGACGGGCAGCATCCGGCAGAACTGATTCCGCAGTTTATGCAGTCATCAATTGAGCAACCAAAGTCCATGGTGCTGGGTAAACCAATCTTTGACGCCAGCGCGCCTAATATCCGTGTGCAGGGTCGTAAGCTCTCCAATATGTGGGCCAACCTTGAGACACTAGGCGGAAATATTGGGGATTCACTGTTCGGTTTCCGTGTCTATCCGATAGAGCCGTTAAGGAAAGTGATGCGCTTTAACCCGTGGATGCGGCATTTTGATTTCGATCCGGAAGCGGCGGTGCGTTTAAGCTGGCTGGGCGTTAAAGTCGTTAACCTGCCGGCGCCGGTTCGTTATTTCAGTTCTGATGAGGGCGGTGTCTCGCATTTCCGTTACTTACGCGACAACCTGCTGCTGACATGGATGTATACAAGATTGTTCGTGGGGTTTGTTTTAAGGCTGCCGGTACTGGTGGCGCGGCGCTTGCGGAACCGTGTTTAGGAGGCTTTAATCAAGCAAATCTGCATTGCCTGCGTCGTTGCAGATAAAAATGCCTCCTTACATATCGTAGCCATAACGTAACAACATTTTGTAATCACGCCTGGTGTGGCCGAGAAGCTGCACTTACTCAGCGCATCCTTCATCATCACTTCAAGCGATCAGCACAGTTTAAATCATGCCGCCATTAATCGAGATGATCTGCCCGGTGATGTAAGCAGACTGGTCTGAAGCCAGGAAACTGACCAGGTCGGCGACTTCTTTGGCAGTGCCCGCGCGCTTCATAGGCACCATGTTGGCAATTGCTTGCGCATCAAAGGTATTTTCAGTCATGGTGGTTTGAATAATGCCAGGCGCGACCGCATTGACGGTAATTCCACGGCTGGCAACTTCCTGTGCCAGGGATTTGGTTGCGGCATTCAACGCACCTTTAGCGGCTGAATAGTTGGTCTGTCCGCGGTTGCCGGTAATGCCGGAAATAGACGATACATTGATGATACGCCCCCAGCGGCTGCGTATCATGGGCATCATCAGTGGCTGCGTCACATTGAAAAAACCGTTTACAGAAACATCAATCACCCGGTGCCATTGTTGCGGGCTCATACCTGGAAACACCGCATCATCATGGATACCGGCATTATTAACCAGGACCTGGATAGGTTGGTCTTCCACCAGCGCGCCGAGTACGGTGCTGACCGCAGCCTGGTCAGTGACGTCAAACTGTAATGCTTCGGCACTGCCACCTGCTGCGGTGATTTCCGCTGCCAGCTGTTCCGCAGTTGCCTTATTACTGTTGGCATGAATGAACACGTGATAGCCATCTGCAGCCAGGCGCTGGCAAATCGCCGCACCAATACCGCCGCTACCGCCTGTGACCAAAGCTCTTTTCATGATGCAATTTCCATAAATTAATGTTGTGACCTGGATTCGCCGGTCCGATTTCCTGGCCTGATTTTTAGGTGATTAAGGCATTGGCGTCCAATATCACCGCCGCGCGGCCTTCCAGCAGTATGTTTTCACCGGCACTTACCCTGAATTCGTACAGCATATTATTTTCATTTGCCATGATGCAGGTCGCCTTGATAAGCAGATCCGCTGCAATATCATCCAGGCGAGCCACATGCATATTCACGCCACGCACGCTGACCAGGTAGCCAACTTTGGGGGCTGGCTGGTTTCTTGGTGCAGTTAATGCGCCGTGCACGGCCATCGCCTGCGCTGCATATTCGATACCGTTGGCAATGCCGAGTTGGCGATTAGACCGTAACGGGTTGCTTGCTGAACGATGGCTGCTCGCGATGCAACTGATATTCAAGGCATCCCAGGCCTGTACGTGTTCGAGCAGGCACATATCGCCCTGATGCGGGATATGGCTGGCGATCCACGTTTGGTCCAGTGGTGTACCTGATTCGAGAAGCGCTGGCATCTTTAGCAAGATTTCACCTCTACTGCCAGCCTTAAATCATCCAGGTAATCCAGTACGACATGGCCGCCTTGCTGGCTGGCGATCAGTTGCAGTAACGGCAGGCCGCGCATGGAGGGCAGGCTAGTCCGTAAGTTTTCCAGGGCGGCATCATCAAACCTGCCAGCTGGTTCATGGGTGATACTGACCGTCATCTGCGCGACGGTTTGCTTACTTTTCTCCGCTGCCAGCACCAGGGCAATCCCGCTATTGTCTGGAATCGGCCGTTTACTGAACATGGGTTCAGGGTAAGGGGTATCGCTAGCCATCAGAATACACGACGTGCCTTCAACCACGACTTGCGTCAACGCATCCAGCAGACCGGCACCGAAGCTGGCGTCGAATGCGCATAGTACAGATGAAGTCGCCATGGTTTTTGTAGCGATACTCCAGTAGCCCGCTGCAGCGTTATGCACGGAATTGTGGAAGCGGGTAGGGGAGATTTCGCGGTCATCAGATGCCAGCATTTCACAGATGCTGTGGCAGTTCAGACCATCGCCATTCGAAAATGAAAATACACTGGGCAGGTTGCTGTCGGTTAAGCCGGCCTGGGACAGTGCATCCAGCGAAGTGGCCAAGGTGAGTTTTACGATATCGCTGGCACGCCTGCGCTCTGCCGCTGGCAGTAGTTCCGGCACAGGTATAACTGTTTTAGCGGATTGGTATGGCTTCAAACCAGCGAGGACCTTACTGCCGCTTGCCCAGTCATTCAGTCCCGGGCCTATCAGGCCTATGCCTTCGATATATGCAATTAAAGTGGAATTCATGATTTGTCAGCCGTTTCTGCGTGTGTTGCGCTGGCTAAGCCAAAAATCAGGCTGCAGTTGGTGCCGCCAAAGCCGAACGAGTTGCTCATCACCCGCTGCAAGTTCTGCGGGCGGTTTTGCAACTGGTAATTTATCGGGAGTTCGATATCTGTGGTTTGTGTATTCAGGCCGCCTGGAATAAATCCGTGCTGCAAGGCAAGGGCGCAGATCACTGCTTCCACCCCACCTGCCGCGCCTAGCGTATGGCCGGTAGCGCCTTTGCTGGAACTGCACGGGACATCCTTGTTCCCGCTGCCAAATACTGCGCTGACAGCCTTGGCTTCTGCCGCATCATTACTCGGCGTCGCCGTGCCATGCAGGTTGATGTAATCAATATCAGAAGGTGTCAAGCCTGCGCTGTGCAAGGCTTGCTGCATCGCCATATTTGCCCCCAATCCTTCCGGATGTGGCGAGGACATATGGTAGGCATCGCTGGATTCGCCTATACCGAGTAAAACGATATTCTTTTGAGTGGCATTTGAAGCCTGGCCGGATGCAGATGTTTCAGGCACACGTTCCAGCAAGGCAAAAGCAGCGGCTTCGCCAATCGAAATGCCATCCCTGTCCTTGTCATAAGGCCGGCAGGCCTGGCTGGAAAGCAGGTTCAAAGAATTGAATCCATACAGTGTGGTCAGGCACAACGTATCGACACCGCCAACAATCGCTGCGTCTATGAGGCCTGCTTCTATCATGCGGCGTGCGACGCTGAACACCTTAGCACTGGAGGAGCAGGCAGAGGACACGACAGCGGCGGGCCCGGTCAACTGGAAGTAGTGGCGGGTAAAATTGGCCACCGAATAGGTATTCTGGGTTTTGCCATAATCCAGGCCATCAGGCAGGGCGCCTGTGTCCGGGTCACGGTTGCGGAAGGCGAACTCCGTTTCCAGTATTCCCGACGTGCTGGTGCCTAAAAACACACCGATACGCTCAGCGCCATACTGACGTATAGCCGTTTTAACCCCCTGGCCGAAGTCATCCTGTTCCAGCCCTATTTTTGCCAGACGGTTGTTGCGACAATCAAATGACTGCATGTCCTCAGACATGAGGACCTCATCCACGCCCTCAACTTCGCCGATAAATGTTGGCAGATCGACAGTTTCGAAATCGCAAGGTTTCAGTGCCTGCCTTTGTTGCAACAAAGCATCCAGTGTTTGTTGCAAGCCTTTGCCTATGCAGCTGGTCACGGTGAAATGTGAAAGTAATAGTGGTTTCAAAAAATCTCGGCTTTCATTACAAAGTTGTTTGTACGTTTATGTTTAGTTCAATCACATCAGGCCTGAGTCAAGTATAGCTGACTCCCTGATGGCTGACGCGTAACGATTGCAAGCTTTGAGCAGGCATATCAATGGGCGGCCTGGGCCAGGGTGACTAAATGCAGCCCTTTGGCTTTAGCCGCCTCCAGCAAAGCGGGCAGGGTGGCGACGATAATCGGTTCATTCCTGACTGTTCTGGCGGCATTGCCATCATGCAGTAAAATAATCGCTCCCGGACGTAAGCCATTGATCAGCCTGATTTTTACCTTGTCTGCATCGTTTGTCCTGGTATCAAATGCCCGGACCGACCAGCTTGCCAGTTGCAAGCCTAATCGTTTAAGGACGGGATCCAGAAACGGGTTGCGTAAACCGGCTGGGGCGCGGAAAAACCGGGGGCGTATGCCAGTGATCTGTTGAAGTGTTTCTTGCGCAGCCAGTATTTCATTTGCCATCCTGGTATAACCAAACATGGAAAAGTAGACACTATGGTGCTGGCTATGGTTTTCTATGGCATGCCCGCGTGCCACGATTTCGCGACATAGCTCAGAGTGCTTTGCAGCCTTGTAACCTATATAAAAAAACGTGGCTTTAACCTGGTAATGGTCCAGGATATCCAGAACTGGTCGCGTGACTGCGGGATCCGGTCCGTCGTCTATCGTCAGTGCCACCTCATTACGTCGCTTGGCAGCTTGAGGCAGTTCGGTCCAGTTTGATCCTAACCAGGTACTGCGCGGCCACAAACCCACCAGCGAAATCAGTAAATGGTTTGCGAGAAATACAGCAAGCAGCCAAGGCCAGAGGCCAGGTGCAATCACCAGGCAGATGAGTAATGCCACATGCAGTAAGACCGAAGCTTTCACCAGCCAAGGAGCTTGCCTGAGTTTTTCGAGGTTAGCAGAGTTTGCCAGATATTCAGTCATGACTTTGCAACCCTGTCTGGGTGTTGAACTGTTTCCCACCGTGCCTGTTGCTGATCGAGGAAATTCGACCATAACTGCTGCCACACCGGCCAGGTATGTTCACCCGGTACTTTATCCACCCGTGCGGCGGGGATTACCTCTTCCATCAGCGCGATGCCATCGGCAAAGCGGTCTTCTGACCCGTAACCTAAATGAATTTCCACATTTTTCGCATGCTTTAGCCAGTACCAGTTACCACGCTCCAGATCGTCGTTGGCGATGTCCACTGGCTGCCATGCATGCATGCCGCCAGCGCTGGCAATTTCACCGGTGGTGATACGATTTCCTGGATAAGGCGCGATCAGGAATAGACCCTTCACTTGCCCTGGATAATAGTGTGCATAGGCCATTGCGATATAGCCGCCTATGGAAATACCGGCAAGCCAGATCGCCTGGTATTGCGATGCAACCGATTGAATAACGTCCCTGTGTAAGGTATGCAGTGCTGTCAGGTCGGCAATCTGCTCAAAAGATAGTTCGACCAGCATCAAGTCGATATCCAGGCTGCGTTCACGAACCGCTTGTACAAAACCCTGGGTGATAAAATCCTCAGGCAGGCAGGTGGCGCCTGGCAGCAAAATCATCAGCGTGCTGGCTTTGTGTCCGGGATAGGCTGAGTCGACAAGATAGCGCATCAGTCGCCCTTGTTTCCTGCAAACACAGCTGAGAACACCAGTGCCAGTATCACACCAGGGGCAACGGTCACACCCATCGCCTGCAATACTGGCACGCTGGAGAATGCCAGCAGCCCAAAGCCAAGCACGGTAGCCACATTGGCAAACACCAGTGAAGCATAAGTCTGTGGAGAGATGGACTGACCGGCGGATGTTGCACCCGGATTAAAAAACAGGGCGTAGTTGGAGCCGATCGCCACTATCAGCAGCAAGCCTATCAAGTGCAGAATCATCAGTTGCTGTCCAAACAAAGCCAGGCCAGCCATCACGGTCAATACAGCGGCTACCAGTGGCACGATGATCGCCAGAACCTGCTTAAGCGAACGCAAGGCGAGTAACAGCAGCGCTACAATCGCCAGCACTCCCGCTAGTGACAGCCAGATTGCCTCTTGCATATAGCTGGAATAGAGATGGTCAGACTCTGTTTTCATATCGACGAACAACGCATTTTCGATTTGCGCATCCTGCAGCGCTTTACGCACTTGCGTGGCATCGATATCGCTACCAGGCGGCGCTGTGAGCGGAACAAGCGAGCTCCAGCGCTGGCCTTGCTGCAATAGCATGGCATCTATCGCCATTGCCATAGAAGTGCCCTGCAGGTCACTACGCTGCAATAGAGGTTGGTTGCGGCTGGTTTCTACCTCTTGCAAGAAAGGCTCAAAGATTTTGGCCTTGATTGGCATGTCCTGTACGGCAACACTCAACCGGGATGAGAGTTTTTCGCGATCAGGCAGGCTGTTTACCCTGGCCTGCTGGGTGGCCTGGCTAGGCAGGTAATGACTGGCACTGTCAAAACTGGCCAGCAGGCCTTTTTCAACCAGCTCTTCTAAAGTCACCGCTAATTTTTCGGTATTGCGAAGCACTGTTTCCTGGTTGTCGCCTGACAACACAATTACATACCGTACATCTGGTGCTCCCATACCGCCACGCAGTCTACCATCCAGCGCCTGGTCAGCCGCACTGACCGGGCTTAAAGCCGATAACTCGGTTGTCCATAACCTGTCATGGTGCTGGTAGACAATCAGGCCAGAAACGGCAACCAGCAGGATGGCGGGCCAGCGCAAGATACGCGCAGAGATTGCATACTGTGCCAGGATTAAGCCTGTATGGCTGAAATCCCGGATATTGAAGTGAGGCGGTAGCAAGTGTGGCAATACGTAGCGCGTCATCGCCGCCGCTGCAATCAACCCGGCAACCGAATAGAGGCCCAACTGCGCCAAGCCCGGAAAGCCGGACATCATTAGCGATGCGAAACCAAACACCGAGGTGAGTACGCCGAGCCGTACGGTAGGCCACACCGTTTCCACCCATTTTCTGCGGTTCTGTTCCCTGTCACCGGCATGCTCGGTCTGCATAAACAGGTAGATTGAATAATCCACCGCTTCGCCTATCAGTGCGGTGCCAAAGCCCAGGGTAATGCCATGCACAACGCCAAACGCCAGACTTACCGCAGAGATGCCGGCCAGAATGCCGGTGGCTACCGGCAAAAAGCCTAGTAACAAAGCCAGTTTGGATCGATAAACCGCCCATAGTAACAATGCGATCAATATTGAACTGACGATAAAAATGACCCTGACCTGGGTTTTGATGGTATCACGCGCATTCACCGAAAATACGCCGGGTCCGGTCATTAACAATACAGGTTTCGCGCTGGTTGCATTCGATTGTAGCGCCTGGTCGAATTCCGCCCTGATTGCCTGCATGGCCAGTTTCTGCGCATCTGTATCAGAACCGGCAGCACTGGTTTGCAGCAATAGTAGCGCGGTCTTGCCATCCCGCGATGCCCAGGCACCTTCCACCATTTCAGGATGGCTGGTGCCGCTCATGGTATCCATTAATTGCAGCATTTCCCCGGTGGGGTCATGCGGTAGCAACGACTTCATCAGCAGGCCAGCGGGGGAGGCAATCTGATCTATGCTGTCGCTGATGGCAGCATGCAGGCCTTCAATGCTGAAACGCTCAGGCGTCACCGCCGGGCTTAACAGGTAGCGGTGACTAAATAAATACGTGCGGTCACGCTCGGAGGTGATGTCCTCACCATTGTTGACGCTGACAAAAGCAGGGTTGCTGCGCAGCTTTTGGGCCATTGCTTTGGAGAGTGCGGCGCGGGTTTGTTCGTCAGCGCCATCAATGCCGACCAGGATCAGCCTTGAAGCCAGCCCGTCCTTAAGCTGGTCCATCAGCAACTGTTGTTCTGCAGTAGGATGACTGGGCAGGAAAGCCGATAAATCCGCAGTAAAGTGGCTACGGCTGATGATCCCCAGGCTGACCAATAGCATCGCTAGCCAGATGATGATCGCCGTTCGGGCACTACCAGGGGAATGAGCAGATTTGGTCACGTGTGAATCGGTTTTTAAATATTATTGTGGCTGGGCAGGGGTATCTGGCATAGGTGTGATCGTCATTACCGAACTGTCCCCATCAGCCTGCTTGATGTCTATGGTTTGCACCAGATGGCTGGCACCGCTGATGGTGATACTGCTGACTACTTTTTTCATCTTGTCCTGGATGGGTAACAGATTCAGCTTCCAGTCTTCCTGGCCGCCAGAGAGGCTCAGTTTATAAGACTTTTCCAGCGCCTTGCGGTCACCTGCCAGTGTGCCACGTATACTATTAATAAAGGCCGCAATTTCCGGGTAGCTTTGCAAAGACAATACATGTTTCCTGCCACGTTGCTCTACCGTCAGTTTATCTTTTTCAAGCAGCATGCTTTCAGGCTTGGGCTTTAAAGTACGTTTTTCCAGGCGGTCAGGTGCGGTGTAAAACAGTTCGCCTGATGACTCGACAGGTTTTTCCAGCACTGCGATGTTCTTTTTCTCAATAAAGCTGGCATGGCCACTTGGCGTGTTTGCCAGGGCCTGCATCAACTGGTCGATATCCCAGTCGCTTTCAGCTTGGCTGACAAAAGGCAGCATACAAAACAGCAAGCAGCTAAGCCCCATCGTTAAACTGCGTTTGCCAGTCACAAGCATGGTGGTAGTCATTGTTTCCTTTCTGCCAGTGAGGCAGGGGTCGTTTGCCAGTAATCGAAAAAGTTAAACCAGTTGTAAGGCGCCAAACGCGTGTATTGGTTCAACAGTTCGGTGTAACGGGCAATGGCGGCATTGACAGCCTGCTCGCGCTCGCCACGCGGAATGTCTGAAAAGTCTGCCAGTGTTTCAAAAACGACCTGGTAGCGGTTGCCACCCATATAAAGGCCTGCCATAAACACTACCGGGCGACGTAACAGGGCAGCCATGCGGAATGGCCCGCTGGGGATAGCCGCAACATCGCCCAGTAACTCTACTTCTGCCATCGGTTCATTGCCCAGCGTGCGGTCAGACAGCATACCGACCAGCATGCCTTCATCGAGGTGCTGTTTGAATTGCAGCATGGAGTCAAGGTGGCCCAAAGGAATAACCCCCATGGAAGCCTCCGGGTTGATGGCGGCCAGCATGGCATTGATTTTCTGCGCATTGTCTTCGTGCATCACCATCGCCACTTTCAAGCCCGGCAGTTGCCGGCCAATCGCGCGCATGACTTCAAAACTGCCCAGGTGAGCACCCATCAGCAGCACGCCCTCATTGGCTTCAATGAGCGGGTTGATCACGTCCTTGCCTTGAATTTCAATGTCAAATAAGTCGTAATTGCGATTGATCAGGTAGATGCGGTCATGGATGGTAGAAGCAAAGCTGAAAAAATGCCTGTACAGATCCCGCCAGGTCGCTGGGCGTCCTAATGCGCGTGGCAAATAATCCAGGGAGGCTTTACGGCTGGCCGGTGAGAACAAGACAAAATAAAAGGCAATGATATGTAATGCCGAGCGGGAAACAGTGCGGCCCAGGCGCAGTGATAGCCAGCTCATGATACGCAGCATCAGCATATTGCTACGCTCCTTGTGCTGTAGCCAGGGCGCAGATTTCTGGTAAACGTTCTTATTGTTATCGGTCATCAATCTAAGCCTTGTGCCGGGCACTGAGGCTGCCGATGACGATTTGGCGCGGGGTCCCGTTGCTCGGGCACACGACCTCGAACTTGATACTGCCATTCGCCAGCTGTTCATATTCCACGATGGCCGACTCACCTGGTGTCAATGGACTCAGGAACTTAACCGAACTGATCTGCCAGTCGGTTACAGTCAGGCCCATGTCGCTGTCCAGTACCTGCAGTACCTCATCCAGCAGCACTACTCCAGGCACGATAGGCGTACCGGGGAAATGACCGGCGAAAGCAGGGTGGTCAGACGGAATGTTGAGTAACTTGTTTTTTTTCATATGCTTAATATTCGGTAACGCTGGTATTGCCGCGTACAAGTTCACTGATCAGCTGTTGTAATGCCTGGCGTGGAAGCTTGCCGGTGCTGTTGCGCGGCAGCGATCCGGCAAATACTAAGGGCCTCGGTAAGAATACCGGGTCTATGCGTTTACGTAATTCGGCTAATATATGTGCAGCGGTCAGTGACGGCGCCACCACACAGGCACTCAGGCGCGTCACATGGTCATGCGAAAGCTCGTCCGGCATAAAGAACGCACCATCAAGCACGCCTTCTATGCTGTTCAGGTGATGGTTAAGGCTGGCCAGGGAGTTACGTTTTCCGGCAATATTGATGATGTCCTGCATGCGGCCCTGCAACAGGAACCTGTCATCAACCGTGGGTACGATTACATCATTCATCGGCGCGGGGATATCTACATGACCGCCTTCAGCCCACAACCTGTCATCCACGCTTTTCAAGTGCACATCCGGCATTAACTGCCATTCATCGGTTTGCGTGGTGCGTCTGGTCGCGATCTGGCCGGTTTCGGTGCTGCCATAAATTTCCATCAATGGCGCTTGCAGGGCGGCTTCCGTTTTATGCGCAAGCGCTTCTGATAATGGCGCAGTCGCCGATAACACCAGCGAGATGGCTGGTAATGGCTGCTCCGCATCCAGCAGCAAACGCAAATGCAGCGGGGTTGATACCAGTATCCGTTCGCCGTGAGTGTGGGTCAGTGCATCTATGATATCTTCAGGGTAAAAAGGCTGGCCGCTGTGCAAGGCATTGCCGCTTTGCAAGGTCAGCAGCACCGTAGATTCAAAGCCATACATATGCTGCGGCGGTATCGTTCCTATTAAGGTATAAGCAACATCTGTTGTTAAACCCAGGCGTCCGGCCTGTGCCTGTACATTTTTAACGAGCGAACCCCAGCGCTTGACATGCGGTAGCGGCTTGCCGGTGGAGCCAGATGTGAAGACGATAGCGGCGACCTGCTGCGCGTCAATGGAAGGAATTTCCATATCAGTTGCTGGCAAGCCTGTGTTTACCGGATAGCGCAATTTGGGCAATGCGATGTCGCAATCCGGATTGTCATGCAGGCAGAACACATCCGAAGCAAAAGCTTGCAATTGCTGCACCATTTCTACCGTATGCGTTGGCGGCAGCAGGCTGACCTTGTTGCTGACCAATGCCGCAGCAAAGCCCACTGCAAAGTGGTAACGGTCACGGCACACGTTCAGTACATGCTGACTTGCAGGCAAGCTATTTGCCAGTGCAGCGACGTCAGCAAGGAACTGGCCGACCGAAATTGCAGAGTGATTACGCCAGGCAATCGTCTGATCAAGGCTGGAATGGCTGACTAAGGGTAGCTTGTGCATGAGATTAAGTTGGCGTCGTCACGCTTGCCTGGAATCCATATAGGCACGTACTGCATCCAGTACATTTCCAGTTGGCAGGTCAGTCAGCAAACTGCGTCGCACCAGATATTCTGCAATAAACATAAGAGCTACCAAAGGCAACGTCAGGAAATTCACAAAAAAAGACCAGGTAGCGAGCGGGGCAAGCAAAAAAAGCAGGGTGGAGATCACTATCATCAAGCCAAAGAAAATAACCCAGGCAATCGTTACGTGATAGGTATAGCGTTCGTGCTCGGCTGGCAGTGGTCCACCATTCATGATCTCGGCAAAACCTACACATAAGGGTTTGCGACCGGCCAACAACGTTCTGGCAAACGTGATCAGTAACATCAGCATCAGCCCTATATCCTGCAACCAGAATATTAAACCGGTATGCTGTTTGATCAACGGCAAGACCCACCAGCTCGCGATTAAAACAAGCAGTAAGAAGCTGACGCCCAACAATCTGGAATCCAGGTTTATTGAAAACACAAATGCTATTAATAGCAGCGGAGCTAAAGCCAGCACGGCGCCCAGCAGGCTAGGGTGTCCGCGGGTGTTCACGTAATGGACAAGCACTGCAAAGGACACGATGATCAATGCAATGACCAGGCCCCGCAGGACTTTAAAAGCTTTGCGCATAGCGTTCTTAGATGGCCTGGGTGGTGAGGATGCTACTTGGTTTTATTGGCTGCCACATAGTCGGTAAGACTATTCAGCGAACTGAAAATCTGGTGATTGTTTTCGTTATCGGATTTAAGTTGCAGACCATAGCGCTTTGATACAACCAGCGCGATTTCGAGGATATCTATCGAATCCAGCCCCAAACCGCTGCCATACAAAGGTGCATCTGGCTCAATTTCATTGGCGGCAACATCCAGGTTCAGTGCCTCTACCATCAGTTCGGCGATTTCAAGTTGTAAAGCAGTTTTATCCGTCATATATATCTTCTGATTAAAGTTGATTAGTTAATTAAAGATTAGTCAGTGAAGTTGATTGAGTCAAAAATTAAATTTGACGTATTTTAGCAGTATTGTGATTCTTCAAATAAATCCATTTAGGACAAAAGACATTTATTCATCGGGAAAGCTTATGATTGACCTGATCACCAGGGCCGAGTTCGCACGGCAAATCCAAATAAACAGGGCAGAAGCAATCCTTCAGCCATCGCAAGGACCATGAGTTTCAATACAAGCTAGCGAAAGTTATCTTGTGGTTCCCTTGAAGAGCACCTATAGTCTCAGGTCATCAAACCCACTTAAGATAAAGAGAGCAACATGAAAAAACTAATCGTCACCATTCAAGTGGAGCTAGACATCCCTGAAACCTGGGATTTGGTAGACCATCCAGACCAGGTGCAAGCGATCAAAATGGATGACGGACAATTTATGCACATGAGTTTTCTGCCTATGATGACCCGGGATTTCAATGAAGATGCGGAATGGTCAAGCGAATGTTCTGATGAGTTCACTGATTCTGTGCTGGATATGGTGGCAGATGAAGAGGTTTACATGAAGCTTGAGACTCACTAAATTGATCAAATCAACCGGCAGTGCTGGCATGCTTGGCCATGCCGGTTGAAGCAACAGGTGAAATGTGGCTGGTAGAAAGTCGGACTTAAAGTACTGAATACCGCCGTTATGTTGTTACATGCGGATTGTTTGCACAAAAGAAAAAACCTCGAGTGCGTGACACTGGAGGTTTATCTGTATGAATCAATTGATATTTTAATGATTCAACCACTGAGTGGATTTTGGCGTCCCCACGGGGATTCGAACCCCGGTCGCCTCCGTGAAAGGGAGGTGTCCTAGGCCTCTAGACGATGGGGACCTAAGAAATTTTACAACGTGTGCAGTATACCATTGTTTCAAATAATCTAAAAATATTTTTTCAAAAAAACTCAATATTTTCAATCACTTGGTGGAGATAAGCGGGATCGAACCGCTGACCTCTTGCATGCCATGCAAGCGCTCTCCCAGCTGAGCTATACCCCCTAATCCTGGTACTGCATTTCTTTGTTTTGCGCTGCAATTCAAAGAAGGCGCCATATTAATGACGGGCACATATCTTGTCAACGATTTTTCGCAGGATTCTGTAAAAAACTGCGATTGCCCGACATTGAGTAGTGGCGCCTGCCAAAAAGCCCCATTGTTAGCCGCGAATATTACTCTGCGCGCTGAACTGTGAAAGCTCTACATAAGGCTGTGGCTGCCAGCCAGCAGCGCGATGTTCAGCAACAACATTGGTGAAAATGCCGCCACGTACATAAAACTTGGCAGTGACGCGCATAAACTTAGGATCAATCGCGCTGACCAGGTCATCCAGAATCTGGTTGGTCACCGCTTCGTGGAAACAGCCTTCATCGCGGAATGACCACATGTAGAGTTTCAAGCTTTTTAATTCCACACACAGTTTGTTAGGAATATAGTCCAGGTAAATCACCGCAAAATCTGGTTGGCCGGTTTTAGGGCACAGGCAGGTGAACTCAGGGATTTCCATATGGATATGAAAATCACGGGCTGAATTTGGGTTTTCAAAAGTTTCCAGTGCTTTGGTGGGTTCAGCTGTTGGTTTGCCACCGAGTAATTGTTCATTCATTGCAGGCTATGTTTCTTGGGAAAAATGGGTATTATAACGCTTAAGCTACTATTCAAATTCTTATAAGCGGTTTTCCTTACTTTGCGTCTCACTCATCTAAAACTTGCGGGGTTCAAGTCTTTTGTCGATCCGACTACCATTCATCTGCACGGGCAACGTGTGGGCGTAGTCGGGCCGAACGGCTGTGGTAAATCCAATGTAATGGAATCTGTGCGCTGGGTACTGGGTGAGTCTTCAGCTAAAGAAATGCGTGCTGATGCCATGGATGCTGTGATTTTTAATGGCTCTGGTAACCGCAAGCCCATTTCGCGTGCCAGCGTAGAACTGGTATTTGATAACAGCCTCGGAGGGGCCAGCGGCGAATGGAATCAGTACGCTGAAATCTCGGTCAAGCGTGTGATTGAACGCGACAAAGGCTCAACTTACTACATCAACAATACTGCAGTGCGTCGCCGGGATGTGGCTGATTTGTTCCTGGGCACCGGCCTGGGTGGTCGTGCCTATGCGATTATCGGCCAGAATACGATTTCACGCATTGTAGAAGCCAGGCCGGAAGAGTTACGCGTCTTTCTTGAAGAAGCGGCAGGGATCAGTAAATATAAAGAGCGCCGCCGCGAGACGGAGTTGCGCTTGCGTGATACGCGTGAAAATCTGGAGCGGGTAGAGGATATTTCGCGCGAGATGAACAAGCAGATAATCAAGCTCGAAGCGCAAGCCGTCGTCACCCAGAAATTCCACGCCCTGCAGGAGGCACACAAACTTGCAGAAGCGCAATGGTGGTGGCTGCGCAAACGGGATGCGGTGCTGGAGCATGAAGCTGCCACGCAGGCGGTTGAGCAGGCGGTCAATGCGCTTGAAGCGCAAATGGCCGATTTACGCAGTAATGAGCTGCAACTTGAGCATTCGCGTCAGCAGCATCAGGAAGCCTCCAGCCAGTTACATACAGCGCAAGCGGCTTTTTATGAGGCGAATTCGCAGGTCTCCAACCTCGGTTTGCAGGTCAAACAATCTGAAGAGGCGCGTGATCGTTTGTTGCAGGAACAGCAGCAACTGCAACGGCAGATGGAGCATAGAGCGCAGCAACAGCAACAATTACAGACACAACTGGCTGACAAAACGTCTGCATTGGCGATTGCTGAAGATTCAGTAGCGCAGTATGCACTCAATCTGCAAACCATGCAGCTGGATTTGCCAGCACAATCGACTCAACTACAATCCATACAACAAGCTGCCAATCAGGCACAGCAAGCCGTACAGCAAAGCCGCCAGCAAATGCAGCTGGAGCAGAATAATGTCAACTTTATCCAGCGCAACCTGACTGAAGTAGGGCAGCGTTTATCACAGCTACAAAATGAGTTGGGGCAATGGGCATTGCCAGATACGCAGGCGTTGGGTGAGCTTCAGCAACAGCTGGGTGAGCAGCAGTTTGCTTTGCAGCAGGAAGAGCAACAGCTGGCGCAGATGCGGTCAGAAGAAACCTCACAGCAACAAGCGTTACAGCAGGCACGTCATGACTGGCAACAGGCACAACGTGCACTGCATCAACTAGAGGCTGAGATCCAGTCCTTACAAAAATTGCAGCAAAGCATGAAACAGGACCAGCAACTGGGGCCGTGGCTGCAAAAAACCGGACTTCAATCCGCACCTCGCTTATGGCAAGCCATCCAGATCGATGCCGAATGGCAAGCAGCATTAGAAGCATTCCTGGGCAGCAAATTAAATGCCTTGTTGCCGGGGAAACTGCCGGATCTGGCACAATTGCCACATCCACAAGCCGCTTTAGCCATCGCCCAGGCTGCGTCAGCTGCTGAGACGCAACCAGACTCATGGCAAGGCTTACCAAGTTTGTTTAGTTTACTGACCATCAAACAGCCGGAAATAGCTGCTGCATTACAACATTGGCTGGTTGGCGTGTATGTGCTGGATGATATAGGGCAGCTTTCGCAATATCAGTCTAAACTCACAGCGGGCATGAGTTTGCTGACTAAAAACGGGGATGTTTACCAGCAATATAGTGCGGTATTTCATGGCCGCCAAAACCAGATGCAAGGTGTACTTGAGCGGCAACAGCAGTTAGATCAGCTTCAATCCGGGTTGACCCAGGCGCAGGAGGCAGTGACAGTCACACAGCAACAGGCGCAATCCCTGGAGGCCGGGCTGCATAATACGCGCCAGCTGCAACAACAGACCCACCTGCGCATCAAGCAATTGACCACTGGCACGCATGATACACAGATGCAAATATCTCGCCTGCAGCAGGCGCATGACAATGCCGTGCGGCGTCAAGCAGGGCTGCAACAGGACATTGCACAGGCCGAAAGCCGACAAGCAGGTTTAAATGCTGAAAGCGTGGCAGCACTGGCCAGTATTGCAAACCAGCAATCGCAATTTTCAGCCCTGGAGCAAGCGGCGCGTGACACACAATCGCAAAAGCAGCTTGCAGAGCAGGCTTATTTTAATTTGCGTGATACCGTGCAACAGGCTGAAAAAGCGCATCAGTCGCAGGTATTTGAGCAGACGCTGCTGAAAAATGCAGTCAACGATTTGCAGCAGCGATTAACCAATAACGAGCAGGAAAGCCAGAATTTGCAGCATCGCCTGGTCGAGACAGAGCAAACACTGGCGATCAGCAATATGGAAACGCTGAAAGCCAACCTGGCACACGCCTTGACCCAGCAGCATGATTGCGAGCAGGCATTGGCACAGGCAAGAAACCAGCTTGCCGAGCATGAAAATGCGCTACAAACGCAAGAGCGCAACCGCATGCAGGTGGAGCAGCAGCTACACCCGTTAAGAGATGCAGTTGAGCAGCGACGCCTCAAGCAGCAGGAATGCCGCCTGCAAGTGGAGCAATGCCAGGCTGCGCTGGCAGACACCGGTCTGGATGAGGATTTGATCCAGCAAGGATTGACATTGGACAGCAAAGCACAGGTCTCGGCGCAAGCCACTCAAAATTTACAATTGCAGATGCAACAGCTGGGGCCGGTGAATATGGCGGCCATTGAAGAATTGTCGGTTGAAAAAGAGCGCAAGGGTTATCTGGATAGCCAGCTGAAGGATTTGCTGACTGCCAGTGAAACCCTGGAAGAGGCCATACAGAAGATAGACCGTGAAACGCGTGGCAAGCTGCGAGCGACCTTTGAAGAGGCTAATCGCAATTTTGGCGAGTTATTCCAGACCCTGTTCAATGGCGGGCAAGCCAAGCTGGAACTACTGGGTGATGAGATACTGGATACCGGCGTACAGGTATTTGCGCAACCGCCAGGCAAGAAAAACACCACCATACAATTACTTTCTGGTGGTGAAAAAGCCCTGACGGCAATGGCACTGGTGTTTGCATTGTTCCGCCTGAATCCGGCGCCATTCTGTTTAATGGATGAAGTCGATGCACCACTGGATGACAGTAATACCGAACGTTTTTGCCAATTAGTGCGTGTGATGTCAGAAAAAACGCAATTTTTGTTTGTTTCACACAACAAAATCACGATGGAAATGTCTCAACAACTGATAGGCGTCACCATGCAGGAATCCGGGGTGTCACGGATTGTAGATGTTGATATTGATGAGGCGATACGCATGCATGCGGCGTAAGGCATGTTTTGTTGTATCATATCGCGGAGTTTTAAGGGATAGTAACCATACATGTCTGATTTGTGGATGATTTTGGTATTGCTGGGGGTCAGCATTGTACTGGCAGTGGTAGTTTTTAACTGGTGGCAAGAGAAAAAGTACCGCAAAGATGTTGAGTATCGCTTCAGCCATACGCGTACCGATGTTCTGGATGGCGAGGTTTCTGGCAGCCTGAAGGCTAATGCTGCCCAAAAATCACCCGCAGAAAAATCGTCTACAGCTGATAAAAACAGCGTAGCTGAAGATGTTGAAGGCTGGATGTCGGAGCCACGTGTCCGCCAGTCAGCAAAATTCGAGCCTGAATTTACGGTCGGGGATGGTCAAAAAGCCAAGCCGGCAACTGCACAGACCCAATCTAGTACTGTTCCTAACAAGCCAAATAATGAAGTCCGCCCGGCACCAGCTCCGCAGCCGTCTACCTTCAAGGCTGATCCTAAAGTAGAACCTTCAATTTCTGCACTACAGCAACAGGCTGAGCAAGAAGCCTCAAACAGTTTTTCTGAACCGCAAGCGCCAGTATTCGAGCAGCATGCAGCGGCCTATACTCAGCCGGCATACGATGAAACCGAGTCAGAGCCTGAGTTCCAAGATTTGCCAACACCTGAAACCGTTTTATCGATTACGTTGCCGCCCGTTTTGCATACGGCGATGGACTGGGTAGGCGTGATAGATGCGCCTCTGGGGGTGATGCTGGTTGAGCTGGAAGATTTGCAGGCAGAGGCGAGGACATTTCCGCATCATGCCACTTTATGGGCACAAAGCGCATCAGCCGCCACCTGGCTGGATGTACTGGCGATGGATGCCGCTGCGATGCAGAATCAAGTACCACTGAGCCAGGTAGTATGCAGCCTGCAACTGGCAGACCGTGGAGGTCCGGTAGACCAGGAAACCCTGAAACGCTTCCAAAAGTCGATGGAAACACTGGCGCGTGCGCTGGGGCTGACCATACACTGGCAAGGTGGCTATGAGCCATCACAGCAGGCGCAGGCGATTGATGCTTTCTGTATCGATGTCGATAAAGCCGTCGAGTTTCACGTGCTGGCTGGACAGGGTATGTTTCATGCCACCAAACTGCGCGGTTTAGCCGAAGCCAGTGGTATGCAGCTGAGTGCAGACGGTCGTTTTGAGTTGTTCAATCACCAGGGCGAGCTGGAATTTTCTGTGCGTAATTATGAAGGCAAACCTTTTTCTGGCGAGATGCTTAAAACCACTGTGATGACAGGGGTGACATTTCAGCTGGATATTCCCACCACTTCTGACAGCCTGCAGGTATTTGACCGCATGGTGGAACTTGCGCGAAATATGGCTGGCAGCCTTAGCGCTAGCTTGATTGACGTCAATCGCAAACCGATTGGTGATCCACAACTAGACAAAATCCGTCAGCAGTTAAAAAACATTTCTAATGCCATGGCTGCGCAAGGGATTACTCCCGGTAGCAGCCATGCAAAACGCCTGTTCTCCTGATCATGTCTGCCAATGAGGCTGCGCTGGTTTTACAACAGCTGAAGCAGCGTATCGCTGAGTACGACTACCACTACTATGTTCTTGACGCGCCGCTGGTAGATGACAATGAATATGATGGTGTTTATCGAGAGCTGGTACAGCTTGAACAACAATATCCTGAACTAGTCACTGCAGATTCCCCCAGCCAGCGCGTTGGCGGCCTGGCGTCAGCCGCTTTTGAAAGCGTGCAGCACCGGCAAGCCATGCTTTCCCTGAATAATGCGTTTAGCGAACAAGAGCTGGAAGCATTTGACCGCCGTGTGCGCGAAGCCACGGATGAAACTGTAGTTGAATATGCGGTAGAGCCAAAATTTGATGGCCTGGCAATTACCCTGACTTATGAACATGGCGTATTCGTTCAAGGCGCGACCCGGGGTGATGGTTACACCGGTGAAAATGTTACCCATAACCTTAAAACCATACGCGCTATCCCAACCAGGCTGACATCAGCGCAGCCACCGGCCTTGCTCGAAGTGCGTGGCGAAGTACTCATGCTGAAAAAAGACTTTGAAAAACTGAACCAGCAACAGGCAGCCGCAGGTGGAAAATTATTTGCCAACCCGCGTAACGCAGCAGCCGGTAGCCTGCGTCAGCTGGATTCCAATATCACCGCGAAACGTCCCCTGCATTTTTTTGCCTATGGCCTGGGCGCAAGTGCCGGTATTCCAGAGCTGAAATCGCATGCAGAAGCTATGCAGTACCTGGCTGATTTACGCTTTCCGGTCTCTGCACTGCGCACCGTTAAAGCGGGCGCACAAGGGTTACGCGATTATTATGCCGAGATCGGTGCGCAACGCAGCAGCCTGCCGTTTGATATAGATGGCGTGGTTTACAAGGTGAATGATTTCGATCTGCAAAGTACACTGGGCTTTGTTTCGCGCGCGCCGCGCTGGGCAATCGCACACAAGTTTGCGGCAGAAGAAGCGATCACCCTGATTGAAGATATCACCGTGCAGGTAGGGCGTACAGGTGCCATCACTCCGGTGGCCAGGCTAAAGCCGGTGTTTGTCGGTGGTGTCACCGTGACGAATGCCACGCTGCATAACGAAGATGAGTTACGCCGTAAAGATATCCATATTGGCGATACCGTGATTGTCAGGCGGGCAGGGGATGTGATCCCTGAGGTGGTATCAGCCAAACCTGAATTACGGCCAGCCGATGCGCGTGTATTCGTGATGCCTGCTGTATGTCCTGAATGTGGTTCGCACGTGGTCCGTCTGCAGGATGAAGCCATCGCGCGCTGTACCGGCGGCCTGATCTGCCCGGCACAGCGTAAACAGGCAGTCACGCATTTTGCTTCGCGTCGCGCCATGGATATTGAAGGCCTGGGTGAAAAGCTGGTTGATCAGCTGGTAGCGCGCAATCTGGTCAATCATTTGGATGATGTGTACCGCCTTGATTTGGCTATGTTGTCTGGCCTGGACCGGATGGCCGAGAAGTCAGCGCAGAATGTGCTGGATGCGATAGCAAAAAGTAAGAAGGCAAGTTTGCCGCGCTTTATTTATGCACTAGGTATACGTAATGTGGGTGAAGCGACCGCCAAAGACCTGGCACAACATTACGGTGACCTGGACACTCTCATGCAGGCGAATATTGAAAGCTTGCTGGAGGTGAATGATGTAGGGCCCGTGGTGGCTGATGCGGTCTACCAGTTTTTCCAGGAACCACATAACCGCGAAGTGATCGCAGCCATGCGTGATTTGGGCGTGCACTGGGCAGATATCCCAAGAAAAAAACAATCGGCAGCTTTTGCCGGTAAAACATTTGTCCTGACCGGCACCTTGCCTACACTCAAGCGTGACCAGGCGCAAGCCATGATCGAAGCGGTGGGCGGTAAAGTCAGCGGCAGTGTTTCAGCCAAGACCAGTTACGTAGTGGCAGGGGCCGAGGCGGGCAGCAAGCTGGAAAAAGCGCAACAATTAAACGTGACTATTCTGGATGAGTCTGCCTTGCTGGCAATGCTTGAACTGCCGTCTTCAGTGCCAGAGACAACGGAAAATAATAAAGTTAAATCGGCTGAAAACGTTGAAAATCAACAGGGTTTATTTTGATATGTATTCAAAAATAGCTTTAACAGTATTTCTTAATCTATTGATTTTAAATCATGTATTTGCGAGAGATGCGGCGCTGGATGCATGCGATACTGCGATTTATGCTCGCCAGTATGCACAAGCGGTGAACATTGCCGAACAGCATGCGAACCAGGCGGAATTCTGGCTGTGCAAAGGGCGTGCCCAGTCTGCCCTGGAACAACATAAAAGTGCAGAGGACAGCTTTAAGCAAGCCATTGCGCTCAAGCCACAAGGGCTGGATCTGGTTTCTGCCTATATGCTGCTGGGGCATACACAGCTGGCATCGAAAAATACGAAAGGTGCGCTTGAGAGCTACCAGCAGGCGTTGAAATTCAGTGAGCAGCAAAACATGCGCCGCTATGTACGTATCGCACATAATCTGATCGGCGAGGCCTACTACAACAATGGTCAATATGCAGAGTCGTTACAGGCGTTTCAGGCGGGTGAAAAACTGGCTTTAAACGACGATGAACGTGCAGACAGCTATGTGCATGAAGCGATGACCTACCAACAGTTACAGCAGCTTGATCATGCCATTGAGTACCAGCTAAAAGGCGTGATGATGCTGCGCAAGTCAGCAACGCCGGATCAATATGCTGAAGCAAGCCTGGTTTTAGCCAAACTGTTTATTGCAAAAAAAGACTACGTAGGCGCGGAAAGAACTTATCAACGCCTCATGGAATACGCGCAAGAGAATGGGGGCAGTTTTTATGAAGCCAAAACAGCCATACACTGGGCCGAAGTCAAACGCACGCAGGGCGATGCTGCTGGTGCTGAAACATTGCTGGCCCAGGCTGATAATATCAGCCAAAAAATCCACGATGATGAACTGACAGCTTTGTTGGCCAAAGCCCGCGCAAAACCTTAATAATCCTTTACGCATTTGCTAGAACTAGCAGTCATCATCCTCTGTCAATGAGAATGAGTGAGAGATGATTCAGGTTTCCACTTGTCTTTCGAATACGGCTATTAAGTAAATACATCTGATTAACGCCTTCACGGTTCGCTTTTCCCGATATTAATGTATTGATATTAAATAGTTACCATATGAATAGTGGTCATGGTCGATTATTAACTTAATGATTATTTATCGTGATATAGTTTATCGGGGCTATCAGATTTTATATAAATAATTATTGATGAGAGGTTAACCATGGATATACGCTTTTTTCCCAAGGCAATGCTTGCGACAGTCATGCTGGCTGGTGCTTTCCAGGCAAACGCTGACACTTTATACACATTTAACAGTAATCAACTGGCTGTCATAGACACCCTGAATCTGGGGGCTGTTTCCTATATCAACATTTCCGGCCTGTCTCAGGGTGAACGCCTGCTGGGCGTTGATCTGCGGCCAACCGACGGCCTGGTGTACGGTATCACCAGCGCCAACAATCTTTATACCTTCAACACCACGACTGGCGCAGCTACCCTAAAAACCAGTTTGACTGGTCCTTCGTTAGCCGGTCAGTCCGTCGGCATAGATTTCAATCCTTCTGCGGATTTTGCTGGTAATGCTTCATTGCGCGTTGTTACTGGTACAGGTAGTAATTACGCCGTGAACGCTGACACCGGTGTGATAGGCAATACAGCCAATAACATCGGCAATGGTTACACTGCGGTTGCGTATACCAACTCTAATCCTGGTGTGAGCCCCGGTGCAGGCGATACCACGGATCTGTATTACATCAACGCCAGTAGCGATACCCTTAATTTCCTGAATACCGGTTTCAATAGCCCGGCCACCAATGGCGGCATTCAGAATGTAGGTTCACTTAACGTGGATGTTTTATCTGCCAATGGTTTTGATATCCTGGGTAACGGTAAAGGCTATGCGCTTTTTAACCTGGATAACGGCACGCTGGACTCACAGTTGTTCTCTATCAACCTGACGACAGGCGCGGCGACTTATGTCACAACACTCAATGGCACCTTCAATGGCCTGACAGGTGTAACGGCTGTACCCGAGCCAGGCTCATATGCCATGTTACTGGCAGGTCTGGGCATGATTGCAGGCGTTGCAATGAGAAAGTCTAAACAGCGCGTTTGAACTGTTTGCTGATGTTCCAAAGGGCTAATGTCTAACTCTGACTTTAGCCCTTTTGTTTGTGTATTCTTGTAATTCCAAGCCGAAAAATTGAGTGCTGCAACAAAAAAAACTATTCGGAATTCTTTGGCCTCTTCATAGGTCGAAATAGATACACGTTTCATTCTATTGAACCACTTAAGGAGCCAGTATGTTGTTGGATAACAACCGCCGTAACCCCAGTGACATCAAGCCTTCTGAAATTACGCCTCCCGAAGTATTTAAACAGCGACGTACTTTAATTAAAGCTGCCGGTGCAATGACAACCGGCTTGTGGCTGCCATTTCATGCCAGCGCCGCGACAGCCTCTCTCGATGCGAAAAAGACCGCTTATGGTCAGGAAGAGAAACTGACCAGCTATGAAGATGTCACCAGTTACAACAACTACTATGAATTCGGCACCGGCAAGGAGGATCCGGCACGCGAGGCCGTGCTGTTTAAACCTGCGCCCTGGACGATCAAGATAGAGGGCGCAATCAAGCAACCCAAAACAATAAGTATCGAGCAATTGCTTAAACTGGTGCCTCTGGAAGAACGTATTTACCGCATGCGCTGTGTAGAAGGCTGGTCTATGGTCATCCCCTGGATAGGGCTGCCGCTCAAAGCATTGATAGACTGGGCGCAACCCACTGGCAATGCGAAATATATAGAGTTCGTTTCTTATAATGACCCGCGCCAGATGCCAGGCGCCAGGATGTCTGTGCTTGACTGGCCGTATGTTGAGGGTTTGCGTATGGATGAAGCCATGCAGCCATTGGCGATTCTGGCGGTGGGTTTATATGGCAAAGTGTTACCTAACCAGAACGGCGCGCCTGTGCGTCTGGTGGTGCCATGGAAATATGGCTTCAAAGGTGCAAAAGCCATCAGCACTATCCGGTTTGTCGAGAAAATGCCGACCACCACCTGGGTCAAGGCTGGCCCACGCGAGTATGGCTTTTATGCCAATGTGAATCCGCAAGTCGACCATCCGCGCTGGACGCAGTCGTCAGAAAAGCGCATCGGTGCCGGGCTATTTGCCGGACGGATCAAAACCAGGATGTTTAACGGTTATGATGAAGTAGGGCAGTTATATGCCGGGATGGATTTAAAAAAGAATTTTTAAGATTTCAAGGCTATTTGTTTAGCGCTCCTGATGACACGCTCAACCTCAATTCTGTTTGACAGCCCTGTAGCCAAAATCCGTGCGCTTAAAGCGCTGATCTGGCTGGGTGCCTGCCTGCCTTTGTTACGCCTGCTGATATTGGGTTTCACAGATAACTTGGGTGCCAACCCGGTAGAGTTTATCGAACGCTCCACCGGTACCTGGGCACTGGTGTTTTTGCTGTTTTCTCTAAGCATCACGCCCTTAAGACATTGGACACAACAATCATGGCTGATCGCTGTACGCCGGTTACTCGGGTTGTGGATGTTTGCCTATGCCTGCGTCCATGTATTGACCTATCTGTGGTTGGACTATAGTTTTGACTGGGCTGATATCCTCAAAGACGTTATCAAACATCCGTATGTGCTGGTAGGAGCATCTGCCTTCCTGTTGACTGTGCCGTTGGCAGCCACCTCAAATCAGCGTGCCATACGGGTACTGAAACAGCGCTGGAAAACCCTGCATCAACTGGTCTATGTGATTGGTGTACTGGCTTTACTGCATTACTGGTGGCTGGTGAAAAAGGATGTGACCGAGCCGGTGATCTACAGCGTTGTTTTCGCAGGGTTAATCGCAGCACGCTGGCGGCAGGGATTGAATCACCGGCGATAGTTTGTGCGCCAGATTGGCGACTCATTCATTCAGAATGCAGGTGCTGGTTGATAAATTTGTTGTGTGACTACCGTCACAGTCATATTCTTCACGCTTCATGCTTGACATCACCAACGCTTTTAGACACATTATTATAAATATAAAGAGAGCCATGATTGTTGGGGGACTCTCACTAATAATTTTCTGGGGTGTGTGATTTTAACAACCGACAAGCAGCAGGTTGCCTGGTTGTCGGCAGTTGGATTTCACACTGCGGTTGTGAAGGTATGTGATGTCAAAAGTAATACTCGAGCCCGACACATTCGTTCTGGCGAATCAGGCGCTCGCCGGCACATTTGAACGTTGGCAATCTGCGATTGACGCCTCTGGTTTTGGGTTGGCGGCGGAAACCGATCACCAGGGGATATGCGACACCCTATTGTTTTTTAATCGGGCCGGCATTTCTGTGCCCGAGCCTGTAAACCAGGTAATCAGCTCGGTATGGGCTTATCTGCCAGCCATCACCCACGCGCCACTGCAAGGCATGCTTGCCCAGCACTTGCCAGGGATCAGCGCGCGCACTATACAACTGCCGCTACAAAATACACATAACCACTGGCTGGAATGTAGCATGCACGATTTCTGCAACAGTGCAGGCGAGCCACGTTCATTATTGCTGGTGCGTGAAATCACGCGTGAACGCGAGGCGATGCAAGTATTGCAGCATGAAAAATTGCGTGCCATCGCTTACGAACGCTTCCAGTTCTCTATGCTGGAACTGGTACTCAGAGAGCAGGATGCGACACGGGTGCTGGAAACCATTGCCCGCGACATTGAAGCCATGCACGCCGATATGTATTGCGCCATTGTGCTGACACAGAACCTTGGCAAACTCGTACAAACGGTGATCGCACCAACCTTGCCGAAAGTCATGCTGGAAACCTTGCGCCAATTACAGCTGGAAACGGATAAAGGCTCACTGGCGACTTCGATCGCCATGAAACAACGGGTGATTGTCGACGATGTGATGACGCATCCTTACTGGGAAAACCACCGCGAGGCCGCGCAAGCTGCAGGCATACACGCAGGCTGGGCCGAACCCTTGCTGACGGCCAATGGCGAGATTCTCGGTGCATTTGCCATTTATTACCGTCAGCCGCAAACGCCGACCGCTAACGAGCAATCCATGATAGAGCAGGCGGCCAAGTTGGTCAGCATCGTGGTCGACCGGCATTTGTCGCAGGACACGATTGAGGCATTGGCTTACCTTGAGCCAGTCACCGGCTTGCCTAATCGCAGAAAAGCCTATGAGGTATTACAGCGCGTGCAATTGCAGCCCGCGACTGGCCAGCACTGGGGCTTGATCTACCTTGATATAGACCATTTCAAATGGATCAACGAGGCGCATGGCCATGTACTGGGCAATCGGCTGCTGCTGCAGGTTGCCGAGCGGCTGCAAAAAGTCGCTGCGCCGCATTTCCTTGCTTGTATGGGCGGTGATGAATTCCTGATCTTGCTGTCCGGTCTTTCCAGCGAAAGCGAAAAAGCGCTGCAACAAGTGTGGGTATTGCAGCGAAAACTGCAAAAGATATTTGAACGTGCGTTTAAGGTAGAGAGCCAGAAGCTGCAAATCACCGCCAGCATGGGCTTATCCAGCTTCACCAGTGAGGAAGCGTGTGACACTGACTTTGTCAAAGCGGTGGATATCGCCATGCACAGAGCCAAGCAGGCAGGGCGTAACACCGTCTGTGTTTACGAACCTGGCATGCAGACAGAAATCGCCACGCAAGTCATGCTGGAATCTGATCTAAGGCTGGCGATCGAGCAGCAGCAACTGGCATTACATTACCAGGTACAGGTGGATCATACCGGGAGGCCATTTGGTGCCGAAGCCTTATTGCGCTGGCAGCATCCTGTGCGGGGCTTTATTTCACCCTTGCAGTTTATCCCGGTGGCGGAATCCAGCGGGCTTATTATTGATATCGGCATGTGGGTAATTGACCAGGCCTGCGCCCAGATTGCCCTGTGGCAGCGTGATCGCAAAACCAGCGATCTCAGCTTGTCGGTGAATATCAGTGCCAGGCAGTTCAGGCAGGGCAATTTTATTTCCATGATCAAGGCCTGCATCCAGAAACACCAGATCAACCCGAATGCGTTGCGCCTGGAGCTGACAGAAAGCCTGCTGCTGGAGAACGTGGATGACGCGGTGAGCATCATGACCGAGCTTAGCCAGATCGGTATTCAATTCTCCCTGGATGACTTTGGTACCGGTTATTCTTCACTGCAATACCTGAAAAAATTACCTTTATACCAGCTCAAGATAGACCGTTCATTTGTCAATGATATTGTCACCGATAGCCACGACCGCACCATTGTGCGGACGATTATTGCCATGGCACAAAGCATGTACCTGAGCGTGATTGCAGAAGGGGTGGAGACGCAGGATCAAATGGAATTGCTGTTGAACAATGGCTGCCGCCGCTATCAGGGTTATCTGTTTGGCAAGCCTATGCCGATTGCGCAGTTTGAAGCTTGCCTGGAACAAACTTTACGCTAACGCTCTGAACCCAACGGTTATCGATTGGTGGACACGTCAGCAGGAACTCCTGCAGCGGGGCTAGTGACAGGTTCTTCCAGTGACTCAACCGCTTTTGGCAAAATCTCCAGCTGGGTAGTAATGGTATTATTGGCGGCCTGCTGTGCATTACTTTCAGCCGTGAGAATGCGGATGATTATACGGTTATTGATGGTTTGCGCCAGGTTGTTTTCACTGCTGGATGCCGGTTTGGTATCAGCCAGGCCGATGGCAGAAAGTCGCTTGCTGATCACACCGCGAGTACCTAGGATACCCGCCACACGCGCCGCCTGAGTGGCAGTTATTTCCCAGCGTTTAGCCTCGGGGTTAGCATCATCAGCAAAAGCATGGCGGTCAATGTGGCCTTCAACCTGTATGGTGCGATATTCGTTTTTCAACACTTCGCTCACCAGTTTAATGACGTAAGGGCCTTCGTCTGACATGGTGGATTGATCAGCCTTGAACAGTAATTTATTCTGGATGGCAATATCCACGCCAAACTCGCCTTGTTGCACGGTGATGGCTTTCTGTTCTATCCATACTGAAAGCACGTTCGCCAATTGTTGACCTATGGCACGCATTTTTTCCAAGTCACGCTGCTTTTTCTCCTGGTACAAATAACTCAGCGGCAATGGTTTCTTGATTGCACTCAGGTTTTGCAGCGCAGACGGAGTTTCGGTATTCAGGGATTGTGGTTGACCAGGCTTACCCTGAAACGCAGTGACTACCGAATTGGATAGCGTCTGGTATTTATTCAGGTTAATGGTCGATGTGGCATACATCACCACAAAAAAAGCGAACAGCAGGGTGATGAAATCCGCATAGGAAATCAGCCACCTGTCGTGGCCGTCATCGTCGTCATCGTGAATCCTGCGCCGGTACATTACGACTCCCTGAGGCGCAGATAGGCTTCCAGGCGTTCACTGACCAGTTTCGGGTTATCGCCCCTGGCGATGGAGACCCAGGCATTCAGCAACATTTCACGGCGTGAAATCTCATGCTGTATATGCCCCTTCAATTTATTGGCAATCGGCAGAAACACCAGGTTAGCCAGCGCAACCCCATAAATGGTGGCCACGAAAGCCACCGCAATGCCGCTACCGATTTTGGCAGGATCCGACAGGTTTTCCATGACATGGATCAGGCCCAGCACCGCGCCAATAATACCCACTGTAGGCGCATAACCACCGGCAGCAGACCAGATTTTGGCCGCATCACGTTCCTGCACTTCAAAATAATACATATCGATGGCGCACACTTCGCGGATGCGGTCAGCAGGGGTGCCATCGACCAATAACTGTAATCCTTTACGCACAAAGGGGTCTTTCTCTCGCTTGATATGGCTTTCCAGCGATAACACGCTTTCCTTGCGTGCTTGCTGGCTCCATTGGTTAATACGCTGGGCCAGTTTGTGACGATCATCTTCAGGATGCACAAACACCCAGCGCAGCATGCGCAGACCTTTGAGAAATAACTTGAGTTCACTTTGCAGCAACACGGCGCCGATAGTCCCCAGCATTACCACCATAAAAGCGGCTGGCTGCATGAGTGACTTCAGGTGCCCACCTTCCAGGGTTTGCCCCAGCACCAGGCCAGCGATCGCAATGATCAATCCTGCAACGCTGCCCCAATCCATTAGGATACTCCGGTCCAGGACTTGTCACGCATGGACGCACGCAAGCGGGCGACGGCCTGGCTGTGCAGCTGGCATACGCGGGATTCCGAGACATTCATGATGGCGCCTATCTCTTTCAGGTTCAGTTCCTGTTCGTAGTAAAGGCCCATCAGCATTTTTTCCCGTTCCGGCAGATTATCTATCGAAGCGATCAATGCTTCGCGGAAATCACTTTCCAGCAAGGATTTTACCGGGTCATTACTACTGTCATCATCGACAAAACGGTCAAGAAAGTGTTCGCCACCGCCATCATCGTCATGAAAATCTTCGTAATAGATCAGCTGGTGACCCTGACAGTCACTCAATACATCATAGTAGTCTTCAAGGCTGAAGTTCATGTGCTTGGCGATTTCGGATTCAGTCGGCGGGCGGCCTAATTTCTGTTCCAGTTGCTGTACGGCCACTTCGATATCACGCATGTTTTTGCGTATACCGCGTGGCAGCCAGTCGGCACCACGTAACTCGTCCAGCATGGCGCCACGTACACGTTGTGACGCGTAGGTTTCAAACTGGGCTCCGTGCGTATCTTCGTAACGTTGAATCGCATCCATCAGGCCTATCATCCCGGCCTGCACCAGATCGTCGACTTCCACGCAGGAGGGCAATTTGGATTTAAGCTGGTAGGCCATTCTTTTGACCAGGCCGCTATGCTGCTTCAGCATCTGGTCAGTATTGTTGGTTTTGCCTTTAGCGGTATACATGTTTTCCCTCTTTACTCTAGGCAGCAGCCAGTGACGACGTGGTTAAACGTTGTTGATCCAGGCTTTTGGCAATGGCTTTAAACGCCATGGCTGACTGCATTGCCGGCGTTGGCTCGACTGCAAGACGGTTTTTTAAACCGGCATTAGGTTTAGCCTGGGCTTTTTGCATTGATTTTCCATCAGGAATCGCACCCAGAAAACTCAGGGTGACTCCCAGGAACTGCTGGCAGACCTGGTTCAGCCGCATGAAGTATTGCTGGCCTTGTTCATGACTGGCATCCGTGACCACGACACTTAAAGGCATCTGGCCATGTTGCTGGCAAATGCGCTTGATGGTGGTATAGGCTGATTTAATGGCCTCATCATGGCGTTCCATCTGGATCACCAGGGTATGCTGGGCCATCACGGGCAGGACTAATGTCTGGTCACTCGGGTCTAATAAAGCTTCTATCATTACGGTATCGTAGTCATACGCAAGTTGGTTCACTATAGCGTCGAGCTCGGTTTTTAAATCGCCGGATAAAGGCGAGGTTAATGCGTCAGTTTCGGTCAGGCTGGCAAGGTCGTAGCCTTGCGGATGTTTGACCACAGCGCGGCTGAGTATATTTTTGCGTAACGCCACAGCTTGCAAGGTGTATTTGGTCATGGGGCGCTGCTTGGCCTGTATCAATAGCACCTGCTTGCCGGGGCTGACCATGCTGGCGGCCAACTGGCTAAGCCAGTTGTCAGCAGGCTGGCCATTTGCTGACATGACGCTGATCATGCGTGCGGATGACCTGGCCATGATACGGCGCAAGCCATCGGCCTGGTCACGGTAATTAAACATGCTGCTGATCTCCCTGCGCCTGCATCATGCTCGAAATCACCAGTGGCAACTCTTCATCCAGGTATTGATAAGGCAGGCTGGATTGATGCGGGGTTAACACTCTTTCCACCAGGGCGTGTTTATTGGCTACTTCAATATCTTCCGGCACGCGTTGACCGCCGGTGGTGTAGTACAGACGCATACGCTCACGGATCAGCACATCCAGCACATTGCCAATCGCAGCCGCTTCATCCAGTTTGGTCACGATACAACCGGCAATATCATGCTTTTTATAGCTGCGCATCACATCGGTCAATGTTTCACCGGTTGAAGTCGCGTTCAGGCATAACAGTTTCTGGATAGGGGTTTCAGCCCTGCTCAGCATGGATAGCTGTTCAGTCACGGCCTGGTCACGCTGGCTGACACCGACGGTATCAATCAGGATCATGTGCTTGCCTTTTAACTCATTCAGGGCAATCTTCAAATCTTCTTCATCTTTTACCGCATGCACCATCACGCCAAGGATCTTGCCGTAGATACGTAATTGTTCGTAGCCGCCGATACGGTAGCTGTCAGTGGTGATCAGGCCCAGGTTCTGGGTGCCGTGTTTCATTACATAACGGGCAGCCAGTTTGGCTGTGGTCGTTGTTTTACCGACACCAGTAGGGCCAACCAGGGCGTATACACCGCCTTTATCCAGCAATGCATCTTCATCATCCAGAGTATGCAGGTTGCGGCTGATCACTTCTTTCGCCCACATCGGTGCCTTGTTCACATCAATATGTTGTGGCATTTTTTCCGCGATCTGGCGTGACAGCGCAGCGCTGAAGCTGGCAGAAAGCAGGGTGCTCAATACTTTTGACTTGGCCGGGCTGTGCTGCAAATGATGCTGCCAGGTCATGGCACTCATCTGCGTTTCAAAGTTGCTGCGCATATGACGCATCTCCTGCATCATGGTCAGCATTTTTTCTTCCAGCGTTTGCGTGGCAACCTGATAGGCCTGCTCCTGCTGCTCGCTGTGCTGTTTAAAAAAATCCATCATCATGTGATCATTGCTCGGCGTTTCTTCTGCCACCGGTTGAGCGATCACCGGTTTTGCAGCTGGCTTGGCATCCGCCATGCGCGGCTGGGCTTTAGCAGGCATTCCCTGAGCACTAACCGTTTGCCCGTTTGTGCTCTGACCATTCACATAATCCAGCAGGCTGCGCGCAGCATCGTTCGGAGAATCGGAGGACTGCTTGCCAGCGGTATTATCAATATCAGTTTCAAGCATGGCCATGATCTCGGTGCCGCCATTGACGCTGCGATTGGCAACGATAATGGCATCTTCACCTAAGGCCTGTTTGACTTGAGCCAATGCTTCACGTGCATTCTTGCCAAAAAATCTTCTGATATTCATGTTATTGCGCTCCGATTAAACTGGTCACTCGTATTGATTTGTTGTCTGGCAACTCGTCGTGCGACAACACTCTGAGATGCGGGACTGTCCTTCTTAAAAACCTTGATAAAGCCTGGCGTAGTGGGGCGGCTACCAGTAAGACCGGTGTCAGCCCCATCTGCTCCTGTTGTCTGGCAGCCACTTCTGTCTGTTGGGACAGCTTTTCAGCGATGCCAGGTTCAATCACGCTTTGTGCGGATTGATTATTTTGTAATGCCTGCAGCAGCAACCGTTCCAGCTGGCCATCCAGTGTCATCGCAGTCACTTCATCGCTGTAAGGGAACAAGTCCTGCACGATGGCGCGTCCCAGTTTGACACGAACCATCGCAGTAAGGTCATTCGCATCCTGGCTATATTGCGCATGGTCAGCCAGGGTTTCCAGGATGGTGCGCATATCACGGATATGTACGCCTTCGTTCAACAGGTTCTGTAATACTTTTTGCAGCGAAGAAAGTGTGATCAGCTTAGGCACGATCTCTTCAATCAGTTTGCTGGATTCTTTACCCAGATGGTCCAGCAGTTGCTGTACTTCCTGGCGGCCCAGCAGTTCACCGGCATTCAGGGAGATCACATGGTTGAGGTGGGTGGCGATTACCGTACCCGCATCCACCACGGTATAGCCCAGGCTTTGTGCATATTCTTTACGCTCTGATTCTATCCAAACTGCTGGCAAACCAAATGCAGGATCAGTGGTTTTAGTACCATCCAGTTCGCCGGTTACGGCACCCGGGTCTATCGCCAGCATCTGGTTGAAGTTGGACTCACCGCTCGCCATCTCTACACCTTTCATGGTGATGCGATAGGCGTTAGGCTTTAAAGTCAGGTTGTCACGGATATGCACTGTCGGTGCCAGAAAGCCGATCTCCTGCGCGAATTTCTTGCGGATACCTTTAATACGTTTCAGCAGTTCGCCACCTTGCGCCTTGTCCACTAGCGGGATCAGGCGGTAACCGACTTCCAGGCCCACAGTGTCTACTGGCAATACATCATTCCAGGTGGCTTCTTCGGCTTCGCTGGCAGGCGCCAGTTTATCTTCCGGTTGCGGTTCCAAAATCGCTTGCAGCTTGGCTTTTTCCTGTTTCTTCTTCACAGAGTAAGCCATACCGCCCAGCATGGCACCCAGTGCCAGGAAAGCCAGGTGTGGCATGCCAGGGATCAGGCCGATACCGCCGATGATGCCGGCAGTCACGCTCAGTACGCGTGGGTTTTCAAACAACTGGCTGATCAGCTGGCCACCGATGTCTTCGTTGTTGGCGACACGGGAGACCACCACACCGGCTGCAACAGAGATCACCAGTGAAGGGATCTGCGCCACCAGGCCATCACCAATCGCCAGCAGGGTGTAGTTCTTGACTGCATCGCCAAAGCTCAGGTCATGTTGCACCATGCCGACGATCAGGCCGCCGACGATGTTGATGATAATCACCAGGATGCCGGCGATGGCATCACCACGCACATACTTACTGGCACCGTCCATCGCACCGTAGAATTCTGATTCCTGGCTGACTTCCTTACGGCGGCGGCGGGCTTCATCTTCAGCGATCAGGCCAGCGTTGAGGTCAGCATCAATCGCCATTTGTTTACCCGGCATCGCATCCAGGGTAAAACGGGCGCCCACTTCAGCAATACGGCCAGCACCTTTGGTGATGACGGTAAAGTTGATAATGGTCAGAATCACAAACACCACGATACCCACAGCGTAGTTACCGCCGATCAGGAAGTGGCCGAATGCCTCGATCACTTTACCGGCCGCATCCGGGCCGGCATGGCCTTCAGTCAGCACCACACGGGTAGAGGCCACGTTAAGCGCCAGGCGCAACATGGTCGTCATCAGCAATACGGTAGGGAAGGCGATAAAGTCCAACGCCTTAGTGGTTTGCAGACCTATCATCAGTACCAGGATAGACAGTGCGATATTAAAGGTGAAAAACACATCGAGCACGATGGCCGGCAGCGGCAATATCATCATCGCCAGCAGCAATACAACAATGAGTGGTGCCGCGACTGCGCGACCGTCCAGTTTTCCCATCATTTGTTGCCAGTTGTTCATCTATAAGCTCCTTAACCTGCTCTGATTACTCAATATCTGTTGCAGACGACGGTGTTGCCACCAGTGCATGCGGGTCCAGTGCATCCGGTACCGGCACATCGGCAGGTACAGGTGGACGCACGCCGCCATGTTGTTTGAATACGCGCAGCTGGAATACATAAGCCAGGATCTCGGCCACTGCTGCATACAAGGCTTGCGGGATTTCACGTTCAAGTTCTGTATGTGCAAATAACGCACGGGCCAGTTTGGGTGACTCCATGGTCATGACATTGTGCTCCGCTGCAATTTCTCTGATCTTGAGTGCGATGGCATCCATGCCCTTGGCGACCACGATAGGTGCGCCGCTTTCGCCTTCTTTATAACGTATCGCCACTGCATAGTGCGTCGGGTTGGTGATCACGACATCGGCAGTCGGGATATTGCTCATCATTCTTCTGCGTGCCATTTCACGTTGCTGCTGACGGATACGGCCTTTGACTTCCGGGCTACCTTCAGCTTCTTTCGCTTCGTCCTTCAATTCCTGCTTGGTCATCTTATGCTTTTGCGCATATTGATAAAGCTGGTAGGGCACATCGATCACCGCGATCAACACCAGGGCCGAGGCAATGGTCAGGAAACCGGTCACCATATAATCATTAATGGCGCTGATGCCGGACTCAAGCGGCATTTCAGACAGTCCCAGCATAGGCTGCAGATCTTTTTTCACGATGGTGTAGCCCACAGACGCCACTAGGATAGTCTTGGCTAATGATTTCACCAGCTCGACAAGTGAGTTTTTGGAGAACAGGTTGCTTAATCCTTTAATAGGATTCAACTTGCCGAAATTAGGCATCAGTGATTTCTGCGACATCACCCAGCCGCCGACCAGGATAGGGGAAGCTACTGCCACCGCCACAATGATCACTGCCAGTGGCAGGAAAGCCCACATCACTTGCTCAACTACTTTGAGTAAATGCGTAATCAGCAGTGCCGGTTCAAACGCCATCGCCTGGTCAAATCTTAAACCTTGTCTTAATACATCCTTTAATGCTTCACCCATTGGTTTGCCCAGCATCATGATCGCCATGCCGCTGGTGAACAATACTGCACAGGCTGCCAACTCACGGGAGCGGGGGATATCGCCGTCTTCGCGTGCCTTCTCCAATCGCTTGGGGGACGCGTCCTCGGTTTTCTCCATATCGCTGTCATCAGCTGCCATAACACTCACTCTTGGGTTTCAGAACACACCATGTGTTCCGTGACATGAGTGATTATTAAGCAGCACCCCACTTTTTTATAGTTGGAATAAAGGGACTTATTGACCGCAATCTAATCGTTATGAATTGAAAATTGTTAATAAGTGCAAAGATTTAAATTATTTATTATTTATAAACAATGACTTATGAAATAAATAAATTATTTTTAAAGAAAACCCTAAAGTTTTAGTGAGGGTCGCCGTAAACGAGTTATGACAAAAAGTGCCCGTGAATTGAATTCGATGCCGTCAAAACTGGAAAAAAACGGCTGTTAACGGAATACAACGGGAAAACTTTAATTAATTTTTGAATTGAAAGGTTCTGACTACTGCGAGAATAACCGTATATTTATTATAGTTAAACATTAAATAAATATCATAACCATTTGTTTTATATGGTTATGTGTTGTGCCATGCCGGGTTTTGTAAGACAAACACCTACATGGCTGTTTTCGTCCGTCTTACAAAATTAACCGACAAACCCTGATTGTTGGCATCCATGAATGCGCGCAAAGTACGCCTAACGCAAATGCGTACTTAAATTGAACCGCAAATAAATGGAGAAAAGATCATGAATGTCATGCAAAACGATTTACTCGCTGAAATCAAAGATGCCAATCTGAACTACCTGATGCTGGCACAACAACTGATCCGTTCTGACAAAGCGACTGCAATTTTCCGTCTGGGTATCAACAAGGAAATCGCAGACCTGCTGGAAAATCTGACCAACCTGCAATTACTCAAATTGTGTAACACAAACATGCTGCTGACTCGCTTCCGTTTTGATGACAGCGAAATCCTGGGCATGCTGACCAGCTACACTAAAGATCCTGCTCAAGCGCACCTGCACACAGCGGTACTGATGTCTGCCCAAGCAGCAGAATCTAACGTATAAGTTGTAATTCCCATCTGACGATTAAAGAATAGAAAAGAGGGTTTATCATGCAAAAGAAGAGTGTAGTTAACGAAGCAGAACAAATTAAACTGGCCATGCAAATGATTGAGTTGGGCGCACGGTTACAGTTGCTGGAATCACAAACCACTTTATCTCGCGAGCGTTTGATCAAGCTCTACAAAGAGATGAAAGGTGTTTCACCACCTAAAGGCATGTTGCCATTCTCGACCGACTGGTTCCTGACCTGGCAGCCGAATATCCACTCTTCAATTTTCTATAATATCTATCGTTTCATGGTGGATTATGCAGGTGTAGAAGGCATACACGCGATTATCAAAGCCTACACACTGTATATGCAACAAGTGCAGAACCCTGATGGTGGCCAGACTGAAGAGCCTATCCTGTCACTGACCCGTGCCTGGACCCTGGTTCGCTTTATCGAAAGCAAAATGCTGACAACTAAAGTCTGTCATTGCTGCGGCGGTCAATATATCGTCAACAGCTACGATTTGAACCAGAACTATGTATGCAACCTGTGCCACGTACCTTCACGTGCCGGTAAAACCAAAAAAGCCAAAGAACTCAGCTACAAACTGGTGTCAATGTCAGCTTAATGGCTGGATAAATAGTGGCTGGCAGGTTGAACAAGTACAACCTGGTATTTCAAGTATTTAAAGAAAGACTCAGCATGCGTTCTATCAAACTTTCGGCAGGGGCGTTGCAGCAAAATAGCGTTGCGCAATGTCTCCTGTCTCCAAAGTTATGGATGCAGAAATTAATGCCGTGCAAGTTATGGTGCCAGGCATTGCTGATACAGTGTTTGAGTCTGCTGTTGATTGCGGGCGTCGCGCCTGGCGTAATCAACAGCGTATTCGCTTTCGAATTGCGAAGTGTGGGACTATCACTGGATTCGATCTGGTTCTGGCTCATTCCGCATGCAATACTGGTCAGCGTGATGGCCTGGGCGGCTCGTATGCCGGTCTGGTGGCGCTGGATCCATGTCATTTTCCCGCTGGCTGTGATCACCATGCAGCAGATTGCCTTACCCGCGATTGTTTACCTGGCCGGTTTTGTGATCACCCTGGCGCTGTATTGGTCAGTGCACAATACCCGCGTGCCTTTTTACCCGTCTTTCCCCGCCACCTGGCGTGCCATGCACAATATCCTGGATCAACACGCTGGTGAGCAGCCTTTACGTGTACTTGATATCGGCAGCGGCCTTGGGGATGTTTCCCTGTTTTTATCCAGGCAACGTGCACAAGACCAGATAGACGGCATTGAAATTGCCCCTTTACCCTGGCTGGTCAGTGTCTTGCATGCGACTTTTTCCCGCAGTCGTGCCAAATTCACCCTCGGTGATTACCGGCAAACCGATTTCGCGCAACTGGATGTGGTATTCGCTTATCTTTCGCCAGCAGTGATGGCAGATGTCTGGCAAAAAGTACACCAGGAAATGCGCCCGGGCAGCCTGTTTATAAGCTCGGAATTTCCGGTAGCGGATGTGACTGCCGCCCGTATTATCTATCCTTCACCAAACTCTCCTGCACTTTACGTCTACACCCTGTAATACCTATTGCCGTGGCGTATAGCGGCTTTCTCGCAGGTATATATCCCATGACTCCGATAAGTGATCGTGACTTATTGTTTACGCTGCCTGTATGCACTGCAAGCTAATTAGCCTGCTAAATCCCTTTTATTTGCAACATTGAAACGGGGTAGCGATTGTTATGCTATCCATATTCAATGCGAAAAGTGGAGTAGGGCATGTTCGTTATCATTGGTTATGTAGTCGTTTGCGGCATGATCTTCGGGGGCTATGCGCTCGCAGGCGGCCATTTGGGCGCGCTCTGGCAGCCGCTGGAAGTCATGATGATTTTCGGTGGCGCGTTTGGTGCGTTCATTGTCGGTAACGACAGTAAAGCCATCAAGGCCACCGTCAAAGCCTTGCCTACCTTGTTCAAGGGCTCCAAATACTCCAAGCAACTGTATATGGATTTACTGGCATTGCTGTTTGAAATCCTCACCAAAATCCGCAAGGATGGCCTGATGGCGATCGAAAAAGATATCGAAGACCCTGAGTCCAGTGCTTTATTCGGCAAGTATCCCACCATTCTGCATGACCACCACCTGGTCGAATTCATCACCGATTACCTGCGTTTAATGGTGTCCGGCAATATGGATGCCTTCCAGGTAGAGAACCTCATGGATAACGAAATTGAAACCCACCACATGGAAGGCCATGTGCCTGCCCATTGTATCGCCAAGCTGGGCGATGGCTTGCCAGCCTTCGGTATCGTGGCTGCGGTGATGGGTGTGGTGCACACCATGGAAAACGTGGCATTACCGCCTGCCGAGCTGGGGATCCTGATTGCGCACGCACTGGTGGGTACTTTCCTCGGTATTTTGCTGGCTTATGGTTTTGTCGGCCCTTTGTCCGGATTGCTGGAACAGAAGCTGGAAGAGTCCAGCAAGAGCTTTCAAACCGTCAAAGTGGTATTGCTGGCCAGCCTGAACGGTTACGCACCACCGATTGCCGTTGAATTTGGCCGTAAAGTCCTGTACTCCACCGAGCGTCCTGGATTTAGCGAGCTCGAAGAGCACGTGAAACAGGCCAAGTCGAAATAGTTAACGAAGTTATTGAATCAGCGTATCGCTGGAGAACATCATGGCAGAAGATCGTGTTGCCCCGATTATTGTAAAGAAGATAAAAAAATCCGGTGGTGGTCACCATGGTGGCGCCTGGAAGATTGCCTATGCTGACTTTGTGACAGCGATGATGGCGTTTTTCCTGCTGATGTGGTTGCTTGGTTCTACCTCGAAAGCGCAAAAAGAAGGTATTTCTGAATATTTCCAGACACCATTACATATGGTGTTGATGGGTCCTTCGGTGGGGCAAAGTGATTCGGCCTTGAAAAACACCGGTGGCAAGGATGTCACCAAGAAGCAAGGCCAGGTCAAACCGGTTGATGGCGACCCTGGCAAGCTGAAGACAGTCAAGATCGAAGATGTGAAAGAAGCCTTGAAGCGGGCTGAGAAGATCAAGCTGGAATCACTGAAAGCCAAGATCGAGCAGGCCATAGAGGAAAACCCGACCTTGAAGCAATTCAAGGAGCAGTTGAAACTGGATATCACCAGTGAAGGTTTGCGTATACAGATCATTGATGAGCAGAACCGGCCCATGTTTGAGAATGCCAAGGCAGAATTACAGCCTTATGCAAGGCAGATTTTGCGCGAAATCGGTAAAACACTGAACGGCGTGGATAACAAGATCAGCCTATCCGGCCACACTGATGCTGCCGGCTATGCCAACGGTGATCATGGTTACAGTAACTGGGAATTATCGGCAGACCGTGCCAATGCTTCACGCCGTGAACTGATCTCCGGCGGGATGGATGAGACCAAACTCATGCGGGTAGTAGGCCTGGGTTCGGCGATCATGATGGATAAAGAGAATCCGTTTAACCCGATCAACCGTCGCATCAGCCTGATCATTATGAATAAAGAAACCGAAGAAGAATTGTTAAAAGACAATGACCAGATATCTGCCAGTGAAAATGATCTGTCGCAGGTCAAGTCGTTGCAAAGTAATCAGGAAAAGACTTTAGAAGCGAAATAACCGTTGGATCAAGGAGCCCAAGAAATAAGTGATTTTTCCTATGCTTATTTCTTGATTGAAAAACAAGGGAATCAGGCAAGATAGGGACCACTATGAAAACATTGCCCATCGAAGAGTTAAGAGAGTTACTGGCTGCAGTTTCTCGCAATGGCAACTGGCATTTGCTGGAAATCGAAACAGATTTACAACAAACGACCTTTCTGCTGAACGAAGCGATCGAAAAACTGAGCACCAGTTTCATGAACGTTTACGCCCAGTTAACGGAGCAGCAAGCTGTGATCAAGTCATTGGCTGAATCCGGCAAGCTACATCCTGAAGTGGTGGAGCAGTTGCAGGTATTTCAGGAAAGCATAGGTCAGGAAGTGAATAAAGTCGTGACCGGCATGCAGTTCCAGGATATGACCAACCAGCTGTTGCAACGCACCATCAATCGGGTCAATGGCTTGAAAGTATTATTACAGGAGTTATCCAGCCACCAGTTTCCTATGGCGGCGGATAACGAGCATGAAGAAATCAGGCATTTCATCATGCAACTAAACCAGAATTTTGATCAGGGTAGCGCCCATCTCACCGGCAACTTACGTAAGTCAGTGAATCAGCAGGACCTGGCGACCGGTGATATCGATTTATTCTAATCACAGCATGTTTAACATATTGAGTGAAAAAGGCGAGTGAAAATGGCGAAGACAATTTTAACAGTAGACGATTCAGGTTCTTTGCGTCAAATGGTAGCGTTCAGTTTGAAAGCCGCTGGCTATGATGTCGTGCAGGCCGTAGACGGACAGGATGGCTTGAACAGAGCCAAGGAAAAGACCGTTGACCTGGTATTGACTGACCAGAACATGCCTGTGATGGATGGCCTGACGCTGATTACCAATCTGCGTACCCTGGCTTCCTATCAAAGAGTACCTATCCTGATGCTCACCACCGAGTCATCAGATGAGATGAAAGCAAAGGGTAAAGCTGCCGGTGCCAATGGCTGGCTGGTAAAACCTTTTGATCCTAAACGTTTGATCGAAGTCGTACAAAAAGTAATTGGTGCTTAAGCGCCCGTTAAGGGACTGGAGAAAATAATGACAGTGGATATGAGCCAGTTTTATGAGGTGTTCTTTGACGAGGCTGAGGAATTACTCGCCGAAGCAGAGCGCCTGCTGCTGAATATTGATGTGGAGTCTCCTGATATTGAGGAGTTGAACGCTATTTTCAGGGCGGCACACTCGATTAAAGGCGGTGCAGCCACGTTTGGCTTTATGGATATGGCGGGCATTACCCATGTCCTGGAAAACTTGCTGGATAAAATCCGCAAGCAGGAAATGGCACTGACCATGGAACATGTGGACGCTTTCCTGGCCGCCAAAGATGTGATCAAAATGCAACTGGATGGTCATAGACACGCGTCTGAAGTAGATGCCGCGCAAGTGGACGAAATCTCTGCCACATTGAAAGCGCTCTCTGAAGGTAAAGCTGCAGAAGCACCAGCCCCGGCTGCCGCACAAGCTGCGCCGGAACCAGCTGCTGCACCTTCCAGCGCACCAGCTCCGGCACTGACTGCTTCAGCTGAAGAGCAGGCAAGCGGTGTCCAGGTTTACGATGTGGGCCTGCCGGAAGTGACCGAAAAAGATTTAGATAACCTGAAAGATGAATTAGCCTTATTAGGCGAAGTCGCTATTTACAAGCGTGGCGATAAACATGCCTTGCTGGTGAAAACTGACTCCAGCGCCGACGATATTATTTCCATCTGCTCCTTTATTGTGGACCCTGATGCACTAGTGGTTAAGGTTGCCAGCGCAGAAGCGCCTGCAGCAGAACCCGCCCCGGTAGCAGCAGAGCCAGCACCAGTGGAAGCGGCACCTGCAGAAGCTGACCTGGGTTACGGTTTCTTCGATAGCGAACCAGTCTCAGCAGACGCTGCCAAGCCGGCACAAGCTGCCAGCGCGGATGGCAAGGTTGCTGTGGCTGAAGAAATGGGATATGGCTTCTTTACCGATAGCGGTGAAGAACCACAGGAGGAGGGTTACGGTTTCTTTGCACCGTTTAAACCACACCCTGATGCACCAAAAGCACAAATGATTGGTGACGACAATGCGGCTGCTGCCCTGGCGAAAGCCTCTGCCGACGCTGAGCCCAAGGTTGCAGCAAGTGCGCCAGCAGCAGAAGTCAAGGAAGACCGTCGTGCGCAATCACGTCGTGAATCAGACAAGCCCGCCGCTCCACAGAATGCAGAAAGCAGCTCAATCCGTGTTGGTATTGAAAAAGTCGACCAGTTGATTAACCTGGTGGGCGAACTGGTGATTACCCAGGCCATGATCGAGCAGCGCGTGAATGCGCTGGACCCGGCCGATAACGAAGGCCTGATCAACAGTGTCAGCCAGCTGACCCGCAATACGCGTGACTTGCAGGAATCCGTGATGTCTATCCGCATGATGCCGATGGACTTCGTGTTCTCGCGCTTCCCGCGTATGGTGCGTGACCTGGCAGGTAAACTGGGCAAAAAAGTTGAGTTTGTCACCAACGGTGCGACGACAGAGCTTGATAAGAGCCTGATCGAACGTATCGTGGATCCGTTAACGCATCTGGTGCGTAACAGTGTGGACCACGGTATCGAGAAACCGGAAGTGCGTCGCGAACTGGGCAAATCTGAGAATGGTACTTTGACACTTTCTGCTGCGCATAAAGGCGGCAGTATCGTGATTGAAGTGACTGACGATGGCGGTGGTTTGAACCGTGACCGTATCCTGGCTAAAGCTGCCTCTAACGGTTTGCCCGTCAACGAAAGCATGAGCGACAGTGAGGTGTACAGCCTTATTTTCGCCCCAGGCTTTTCAACCGCTGAAGTGGTCACCGATGTCTCAGGCCGCGGTGTAGGCATGGACGTGGTGAAACGTAACATCAGCGCCATGGGCGGTAATATCGAAATCCGTTCGGCATTAGGTTATGGCACAACCATTTCCATTTCACTACCGCTGACACTGGCGATTCTGGATGGTATGTCTGTTTCACTGGGCAAGAGCCTGTATGTGGTGCCATTGAACCTGATTGTAGAAACCCTGCAACCACGTGCAGAAGACCTGAAAACCGTTACTGGTGAAGGCTTGATGGTGCATGTGCGCGGCGAGTACTTACCGATTATTGCATTGCATGCCTTGTTTAACCATCCGACCGAGATCACCACCCCGACTGACGGTGTGTTGCTGATCCTGGAAGCTGATGGCAAGAAATCTGCGTTGTTTGTCGACCGTCTTGTTGGCCAGCAACAAGTAGTGATCAAGAGCCTGGAAACCAATTTCAAGCGTATTCCAGGTGTATCCGGCGCCACCATCATGGGTGATGGCTCGGTGGCATTGATTCTTGATGTGCCGGCGATTACGCAGATGGGGCAAACAACGAATTACATTACCGGTGGCCGGTCGTTTGCCGATCACAACTATTCCAATTTACAGAATCACATCAATGCATAAGGAGTGTATGCAATGACTACAACAGAAATGACTAACAATCACGGCGGGAACAACGCTGGCAACATGCGAACAGCAGCCGGTGAATACCTGACTTTTGTATTGGGTAATGAGCAATACGGTATCGAGATCCTCAAGGTTCAAGAGATCCGTGGCTATGATGCGGTCACGCAAATCGCCAATATGCCTCCCTTTATCAAAGGCGTGATCAACCTGCGCGGCAAAATTGTGCCTATCGTGGATTTACGCATCAAATTCAAGCTGGGCAAGGTGGAGTACAACGAATTTACCGTTGTCATCATCCTTAATTTGAACGGCCGTATTGTCGGTATCGTAGTCGATGGTGTGTCTGACGTACGTGAGTTACGTGAAGAGCATCTGCGCGAAGTGCCATCCCTGGTCACGCGTATTGACACCAAATACATCGTCGGCCTGGCCACCATTGAACAGGAAATGCTGATCCTGGTGGATATCGAAAAACTGATGACCAGCAACGAGATGGAATTGATGGACGCTGCAGTGCATTAATGACTGCACCTTTAAAACAACAAACAGCAGAATTGAAACAGGAACTTCTTGCTAGGGGCCCATTATGTTTTCAACACTATTAAATAAACTGGCAGCAGGCACTAAACAGTATCAACATATTCTGGATGAGTCAGCCGAATTCTCAGCACTGAAAACAGAGATCAACAAGGCGAGAGCCATCATTGAATTGAGTGCTGACGGAAAAATCACGCATGCGAATGAAAATTTGTGTGCGGCATTAGGCTACAGCGCCAATGAACTGGTTGGTCAGCATCATCGCAAACTTTTGTCAGCAGAAGATGCAGCCGATCCGGAATACAAGAGCTTCTGGAAAGACCTTGCAGCAGGCAAGTCAGCTGTTGGCTCGTTTAAACTGATCAATAAATCAAACAAGGAAACCTGGTTCCAGGGTTATTACGCGCCAGTGCTGGATAAGTCTTCCAAACTGCGTAAAACCGTAGCTTACCTGACCGATATCACGCAAGACAAACAGCAAAATATCTTCCTGCAAGAAGATGGGCGTGCTGTGAATCAATCCTTTGGTGTGATGGAATGTGATGTGCATGGCCAGATCCTAGATTGCAACGAGCTGCTGGTGGCGCCTTTGGGGTATACCAGGGACGAAGTGATTGGTAAGAATGTCAGCTTTCTGTTAAAAGCACATTCCGCGCAAAGCCCGGCCTACAAGCAACTCTGGGAAAAACTTGCCAGAGGTGAAAACGGCAAGCAGGAAGTTTGCCGCGTTTCAAAAACCGGTAATGAATACTGGTTCAGCGCAAATTATGTACCGGTGTTGGGCGATGATAACAAACTGGCAAAAATCAAGATTTTCTCTTTCTGCATCACCGCAGAAAAACAACTTGAACTGGACTACCAAGGCAAGGTAAAAGCCATTGCCAAAGTACAGGCAGTGATCGAATTTGACCTAAGCGGTAATGTACTGACTGCAAACCAGAATTTCCTGTCAGCGACAGGCTATTCCCTGGAAGAAGTGGTTGGAAAACATCACAGCATTTTTGTCAGCGAGCGCCATAAAGCCAGCCCGGAATACAAAGAGTTCTGGGCGAAACTGAATCGCGGTGAGCCAGACGAGAATGTCTATCACCGTTATGGTAAAAACCAGAAAGATATCTGGCTGCAGGCTTCATACAACCCGATTATCGGCCTGGATGGCAAACCGGTGAAGGTTGTGAAATATGCGACTGATATCACTAAAGCAGTGCTGGCCGACAAGGAACAAGCGATCAAATCTGCCGAAGCCTTCAGGATACAAACCACACTGGACTCAGCTTCTACCAATATGATGATGGCAGATAATGATGGCATCATCCGTTACATGAATGCATCTACAGAACGCTTGATGCGCAGCTCGGAATCGAATTTCCGTCAGGCGTTGCCAAACTTTGATGCAAGCAAAATCATCGGCCAGAATTTCGATGTATTCCACAAGAATCCTGCTCATCAACGTAATTTACTGGCCGGTTTGACTAAAGAACACGTGGTCGAAATGCCACTGGGTGACATGTTTGTCCGCCTGAAAGCCATGCCTATCTTCGATAAGGCTGGTGTTCGTTCCGGCACTTCACTGGAGTGGGTGGATATCACGCAGGAACGTCGCGTCAGTGACCAGATTTCATCTATCATTGCCAATGCAGCTGATGGCGATTTGACTGACCGTATCGATTTGTCTGACAAATCCGGCTCAACAGCCGAAATCTGTAAAGGCGTGAATAACCTGCTGGAAAACATGACAGAGTTATTAATGCAGGTACGTGAAGCAGGCGAAACCATCAATACCGCTGCCCAGGAAATTGCCAGTGGTAATAATGATCTCTCCAGCCGCACCGAACAACAGGCTTCCAGCCTGGAAGAAACTGCGTCCAGCATGGAAGAGCTGGCCTCAACCGTGAAGCAGAATGCGGATAATGCACGCCAGGCCAATCAAATGGCAGAAGCCGCTTCGCAAGTGGCGGTACGTGGTGGTGAGGTAGTTGGTAATGTGGTGACGACCATGAGTGCGATCAATGAAAGTGCACGCAAGATTGAAGACATCATCACCGTGATTGATGGCATTGCTTTCCAGACCAATATCCTGGCCTTGAACGCAGCGGTGGAAGCCGCCCGTGCAGGCGAGCAGGGTAGGGGCTTTGCAGTGGTAGCAGGTGAAGTGCGCAACCTGGCACAACGCTCAGCCAGCGCAGCCAAAGAGATTAAAGAACTGATCACCGACTCTGTCAGCAAAACCACAGAAGGTACCAAACTGGTACAAAACGCCGGTGAAACCATGCATGAGATCGTGACTTCTGTGCAACGCGTCACAGATATCATGGGTGAAATCACTGCAGCGTCTGCCGAGCAAAGCTCAGGTATTGATCAGGTGAATAAATCTGTGACGGAAATGGATGAAACCACCCAGCAAAATGCTGCATTAGTGGAAGAAGCCGCTGCCGCTGCTGAATCTCTGGTTGAGCAGGCTGCCACCCTGATGGACTCAGTCAATAAATACAGACTGCATAACGAGAGGCCAGCGACACGTACCAGTGTTGCACCTGCAAAAAAATCGGCACCTGCACCATTTGTTAACAAAGCTAAACCAGTAGCAGCCAGCAATACCGCCGTGCAGCATCAACCGGCCAAACTGGCAAAAACCGGTACTGATAACAACGATTGGGAAGAGTTTTAACATGTAATCAACGGAGGCTTAGCCATGACAAGAAAGTTACGTGAAGTTCTAGAGACATTGCATGAAGGTTTTTTGTTGTGGGCATCCGCCGTGATTGGTTACCCGCTTTAACAAAAAAAGCTACCAGCCAGCGCTGGTAGCTTTTTCTATTTCTACCGTTGGAGAAGTTAACATCAGGCATCTGTTTTTTAAATTTTCCAGTCATCAATTTGTTGTAAAAAAGCCATTCCCCAGAATGCTGTTTTTTCTAATCAAAATCATTGGATTTAATCACTAAATCATCCGTTTTCCCTCAAGTTTCCCCGCAAAACAGTCGTTATAAACGATACGTAAACAGTGAATTCTGCGCTTGCCGGAATCAACTGCAAACAGTAGTTGTTTTTAATCATGCACGACTGAGATCTGGCGGGTAAAAGCCTCTCTCATAGCCGCATATTATTCAGTGTATTTTTGCCATAATTCAGCGATATAAAACTGAATTTGTCAGTTAATTTGCTTAGGAATTTGTATGACGATAGCCAAACGAATGTACCTGCTGATCGCCTCCTGCGCGGTCGCAATGGTGATCTTGATCGGTTTTACCTTAACCCAGGTGGTCAAGGTGTATGAATTTACCAATCAGGCAAATGCGAACAGCATTCCCAGTATTCTTGAGCTTTCCAAAGCCGAGAACTTCTACCAGCGTTTGCGCCTGAACCTGCTGCGACATGTATCTGCGACGACACCGGCAGAAAAAGCAAAGCTGGCCGGGCAGATCCAGGAACGTCGTAAAGTAGTTGAAGAAGCGATGAATAACTACAAAGACCTGACCAGCGATAGCACTGACAAGGAAATGTTCACGCAAGAGCAGAATATGCTGGCGGGATACTTCGACCAGATGACGCGTGTGCTTGCTTTGTCCGATGCCGGTTCGCCTGAAGCGGCCAGCCTTCTGCAAGCTGCCGATAAAGTAGCCGTTGATCTGGCTAATAAGCTGGATGATCATATGGTGTATAACCAGAAGATCAGTAAAGTGCATGCTGAGAATGCCGCCGCCATTAAGCAGAAAGCCTTGTGGCAATCCGCTGCGATTGCCTTGCTGTGCCTGTCTGTCATTGTGGTGACAGGAGTATTGATTACCAAACGCTTGCGTGCACAACTGGGTATGGAGCCAACTGAGCTGGGCGTGATTGCGCGCAACTTTGTTGAAGGCAACCTGAACCAGAAAATTACTTTGCCAGACACTGACAAGAGCAGTGTGGCCTATTCCATCCGCACCTTGCAAAAAACGCTGGATGGCCTGGTGCAATCCCTTAACTATGTCAGCCAGCAACATGACGAAGGCGATATCGATTGCACAGTAGACCAAACCCGTTTTAAAGGTGGTTATGGCGAAATGGCCGCAGGCATCAATAAAATGGTCGCTGGCCACATTGCCATGAACAAGGAAGCGATTGAAGTGGTAAAAGCATTTGGTGAAGGTAACCTGGATGCGCCATTGAAGCAGTTTCCGGGCAAAAAAGCCTTTGTCAACGAAGCCATTGAACAGGTGCGCGGCAATATCAAACTTCTGGTGAGTGATGCAGATGAACTGGCGCATGCGGCTGTTGAAGGTCGTTTAACTGCAAGGGTGGATGCAAGTACGCATAAAGGCGATTTCCGCACAATCGTGGAAGGTCTGAACAGCACACTGGATGCCATCGTGAAGCCGTTGAATGTGACTTCCAGCTATCTGGATAACATTGCCAAGGGAGATATCCCGGCCAAGATCACCGAGCAATACCAGGGCGATTACAGCCTGATCATCAATAACCTGAATACGTGTATCGATGCTGTGAATGCACTGGTGGCAGATGCCAACGAACTGGCAGCAGCTGCGCAAAACGGTGCCTTGTCTACCCGTGCAGATGCCGGCAAGCACAATGGCGACTTCCGTAAAGTGATTGATGGCCTGAACAGCACGCTGGATGCGGTTGTGAAACCACTGACAGTGACTTCAGAGTACCTGGAGAATATTGCCCGTGGTCATATCCCAGCCAAGATTACCGATCATTATCCTGGCGACTACAGCCAGATTATTGATAACCTGAACACCAGTATCACAGCAGTGAACAACCTGGTTGCAGACACGAATCTGCTGGCCGAAGCTGCCGGTGAAGGCCGTATTACCGTACGTGCCGACGCTGACAAGCACCAGGGTGACTTCCGCAAGATTATCGAAGGTGTCAACAGCACCCTGGATATGGTGGTAGACCCTATCATTGCCGTGACCGAAGCCGTAGAAACCATCACTACAGCAGCCAATGAAATCTCCAGCGGTAACGCCGACCTGTCAGCCCGTACGGAACAGCAAGCGTCCAGCCTGGAACAAACCGCTGCCAGCATGGAAGAACTGGCTTCAACCGTGAAACAGAATGCCGAGAACGCCAAACAGGCGAACCAGCTGGCATTGACTGCTTCTGATGTGGCTGTCAAAGGCGGTGCCGTGGTCAACGAAGTCGTCGCGACCATGAGTGCCATTAACGATAGCGCCAAGAAGATTGAAGACATTATCTCCGTGATTGACGGTATTGCCTTCCAGACCAATATCCTGGCCTTGAACGCAGCGGTGGAAGCCGCCCGTGCAGGTGAGCAGGGCAGAGGCTTCGCAGTGGTCGCGGGTGAAGTGCGTAATTTGGCACAACGCTCAGCCAGTGCAGCGAAGGAAATTAAAGAGTTGATCACAGACTCAGTGAATAAAACCACTGAAGGTACGCGACTGGTTGAGAATGCCGGTAGCACCATGGAAGATGTGGTGTCTTCTGTACAACGTGTGGCTGACATCATCAGTGAGATCTCGGCCGCTTCTGCCGAGCAGACCACCGGTATTGACCAGGTCAACCAGGCGGTGACCAGCATGGATGAAACCACGCAACAGAATGCGGCCCTGGTTGAAGAAGCCGCAGCTGCCGCTGAATCTCTGGTAGACCAGGCTAACCAGCTGGCTGACGCCATCAGCCAGTTCAAACTGGAAGGCAAGAGCTTTGGTGGCGGGCATGCGGTGACGCATAAACCGGCAGCCAGACCGTCAACGGTGAAGATAGCATCGAGTCAGCATACTGCACAAAAGAGTAGCGGCTATACGCCCAGGTCAGGCTCAGAAAGTGGATTTGGCAAGTCGGCATCCGGAGGCAGCAGTAGCCCACCACCGGTAAAGTCTAATGCCGCCAAACGTACGGGCACGGACGATAGTGACTGGGAAGAGTTTTAGCTATAGGTACTGAAGCATAAAAAGCCGACCAAAATAAGGTCGGCTTTTTTATTTGTAAAGACATGTCAAAGGGTGTATTTTAGATGTTTACGTATTGTTATTGCGATAGCAATGTCGCATTTACCTACGTCACATTTCTGGTTTTCTTTAGCTTTGCAATTACCAAAATAGAACGGAGTTTCCCCTTTTTTCGCATCATTTAAATCCAGGCAAGTTCCTTAATAATGACCACCATAAACCGATAAATAGTACAAACCATCCATTTAACAGGGATTTTGGAAATCAAAAAATAAGGAGTGACAACATGTTGTCAGAGAAATTGGGTGCATTAACAGGCAAGTTTGGTCGTTTGAAATTGTCGTCTCAATTAGGCTTATTGCTTGCTGTATCAGGTGTAGGGGCTGTAGTCAGTGTGTCACACAGTGGCCTGGTGACAGGTTTAATTGTGGGCAATATGGCGTTAGGCACATTGCTGGTACTGAGTGTCAAACGTAATCTGGGTGGTGAAGCCGCTAAAGTATTAGCGACCGCACAAGAAATTGCTGATGGCGATTTCAACACTGCAGATGATGCTGTTGACGCAGGTGGCGAAAATGTACTGAGCGCATTGCATCAGGCTAAAGGCTCATTAAATAGTCTGGCTCAGCAAATTGCATTGATTTCTGCCGAACACGCCAATGGCAATTTAAAGAAGACAATTAATCTTGCACAATTTAATGGCGAATATCGCAATATCGCGCAAGGAATCAACCAAATACTGGCGCTGCCTGCCGAGCTGCTGGAAAAAACCAGTCACTCTATGCTGGCGCTAAGCCAGGGCAATTTCGATACGCAACTGGATACCTTGCCTGGTGACCTCTCCGAACTGAATCATCATTTTGACGGTTTAAAAACCAACGTCAAAGGCCTGATTACAGAAATGGAAAAAATGGCCTCTGCGCATGCAGCAGGCGAATCCGATACTCTCCTCGAAATCGTTAAGTTCGATGGCGACTTTAAACTGGTCGCTACAGGCATCAACAATATGGTGTCTGCCTATGTAGGCGAAACCGACAAATTTATCGCCGTGATGGATAGCATAGGACGCGGTGATTTAACTGCCCAACTTGAGCCTATGCCAGGTAAAAAAGCAGCGATGAACAAGAGTGTTGACCGTATCCGCGGCAACCTCAAAGGCATTGTAGATTCTGTCAACTGGGTAAACACCGAGCACGAAAAAGGCAATATCGACATGACGCTGCGTGCGGATATGTTTAAAGGCCAGTTCTCAGTATTAGCTGACTCTATTAACAAGATTGTCACCGGTCATATTGAGTTAAACCAAAAAGCCATGGCCTGTGTGAAAGCCTTTGGTGATGGTAATTTCGATGCGCCTTTGGAACAGTTCCCAGGCCAGAAAGCCGATATCAACCTGATTATCGAGAAAGTACGTAGCAACCTGAAAGCATTGAACCATGATGCAGAAATGCTGGCTGAAGCAGCCAAAGAAGGGCGCGTCACTGTACGTGCCGATGCTAGCCGTCATCCAGGCGATTACCGCAGGATTGTTCAAGGTATGAACAACACGCTGGATATGATTGTTGAACCGGTATTGACTGTAAAAACCGCCGCTGAATCCATCAATATTGCAGCCAAGGAAATTGCCCAGGGCAATGCCGACCTAAGCCGTCGTACTGAAGACCAGGCAGCCAACCTTGAAAAAACAGCATCCAGCATGGATGAACTGTCTTCCACTGTTAAACAGAATGCGGAAAACGCCAAGCAGGCTAACGAGCTGGCGGCCCAAGCGTCGCAAGTGGCTGTAAAAGGTGGTAGTGCAGTCAATGCTGTGGTTAATACGATGAGTGACATTAACGAAAGTGCGCACAAGATTGAAGACATTATTTCGGTCATCGACAGCATTGCTTTCCAAACCAATATCCTGGCACTGAATGCTGCTGTTGAAGCCGCACGTGCCGGCGAACAAGGCCGTGGATTTGCAGTGGTGGCGGCAGAGGTGGGTAATCTTGCCCAGCGCTCTTCAGTGGCTGCCCGTGAAATTAAAGAATTAATCAACGACTCGGTCAACAAGACTGCAGAAGGTAGTCGCCAGGTTGAAGAAGCCGGTAAAACCATGCATGAAATTGTAGACTCTGTAAAACGTGTCAGCATCATCATTGGCGAGATTGCCTCTGCTTCTAACGAGCAAAGCCAGGGGATTGCACTGGTGAATGATGCCGTGATCCGCATGGACGATGTCACACAACAAAATACCGCCTTGGTCGAAGAGGCTGCGGCGGCTGCCGAATCACTGATGGATCACGCGAACGAGCTGGCAACAGCGGTGAGCGTGTTCATTGTAGATGGCAACGCGAAGGATTCGCGTCACAAGAATACCGGCTGGTCGGAAGATTTCCGTCAAGTCAGTAACGGATAGGGCACGCTGTAAGCCCTTTATAAGTAGTACTTTTAATAATTAACAGGAGCATAAAAATGGCAGTGATTGATAGAGTATTGATTGGCGAAGGCTTGGTCATCGAGGACCGTCCTGAAGGTGGTCTGGATTTAAAAAATGTGGCCCACATTGACTTGATTTTAGGACCACGCGGTAGCGCTGCAGAAGACGCATTTTGTCGTACGCTCACCGATCAAAAACAAGGAGTAAACGGTTTATTGGCGATTGCAGCGCCAAACATGATGGTAAAACCAAACACTGTGATGTTCAACAAGGTCACCATTAAAGATGGTCGCCAGGCTACCCAGATGTTTGGCCCAGCACAACGTGGCGTGGCCATGGCTGTGATGGATTGCGTTGCTGATGGCACCATCCCGTTGGAAGAAGCCGATGACGTATTTATTTGCGTAGGCGTATTTATCGACAGCAAAGCAGATATGGATGACCGTATCCAGGACTGGAACTACCGCGCAACAAAAATCGCACTGAAAGCCGCTATCGCCCGCGAGCCTAAAGCCGCTGATGTAGTAAAACAATACAAAGAAGCATTGCACCCGTTTGCAGCACAAACACCAGAAGCACAAAACCGTCGTGCGGATGACACTGCTGCTGCTTTGGCCATCACTCAAATGCAAGAGCGTAGCAAATATGCACGCACAAGTGCTGAAAGCAAAGCCCGTGAAGAGAAACAGATCGAGTTGGCTATCAACCAGATGAAAGATCGCATTAACACGACCAAGGCTTAATTCAAGCTAATGGAACCTGACGGATTTGCATAGGATAACGAAGTGACTGCCTTGAAAAAACAAGAACAAGAAGATCGCGAGTTTTTGTTTACGCGCGATGATTTCGTCAGAATTAAAAGTCTGATTTATCGCCATGCAGGCATTTCATTGTCCGATGCAAAGACGGACATGGTGTACAGCCGTATAGGCAGACGTTTACGTGCACTCGATATGCAAAGTTTCAAGCTGTATCTGGATAAACTGGAACAGCACCAGACTTCAGAAGAATGGCAGGCATTTACCAATGCACTGACCACCAACCTGACCTCTTTTTTCAGGGAAGAGCATCACTTTCCCATCCTGGCTGAACATTTGACCAGGCTTGCTTCTTTACACAAGCATGCAAAACCAATTCGTATCTGGTGTTCTGCGGCTTCGACCGGTGAAGAGCCTTATTCGATTGCCATCACCGCGTGTGAGGCATTTAATTCGCTTAAGCCCCCGGTAGAAATTATTGCGACAGACATAGATACCAATGTATTAGCGACGGCGAGCGCGGGTGTATACCCGATTGATCGCATCAAGAAAATGGACGAACCCAGACTGCGCAAGTTCTTTGAAAAAGGCACTGCCAAGCATGATGGGTTGGTCAGGGTTAAAAAAGCGGTACGCGATTTGATTCACTTTCACCAGCTCAACCTGCTGGATCAGCAATGGCCTTTTCGTGAGGCCTATGATGTGATCTTCTGCCGCAATGTCATGATCTATTTTGACAAGCCCACCCAAAGCAAAATTATTGAGAAATTTATCACACTGATGAATGAAGACAGCTTGTTGCTGGCCGGGCACTCGGAGAACTTCCTCTATGTGTCTAACCAGCTGCAATTGCTTGGTAAAACCGTCTATAAACTAAAAACTAATGGCGCGGCTCGTTCCAGCCTGTTAATGAATCGGAAATAGTCATGAGTGTTTCACAAGAAGATATTGCAAACACCCTCTACTTTGACAGAACGTTTAATTGCGACGCGGCCAAAATCTCTCCTGGAGAGTATTATTACACCGACAAGGATATGCTGATCGTCACCGTGCTTGGCTCATGCGTCTCTGCCTGTATCCGCGATACCAGATCCGGCATTGGCGGCATGAATCATTTCATGTTGCCTGAGAGTGGCAGTGCCGACCGTGATAGCCCTGTTTCAGAATCCATGCGTTATGGCACTTATGCCATGGAAGTGCTGATTAACCAGTTGTTGAGAAATGGCGCCAGGCGAGAAAACCTGGAAGCCAAGATATTTGGCGGCGGCAATGTTTTGCGCAGTTTCACCACCAATAACGTCGGTGATCGCAATGCGGCTTTTGTGAAGCAATACCTCAAGGATGAAGGTATTAAAGTGACCGGGGAAGACCTGCTGGATATCTATCCACGCAAAGTTTACTATTTCCCCAAAACCGGCAAAGTGCTGGTCAAGAAACTCAAGCAGCTGAACAACTACACCTTGGTAAAACGCGAGCAGGCTTACTCAAGCAAGCTGAAAACCAACGATGTGGGCGGCGATATCGATTTGTTTTGATAATAATAATTATAAAAAGGAAATCATATGAAAACGAAAGTGTTAGTCATTGATGATTCAGCGCTGATACGCAGCTTGCTGACTGAACTTATTAACGATACCAAAGACCTTGAAGTCATCGGTGCCGCGCCAGACCCGCTGGTGGCGCGTGAGATGATCAAGCAGTTGAATCCGGATGTCCTGACGCTGGATGTGGAAATGCCAAGGATGGACGGGCTGGATTTCCTTGAGAAACTCATGCGCTTGCGCCCTATGCCGGTATTGATGGTATCGACACTGACAGAAAAGGGTTCCGAAATCACATTGCGTGCGCTCGAACTTGGCGCCACAGATTTCGTCACCAAGCCTAAAATGGGTATCTCCCAGGGCATGCAGCAATATGCCGATGAAATTACCGACAAGATACGCACGGCGGCCAAAGCCAAAGTCAGCACATTGCAGCATATTGCCAAAGCGTCAGCAGCAGGGGGGCAGGTACAAAATGCTATCCGCAACCCCTTGATCAGTAGTGAGAAATTATTGATCATCGGTGCCTCGACTGGCGGTACAGAAGCAATCAAAGCTTTCTTGATGCAAATGCCTTCAGACTGTCCTGGCGTGTTAATCACGCAACACATGCCAGCAGGGTTTACCAAATCCTTCGCTGCCCGTTTGGACAGCCTGTGTAAGATTTCAGTCAAAGAAGCGGTGGATGGCGAGCGGATATTGCCGGGACATGCCTATATCGCGCCGGGTGATAAACATTTGCTGCTGGCCAGAAGCGGTGCCAACTACGTCACCCGCCTGTCTGACAGCGAGCCTGTAAATAGACACAAACCCTCTGTAGATGTATTGTTTGATTCTGCAGCCGTGCACGCCGGTAAAAATGCCATTGGCATCATCATGACCGGCATGGGTAAAGACGGCGCGGTTGGCATGCTACGCATGAAAGAGTCCGGCGCGTACAACTTTGCACAGAATGAAGAAAGCTGTGTTGTCTACGGCATGCCACGTGAAGCAGTCGCGCATGGCGGTGTGCAGGAAGTCGCACATCTGAAAGACCTGCCAAGGTTAGTGTTACATTATCTGGCAACGAATAGTGAACGCGCCTTGCGTGTATAAGACTTCAAAGAATAAGCAGGCAAATCAGGGCTTTATTATCGCTAGTATTTATGCGAGATGGAGTGATAATGGTAGATATGAATACGTCACTAAAGATAGCGGAGTAATAAATGGGCAATCCGAATACTAGATTTCTGGTGGTTGATGACTTTTCCACCATGCGCAGAATTGTGCGTAACCTGCTTAAAGAGCTGGGTTACAACAATGTTGAAGAGGCCGAAGATGGCGCTGATGCATTGAGCAAGCTGCGTAGCGGTGATTTCGAATTTGTCGTATCTGACTGGAACATGCCAAACATGGATGGACTGACCATGCTGCAGAATATTCGTGCAGATGCCAAGTTATCCAAATTGCCGGTGTTGATGGTGACGGCAGAAGCAAAGAAGGAAAACATCATCGCCGCCGCACAAGCCAAAGCCAACGGATACGTAGTTAAACCTTTTACGGCCGCCACGCTGGAAGAAAAATTATCGAAGATTTTTGAGAAATTGGAAAAAGGCGAGGCTTAATCATGACCGAGGCTGTCAATCCGAAACAAGACAACATCGTGGTAGATATGGCTTCTGCCATGATGCAAAACCTGAACGGTAATCAACAAGAAGAAATGATTAGCCGGATTGGCCAAATGACACGTTCGCTGCATGACAGCTTGAGTGCATTAGGTTACGACAAGGTTTTAGAACAAGTGGCACAGGAAATACCGAATGCGCGTGACCGGTTGAACTATGTAGCCAAAATGACGGAGCAGGCCGCAGAACGTGTGCTGAATGCCACTGATCAGGCTACGCCATTGCAAACAGAAATGGCCGATCGTGCCCATGCATTGCAGGATCGCTGGAAAGCGGTGATGGCCAAGTCCGCACTCAAATCAGAATACGATTTAGTCGTGCATGAAACGCTTGATTACCTTTCCCTGGCAGATAAAAATACGACAGCAACCAAATCATTGCTGATGGATATCATGATGGCGCAGGATTTCCAGGATTTGACAGGTCAAGTGATCAAAAAAATCACTACTCTTGTGCAAGAACTGGAAGGGCAGCTGGTACAAGTACTGCTGGATTTTTCACCAGGTGCCAAAAAAGAGGAGTCTTCAGACTCATTGCTCAATGGTCCGCAAATTGATCCACACAATAAAGTGGATGTGGTTTCAAACCAGGAACAGGTTGATGACTTGCTGGATAGCTTAGGCTTTTAAGCTGAGTTTACACTAAATAAAAAGGGCCGTTTGGCCCTTTTTTGTTTATACATAGCCAACACGCTCTTCCGCAGGCAGAGTTGCCAATTCTTCATCGTTATACACGCGTCCGCGGGTAATGAACGCAAAGCCACTACCGCCTTCCAGTGAAAATGAACCACTGGAACCTGGGACCGCATCCAGGATAGTATGCGTATTCGTCATAAAGCTGAAATGGCTATCACCCATGTAAAAAATAGCGCCAGCCAGCACGCCAAGTTTCACATCAGAAGGGCTGGGTCTGAATTCAGCAGCCGGCATACACATAGGGCCACTTCCTTCGCAACAGCCACCAGATTGCAGGAATACGATAGGGCCATGCTGTTGAGTCAGCTGCTCAATAAGCGTGATCGCACTGGGTGTTGCAGAAAGTCGTTCAGTCATCGTTTTCCCCTCCATGTTCATCTGATAGACAAAAAAGGGGCGAATTTTTCGCCCCTTTTTCCAAACTACTCTAGATCAAATGATGATCAACCTTGAGCTTAAAAGAAACCCAGTTTTTTCGGGCTGTAGCTGACCAGCAGGTTTTTAGTCTGCTGGTAGTGGTCTAGCATCATTTTGTGCGTTTCACGACCGATGCCTGACTCTTTGTAGCCACCAAAAGCAGCGTGGGCAGGGTAAGCGTGGTAACAGTTGGTCCAGACACGACCCGCTTTAATGCCACGGCCCATGCGGTAAGCACGGCTGCCATCGCGTGACCATACGCCGGAACCCAGGCCAAAGATGGTGTCATTGGCAATGCTCAAAGCTTCCGCTTCATCTTTAAAGGTAGTCACTGCCAGTACCGGCCCGAAAATTTCTTCCTGGAAGATACGCATTTTGTTGTGACCTTTGAACAGCGTTGGCTTCACGTAGTAACCTTCTGCCAGATCGCCACCAAGCACGTTGCGCTCACCGCCGCACAGCAATTGCGCACCTTCCTGGTTACCGATATCCATATAAGACAGGATCTTGTTGATCTGGTCTTGAGAAGCCTGTGCACCTATCATGGTGTTTGGATCCAGCGGGTTACCTTGCTTGATGGCGGCGACGCGCGGCAATACACGTTCCATGAATTTGTCGTAAATGGACTCCTGAATCAGGGCACGTGATGGACAGGTACAGACTTCGCCCTGGTTAAAGGCAAACAGCACCAGGCCTTCCACTGCTTTGTCGAGAAAGTCATCATCGGCAGACATGATGTCTTCGAAGAAGATGTTAGGCGATTTACCACCTAATTCCAATGTGGCAGGAATCAGGTTGCTGGCAGCTGCCTGAGCAATAAAGCGACCAGTCGCTGTTGAACCGGTAAAGGCGATTTTATTGATACGTTTGCTGTTAGAGAGCGGGGCGCCCACTTCACGGCCATAACCGTTCACAATATTCATGACACCTGGCGGCAATATATCGCCAATCACTTCCATCAAGATCAGGATACTGATAGGGGTGAATTCTGCCGGTTTCATTACCACACAGTTGCCGGCAGCAATCGCTGGCGCGAGTTTCCAGGCCGCCATCAAGATAGGGAAGTTCCAGGGAATGATCTGACCAACCACGCCCAGTGGCTCATGGAAATGATAAGCCACTGTGTTTTCGTCCAGCTCGCTCAGACTGCCTTCCTGCGCGCGTAAAGCACCGGCAAAATACCTGAAGTGGTCAGCGGCTAAAGGAATATCCGCATTCATAGTCTCACGAATTGGTTTACCGTTATCGATTGTTTCTGCAGTAGCGATCAACTCCAGGTTTTGCTCGATACGGTCTGCGATTTTCAGAAGTAAATTAGAGCGTTCTGCAGCAGGTGTTTTTGCCCATTTATCTGAAGCTGCATGAGCAGCATCCAACGCCAACTCAACATCTTCAGCACTGGAGCGGGCAGCCTGCGTATAAGGCTTGCCGGTAATCGGGGAAATAGCATCAAAATACTCACCTTTGACTGGGGCAACCCATTTGCCACCAATAAAGTTGTCATATTTTGCCTTGTAGGGGACTTTAACCCCCATGGCTTTCAATAGATCCAAACTCATAATCACTCCTGTACTTTTTATATAGATGTTATAGCAGAACTGCTCTCCAAACCGCCATATTGAACGTGTGCTCAATAACCTGATAAATCATCTGTCAAGCCGCTTGAAATAAGGCTTTTTCAAATGATTGACGAGGTAAACATTAACCCTTAAGACCCACAAAATCAAGCATTTTTCCAGTGTTTCTAATGATTTATAAGATAACTGAGTTAGTTGGTTTAATCCTGAAAAGTTCAATCACTTACAGGTGTAGCAGCGGCGTTAAACCGCGTTTTTTCATAATCGGATTATTCAGGTATAAAACATTTGGCGCGATTTTGGGAATCAGCTATAATCGCGCCTTCTTTCGGAGAGATGGATGAGCGGTTTAAGTCACCACCCTGGAAAGGTGGCATAGGGGCAACTCTATCGAGGGTTCGAATCCCTCTCTCTCCGCCAAATATGAAAAGCACCTTTGAGGTGCTTTTTTTATGTGTCATTGGTTTATCAAACTTACATCAAACGTTCAACTCACTTGGTTTTAGCAGTTCAGATAGCTGACGTCATTTAACAATGGGGTCACGTTCTGTTTCCGCTAATAAAAAAACACCCAAGAGGGTGTTTTTTTATCATAAATTTAGCTATCTCAAATTGAAAACTGCATGTTGTTGAAAACGCTATCATCAAAGAATTAGGGTTTCTTTTTCTCCGTTGTTTTATCCGTTTTCACTGCATCAGATGGTGTCGCTTTCTTGGATCCCACGCTAATATCTTTCTTCAGGTTGGTGAGAGTAGCTTGACCAATCCCGGGAACCTGATCCAGTTCATCGACCGTTTTAAAGCCGCCATTCTTTTTCCTGTATTCAATAATGGCCTGTGCTTTGGCCGGGCCTATGCCATTCAGGCTCTCAAGTTCCGCCTGGCTGGCGGTATTGATATCCACGGTGGCATAAGCGGCAGGGGATAACACTAACAACATTAAATAAACCAAAAACATATATCTCATAGCTTCTCCTGATCATTAAAATATAAAAGCAGGCCTGTTTAGCCTGATTTAATTCTAATGGTCAGTAGCCATCTGTTTCAGATAGCGGCTTTAATTTAATTAATAAATGTTAAATATTTTTAATAATTGTGTTTAATGCAACAATGGGATCAGGCGCTTGCGTAATCGGACGGCCTATCACCAGATAATGAGATCCCAGTGCAATCGCTTCTTGTGGTGTCACAATCCGTGTCTGGTCATCCTGGCTGGCATCCGCGGGACGAATACCTGGCGTGACAAGGCAGAAGGTGGCGCCTAAAGCCTGTTTAAGCATCGCTGCCTCCTGGGCAGAACATACGACCCCCTGTAAGCCGGCCTGCTGTGTCAAGGTAGCCAGTGCAAGTACATGATCACTTAAAGAGCGCTGAATGCCCAGGGTGTGCAGGGTTGGCTCATCCATACTGGTAAGTACGGTCACGGCTATCAACAATGGGGCTTTTGCGCCAAATGCTTTATCCAGGCCTTCCTGCGCAGCCTGCATCATGGGCAGGCCGCCGCTGGCGTGCACATTGAGCATCCATACCCCAAGATTCGCCGCCGCCTGGCAAGCCTTGGCCACGGTGTTGGGAATATCATGAAATTTCAGGTCAAGAAACACATCGTATTGTTGTTTTACCAGCGACTCGACGAATGCGGGCCCGGCTGTGGTAAATAACTCTTTGCCGACTTTTAATTTACACAATGCAGGGTCCAGGCGAGCGACCAGCGCTTGCGCGGATGCGGCATCAGCGTAGTCGAGGGCAACAATAATTTTGCTATCAGTCATGTGTGATCACTACAAAAAAAGTGAAGAAAAGATTATTTGCGCTTAAGCAATTTAATATCACGGATGGTAGCTTCGGTAGGCTCGGAAGGTAGCGATTCCCAGGCATTACAAGCCGGGCATTGCCAATGATACTGCTTGGCGCGGAAACCACACTGGTCACAGTAGTACGCTGCACGGTCACCAATGGCATTACGGACAGTCTGTTGCATGAGCTGTAAATCATGTTGTTCATCTTCCAGCATGGCTCGTGCTTGCAGCAACTGATCCAGGGATTTTAAGCTAGGCTTACGTATCAGTTCATTACGCGCCAGCTTGGCGGCTGTATCTGCCCCTTCGGCTTGTAAAGTGGCTTCGTACAACACAGACATCATGCTGCTTAACTGGTAAGACTCCAGGTATTGGCTCAGCTGGTCCAGCCCTTCTTTCAACCCTTTGGAAGTATTGCCGACAGTCTGCGCATCGCTGTCGCTTAATCCCGCATAGCTTTTGAGCATTTTCTGCGCAACAAGGCCCAGGTACTCCGGATCCTGCATTTCGATTCTTTTCCAGAAAGAAATCGCTGCGGCATGGTCTTCCTGCTGTGCTGCCATGTCGCCTAATAACACATTGGCCCGCACACAGTTTTTGTTTGCATCCAGGGCTTGGGCAAGCAGGTCTTTGGCATTCTGCCAATCCTGCTGAATAATGGCGTTGACCGCCAGTTCGCAGTAATACTGGGCGATTTCTTTGCGGTAAGAAATACCGGATGAGCCTTCTAATTCAATGGCCATGGCAATGGCTTGCGACCATTCACGCTCTTTGACATATATTTCCAGCAAATGGCGTAAGGCGGCCTGTTCATAACGCGTGTGGCGCAAAGCCAGGAACAGTTCTTCTGCGCGGTCATATAATCCGGCTTTAAAATAATCCTGCGCCAGTTCGACTTTGATTGAAGTAGACTGTTGCTCAGTCAGCTCGTAATTTTCCAGCAAATTCATATGCAAATGGATGGCGCGGTCAGTTTCGCCTGTGCGGCGGAACAGGCTGCCCAATACAAAATGCAATTCCAGGGAGTCTTTATTCAGGTAGAGCGCTTCACTGAAAGCATCTACCGCTTTATGGTACTGATCTGCAATCAGCAGGTTCAGGCCTTTAAAATAAGTCGCAGGCAGGGAGGTCGATTCCGCAATCAACTGCTTGATATCCACCCGGGCCGCAATCCATCCCAGCGTGAAAAACAGTGGCAAAATCAGTAACCACCAATATTCAAATTCAACCAGCATACAAGGTCTCTTTTTTAGATAGCGCCTATTTTACCTTAAGCGCCTGTGGTCTTGGCATGAATATGGATGTGTCATGAATATAGCCAAGGCATCACTTTGCCATTAAGAAAAAACATGGCAAAAAAAACGGCATCTCATAGAGATGCCGTTCTTGTCAGCAAAGGCTGATTTACTCCATAGCGTCCACACGGTCGCGCAGTTCTTTACCTGCCTTGAAGTGGGGCACATACTTGGCTGGCACCTGTACTTTAGTGCCAGTTTTAGGATTGCGTCCAAGCCGAGGTGGGCGGTAGTTCAAGCTGAAGCTACCAAAACCACGGATTTCTATACGCTCGCCAGTCGCCAGGTTTTCTGTCATCGCATCCAGGATGGTTTTAACAGATAACTCGGCATCTTTCAGCACTAATTGCGGAAAGCGCTGTGCAAGTAAATCGATAAGTTCAGATCTAGTCATGACCTAAAGCCTTTATTATTTTTTGCTGTCCAATTTAGCTTTCAACAAAGCACCCAGGTTAGTGGTACCTGCTGAAGCTTCATCGATCATTACATCATCAGCTTTGGCTTTTTTAGCTTTTGGCTTGCCACCTTTGTCGTCACCGATAGGTGCGCTGTTGCCGCTTGGATCTTCAGTCAATTGTTTCACGCCCAGAGAAATACGCTCTTTCTCAACGTCAATTGCCAGGATAACAGCTTGCAACTCGTCACCTTTTTTGAAGTTACGGATCGCTTCTTCGCCAGACTGTGTCCATGACAGGTCAGACAAGTGCACCAGGCCATCAATACCGCCTGGCAGACCGATAAACACGCCAAAGTCAGTGATAGACTTGATCTGGCCGGATACTTTGTCGCCTTTAGCGTGCGTAGCAGCGAAATCATCCCATGGGTTTGGTTTGCACTGTTTCATGCCCAGTGACAAACGACGACGGTCTTCGTCGATTTCCAGGATCATCACTTCTACTTCGTCGCCCAGTTGAGCGATTTTGCCCGGATGGATGTTCTTGTTAGTCCAATCCATTTCAGACACGTGTACCAAACCTTCAATGCCCGGTTCTACTTCTACAAACGCGCCGTAGTCAGTCAGGTTAGATACTTTACCGAACAGGCGTGTACCTACCGGGTAACGGCGGCTCAATGCCACCCATGGGTCGTCGCCCAATTGCTTGATACCCAGAGAAACACGGTTTTTCTCCTGGTCGAATTTCAGGATCTTGGCTTCAACTTCTTCACCAACAGTCAACACCTCAGACGGGTGCTTCACACGGCGCCATGCCAAGTCAGTGATGTGCAACAGGCCATCGATACCACCCAGATCCACGAACGCGCCGTAGTCAGTGATGTTCTTAACGATACCTTTGATCACAGCACCTTCAGTCAGGCTGCCCAACAATGCTTCACGGTCAGCACCTAATGTGTCTTCCATGACAGCACGGCGTGAAACCACGATGTTGTTACGCTTACGGTCAAGTTTGATGACTTTAAAGTCCCATTCTTTGTTTTCGTAAGGAGTAGTGTCTTTAACAGGGCGGATGTCTACCAGTGAGCCAGGCAGGAATGCCATGATGCCGCTGACAGAAACGCGCAAACCACCTTTAACACGGCTGCTGACAAAGCCTTTAACCACACGGCCTTCGTTCATGGCTTCTTCCAGATCCAGCCATGCTTGCATTTTCTTCGCTTTTTCGCGAGACAGTTGTGTAGAACCAAAACCGTCTTCCAGCTTTTCGATCGCCACTTTAACGAAGTCGCCTACAGCAACTTCCAGTTCGCCCTGGGCATTTTTGAACTCACCGGCATTAATCACGCTTTCGGATTTAAGGCCAGCGTTAACAATCACGAAATCATTGTCTACAGACACTACTTCGGCGGTGATTACTTCACCAGCGCGCATTTCCTGGCGGGCCAGGCTTTCTTCGAAGAGAGCTGCAAAAGATTCCATGGAGGAGGATGTATTAGAAATAGAAGCCATTAAAAAATTGTCCAAGTTTTACTCGCCAAACAGCCCATGCTGCCAAACGAGCCATTGCTACCTAAAGAAAGCAGTCAATGGATAAAGTTAAAAAGTGCCATATCCGGCTGGCGCCAAATATAACGCGAATCTGGAACTATACACAAAAAAATTATTGACTTCAATGACTTAAAGCGTTTTTTACGTGTTTTTGGCGGTCTTTTTAAAGGCTTCCACAATCATATCGACGGCTTCGACGATATTCATTTTCGTGGTATCCACCAGCATGGCATCCGGCAACTGTTTCAAAGGCGCGGAAGAGCGTTGTGTATCGCGCAAATCACGCTGGCGTAAATCTTCAAGGATAGTCTCGTAATCGGCAGTGTCGCCACGACTGATCAGCTGGTCGTAGCGTCGCTGGGCGCGGGTTTCTACGCCTGCAGTCAGAAACACTTTTAATGCAGCATCGGGAAAAATCACAGAGCCTATGTCTCGTCCATCACCCACCAGGCCGGGCGCTTTGCGGAAGTTTCTTTGCGTTTGCAACAAGGCTGTGCGCACCTCAGGATGAACTGCAACCTCAGACGCGCCTTTACCCATTTGTTCGCTGCGAATATGGACACTGACATGTTCGCCGTTTAAAAATACCTCTCCGCCTTCGAAGCGGATATCCATAGAGGGTACGATAACTGCCAGTTTAGCCGCATCAGACCAGGAAACCGACTGTGTGTAAGCTGCATAAGCCAGCAATCGATACAGGGCACCAGAATCCAGATAATGAAAACCAAATGCCTTGGCTACACGTTCCGCGACGCTGCCTTTGCCGGAAGCGGAGGGTCCATCAATGGCAATCACTGGCCATAGGGTTTGTTCAGTCATAAATTTTGCTTATCAAATACTTAAAAACAATGAATTGGATTAAATAACTCGGGTTTTATATGATGTGCCTAACGATTAAGGGGCACAGCATGATTAAAACATTTTCTTTCGCTATCCTGCATTTCAGTGTGGCATTCAGCATTGCCTACCTGCTCACCGGCAGTATTCTGATTGGCGGCCTGATGGCGCTTATTGAACCTGCTATCAATACAGTCGTATTTTATTTTCACGAGCGGGCATGGAACCATCATCAGCATGCTCACGCGGCCATAAAAGAGGCAGATGAACACGAATGGGCTTACGTTGCCTGATTAACGTGTAATAGTGGCAAACACCTTAAAGTATTCAGGAAAGGTTTTAGCGACACATTTCGGGTCATTAATCGTAACAGGCACACCGGCCAAGCTGATCAATGAAAAGCACATGGCCATGCGGTGGTCATCGTAAGTATCGATCACTGCATTTTCAACCAGTCTCAACGGCGGCGTTATGTGGATTGCATCAGCTTCTTCAATGACGGTTGCGCCAACTTTGCGTAACTCTGTCGCCATGGCAGCGATGCGGTCAGTTTCTTTCACGCGCCAGCTGGCGATGTTGCGCAAGGTCGTGGTGCCTTGCGCAAACACAGCCATCACTGCCAAGGTCATCGCGGCATCGGGAATATGGTTACAATCAAGGTCGATTGCTTGTAGCGCGCCTGTTTTTTCTGCACGTACATGGTTGTCGCCATAGCTGATACGGCCACCCATCAGTTTGGCCGCTTCAGCAAACAGAATGTCGCCCTGGATACTTTTCTGCCCCACACCTTGCACGGTGACATCGCCAGCCAGAATACCTGCAGCAATAAAGTATGAAGCACTCGAGGCATCGCCTTCAACGTAAATCTCGCCCGGGGATTGGTAGCTTGTAGCGGCCGGAATGTGAAAGCTTTGCCAGCCATCGCGCGCTACATTGACACCAAAACGCTGCATCAGATTAAGCGTAATTTCAATATAAGGTTTTGAAATCAACTCACCAACCACTTCAATAGTGGCTGCCTTGCCAGTGAGTGGCAAGGCCATGAGCAAAGCAGTCAGAAACTGGCTGGAGACATCACCACGGATTTGAATCGGCATGCTGACATCTAGTGTGGCGGGTGAAATTTGTAGGGGAGGGTAGCCCTCATTAGCGAGGTAGTCGACCTTTGCACCTGCCTGCTTAAGTGCTGTCACCAAATCAGCTATCGGGCGCTCGTGCATGCGCGGCACACCATGCAAATGGTAGTTACCGTCTGAGAAAGCCAATGCTGCCGTTAGCGGACGGAATGCCGTGCCTGCATTACCTAAAAACAAATCAGCCTGCTTATTCGGAAAGTTGCCGGCACAGCCAGTGACTCGCCAGGCATTGTCAGCGATATTTTCCAGCTTCACCCCCAGTGATTGCAGTGCTTCCAGCATTCTTGCCGTGTCATCTGAATCCAGCAGGTCACGAATCACTGTCACACCTTCAGAAAGTGCTGCCAGTAACAGGGTGCGGTTGGAAATACTTTTTGAGCCGGGTAAGGTGATGGTTCCTGTCGCTTGTGTGGCGGCAGGTAAAGGCAATTGTTCCATATATGTTGAGTTTACTTATTGAGTTTTAGATTTTGCCCAGGCATTGCGGGCTTCGCTGGCGTGTTCAAACAAGTCAAACAGGCCTTTATCGTCATTATTTTCCAGCAATGCGGTCATTTCTGAAACTGCCTGCTGATACATGTTCAGCTCCTGCAATAAAGCCTGTTTGTTAGCCAACGCAATATCGCGCCACATTTCAGGATGGCTGCCTGCAATACGGGTAAAGTCACGGAAGCCGCTGGCAGCAAACTTGAACAGTAATTCTGCATTGTTACGCTTGGCCAGATCTTCAACCAGCGCAAAGGCCAGCAGATGCGGCAAATGACTCACCGCTGCAAACACACTGTCATGCTCTTCGGGACGCATATTGGATACAAGTGCACCACAGTGATGCCACAAGGTTGCTACTTTTTGTACAGCTTCAGGACCGGTCACCGCAGCTGGCGTCAGAATCACATTCTTGCCGACATACAAATCTGCCATTGCCGCACCTGGGCCGCTTTTTTCGGCTCCGGCAATCGGGTGCCCACCCACAAACTGATTAAACTGTTGACCCAGTTCAGCCTGGGCGTAGGCCATGACATCAGATTTTGTACTGCCAGCATCGGTGATCACCGTTTGTGCGGATAGATGAGGGCGGATAGCTTTTAAAATGGCTGGCGTTTGCGCCACTGGGGCGGCAATCAATACTAAATCTGCATTCTGTAATGCGCTTGCGATATCCGTTTCGGCATGATCAATGAGCCCTAAAGTTAATGCTTCCTGCAGGCTTAGCTCTGAACGGCCAACGCCGACGATCTGTGGTGGATTGGGTAATTTTTTCAGCGCCAGGGCGACTGAGCCGCCTATCAATCCCACGCCAAAGATCACAATTTTCTTGAACATTCGCGAATTGTATCATGTCATATAACTGCGCCTGAAGTTTGGCTAGTATGGGTTTCAGGCGTATACTTGCTAGCTTGCATTGGGGCTGACCAGGTTTCGACGTGGGTTGCAAAGCAGTGCAGGGCATACCGAGGATTCAGGTTCCCTCGTAAATCCATCTGAAAAAGTATAGTCGCAAACGACGAAACTTACGCTTTAGCCGCTTAATCCCGGCTGAACGCTGCCCCGAAGAGTCTCTCGGTCGGGCCGGGTAACCGGCAGCAGCGTCATTTAGAGAGAATCGTGTGTGGTTGGGTTGCTTAATCACGCATTAAATCCAAGGCAACTCGCTTTACCCTTGCTTGCTCGTTGGTGAGTGTACGGTTAAATATAAACAACACAGCTAAGTATGTAGAACTGTCTGTGGAGGGCTTGCGGACGGGGGTTCGATTCCCCCCAGCTCCACCAATTTAAAGTAGCAAAAATGAAAATAGCTTATTGATTTAATTAGTATTGTGAGCGTGAATAATAGGCCAGCATTTAGCGATGCTGGCTTTTTTATGTCTGTTTTTTTGTTTGGAAAAGATATGAAAGTTTGCTTAAATGCCAGCCTTCCCATCCAAGTCTTTTCCTGAGCCATCAAGGATAAAAAAGCCACTCATTGCTGAGTGGCTTTTTAACATTAAAAGCTAACGATACACTTTTTTTAAACCGGTAAAAAAACCTGCGCTTGGCTGCCATGCTTAATTGATCAAAGATCATATTCTTCCATAGAAATTGCGCTTTGATCACTTCTTCATCTAAGTCTACAGCCATACACTGGTTTAATTTTTTTCGATGCCTTATTCTAAAAGTAGCGAATGCATGATGTTTTATGCGACTCAGCTTACAACTTGGTGCGACCATCTTACCCGACACCCAGCGCTGGAAAACCGCTGGTTTCACATTAGCTAGCTTGATTGCTTTGGGTTTGCTTAGCGTACCTAATTGATCTCCTACCTTTAAACTCCAGTTTAATAAACATTGCGTATGCAATTTTTTTATTTTGATTTTATTTTTCATGAGCCCCCTCCAAAACTGCAGATTAATCTGTAATTAAAATATTAACATCCGGCTAAAACATGTTAAAAATAATTCCTTTTTTTTGTCATTTACTGCACAGAAAAGTGGATTAATGATGAAAAATACCAATTTAAATCAATAGGTTGCCGTGGCAATCAAATGATGCAAATATCATGCATGGGTATGTATTTTTAAAGTCTGCAAATGAGTCAGGGCGAAATATTCTGCAAACTATTTAGCGCATGTTTTTGTCACAAAACAAATAAAGTAATTTAGATGGCCCGAGACATGACCCCCACGCACATTAATGAAACCAAGTTAATCCAGGATGTTGAAGTCCTGCGAACGCAATTTCCGCAAGTAAAAGATTTATACAGAGAAGTATGCAGGGTGATGTTTTTCCGCTATGGCATACAACCTACCGCAAACAAGCTGTACCAGCTTGTGCGCAAGGGAACCATGTCCACGCCGTCACAAGCGGTCAATAATTTCTGGAACGAGCTGAGGCTCAAAAACAGGGTGGATATTGAGCATTCCGGTTTGCCAGATACTTTGCGCGAGTTTGCTGGCGAAGCACTGAGTACTTTGTGGAAGTCAGCGATGGAGATTGCGAAACAGAATGTGAAAGAAAAACATTCAGCTGCTAATAGCCTGGAAAGTAGCAATAAGCTTGAGTTAGAGAGCTATAAAGCACAGCTTAAAAAACTGGAAGCCCTGAATATCGAGCAGCACTCAGAGCTGGTGATGATCAGAAAACAACTGCAGGACGGCGAAAAAAGATTTCTTATTGATCACCAGGTTTCCGCTACGCAGAAAGAAACAGTCAAGACCTTACAAAATGAGAAGTCATCGCTGGAAGGTTCACTCAAGAGTATTAATAACGAGTTTTCTGCAGAACTGAATAAACTGCATGCTGCCTTGAAACTTTCTGAAGACAAATTCAGGAAACTCGAAGCGAAGTCGTTTGTTGAAGTAGACAGGGAGCGACAGCGGGCATACAAGCTTGAAGCTGAAATCAGTGAGTTGAAAAAAGCGTTGCTAAAAGAACATGCCGTCACTAAAAGTCAGTCTGCAAAAAATCAAAAGCTGGTCAATGAGTTGCGGGAAAATGTGGGCATGATCAAAGGGCAATTAAAAGAATCACAACGCCAGCAATTGATTGCCTCAAACAAATTGAAACAGATTGAAAGAAAAAAGCCTTTATTGAAATGAAACAAAACTGACCACGACAGTGTGGTCAACTAAAGCTAGTGTTTATGAAAGCTCGATAAAACGGTCTTCGATAAATTTCTTTTCAATATTGTTGCGCTGCATCTCATTGTCCAGCACTTTTATTTTGTCTTCCAGCACTTTTTTCTCAAGTTCCATTTTCTTCAGCTGATCCTGTAACTGTTGATTTTCTATATTAGCTTCAACCGGATTGGGTTTCTTGGCAATCTGTAACTGTTTAATTTCAAGCCGAAGTTCAGACATCACTGTTTCGGAATCTTTGGCTTCTGAACGTGCTTTCATCACCATCGATTGATAGCTCTCTATGCGTTTGCGCATGGCGGCCATCTCGGCATTTTCATCCATGGAGAGATAGTTACTTTTACGCAACTGGTCAGCGATCTCCGCCATACTGCTTTGCAGTTTGCTTATTTCGTTCACCACTGCTTCACTCAGCACAGCTTCATTTTGTGCATCATTTGCCTGTTGATTGGATCCGCCTGAAAAATTAGGGAGCAGAATTTCATCCAGGCGCTCCTGAATTTCTTTTGATACTTTATCAAACCTCTGCAATGTATTGATTACTAAGGGATCTGTTTGCCTTGAGTTTTCTTCCATATTGGAAAATCGGCGATCGAGTATCGTGCATAGTGTTTCAAGATTTTTGGAAGAGGTCTGCAATTCGGTGTGGCATCTTCCCAGTGAATTGAAAAATTTTTCCTGCTGCGTCGTGTTATTTAATAACAGTCTGACCAGCAAAATGGCGGCGCCACAGCTAATTAACAGAGCCACACTACCAAACACCTCATTGAAGCTATAAGCCATAAAAATACCTCTAGATCAATTTGAGATAGGTGATATAACCTACACCGACACCTGGGACACTTAACTTATAATCGGCACGGCCTACATTTGTCTTTAATGACATTTCAAGACGTGGGAATTGCCGGGTGACAATGCTAGAGCGTGCCAGTTTAAACGGACCATTTTTGTTACCGATAGACATGCCAGCCCCAAACTCGTCCATAAACTTACGTGCTTCGTCCAGTTGATCGTTAGAAGCATTACCATTCTTGAGAAATGAAGGCGCCATGGCCGGCTGGTCGTTATTGAGTGCCCACAGTATTCCTACTGCACCCATTTCCATAATGGCGAGCGCATTCACCGGCGGGGTTTTCCCGTTTTCACCAAACAAGCCGATCAGGTTATTTTCACTGTAATCAGCCAGTTTCAATTCAGGGCAGGGCTCGAGCGTGAACGCTTGTCCCTTGAACATAGCTGCAAGGGTTGTCATGACACTGGCCAGGTCGTCATTCACTTGACTGGTGGTTGGTTCATTTGAGGGCAGGGGGACAAAACGTGTCAAATATGTTTTTAAATCAACATCCTGGAACGGTTTGTTAATCACAAATTTCGCCCCGCTTTTATAGGCGGACTCGATCTTTTCCATGCTGGCTTCAGTAGTCACAAACCCGATTGGAATGCGATTGCCATAGGTTTGACATACGTGCTGGCAAAATTCCAGTCCGGAGATTTTGGGCATATGCCAGTCAGTAATGATCAAATCCGGTTTGTATTTTTCAAGGATATCCATCGCAACTTCAGCATCACTGGCACTGCGGATTTCCAGCTTTGGGTAGTTACAGGATTCAATCACCCTTTTAATAATGCTTTGTATCGCGCGGCTGTCATCAACAACCAGAAACTTGGCAACACCATCTATTGCACTCATGATAAAAATTCCCCAGAAGATTTGTTATCTACGTCGAAGATCATTAAATTCACCAAGTCTTCGTTTGGTTTATCGCTGACAAACAACAAGCTGAATGTCGCATTTTTTTGCAGATCAAGAAATTCGTGTAATGGAATCTCCTGAGGCAGGCCTAATTTGCTATTTTGATCCACAATCAAACTGCCACCCAGGATGTTGCAGGTTTCTTTTTTCGCATCCTGAATATCAGCGGCTGATAGCGTTTCTGGCGTCAGGCCAAACATATGTGAAGCGACTTTGATCGCTTCGTCGTTATCCAGGATCAAGCCGATAGCGATAGATTCCGCTTGCGGAAGGCTATCGATATACATAGGCAAAATAACTGCCATCAAGTTTTCATGATCATCGACTGTGGAACGATGTGTGCTTTCCTTAAACTGAAAAGCTGTGCCGCTCACGAATGACCACGACTCTGAGATTTTTTTCATCATGTCTGTTGTGGGTAACAACTGCATTTGGCATCTCCCAATGTAGTTTTGTGATGCTACACCGTTTACACGATAATAAATGTCGAATTAATGCCATAAAAACTCATTAACTTTTTGTATTATTACCAATGTATTTCACAGATATGCCTCCCATCTTATTATTCGCATAATGTATATTATGTTAAATAGAACAGGAAGGAAAAAGACAGCTTTATATCAGGTTCAGACAATTATTTTTATTTGTGACACTCCGGCCTCGGCCAAGCGTAATTTTTCCTTCTCGACCTTCCTGTATTACCTTCTGCGTTTAGCCTCAATACGGCCCTCAACCCGAATCACCCAATACAGGTATTTCAGGTCAATCGCCCATTATGGGAGCTCGACATATTTGCTGCTGTCAAATCCCATATCTTTGTAAATCTAAAAATCTTTATAACTCTCTGAGCTCTCTAATGGAATCTTTACCAACTAGGAAGGTTTTTCCATTTGCCAGCTCCATACGGTATGACTTTGGAGTTTTCTTAATGCATTTAGCACGCTCTGCATAATTTACGTCACCGTACCAGCCCACGTCGTAAGCAACATAGTAAGTTTTGCCAACGTCCAATATCTTGTCAGATTCCATTTTTATATCTTTCTGTTGTATAACGTCCGTAATCGGCTATAGCCGCCAGACGTATCGACCAGCCGTCCGCGGTGCACGCTTTCAGCTTTTCGCACTAGGAAATGCAGATTGTTAATAAAGTAATTAACAAGGGTTAGATATAGATAAAAATAGAGCACCTAAAAGGTGCTCTATTTACATAAGGGACCTTTACAGTCGCAAACACACCAGATTGTTGAATCAACTTTGCGTATACAAAGAATGACTGGGTTCACAGCTATTTCAATAATAGATGCTACATATAAACACGATTCTATATTAATAAAATTTATAGCTTCTGGCATGTCATACGTCCATTCAACAATATGCGTCGCATCCGATGGAATCGAATGCATATAAGCAAGGGTATCTTGAGATTGAATGATATAAAACATATACCCATAATATATAAGTGGGTATTTAAATACAAGAAAAAACAGTTTTTAAAGAGCGTTAATAATTCGTTAGCGGCGACGGTGCTCCGAATGTTTCCCAGCTCTTCGAATCAAGATTGATTTGGTCTGCGTCCTGGGGCTGGCGCCCCAATACCCCCTTGGGGTCATCTTTGAGTTACTATCTAGATACGTCCATGTCACAAGGTGCTCAAGATGAAAAATGTTTATGTGTGCATTACTTTCTTGTTTGTTGCAGCTTGCACTACACATCACAGTCACATTACTGCACATCCGCAAGATCGTTCCAGCCATCTCAAAAAACCTGCGCAGATTACCGGCAAAGTTGATCAGGTACTTACGAGGGGTATTTTGGGAAAAAGCGTCAAAAGTACTGTGTTTATTTACTTTGATGATGTGCTGCATATCACCGGCAAACTGGACCGGACCGGATTTGGCGAATTGCCTGGAACCAGTTATCAGGACAAGCGGGTTTCCAGCAGTTGCAACTCTAGGCCAACCGGGCCAAAAACGGCTGAATTAAGCTGTATCGTGTTTATCGATAGCGAACGTGTGACCACTCTGGTAATGGACACCAAGAGAAACTAATGACTATGACTATCAGCGCCCTATTCTTACTACTGGGCCTGGTGCAAGACAAGACCAGATGGATTATTCCGGCAAGTCAGCATGTTCTTCATAAATTTCCCTGAAACGCTCAGCCAGTTTTGCAAATGTGCTGAGCAGCATAGGATCGAAATGTTCAGGCCGTGTCCGTCCGTCACCCTTCAGTATGATATGTAATGTCTGTTCATGTGACAGCGCCGTTTTGTAGGGCCGCTTGCTGCGTAAAGCATCATATACGTCACTAATGATCATAATTCTTGCCGATAACGGGATTGCTTCACCTTTGATTCCATTAGGGTAGCCGGTGCCATTCCAGCGTTCGTGGTGATTCAACGCGATTTCAGCCCCCATGGTGGTAAACGGCGAAGTACTTTTGCCGTTGCCAAGAATACTGTGGCCCAATGCAGCATGCGTTTTCATGATTTCCCATTCGTCCGGCGTGTGCGGGCCAGGTTTAAGCAGGATATAGTCGGGAATGCCTATTTTCCCCACATCATGTAGCGGGCTTGCATGGTAAATAGTGTCAACAAAATCAGGGCTCATGCCTAGTTCAGTTGACAACTCCTTACAGAAAAAAGCAATGCGGTGAATATGATCGCCAGTTTCCTTATCGCGGAACTCGGCTGCGCGCAGGATACTGAACATAGAATCAAAATAGCTCGTCAGCAATTGCTCGGTGCGTTCTTCTACCTGCACTTCCAGCGTACGGCTGTAGTTGGTGAGAAAGTCGTTGTATTCTTTCAGGCGTAGCAGGTTACGTACCCGAATCCATAGTTCGGCCCGGTCTACAGGTTTGGTGACAAATTCTTCAACCCCGCATTGCAATGCCCGCATTCTTGAATTACGGTCTATGAGTGCGGTGATCATAATGATAGGGATCACTTTAGTCGCCTCATTGTTTTTCAGCTGTGCGGCCAGCTCAAAGCCATTGAGTACCGGCATCATGGCGTCAAGCAGGATAAGGTCAGGTTGATGTTCCTGAATCAGCTCCAGCGCCATTTTGCCATCCTGCGCCAGGATGGTAGCGTAGCCTTCCGAGGTCAGCAGCGTATCTAGGTAGGTACGGTTATTCTCTTCATCATCGACAATGAGAATGGTTTTGCGCGTGACTTTCATGTCCATAGTATCAACCCTCTCGCCAGCATTGTTTTTATGCGCAGATCTGTTTTTAAGTGGAATCGTGTTGTTTTAAAGTAAGCCATCAACTGTTTCCAGAAACTCTTTATAGCGGATAGGCTTGGCTATATAGCCATCGCAGCCTGCCTGACGCATTTTCTCTTCGTCGCCTTTCATGGCAAATGCGGTGAGCGCGATGATCTTGATATGACTGGTTTTACTCTCTTCCTTTAGTATGCGTGCGGCTGTCAAGCCATCCATGCCCGGCAACTGGATATCCATCAGGATCACTTCAGGCAATTCGTTACGCGCAATGTCCAGTCCGTCCAGTGCATTCACGGCTTGCAGCACCTCATGGCCTGATGTTTCCAGCAGCAATTGCGCCAGCTTCATATTGGTCGGGTTGTCTTCCACTACCAGTACTTTTGCCATGGCTGACCTACGCCTTCGCTTTAGGCACGGTTTTTTTCTTACCGGCCAGCGCACGATGGACTTCACTCAGGAAGTTGCCATGATTGAATTCGGATTTCTCTAGCACAGCCAGTACATGCCCTTTCAATACCTGCTGTTCCGGAGGTGTCAGGAATTTGGAAGTGACGATAATGATGGGGATGCCTGCCGTACGTTTGTCTTTTTTCAGTTCCTCCACCACTTCAAAACCGTTGATTTCAGGCATCATCAGGTCCAGCACGATCAGGTCTGGCTGCTGCATTTTCGCAATATTCGTGGCCTCACTACCGCCATATGCACGCAGCACCGTATGCTTGGTATGTTCCAGATAAGAGGAAATAATTTCAACCGCTTTGGGGTCATCGTCAACGACTAATACCCTGGCGCCAGGCTGATTGTTAGAGGGTTTTGTAAAACCAAGTTTGGCGAGTGCTGTTTGCAAATCGTCGGCAGAGACCGGCTTTTGTAATACCTGGGCAGCGCCCAGCGATAAGCCGCGGTTACTATCTGCCATGATAGAAAGAATCACTACCGGAATGTGGGCTAGCTTGGCATCGGTTTTTAACTTGGTCAGGAACTCCCAGCCATCCATGCCGGGAAGCAGGATATCCAGGGTAATCAGATCAGGCGGGTTGCCGTCAGCCAATATTGCAAGCGCAATTTCGGCAGTGGCGGCTCGTGTGACGCGACAGTTGTCAGACTCCAGCTGCAGCCTGATCAGGTCAGCGGCGCGGTCATCGTCTTCCAGTACCAGTACATGCGGGGAATCGGTCTGCACCAGGCGCCGGATACTCTCCCCGTCCGGCACATTCGCCAGCGCTGCATCAATCAGATTGGTTTTGTACTGTAACCACACCGTGAAAGTACTTCCCTTGCCGGGAGTGCTTTGCACGGCGACTGCGCCACTATGCAGTTCGGCCAGCTTGCGCACCAGCGCCAGGCCCAGGCCAGTGCCTTCAAAACGGCGTGAAAGCGTGCTTTCCACCTGTACGAAAGGCTGGAACAGGCGATGGATGTCTTGCGCATCAATGCCTATTCCGGTGTCAGTCACTGATAGCTGGATGAATTGTTCTGCGTTGCCTATCACCGAATAATGGTTGGCAGGGATATCCCTTGTCTTTTCCAGTACCTGGTCACGCGTCACCAGGCTGGCCTGCAAAGTCACCTGCCCGCCTTCCGGTGTGAATTTGACGGCATTGGATAGCAGGTTATACACGATCTGCTTGACCTTGCGCGCATCCAGCCAGGCATTGCCCAGCGTTTCAGACAAGTCTGATTGCAGTTTAATATGCTGGGCAGAGGCTTTTTCCTTGATGATAGACAAGCTGTTTTGTAGCAGGCCCTGCACATCAATCACCTCCCCTTCCAGTTCCATGCGGCCGGCTTCGATTTTAGATAAATCGAGCACATCATTAATCAGTGAAAGCAGGTGCTGGCCGCTCTCAAAAATATCATTGATATAGACTTTCTGCTTATCCTCCAGAGGCCCTATCAGACCATCGCGCAGTATCTCCGAGAATCCGATAATCGCATTCAACGGTGTGCGCAACTCATGTGACATGGTCGCCAGGAATTCGGATTTCATCTTATCTGCTTCCAGCAACTGCGCGTTTTTCAGGCCGATTTCTTCACTGCGCAGGTGTAGCTGTTCGGCCAGCAGCTTGAGATCACCATATTGCTGGATGTTGTGCAGCGCGACACCCAGTTGCGCCGAAAGACGTTCAATAAAAACCTGGTCACGGTCAGTAACCGGCTGGCTTGCCGCCAGCACCAATACCGCCAACGGTTTTTCCTGGTAACTGACCGGACAGATAAAAATGCCTGCCGGCTTGATGGAAAGCAATCCCGCTTCTATCGTCAATGAAGGAAATTCTTCTACATCGCGCAGCAGCAAGGTCTGGTTTTTCTGGATTGCTTCGCCTATCACCCCATGCCCGAGTTTGAATTCAGGCAGGATATCCGTCGGTGCCGCATGCGAGCTTTCCAGGCGGTACAGTCCGCTCCACTCGTCATAGGTATAAATCGCAGACACAGGAAAAGCATGATTCCGCGCCAGAATTTCCAGCATGCCGGGCAGAATGCTGGAGCGGTCATAATTGGCATTAAATAGCCTGAGCACTTCACTGTGGGTTTGATCGTAAATCGCTGCATGTTTAAGGTCATGTGCAATTTTCTTGAAGTCACTCACGTCACGCGCAACCGTCGATAAATGCGACGGAACGCCATTCGCATCCTTATGTACCACCACCACCTGAGAGACCGGAATCGTGGTTCCGCCGCGGGAAATAAAAGCAGTTTCACCACTCCACATCCCGCTGCTCAATGCGCCGGGGATTGCTTTGTTGTGTATCAACTCAATCGCCCAGGCAGGACGCATGCGTGAAACAGGCTGTGAATTGATATCTTCATCTTCGCCTATCCCCAGCAGCTTGCGCCCTCCTCTGTTCAGGTAGAAATAATCACCCTGCAGATTGGCATTGGCGATCAGGTCAGGCGATGCATCCAGGATATCTGTGAGCCGTTTTTGTTCAGACGAGGCTTGCTTGCGGATTTTGAGGTCACGCTGTATGCGCCAGATCAGCAGCGGAAAAAAGATAAGAATCGCAATAGACATGACCGTGAACAGCGTCAGCAGGTCCTTGGCATGGTCCTGTTCTGACAGGGTGCGGTCCGCCAGCAGGTTCTGCTCTTCCAGCGACATGGCGCTGAATACACTGCGGATTTCAAGCATGTCTTCACGACGGATGGAGTCCTTACGCAGGATTTCTTTTAGCTGGTCAACTGAAGTGGTGCGGGCCAGATCGACAATCTGGTTGAAATAAATCAACCGCTTTTCAACCAGACGCCTCAGTAACGTGATCTGCTTCTGCTGGAAGCTGTTATCTTTGGTAAGTACCGCGAGCTCGGTAATGTCTTTTTGCAATTCAGCCAGCGCGATGTCGCGGCGGTTGATAGAACTGCTGTCTCCCGTTAGCAGGAAGCCGCGCTGGGAGACTTCCAGCTGGTTAAAAAGGCCTAAGCCTCTATCCAGTTTGGAGATGACTTCATTGGTGTGGGTGACCCAGCGATTGTTCTCGGAAAAGCGTTGCAGGTAAATGATACTGGTGATACCGAGGATCACTAACAGCGCAAAAAAGCTGATGAATCCATAAATAATTACGGATTCCAAAGCCCATCGTTCCTTGCGTTTGGTATTCACCCCGGTTGGACCCCACTAAGCATTGCGATTCCCGTCTTGTTTTTAACATCAAAGATCAATATGGCTTTTAATTGATCTTTGACGATAATGCCTGGTTAACGTTCACCGATTAAGACAATTCATAAGTTTTTGATTTAAATAAACAATCAAGCATCGTACTGCACTAACTGTCCGGTGCTTAAACCAATGCTTTTTCAAATACATTTGTGCTAATTTATTCGCACGCGTTTTACATGTCAATTACTATTTTTACTTAAATTAATTGTTTCGATAATTATTTAAAAATCAACTAACCGGGTTAGCATCGCATACCTGGCATCGGATATGCCTGAGCTTAATTTTTAGGTAGCTTGAAAGTCAGGATACTATCGCCCTGCTTGAAACCAAACAGGGAGTTTCCGCCGCTCACCACCGCGATGTACTGTTCGCCATTGACCTGGTATGTGATGGGAGGCGCATTGACGCCATAGGCCGATTGATAGTGCCACAGCGCTTTGCCCGTTCGGCTGGCATAGGCAGCGAACCTGCCATTGCCCTCACCGCAGAAAAGTAATCCTCCGGCAGTGGATAAAACACCACCTATCAATGGCTGCTCAGTTTTAAGCTGCCAGGCGATTTTGCCGGTCTGGCTATCAATGGCACTCAGTAATCCCCAGCGTGCATCGTCAGTCGGTTCACTGGCCGCATAGCGCATCGGTTTCCGGCCGTTGCTCGCTTCGGTTTCGTGCACAGTATATTTAATCGGGCTGTGCATCGCCGCCACGAATATTTTGTGCTGACGCTCATCGACACTGACCGGTGACCAGTTGGCACCGCCTAGGATGCCGGGATAAACCACTGTGCCTTGCGGGCCAGGTTTTTTGAACAGGTTATGCTGTGGCACAAAGGCTTCAGATTTGGTAACAAACTGGCCGGTGACGCGGTCGTGCACATAGAACCAGCCGGTTTTACTGGCTTGCCCGACGACCGGAATCGTTTTCCCCTGATGCTGATAGTGAAACAATACTGGCGGGCTGGCTAAATCATAACCCCACAAGTCGTGCGGTACCTGCTGGTAGTGCCATTTGTATTGGCCGGTTTCAGTATCCAGCGCCACCAGTGACACGGTATATAGATTGTCACCCGGTCTTGAAACATCGTTCATCTGCGGCGATGGGTTACCGGTGCCGAAATAAAGTGTATTTGTGTCCGCATCGATCGCCGGTGTGCTCCAGGCTGAACCGCCACCAAATATGGCTGCATCCGGATACTCTTTCAGGGCGGCTTTCTCTGCCGGGATATCACGTTCAAAATAGCTGCCATCCGCCGTTTTGGTGGTGAATTTGCCTTCCCAGTCTTTTGCTGGAATGGTATCAAACTGCCACACCTGATGGCCGTCACTCACATCAAATGCGGCCAGGAAGCCTGGGCGGCCATAACGTCCGGTCACCCCGATTACCGCACCCAGCGGTGCATCGCTGGTCGGGTTATCAATATGCAATCCATAACCCACGCCTGTAATGCCGATGATGACTTTATTTTTAAAAACCACAGGCGCCATGGCGATACCAACGCCGGTGCCGCCCGTGACTTTTCGAGTTTTATTGGGATCACTGCTATTCAGGGTATTTTGTTGCTCGGTATTCACCTGGTTGGCGGCGACGTCAATATCCCACAGCTTTTTCCCTGTGCTGGCATCCAGTGCGATTAATCGCGCATCTACTGTACCGATAAACACTCTGCCTTCAGACACGGCAACGCCGCGGTTGGCGGGCCCGCAACACATAGGCCAGTCGGCTTTGCGGTCATGCGTATATTTCCAAAGTTGCTTGCCGGTAGCCGCATCTAGAGCCAATACATGGTTAAACGGCAGGCTGACATACATGACGCCATTGACGACAATAGGTGTGGCCTGAAAAGTGGCCTTAACGCCGGTATTGAAGTTCCAGGCCGGTTGCAGCTGGCTGACATTCTGTTCATTGATATTTGATAAGGGAGAAAAACGTTGTGCTTGCAGATTCAAACCGTAACTTGGCCAGTCAGTATTGCCTGCACTGGCAGAAGTTGGCTTGGAAAGCTGCGTACAAGCCAGTAGCAATGACACGGATGCCAGACTTAAATAACTAAATAATTGACGGATGAGAGGTTTATTCATATCAATAATATCCAATGACTATACAGGTGAGTATACATGCGAAATGCGTTCGCGAAATATTTTTGCGGCCGCCAGATGTTATTCAGAATAAATGCAATATAAAAATATTTCTCTCAATGAAACTAAACCCGGTTTATGATGGACATAACAATAATTAGTTAATGCGATAACCATTATGAGTTCAGTTGCTTCCTTTGCCCTTAAACTCGCCGAAAACGGCTCACTACCAGATATATTCATTCGCAAAGGAATACAAAAACTCAGCCAAACAAGATTAGATGAAATTCAAGAAAAAGATTGCGAAAGCGCTCAATCAGCCCTGATTCATTTTATCGAGCAGATGCAAACCTCAGACATTGCACCTTTGCCTGAAAAAGCGAATACGCAACATTACGAAATTCCTGCTGCTTTTTATAACTATTGTTTAGGTACGCATCGCAAATACAGCAGTTGTTACTGGCAACCAGAGACAAAAACACTGGATGAAGCCGAACGGTTGGCATTGTCACAAACCTGTGCCCATGCCTTGATACAAGATGGTCAGCATATACTGGAGCTAGGTTGTGGCTGGGGTTCTTTGACATTGTGGATGGCAAGTCATTATCCAAATGCCAATATCACAGGTGTGTCTAACTCTGCTTCACAACGTGAATATATCCTGCAACAAGCCAACCTTCTCGGGCTGTCCAATCTCAATATCATTACCGCAGACATGAATGTATTCGATACCGAGCAAACGTTTGACCGGATTGTATCGGTCGAAATGTTCGAGCATATGCGCAACTACCAGGTACTGTATGCGAAAGTGGCGCGTTGGCTGAAAGCAGATGGACTGTTTTTCAAGCATATTTTTGTGCATAGACATGCTGCATATACCTTCGATGTGAAGTCAGATGACGACTGGATGAGCCAGTATTTCTTCAGCGGCGGCATGATGCCCAGTGATGATTTACCACTGTATTTTCAGGATGACTTAAAAATCATAGAAAAATGGCGCTGGAGCGGCTCCCACTATGAGAAAACCGCCAATGCCTGGCTTGCAAATATGGATAAAAACCATGCGGCGCTGACGCCGGTGTTACAAGCCATTTATGGCAAGGCAGATGCTGAACTCTGGCGTCAACGCTGGCGCATTTTTTTCATGGCCTGCGCCGAATTGTTTGGTTACAACCACGGACAAACCTGGTGGGTCAGTCACTATTTGTTTGCCAAGAAATAAACTTTAAAGTTGAATATGGTCTCTAACAAATTGATTATATTGAATCTTATTTCTTTCCAGCTGTTATGGTGGACGTGCGTGCTTTCCGCCAAGCCAGGCCTGGGTTTAACAGCCTTCTTGTTGGTCCTGTTATTCACAGCGGTGCATTTGCAGTGGGTGGAAAGCTGGCAGCAGGCTTTACCTTTACTGATAGCGGCTACGCTGGGATGCATACTGGATCAGATCGGTTACTTAAACGGCTGGGTTATTTTTGAGTATCACAGCGTCTCGGTAAACTACATCCCGTTCTGGATGATTGCGCTATGGCTGGCCTTTGCCAGCACGCTCAATGTCAGCATGCGCTGGTTACAATCCAAACCTGTGCTGGCGGCAGTGTTAGGCGGCATTTTTGGCCCCTTGGCTTACCTGGGAGCAGCGCAATTAGGCGTGATACACCTGCCCTCACCGACTTTCAGCCTGGTATGGGTAGCACTGGAGTGGGCCATCGCCATGCCGCTGTTGCTCTGGGTACGAGATACGTTTAACAAGACCGCTGATATAAGGCAAACATGATTTATACCTATGCACTGATTGCGATACTGATGTTTGCCCTGAGTGGCTGGTTGCTGAGCTTTGCCACCCATCATTACAGCCATGTCGACAGCATGTGGAGCCTGTTCATGGCCATCACAGCTTATATCAGTGCTATTTTTTACTATGATCTTTCAGTACGCGCCTGCCTGGTACTGGCGCTGGTGACGTTATGGGCCTTGAGACTGAGCATTTTTCTCACCTGGCGCAACTGGGGTAAGGAAGATCATCGTTACGACACCATCCGCAAAAATAATGAACCGTACTTCTGGTTTAAAAGTGTCTATATTATTTTTGGCTTGCAGGCATTATTAGCGTGGGTGATTTCTTATCCGCTATACGCCGCAGTGACCGATCAGGCGCCTTTACAGTGGCTTGATTGGGTGGCTACTTTACTGTTTGCGCTCGGATTTTACTGGGAGGTAGTGGCAGATATTCAGCTAACACGCTTTCGCAGCCAGCCAGGACATGAAAACAAAGTACTCAATACCGGGCTTTGGCGTTATAGCCGCCACCCGAACTATTTTGGCGAAAGCATGATCTGGTGGAGCTTTGCCTTATTTGGCGCCGCGACCGGCGATCACTGGGTATGGTTATCGCCAGTCATCATGACTGGCCTGCTATTGAAAGTCAGTGGTGTCAGCCTGATGGAGAAGACCATACACAGCCGTCGCCCCGGTTATGCTGAATACATCAAAAACACCAATGCTTTTATTCCAGGCATTCCTAAAGCTGGGCAGGCACATGATTAAAACAGCCATCATTCAAAAACGATCGCTGGCAGTTATCACACTATGCTTTGGCATGCTCTCCAATGTGCAAGCAAAAGACTGGTCTTTTGACGTCTGGCTGGATAAACAGAAAATCGGCACCCATACTTTTTCATTCGACAACCAGCAGTTGCAAAGCCGTGCGAATTTTGAGGTCAAGATATTGTTTATCAATGCTTACCGATACCAGCACCAGGCGGATGAAACCTGGCAAGGTGCATGTTTAAGTAGCCTGAAAGCACATACTGTAGAAAAGAAGACTGTCACCGATGTCAGCGGGCAATTAAAAGAGGGGCAGTTTGTCATTGATAAGCAGGAAGGCAAGAACGAAGAAAAGCAGGCATTGCCCGCTTGCACGATGACGTTCGCCTACTGGAATCCGGCTATCCTCAAGCAAACGAAGTTACTGAACCCGCAAAATGCCGAATACCTGGATGTGACGGTGACCGATGACGGTGCTAAAACAATTATGGTAAAAGGCCAGAACATCCTTACGCATCAATACCACCTGACTGGCCGTTACAAAGGCAAAGACAAGCTGAACATCACACTCTGGTATGACCAGCAGCAAGACTGGGTGGCGCTGGAATCGGTGACGCCTGAAGGTTATAAAATTATTTATAGGCTCATTTAATCAATATGTTAAAAAATTTAATTAAAGTGATTTGTATCATGACAATCTTAGGACTCACCGCCTGCCAGAATTTGCCGCCAATCAAGACTGTTGCCCAAGTAGATGTGGACCGCTTCATGGGTGACTGGTATGTGATTGCGGCCATCCCCACCTTTATGGAAAGTGACCCGTACAACCCTGTCGAGCACTATGACAGAAATGCGGATGGCACCATTGCCACCACATTTACTTTCAACCAGGGCGGGTTCGATGGCAAATTGAAAACCTACCACCCGACTGGTTTTGTGGTGCCGGATAGCGGCAATGCCGAATGGAAAATGCAATTTTTATGGCCGTTCAAGGCCGAATACCTGATCGCATACCTCAGTGATGATGCGCAACTCACCATTATCGCCAGAAACAAGCGCGACTATGTCTGGTTGATGTCACGTAAACCTTCGATGGACCAGGCAACGTTTGATACGCATGTCGAGAAAATAAAGGCCATGGGCTACGATATCAGCAAACTGGAAATTTTTCCTCACCTGAATGTGCAGCCACCCTTAAAGCAGCCCCTTTAAAACCCGCATACATATCAAATATATAAATCGATAGCGTTAGACGCAGTAAGTCCGGGGAATACCCTAAGTGAATGAGAGACTCAAGTGATTCAGAGAAAAAGTAACTTGCAGCACCGCTTTTGGGGATTACTCTGGCGATTAATCGGCTGGCTGGATAATCAGCATTACCAGGCCCCAGCCAGTGCCACTTCAGAAAGCATAGACTGGTGGCGGGTATTGCCATTTGTTCTTCTGCATATCGCGCTGATCTCATTGTTCTGGGTAGGCTGGAGTCCTTTTGCGGTGATATTTGCCGTGATGATGTATCTGGTGCGTATGTTCGCCATCACCGGTTTTTATCATCGTTATTTTGCCCATAAAACGTTTCAAACCTCACGCGCCGGGCAATTCGTCTTTGCCTTGATCGGCGCCACCGCAGTACAACGCGGGCCATTATGGTGGGCGTCACACCATCGCAGCCACCACGTGCATGCTGACCAGCCACAAGATATTCATTCACCGCATCAACATGGCTTTGTGTGGAGCCATCTGGGCTGGTTTCTAAGCCATGCCAACTTTAACACCCAGCTTGAACGCGTACGCGAGCTTACACGCTTCCGCGAGCTTTGCTGGCTGGACAGGTTTGATAGCCTGGTACCGATTGCACTGGCTGCATCTATCTATGGCCTGGGTGAGTTACTGAGCGCATATGCACCTGGTTTACACACCAATGGCTGGCAACTGCTGGTATGGGGCTTTGTGGTTTCTACCATTGCGCTTTACCACGCGACTTTTTGCATCAATTCCCTGGCACATGTCTGGGGCAGTCGCCGCTATGCCACCCGCGACCAAAGCCGTAACAACTGGCTGATTGCCATTTTTACATTAGGCGAGGGATGGCATAACAACCACCATCACTACCCTGGCACAGTCAGACAGGGTTTTTACTGGTGGGAGGTAGATCTCACTTATTACGGATTGCAGCTATTGGCTGCACTGGGCCTGATCTGGAACCTCAAGCAGGTACCGATAGAAGTACGCAACCAGCATGCGGGTAAGGGGCACTGACAATGGCGTTGAATATAGCCATCATCGGCAGTGGTATTGCCGGTAATACGCTTGCCTACCATCTGCATCAAAAACATCAGGTAACGGTGTTTGAAGCCAATGACTATATCGGTGGCCATACGCATACCCACCAGGTGACCATTGCCGGTGAAACCCATCTGGTAGACACCGGATTTATTGTGTTTAACGATAAAACCTATCCTGAATTTGAGCGCATGCTGCGCGCTGCCGATGTTGCCTGGCGTGACAGTGACATGAGCTTTAGCGTACGCAATGAAGTCACCGGTCTGGAATATAACGGTACTTCTATCAACAGCCTGTTCGCGCAAAGGCGAAACTTTTTCTCGCCTGGCTTTTACCGCATGATCCGCGACATTTTGCGCTTTAATAAACAGGCATTGATATTGCTGGCGCCCGGTAATGAAATCACTCTTGGCGATTATTTATTACGAAACGGCTATTCCCCACAGTTTATACGGGATTATATTGTGCCTATGGGCGCTGCCATCTGGTCTACCGATGCCGAGCAAATGTTGCAGTTCCCTGCCCGCTTCTTCGTGCGCTTTTTCCATCACCACGGGATGTTAAGTATTAATGACCGGCCACAGTGGCGCACGATTAAAGGCGGCTCGGCAAATTACCTGGAGAAATTTACTGCCGGTTACCGTAATCGCATTCACCTGAATAGCCCGGTGATATCAGTGCATAGAGACAGTGATGGCGTTACGCTTACCACTGGACAAGGTCAACTACGGTTTGATTATGTGTTTTTTGCCTGCCATAGTGACCAGGCCTTGCGCATTCTTGGCAGTGAAGCGACTGAAACCGAACAGGAGGTTTTGGGTGCCATCCCCTACCAGGACAATACGGTATTCCTGCACACCGACGCGAGCTTGATGCCCAGGCGGAAACTGGCTTGGGCAGCCTGGAACTACCATGTCACCGCCCAGGCTACCGGCAAGGTGCAAGTCACCTACAATATGAATATTCTGCAAGGCATACGCTCTGCGGAACCCTTGCTGGTTACCCTCAATTATACGCAACCGATTGACCCGGCCAGAGTCATCAAGAAACTGCACTACCGCCATCCGTTGTTTACCCTGGCGGGAGCGCAAGCGCAGTTAAGGCATGCCGAGATTAGTGGCCAAAACCGTACCGGTTTTGCAGGTGCATACTGGAAAAATGGTTTTCATGAGGATGGTGTCGTGAGTGCACTGGCTGCCATTCAACACTTTGAGGCGGCATTAAAATGACAGACAGCATGTCCTCGATACCCGGTGAAACATTGCCCAGTGAGAAATCGTTAACTGAAAAACCGGCCAGCGACAAACTGCATAGCGCCATCTATACAGGCTGGATCAGCCATCAACGCCTGCAACCGAAAACGCATGGCTTTCTCTACCAGCTTTTTATGCTTTACCTCGATCTGGAAGAACTGCCTTATTTATTTAAAAATAATAAGTTATGGTCTTATCTTAAACCAAATTGTGCTTACTTCAAGCGACAGGATTACCTGGGTCCAGCAGATCAGCCACTGGATAAATGCGTACGTGACCTGGTGGAAACACACACCGGCCAACGTCCACTAGGTCGAATAGGTTTGCTGACCCATTGCCGCTACTGGGGCGTATGCTTCAACCCGGTCAGTTTTTATTATTGCCATGATAAGCAGGGCGAATTACAGGCGATTGTCAGTCATATCACCAATACGCCCTGGAAAGAGCAATTCGCCTATGTGCATGAGGTCAAACAGGCAACCTCACTGTTATTCAAACTCGACAAGGACTTCCACGTCTCCCCGTTCATGCCTATGGATATTGATTATGAATGGCAGTTCTCAACCCCAGGCGAATCACTCAGCGTGCATATGCAAAACTGGCGGCAGGAACAGGCCATGTTTTTTGCCACCTTAAAGATGGAACGGCAACCCTGGCAGGCCAATACTCTTAATCGCATGCTCTTTAGCTACCCCTGGATGACATTGAAAGTCATCGCTGCCATTTACTGGCAAGCCCTGCGGTTATGGCTCAAAAGAATTCCTTTTCACGCTCACCCAAAACAACCTTCCAAGCTTGGTGATGAATCATGAACTCAATGCCTTCTTCAAAAATACTGCCCCCAGACAACCTGACCAAACCTTTAAAGTCAAAAAGCCGTGCTAAATGGGTAGCAAGCATGGCCAAGTCTCAGGTGTTGCAACGACTTGCCGGGCTGCGGGTTGGCTCCCTTACCATGATTGATGGCGATGAAAGGCACCAGTTTGGTCACGCAAGCGGTACAGCGATTGAGGCAACCATTACCGTGCATGATCCCCGCTTTTATGGCGAAATCGCGTTTGGCGGCAGCATAGGCGCAGGTGAAGCTTATATGCTGGGCTACTGGCAGGCTGATTCCCTGACCAATGTGGTGCGCCTGATGGTGCTTAACCAGTCAGTCATGGATACGCTGGAAGGCGGTTACCAGTATTTGAGTAAACCATTCCTCAAAATCCTCCACTGGTTAAACAGCAATAGTGAAGCAGGCAGCCAGAAAAATATCGCCTCTCACTATGACCTTGGTAACGACTTGTTCAAGCTGTTTCTTGACCCGACCATGATGTATTCATCCGCCATATTTGATGCCCAAGCTGATGCTCACAGCTTGCAGGCCGCTTCTGAACGCAAGCTAAAGGTAATTTGTGAGAAATTACAGCTCTCTGCGACAGACCGTGTGATTGAAATAGGCACTGGATGGGGCGGTTTTGCTATCTATGCCGCCAAACATTATGGTTGCCATGTCACCACCACCACTATCTCAGAGCAACAGTTTCTCCTGGCCAAGGAACGGGTCGCTGCGGAAGGCTTGCAGGATAACATCGTGTTGCTGAAGCAAGATTACCGCCACTTGCAAGGACAATATGACAAGCTGGTTTCGATTGAAATGATAGAAGCGGTTGGTCACCAGTATTACGACACTTATTTCAAAAAAGTCAGCCATTTGCTTAAACCGGATGGCGTGGCCCTGATACAGGCAATTACCATCATGGATCAACGCTATGAAAGCGCTATTCGTTCAGTGGATTTTATTCAGCGTTATATCTTTCCAGGTTCGAACATCCCCTCCAATACCGCCATGCTGGCCAGCATGACGCGAGCCAGTGATTTGCGCCTGGTGGATCTGCAGGATATCGGCCTGCATTACGCCGCTACCTTGCGCATGTGGCGGGAAAACTTCTTCACCCATATCAATGCCGTCAGGCAGTTGGGCTATAGCGACACCTTTATCCGCATGTGGGATTTCTATCTCAGCTATTGTGAAGGAGGCTTTGCCGAATGCGCATTGGGCGATGTGCATTTACTGCTGGCTAAGCCTGGCTACCGTAAGCTTAAGCGGGTGTAGCCGCGCAGCAGTCAGCGGGCATGATAAAATTGCCAGCCTATGACTACCCATGCAGTGTTGGAGTGGCGCGATGGTTTGCCATACTCTACTCAATTTGATGATGTTTATTTTTCTGCCAGCCCGGATCAGCCACAGCATGGCCTGGCTGAAACCCGCCATGTGTTTCTGCAGCATAACGAATTGCCACGACGCTGGCAGGCACTTCCAGTTGATAAAACCAGTCATTTTGTCATTGTTGAAACCGGTTTCGGCAGCGGCCTGAATTTTCTGGCGACCCTGCAACTATGGCGGCAATATGCGCCGGCTGCAGCCCATTTACATTTCCTTAGCATCGAGATCGCGCCCTTTACCCTGCAAGATCTGCAACAGGCGCATACCCACTTTCCCGAGTTGGCCGAGTTTAGCCAGGCGTTGTGCAAGCAGTACCGATTATTGCAGCCAGGCATCAATCAATTAGAGCTAGCAGAATTTTCCACAAGTTTGACCCTGCATATCGCAGATACAGCACAGGTGTTACCTGAACTGAATGTCATGGCCGATGCCTGGTTCCTGGATGGCTTTTCACCATCCAAAAATCCTGACATGTGGCAATCACCCTTGTTTGATTGTATGGCCAGATGCTCACGCCCAGGTACCACTTTTTCTACCTTTACCAGCGCTGGCTTTGTGCGGCGTGGTTTACAGGGAGCAGGCTTTCATGTCGAAAAGAAAACCGGCTATGGTGCCAAACGTGAAATGCTCGCAGGTCAATGGCAATCCACAGCAAATAAGCAACCAGTGACACTTCCCAAAGTGGCGGTGATAGGCGCAGGCATTGCCGGTAGCAGTAGCGCCTGGTTTTTGGCCTCGCTAGGTTGCGAAGTGCATGTGTTCGAGCGTGCTGACAAGATTGCCAACGGTGCTTCAGGTAATCCCCGCGGCATGCTGTATCCGCGCTTGAACGCAGAAAAGCCGATGAATGACCAACTGGCCTTACGCAGCTACAGTTTTAGCTTACGGCACTATGCCAATTTAGGATTAAATCCGGATGGCTTTAAAACCTGCGGATTATTGCAATTAGGCGGCAATACGCGTGAACAAAAGCGCGTGCATAAAGTGGCGGCACGTTATGATCATTTAGGGCTGCTAACGCAGGTAGATGCCACACAAGCCACCACATTGGCTGGTGTGCCATTGGCTTCAGACTGCCTGTATTTTGCTGAGGCTGCCTGGGTAAATCCAAGTGAGGCCTGCCAGGCGATGCTGGCACACAAAAATATTCATGTGCACCTGCAACAAGACATTCATGCTTTATCCCGACAAGAGGCTAGCTGGCAGTTAAGCACAGCCACAGAAACCCATGCCGGATTTGATGCAGTGATTGTGGCGAATGCGGCAGAGGCCGGGAAGTTGCTACCCGACAGTGGCATGTGGCTGAACCCCGTTCGCGGACAGATGGGCATGGTTGCAACGCAAGCCGCCTTGCTGCCCCTGAAAAAGATTCTGTGTGGCGAAGGCTACCTTACACCTGTACATGATGGCATGCATGCCATGGGCGCCACGTTTGCAGCAGGCGACGTCGATACCAGCCTGCGTGAAGAAGACAATCAGTCAAATTTGAATATGATACGCAACTTAAGTCCGCAGTTTGACCAGGCAGAGACGGCAGAAGTGACGTATGCACGGGCTGCAAGCCGCTGCGGCTCACCGGATTATTTGCCTTATGTCGGACCATTGCTTCCAATATCTTCCCTAACAGCCAGCGCGTCACCCGAGTTTGCTGACTTGCCAGTCTCCAAAGGCCTATATGTGCATGTGGCGCATGGTAGCAAAGGCCTGATGACCGCGCCTTATTGCGCTGCTGTGCTGGCAAGGCGATTACTAGGTGATTTTGAACTGCCTTTGCCACAGCTGACAGAAGACACTTTCTGGACAGGCTTGCATCCGCAGCGTCACCTGTTCAAACAACTGGGATGGAAACATCTGTTGAATCCGTTTAATGATCCTATGCCATCATGACGCCAGAAATTAAACAGTTACAGCAGCAATTAGCACGTACGCCGCAGGATCCTGCATTGCATTATGAATTGGGCCGTGGCTACCTGGCGCTCAAGCAAGCTGAACTAGCCCAGCTTTCCTTTTCCAAAGCATTGCAATTGGCCCCGGGGCACCCGCAAATTTTAATGCAACTGGGTAATGCTGCCAGCCAGCTTGGTGATGAAGCGTTGGCAGCCGATTTCTTTAAGCAATCATTACAGCAAGACCCGCAGCAGGCCGATGTGCACTTCAACCTGGCAAATAGCCTGCGCAAACTGGGTTTGAACAGGGAAGCCATACATCATTACCAGCAGGCATTAACCATCAATCCGGCTGATGCCGATACCTGTAACAATTTGGGTAACGCCTACAGGGAAACCGGGCAGCTTGATCTGGCAGTGGCCGCTTATGCGCAGGCACTAAAACTTAACCCTGACTTATTGCATGCCAAAGTACATTGGATACACCAGAAGCAGCATATGGCTGACTGGCAAGGCTTGGACCTGGCTGTTGATGAAGTGCGCACGGCGTTGAAGCAACAGCTGCAAGCACAAATCCCGCCGTTTGCTTTTCTCGCTATGCCCGGTACTACTGATGCAGAGCAACTGCAATGTGCGAGTTTGTGGGCGCAACAGCACTACGGGCACATCCAACCCTTAGCATCGCCTGCTACTCGACTTCCAGGACAGAAAATCAGGCTGGCTTATATCTCTTCAGATTTTCGCAAGCATCCGCTGGCTTATTTGGTAACGGACGTGATTGCCGCCCATGATAGAGACCAGTTTGAGGTGAGCCTATATAGCCAGGCCAAAGATGACAGCTCAATAGAGCGAGAAGCTTTTATCGCGGCAGCCGACCATTGGATTGAGATTGCAAGCCTGAATGATGCAGAGGTTGCCGCACATATGCGCGCCGCCAACATTGATTGCCTGATTGATCTGACCGGCTTTACACAAAATAGCCGCAGCGGTGTGGCGGCTTATCGCCCGGCACGCTGTCATATCAACTGGCTGGGATACCCGGGCAGTATGGGTAAGGTGAATGAGCAATCATTATTTGATTTCATCCTGGTAGATGAAACCCTGCAACAAGGTCATTTTTCCGAGCGAACTGTCGCTTTACCTTGTTACCAGCCGAATAATGCACAGCGCCCTCAGGCTGAGGCTGGTACGCGAGCCCAACACGGCTTGCCTGAACAAGGATTTGTATTTTGCAGCTTTAACCAGAGTTTTAAAATCACCGCCGAAGTATTTGCTTGCTGGATGCGGATTTTGCAGCAGGTGCCGGAAAGCGTGTTGTGGTTACAAGCGTGTAATCCATGGGCGACATCCAATCTTAAACAGACTGCACAGGTTGCAAAAGTAGATCCGGACAGACTGATATTTGCGCCACGTACCAGTGCCCACCTGCATATCGCCAGGCAGGAGCATGCAGACCTGATGCTGGATACTACCCCCTACAATGCGCATACAACGGCCAGCGATGCATTGTGGCAAGGCATCCCCTTGTTAGCGGTCAAAGGCGATACATTTCCCGCACGCGTAAGTGCCAGTCTCTTAAACCATATCGGCCTGGACGAATGTATTTATGAGGATTGGGCGCAGGTGGAAAAGCAGGCCGTTGCACTGGCAAATGATCCGGTCGCTTTAACAGCCCTGAAAGCAAAAGTGGAGAAACAAGCTAAGGTGTTATTTGATCCGCTTACATTTCGCCGCCAGCTTGAGCAGATTTATCGCCAGCTGCTGGAATAACACCTTACTCGTTGCTGTACCAAACCGACAATAATCCGGCTGCAACAATACACAAACCACCTATCATCTCTATCAACGACATCGTTTCATTGGCCAGAAAATAAGCTGCCACCGCAGCGACAATCAGTTCAAACATAAATAACACTGAAGCCTGGATAGCCGGAATTTTGGTGACGCCATATTGCACCAGCAAGGTCGCAGAAGTGATCATCAGCGCGATAAGCAATAGCAAACTCATTGCGTGCATATTGACCGAGCTTATGATGGCAAAACCAGCAAGTCCCTCCTGCCATAGCAGAACGATCACCGATAAAGAAAACACTCCCAGCCAGACCAGCATGGATTTTGCCGCAACGGTAAGATGGGTGGAAAAACGTGTGATGACATTGGTGATCGAGAAACCTATTCCCGCAGATAAGGCCAGCCAGTCCGAAGTGGATTGCGGCCACGGCAAGCCCCACTGGCCGTCCGTAAGCATAAGTTCTGCCCCGATAAGGGATAGAGCAATAGCGATCAGTTGCGGGCGCTGCCAACGCTCATTCAGCCATATTCTTGCCAGCAATAATGTCCATAGCGGCGACAGGTAAAACAACAGCATGACCCGCATCACTTCGCCATCAATAATCGCCAGCACATAAGCCAGATTAGTCCAGCCGGCGACCAGGCTCAGCCAGTAAGCCGATGCCGGGACTTTTACGATATCTGCGTAACGTCGCCAGAATAAAAGCCCGCCTATCAGTAGCGCCAGCCAATAACTCAGCACACTGGATTGCACGCCAGCGAGGCCATTGTCATTCAGTAATCGATATGGGTACCAGATGAGTCCCCAGCTGATCGCGCCGTAAATCAGTGCTGCCAGGGCAAAATATTTTTGCTGATGGGCTTTTTGTTTATGCGCAAGGCTCACTTATAATACAACCCTATGAATCCACATTTAAATTTACTCCAGCCCTACCCTTTTCAGCGTTTGCGTGACTTGTTTGAGGGGCTAACACCTAATCCTGACTTTGCGCCTGTCAATCTATCCATAGGCGAACCCAAACATGCGACGCCAGAAATCATTACCGAAGCATTAAGGGCAAACCTGGCCGGGCTGGCCAGCTATCCTACCACAATCGGTGTGCCCGCCTTACGCGAGGCCATTAATCAATGGTTGCAGAGGCGCTATAAGATTCCTGCACTCAATATCGATAAAGCCATCTTGCCAGTCAATGGCAGCCGAGAAGCCTTGTTTGCTTTTGCACAAGCGGTGATTGACACCAGCGTGTCTGAACAGCCTGTCGTCATCTCGCCCAACCCGTTCTACCAGATTTATGAAGGCGCCGCTTTCCTTGCCGGTGCTATGCCCTACTTTATCAATACCACACCGGAAAATGATTTTGTGATGGACCTTGCGCTGGTGCCGGTGGAAATATTAAAGCGTACACAATTGGTGTTTGTCTGTAGCCCAGGTAACCCTTCAGGCAAGGTGATGGATCTACAGGCCTGGAAAACCCTGTTTGAATTATCAGATCAATACGGTTTTGTGATCGCATCGGATGAATGCTATTCAGAAATTTACTTTGATGAAGCAAATCCGCCTGTGGGAGCTTTGGAAGCGGCACATAAGTTAGGCCGTGATTTTAGCCGCGTGGTGATGTTTAGCTCCCTATCCAAACGTTCAAATGTTCCAGGCATGCGCTCAGGCTTTGTCGCAGGTGATGCAGCCATTGTTGAAAAATTTGCGTTATACCGCACTTATCATGGCTGCGCCATGAATCCAGCGGTGCAGGCAGCCAGCATTGTGGCCTGGAATGATGAGGCACATGTGATTGAAAATCGAAAATTATATAGTGAAAAGTTTAATGCAGTCACGCCATTGCTCAAGCAAGTATGGGCCGAAACTGAGTTTCCTGATGCGGCGTTCTACTTATGGATTAACACACAAAAAGATGACACCGTCATTGCTAGAGAACTTTACCAAGCATTGAATATCACTGTGTTACCTGGCTCATTCCTCGCCCGCGAAGCGCATAACATCAATCCGGGAAAAGGATTTATCAGGATGGCATTGGTAGCGCCCACTAGGGAAACTCTCACGGCCGCCCAACAAATCGTCAATTACTTTAAATAAACAAATACCCTTAAAAACAAAAAAGCCGGATGCATATGCAAACCGGCTTTTTTAATTGCTAGAAAAAACTTAAACGAATTTTCTGCGAGCGATCATACCGATAATGCCCAAGCCCAGGAACATCAAAGCATTAGTTTCTGGTTCTGGAACTGGTATAGCTGTAATACTTACTGTACCACCAAAATTCAAAGCAAGGATGTTTGAAGGAATCAGTGACAAGGAATAGTTACCATTAACCAGGCTGTTAAAAGAGTAGCTTTCAGTTTTCAACAGGATCAGTGGATCAAGTGCAATCTGGCTGATCTCAGTAGCACCTTGTTTCAGGCTGAAATAAGAGTTACCAATATTGATACCAAACAACTGGGTCAGATCAATAGAAATATTAGACTTGTCAGCTGCATTCAGGCTGAAGTTGAAAGTGTCGCCACCATCAAATACAAAACCACCAATGACAATAGTACTGAAATTACCAGTTGCACTTGTAGAATTGGTAATATCACCGAAATTAGTGACTGTAGCAGAAGAGGTCATAGGCAACAGCATTGCAGACCCGATTGCCATGACTGCTAAAGATTTTTTTATATTTAACATATATATCCTTAAGGTAAGTTAATAGAAGAAATAATAAACAACATTTTTAAAACAAAAATTAAACCTGTAGTACTTAACTAACGCAAGCAAGCTCACATACATAAAGCTTAAACTCAATAACTAATTACACTACATGGAAAGCCGAGACATCCTAATAAGTAGGGAAATTTAAAGACTTGTCGCTTGTATGCACTTGTAACTTAGTAGCATTAATGCAACAGTTCACTTTTAAAGTGATTACTTTAGGCTTTCCTCTTTTATAAGTACGATAACTTAAATTCTTTTACAGCGACATTACCCGTTCGGGCTATTCTTCCATTTATTGTCGCTTTAATCACTTTATTTTTTATTAATTAATGCAAAAACCATTCCAGATTCATCAATCTCTATAACCAATTGATTTCATTAAAAATTTATAGGATTTGAGGATTGACAGAAGCGTATTAATTAACTGGTTGCTGCAATTGAAACTTTAACTGGTGCTTATGCACCACTTTCGTGCAATTTTACGCTTTGCATTTTACACAAAAAAAAGAGGCTTATGTGAATTTTTTATTACAACTTATAGAAGCGTTTGTCAAACGCAAAAAGTATTATTTAAATAGCGTTGATTAAAACGATTTCTGACGATAAATGTGCTAGAACTTTTCTGCTTCAACAAAACTTGTCCCAGCCGAATCTTTTGAAGATAATGCAGGCATCTCTTGAATTGGCCAATCGATTTTGATGGTGGGATCATTCCAGGCGATGCATCGCTCATGCTGTGGTGCATAAAAGTCTGTGGTCTTGTATAAAAACTCAGCAGTGTCAGACAGCACTACAAAGCCATGCGCAAATCCTTCTGGCACCCATAGCATTTTTTTATTTTCGTCACTTAATATTTCGCCTACCCATCGCCCAAAGGTGGGTGAATTTGAACGCAGATCTACAGCCACATCGAATACGGCACCTTGCGTGACACGCACCAACTTGCCTTGTGGTTGTTGTATCTGGTAATGCAAACCTCTCAAAACATTTCTTGCGGATTTTGAGTGGTTGTCCTGCACAAACCTTGGGCGTAGCCCGGTAGCTTCAGCAAAAACATTTTCGTTAAAACTTTCATAGAAGAAGCCTCTGGCGTCTCCAAATACCTTGGGCTCAAAAACCAGGACATCAGGAATAGTTGTTTGATGCGCGATCACTAAAATACCTTCTCATTCACAATCTGAATTAGATACTGCCCATAGCTGTTTTTCTTGTAAAGCTCAGCTTGCTTTAACAACGCTTCAGCGTTGATATACCCCATGCGGAATGCAATTTCTTCCGGGCAGGCAATTTTCAGACCCTGACGATTTTCAATGGTTTGAATAAACAGCGATGCCTCCAGCAGAGATTCGTGTGTGCCGGTATCCAGCCAGGCGTGGCCACGGCCCATGACCTCGACATTCAGTTGTTGCTGGGCAAGATAATGTTTGTTGACATCGGTGATTTCCAACTCGCCTCTTGGTGAAGGTTTCAAGTTTGCCGCAATATCACTGACCTGGTTATCGTAAAAATACAAACCTGTCACTGCATAGCGTGATTTTGGCTGGACCGGCTTTTCTTCCAGGCTGATAGCTTTACCCTGCTGGTCGAATTCGACCACACCGTAACGCTCGGGATCATTGACTGGATAAGCGAATACTGTCGCGCCGCTTTCCGAGTGATTAGCCTGTTGCAAAGTTGTCGCCAGGTCGTGACCATAAAAAATATTGTCGCCAAGGACTAGTGCGCTTGGCGAGTTATTGATGAATGATTCACCAATAATAAAGGCCTGTGCCAAGCCGTCCGGTGTAGGCTGCACCGCATATTGAATATTGATGCCCCACTGTGAACCATCACCTAGTAACTGTTCAAACCTGGGTGTATCTTGCGGCGTTGAAATCAGCAGAATATCTTCAACGCCTGACAGCATCAACGTAGTCAGCGGGTAATACACCATGGGTTTGTCATACACAGGGATCAATTGTTTGGAAACCGCCTGCGTGGCCGGATACAGGCGCGTACCGGAGCCTCCTGCAAGAATAATACCTTTTCTATTTTTCGCCATAATTCACCCTATAAAATTTGCTGCAACACATGAGATACGCCATCCTTCCAGTGAGGAAGGCATAACTCAAAAGTGTTCTGGAACAATGTCGTATCAAGCCTGGAGTTCGCCGGACGTTTAGCCGGTACCGGGTAATCTGAAGTAGTGATCGATTTAACCATTTCAGGCGATACTTTCATCGGTCTACCTGCTTTGATCGCTTCTTCTATGACAAATCGGGCATATTCGTGCCAGTTAGTCACACCAGCAGCCACGACATGATACAAACCATAAGGGAATTTTTTATCGCCTTGATGTTTGATACGCCCGACCAATTGCGCTGTCACATCCGCCAGCAGCGCAGCTGAGGTCGGTGCGCCAAACTGATCAGCAACCACGCTCAGCGTTTCACGCTCGCTGGCCAGCTTTAACATGGTTTTTGCGAAATTACCGCCATGTGCACCGACGACCCAACTGGTCCTTATAATCAAGCTTTGAGCACAAGCGGTCAACAGCGCCTGTTCGCCATCCATTTTGGTTTGGCCGTAAACATTTTGCGGATTTGTCTCATCCGCCTCTTTGTAGAATTGCTCGCCCACACCTTCAAATACATAGTCAGTGGAATAATGAAAAACGAATGCGCCAGATTTAGAAGCCTCTTCCCCCATAATGCGCGGCGCATCGACATTGATTTTCTTTGCCAATGCGGCGTCTGATTCAGCTTTATCCACCGCTGTGTAAGCCGCGGGATTGATAATGCCATCTGGCTTAAGCGCTTGAATAAGTGCGCGCAAGGCGGATGCATCTGCTAAATCACAGTCAGATCTGTCGACTGCAATCACTTCCGCCAGCGGTGCCAGGCTGCGTTGCAATTCAAAGCCTACCTGGCCGTTACAACCTGTCAGTAATAGCCTCATTGATACTGCTTTTCTACCCATTGCCGGTACTGGCCGCTGGTAATGTTTTCTACCCAGGAAGGATTATCCAGGTACCACTGCACTGTTTTACGGATACCGGTTTCAAACGTTTCAGCCGGTTTCCAACCCAGCTCTTTTTCAAGACGGGTAGCATCAATCGCATAACGCCTGTCATGTCCGGGGCGGTCTTTGACATAGGTAATCTGCGTGTTGAAAGACAGGCCATCGGCACGTGGCTTCAGCTCATCCAATATGGTGCAAATGGTATTCACCACCTCAATATTCGGTTTCTCGTTCCAGCCGCCTACATTATAGGTTTCACCCAACTGCCCGGCAGACAACACACGGCGGATAGCCGTACAGTGATCTTTCACAAACAGCCAGTCGCGGATCTGTTGTCCATCACCATATATTGGCAGTGGTTTTCCATTTAATGCATTGTGAATCACCAGCGGGATTAATTTCTCGGGAAAGTGGTATGGGCCATAATTATTTGAGCAATTAGTCGTCAGTACCGGCAGGCCATAGGTATGATGATAAGCACGTACCAGATGGTCAGAAGCCGCTTTGGAAGCAGAGTATGGGCTATTAGGCTCGTAACGGTTCTTTTCGTTAAAAGGCGGATTACTCTTTTCTAGAGACCCATACACTTCATCAGTGGAGACATGCAAAAACCTGAAGTCAGCTTTTGCATCCCCTTCCAGCCCAGCCCAGTAGGCACGTACCGCCTCCAGTAAATGGAAAGTGCCGACCACATTGGTTTGAATGAAGTCTTCCGGCCCATGGATAGAGCGGTCTACATGTGACTCAGCAGCAAAATTCAATACCGCTCTCGGTTGATATTCAGCGAGTAATCTTCTGACTAATTCAAAGTCGCCAATATCGCCTTTGACAAAAATATGGCGTTGATCATTGTTAAGCGATGTCAGGTTATCCAGGTTGCCTGCGTAAGTAAGCTTATCCAGATTCACCACAGGCTCATCGGATTGCGCCAGCCAGTCCAATACAAAATTGCTGCCGATAAACCCGGCGCCCCCAGTAACAAAAATCATGTAATCAATAACCTTTTTTAAGTGTTCAGATACCAAAAGGCATATTAGAACGTTTTTGCGATGACGACAATTTTAGTATGGATATTAACCGTCAACCTGATCAGATTTGAAAACCTGGATTATGCAAACTGTTTAAGCTGCGCCATGACGTTGGCCAGCAATGATTGCGCCGCTAATTGACTGGTTTCTTCAACATAACACCTGAACTCAGGTGCATTGCCGGACGGCCGTAAATGCACCACACTGCCAGATTGCAGAGTGGCCCTCAAGCCATCAGTACTGTCTATATGCGACAACGGCTCTGCAAGCTGCAGGGATTGCAACATGTCTGCAGGTTGCTCAGTCCAGTTCGAGAGCAGAGCCTTGCTCTTCTCAGTAGGGAAATCCTGCAGGCGGTCACTGGCGGTAAAGCGCTGCGGCAAGGCAGCCACTAATTGTGATAAGGGCTTGCCTTGCGCTTTCACCTGCGCTAGCAAGGTCACGACAGGCAATACTGCATCGCGTGTGGGTAATGGTTGTAATGAAGGGGCCTGAGGTATATGGCTACCTAACAAAAATCCACCATTCGCCTCAAACCCTGCCACACTGGCTGCACCCTCTTTTTGCAATGCTTGCATACCTGCAATCACAAATGGTGACCCAATGCGGGTACGTGCTACTTTCTGGAAAAAGCCACTGGCTTCAATTGCGGTATTACAGCTAACGGGCACAGCTAAATGTGTGATTTGTAAAGCCTTCGCTGTTAATAGACCCACAATATCGCCACGCAACCAGTTGCCTTGTTCATCACTGATTAATGGCCGGTCGCCATCACCATCGGTAGAAATAATCGCATCTACCTGATATTGCGCTGCCCAATCAAGGCCGCGCTGCGTATCTTCTGCCGACACTGCTTCAGTATCAATCGGCACAAAGATGTCTGACCGTTCCAGGCAGACGACTTCAGCGCCCAGGTCGCTCAACAGGCTATGCAACACATCACGCGCCACACTTGAATGCTGGTAGATGGCCAGCTTTAACCCTGTCAGAGCTTGTTCACCTAATAAATCCTTATACCGCTGGATGTACTCGGCTTTGGCTTGGGGATTTTCTTCAGGCAACGTTGTCACAGTTTCATACAATGTCTGAAGTTCACTTGCCAACATAGAGGATTCATCAGACTTAGTGATTTCACCATCCGGGCGATAGAATTTGAGGCCATTGCGGTCAAAAGGGATATGACTACCGGTGACCATAATCCCCGGAATACTGCGTGTTTGAGCGAATAAGGCCAAGGCAGGCGTGGGGATCGCACCACAAAAAATCACGTCCAGCCCAAGCTGACGCAACATTTTTGCGCATGCTTCGGCAATGCGCGGGCTGCTTGGTCTTAAATCTACAGCAATGGCTACCTGTTTAAAGGCAAACGAACCTTGAACTGTTTTTACAAAAGCTTGTGTGTAAGCAGCACAAACTTCATCTGTCATGGCAGCTACCAGGCCACGTGCGCCACTGGTACCAAATGCCACCCCGCTCTGCTGCATTACAGTTTGTAATACCTGCATATCGGCAACCTTAACTACGGCCATAGGTATCTTCGTAACGCACGATGTCGTCCTCGCCAAGATAGCTGCCTGATTGCACTTCAATCAAATGCAACGGCAATTTACCGGGGTTCTCCAAACGATGTGTGGAACCGATTGGGATGTATGTAGATTCGTTTTCGGTATACAGCTTGGTTACATCATCAATCGTGATCATCGCGGAGCCACTGACGACCACCCAGTGCTCGGCGCGATGATGATGCATTTGCAGAGAAAGCCTTTCGCCAGGTTTCACCATAATACGCTTCACCTGGAAACGCTCGCCTATATCAATGCCTTCGTACCAGCCCCACGGACGATATACACGTGGATGCATTTTATGTTCTGAGCGACCGCTGGCTTTTAAGTGATCAACAATATTTTTTACATCCTGCGCACAATCGCGATGTGCCACAAGAACCGCATCACTGGTTTCCACAATCAGCAAATCCTTGACGCCAACGGCAGCTACGAAACGATTTTCGGCACGAACCAGAGTATTGTTTACATCTTTGAGATAGACATCGCCACGTACTGCATTGCCATTGGCATCCTGCGTTTGCACTTCTTTCAAGGCTGTCCATGAGCCAACATCATTCCAACCCATACTGGCTGGAACTACTGCTGCCAGTTTGGTTTTTTCCATCACCGCATAGTCAATCGAATCCGAAGGTGACTCGGCAAAAGAAGCCTCATGCAAACGCACGAAATCCAGATCTTTATAACTTTGCGCGACAGCTTTGGAGACTGAGTCAACGATTGCAGGTGCATACTGCTTTAACTCTGATAGAAACACGGCTGGTTTAAACAAGAACATGCCGCTATTCCAGTAAAAATTACCGGCATCCATGTACTCTTGCGCGGTTTCCGCATTCGGCTTTTCTACAAAACGAGCCACTTCATAACAATTGTCTGCAAACTTAGAGGCATTATCGGACTGGATGTAACCGTATCCGGTTTCAGGATGTGTTGGTTCGATGCCGAATGTCACCAGTTTCCCCTGCTCTGCTGCCACACTGGCTCGTCGTACGGCGGCCTCAAAAGCGGTTACATCAGTGATCACATGATCCGCAGGCAATACCAGCATCAATACATCCTTATCCTGCAGTGCAATCGCCGCCGCCGCAATGGCTGGCGCCGTATTACGTGCTACGGGTTCGAGCAGAATCGCTTCGGGGCTCAGGTTGATCAGCCGTAACTGCTCAGCCACCAGGAATCTATGGTCGTTGCCGCATACTACGACAGGAGCAGAAACCTCAGCCCAGCTCGAAAGCCGCAACAGTGTTTCCTGCAACATGGTATTTTCAGTCACTAAAGGTAACAACTGCTTTGGAAGTACAGCGCGAGAAAGTGGCCACAAACGCGTACCCGAGCCACCGGAAAGTATCACTGGAACAATTTTCATCTTTATCAACCTTATGCCTACATTTTGAATTCGTTAATTTATCTGCTTGCTTTCCCATTGCCATGCATGGCGCACTATGGTTTCAAGCGATGTATATTCAGGATGCCACGCCAGTACGTGTTTAGCGCGAGAGGCATCTGCAACTAGCCTAGCCGGGTCACCTTCACGTCTAGGGCCGTTTATGACAGTCACATGCTTACCCGATACCTTTTCTACGGCATCGATCACTTCCTGCACGGAAAATCCTGATCCATTACCAAGATTGAAGCGGTCACTGCTGCCACCTTTATTAAGGTATTCGAGAGCAGCAAGGTGTGCAGAACACAAATCCACTATATGGATATAATCTCTTATACAGGTACCATCTGGCGTGTCATAGTCCCTGCCAAACACCTGTATGTTTTCACGCCGTCCGGAAGCTGCTTGCAATATCAAAGGAATCAAGTGTGTTTCCGGATCATGACGCTCGCCTAATCTACCTTCAGGATCTGCGCCGGCAGCATTGAAGTAGCGTAAGCACACAGAGCGAAAATCGAATGCTTTGTCATAATCTGCCAGCACTTGTTCAATCATCCATTTTGAACGGCCATATGGGTTCAAAGGACGGTTAGGATGTGCTTCGTCAATAGGCACATAATCCGGTTCACCAAACACAGCGGCGGTAGAGGAGAAAATAAATTTCTTCACACCAAACTCAAGCATAGTATCTAATAAATTCAGCGTGTTGGTCACATTATTACGGTAATAAATATCCGGCTTGCGTACAGATTCACCCACTTGGATATATGAAGCAAAGTGCATCACTGCTTCAGGCTGATAGCTGTCGAAAACTTGATTAAGGCATGCTGTGTCGGCAAGATCACCTTCAATAAAAGTACCACCCAAAACAGCATCACGATGACCGCTGGATAAATTGTCCAATGTGATCACTTCATGACCAGCATCTAACAACATTTTTACCATATGAGAGCCAATATATCCGGCCCCGCCAACCACTAAAATACGCATGAATTTAAACAATATCCTGTCAATTGATTTTTCAGCTGGCAATGCCAGCGCCATTACATATTTTCAAAACTTTCTAATACTCTAATTATCACGAGTGCAATAAGATTTTCTCAAATGCCTGTTTAATGATCTGGTCACCAAATAAGTTTTTTGCTTCCAGCGAAACCTGACTAACGTCTGATTCCTCTAGCTTACCAGAGCCGAGTGCAGTTACCATTTCAGGCAGGTTATCGTAGATATGTAGTCCTTTATAATTAGACTCTGATTTCAACCAGCTTAAAAATGGGGTTTTAACTGCATAAACCGGTACACCCAGACTTGCCGCAAAGAAAAAGCTACCGCTCACAATCATATCGTCTTCACAGTGGGCTAGAACAAGACCTCTTGAATTCGAAACAATAGATTGCGCTTCTTCATTTGATAGAAATCTTGCGTCAATATCTACATTGGTTAAGTGTCTGTTTGCCTTAATGGTTATTAATTGCTCAGCATAAGGTTTTGAGCCTACCGAGCCAGCAATCAATAATGGAACATCTGACCAAGCATTTAGCAGCTTATCTATTGCTTTATATTCAACAATCCGGCCAAACACCACAAATCTTTTTATCTTATCCGCTTCATTGACATCAGTTTGATTCTCAAATTTATAGAGCGGATGAGGAATATATGTATAGTTTTTACCTAGATGTCCAGAATGAACAACGCACACATCAGATATCTTACAGGCCAAGTCTGTTAGCCATTCGGCAATTTTTGCATCCCGGCCATTAAGTGAATGCGGATATACATTATGTCTAACATAAATCAATTTTTTTGAGATTATCTTAAGTACAAAAAGCCTTAATAAAAATCTCATGCTGGAGCGTAAAGTAAGACGCTTGTCATTTACATCATTCACCAGCCAGTTTTCCAGCCAGTGCACTATGCTTACATCATAATGATTTACTCCGGACGTTATGAACCCTGGGACGATGTGTTTAACCTTCGTCAGCTCTACAGAATCAATACTTTTAATGATATTGTAAATATTTTCGATATATTGATTTTGGTCAAAGTCAGGAGCGAATAGGATTTTTATGTTACTCAACAAAGTCTCCAAAATTACCAACTAAAGTAAAGATTTGCATTGATCAAAACAACTCTTCAATTTTGTTCATTGACTCTGCTTTGCATAACTCTATAAATTTCCTAGCTTTGACGCCTTCTGAAGGCAGGTTTTTTGAAGCAAGAACATCTAGGCAAGTTAAAAAGAATTCATCTTGATCTAGGTCACAGCAATATGCACCCTCTCCAATCGCTTGCTCTATACCGGACAATCCTTCTTTTGTCGTTATGATTGGGACACCGTAAGACATAGATTCTATGGTTTTAATTTTTAACCCGCTACCGCTTCCACATGGATTTACCGTTATGCTACATTTTGAATAAAAATCAAGATATAAAGAATCAACGCGACCTAACACTGTTACTCCTGATAAAGAAGTTTCTACTTCTACATCGCCAGCAATAAGAAGTTTTGCATTTGGTATTTTCTTTAAGATATGAAGCCAATGTAAATTAATAAATTTAGCCAAACCCTCGCGATTATGAGCATTGTTGGAACCTATAAACCCTATTGCAGGAATGCTTTGCTCAACTTTGCTACCCCATTCACCAGGTAATTCAAGCACATCTATTTTGGTAACTTTAGTAACCTTTTTATCCAGAAGCTTTGTAAAAAAAACTTTTTCACTTTCTTGAATAGCGATAACAGTATCGAAGCACGAGAGCAAATCTCGCTCTTGTTTTTCTGAAAGAGACCACCAAAGGCCGACACCTTTAGATTGCCTTATTTTCTTATTTCGTAATGTGAAACAATCATGTGTATCGATAGCTGTAGGATATTTGCCATTCAGGTATTTTATTAATGGTGCTGAAAGTGCATATTCACCAATAACAAGATCGGGCTTCACTAGGTCAACAATATTACTAAATTCATTTAAAGTTTCGTTTGTAAATATGCTCCATGGTAAGACTGTATCCTGACCAAATTTTGTTTTGTTCAGACCTAGCCTTTTAAAGTAGTTTAAAGCCCGGTTAATCAATGTTCCCTTTATCTTATGGCCTTCATTCAAGAAGTAAAATTTCTCTCCAAATTCTGACTCCATATGATTGGCCTGTTTTCTATCCGCAATTTCACGTATAGAAAATAAAACGAAGTAAACTTCAATCCCTTTTTCGTGTAACGCATTTACAAATTGCTTGATGCGCACGGAATTTCCTGAATATGCAGGCGAGCATACAACAGGGCTAGCAATAAGTACTTTTTTCAATTCGTCACCAATAAATTCATTATCAAGGTAATTTAAAGATTAATAAAATTCTTTTCAGAAAGAGATCTGACAGTTGGCGCTTTTGAACTGACAATTGATTTTAAGGTCGATAATTCGCTCACAAAATCTGTTAACTCTTTAGTAAACGTGTCTTTATCCATCATAGTTTGTGGAGAAAGCAATAATTTATTAGGTAATGAGAAATGCCGGTACAACCCTTCAAATTTATCTTGGTAAGTAATACACATCGTTGGAGTTTCCATTCCTAAACTTGCAATTGCCAGATGCATTCGCCCGGTCACTACCCCATCAAGCATCCCTGCAATCGCTTTAAGAACTGATGCTCTATGCTTACCTTCAAGGAAAAAAGCATTTATTTTGCTATCATTTTTTAAACGTTCGTAAATAGGCTGCAGGCAAATGGCATCGCCATTTTTTCCACGGTAATCATGTGGAAGTAGTAAAAAACTTACTTTTAAATTCTCTGATAGATTTTTTATACTATAAACAGCCGATTCAACAATATTTTGTATGTTCTCTTCTGATGCAGACTTTAGTAGCATCGGGTGAACATTGAATCCAACGATCTGATTGCCATTATTTTTCTGTTCTTCAATCCACTTTTTCACATCAGGTGGGACGGTTGTTGGAATAAGGCAAAAGGCTACATCAGCCACAAGCTCAGAATTTGCAGTTGTAAAGTCCCGTATCCTTCCCAGCGAAATATCATCTCTGACATTCAATATCAATCTTTGATCTAACCGTTTGTAGAAATTAGCTAAATCTTTATTAGGTGCTTTATTAAAGCTGAACCCTAAAACGATTGGTTTTATACCATTAGCTGCGGCTAGATCTGCAGCAATCAAAGCTGATGCTGGATGGGTTAAGCCATAATAACCATCCATAATATCTGCACCTAAAACAACCAAATAGTCAATGGATAGGCTCTCGTACAAACTTTTAAAAAACATTGGATGAGCATCTAAATCCAGGCTTGGAAAAGCGACAGATTTGTATCCCAAACTTTCCACAACGTCTTTTGATGTTGGTTTACATAACATGTATACCTCAAGATCCGGATGTGTTTTTTTGAGCTGATCAAGCGATGCTGAGATCATGGCATCATCACCCAAAGCACCAATGATCGTACTCAAATCACTAGGATAAATTAGAACTTTCTTTGCCGAAGCTGCACTAGCTTCTGTCATAGATCGTTTAACCTGATTCGACACCAGCTCAAGTTTAGCCTGTTGCCAATTGCGAATGGCTTGAGTTAATCTGAATTTATGTTTTATCGCATGGTATATTTTTTTTAATGTTTTTTTCATACTAGCTACCTAGCTCAATGATTAACAGTTGGATCATTTTCTCTTTTTATCCTTTACAAACTCATAAATCAAATCAATCCTTTTTGGATTGACTATCAATATATAAACTAAATGAACTATGGCAAAAACTAGCGCTAGGATTAACCCTTTTAAGAAACTAGTTGAGATAAAGACAGACACCACGTCTCTCAAATAAGTGATTGTGAAATAAGCCAAGGCACTTCCAATTGTGGTCTCCAAAGTCAATTTTAAAAAATCCTTAATTGGAAATCTTATTTGACTCCATACAACATAGAAAGACAAAGGTGTTACTACCAGTTGACTCAATACAAAGAGCCAAGTCAGTTGAACAAGATCATTACTCCCAAAGAAATATAAAATGAGAACAGTGGAAAAGGTTTTTACAACACCAACGAAAAGGGTTAACCCAGACTTAGCAATTGAAGTTAAAAAAGCTCCATTTACATATTGTATTGTATGTACTGCTCCAAGCAACATCAAAGGCACAGAAACAGTGTCTATACCAATCCATTTCTTTCCAAATAAAACGTCCATAATTTCCGGAGAAATTGCAGCCAGAAGAACAAAAAATGGAGATGTAACTGTAGATGAAAAGCCAATTGTTTTTATGTAGATTGATCTCAGGCGTACAAGATCATCTGCAATCTTTGAAATTGAGGTCAATAAAACATTAAAAATAGCACCATGAAGAAGTTGCATCAATATGGTGTAAAGCCGATTAGCGACAACAAAAATACCATATGCAGCTAAACCTAGTGCTGTGACAATCAAAAAATCAATAATTTTATTAGATAGAAACTCTCGAATTCTTTCTAAAAAAACTGGCATTCCGACTTTCAATAAGCCATTAAAAGATTTTGTACTTATATTGAAAGTTGGGAGCCACTGAGGTTTTGTCCACAACCAAATAAAACCTAATGCCGCTGAAATCGCAGCTTGAATGATCAATGACCAGACACCGAATCCATTAAATGCCAAGATCACAGCAATAACACCTGCACCAAAATCAATCACTAATCGTCTGTAAGCTAGTTCACGAAAAAGTGCATTTCTTACATATAGTGCCTCTTGGAATGAAGCAGGTATCGTAATAATTGTGATCACTGCTATAGCGTAAAGATATATTGATAGCCCTGGTGCTTTAAGAGAATGCTCTATGAAACTCGAAAATAAAAAAAGAATAAGTAAAAGACAAAAACCCAAAAATAATGAAATGTAAAAAGGCAGATTTAAGTCTTCATCAGAAAGATTCTTTTTCTGTATGATTGCAACGCCAAATCCAAAATCAGCAATCATAGGAATAAACGTAAGTATAAGAAATGCAATCCCAATGATCCCATACTCTTCAGGCCCCAGTAGCCTGGCAAGGATAATTGAAGTGATGAATGTGATTAATCTTCCACCCCAGTTTTGAATGACTGACCAAAGCACACCATGTTTTACAGCACCTTTGATTGATTCATTGCTAGTTACCTTTTGATCATTATTCATAAAACCACTCAAAACAAACAGATTTTTGCTTATCAAGCATGTGTTTAATCAATGCTTGATTAAAACATCGGTTAAAGGTCTGCGCGCAGACAAGGGTACCAGTGTGGCTTCCTCAGAATATCCTATTGCTAAAAACGTTAAAATTCTTTCATTTGAAGCGATATTGCCAACACGGTGTGCAGCTATGTCTCTATCTGGATTAACGCACCAGTTTAAACAGCAAGATGCAATTCCCTGAGACTGTAATGCAAGAATGAAAGTCATTAGAAATAGTCCTCCATCTAAATGGGGCTCATATCTCTCCGTAGAGTCAAAAAAGGATCCTAAATCACAACACATTACCCCTAATAAAGGCACTTTGTGGCCAAACCCCCTGTTTCCATTTTGCAAAGCAAGCATGTTGTCAATGTCTTCTCGCTTATCATAAATGTGTAGTTTCCATGGCTGCCTATTGCAAGCAGATGGACTTAGTTGTGCTACATGCACAGCTTTGCTAATCAATTCAAGATCAACAACTTTATTTGAGAAGTTTCTTGTGCTACGTCTACTTTGAGATAACTGCTGCAATATATCAAATGAGCTATCAGGCGTAATGTCCGGCAAAATCGGAGTAATGAACCGGGAGTCAAAACTAACTTGCTGAAGATAGCGTTCTAATTTTGTAACGATCAGTTTTGCAGAAGGGTCATTAGAAGAAATGTTTTTAGTAAATTGACAATAAGCTGAAAGTACTCCACAAGCTGCTTGATAAACTGGTGCAGTTTTAGGTAGATTAAATTTATCCCATTCGTTTAAAAGCTCCAGGGTCTTTTCAGCAGGTTGTAATCCGAACCACCGTCTATTCTCAGGTGGCAAACACAAGCCCTTTTCAAGTTTGTGATAGTAAAAGATCAATTCAGAACTTAATTTCCAGTAATCAACACCTTTCCTATCCCAATTTATATACTTCCAGTCCTCGACAATATCTCTCTTGAAATTTATGAATCTAGTTTTCAATGCAGCATCACCAACTGCTTTTTTTAAATTCTTTAAACTCTTATGAAGACCTGGTATTTTGAATAAGATTGCTTTAAAGATATTTAGGAAAGAGTTTTTACTCATAATTGTCTTTTGTTACTAGATAAAGTTATTGAACTTACAAAACTATCTTATACAGTGAAGTGAGATATTTGATTCACACATTTAGTCACTACCAAACAAGTCTCGCGTATAAATTTTATCCGCTACATCAGCTAACTCGTTACTTTGTCTATTTGCAATAATGACATCGGACATCTTTTTGAACTGTTCAATATCATTCACAACCTTGGAGTTGAAAAATTCTGATTCCTGCAATACCGGCTCATAGACAATAACTTCAATCCCTCGAGCTTTTATTCGCTTCATGATGCCCTGGATTGAAGAAGCCCTGAAGTTATCTGAGCCGGCTTTCATAATCAGACGGAAAATACCGACCACTTTTGGATTTTTCTTGATGACGCTCATGGCCACAAAGTCTTTGCGCGTGGTGTTAGCGTCCACAATCGCATTAATAAGGTTCTGAGGTACTTTCGAGTAGTTCGCAAGCAACTGCTTAGTGTCTTTAGGCAGGCAATAACCGCCATAGCCAAATGACGGGTTGTTGTAATGATTGCCAATGCGAGGATCCATACATACACCTTCGATGATCTGGCGCGTATTCAATCCGTGTGACTCGGCATAGGTATCCAGTTCGTTAAAGTAGGCCACGCGCATTGCGAGGAAGGTATTTGCAAAAAGTTTGATTGCTTCGGCCTCTGAGCTATCTGTCAACAGCACGGGCACATCGGGTTTTAAACAGTTATCTTTAAGCAGATTGGCAAATTTTTTCGCCCGGTCCGATACCTCACCAACCACAATACGTGATGGATAAAGGTTATCGTAGAGCGCTTTACCTTCGCGTAAAAACTCAGGGGAAAATATCAGGTTTTGGCAGTTAAGTTCCGTGCGGATTTTTTCAGTATAGCCTACTGGAATTGTCGATTTAATGATCATCACGGCATCAGGATTAATCGCCATGACATCTTTGATCACCGCTTCAACAGATTTGGTATTGAAGTAATTCGTTTCTGCATCGTAATCAGTGGGCGTTGCAATCACTACAAATTCAGCATTCTGATACGCTTCGTTTTTATCAGTGGTAGCTTTAAGATTTAGTGGCTTGTTAGCTAAAAAATCTTCAATTTCATGATCAACGATTGGAGACTTTTTCTGATTCAATAACTCTACTTTTTCTGGCACAATATCCAGCGCGACCACTTCATTTTTCTGGGCCAATAAGACAGCTAGCGACAAACCAACATATCCAGTACCTGCAATTGCAATCTTCACAAGAACTCCTTATTTCTTAAATACAAAACCTTCATCGATTTATGTTCTTTTTGTATATTTAATACTGATATACAAAAATCTTAATATATCCACGCTATACCTCTTAATCAGTCGCTTTGGCTCTTGGCATAATCGGAATAACCATTCCAAACGCAACTTTTGCACCATCTTGGGAGCCCGGATTTTATTGCCAGACCAAAAATCAAACAAAGCACCAACCGCGAATATATAGCTTGCGTTTATTACATCTTGATGATCAAGGATCCATTTCTCCTGCACGGGGTTTCCCATGGCGACAAACAATATATCTGCTTGCGCAGAATTAATGGCATCAACAACAGACATGCTTTGGCGATGATCAAAATAACCGTCTTTAATCCCGACAACGACATGATTGGGAAAATGGATAGAAAGATATTCCTGTGCTTTAACCACTACTTCCGGCTTGGCCCCTAAAAGGAATATCTTTAATTTGTCCGGAGAGTGTTTCAAAAAGTATGGTGAAAAATCAGTGCCATTCAAATTGTCACTAAAACTTTTACCGTGCAGTAATCTGGACGCAATATTCAATGCCACACCATCGTTGGCAATTAATACATTTGCTAAATCTGACGAGGATGTTTGAAACAACGCTTGCCCATTCACAATAAAATTACTATTGGCAAAAAACAGTATCGACTTGAGCGAATGCTGATGGCGTTGATATAAGACATCAGCCAGCGTTTTGGATGAGGTGTCTAGTATGCGAATTCCGGCAATTTCAAGGTGAGTTAAAGATTTTTCTATCTCACTATGATCATATTTCATGAGGCGATCTCGGGCAGTTGGTCAATACAAGATGGCATAAGGCCACCACCCCTTATAGTTTTTGTACTCATTTATAAATCTGATGAGCTTATTATTATTTTGTTTAGTTTGATTCTACACCAGAAAATATTAATCTCATCATTGCATTTATGAATCGACTTGGAAATGCCAAGCAATTTCACACTAAAAAGTATTATAAAAAGTCTCAGTGAGAAGTACAGTCGCTTGAATATGTTGTATGCTTTAAGCAATTAGTCCTGTCCCTGATTTCACAGGCTACCTTTGGAATTGTATGTAAAAAATGATTAAAAATATCTCTTCAATCCCCTCAGAATCCATTATCCATACAGACATCTGCATTATAGGAACAGGCGCTGCAGGCACTGCTGCTGCACTCTCTATGACTGGCCGAGGTTTAAACATTACCTTGCTTGAGTCAGGCACCGATAAGCTGGACAAGAATACGCAGGCACTCTATGCAGGCACTGTCGTAGATGAGAGACTCCATAGTCCGCCTGATAAATACCGCCATCGCCGTTTTGGTGGATCTACAGCCATCTGGGGTGGTCGATGCATGCCTTTTGATCCGATTGATTTTGAAAAGCGCGACTACATTCCAGGAAGTGGCTGGCCTGTTAACTATCAAGACTTGGCCCCCTACTTTCCAAAGGCGAATCAATTACTTGAGGCGGGCGAATATCGCTACGATGCAGACGATGTTTTTGGGATGGATAAACCATTGTTTAAGGGGTTCAGAAGCAATAACATACTGACCAATAACATGGAACGATTTTCATGTCCGACCAATGTGGGTAGTCGCTATCGGCGCCGATTGGAATTGGCAGAAGACATTGATGTCATCCTTGGCGCTAATTGTACGGGCATCAGGCTTGATGCGACAGGAACACATGCGACACATCTGGACGTCGCCAGCCTGAATGGCAAAAAAGTAAAGGTGACTGCTAAAGAAGTGATTATTGCCACTGGGGGCATTGAGGCAGCGCGTTTACTGTTGGCGTCCAATGATGTTTGCGAGACGGGTATCGGAAACAAAAATGATCTGGTGGGCCGTTTTTATCAATGCCATATCGCTGGCAATCTCGGCAAGCTAACGATCTTTGGCCCAACCTCGAATGTCAGACACGGCTATGAAGTTTCCGCCGAAGGTATTTATTGTCGCCGACGCATTTCTCTGACTGAAGAAGCACAACGCAAAGCTCAAGCGGGTAATATGGTTGCAAGGTTACACTTCCCAAAAATTGTGGATCCTTCGCACAAGATTGGCGTGTTATCAGGCCTGTTTCTGGCTAAAAATTTCATCAGCTATGAATACGGGAAACGGCTAAAAGATGGCCATGCTAGCCTCACTACATACTTAAAGCACTTTAAGAACATTATTCTTGACCCCATTGATACAGTTAAATTTCTCTATCATTGGCTCACCAAAAGAACACTGGCTAAGCGTAAATTTCCATCTGTGATATTGCGGAACAAAATCAACCAATTCACCCTAGAAATTCATGGTGAGCAATATCCTAATCCAAACAGTCGCATTTCCCTGCTTGATGAAAAAGACACGCTCGGCATGCCAAAAACCAAAATTGACTGGCAATACATGCCGCAAGATATTGAATCAATCCGTCGCTCACTAAACGTGCTTTCCGAAGAGTTCAGCAAGAGTGGTATCGGTACTTTCGAATTCGATACAGAACAACTTGAAGTAGATTTGACCCGTTTTGGCGCTTATGGTGGCCACCATATTGGCACCACCAGAATGGGTACAGATCCGGAAAGCTCAGTCGTTGACGCCAATTGCAAAGTACACCATGTCGATAACCTGTACATAGCAAGTTCGGCCGTTTTCCCTACCAGCGGACAGGCGAACCCTACGCTTACTATTACCGCGCTGAGTTTAAGATTGGCCGATCACATTGCTCAGAAACTTAATGCGCCCCAGCAATCGAATCACTCACGTATTTAAAGGTAGCATATGATGAAAGTATTAGTCCTAGGCGCTACCGGTCATGTAGGTAGCCGGTTAGCCAACTATTTACATAGACAAGATTATCAAGTAATTGCAGCCTCTAGAGGTCGCCTATCTGGAAACATCCCAGGGCAGATTAAGCTAGATAGTCTTGATCTTAATGGCGTAACGCACACCCTGAAGCAGGTGGATGCGGTAGTTAACTGTGTCGCTGGTAACAAAGACTCTATTGCAAAAGGTGCTGAAATACTGGTTCAGGCCGCCATCGCCGCCGGCATGCCTAAAATTATCCATCTTAGCACCATGTCGGTATATGGAGGGCATCAGGGTAACATCACCGAGACACACCCGTTTGACCCAGATCATGGCTGGTATGCCTCGGCTAAATGTGAAGCCGAATCGCATATGGAAAAATATGCAGCCGCTGGCGGCCAAGTTGTAACATTCCGTCCAGGCTGCGTTCATGGTCCAGGGAGTCAGTTATGGGTAAGCAGGCCTGCAAACCTTCTGAAAAACTATCGGCTTGGCGATTTAGGTGATGCCGGTGATGGTTGGAGTAACCTGGTGCATGTAGATGACCTCGTAAGAGCAATTGAAATCGGGCTAAGCGCCCCTGCTCAAGCCGGCGAGTCTGTACATTACAATTTGTCATCTCCCGATAGTCCAAGATGGAATCAATACTTATTTGATCTGGCTGAAGCCATCGGAGCTATACCAATCAAGCGTCTCAGCCGGCAGCAGCTCACACTGGACTCAAAGGTGTTAAGCCCGGCAATCAAAATAGCACAAATCGCATGCAACAAGCTAAAGGTAGATTCACAGTGGCTACCTGAACCATTACCGCCAAGTTTGACTAGGCTTTTTGATCAACAGATTTATTTAAACTCTGAGAAATTTAGTATGAAATACAGCTTTGTTTACCAAAGTTATGATAAGAGTCTGCAAGATTCGGTTGATTGGTACCAAAATTTGTAAGTGTTTTCGATAAACTATTTATTCATTAATAATTGGAAGTATTTACAAAATCTCTCGATTTTTCTCTAAATGGTTTCTCAATATACATAAAAGTAAGTTGTGAAATCAATAAGCAGATAGCTATAAATGCGAACATTAAAAATCCCGCCTCAGCAGCATGAAACTGAGGTGTTGAGATATCTCTAACCATGAGTTCTGGACGATGAAATACCACTCGTAGACACTGCTGGAAGCACCACAGAACTGCACCATGAGACATATATAGTGAGTAAGAAACTGTGCCTAGCCAAACCAAAGATTTGTGTGCCAGTATATCTTTGAAAACACTCTGCTTAGAAAGCGTAATGGATGCTATCAGCAATGCCGTTAGCGGATATATTAGAAGCGAAATTCCAAAATACCCTTTAGATTGACTGGTAATCCACACTATTAAAAACATTGATAAGGGAATTAACCATGCATTTAATGTTATGCCATAAGTGGACGCTGAGGACTCGTTACTTCTCTTAACGGCATTCGCGGCTAAACAGCCAATAAAAAACCCAGACAGACAACGCAGCATAAAATTATATTCCTCAGGCTTGTATAGTATTAGTGTAGCAATACAAACTACGGAAATAATTGTGAAAATTAAAAGCTTGAATTTATTCAGATATAAAACAATCAACCCGAACAAGATATACGTATAAAACTCTGCACTGATTGACCATGCTGGACTATTGAACGCCATTGCCGTTTCATTCGGCCAAAAGGCTTTAACTAAAAATACTTCCCTTAAAAAAGCTGCAAAATCGTTTTGCAGGAACGGTGCCTTACTATGACTCTGAATACCATAGTGGGTTTGCAGAATATACTTTAATGTTTCAATTAAAAGATAAACCAGCAAAAAAACAAGATGGACTGGATATAAGCGACCAAGCCTTAGAAACTGAAACTTTATAAAAGCCGCCCCAGATTCTAACCTGTCTCCATATGCGCAAAAAATTACAAAGCCAGACAACACGAAGAATAAATCCACCATCAGGCCACCGCCCCTAATAAAAGAGATGTGGTGCAAAAATGGGTGCCAGCCTGGAATGTGGTACATCACAACGACCAGAGCTGCGAGGCCTCGAATACTTTCTAGTTCATCTATTTTATTTTTTTTGTTGATCTTTTGATTCATCCCACATTTACTTTTTCAAAGTAGAACGCTAATCCTTACGAGACTTAACCCATTCAGTTTGTCTATCCCCGAAAAAGCTAATGTACATTTTTATTTTACTGATGGCGTATACTGGAGCGAAAGCCAACAACGCGGTAAGCGAAATTATTTTTGTACCATGCTTCACCCATGCTATTAAGACAAATGTAGATAGTAATAAAAATTGCATGATGCCCAGCATCAAGGGGAAGGTTTCGTTACCTGAAACATATAAAATCAATGACAAGAGACTAAACAATCCACTTAACAAGAATAAAAGTGCGACAGGCGGTACACAAAGGTCCAAAGCCATTGCAACCATATCTAAATCAAATGATTTAATTCCCCTACCCAATAAAGGGACACCTTCTTGAAGGATCATTCCCAAATGACCATGCTCCCAACGCTTGCGTTGAGTTTTCTCACCTTCCTGATGTTCAGGGAAAATGCTGGAGACGAATGCTTCTGGACAAAATTTAGGAGCCATTTTTTGCCCTGCCAAATCAATCCCAAGCTTCATATCTTCTACAATACTTCCATGTGAAAAGTCTGCTTGCGCAATCTGACTCCAAGGAAAAGCCATGCCAGATCCCATGAGTTGCATAGGCAGACCTAAACGGTAAAAACCTAAGGGGCGTGTCCAGCTTTTAACAACATAGGCAAATTCTGAGAGTTTTGTTTTTACCGGAGAAGTAGGCTTGGATTGTATCAAATACAATCCTTGAACTGCACGCCCGTCTTTAATTACTGATTGGACTAATGCATTAATCGTATCTTGATGAACCAAACAATCCGCATCGAAAACAATCACGATTTCTGGTGGGTTATCAGATAAATATTTTATGCCGAAATCTAAAGCATAGCCTTTGCCACGTAAAGTTTCATGCGATCGCGCTGTTACCTCTGCACCGTGGCTACGGGCTATTTCAGCCGTATTGTCTGTACAATTGTCCGCAATGACAACAATTCTAGTATTTGGAGTGGCCGCTTTTTTTATAGAGTTTAACGTATCACTGATTCCGGCAGCTTCATTATGGGCCGGAATCAGCAACGCGACTGATGCTGTTTGCAGATTGATTTTTTGATTACGATATCCAGGTAATACTGCCACAAGAATCTGGATACAAAAAGTTAATACAGGGATTGCCAGAAAAACCAGCAGTACGTAATAAAGCACTTCAAAAACAATCAACATACACTCAACTTCAATTAAATTTGAGTCTAGTTTAACATCAATTACTTAACACGTACTAAAGTACCACTTACACTTGAACTGTCTCCAATACCGCTAGTAACATAGATATATGACTTCACTACATCTTTAGGCCATATAAAAGTTATGGACTGATCATTTACAAGCTGATAGCTATCAATTTTAGTATTCCATTTTGCATCACGTAAGACAAACCTCAACTTAGCGCCGCCTGTACTTTTCGCAGTAAGTTTGAACTTCTCCCCTGGTTTAGGCTTAGCCCACTCTACTTGACTAATATTTCGGCCAGTTTGATTTGTCTGGGAAACGACTGCAGTAGTCTTACCAAAAATAAATGCCTGCTTCCATGTGTCATATTTACCTGACGGGTCACTCACGCAAGCTGAGCCTCGGAATACACACCAAGGTCCTCGCATTGATAAAATATTGAGGTTTTTCTCTGGCAAGAATGGTTGACCTTGATCATTTACCCATGATTTCGCACTCGTTACCATTCTTAGAGACTGCCTGATTAATTGAAACTCTTTTTCTGCTTGCTTGTTAGCACCATTTTTATTTAAATTTAGTCCTGATCCATTTTCAACATAAATCATAAATGGAGTTCCAGAATTACGATCAATGATGTAAGCACCATAGGCTTTTAAAGTATTAGCAACTTTTAATACCTCAGGGGTTTTAATTTGGTTAATATCAAAATTTGGTGGCAACATAACTAATGCACCTTCAGGTATTTGCCCAGTGTTTTCTTTACTTGTTGCATCGGCTGAAGTAGCAGGATAAATATAATCTTTTGATAACCCACTCTTATCAAGAGACATTGCTAAAGCGTGTGGATAAATCGAGTCAGTACTTTGAACTTCATGCTTTCGTATAATTCCTGCACAAGCTGACACACCTACAGCTCTAGCCCCTTGATAATAATGTGCAGGATTTGGCCACCCACTGCCATTAATTGGAGACCAAGCATATTGTCTAGCTGTCCATATGCCATTGTCATTTCTTAATTTCCAAAATGAATGTATTACACCAGTTGACACATCATAAATATCAGCATGACCATCTAATCCTGACGCTGGTTTTACATCCGCTGGCCAATGCGGTATTTCTACCTGTGGAAAAAAGGTTTCAGCATCAGCATCATATACGCCCTTTTGACCTGGGCTTAATTTAATAGTTATCGCCGAATCACGTTCATCAGTATAAAAACATCCTGTAGACCATGTACCTTCAACCAAGTAAGGATTAAAATTTGAGGCTGGGATTGTAAAGTTTGAAAATGTTGGAGAAACAGGTCGACTTTTCCATAGTGAATTTTCCTCAAACGGTTTTAAGTACCGATTTGGGTCTATTGTTTTACTCTCTGTTTTGTTCGGTGTGGGAGCTCTATTTGGATCTCCAGCATAAGCATGAGTACTTATTGAGACCAATAAGGATATTGAAACTAGTGAGGCAGGGATAAGTGAACTAGCTTTTGGTAACGCCTTCATTATTGACTCCTTTAGAGCAAACAGCACTTCGATTCAAATGATCTGCCAGTCGCAAAGCCAACGCAACTATAGTGAGGGTCGGATTTGCATGACTGTTAGTGGTAAAGACTGAGGAGCTAGCGATATGTAAATTCGATATACCATGAACTTTGCAATTCGCATCAACCACACTTTCACTTGGATTGTTTCCCATCCTAGTCGTTCCCATGTGATGGCCGCCTACTGGTAAAGCATTCTTCATACTTTTTTCCAACTCATTTTGATCAAACTCAAGTCGGCAAGACTTGGTTCTTTCAAATAATTCCTTAAGCAGATTAAAGTACTTAATTCCAGAAGCAATATCCAGGCCAGTGAGTTTCCAATGGACGCTCACTCTGGGCATACCGAATCGATCTACTTCATCCAGCAGCTCTATGCGGTTGTTGATGTCTTGAACTTGTTCACTATTAAATTCAAGGGGATACGTTCCATTTCTATTGGCAATTAGAGTATAGGGAACCTTTCTTTTAGCAAGTTTTATTTTAAATAACCATTGATATGTAAATGCTACAACCGAACCAATATCCAGGAAAACATTCCTGACATGCTTTAAGAGTTGACGATTTTGGTCAGGTTGACTTGTCCCATGGTTCAAAATTGTCTGGTATTCGGGTTTGAGTATTGATTTAGCAAGATAAATCGTTGAAAGGACGCCACTGCCATGGGAAGGATCTGCGTAGGCAGGGAAATGCAAGCGAAAGGCTGCATTCAACAAACCATGTTGCGCTTGAAACTGAGGAGAAAACTGTAGCTTGCGTCTGGCATAGACACCTTCTAATGTTTTCTGGAAATCAAACACAGGCTTTTCGCCTTGAAAACGTAAAGCGCCAAATATCAAATCATAATGACATGCGTAATACTTCCCCAGGCTGGCATCCAAATAGCTCAAGGCGGGATTTTTCTGACGGCTGATCAGCATCAAGCGAGTGACATCGATACATCCGCCTGCCAGTACGACTTCATTTACCTTCAATGTGAAAGATTGGTTACCATCATGCAGGGTAATAGATGCTATCTTATCCGGCTGATCCGGCAGGCAGTTGAGGCTGATGCAGCGAGTTTCCAGCAATACATGAACATTCTTGGACGCGGTTAACTCCTGACGAAACTTCTTGCCGAAATCAGTTGGTAAGCTATAGCGCTCAATATATTCGTTTAAATCAGGCGTTAAGTACGTGATCTCACTGAATATGGGTTTCGTTTTAGGCCCAAATGCTGAAATTGCAAAGTCATTATTTCCGGCATCACAAAACTCCAGTGCCTCGGGATAATAGCTGGCAATATCCTCTGCACCTGCGGGCCAACCGCTTTCAGGCACATGGTCTCTTTGTTGAAAGTCATGGCTATCGAAAGGTACACAACGACCTCCCCAAAGATGGGTCGTTCCACCAAAGCGCTGATACCTGAACTCTGTTGTTTGTGGATGAGGTGACGTGGCTTTACCAACGTAGGCGTCAAGAATCTCCGGTGTTTCGTTCCACCCTCCCCCTTCGATAAGCAGGACACGCTTGCCCAGGCGAGAAAGCTTTGCGGCTAGACTGATGCCAGCGGCACCGGCGCCTACGATGCAAACAGGGAAGCTTTCAAGAGCCAGTTTATCCGCATCTTTAAGGTAACCAATCATTTAGCTTTCCTGATATTTATCGATCAATTTTCCTAATTTCGCTATTTCAAGGTTTAAATTGAATTGCGCCTCTATCGTTTGCCTTGCTTCACGTTTCACATTTTCACGTAACTGCTCATTTTCCATGTAACTCAGGATCGCTTGTTTGAGTGAGACTTCATCCGAGGGAGAAACCACCAGCCCTGATATTCCATGTTGTATCAATTCGGTGACCCCGCCTACGTTGGTTCCAATCACAGGTACGCCACATGCCATCGCCTCCATCAGGGAAACAGGGACACCTTCAGCAAAGCTGGGCAGAATAAACACATCACTGTTTTGCAGTGTTTTCCTGACTGTTTCCTGGCTGGCAAAACCTCCGAAATACACATGCTCATGAAGTCCATGCTGCTTCACCTTATGTTCAAGATCAGCGCGCTCAGGGCCATCGCCAAGCAATGTAAGGTGAAAATTGTGTCCCTCGTTTTTCAGTGCGATCAGACTGTTTAATAAGACCGGGACACCTTTTTCAGCGGCAAGCCGCCCGACATAAAGCAATTTAAACGCATCGTTTACCAGGTTTTTTGCTAGGGGTTCGCCAGTGGAGTAAGCAGCGACATCAACACCGCAGTGAACAATATGTAACTTGTGCCAGTCTTCAGCATCAGAAAAAAGCATCATCTGGCTTCTGCAATAATTACTGATGCAGACGATAAATTTTGCGAATTTGACCTTTTCACGCAACGCCAATAATGTAGGTTCAAAGAAAATATGCGGACCATGAAAAGTAATGCTGTACTCGACTCCGCTCAGCTGGCTTGCCAACATAGTCACGGAGCCACTGCTGTCACCAAAATGGTTATGTATGTGCTGGATTTTATTCTGAAGCAGATAGTTGGAAAGTAATAAGGCTTCTTGAAAATAGAAAAGCTGATACAACGTACCTTTGATGCCGGGTTTCCTTGTTCTGTAAGCCAGGCATAACGTTTTGAAATAAATAGCCGGTGTTTTAAATAATGTGATTATATTTAGTTTGATTAGTGCAAAAGCCTTTGCCGGCAACAGATATGTTGTCTTTTCACGCTCGCTACGAATCAACTCACTGACATTGTTTGCGCCTTCAGGCTTACGCAATGCACTTGTGAATACTCCATGTCCTGCTTCTCTAAGACCTACTACTTCTCTTTGAATGAACGTATCCGTGGCTCGGGGATAACTGCTGGTGAAATAACTGATTCGCATTGTTTCTTTTATTATTTAATGGTTTGCGTGAATAACTTTGGCGGGGATGCCTACAGCAGTTGCTCCAGAAGGGATATCAGATAAAACCACTGACATAGCACCTATTTTTACATTGTTACCTATTTGTACTCCGCCTAAAATTTGGGCATATGCACCAATTTCTACATTATCTCCTATGACAGGCAATGGGCCATCTTCATGTCTGTTTCCAATTGTAACGCCTTGACGCAAAGTACAATTTTTTCCGATAATACTTCCAGAGTTAACGAAGATATTGCCAAAATGCCAAATTCTTAATCCTGGACCGATAACTGCACCTTTAGGCAAACTAATCCCGGTCAGAGTTTCAACTAATCTAAATGCAAGCCAATAGAATTGAAGTTTAAGTTTTTTAAATAAACCATCATTTTGAGAATCTATAAACCTGCCCCATCTATATAGCTTTATTGCCCATATTGACTGCTCCTTTAAAAAAGGACGCGAAGGGTATCGTTCCAAATCCTTATCAAAATCAATGTTAATCATTATTATTTTCTTCTATAAGTTTCCGTTTATCTACCAGCTTTAAGTAACTTAAAGTTATGCCAATAAAAAACCAGAAATACCATTCAAAAATTAAATAATCCCATGTATTGTCTGAATATCCTTGAAGAAGAAACTGAACAACAACAAGAATTGCAATAACAACATATAACTTTTTTCTCTGATAATACTTATACAAGTTTTTAACAGGTGTGTAAATTAAGTATGTAAAGCACAGTAGTCCTAAAGCACCTAAATTAAAGAAGGTCTGAATAAATATATTATGCGCATTGATTTCAAAAGTCGCTTTCTGGAATGCATTTGCCATACCAAAATCCATTGAGTAATGAACGAAGGCGGCTAGACCATAGCCAGTTATATAGTGTGATGGGTTCATCCAGCTAATACTGTCATGCCATATTTTTAAACGCCAAGCATAAGAATTCAACTTACCATATCCAGTTACGCCATAATCTGTATTTTGTGTTGCCGCTAAAATTCTGTCTTGTATGTCAGGAATAAGTAATGCAAATAATGGTGCAATAAACACAAACAAAAGAAATCTTTTTTCTAGAAGTACTCCATATGCGAAAAATAATATGAAACATGCAGCCCAAGCTGATCTAGTTTTGGTCATCACCAAGAGACCAATTAATACGAGGATATATAGCGGCAAAGTTCTTCTGATAACAGTTCCTACAGAAAAAAACTCTGCTTTATAAATAAAGAAACATATTGAAATCATTAAAACCAAGTATGGTGCAAATGGATTCGGATGTGGAAAAGTACCCTGTAGGCGTAATCCTTCACCCATACTATCTCGAACGCCATGCAAACCAAAAGCCAACGAGAGCAAACTGTAAACAAGTGGGATAAGTGTTGATAATGCAATCACCTTGACCCACTTTCTATAGTCATCTTCTTTTTTTATTGAATATAACCCAATAAAAAACATTGCCGCATAGGATAAATAGCTCAAGAATGTTTTAAAAGCTGTTAGAAATACAGGGGCATAAAATAGAGACAAAAAGCAGGTAAGCATAAACACCACCCAAGCTACCTTTATATTATCAAAACCTGCCCTTTTATCTTTTTCTGTCTCGAAATACATGATTAAAGCAATTAAAATTACAAGCGCATTAAGAACGCCACCTAAACCAAAACTACCTATCTTTATAGATTCGAAAACTACATCAAGAGAGGATCTTGTAAGAATAACTAATAAAAGAAAGAATTCTCTACTGAAGAAAAATAGTAGTCCAATTACAATTACTGATGGTAGTGCCAGCAAATATCCATAATGCTTTCCGACTGTGCTAACGAGAATAAGGGATACAAGCCCAAAAAACATAGCAGAAAGAATTGCTATCAACACTAGAGCTATCATGGATTTATTTTGAGTTAGCTTTGACATTTAATAATCCGGGATAGTTATTTCTAAATAGGTCAATTGATTATTTCTTGTCAATTGACTGAGTTATTTTTTTTGCAACCATTTCTGAAGCGGAAAGGCCAAGATGTCCGTAATCAAAAGTTGTAAGCTCCACACTACTATCCTTCACAAAAGATAAACAACCCAGTTTAGGCTCGCAAAACAAATCAACTAATGAAATATATTCAAGTGCAGTGCTTTGACTGTATTTTTTCTTGAGGCTGATATCTAACTCAAGAATTGCTTGGTTTAAAACTTTACCTCCTATGTAGGGAGGAATGTCATTCAGGGTGGTATAGTTTTTTGCTAAAAATCTATAGAGATACTGATTCCACTGCGGGACTGGGCCCAGTAATATTACTCTTTTAACACCTAAGTTTTTAAGCTCAACAGCCAAAGAATTCCAGTCCGTTGAATCATGTGAGTCTCTTTGCGCCAATACAACTATACCTGGCTTACTTGCTCTTATCACATCAAGCGCTTTTTCATTTGCTTTATTACAATTAATTGAGTTACTACTCCCCTGCAATTTTATTGAGGGATGACAGCCAGAAGAAGTTAACTGACTCAAACTAAATTTACTATCAAGATTTTTTTCTAGCCCTGAAAATAACTGATAGGCATGTGAGTCACCCCAAAGAACTATCAAATTTTTTGCATCTTTGATAATGCAGCTGGAAGGTATATTTTCTTCAAAAGAGCCGTTTTGATCAATATAGCTACAATACACTCGATTCTTATTTACATAGTCAGTATTGCCAACATAACCTTTGTAAAAGCTCACAAATTCATCATACTCAGTCAGTTTAGAAGACGAAATATTTTGGTAACTTACAAGCGAATAAAAACCTATTAGCAATAATAAAATAAATAAAAATAAAGGTTTTAAATTGTGAGTAATTTTGTACCTTAAAGGGATTTCTATCAGATAGTAGGTAACAATAGCAAACAAAAAGCTTAAAAAAACCAAAAAAACCTTGACATAACCAACCATCAAATATCCTAAATAAATATGACTAAAGGATAAAATGGGCCAATGCCACAAATACAGCGGATAACTGATTAAACCTACAAAAACGAACAAACGGTTTGCGAGTATTTTTTTTGCAAAATTGCTTGATTCTCCATATGTCAAAATTAAACCTGATCCAAGTACAGGCAATACGGCAAACCATCCTGGGAACAAACTTGTAGGTTGAATAAGCAACTCGCAAACAATTATAAATAACAACCCTAGCATCGTCAGGAAATCTGAATTTACTTTGCAATTGAATATTTTGATTGGATATTTATGAATATTTGTACGAGTTACCAAAGCACATAGTGAGCCAAATCCTAACTCCCAGAATCGAGTGAATGGTAGATAAAACACATTTGATTGGTATTGAGCAACAAAAAGAATATTAAGTAGAAAAGATACTGCTAATACCAAAGTGATTGCTTTAATTGCAAAGCTATTGGTTTTCTTTGCGGCATAAAGCAAAAGAAAAGGCCAGAAAATATAAAACTGCTCTTCTACCCCCAGTGACCATAAGTGTAACAATGGGTGGTTTTCTGCACTATTATCGAAATAATTGAGCGTTTTTAAAAAATAAAGATTTGCCGAGAAAATCGTCGAGAAAAAGACTGATAAATCAAACTCGGCAATCTCAGCTTTAAAAAGAAGAAACTTTGATACAAGTACACAAGTTAATAGAACAAATGCTAATGCAGGATAAATCCTATTTATCCTCTTTTTGTAGAAACCTAATATTGTGAAATTTCCTTTCGAAATTTCATTGAGAATAATATTGGAAATTAAATAGCCTGAAATAACAAAAAAAATGTCTACGCCAATAAATCCTCCCGCAATCCTGGTAGGAAATGCATGGAACAATACCACGAGCATGACAGCAATAGCTCTGAGCCCGTCAATTTCTGGCCGATAGTAAGCATTACTTTGCACGGGTTGGAACCATCTATTTAACTGCATATTGCTTACACATACCTATGTATATATTGTTAGACTAATGTATTAACCAAGATTAATACTGACCCGGATAGCTACACTAACGACAGGTTAAACTCGAAAAGTTGCAGCAAGTAATCCAACAATACCTTTAGGCCAGAATCCATGCTTCATAAAATTTATCCAGTCTGAAAATTTAGGGCGGATGCGATAAAAACTAGAAAACATTTGCAGATATAGCATTTGAGAATGACGATCAGAATTTTGGCAATGCTTAGATACAAATCTTTCATTAGCCGCTCTCAACCTGTTACTTGCTTTAATTGAAATTCGATCTGCCCTAGGAGTGTCGTCAACAATTTGCGTTGGAATGTCTAATAAAGATGCATTACCGAACATCTTTAACACTCGATAAAAAAATTCCATATCTTGCCATGCCGGCATTTGCTCATCAAACAAACCTGCATCAATGAATACAGACTTTGGTGCGAAAATTTGATTTCCTATTTGGTTTGATTCAAAAAGTTGTTGATGGCTTACATGACCTAACTTTTTCGATTCCCCAACTTCTTTACCATTTCGATAAATTAAATCAGGCGTATACAAACATGATGGTAGAACTGAATGTTCTTTTAAAAAAATCCAATAGTTGATTAACAGCTCAATTCTATTTGGCAAAAATTGATCGTCATCATCTAGGCCAGTAATAAAATCTCCAGTAGCATTTTTTATTGCCAAATTTCTAGCGGCAGGAGCCCCTTCAGAATTTGGCTTGATAAAATATTTCAATCTATTATCGATTGAAGATTTTTGCTTTAAATAAGACTCTGTATCATCAGTTGAACCATCACTGACTACAATTACTTCAATATCCCAATATGTCTGATTCAGTACTGAATCAACTGCTTTTGCAAGAATATCTTTGCGATTTTTTGTTGGGATATATACAGTGACTTTCATATCTTTATCTTTTTGGGTGATAGATTCTTTTAGTGAAATGATTAGGATTACCGCTGCGAGTTAGACTTAATCAAACTATCGCTCTTAGGTTTGAGCAAAAGCGATAGATAAATAAATACTTAAATTGCAGCCGGAACCAACAATTTAAGATTCTTCGCTGTAACAGAAGAGGTTAAATCATTCAGGAATTGCTCATGTAAGTTAAATAGCTTTTCTGTATCGGCATCAGATTGCAATTCAGAAGAAACTCTGACAAGCATGCCATCGTCAAAGCGTTGTTTAAACAACCCATCTTTAATAATTTTCAACCGCATTTGCAGGCCGGATAAAAATGCACCATCTCCTACTCTAATCCAATAGCTAACAGCTTCTCTGTGGGAAGATGAGATATAAATTTGGTTTTTACCTACGATTGGTGATTGATTTGTGGCGATATCAAAAGTTGATAATTGTGACTGCAGCAATTGATAGCCTTGAGCTGGATAACAGATATCGGGTTGATGCACCTTAACATCCTGCCGTTGCTCTTTTACATAGGCTAATGCCAGCATGACCTTTGCACCACTTTTGTTGATGTATGTACGCATTAACACATCATCGTATATTTGGTTTTGAAGATTATTATCGCTGACCAAACTCACTTGGGGAATTAATTGAGGAGCCAGTTTCCAATCAGCGAATTCTTTGGGGATGTTATTTTCCAGATCACTTGCAGAGTTAGCATAGTTCGTAACTGGCTTCATCCCAATCGCAATAATCAAAACACAAATACTCAAGACTAATAGAACGATAGCCGGACGCATTTGAACATTAGGTAATTTATGAATTAAGTCTCTCATCTTAAAACCTGTATCAGTCCTGGCTCAACAATGATTTAATCTTAAAATGCTCAGCGAGTTTTTGAATGAGCGTATCCACCACAATAATCAATACGAGCGCCGTCATAAACAAAATCATCCCTGAGAAATTATGTAGAAACCCCTGCCCTGCTTCATCACCAAAGTGATAGGTAATAAGAGCAAGCGTACAAACACGTAGTACGTTTGAAGTAAAGGAGATTGGTACGATCAAAATAGCAAGTAATACATTACGCCAAAATGCCTGATGATTAATGACGTTTATATAAAGCAGACCTATGGCTTCAAGCGTAAACAAGGAATTTAGACCAGCACAAGCATCTGCTACCAATAATTTATATTGACCAATCTGTAGAATGACACCAGAGCGAGCAATGGGGTAATCAAGAGCATATAGCAAGTGTTCTGACGCAAACGAAACTGCGATTTTCATTGGTTGGGTGACAGCATCAATGATTGAAGCAGGCCAAGGCATTAAAAACACAAAGAAAAATAAGGCAAACCAATATTTAAGAACAGTTTTAATACCGAAAACAATACAAATTAAACCGCATAGAATAGCAACTAGCGATATCACAGAAAAAATATAAACACTTTGCGAGTAACCAACCAGGTAAATCAAAGCACCGAATATAATAAAAAACCAGCCTAGTAAAGGTGCCGGTTTAATTTCGGGTCGCTTTTCTAAAATCTGATTCGTTTTAAAATAAAAAAACCAAATTGCTATACCTAAAACAATGGGGCCGTGGGATTGAGTATCGCTATTCCATACATTTATAAAAAGATCATAGAATACAGGTACAAATAACACCAGTAATGATGCAAGCAATGCTAAATATCCTAAAAGCTTGCTCTGTGGTGGCGAATCGCTTGCAAAAACTTGTGAGGTCACCTTAGACCACCATATTTAGAGCAATTTGTACATCTATGCCTAATCCACGACACGCTTCGATAGCTGCTTGCGTATCGTTAAGCGAAGTTTTATGTTGTTCGGTCGAGATTAGGACACCACCGATTTTCTTCGCAAGTATTTGAGCATCGGATGATTGCAATATTGGTGAAGCATTAACGATAATGACATCAAACTGTTCCGAAAATGCGCTAAGCAATTGCTCGAATGTTTCTTTATTTAATAGCTCTTGCGGATTAGGCGGGATAGCTCCAGCAGTCAAAACGGTCAGATTTAATAAAGAGGGAATCCTTACTAATATTTCAGTAGAGGCCCTACCTACCAAAATTTCGGATAACCCTGCATTATTATTTAATCTAAATAACTTATGCTGAGAAGGTTCACGAAGGTTGGCGTCAATCAATAGCGTCCGCTCGCCAAGTTGTGAGAATACAACAGCAAGATTCGCAGCTAGCTCATCACTTCCATCGATTTCTTTTGCAGAAGAAACGGCAATAGATTTATAACCCCGCTCAAACCAGCGTAACATAAGCTGCGTTCTTAAAGATCTTAAGGACTCAACCTGTTTAGAAAAAGGATCAAAAGCAGCTACTAAACTGCTGCTGAAAGATGATTTTTCGGCAGTTACATAAGGATATTCAAACTGGTACGACAATGCTTTGTTGATATCCTCCATAGTCACGAATCCGAGTGCAATCGCAGCCTCTCCAAAGCGCATAGACTTTTCTTTCTGAAACTTCAGGATACGCTCAGCATCCTTATCAGTAATTTTCCCCATATCCAGTAGCAATTGTCCAATACTGGAAGAGATAGTTTTGGCAGGGACTTTAGTGTCAGTTTCTATAATATTCATACGTAACGACTCTTACTTCAAAAAAGGAAAAATGGAAGCTTTCGACTAAGCTCTGATGACACTGTATTCATAGACAGGAATTTCTGCCAAACCGATAATATCGTCCTTGCTGCGGACTCGACGGTCAAGTAACTCCCCAACCAATGCAAAAAAGCAACCTAGCATAACTCCGATTATTAGCGCGAATGGAGCAATTAACACCAAACGAGGGTTGCTTGGAGATGATGGAGGTGTAGCAGCTTCAAGAATAGAGATATCTGCTTGATTAGATTGCCCTTCCAACGCAGTCTGGCTGAATCGGTTATTAACTGAGGCCAGAGAGCTTTGTGCAATCTCAATATCCTTCTCAAGAATCATTAACTCTGAGCGAGATCGATTTAGCTCTAAAACCTTTTGTTTCTGTTTTTCAAGCTGTGATCTGACATCTGCAAGCCTTTGAGAATTAATATTGGCACTATTACCCAAACTTGAAACTGTGCGATCAATTTCGGTTTCCAATTGACTTCTCAGCTTGGCAACTTCAGCTTCGGTAGATATATATAGCGGATGATTTTTACTGTAACGTTGACCTAATTCAGCCAGTTTGGATTCTGAAGTCACAAGGCTCATTCGTAAATTTTGAATCACGGGATTCTGGGCAACATCTGGTGATTCACCTGTATTCTTTGCAGCATCATTTCTTCTAGAATTGGCATCAATAGCCTGTGATTGCATCATCCCGTATTGAGCAGAAAGATCTCGCAGTTTAGATCCCTCGACATCATAAGCTTCTTGAACGCTGGTTAAACCGTGATCCTGTTGGTATTGCGACAACTTCTCTTGGGATTTTTGGAGATTTTCGCGAAGGACTTTGGTTTGTTCTGATAAATATTGAGAAGCTTTAATTGCAGGGTCCATTTTGAGTTTTAACGTAACTGCAATATAGGACTCTGCGAAAGAGTTTGCCATCGTTGCTGCGAAAGAAGGCTCAATTCCTTTATAACCAATCAGAACTACACTACTTTCCCTAGATGGGGTAACACTTAAGTTACTCAGCAGTTTCTCAGCCAGCCACTCATTAATGTCAACATTATTATCTTTTACAGATTTCTCGAAGTCTTCTCGGATTGATGGGATCTCAGAGAGTTTCAATTTTTTTACAACATCGATACCAACACTTTTACTTTGGATAATCTCCGCTTGCGTACCTAAAAAGCCAGGCATTAACTGAGCTGGAATGGCGAGGCCAGTAACTGGATCCACACCTTTATAATTCAATAACACTTTGGTGGTAGCAAGATAGTTTTTTGGTAAAAGCATACTTACTACAATCGCCGTTATCATTGTAAGAATTGCAACTAAAATGATAAGTTTTTTGCGCGCTTGAAGAATAATAATAAATTGTGAAAAATTCATAACTCAACCTAAAAAATTAAAGCAGACTTTCTTCAATGAATAAAACATCTTCATCGGCTAAGGTATTTGTAAGCTCCGGGGTTTGCTTAACTAATTTTCCATCTGCATTTTTTCGATGCAACTTTACAGATCTCTGAGTGCCACGGATTGTAATGCCGCCAGCTTTTGCGATAGCCTGCATTACTGTCATGTTTTTATCAATTTTATACATGCCTGGACGTTGCACTTCACCATAAATATAGACTTGTGGTGCTTTCGGAATATAAATCACATCGCCTGGAACCAGGTCTTTGTTGAATTCTGCAGAGGGTGTACGGAAAAGCTCATCCATATTGATCTCTTTTGTATCAGGCGTACCAGACCGCGATGTAGTGAAAAATAAAGTTTCGCCAGCCGCTTCACTCGCGCCGCCAGCAAGTGCAACAAAATCGCTAATCTTGCGACTGCCTCCTTGAATTCCATATTTACCTGGGCGAAGAATCTGACCAGTCACCGCTACATCCCGCACACTAACATAGATAGTTTCATCTCCTACAAGTCGCACATCTTGAGCACTTAAATTACGTCGCTCAATCACTTCATTCAAATCATATTCACTACGTTTATCATTACGCACAACAGTAATGATTTCAGATGCATCTTGGGTTAACCCACCAGCTTCAGCAAGTAAATCTTTGATATCTGTGGGGTGCGTAATTGGATATCTTCCGGGTTTTAAGACCCCACCGAGTACAGAAACTGTTTTGCTCTTAAACTCAAGTATAAATACAGAAACTTGTGGGTTAGCAATAAAACCACCACGTTTTAGTTGTTCTGCAACACGCTTTTCAACTTGAATTGTTGTCAACCCGCCAACGGCCACCTCCCCAATTAGAGGTAAAGTTATGACACCATCTTCTGCAACCCGTGTTTCACGAGTTAAGTCGGCGTCTCCATACACAATGACCTTAACGGCATCGCCTGCGCCTAAAGTGTAATCCGCATATGCTTGAACACTAAATAGAACGATTAAACAAATAAACAGGGATTTAATATAATTGGTCATACTCTTTCTCTTCTTCAAATTCAAATTAATTTTGTGTCAGACAGACCTTTGCAACAGTAGCATGGTTCAAAATATTGACAATAGTCTATTCGGAAGCATCGGGGACAATACTATAGTCACTTTAATTACTAAGTAATGCATCATTTTTAAATTAACGACTCACGTTGAGTTGGATATACAGTTATATTATCAGCAACAAAACGAGCTTCGGATAACGTCAGAGAACTGACATGGTAAATCGATATAAAATTTGTTCTTTAAAAGCTAGCATTATCTATTCTAAATTTTTAATTCAAAATTAACAGATGTCAATGTATCTTCATAATCGAAGCGTGCCACAGTGGAATCACGAGTTGATTTGGTACTGTTTAAAGTCAGTCCGATATTTTTTGTAGGATTCCAACTTAGAAAACCACCATATGCATGTTCTATATCGTTCCTTCCACTAGTGTCAAATTGTGCACGCCCTTCAAAATCACGTTCTGTATAGCGTAAATTCACACCTGCTTGGATTTTTGATGACACATCATAAGTTAATCTTGTTGTGAAAGTATCAGTGACTGAATAAGTTGAATTAACAGTTTCGAAAGGAGAAGCGGTACGCATTAAAGAAAAATTACCTTTGATTTTACCTGTTAGAATCAAATTGTAATTTACGTTACCGATAAACTCTTTATAGTTGCGCACAGTATAGTTGTCGTACTCTCTGTCAACATACCCTAACTTCGCGCTCAAAGTACTGAGACCAGGTTCTTGGAGATATAAATCTAGTTCATATTCATTTTCTTTATAGCCGTTGTCAAAAAGATTTACAGGATCGAGTGGCCTCTGATTAAAATTTCCTGTTCTATTATGAGCTAAAAATTTTATATTGGACTTCGAAGAAAAGTCATAACTCACCCCATAATCTAGACCTTTAGCATCAAAATCCGTAATCGCGGTAAAAACCTGACTGTTCTCCAGCTTGTTCTGGCTAACCCCTAAAATTGCTCCCCAAACCTGATGTGGCGAATACTTTGCTGTAAATTCATTACTAGTGAATGTACGGACATTCTGTTCGGTTCTTAAAAAGTCCCCAAAGTTATTCATTGATTCAGTTTGTCGAGAACTCAAAGTACCTGTCAGGCTGGGTGTCAATGTCCATAAATAAGTTGCATTGTAATTTTTACCAACGAAATCTAAATAATCGTTTTTATGATATTTGTTATCTACAACCCATACATCTAAAATGACATGCTGTAAGGAGTAAGACTTATCAATTTTAATTCCCAAAGTTGACCTTGTAATTTGCTCAGTTGTTTCATCGGTGGACCGTCTAAACAAGTTATCGTCATATGCTTTATTAATAGAAGCGCGGAATTGCAAAGTGTCAAGTTCATCTGCCCAAACTGGAGTGGATGACAAATTCAAGAAGCAATAGCTTAGTAGAAGCTCATGAATGAGAGAGATATTTTTTTTACGATTATACTTAAAAGGCATGAAGCCACCCTGATTTATAAATCTTTTACCTTATTCTACTATTAAAAAAACAATAGTCGACCGAATAAAAAAATATTCGCGAACAATTATGAAAAAGGCCTCTAATGATGCAAGAGTATGATGATATTTATGTGACAGATTATCATGTTAGCGCCTGTCTTGCACCTACCCGAAAGGGCAGCGCTTGAACAAAAAATTTCTGCAACCCTATTAGGATGCGTTAAACTCTACCTAAAGTAATATACAAGAAATTTATGGCTACTAAAAAACCTCCCATCCGAACTCTCTCAGGCCTCTCCGCTAGTGCCAACAGCCCGCTATACTTGCTAGAGTCGATTGTTGAACCTCTGGTAATGGTTTTTGTATTGTGGGGACTGTTCATTTACACTGAAAACCAGATTCCCATGTCGATATTTATCGTATCGATTGTTCTGTTTTCGATCACCTTCCCTAGTGGCGCAAAAATTCGTAAGTCCTTTTTTTCTATGTGCAGGGATGTCATTGCACAATGGTTATTAATTGCTTTTTTCGTTTTAATTTTTGCATACGTCACCCGATACATCACACTCTATAGTGAGCAAATGATTCTAGCGTGGTTGATCATCACGCCGCTTGCTCAAATTGCCGCATTACAACTATTAAAATGGGCTAGCCCCAAGTTGATTGAATGGCAAGGTCCGCCGCAAAATACACTGATTGTTGGTTTGAATGAGCAAGGTATTTTGTTGGCTGATAATCTTAAAGAAGATTATTACCAGCGAATTAATGTGCTTGGGTTTTTTGAGGATCGCTCTCCAGCCCGTCTTGAAGAACAGGCAGATTATCCCGTACTTGGGAGCTTGAATGAGCTGAGTACTTATCTACGCTTACACACAGTACACAAGTTGTATATCGCTTTGCCAATGTCCAGTCACCCACGTATTTTAAAAATGCTGGATGATTTGAAAGACACCACGACTTCGATCTATTTTGTGCCGGATATTTTTGTCACGGATTTGATCCAGGGGCGTGTATCTGAGGTAAATGGTATTCCAGTTGTTTCTGTATGCGATACTCCATTCACAGGTATGGATGGCTTCACTAAACGCACCGCTGACGTGTTGTTTTCACTGTTTGTTTTAATTCTGATTTCACCTATTTTATTGATTATTGCCATTGGAATAAAACTTACCTCTCCTGGCGCGATCATTTTCAAACAGCGTCGTTATGGTTTAGATGGGCAAGAGATACTGGTCTACAAATTCCGTTCTATGACGGTGACTGAAGATGGCGGCAAGGTGACCCAGGCGACAAAGAATGATCAGCGGATTACGCCGTTGGGCGCATTTCTGCGTAAAACTTCATTAGATGAATTACCGCAATTTATTAATGTATTGCAAGGACGCATGAGCGTAGTTGGCCCTCGCCCGCATGCGGTAGCGCACAATGAAGAGTATCGCAAGCTGATCAAGGGTTACATGGTGCGCCATAAAGTGAAGCCAGGCATTACCGGATGGGCACAGGTGAACGGATTCAGGGGTGAAACAGATACGCTGGAAAAGATGGAGCAGCGTGTGCACTATGACCTTGAGTATTTGCGTAACTGGAGTCCTCGCCTGGATATGCTGATTGTTGCTAAAACAGTATGGCTAACTGTTGTCGGCCAAGATAGCGCATATTAGACCGATAAATACCAACTATTTAAACCCAATTAATATGCTCACTTTGCTAGATAACATTTTATTTGTAACTCTAATGGCTATTGCACATGTTGCAACTACAAGCGCAGACAAAAGCACTAGATGAATCAATGAGTCTTGGTCAAACATTGGAATTAGTTTATGTAGAGCACGAGATTCAAGATCGAGCACAAGCATGTGGACCAAGTAAATTCCGAAGGATAATCTACCTAACTCTTTTAACACATTCGTTCTGATTAAATCTTTATTTTTAAATAAATAGAGAATCATGCTTAGAGCATAAAACAACGAAGAAAATTTAATTGCTGTTGGCTTATGAAACCAATTAACAAGCAAATAAGTTTCCACGCATGATAATAAATAAAACACTACAATAAAACTGATAAGCACAATGTTGGATATGTTGATCTGCTTACCCAGCCCCAAATAAAGCCCTAGTACAAAAAACATTCCCCACGTTAAGAAGTTGCCGGCAAAAATAATCAATGGCAACTCAATTCCGATAAAATATCGAGTAATAAAAATCACCCCAACTGTTAAGCAGCTAATCACTATACTAATTATTAAACCTTCGATATTTGCAAACTTTTTAAGCAGTGGCAGCAATAAATAGTACTGAATAATAAGTGCAATAAAATAATATGGGCCTGCAGATTGAAAGGTAATTAACTTAATTAACTCATAAGTAAAAGTTGTGTTGCTATTCATCATTGCTAGAGATAAAAATGCAAGCGACCAAAAAAACATTGGCAAATATACTCTCGGTATCTGCTTGCCGAGAAAGGTAAAATAATCGTGCCATAGATAGAAAGACTTTTTCGCTAAAAAGTATCCGGAAATAGAAATGAACAAAGGAACAGCGTAACTCCAAATATTTTTCCATAAAATTGCCACGTAGAAGTTGATGCTATCTTCGCCAGCTTGAATTCCAGTCCGGGATACATGAATTGCAATAACTGCAATAATTGCCAATCCACGAAGCACATCAAAATAGTCGATTCTTTCAGCCATCAAGTACCTTTCAATTTTTTATTAAGATGTGAAATAGACTGCAAGCAAAACATCATGTGTATTGATATTTTTTTTGAGTCATCATTAATATCTCATTAACCCAATCTTGTTTTAAGCAATCAATAATTTGCACATCAGTCATTCCTCTTAGCCAAGTTAACTGTCTTTTTGCAAGCTGCCGAGTCGCAAATACTCCATGGTCACCTAGGGTAGCTAAATCAATCTGATCATTTAGATATTCCAGTGCTTGCCTATACCCTACGCAGCGCATGCTTGGGCTTTCAGCGGTAAGTTGCGGATATTCGGAAAGCAGGTTTTGCACTTCCTCAATAAAACCTTGTTCAAGCATCAATTTAAAACGATCCGCGATGCGCTGATGCAATACGGCGCGCTCACTCGGCATCAGGGCAATTTTCAGGATATTGAAGGGAAGTTCATGTTTGCTGGATTGTGCGCGCAAGGTGCTCATCGACTGACCGCTAATACGATAAACTTCTAACGCTCGCTCAATACGCTGCGAGTCTGTGGGCTGTATTTTGGCGGCTACTTTTGGATCAATGACTGCCAGCTGCGCATGCATGGCTGGCCAACCCGCTTTAGCTGCCTCGGCTTCGATTTCGTCACGCACATTTTGGTCAGCCTCGGGAAGCTGGCTCAGGCCGTGCTGCAAAGCATTAAAATAAAGCATAGTGCCACCTACCAACAAAGGCACGCGCCCCTTTTCTGTGGCTGCATTCATCAGTGAGAGTGCATCTTTGGCAAACTGCGCCGCTGAGTACTGTTCCAGCGGTGTGATTAAATCAATCAGATGATGCGGGGCCTGACGTAGCGTTTCGGCATCAGGTTTGGCGGTGCCGATATCCATACCGCGATATACCAGAGCCGAATCTACACTGATAATTTCTACCGGCAATTGTTGGTATAAGGCTATCGTGGCGGCAGTCTTGCCGCTGGCAGTCGGCCCCATCAGAAAAATCGCGGGGGGCAGACTGGTATTAACTGGTAAGGACATACAGTATCAAGCGTTAATCAATAACGTGTAGCAATTACTTAGTTGAGCTGTTTATTTATCATACTTTACATAGCTGAAACGCAGGTCATCTTGTGGGGTACCTTCCAGAGCAGAATCACCTTTGGCATTCGGTTGCCATTGAATGACCTCTTCTATTTTGCGTGCCAATTCAATGTCTTTCATGGTGATGCCTTTTGCACTATGGGTGCAGAGCTTCACAATCACAAACGCGTAGGAAACGGTTAAATCAGGATGGTGCCAGGCGGCTTCTGCCAGATGCCCGACGGTGTTCACTACCATCAGTGTGCCTTTCCAGCTATTGGTTTTGTATTTACGACGGATCCAGCCTTCTTCGTAAAACCAGTGAGGTAAAGATTCAGCAAAGTGTTGTTGGATTTCCTGCTCGGTTAGAACCTGTTCAGTCATGGCGTTCTCCTCGTGAATGATTTTTTAATTTTACAGACAGTATACCTTAGCCATACAGGCGATTTACATGCATCTAGCGCACCTTGATTGATCCGGGGAGCTTCCTGAGTTAACTCAACATTGCCAGCATGGCGGTGATTACAGTGAGGTCGGCACTGGTGCCAGGATTAAGTCGCGCTTGCTTGAGCGATTGGTCCCATTTGAGCAATGTGCTCATGTAATCTTTAGGATTTTCGAGTGCCATGAACGCTGTGGCATGTTCCTGCGCAGTTTGCTGTACTTGTAATGCTTCGGCCTCGCCATACTTGCGGGCGATATGGCTGTCTGGCACAGAGGATAGCCAGTAAAGGTATACTGCAGTCAATGCCCAGGCCGGACGCTGCCAACGGTCGATATAGTTTTTATAAAGTGGTAGCGCTTGAGAAAATAGTTGTCCATAGCATTCGCTATACTGGCGCGCCACCGTATCGTGCGCACTCGCAAGTCGCATTGCTTCAAGCAAGGTGATCCGGGGCTGCTCTGCTACATCATGCTCATGGCGTTCGCCCATACCAGCCGGGTTCACCAGGCGAATACCTGCATAGGCCAGCTCTGCGTCTTCCAGTGTCGTTTCCCTCAATACTTGCTTTAGCCCGGCTAACAGAGGCAAATGCGGATATTGCAAGACAGCATGCACGATAGGCGCAGCCAATAGAATGATACCTAAGTTGGTATTGCAGGCGACTTTGGCATAGGTGACCTCTAACGCTGCAAAGATTCGTTGACCCAGGGTGCGATCACCGTACTCCGCGTCATCGCAGAGCACCGGTGCCGAGACTTCAGCGCTATCGATAAAGTGTTGCACCTGCATGCCATGACCATCGGCAAAGATGTGTACGTTACCCGGTTTAAGGGCTTCCAGCTCAGCCAGGCACGCTTTTAAATATGCATCTTGTACGTTCATGGCATTATTGTCCCTGGGCAAAACGTAACAGATCCGCCACCAGGATATCCGCTATATTCAAATCCGTAATGGTTTGCAGGCCACGCCAGGCGGGGATGCTGTTCACTTCGATTACCCACAGTTTTCCGTGCTTGTCGCGCATGATATCCACCCCGGCATAATTGATGCCAATGGCATTGGCTGCCTTTACGCCTATTTCAGCCACATCAGCTTCGTCACTCGCCGTGCATCGGGCGCCACGCGCCACATTATGTAGCCAGTCATCTCCTTGCCGCCGCATCACGGCTACCGGCTCGCCATTGACGACAAACACACGGTAATCATGCTGATTTATACCGCAATCTATTTTCTCCTGCAGGTAGTAAACGCCATCGACAAACATATCCTGCGGCAATGCAAATTGTCGCGTGTGTTCGATCAAACGCACACCCTTGCCTTGAGAGCCAAACAATGGCTTGATCACTAGCGTTTTGCCGTTATCCAGTGCCTGTTGCATCAGGGGATGTGCAACCTGCCGGTATTCACACACCCAGGTATTGGGTGTCGCGATGCCATGCTCGGCTAATAACTGCGTAGTCAGGCTTTTATCGACGGTGGTTTCAATGGCGCGGGCATGATTATAGATGGTCATCCCCTGACGTTGCAGGGTATGCAGGATATTCATGCGGGTGATGATTTGTTGGGTAGATCCGGCAGCAACGCCGCGCACAAAGGCGATGGGTGAAGGTTGCGACAAGCCTGGAATATGCACCTGCACACGTTGGTCGACGATACTGACATGACAGCTATCAAGGCACACCATGTGCGCTTGCCAGCCCTGACGGGCAAATGCCTGTGCCAGGGCTTGCCCATGCCAGCCCCCCGCCTGGGCGACTTCATCGGTGAAGATAGTAACGATTTTCATACAATCTGAAAGATGGCAGGCGCTGAATGCTGAGATAAGACATTATTGAAAGCTTACGTACCAAATATACCTAAGCTTTTATGCAATATGTCTTGGAAGCTTACCCAAGTTTAGATGAATATTTATCCACCAAAGGACTGGTTTAGCAATGCCTCATTGAATTGTCCGGCAAAGAAAGTTTTGCCAGACTTCAGGTTAGTGACACTGACTTTGGCCGGTGAAAACAGCATAGGGTCAATCTGGTAGAAATCCATATTAACTGCTTTAAAAACTTCAGCAAATGGACGCCCATAATCTTTAGAAGCGGAAGAAGGTAATTGCTGCGCCAGTTGCTCTGCGGCAGCATCTTCAGCGTTAACGAATAACTGGACAAAGCCGCCAAATAAAATAGCGTCATTGGTGCGGCCCATGCCGGTTATAAAATCCGGTGAAGGTGCTGGCACTGGCGCCACGCCGTAGCCATCAACAATGGCATCCAAATCAAAGTGCAGGGTATGGCACTTGTGCAGAGCGACTTCTAGTACGCGTGCAGTCACTTGTAGCGAACCGGCAATACTGCGTGTAGGGGTCAGGATAAAAGTCAGTTTATTGGCCGGCAATCCAGTATCCCTGGCGACTTTCTCAATCACTTCCACTGGTGGCACTTTATCTGTTTCCAGCACCAACACCGACTGCTCACCTTTATCACTGTAATTAATATCTTTGAATACTTCTTCGCGCTGCGCAATGGCGCGTGCAGGACCACTGCCGAGTGAGAAAAACTTCTCGTGTGACAATGCCCAACCGGCGTACTGGCTGCCTAAGCAGGCAATAACAGGCTGCTTGGCAGTGACCACTACGCTTAGCGGCCAGTTAGCGAATTGCGGAACTTGCTGCAACGTTACGCCACCTAATCCACCCATGCAGATTTCAGAAATGATGCGCCCGGCTTCTAGACCACCAGGAGCTTGGATACCGGCATCAATAATGGTGGCGCCACTTTCATGCGTGGTCACCAGGCAGCCAAGTGCAGGTGCATTGGCGATCAGGTGTGCGACCAGTGGTGCACTGTATTGCTGCACGCTAATGGATGTTGAATTCGATGTGTTCACAGACATAAGTGCCCCATAGTTTCTTTAATTGTGTTTTTTTATCTTGCAAAATCTGTTGCACCGCATCTTTTGAAGGCCCTTCTGCATACAGGCTACATACAGGTTCGCCCCTGTTGATTGTGCCATTTTCAGGCCGGTCTTCCAACCAGGTTGGGAGCTCCGCCTGATTTATTTCTAACGTTTGTTTTGCATACGCGATGCAATGACTGGCATGTGTTTTATATACATTCAATTCAGGGATCTCCATCCCCTGGCAACTGGCGAGTTGCGACTGTATCAAAGGCAACGCTGCATACAAACGCATACTGGCGCTTAGCCTGGGGTTGATTTCCAACACATGCAAACGGCCATCTTGCCAGATTGCATCCAGGCTATTAATACCAAGCAGGCCGGAATCTGGTACGACCGCATCTAACAATTCTTGCATGGCTTGCGTTAATTTCTCATCATGTAAACGCGAAGCCCCGGCATATGTATACTTTTCAGGCCGTTGCTTGAGGGCATGCACACCAATCAGCGTGATTGAATTTTTGCTTACCACAAACAACGCCCCTACCGGCTGGCCGGACTGAAATGCTTGCCAATAACCATTCGCAGCATTTAATACCGAAGTTTCGTTCCAATCACTTACATGCGCCCCACCGCTCTGCCCGGCAATCTTGTATAACCAGCGTCCATTTTGGGGAGCTTGTGACAACACCTCTGGCGTTCTGACATGACGACTAACGCAATGCGCCTTTAACCAAAATGGATTTTTTACCTGTTCAATCACTTCCGGCGCATTGCCTGGCAATGCAAAGCGCTTGTACAAGCTTGCATAACAATCAGCATCTGCCTCAAAGCCAGAGCCTATCAGCAAAAAATCCGGCTGCCATGCATCCAGTTTAGTTATTAAAGCTTTTGCATCTGCAGCATTTAGTTGCTCACACAATGCAGGTAATCGCCAAACTTCCTCTGAGGCTGCTAACGTATCAACGTCTGCAAAAGCATCAATCGCTAATACTTCAAACCCTTCGCGATTCGCCATTTCCGCATAGATACGCGCACTTTGAGACACAATCGCCAACCGCAAGAATGCAATTACTCCACGTGGGCACAGGCATATTCATACGCCTGATGGTAATCAATATGCATGGGAGACTCGCTTTGCAGCATTTGCTCCAGCAATTTGTTCTGCGTCACATATTTCAGTTGGCCAATCGCCAATGCACCAAATCCGGCTACTTGCGTGCCTTCAATCAAGCCGCCATTGGAGAATGTATCCACGCCCTCGATGCCTGAAGGTGGAACCGCATTCACATCCGCCACCACTTTTAATGATTTGGAATTGGCAAACTGGCGGGTTTCCAATACTCGAATACCAGCAGGTGTCGCACATAAAGCTACAGTTGCTTCGTTCAGGATAGCGACTTTAGCTTCTTCGGAGCTGCCATCTACTACTTGCAGTTTCACATCGTAACTGCTGGATAATTTATCTACATAAGCTTGCATGCTTGCGGTATCTGCATGTGCCACCATCAGCACTGTAGAACCCTGGCGGGCGGCTATCAACGCAGCGGTTGAACCCACGGTGCCACTGGCACCGAAAATAGCGACTTTCTCTTTGCCCAAGCCGCTACCGGATTTTTGCAGGTAAAAATCCACTTTTGCCAGCATCGCCGCTGCGGTAGTAAAAGCGCCGGAAGGATCAGAAAAGGTATGACATTCAAATGGTTTAAACATGGCACTGCGTGCCTGTTTCTGCATTTCCAGTGCGACCTGGATGTCGCGGCCACCAAAGAATAAAGCCTGTTGTTTAAGACCGCTGGGGCTACGCGAAAAAATCGCATCCTGAGTCAAGGCGATTACTTCATTTAGCGTGACATCTGTATAGGAAATAATTTTTTCATAGCCTGCATCGAACGCCATATTCACATCGAATGGACTGGCATTTTTAGCGGCCGTGAACAAATGCATAATACTGGTTTTTTTCATTATTCCCCCTGTGGAATCCGTTTACTAAATAGTATCACGTAGCAATATACACAATCCTGCGCAGGTTCAAAATCAAAAGCAGACCTTAAAAACAGTAACTTTTCAAAAACATGTCATTTAATGTTAACTGTAACTCAGGCTAATTTTCAATACTATTTATTTCAATATGTGCCGGATCATTGATTGCGGCAGTCACAATAAAAGATAAATGCGTGTCAGCCGCATATTGTTGCACCAGCTTTGCCTGCTGCTTTATGGCCTCGGCTTTTGAAGGCAGCAATACGAAGCCGGTAGGCCCCCACGAGGTCTGGCCTAAACCGCGATAGCCTTGCTGATGGAATCCATCCAAAATACGCGCAACAGACTGGCTGGCATAGGTACCGCCCTGCGCAGGCGAGAAATACTCAGCGTTATAGCTCTGCAATGCGCCAACAAATGCGCTAAACGCATCGAAATCCTGCTCTATCAAGGCAGGTAATCCTTGCATCAGTAATCGGTGCTGAATCGCATGTGTTGCCGCGACACTGAGAGGTGGTAATTGTTTGAACGCATTTTTTTCACTACTACCATGCAAACCATCACGGCTTTGATCAGCAATCAGTAAAAAATGCCATGCCTCCGGGAAAGCGTGACGAGCCAGTAAAGGAGGCACGCTGGTATTCGGGCCTCGTCCACCGTCCACCACCAGTCCGCCATGATCAAAGGTAGCGATGCCAATACCTGAACGCGCGCCACGTTGGTGGGCTGCTGCGATCCGGGAGCTGTCAACAGCGTGGTTTAATAAAGTGTTCACCCCTGCCCCTACGGCTAATGCCATCTGGGTGCCTGAACCCAGGCCACTGTGCCGCGGGATCGCCTGCTGAATGTTTAGATCAAGTGGTGTATCTTTTTCCAGGAATTTCAAGTGCTGTTGCAGGATGCTGGACGCCCACGGATCTACCGGCGTTTGCTGAGGTTGAGCTGAAAGTGTCAGTGCAGTCTGGTAAGCATCAATCGCCACACCCACACTGCCAAACCGTCGCCCGGCTTGCCCACTTAGATCAAAAAAACCTAGATGTAACCGGCCATGGGTCTTCACGCTGACCGAGCGTTTCGAGGGGATCACTGCGTTCATGAAGGTAAATTATACTGATGCTGAAAAATATGGGATGTCAGCGCGATGCTGACGTGACATTAAAACATGATTTTGGCATAATGCAGGTAGAAAAGTAATTCCAGAAACAGGTTAAGCTCAATAGTAAGCCTCACTTTCGAATTCAATCCATTGCTTCCCGCGATAGATTATCATCTGATTTAAAACAATTAAGGGTTTTATATGGTAAGTCATGTTATTCCATTTGAGAATCTCAGAAATAGCGATGTGCCGTCAGTTGGTGGCAAAAACGCTTCGTTAGGTGAGATGATTTCTCAACTCAATGCCAAAGGTGTACGCGTACCTACCGGATTTGCAACCACAGCGGATGCATACCGTGAATTTTTATCTCAGGACGGCTTAGATAAAAAAATCAATGACTTACTCGACAAACTGAATGCGGATGATACACAAGCGCTGGCTAAGTGTGGCAGCCAGATCCGCCAGTGGATCATGGAGGCGGAGTTCCCGCCTGCTTTGCAAAGCGCCATTGCCCAGAACTATGCAAAACTGATCGATAAATCAGCGGCAGGGACTACTTTCGCAGTACGTTCTTCCGCTACGGCAGAAGACTTGCCGGATGCTTCATTTGCCGGTCAGCAGGAAAGCTTCCTGAATATCCACGGCCTGGATAACATCAACCATGCCATTAAAGAAGTATTTGCTTCTTTATATAACGACCGCGCTATTTCATACCGTGTGCATAAAGGCTTTGTGCATGCCGATGTGGCCCTGTCAGCAGGCGTACAGCAGATGGTGCGTTCCGATATCGGCTGTGCCGGTGTGATGTTTACTATCGATACCGAGTCCGGTCATAAGGATGTTGCTTTTATTACGGCTTCCTATGGCCTGGGTGAAACTGTGGTACAAGGTGCGGTTAACCCAGATGAATTCTATGTACATAAGCCTTTGCTCTCCAAGGGCAAACCGGCGATTGTGCGTCGTACCATGGGTTCCAAGCTAATAAAAATGATTTTCTCTGATGCGACTCAGGCGGGTAAATCTACCCATACAGTGCCTGTGGATGCCGCTGAATCAAATCGCTATTCCTTGAGTGATGCGGACATCCTGGAACTGGCGGGCTACGCCATCACCATTGAACAGCATTATGGTTGCCCAATGGATATCGAATGGGGTAAAAACGGTCTCGATAATAAATTGTATATTCTGCAAGCACGCCCCGAAACCGTGAAATCCCAGGAAGCGGCCAAGAATGTTACCGAGACATTCAAGTTACAGAAGCACTCTTCAGTGCCAGTGGTTGCCGGTCGTGCCGTGACGCAAAAAGTGGGCGTTGGCCCTGTGCGTATCGTGCTGGATCCGGCCGATATGCATGAAGTACAACCTGGTGACGTGCTGGTTGCCGATATGACAGACCCTAACTGGGAGCCGGTGATGAAACGCGCCAGTGCCCTGGTGACGAACCGTGGTGGCCGTACCTGCCATGCAGCCATTATTGCGCGTGAATTAGGCATCCCTGCGATTGTTGGCTCAGTCAATGCGACAGATTTGCTGCGCGATGGTGAAATCGTGACGGTTTCCTGTGCCGAAGGTGAAACAGGCTTTGTTTATCACGGTGCCCTGGACTTTGAAGTCTCTACACAATCGAATAGTGCATTGTCTAAACCGCCATGCAAAATCATGATGAACGTAGGTAACCCGGATATGGCGTTCACGTTTGCGCAAACGCCTAACGATGGCGTTGGCCTGGCGCGTCTGGAATTTGTCATTAACAACATGGTCGGCATTCACCCGAAAGCGATTTTGAACGTCGATGCCATGCCAAAATCCGTGCAGACGATTATTCATAACCGTGCACGTGGCTATGCCAGCCCTAAACAGTTCTACATCGATAAAGTCGCTGAAGGCGTGGCGACGATTGCAGCTGCGTTCTACCCAAAACCAGTGATTGTGCGTACTTCAGACTTCAAGTCTAACGAGTACAAAAAACTGGTCGGTGGCGACATTTACGAGCCGGATGAAGAAAACCCGATGATCGGTTTCCGTGGCGCTGCGCGCTATATGGCAGAAGACTTTAAAGAATGCTTCGCCATGGAATGCCAGGCCATGAAAAAAGTCCGTGATGAAATGGGTTTGGAGAACGTTGAGTTAATGATCCCGTTCGTTCGTACCCTGGATGAAGCCAGGGCCGTGACGGAAATCATGGCGGCCAACGGGCTCAAACGTGGTGAAAATGGCCTGCGCCTGATCATGATGTGTGAGATCCCATCCAATGCCTTGCTGGCTGAGCAGTTCCTGGAGTACTTCGATGGTTTCTCCATTGGCTCCAATGACCTGACACAACTGACATTGGGTATGGACCGCGATTCGGGTATTCTGGCAGATGGCTTTGATGAGCGTAATGATGCAGTTAAAGTACTGCTCAAAATGGCAATCAGCACCTGTAACCGTTTAGGTAAATACGTGGGCATTTGTGGCCAGGGCCCTTCTGACCATGAAGACTTTGCTGAATGGCTGGTTGCTGAAGGTATCCAGTCTGTCTCGCTGAACCCGGATACTGTGGTTGCCACCTGGCAGCGTCTGACTAAAAAGTAATTTTAAGCTTTAAAGCTCTTAACTCAAGGCAATCGCATGAATCACCGTTCTGTGTTTATTATTTCTGATGGTACGGGGATTACGGCGGGTGCCTTGAGCAAGCTGCTTGAGCATTTCCCAAATACCAAATTCACCACCACCCGCCTGCCCTTCACTGATAATGATGAAAAGGTACAAGCTGGTTTCGAGCATATCCAGAAAGTCGCAGACCAGGACGGCATCCGCCCGATTGTGATCATGTCGGTCGGTAACGGTGAACACAGAAACCGGCTGAAGCAGGCTAATGCCTATTTTATTGACCTGTTCCACCGTTTTATCTACCCGCTGGGCTCAGAGCTCAACCAGGAGCCACTGACAGGTGCCAGCATTGCTTACAGCTCTATGGGCAACAGTTACCATGAGCGCATGGAAGCGATTAATTTCACGCTGAACCATGATGACGGCATGACTAATACCGGCTTGGATGAAGCTGAAGTGATATTGATCGGCGTTTCCCGCTGTGGCAAGACACCGACCAGCATCTATCTGGCCATGCAGTTCGGCATAAAAGCTGCCAACTATCCATTGATTCCTGAAGATTTTGAGCGCGGTTCATTTCCGGCAGCAGTAGAAAAAAATATAGACAAGATCTTTGGCCTGACCATTAAGCCGGAACGTTTGCATTCAGTACGTAGCGAGCGTCGTCCTGACAGTTTTTATGCTTCGCTGGATAACTGCCGTAAAGAAATCGAAAAAGCTGAAACCATGATGAGGCGTTATGGCATTACCTGGGCCGATTCCACCAGCCGCTCTATTGAAGAGCTGTCTGCCTTGATCCTGCAAAAAATTCGCCAGCGTTAAGGCTGGCGGTTTTATCTTTCTTACTATTCTACCCGAGACGTATGCTAGCTTCTTAAGCTGCCATCGCCATCGCTAGTGTTTTAACCTGTGGTTTAGTGTGAGGCTGCACATGCTGTGGTTTCAACATATCCCCACGCCAAAAGTAATAAAACTCTCTCGCAACACTCAAAAAAGCATGCTGTGTACCTAGCGCATTAAACAACGGCAGGTTTCTGTCCACGGTTTGGCGGTAACTATGGGATTGCTTATGTGGTACCTGACGTAGCGACACCAGCAAATGCTTCGCCATGCGCATGCGTTCTTTAAAGGCTGCAGCATCAAAACCCTTAGCCTCTGAAGCCGTAAGGAAAGCCTCCATAATGCTCTTCTCAGTCGTGGACATCATGGTTTTGTCCAGGTCATACCAATGTTTGAACAGTTCATCTTGCGTGGTGGTCGCCATCGGCACATTGCCGTTAAATACCTTGGCCTGGCTCATGGCGGCAATCGCTTTGATATCGCGCACCCAGAATGAGAAAAACTCACGTACAACTGGCAATACCATCGGAATTTCAGCTGTATCAATACTGGCAATAAAGCGATCGACAGCCTGGCGATATTCACTGCCGGCACATGGAATGTCTTTTAAAAACGCACTCAAGCGGATAATGGTGAACTCACGCTGGATTAACATGCGTTGACTGACGCCCTGACCAGTAAGCAGTTTAACGTAGGCCTTTAGTGCTTCTTCTTCTCTGGATATTTCCATGATGACTCCCATCTGCTTTTTTAAGTGTTACTGCTGTACGAACAGTTATTTACAGGATTATCTTAAAGGAGTCACAGGTATTTCAAATACGCGATCAAATCTAGAAAGGCCCGACATTTGCGCAGTTTGAGTGCATGCCAAATGTATCAAGAATACTTAAACCGGCGATGTATCATGAGCATGAGTAACGCGCTGACCAGTGTCATGCCCAGCATGGCCACAGACATACTGAGCGTTGAATGCCACACCAGAGGCACAATGACCGCTGAACTGAGTGTGGAACACACCATTTGCATAAATGCCTGGGCAGAGGCCGCCGTGCCGCGTGATTTGGGATAAAAATCCAGCGCTGCAATCGATAGTATTGGCACTACCGTTGCCATACCCACATTAAATAAAGCGATAGGCAATATTGCCATCCACCAGACTGCTTCACCTGCGTAAGTCGCCTGTATGGCGACATTCATGCTCGCTACCATCACCATCCAGCCAAATGCCCAGCGTATGGTACGGGCCGGAGAAAATTTACCGGCTGTATGCCGGGCCAGCCAGGAGCCTGTCATCATACCTGCCACAGTTGGGACAAACAAAAAACCGAATTGCTGGCTGGTCAAATGCAAATGCTCAACCAGAAACACCGGGCTGGCGAGTACATAGATGAAAAAAGCGGAAAAGTTGAGGCCGACACAGGCAGTCAGTATCAGGAATTGACGATTACCCAGCATCTTTCCATAAGTCTGGGCGATGTTTTTAACCGAAAAGCGCACGCGTTTTTCGGCAGGCACCGTTTCAGGCAAGTAACGTGTTGCCGCCCATAAGGTGATTGCCGCATACAAGGCCAGGAAAATAAAAATAGCCTGCCAATGAATGCCCAGCAATACGCCGCCAAGGATAGGCGCAATGGCAGGTGCAATGCCAAACAGCATTTGCATGGTGGCCATCACGCGTTGTGCCTGCGGGCCATCAAACAAATCCCGTACCATGGCGCGGGCAACCGTATTTCCTGCTCCGCCACTCATGCCTTGCAGGGCACGGAACAGCCATAATGTCTCCACATTGGGAGCAAATGCACAGCCTATGCTGGCAAGGACAAAAATGCCTAGCCCCCATTTGATGGTCGTGATACGACCTACAGCATCGGAAACCGCGCCGTGACACAAGGTCATCACCGCGTATGGCAGCAGGTAAAAGGTCAGGCTCTGCTGTATGGAGAGCGGGTCTGCCTGTAGCGAATCGGCCATGACATGGAAGGCAGGCAGATAGGTATCAATCGCAAAAGGCGCAAGTGCAGCCAGCGCCGCCAATACATAGACCAGTAATACCGAATGCTGCACTTTGACTCTTTCAGAATGGATCTATTAGAAATGAAACTATTAAATAGATCACGTAAAAATAGATCACCAATAAAACTGCTGATGAAATCACGCATGATAAAAAACAACAGGCGCAAAATGCGCCCGCTGATTATAAAGCATATGCCCGATGGTCAGGGTAAGGCATGAAATTGATCAACTCTTTCCTTATCCCCAGCCACATATTTCTTGGAGTTTTTGTCGGTGCGGAAAATAATCGGCTGCTCGCGCACTAACGGGTTTTGTGAGCTTAAGAGTGCCTCATCAATCAAATGACGGTTTGGCGATTTGGTGCATACCGGATCTGCCATTTCGGCATCGCCGCTTAGTATGTAAGACTGGCAACGGCAACCGCCCAAATCATTATCCTGCTCGTCGCAGCTACGGCAAGGCTCTTTCATCCAGTCCTTGCCACGATACTTGGTGAATGCCGGTGATTCTTTCCAGGCCCATTCCAGGCCATTTTCGCGCACATTCGGGAACTCCATACCAGGTAAGACGCGGGCAGAGTGACACGGTAAAACATCACCATTGGCAGTGACAATCATAAATACTTCACCCCAGCCATTCATGCATTTTTTCGGGCGGTCAGCAAAGTAATCCGGCACCACAAAAAATACTTTCATTTTGTTGCCTACACGCTCGCGGAAAGCATTAGTCGCGGCCTCAGCGCGATTGAGCTGTTCACGGGTAGGCATCAGCTGGTCACGGTTAACCAAGCTCCAGCCGTAATACTGGGTATTGGCCAATTCGACATAGTCAGCGCCCAGTGCTTCAGCCATCTCAAGTATCTTGCCTACCTGGTCGATGTTGTAACGGTGGATGACTACATTCAGCACCATGGGGTAGCCATGCGCCTTGATCATGGCGGCGACTTTTTTCTTCAGCTCGAAAGTACGCGTATCGGTAATAAAGTTGCTGATATCCTCAGTCACATCATGCATGGAGAGCTGAATATGATCCAGGCCACCTTCTTTAAATGCCTGGATGCGTTTTTCTGTCAGGCCGACGCCAGAGGTGATCAGGTTGCTGTAATACCCAAGTTTGTGCGCCTCGGCAACGATCTCTTCGATATCGTCTCGTAATAACGGCTCACCACCGGATATCCCTAGCTGGATCGCCCCCATTTTGCGTGCATCACGCAGGGCGCTGATCCATTGTTCGGTACTTAATTCATTTTTAGTATGCTTGTCATAATCTGTCGGGTTATAGCAAAAAGCACAGTGCAAGGGGCAACGGTAAGTTACTTCTGCCAACAACCATAGCGGTTGTTTCTGTGTCACATTTGCTGCCACGCCATTGTTTAATTGTGCCATGATGCTCTCTCCTTGCGGATTAATTCACCTTGCGTAACCAGGCTTTACCAACAGCCAGGTCAAACATGCCGAGAATGTCGGCTTCAATACCCTCTGCGTCCGGAAAAGCAGTTTTCAACTCAGTGACGATATCGCCTACACTGGCCTTGCCATCAACCCGCTTTAAAATCTCGCCAGCCCCGCCATGCAATTTGACCATGCCTTCCGGAAACAGGATCACATAGCTCTGCTGCGCCTCTTCCCATTGAAAACGATGGTGAAAAGCGATTGCATAGATATCTGAATGTTGAATATTATTTTCCATTATTTTCAAATCTTTCAATTACCGTTAATCTTGAATCTTAATGACCGGTTGACGCAAATAATCGCGGCCTTCGGTTTTGATCTCGGTAGAAGCCAGCATGATCGAATCTGCAATCACCCATAGTACATTGAGCTTGAATTGCAGGATATCCAGCGCTTTCAACTGCATCTCCCGCGAGGTACTGAAATAATCCAGCGTGACACCCAAGCCTTGTTCCACATCACGACGGGCTTCGGTCAGGCGCTTTTTAAAGTACATCAGGCCCTCCTCTTTCACCCATGGATACATACTGGGCCAGGAACTGATCCGTTGCTGGTGGATATGCGGTGCAAACAACTCGGTCAGGCTGGAACATACACTTTCCTGCCACGAGCGCTGCTTGGCAAAGTTGATATAGGCATCCACCGCAAAACGCACGCCAGGTGACACCAGTTCCAGGCTAGTCACCTGTTCACGCGTCAGCCCAACTGCCTCACCGAGCTTGATCCAGGCTTCAATACCGCCGATCTGGTCATCCACACCATCGTGGTCGGTAATACGCACTATCCATTGCTTGCGTACTTCCTTGTCTGGACAATTGGATAAAATCGCCGCATCCTTCATCGGGATGGCAATCTGGTAATAAAAACGGTTAGCCACCCAGCACTGCAATTGCTCTTTAGTCAGCTTACCCTCATACATCATCACATGGAATGGATGGTAAATATGATAGCCCTGCCCTTTTTCACGTAACTTGGCCTCGAACTCTTCACGCGTCCAGGGTAATTGTGCCTGCGTCACTGCGTTCATGTTGGTCTCCTAAAGAATGATATCCATACCGTCGTACGCCACTTCGATCTTATGATCGTCAAGTATCGCGCGCTCGGCGGAATCTTCTCTTAAAATCGGGTTGGTATTGTTGATATGAATCAGCACTTTGCGCACCGGCTTATCCGCACCGAACTTATCCAGTTCTTCTATCATGCCGCCCGGGCCGGACTGTGGATTATGGCCTATGCTACGCGCCGTTTTGGTCATCAATCCCATATCCAGCATTTCTGTATTGGTCCAGAAAGTGCCATCCACCATGATGCAATCAGCCTGGTTCATCAATGGTGGCAAGTGTGGTTCGATTTCACCCAGGCCAGGCGAGTACCAGCATTTTTTACCGGTTGAGATCTCTTCAATGAGTACGCCTATGGTGTCGCCAGGGTGCGGGTTATTGCGGTGGGGAGAGTATGGTGGCGCAGCGCTCTTGAGTGCAACCGCTGTAAAGCGCAGGTCAGGCACATCTGGAATTTCAAAGCTATCGGCATAGCTGACATCGTTACCATCAATGGCAATCTCGTGATGATTGACGCCGCAGTAATGACCAAGGATATTCAGGATCTGGTTACCGCTGGTAAGGTCTTCATAGACCATTTTGGTACAGTAGATTTCGCGTTTTACCTGGCCTTCCCGCAACATAAACAGGCCTGTGGTATGGTCAATCTGTGCATCAATTAAAATAATTGCCTGAATACCGCTATCGCGGATGGCGCGGCCAGGTTGCAAAGGAGGAAACTCCTGGATTTGCTGCAGAATATCCGGCGAGGTATTAAACAGCACCCAATCAACACCGTTGCTGGAGACACAGATAGAAGACTGTGTGCGACGTGTGGCCTTGATCGTGCCTTTACGCAACCCATCACAGTTCTCACAATTACAGTTCCATTGCGGGAAACCCCCGCCAGCACCAGCACCCAACACGTGTATATACATAAATTGCTTCTTGTTTTAATGGTTATAGACCTTGCAGGTCATCATACAATAATTACCTGATCGCCGTTGAGATCTCTACAGCTAACAATAGTGTGTTCCCATGCGCTTACTTGCCACACTCACACTACCTTTGGTATGACTGGCATCATACGCATGGGTTGCAATAACACCCTGCTACTGACAATGATTCCCTGCTCATGATTTTCATGAGCACAGGCGTCAAGTTGCAATAAAACAAAAAAGCCGCATCTAAGATGCGGCTTTTCTATTTCATTTTGCTTGCTTACTACTCTTGCTCAGCATTTTTTTCACGTCTCATTTTGACAGCAATAGCCAGTTTTTCCAGTACAGAAACCGAGTCTTCCCAGCCCAGACAGGCATCGGTAATCGACTGGCCGTAGTTCAGTATGCAACCGGGTGTATGATCCTGGCGACCTTCATTTAAATGGGATTCAAGCATGACGCCAATAATACGGCTGTCGCCATTGGCAATTTGTGCTGAAATATCATCCACCACGGCAATCTGGTTTTTGTACTGTTTTTGGCTGTTACCATGACTGCAATCCACCATCAGCACTGGAGCCAGGCCAGCATCAGCAAGCTGGTCACAGACCTCGGCAATACTTTTTGCGTCGAAATTGGGTAATTTACCCCCACGCAAAATCACATGGCAGTCTTCATTACCCTTGGTCGCAAAAATGCCTGACTCACCTTCTTTGGTCACTGACAGAAAGTGGTGCGGGCTAGCAGCAGTTTTGATCGCATCGATTGCCACTTTAGCACCGCCGTCGGTGCCATTCTTGAAACCAACCGGGCAAGAAAGGCCTGATGCTAGCTCGCGGTGAATTTGCGATTCTGTCGTACGCGCACCGATTGCGCCCCAGCTAACCAGGTCAGCGGTATATTGCGGGGAGACGACATCCAAGAACTCGGTGGCTGCCGGCATGCCTATCTCATTTACTTCCAGCAAGAACCGGCGTGCTTTTTCCAGACCCAGATTGATGTCGTAAGTACCGTCCAGGTGCGGATCATTGATCAGCCCTTTCCAGCCTACCGTAGTGCGCGGTTTTTCAAAATATACACGCATCACGATCAGCAGCTCATTGCCCAGGCGGTCACGAACTTCCAGCAAGCGTTTGGCGTACTCCATGCCAGCTTCGGTATCATGGATAGAGCACGGCCCGACAATGACTACCAGGCGGTCATCACCCTGGTGCAATACATGGTGAATCGCCGTACGCGTTTTCAGTATATTCTGTGTGCTGATGGTGCTTTCCTGCAGGCGTGACAATAGCTCAGCCGGTTTGACCAGTGGTTTGATTTCAAGCACCCGAACATCGTCGGTTGCTAGTTTTTCGTAAGTTTTCATGACTTTAAAATCTGTTCCAGCACTTCCAGGAAACGTGCGTTCTCGCTAAACAAGCCGATACTCACACGCAGGTAATCCGGCATTTCATAATTGGCCACCGGCCGCACAATCACACCTTGTTTCAACAATGCCTGATTCATGGCGCTAGCATTGGTCACCTTAAAGCTGACAAAGTTGCCAAAGGATGGGATGAAGCTGAGCCCCAGCTTGGTTAGGCCTTGCGTGACCTGTGTCATTCCGGCCTTGTTGGCAGCATAGCTGCGTGAAACGAAATCCTCATCGTGCAACGACACTGTGGCCGCTACCTGTGCCAGGCTATTCACGTTAAAAGGCTGGCGTACGCGATTCATCAGGTCAGCCAGTGCAGCATGCATCAAACCAAAGCCTACACGTAACCCAGCCAGCCCGTAAGCCTTGGAGAAGGTACGTGAAATAATCAGGTGATCAAACTCGCTTAACCAGGTAATTGCTTCAGACTTATCCTCGACTGACAGGTATTCATCATAGGCTTCATCCAGCACGACCACGATATGCCCGGGCACTTTTTTCAAAAAGTCTTTTAACTCGGCTTTGGCAATCAGCGTCCCGGTCGGGTTATTCGGGTTGGCCACAAAGATCAGTTTGGTTTTAGGCGTGATGGCTTTTAAAAAACCAGCCAGATCATGCCCAAACGCAAGCGCGGGCACGACAACGCCTGTAGCGCCCGCGGCCTGGGTGACTAATGGGTAGACCGCAAATGCATGCTGCGAATAAATCACTTCATCGCCAGTTGTTAAAAATGCACGCGCGGCCAATTCCAGAATGTCATTGGAGCCATTACCAAATACAATCTGTTCAGGCTTCACTGCATATTTATTGCTGACTGCATCGCGCAGGGCAAAACTGTTACCATCCGGATAGCGCGCAATCTCATAAATAGCTTCTTCCAGCGCCATTTGCGCTTTTGGACTCATGCCTAACGGATTCTCGTTAGAAGCCAGCTTGACGATATTTGCTTCATTCAGGCCCATTTCACGGGCCAGCTCACTGATAGGTTTGCCTCCCTGATAAGGGGCAATCGCACGAATATTCGCAGGCGCTAATTGGGATAACTCAGACAGGCGTGATGCATCAGACATAGTTTGGCCAGTTAAATATTGAATAGTTAAATAATGGCGGTCGGGTAAGAACCCAACACTTTAAGAAAAGTCGCGCGGTCACCCAGTTCCTTTAGTGCAGCTTGCACATTAGGCGCTTGCTGATGCCCTTCAATATCGACAAAGAAGACGTAGTTCCACAAGTTTTGACGCGAAGGCCTCGATTCAAGCTTGGTCATACTCACACCATGCCGTGATAGGGGCTCCAGCAATTGCAATACCGCACCCGGTTTATTGTGGGCACTCATGACCAGCGAAGTTTTATCCTGCCCTGACGGTGCAACCGCATGGTTACCCAACACCAGGAAACGCGTGGTATTTTTCGGATCATCTTCAATATTCTCGGCCAGGACATGCAGGTCGAACAATTCAGCGGCTCGTTTGCTGGCAATGGCTGCCGCAAAGGTACCTTGAGTCGCAACCAGTTCATGTATCATCTGCGCCGCTCTCGCATTACTGGTCACGGCCTCACGTTCTACGCTTGGCAGAACCTTATTCAACCACTCATGGCATTGCGACAAGGACTGCGCATGCGAAAACACATGCGAAATTTTTGCAATGTCCTGCTGGGCAGATAACAGGCAGTGATGTACCGGCAAAGTCACTTCACCGACAACCTGCAATGCGCTGGCTAACAGCAAATCCAGCGTAATGCCGACAGCCCCTTCGGTGGAATTTTCCACGGGTACGATCCCGTAATCGGCCTGCCCTGCTTCAACGGTGCGAAATACTTCATCGATACTCGCACACACCACCGCCTGGCGGCCTTCGCCAAACTGTTTCAGCGCGGCTTCCTCACTGTAAGTCCCCAAAGGCCCTAAAAAAGCGATGGACAGTTCTTTTTCCAGCGCGCGGCAGTTGGACATCACGGCACGGAAAATATGGCTGACGGCTTCCGGGGACAGTGGACCATCATTCTCGGCTTGCAGGCGACGGATGACCTGCGCTTCACGTTCCGGACGGTAAATCACACCATCATCTTTTAAATGTCCGATTTCACGCGCGAGTGCCGCACGCTCGTTCACCAATGCCAGTACCTGCGCATCGATGGCATCAATTTTATCTCTAAATTTTTTTAATAAATCAGACATTTAAAACTTATACTTAATGTTAATTAAGAATTATTATTTTCGAATTCCTGCATGAAATTGACCAATGCCTGGACGCCTTCAATAGGCATGGCATTATAAATACTCGCGCGCATACCGCCGACTGAGCGATGGCCTTTCAACTGCAATAACCCACGTGCGCCAGCCTCTTTCAGGAAAGCATCATTCAGGCTCTCATCACGTAAACGGAATGGAATATTCATCCGGGAACGGTACGCTGGCTGGATAGGGTTATAGTAAAACCCGGTTTGATCTACGTAGTCGTATAACAGCTGGGCTTTGGCAATATTGACTTTCTCAATGGCCTCTACCCCGCCCTGTGCCAGCAACCATTCGAATACCAGCCCGGCAATATAAATACTGTAAGTGGGCGGCGTATTGATCATGCTCTGGTTTTCCGCCTGCGTTTTCCAGTGGAATACCGCTGGTGTGAGTGGCGAAGCCTGCTCCAGCAAGTCTTCACGCACAATCACCAGGCACAAGCCGGCAGGACCGATATTTTTCTGTGCACCGCCATAAATCACACCATATTTTGATACATCAATCGGGCGTGACAGGATATGTGAAGACATATCGGCGACGATAGGTACACCGTGCGTCTCGGGCACATCAAGAAACTCGACACCGTTAATAGTTTCATTGGTGCAATAGTGCACATAGGCCGCATCACGATTTAACTGCCAGTCAGCAAATGCAGGCACATGGGTGAAATTATCCGCTTCAGCCGAGGCAGCGATATTAATCTGCCCGTAGGCTTTGGCGTCCTTCACACTGCGCTTGCTCCAGGAACCGGTGACTACGTAGTCTGCCGATTTGCCATTGAGCAGGTTCATAGGAATGATGGCATTTTCAGCAATGGCACCACCCTGCAAAAACAGCACTTTATAATTGGCTGGAATCGCCAGCAACTGGCGTAAATCCGCTTCCGTTTTTTCCAGGATGCTGGTGAACTCTTTACCACGGTGTGACATTTCCATCACACTCATACCGCTGCCATGCCAATCAAGCATCTCAGCTTGTGCGCGTTCCAGTACGGGTTTTGGCAAGACTGCCGGGCCTGCAGAAAAATTAAAAATCTTTGTCATAGTTCTAGTTACTCTTGGTTCTGGTTACTCTTGGTTCTCGTCTTCTTCGCCTTCAACTTCGTCGGTTTCTACAATTTTTTCCAAACCGGACAGTTTTTCGCCTTCACCCAGGTTGATCAGCGTCACGCCTTGTGCTGCACGGCCCATATCGCGGATTTCCTTGACGCGGGTACGGATCAATACGCCACCGGTAGTGATCAGCATGATTTCATCATCTGCGGTCACCAATCTCGCCGCCACAGCCAGGCCGTTACGCTCGCTGATGGCAATCGCTTTCACACCCTGCGTGCCGCGACCTGAATGGCGGAACTCTGACAACACTGTACGCTTGCCGTAACCGTTTTCAGTGGCCACCAGGACAGACTGCTGGTCATTCTCGGCAATCAGCAAGGAAAGTACGCGTTGCTTGGCAGCCAGTTTCATACCGCGTACGCCACGGGTTGCACGGCCCATAGGACGCACATCATCCTCGGTGAACCATACGGCTTTACCACCGTTGGAAACCAGCACGATGTCATTCTTGCCGTTGGTCACTTCAGCACCGATCAGGTAATCATTATCATCGAGGTTAATCGCGATAATGCCGGATTTACGTGGGTTGGAGAATTCGGTCAGCGCCGTTTTCTTCACCGTACCCATAGAGGTTGCCATGAATACAAAATGGTTCTCGTCAAACTCTTTTACCGGCAGGATGGCGTTGATTTTCTCCCCTTCTTCCAACGGGAACAGGTTCACAATCGGTTTGCCACGGCTGACACGGCTGCCTTGCGGCACTTCATAAACCTTGAGCCAGTAGACACGGCCACGGCTGCTGAAGCATAGAATATAGTCATGCGTATTCGCGACAAACATCTTGTCGATAAAGTCATCTTCTTTAGTTGCTGCCGCCTGTTTGCCACGGCCGCCACGGCGCTGGGCACGGTACTCGTCCAACGGCTGTGATTTAACGTAGCCGGTATGTGACAAGGTCACCACTACATCTTGCGGTGTGATCAGGTCTTCCAGAGACAGATCCTGCGTATTGTGTTCGATCTCGGAACGGCGTTTGTCGCCAAACTGTTTCTGGATCTCGTTCAGTTCTTCCACAATAATCGCTGTGACACGCTCAGGCTTGGCCAGGATATCCAGCAAATCGGCAATGATATCCATCACTTCTTTGTATTCGGTGACAATCTTGTCCTGTTCCAGGCCGGTCAGACGTTGCAGACGCATCTGCAGGATTTCCTGCGCCTGAACATCTGACAAGCGGTAGCCGTTTGGCGTCAGGCCAAAATCTACAGATAAGCCTTCCGGCCGCGATGCTTCCATGGCTGCGCGCTGTAGCATTTCTTCCACCACGGTGGAGTGCCAGTCACGTGCCATCAATTCTTTTTTCGCTTCCGGAGGCGTTGGTGCAGCCTTGATGATGGCAATCATCTCGTCCACATTTGCCAATGCAACGGCCAGGCCTTCCAGCACATGGCCGCGGTCACGCGCCTTACGCAGTTCGTATACAGTACGGCGTGTCACCACTTCGCGGCGATGACGCAGGAAAGCTTCCAGCATTTGCTTCAGGTTGAGCAAGCGTGGCTGGCCATCCATCAGGGCCACCATGTTCATGCCGAAGGTATCTTGCAGCTGGGTTTGCTTGTAGAGGTTATTCAGGATAACTTCAGGGACTTCGCCACGTTTAAGCTCAATCACCACACGCATGCCGGACTTGTCCGACTCATCGCGCAGGTCAGAAATACCTTCGATTTTCTTCTCGTTAACCAGCTCGGCGATTTTCTCGATCAGGGTCTTTTTGTTGACCTGATATGGCAGTTCATCAATGATGATGGACTGGCGTCCGCCTTTATCCAGGTCTTCAAAGTGGGTGCGGCCACGCATCACGACACGGCCACGGCCAGTGCGGTAACCTTCTTTGACGCCTACGGTACCGTAGATAATGCCTGCGGTTGGGAAATCTGGCGCAGGAATATATTCAATCAGCTCATCAATGGTGATTTCCGGATTTTTCAGCAGCGCAAAACAGCCATTCAGCACTTCATTCAGGTTGTGCGGAGGGATGTTGGTCGCCATCCCCACAGCAATCCCCGAGCTGCCGTTGATCAGCAGGTTAGGAATACGCGTTGGCATGATCAGCGGTTCTTGCTCGCTGCCGTCATAGTTAGGGCCAAAATCGACGGTTTCTTTCTCGATATCCGCCAGCAGTTCGTGCGCGATCTTGGACATACGGATTTCCGTATACCGCATCGCCGCCGCGTTATCACCATCCACAGAACCAAAGTTACCCTGGCCATCGACCAGCATATAGCGTAAAGAGAAATGCTGCGCCATACGAACAATGGTGTCATACACCGCCGTATCGCCGTGCGGGTGGTACTTACCGATCACGTCACCAACAATACGGGCAGATTTTTTGTATGGCTTGTTGTAGTCATTCGACAGTTCGTGCATGGCGAACAGCACACGTCTGTGGACTGGTTTCAGGCCATCACGCACATCTGGTAAAGCACGACCAACAATCACGCTCATCGCGTAATCAAGATAACTGCGGCGCATCTCGTCTTCGAGACTAATAGGCAGGGTTTCTTTAGCAAACTGATCGGGAGACTGACTCATTCTTGACCCATTTTATAGTTAAAAATTATCTCGCGATTTTAGCATATTTAGCTGCTTCTGGCTGCTTAAAACGCGCCAAAAATGGCGTAGATTGTGCCTGCGGGCAAGAAATAATCGGGGATAAGGAAGAATTAGAATCTCTGGCTTTTGCAAGGTATAGATTGTGCGGTGAAATACCGTGCACAAATGAAAACGGTTTATCACAATGCCAATGACTGGCAAAGTGATAAACCGGAATTTTGAAAACGAGATTAAGCCTGTGTCAGCAACTTTAAATCGGCTTTTAAATCTTCCACATGCTCCAACCCTACGGCAATACGCACAAGATTGTCTTTAATACCGGTTTCGGCACGTGCCTCAGCTGTCACCCGGCTATGCGTTGTGGTGGCTGGGTGCGTGATGGTAGATTTTGCATCCCCAAGATTGGCCGTGATTGAAATCAGTTTAGTAGCATCAATTAATTCCCAGGCGGCTTCCTGCTCAGCTTGCCCGGCACGCGGCTTTACTTCAAAAGTGACAATGCCACCACCCAGTCTTTGCTGTTGTTGAGCCAGTGCATATTGCGGATGTGACGGCAAACCCGGGTAATAAACCCGGGCTACGCGAGGCTGCTGCTCCAGCCATTGTGCAATCGCCAGTGCGCGCGCCGCGTGCGCTTCCATGCGTATCTGCAAGGTTTCCATGCCTTTGACAAACACCCAGGCATTGAATGCGCTCATGGTCACGCCTGCAGTACGCAGGAAACCATAGACCGGCTCCATCAGCGTTTTGTTACCCAGCACAGCGCCGCCCAGCACCCTGCCCTGACCATCGATATACTTGGTTGCAGAGTGGATCACAATATCGGCACCCAGCTTTAGAGGCTGTTGCAATGCCGGGGTGCAGAAACAATTATCAATCGCCAGGTAAGCGCCTGCTGCGTGTGCAATCTCTGCCAGCCTGGCAATATCCCCGACTTCGGTCAACGGGTTGGAAGGCGTTTCGGCAAAAAACAACTTCGTGTTCGGTTTGGCGGCGGCTTTCCAGGCATCAACATCGGTGAGTGACACCAGTGTCACCTCTAATCCCCAACGTTTGAGGATGTTGGAAAATAGCTGCACTGTGGTACCGAACACACTCCGCGATGCCACCACATGGTCACCGGCGCTACAAATGCCCATGATGCAGGCCAGGATAGCGGCCATGCCGCTGGCGGTTGCCACACACTGCTCTGCGCCTTCCAGGGCGGCCAGTTTGTCCTGAAACATGGTCACGGTCGGGTTGGTAAAGCGTGAGTAGATATTGCCCGGTTCAGTTCCGCCAAACCTGGCAGCAGCCTGGGCCGCATTTTTAAAACGGAAACTGGAATTCAGGAACAGCGCTTCAGAATTTTCACCAAACTCAGTGGTCAGTGAGCCAGCGCGTACCGCCAGCGTTTCCAAATGGTATTGATCGTTCATATTTCTTAATCTTCCAACTATCTTGAATCTTTTAATAAAAACTAAAGACAATAAAAAACCCGCTTTAGCATTGCGCTAAAACGGGTCTTTGGGCTCTCGCTTTAGCAGGATTTATAATGCGCTCGCAAGCTGAGTTCGGCTTCGGTTAAAGTTCGCCACTCAAATCAGCGCAATTTCATTAAACGCCTTTTGCCGGCGCCTGTCAAGGGTCAGTCCACGCCTACCAAATCTGTCGATAACAGATTCAAATCCAGCTGGGTAGTTGAATTTGGCGGTGGTTGTTTTTTATTGAAGTCGCTACGCGCTGCCTCAATACGGTTCAGGTAGGCGGCATCCACATCGCCGGTGACATATTTGCCATCAAAGCAACTGCAATCAAATTCAGTCATATGCGGATTGGATTTAGTGATGCTTTCTCTCAGCGCATCCAGATCCTGGTAGATCAAGGCATCGGCACCGATTTCGGCACAGATCTCTTCGTCAGTACGGTTGGTAGCCAGCAACTCATCGCGGCTAGGCATATCAATGCCATACACATTCGGGTAACGCACTGGTGGCGCCGCAGAGGCGAAATAGACTTTATTCGCACCAGCATCACGCGCCATTTGCACGATCTGTTGCGAAGTCGTGCCACGCACAATCGAATCATCGACCAGGAGGACGTTTTTGCCTTTAAACTCAATGCCAATCGGGTTCAGTTTCTGGCGCACCGACTTTTTACGCAATGCCTGGCCCGGCATAATAAAGGTACGGCCGATATAGCGGTTTTTGATAAATCCCTCACGATAGTCCAGGCCCAGTGCAATGCCTAATTGCAAAGCACTCGGGCGGCTGGTATCCGGGATGGGGATCACCACATCAATCTTTTTATCTGCCCATTCGCGCTTGATCTTCTCAGCCAGCAAGGTGCCCATATCCAGACGTGTCTGGTAGACAGATACGCCATCAATCACCGAGTCCGGACGCGCCAGGTAAACATATTCGAAAATACAGGAAGTCAGTTTAGGATTAGTTGCACACTGGCGGCTGAAAAGGTTGCCGTCCATATCGATAAATACCGCTTCGCCTGGTTCTACATCGCGTACGAGTTTGAAACCCAGTACATCCAGCGCCACGCTTTCAGATGCGACAATATATTCAGTACCTTTGCTGGTTTCCTGCTTGCCGATCACCAATGGACGGATACCATGCGGGTCACGGAAGGCCAGCAAGCCAAAGTTGGCAATCATGGCGACTACGGCATAAGCGCCTTTGCAACGTCTGTGCACACCGGCAACCGCATCAAAGACCATATCGCTGTTCAGCAAAGCACTCTTGGAAGTCGCTTCAATCTCATGTGCCAGCACATTCAGCAATACTTCAGAGTCGGAACTGGTGTTGATGTGACGCAGATCCTGCCTGAACATTTCAGATTTCAGCTGTTCAGAATTTGTCAGGTTACCATTGTGGCCAAGCACAATACCAAACGGGGAGTTCACATAAAACGGTTGTGCTTCAGCCGCACTGGAAGAACCGGCTGTAGGATAACGCACATGGGCAATACCCACATTGCCCGCCAGGTTACGCATGTGGCGCGTGTGAAAAACATCTTTCACCAGGCCATTATTTTTATGCATATGGAAAGTATTACCATCGCAAGTCACAATGCCTGCAGCGTCTTGCCCGCGATGCTGTAGCACCAGCAACCCGTCATACAACAACTGGTTCACCGGGTTTTTACCTACAATACCGATAATTCCACACATAGCGACATCCTATCCAAGACTAGATTACAAATTAAATGAGAGACTCATCCGCCTGCTGATGTTCCAAATGCACATGTTCAGCAATACTAGATGGTATCCACGGCAGCAAATTCAAGACCAGCACCTCAACAGGGGCACTTAACATGGCGTTGGTCCAGCGTGCATCCTTGGGAATATCGGTCATCGCAGCCAGCATCGCCAGTATGCAGACGATCAGTAAACCTTTGGCTGCACCAGCCAGGCCGCCCAGCACACGATTGAGGCCACCGAGGCCAACCGCCTTGATCAATGTCGTCAGTAGCACGGCAAACAGCGTGCACAAAAATAATACCGCTAAAAATACCAGCAGGAACGCCGCGATTGCTTTCACCGCTTCACCAGGCACTTGCTCCGGGATGTAGCTGATGACTTCACTGTTAAATTTGTTAGCCAGATAAAACGCCAGCACCCACCCGATCACAGAGAAGAGTTCGCGGATAGCACCGCGCATCAACCCGACCAGGATGGAAAAACCAATAATACCGAGTACTACATAATCAAAAATGGTCATTGCCAGATTCAGGATTTCGCCACAATGCCACTAAAACCGGCAGCTTCCAGTTTTTTCAATGCTGCCCCCGCTTCGTTACGCGTCGCATAGGTGCGCGACCGTAAGCGCAACTTGTTACCGGCAGCATCAACTTTATCGGTGGATGCTTCAAAACCGGCCTGCTTCAATTTGGTTTGCAGGTTTTCCAGATTGGCAGGGTCAGAAAACACGCCGAACTGCACATAAAACTTACCTGATACTTTATCGGAGGAAACTGGCTCTTCTTTAGCTACCGGCTTGCTCGCCGCGGCTTTGGGTTCTACTTTGGGTTCTACTTTGGGTTCTACTTTGGGTTCTACTTTGGGTTCTACTGTTTGAACTGGTTTCGCTACTGGTGGTTCAGCGACGCGGGCAGGTTCTGCCTGTGCGGTTTTGACTGGTGCAGAAGGAGCAGCAGGCGCTGCTGCGGGCACGTCTTCGATATGCGCAACGGGTGTTTCTGCGGGAGAGCTTGTTTTAGGTGAGGCACTCGAGGCCGGTGTCGCTTCTACATCCAGTTCGACATCGTCATCTGGCAGTTCCAGTATCGGTTCACGGTTGGCTTGTTGGTTGACGACAGTGATTTCGACATCGTCATGCGCCGGCTCTACCACCCTGTCTTTCAATACGAAAGGTAACACAATCAACATTAAAATCACCAGGGTGATGGCACCCACCAGCCGCCTGCGCGCCGTTTTCTTGAGGACCAGTTCCTTGTCTGTCAAAGTATCTCTTGCCATATTGTCTTAAATTCTCACTCGGATCATTTCACTGATCGCCAGCCAGATAGGCCGGGTTATGAAATCCATTGGTCAGGTGTTATTTCCAGAATGGCAGCCACGGTGAAGAATGAGCCGAACACGATAATTTTATCATTTTTTGCCGCTTTTTTATAACAGCTTCTTAATGCTGCTGGCAGATCCTGGTGTGCTTTTATTTGCTGCCCGGAAACCTTGTGAGCCAGGCATTCCTGCAGGTATTCAACGCTGGCAGCACGCGGATGTTGAATCGGCGCGATATCCCACTCATCAATGACATCATGCAGGATATCCACCACACCAGCGATATCTTTATCAGACAGCATGGAAAACACTGCAAATACCTGACCGCCCTCTGCGCTCAATTGCTGCAAATTACGTCGCAAGGCCCGCGCCGCATGCGGGTTGTGTGCCACATCGAGAATGACATCCGGTGAACGGTGCCAGTATTGAAAACGGCCAACCACTTCAGTGGCAGTCAATCCTTGCAGCAAATCTTCATCAGTGACAGGCAATTGGCTATGCAAGGCGCGCACCGCATAGATGGCACTGGCTGCGTTTTGCCACTGGTAGTCACCAAATAATCTTAGAGAGTCAACCGCCAATGCGCCCTGCGCATCCTGGTATTGAGCTTGTTGATTGCTACCGGCATCAATCCGGTAATCCACTCCCAAGCGCTTTAATGGCACACCCAATGCTGACACATAGTTAAGCAGTGAGACTGGCGGTTGGGAATCGCCGCAAATGGCGATCTGCTCTTTGCGATAAATCCCGGCTTTTTCATGCCCGATCAATTCGCGGGTATCGCCCAGGAACTCCATATGATCGAGATCGACATTAGTCACAATCGCACAATCGGCATCTACGATATTGACCGCATCCAGACGGCCACCAAGCCCTACTTCGAGAATAACGACATCCAGCGGTTGTTGCTCAAACGCCCATAACGCTGCCAGCGTTCCCATCTCAAAATAAGTCAAGGCAATTTCCTCACGCGCCAACTCGACGGCGGCGAATGCGGCACATAACACCTCATCGCTGATCAAGGCGCCATTCAGGCGTACACGTTCCTGGTATTGCACCAGATGCGGAGAGGTGTAGCAGCCAACGCGGTAGCCTGCGGTGGCATAAATACGCTCCAGCATGGCGCAGGTCGAGCCTTTGCCATTGGTGCCGCCGACGGTGATGACAGTAGAAGGGAATTCAAGCTGCAAGCGCGCTGCGACAGCCTGTACCCGGGACAATCCCATCTCTATCGATTTGGGATGCAATGATTCTATATAGCTAAGCCAAGCCTCGACTGTGACAGGCAGCTCGGGCAAGGGAAACGACATCAGGCAACTTTAGAAATATTCAGGAAACTGGCTAACAACTGGCTTAACTTCGCGCGCATTTCACGGCGGTCAACAATCATGTCAATCGCGCCGTGCGTCAACAGGAACTCGGCACGCTGGAAGCCTTCCGGCAAGGTTTCACGTACTGTCTGCTCAATCACGCGCGGGCCGGCAAAGCCAATCAGCGCATTCGGTTCAGCCACAATCACATCGCCCAGCATGGCAAAACTTGCCGAAACGCCACCCATGGTCGGGTCAGTCAATACAGAGATATACGGCAAGCCGGCTTCTGATAATTTGGTCAGGGCAGCACTGGTTTTAGCCATCTGCATCAATGACAGCAAGCCTTCCTGCATACGTGCGCCGCCGCTGGCAGACACGCAGATAAAAGCACACTTGTGTTCAATCGCGGCCTGTACACCTCGTACAAAGCGCTCACCCACCACGGAGCCCATGGAGCCACCCATAAATTTGAATTCGAATGCAGCCACGACTACCGGCACGCGTTCAACAGTACCGCGCATGACGATCAATGCATCTTTCTCTTTTACGTCACGTTGCGCGCTACGCATACGTTCCGCGTAAGTCTTGCTATCCTTGAATTTCAGGGCATCCACCGGCGTCACGTCGGCGCCGATTTCAACACGGTTTTCCGCGTCCAGGAATACATTCAGGCGCGCGCGAGCGCCAAGTCTGTGATGATGTCCGCACTGCGGGCACACCTCAAGGTTTGCGTCCAGATCGGTACGATAGAGTACGGTCTGGCAGGCATCACACTTATGCCAGAGTCCTTCCGGCATGTTTCTACGCTCGCCACTGACCGCACGTTTGATTTTTTGGGGGATTTTATCTAACCAGCTCATAGTTTCTCCTGCTCGAATAGTGTGATGACGCTAGGCAGCATCAATCGCAGTACGCAATTCTTTCATCAAAGCCTGCACATTAGGAATCAGGTTACAGGCATCTGACTGCTCAATCTCCAGCACCATGCGGCTACCGACGACAACCGCATCAGCAATGGCGGATACTTCACGCGCAGTCGCTGCATCTTTTACGCCAAAACCCACGCCAATAGGCAATGTGGTGCTCTGCCGGATTTCAGCAACGCGCTTTTTTACTTCGACAATATCCAGGTTACCCGCACCGGTCACGCCTTTGAGCGAGACATAGTAAAGAAAGCCAGTGGCCTGCTTCACAATCAACTCTGTACGCGCAGGCTCCGTCGTTGGGGATAACAGGAAAATACTGTCGATATCCGCTTGTGCCAGTTGCTGATTGAATTCTTCACACTCTTCCGGCGGATAATCTACTGTTAACACGCCATCCACACCGGCGTCTTTAGCCAGTTCAACGAATTGTGCCGCACCCATCGCTTCGATCGGGTTTGCGTAGCCCATTAACACAATGGGTGTTTTCTGGTTGGTTTCACGAAAGTCTTTGACCATTGCCAGTACTTTGCGCAATCCCATTTTATGCACCAGAGCACGTTCACTGGCACGCTGAATCACCGGGCCATCGGCCATCGGGTCAGAAAATGGCACGCCCAGTTCAATCACATCTGCACCAGACGCAACCAGCGCATGCAGCAAAGGTACGGTGTCATCAGGATGAGGATCACCAGCGGTAAAATAAGGAATCAGCGCTTTTTTCCCTTGCGCCTTGAGTTCAGCAAAAACAGATTGGATGCGAGACATAGCAAAGAATTCTTTTTTTATGGATAGGGCTACAGAGTGATATTAGATAGTTTCGCAACGGTATTAATGTCCTTGTCACCACGCCCGGACAGATTCACCAACACAGCCTGGTCAGGTGACATGGTTCTCGCCAGCTTCTCGCCATAGGCAAGTGCATGGCTGGATTCCATCGCCGGAATAATGCCTTCGGTACGACACAGTTGGTGAAAAGCGTTCATCGCCTCATCATCGGTGATCGCCACATATTCCGCACGCTTGATATCCTTCAGCCAGGCATGTTCAGGCCCTACACCAGGGTAGTCCAGGCCAGCAGAAATAGAGTGGGTTTCCACGATATTGCCATCTGCATCCTGCATCAGGTAAGTGCGGTTACCGTGCAATACGCCTATCGGGCTGTTCGCGGTCAGGGGCGCAGCATGGCTGCCGGTTTCAAGACCGTGACCTGCGGCTTCCACGCCAATCAGGCGCACACCTTCAACATCAATGTACGGGTAAAAAATACCCATCGCATTGGAACCACCACCGACACAGGCAACTACTGCATCCGGCTGGCGGCCTATCATTTCCTGCATCTGCTGCTTGGCTTCAATGCCGATCACGGCCTGGAAGTCACGCACCATCATCGGGTAAGGATGTGGTCCGGCAACTGTGCCGATGATGTAAAACGTATTCGAAATATTGGTGACCCAGTCACGCATTGCTTCATTCAATGCATCTTTCAGGGTTTTAGAGCCACTTTCCACCGGAATCACGGTCGCGCCCAGCAATTTCATGCGGAACACATTGGGTGCCTGGCGCTTGACATCCTCAGCACCCATATACACAACACACTCCAGGCCCAACCGGGCTGCAATGGTAGCAGTCGCAACGCCATGCTGGCCCGCGCCGGTTTCAGCGATCACACGCGGCTTACCCATGCGTTTGGCCAGCAATGCCTGGCCTATGGTGTTATTGATTTTGTGTGCGCCGGTATGGTTTAGATCTTCGCGCTTGAGGTAAATCTGTGCGCCGCCAATCTTGTCGGATAAGCGCTTGGCGTGGTAGATCGGGCTGGGACGACCAACAAAATGCTTGAGATCGTAAGCGAATTCAGCCAGAAACTCGGGATCGTGACGGTATTTTTCGTACATCACCCGTAACTCTTCCAGGGCTTCTACCAGGGTTTCTGCAACAAACACTCCGCCAAATGGGCCAAAATGGCCCCGCTTGTCTGGCATGTCATACACTTGCATGCGCTACTCCATATATCATTCTATTATTCAAACCGCCCTATTGCGAATCGCATCCTGCTGCATCACCAATTGCATGAATGCTGTTATTTTTTCCTGGGATTTAATCCCTTTTTGCGCTTCAACCCCGCCACTTACATCCACGGCATAGGGCTGAACCTGTTGTAAAGCTTGCGTGACATTATCAGGATTTAATCCACCGGCCAGAATCACCGGCTTTTGCATGCCTGCTGGAATCAAGGTCCAGTCGAATGTCTGCCCGGTACCGCCCACCGCTTTTTCTGAAAAAGTATCCAGCAGCAAGGCGGAAGCTGACGCAAAATCAAGCTCGCATTGTATCAAATTTAGTTCCGGTTTAACGCGGATTGCCTTGTAATAAGGCAGATTAAATTTCTCGCAATAGTCCGCTGCTTCATCGCCGTGAAACTGCAGGCAATCCAGTGAAGTCTCCGCCACAACCTGCTGCACTTCTGCAGCAGCAGCATTTACAAACAAGCCGACCTTACTGATGTAAGGTGGCAAGGTTTTCATGATGGCTTGCGCCTGCGACGCAGTGACGGCGCGCGGACTTGTCGCATAAAACACAAAGCCCAGCGCATCTGCCCCGGCATCGATGGCCGCCCATGCATCTTCCTGCCGTGTAATGCCACAAATTTTAACCCTGGTTCTTTTCATCTGTTTCATTCAGTTTATTAATCCCAAACAGTTTCGCATGGCGGCAGCTGCCAGACTGCATCATAAGTGACGCCGGTAAAATACAAGCCGTCAGGCATAAAGGTCGGTGGCGAAAGCGCCCTGTTCTTATTTTCCAGCAAGGCGCCAAAGGCGGATATGTCCAGCTTGCCTTGCCCTACATAGACCAATGCACCCACCACATTGCGGATCTGGTGTTGCAGAAAGGCATTCGCCTGGAAACTGAAAACAATATACTGGCCTTGCTGCTTGACCTCGGCACGGTGCATGGTGCGTATAGGGGAACTGGCCTGGCACTCACTGGCGCGAAACGCGCTGAAATCATGCTCACCCAGTAACAACTTTGCTGCTTGTTGCATAGGCGCTATATCCAGAGGTCTATGATACCAGCCCACACGCCCATGCTGACTGGCTGGCGCCACGGCATGGTTATAAAGCACATACTGGTAACTGCGTGCCCTGGCGCTAAACCTGGCATGAAATTCTTCAGCCACTTCACAAGCCCAGCGTACACGGACCCAGGGCGGCAGGTGTGCATTGGTGCCGCGCACCCAGGCAGTGTTCGGGCGCTGTACTGTCGTCTCAAAATGCCCAACCTGCATCAGTGCATGTACACCGGAATCGGTACGGCCTGCGGCATGCATCCTTACTTTTTCACCGGCCACCATCGCGATGGCATGTTCAACGGCATCCTGTACGCCACGGCCATTCGGCTGGCTTTGCCATCCCTGAAAATAAGCACCATGATATTCAATGCCAATCGCAATTTTCATGGCGCATAGTATAAGGGCTGTATGGCATAACGCCTAATTCTGGCCAGTATTAACTTGGCAAGTTTCCTTTCAAAATGCTGGAAAACGTTGACTGTTTGATTTAGCCATATGAGCGCCATAAGTTAAATTAATTCTTTGGGTGATTTACTTAGCAGCAATTATTTTTTACAAAGAAAAAGGCCGGTTACCCGGCCTTGTGTTTATGCGACTTTCTCAAGTAACTCACTGGCACGCTGTCGCTGGCGCTCGCCACCTTCGCTAAGCACCTCTTCGATCAGCTCTTTCGCACCTATCATATCTTCCATATCGATATAGGCCTGGATCAAATCCAGTTTGGTATTCACTTCTTCCGGCTCGCCATCAAACTCTGCAAGGCTATCCTCTGGCTTGGCACCTACATCGAGCGAAATCTCGGGGAAAGTGTTTTCTGTACTGAAACTGTCTTCCGGTACACGGCTAAGCCTGTCGTCATCGGTTGTATCCAGGCTGATCTCTTCAATCTCAACAGCATCATCCTCTTCCTGAGTTCTATTGAAAGCTGAATCATTTGGGCCACCCAGTTCAAGTGACAATTCCGGTAAAGATTCAAACACAGCATCATCGGATGAAAGTGTTTGTTCGCCGGTCGTGGATTGCGTTCTATCCGGACGACGGTTTTCAAAACCTGTGGACTCTTCATCAAGATTCAGTGAAGGTAAATCCAATGCCTTAGGTGTCAACTCAGCATCATTCGCTGGATACAATTCAGCGGCTGGTTCAGCGGTTTCTGCCGGGACATCCGGCTCAAACTTGAAATCACTTTCGTCAGGCACGTCTAAGACTGAATCGCTTTCCAGACGGTCTGCAGGCGTATTTTTTTCTTCAGCGACTTCTGGCAAAGAGTCTTCCAGTGCTGGCTCTGTGAATGCTGGCAAAGCGTCTGCCCGTTCACCCCTATCAAAAGACTCATCATTCAGAGGTGCGTCAACCAAAGACTTATTCACTGGTGTGTCATCAGGCACACTGAAATCTGTCTGCAACTCTGCAAATTTTTCCGGTGCTGTCTCACTGGGTGATTCTATGGATAAGTCATCAACAATCGAGGGCTCGGTCACGCTTCTTGCAGGCTTGTCGGATGACTCGAATTCAAGCGCTGGCGCTTCAAAATTAAAGTGATACCCCTGCTCTGCATTCTCCGCTTCAACCACAGGCGCTTCAGCACTTGAATTATCCAGTGCCGGCATTTGGTAAAGTGAATTCTCCGAGTCAAGCTTTTGCCCCATGGCAACCACTTTAGACCAGGTCTGGTCGCTAGGGCCGACATTGGCATACACTTCACCTGCCAGCGACTCAAATGCACCCTTGTTGTTAGTGCTTTGGTAAATCTCAAGCAGCTTCAGCTTGAGTTCCTGGCGTTCCGGGTCTTTCTGGATCGCATCTTTGAGTATCTCTTCCGCCTGCGCATCACGTCCATAGGCCATGTAGACTTCAGCTTCTGCAATCGGATCCACATCGTGTGAATCTATCATGCCACCAACACCACTTTGCGAGAAGTCAGTCAGGAACGAGGTATCGCCTGAAGCTGCCTGTGTATCACCGAACACTGTATTGTTCTGCATTTCAGTGGCAGGCGCAGTCAGTATCGCATCTTCAAAAGTATCGATCTCTTTTTTGCGGCGTATCCTGATCAGTGCCCACACGCAAATCAGAATCGGCAGTGCAATCAATGCCCATGGCAAGACAGGGCTGATATTCTTTAAGCGCTGCAGCAGTACCTGCATGAATGAAGGTTGCTCAGGCTCGACTGCTGGATCTATAGCTGCCGGATCTACGGGTGCTTTTTCAGGGACTGGCGTTGCCAGTTCTGTTGCTGGGGCTGGCAGCACTTCAGCAGGCACAGGCTTGTTTTCAGTGGCAGCAGGTGTTTCAGCTTTAGGCTCTGGTGTTTTGGCTTCTGGACTCGTGGCTTGCGCAGCGTTTTTCTCAGCCTGCGACAGTGCATTATTCTTCAACTCCATCAACTTCTTCATGTCCGCTACCTGTTTTTCCAGGGCTGCGGCACGAGACTGTTCTTCCTTGATGGCATTTTCTTTGGCGGTGGCTTCTTCCTGGGCAGCATTAGCTGCAGCCTTGGCAGCCGCTTTATCTGTCTGCGTACCAGACTTTTCATCACCTGTCGATAATTTCAGTACATCTTTGCCAGCAGGGGCCTGTGGCACAGGTTTTTCCTGCGCACTGCCTATCTTGCCAGCGGATTGCTGTGTGTTGCCACCAGTTTCACTGGCAGCGGAATTCTTCACTACATTGGACAAGGCATTTTTATAAGCAAGCCAGTTCGTGTTGTGCTCAGCCACCAGGTTTTTGGCCTGCTGGTTACTGATGGCATTCAAGGCGGCCTGATCTGGCATGCGGATGATCTTGCCAACCTTGAGGCGGTTCATGTTTTTGCCATCAAACGCATCCTGGTTAGAGCGGTACAGCGCTGCCAGCATTTGCTCTACACTGACGTTGTCCGGTTTCATTTGCCGGGCAATTGCATACAAAGTATCGCCCCGCTCTGTGGTCAGAGGGTCTGGTGTGGCAAGGTTATCTGCTGGTGGCTCAGCCGGTGTACTTGGCTTTGGCGACTCTGCGCGAGCCGTTGCCGGTTTTTTGGTAGCAGGCTTGCTAGCCTCGGGTTTTGCAGATTCAACGGCAGGTGCGGCAGTCGCTTTAGGGGCTTCTGCAGCTACTGGCGGTTGGGCGGTAACCGGTAAGCCTGTCGACTCCGACACATAGTTCGAGTTGAATCCTGGCGGGTCCAGCAACAAGGTGTATTCTTTGACCAGTCGCCCGGTCGGCCAATCTACCTGGATCAGCATATCCAGAAAGGCTTCGGTAATCGGTTGTGAACTGGTGAGTTTAAGGATGGGCTGACCCTTGCTATTGTTGCCAACCTCAATCTGAATATATGGGTAAGAAGCAGGTTTTTCCAGCATCTGATCCTGGTACACCTGATCATCAGCTAGCGCGGCCTGGATACTGTTTAATTCGCCTGGCGCAACCGCCAGTAATTCAATTTCTGCATTCAGTGGCTCCCCCAGCTTTGAAGTGGAGGTCATTGTTCCCAGACCTGCAGCATGCGCAACAATTGCTGCGCTCAAGCTCAACCCCAGACTTAATGTAAAGGCTAATTTTTTTAATTTAAATTTAGGCACCGTTTAACCCTTGTCATTCATGGCGATTGTCAACATAGCATCAATCAGTAAGCCACGCAAGCACGCCAATTGCCAGCCTGCACGCCGCAAACTTACCTTGCTCGGACTCTATCATCCATTAAACCTGAATGCATACAAAACAAAAGCCCGAAAAGACCATGATTTCATTAACAAATCATGGCTTTACGGGCTGCAATTTAATTAATTACTTAAGCTTCAACCAGAATACGTAACATGCGGCGCAGAGGTTCAGCTGCGCCCCAGAGTAACTGGTCGCCAACGGTAAAAGCTGACAGGTATTCGCCACCCATCGCCAGCTTGCGCAAGCGGCCTACCGGGGTTGTTAACGTACCTGTCACGGCCGCAGGGGTTAATTCACGCATGCTGACTTCGCGCTCATTAGGGATGACTTTGGCCCACTGGTTGGCTTCTGCCAGCATCTGGTTGATTTCATCCAGCGGTACATCCTGGCGCAACTTCAGGGTTAAGGCTTGCGAATGGCAACGCATTGCACCAATGCGCACGCAGAGACCATCAATCACAATCGGGTTGGCTTCACGACCCAGAATTTTATTGGTCTCTACACCGCCCTTCCATTCTTCCTTGCTTTGGCCGTTACCCAGATCCTTATCAATCCACGGGATCAGGCTACCAGCCAAAGGCACACCAAAGTTGGAGGTTGGTAACTCACTGCTACGAATGGTGTCGGCAACGGTTTTATCAATCTCAAGAATCGCTGTAGCAGGATCAGCCAGCAGGTTTGCCGCGGACGCATGAATCACGCCCATTTGTGAAATCAACTCACGCATGTTTTGTGCACCGGCACCTGAGGCTGCCTGGTAAGTCATCGAAGTGGCCCACTCCACCAGATCCGCCTTGAACAGACCGTTCAAAGCCATCAGCATCAGGGAAACCGTACAGTTACCACCGATCCAGTTTTTGCCACCCTGGCTCAATGCATCCTTGATCACATGCATATTGACCGGGTCAAGAATCACCACTGCATCTTTTTCCATACGCAAAGTAGAAGCGGCATCAATCCAGTGACCATTCCAGCCACTGCTGCGCAACTGGGGAAAAATCTCACTAGTGTAATCACCGCCCTGGCAAGACACAATCGCATCCATTTTGCTCAGTTCAGCAATATTCCTGGCATCTTTTAGCGCAGGCGAATCCTTGCCCACTTTGGGCGCAGCGCCACCCGTTTGTGATGTGGTGAAAAACTGCGGCTCCATATCTGCAAAATCGTTCTCTTGCACCATGCGTTGCATGAGCACAGAGCCCACCATACCGCGCCAACCTACAAACCCTACTTTTAGCATGTGATCTCGTTATTCTCGCCGGTCAACCCGGCATCAAAACATTATTCGGAGGCCTTTTTCTGTACAGCTTCACCAGCTTTTTCCATATCCTTGCCCACACCGTTCATTGTATTGCAACCTGCCAACACCATCGTCGCTACCAGCAGCATCATTAACTTTTTCATTTATTTTCTCCTTAAAAATTAATCTCTGAAATTACCAAACTTCAACGGAAAATCCGTCACACTCTTTTTAACATACGCAATGGCTTCCTGCAATAAATCGCGTTTAGCACCATTGACACGCACTGTATCGCCTTGAATAGTGGCTTGCACTTTCATTCCGCTGTCTTTGATCAGCTTGGTGATTTTCTTGGCTAAATCGCTATCAATACCATCTTGCACGCGCAGATCCTGTTTCACCTTGTTACCTGAGACTTTTTGTACGTCCTTGTGTTCCAGTCGCTTAGATGATTCAGGTTCTTTCTTTTCCATTGATGGAAGCAAAATATCTTTTATCTGGTCCAGTTGAAAGTCATTGTCACCAAACAAGGTGATCACTTTGTCTTTTTCGTTGAACTCAACCTTGGCTGATGTACCTTTGAAATCGTAACGATTGGTGATCTGCTTAATTGAAGCATCAATCGAGTTTTTTAAGTTGACCATATCAACTTCAGAAGTAATATCAAAACTTGGCATTTATTTTTCTCCTACTCCAACTAGAAATTGCGCAGCTTGAGCAAGGCACGTAAGCGCAGGCAGTACATATGAGTACGACAAGCTTGCATAACGCCGCTCAAGCAAGCAAGTTCGGTTGGCTTTAGTACGACAGGCGCTAACAAAACCGCTCTGCCGAGCAATCACACAATTATTCGAAATGGCAGACGTAGTCTACGGTCTCTAATACTTCAATATCAAAAGAAGAATTACCCACCACTGTGAACTTCTCACCTGCTTTATAAGTGGTCCAGTTTTCTTCATCTTTCAGGCGCACTTTACAGACACCATCATTAATTTCCATCAACTCTGGCGAGCCGGTATTGAAGGTCAAAGTGCTCGGGAAAATTACACCCACGGTACAGCGTGTACCGTTCGGGAACAGCACAGTGTGACTCACACACTTGCCATCAAAATAAACATTTGCTTTCTTTTTAACGCTGACATTATCAAATTGTGCCATTTTAAATTCCTGATTAATTTCAATGTGTCGCCAATAAAAGCGCGACTATATCACACCTGAAAACAGAGAGCGCGCGATGCAATGCAAGGCGCGCGCAGCCTTTTTACATCGCAGCCACGATCTGGTCACCCATTTCAGAACAGGATACACGCTTGGTGCCCTCTTCATAGATGTCACCGGTACGGTAGCCTGCTGCCAACACTTTCTTCACTGCATTTTCAATGCGGGTCGCCGCAGCTTCATTATCAAAGCTGTAGCGCAACATCATCGCCGCAGACAAAATAGTCGCAATCGGGTTAGCCAGGTTTTTACCCGCAATATCTGGCGCAGAACCGTGTGATGGCTCGTACAAGCCCTGCTTGCTCTCATTCAGCGAAGCTGACGCCAGCATGCCGATGGAGCCTGTCAGCATAGATGCTTCATCAGACAGGATATCGCCAAAGATATTACCCGTCACCATCACATCAAACTGTTTCGGGTTACGGATCAGCTGCATTGCCGCGTTATCCACATACATATGGCTTAATTCCACTTCCGGATATTCTTTAGCGACATCAATCACGATCTCTTTCCAGAATTCAGTGGTTTCCAATACGTTGGCTTTATCGACTGAACACAGTTTTTTGCCACGCTTCATGGCGATTTCAAATGCCACATGCGCAATGCGGCGTACTTCCGGCTCGCTGTAGATCATGGTGTTGAAACCTTCGCGCACACCCTCTTCATTAGTGCGAATGCCGCGCGGCTGGCCGAAATAGACATCGCCGGTCAATTCACGCACGATCATGATATCCAGGCCGGCAACGACTTCCGGTTTCAAGGTTGACGCATTCGCCAGTTCCGGGAATAGCACTGCCGGACGCAGGTTGGCAAACAAACCCAAGTCTTTACGAATAGCCAGTAATCCGCGCTCAGGACGCAATGGACGGTCCAGCGTATCGTATTGTGGACCACCTACAGCGCCCAGCAACACGGCATCCGCGGCCCTACAGATTTTCTGCGTAAACTCAGGGTATGGGTGACCGTACTGGTCATAAGCCTGGCCGCCTAAGGGCGCTTCGGTGAAGGTCATATCCAGACCATCTTTTTTCAATACTTCAAGCACGCGCAAGGCTTGCGCAACGATTTCCGGGCCGATGCCGTCACCGGGTAAAACTGCAATATTTAATGCCATAGGTTTATCCTAAATAATTATTCTATGATGTGAGAAGCCATCAGAAACCGTCGCGAGCGATTGAGTGGCAAGGCATCCGGAGCACAGAAACCGGAATGTACAAAAGTACATGAGGATTTCGAGCACCGCGTAACGAAGTCACTCAATTGCGCAGCAGGTTTATATGGTTTCTATGCGAATAGCCAGGGTTGAGCGGCTTTATGTTTTATCTCAAACGCCTTGATCTCATCCGCATGCTGCAAGGTCAGGCCGATTTCATCCAGGCCATTCAGCAGGTTGTGCTTGCGGGTCGGGGTGATCTCAAAGCTGAATGACTGACCTGAAGGCGTAGTCACCGTTTGTGAAACCAGATCGACATTCAGCGAGTAACCTTCATTTGCCTGGCACTCCTTGAACAGGATATCCACTTGTTCGGCAGAAGCGACAATCGGCAAGATACCGTTTTTGAAACAGTTATTAAAGAAGATATCAGCAAAACTAGGCGCAATAATCACGCGAAAACCCTGGTCTTCAATCGCCCATGGCGCATGCTCACGTGAAGAGCCACAGCCAAAGTTATCACGTGCCAGCAACACCTGCGCGCCTTGATAGCGTGGCTGGTTCAGCACGAAATCCTTATTCAAAGGACGTGTGCTGCAATCCATGCCAGGTTCGCCATAGTTGGTATAGCGCCACTCATCGAACAGGTACGGGCCAAAGCCTGAACGTTTGATGGATTTCAGGAATTGCTTGGGAATAATCGCATCGGTATCGACGTTTGCGCGATCCAGAGGACAAACCAGACCGTTAATAGTGGTAAATGCTTTCATACGGTGTTCTCCTTTTATACGCTGCGCACGTCAACGAAATGACCGGCAATCGCAGCTGCCGCTGCCATTTCCGGGCTGACCAGATGTGTTCGCCCACCAGGGCCTTGACGGCCTTCAAAGTTACGGTTAGAAGTTGAAGCACAACGCTCACCCGGCTCCAGGCGATCGGCATTCATCGCCAGGCACATGGAACAGCCTGGCTCACGCCATTCAAAACCTGCATCAATAAATACTTTATCCAGGCCTTCAGCCTCGGCCTGGCGCTTCACCTGGCCGGAACCTGGCACGACCATTGCCAGTTTGATATTGCCGGCGACTTTTTTGCCTTTGGCAACGCCTGCTGCTGCACGCAGGTCTTCAATACGTGAATTGGTACAGGAACCAATAAATATCTTATCCAGCTTGATTTGATCAAGTGGCGTATTGGCATCAAGCCCCATGTATTTCAGCGCATTTTCAATACTGGTACGCTTGGTCGCATCGCCTTCCTGTTGCGGATCCGGCACATTTGATCCTATCGGCAACACTTGCTCAGGCGAAGTACCCCAGGTCACTTGTGGCGCAATTTCGGCGCCTTTCAGTTCAACCACCGCATCATATTGTGCATCGGCATCGGATTGCAGGGTTTTCCAGTAGGCAACCGCCGTGGTCCAGTTTTCACCTTTTGGCGCATGCAGACGGCCTTCAAGATAAGCAGCGGTTTTCTCATCAGGCGCCACAATACCGGCACGTGCACCTGCTTCGATCGCCATATTACACAGCGTCATACGGCCTTCCATGGATAAACCACGGATGACTTCGCCCCCAAACTCAATCGCATAACCAGTGCCGCCAGCGGTACCTATCTTGCCGATAATCGCCAGCGCGACATCTTTAGCAGTCACGCCTTTACCAAGCTGACCATCCACTTTCACCAGCATGCGTTTGGACTTTTTAGCCACCAGTGTTTGCGTTGCCATCACATGCTCAACTTCAGAAGTGCCGATACCATGTGCCAGCGCACCAAATGCACCATGGGTTGAAGTATGGCTATCGCCACAAACCACTGTCATGCCAGGAAGGGTCGTACCGTTTTCAGGCCCGATCACATGGATAATGCCCTGATCTTTGTTTTTGAAAGGAAAATACACCAAGGCACCAAATTCCTTGATATTGCTATCCAATGTTTCCACCTGCAGGCGCGAGATCGGGTCTTCGATCCCTTTATCCCAATCTTTGGTCGGTGTGTTGTGATCAGGGTTAGCCACGATGGATGAATTGCGCCATGGCTTACGGCCAGCGATGCGTAGCCCTTCAAAGGCTTGCGGGCTGGTGACTTCATGTACCAGATGCCGATCGATATAAATCAGACAGGTGCCGTCTGGTTCCTCACGCACCACATGTGAATCCCATAATTTGTCGTATAGCGTCTTGCCTGCCATGACTGTTCCTTTCAAATCCAAGCGATCAAATCTTAATAAATTGATAAAACACGCGCAGAATACCTAAATTTCAATACCCTTACAAGAAGATGATTTATACTAGTATTGACACTAATAGGATAATAAAATCAAATGGATACAAGACGCCAGGAACTGGCTGAATTTCTGCAAGCGATGCGCCAGCGTGGTAGCCCTGAAGAATTCGGTTTTCCCTCAGGTTCTCGCCGCCGCACCCAGGGTTTGCGCCGTGAAGAAGTTGCGCAATTGGCAGGCATCAGTGCCACCTGGTATACCTGGATTGAACAGGCACGCGAAATCAATGTATCGTCAGAAGCCTTGGATAGACTAGCGACTGCTTTAAAACTCAGCAAAACCGAGCGCAGTTATTTATTTGATATGGCCGACCGGCGTGATCCGCAGGCACATCAAAGCGAAGTAGATACCGCGCCGGAAACATTAGTGAGCATATTAAGCCAGATACAAGTCCCGGCATACATCATGGGCCGCACGTGGGATATCCTGGCCTGGAATCAGGCCGCGACCAACCTGTTCAGCGGCTTGTTGGATATCCAATGGCGCGAAGGTCAGCACCCTAACCTGCTCCGGTTTGTGTTCGCCAATCCTGCCGCCAGGCAATTTGTCGTTAACTGGGAAATGCGTGGTCGCCGGCTTGTCGCCGAATTCAGGGCTGATTGCCGTTCGCGGCTGGAAGAACCGGAAGTGAAACAACTGGTGGATGAACTCAGTACCAGCAGCCCTGAATTTGACCGCTTCTGGAAACAGCATGATGTGCTGGAAAGACAAGGTGGGCAACGTGAGTTTCAGCATCCGAGCTTAGGATTGATCCAGTTTCAGCAAGTGACACTTAGACTGGTTGAACAGGAACAGCTTAAACTGGTGTTACTGCAACCGGTGTAACAGTGAATAGAGTTACACTTTTTTAGTCTTGAAAAGTTTGTATTCAATCGCATCTTTGAGCGCCAGCCACGAAGCCTCGAGAATGTCTGATGATACGCCTATCGTGGTCCAGTTGCTCTGCTGGTCAGTAGATTCGATCATGACCCGCACTTTAGCCGCTGTGGCCAGATTAGAATCCAGCACGCGTACCTTGTAATCAATCAGTTTGATATCTTTGATGATAGGGTAAAAAGGCTCCAGCGCTTTGCGCATGGCCTTATCCAGCGCATACACTGGTCCGTCACCGTAGGCTGTCACTTCCGATTCCTGGTTATCGACATAAATATGCACGGTGGCAGAAGAGTTGATGCCATTCACCGAAGGTTCATGAATATAAACGCTATATTGTTTCAACCTGAAAAACGGCTGAAACTTGCCCAGCAATTTCTGCATCAGCAAATCAAATGAGCTTTCTGCACTCTCAAACTGGTAGCCCTCATGCTCCAGTGCTTTCAAGTGTTCAAGTATCTGGATAGCTTCATCAGACTCTTTGGTCAGGGTCGGATCTATCTGTTGCAGTTTATTCAGGATAGCCCCGCGCCCTGCCACCTCAGACACCAGGATATGCCGTTCATTACCGACCATATTCGGGCTGACATGCTCATAAGACTTGGGATTTTTATTGACCGCGTCTATGTGCATGCCGCCTTTGTGCGAAAACGCATCGTGGCCTACATAAGGCGCTTTATCGTTAAAAGTGACATTCGCCACTTCACTGACAAAGCGTGCGGCAGTAGTCAGTTCAGCCAACTGGGCTGAAGAAATGCATTCCAGCCCTAGTTTCAGTTGCACATTTGGAATGATGGACACCAGATTGGCATTGCCGCAACGCTCCCCGATGCCATTGATGGTGCCTTGTACCTGCACCGCACCTGCCTGCACCGCAGCGACAGAATTTGCCACTGCCATTTCGCAATCATTATGGCAATGAATACCAATTTCTAAGGTGGGAAAACGCGCAACGACTGCCTGGGTGATTTCAAAAATCTCGTTGGGAAATGTCCCGCCATTGGTATCGCACAATGCCAACACATTTGCACCGGCATCAGCCGCTGCCTGCAAAGTATTCAGCGCGTACACGGCATTTGCTTTGTAGCCATCGTAGAAGTGTTCGGCATCGAACACAACTTCTTTATCCTGCGATTTGAGAAAGGCAATCGTATCGCCTATCATCGCCAGGTTTTCTTCAAGTGTAGTACGCAGAATATCGGTCACCTGGTAATCCCAGCTTTTGCCGAAAATGGCGACCGCCTGGGTATTGGCAGATAACAAGGACTGCAGATTTTTATCTTCGGCAGCTGTAATGCCTATGCGGCGCGTACTGCCAAACGCAATAATTTTGGCATGTTGCAAATTCAGCTCGCCGACACGTGCGAAAAACTCTAAATCTTTTGGGTTGGAACCTGGGTTGCCGGCTTCGATGTAGCCTATGCCTAGTTTGTCCAGGCGTTGCACGATTTTGAGTTTATCCTCTACTGAAAACGAAACACCCTGCGCTTGTGCTCCATCGCGCAGGGTTGAATCATAAGCAATCACACGTTGCCTGGACATAAGGGTTATTTGTTAGCGGTCATTTTTTGCGCTGGGTTATTTTTTGCGTAAGTGCAAATTCGCTGCAATACGCATACGCAAAGCATTCAGCTTGATAAAGCCGCCGGCATCTTTCTGGTCGTACGCGCCTTTGTCATCTTCAAAGGTAGCAATGGTTGAGTCAAACAGCGAATCTGTTTTACTGTCACGGCCAACCACAATCACATTGCCTTTATACAGCTTCACGCGCACCCAGCCATTGACGGTTGCCTGCGTGTGGTCTATCAATGTTTGCAGCGCAACACGTTCCGGGCTCCACCAGTAACCGTTGTAGATCAGGCTGGCGTAGCGTGGCATCAGATCATCTTTCAGGTGCGCCACTTCACGGTCCAGCGTAATACTTTCAATTGCACGGTGTGCCTTGAGGATGATGGTACCGCCAGGAGTTTCGTAACAACCACGCGATTTCATGCCGACATAGCGGTTTTCTACAAGATCCAACCGACCAATACCATGCTTGCCGCCGATACGGTTTAACTCAGCCAGAATTTCGTGTGCTTTCATGGATTTGCCATTCAAGGCAACGATATCACCGTTCTTGAATTCAATATCCAGGTACTCTGCTGCATCAGGCGCTTTTTCAGGCGACACTGTCCAGCGCCACATATCTTCTTCGGCTTCGGCAGAAGGGTCTTCCAGGTGACGGCCTTCATAAGAAATATGCAACAGATTGGCATCCATGGAATATGGACTGCCGCCTTGCTTGTGTTTCATTTCAACTGGGATGCTGTGCTTTTCAGCGTACGCCAGCAGTTTTTCGCGGGATAACAAATCCCACTCACGCCACGGGGCGATGATCTGGATATTCGGATTTAACGCATAAGCACCCAGTTCAAAACGCACCTGGTCGTTACCTTTACCGGTCGCGCCATGTGAAATGGCATCCGCTTTGGTTTCGTTGGCGATTTCAATCAGGCGCTTGGCGATCAGGGGACGTGCGATAGACGTACCCAGCAGGTATTCACCTTCATAAACTGTGTTGGCACGGAACATAGGGAACACGAAGTCACGCACAAACTCTTCTCGCAGGTCATCAATATAGATTTCCTTAACACCAAATTTTTGTGCTTTTTCGCGCGCCGGTTCCAGCTCTTCGCCCTGGCCCAGGTCAGCGGTAAAAGTCACCACTTCACATTGATAGGTGTCTTGTAACCACTTCAAGATCACTGAAGTATCCAACCCACCGGAGTAGGCCAATACGGCTTTTTTAATATCGCTCATTAATGCATGTTTCCTTAAAAACGTTTACCTAAAGTGGCACGCAGTCACAGAGAAAAATCTCTGGTATCGTGCCGACAAGGTCAATCAATTTTGCCCAATAACAAATATTCCATCAGTGCCTTTTGTGTATGCAAGCGGTTTTGGCTACGGCCGTTTCACTTAACCTGAAGGTTAGCCTGCGCCGAACCAGTTTGCACATATAAGCTGACGCTTATATTACCTTCCCAAGCAGAAGGTACTCCATGAGTGCCTTCTGCGTGTGCAATCTGTTTTCCGCCTCATCCCACACCACGCTTTGTGAACCATCAATCACCTCTGCAGAAACCTCTTCACCGCGGTGGGCTGGCAGGCAATGCATAAACAACGCATCGGCTTTCGCTACCCGCATCATGTCGGCATCGACTTGCCAGTCGGCAAAGTCTTTACGGCGCTCTTCATTTTCTGCCTCAAAACCCATACTGGTCCAGACATCAGTCGTTACCAGATCAGCGTCACGCGCAGCTTCCATCGGGTCAGCAAACGACTCAAAATGATCAGTTCCGTAAAGATTGGCGCGCTCAAACTCAACTTCGTAGCCTGGCGGCGTAGACACATGCACGTTGAAATCCAGTACTTCAGCCGCTTGCAACCAGGTGTTGCAGACATTGTTACTGTCACCTATCCAGGTCACGGTCTTGCCCTGGATAGAACCACGATGCTCGATAAAGGTAAAAATATCCGCCAGTATCTGGCAAGGGTGATATTCGTTGGTCAGGCCATTGATCACCGGCACACGTGAATTCTGGGCAAAGCGCTCGATAATACTTTGCTCAAAGGTGCGGATCATGACAATGTCGCTCATGCGTGAAATCACCTGTGCCGCATCTTCCACCGGTTCGCCACGACCCAGTTGCGAGTCGCGCGTGTTCAGGTAAATCGCCGAGCCACCCAGTTGCTGCATGCCGGCTTCAAATGACAGGCGGGTACGTGTACTGGCTTTTTCAAAAATCATGACCAGGGTGCGATCAGTCAAAGGCCAGTATTGCTGGTAATTTTTAAACTGCGATTTAATCCATTTGGCACGGGCAAAGATATGTTCTATCTCATCCCGCTCCAGATCGTTAAACTGCAAAAAATGTTTGATACTCATGATAATCCGGCGCTGTTAACTCACGCGCTTGCCTTTAAAAAATTTATAATCAGTGGAACCAGCCTGTTCACCAGCTCTTCAGCTTCTTGCTTGTTCATCACCAGCGATGGCAACAAACGAATGACTTTTTCTGAAGTCACATTAATCAGCAACTTGGCCGCTAACCCCTGTTTCACCAGATCAGCACAAGGCCTGTCCAGTTCTATGCCTATCATCATGCCCGCATTTCGTATCTGCACGATACCAGCCTGGCCTTTTAAAGTATCCGTCAGCAACTGATTGATATAGTCACCGACTATCTCCGCATTTTCACGCAGGTTTTCCTCGGCAATAATATTCAGTGTTGCCAAGCCTGCAGCAGTCGCCAGCGGATTACCGCCGAATGTAGAACCATGTTTACCGGGGGTAAAGGTTTCAGCAGCGACACCACGTGCCACACAGGCACCGATGGGCACGCCTGAGCCAAGGCCTTTGGCCAGCGTCATAACATCCGGCAAAATGCCGGTATGCTGGAAAGCAAACCAGGTACCGGTTCTGGCGATGCCGGACTGTACTTCATCCAGCATCAATAACCAGCCATTGGCATCACATATCTCGCGCAAGCCCTGGAAATAGGTTTTCAGGCTGGCGGGAATGTGCACGCCGCCTTCACCCTGGATAGGTTCAACCAGGATAGCAACGACATTGTTCTTATGGGAAGCAATGGTTTTAATGGCTTCCAGGTCATCAAATGGCACGCGCAAAAAGCCACTGACCAGCGGCTCAAAGCCAGCCTGCACCTTGCGGTTGCCGGTCGCAGACAAAGTTGCCATGGTCCGGCCATGGAAACTCTGGTCCATCACGATAATTTCCGGATGGTCTATACCCTTGTTGTGCCCATGCAACCGGGCCAGCTTGATGGCGGCTTCGTTCGCTTCACAGCCGGAATTACAGAAGAATATCCTGTCCATGCCGGATATTTCGGCCAGCTTGTCTGCCAGTGCTGATTGTTCAGCAATCTGGTAAATATTGGAAACATGAATCAGCCTGGTGATTTGCGCATTGAGTGCAGAGACAAATTTCGGGTGGGCATGACCAAGGCCATTCACTGCCACGCCAGAGAGCGCGTCCAGATAGCGATCACCGGCAGTGTCTGTCAACCAGACGCCCTCGCCTTTGACAAAAGTCACCGGCTGCCTACCATAGGTGTTCATTAAATGTTCGGAATGCATTTCAAAACCCTTATATCAAAAAACAAAACGGCGGCTCAAGCCGCCGTAACCGTCTTAAACCGTTTAAAACCCTAATACTGCCCTATGACTCAAGCCATTGGCCATGAAAAACAGCATGGGCAGCGAGAGCATCATGTTGGTACGCGATGCCAGCATGGCTACGCGTCGCGCTTTATTTTTGGCAGCGTCATCTGCCACCACCACGCCCAAAATCTTTTTCTGGTTGGGCCAGATCAATACCCAGACATTAATCAGCATGATGGTGCCCAGCCAGGCCCCTACGCCGATCACTTCAAAACCGTTGCGCAGCATGAATGCATCATTGAAATGTGCGCCTAGCAAAGCGGCACCTGCCAACCAGGTGACTACAGCAGACCAGCGGAACCACAGCAATGCCCTTGGCGCCACGTGCTTGCTGATGCCGGCAGCTGTACCATCGGCAGCAGCGGCCTTCAATGCCGACATTTGCACCAGGTTAAAATAATAAAGCAGGCCTACCCAGGTAATGCCTGCCAGAAGATGTATCCAACGCGCCAGTGCCGGGAGCAGTTCCATGACTTAGCCTCCGACCGCAATGAAATTCTTCAGGAAAAATACCAGTGCCAGGGTTAACAGTACCCCTGAAATGATGGTGCCTGCGATAGATTCTAATGGATTTTTCATGCGTTCCCCCGTTCATGTAGCCAAATAATGCAAGCGTTTCCGATCAGCCATTCGTTGCAAGCTTGCGTGATTCCACTCGCCCTTTAACGGGTTTTTTTGTTGTGAAATCACAATATTGGCGAATTCTGGAGATTACCGCAAAAGTCTTTATTTGACAAGTTTACGGGGCTGGCAAGGCTGCTGTCACCTCGTACCTACGTTCAAAGATGATGGCCGGTCTTTTTCGTTTTATAATGCGCGGCGGCATTATGATTGTGCGTTTGACATTCAAGCGCCTCACTACGAGGAATTCACACACCATGACAACAAACCATATCGATGTACTACTGGTTGGCGGCGGCATTATGAGCGCCACACTGGCCATTCTGTTGCATCGGCTGGATCCTGATTTACATATCTGCATGGTAGAGAAACTGGATGATGTCGCCCTCGAAAGCTCGGATGCCTTGAACAATGCAGGCACCGGCCATGCCGGTTACTGTGAACTGAACTACACTCCAAAAAACAAAAATGGCGGCATCGAGATTCGCCGAGCCCTGGAAATAAATGCAGCCTTTGAAGTCTCGCTGCAATGCTGGTCAACACTGGTGAAAGAAGGCGTATTGAATGCTGCTGATTTTATCCAGCGCGTGCCACACTTGAGTGCAGTATGGGGCGAGCAAAACAGTGCTTTTTTACGCCAACGTCATGCGCTGCTGAAAGCCCATCCGCTATTTGCTGAAATGCAATGGAGCAACAAACCAGCTACCCTCACCGACTGGATGCCATTGATGATGGCTGGCCGTCAGCAGACTGATCATATGTCCGCCACCCATGTGGCGCATGGCTCTGACGTGAACTTTGGTGCGCTGACCAGGCAACTGGTGGCCTATTTAAAAACACGTGCTAATTTCACCCTGCTAACACAATCACGCGTCAGTAAACTGAAACAGCAGCCTAAACACAATGCCTGGCAAGTGCATATCCAGAACCTGGTGTCAGGACAATCCCAGTCATATCACGCCAATTTTGTATTCCTGGGAGCGGGCGGCGGTGCCTTGCCCTTATTGCAGCAATCCGGCATCGCTGAAGCGCAGGGTTACGGTGGCTTCCCGGTTAGCGGGCAATGGCTGATTTGCAATAATCCCGCACTGATCAACAAACATCACGCAAAAGTCTACAGCCAGGCAGCGGTTGGTGCGCCACCCATGTCTGTGCCGCATCTGGACACACGCATGATCCAGGGTAAACCCGCCCTGCTGTTTGGCCCCTATGCAGGTTTCACTACCCGTTTCCTCAAGCAAGGCTCGCGTTTCGACCTGGCAAAATCTGTCAAATTCAGGAACATCAAAAGCCTGCTCGGTGTATGCAGGCACAATGTGGACCTGACGAAATACCTGGTCAAGGAAGTGTTCCAGGGCCATGAAAAGCGGATGGATGCTTTACGCGTATTTATGCCTGAAGCCAATAGCCGTGACTGGACGCTGGCGCATGCCGGGCAACGCGTGCAGATTATCAAACATTGCCATCAGCACTGGGGCAAGCTGGAGTTCGGCACTGAGATTGTGGCGTCTGCGGATGGCAGCCTGGCGGCACTGCTAGGTGCGTCGCCTGGCGCATCGGTCAGCGTGAAAGCCATGCTCGATGTCCTGGAACGCTGCTTTGGCAGCCGCATGCAGAGCCAGGCATGGCAGGACACTTTAAAATCGCTGATTCCCTCTTATGGCGAGTCACTGATAGACGATGCGGCCCTGCTGGCACGGGTCAGGCGCGACACATTAACCACATTAAATCTGTCATCATAAACAACTGATTTAATGTGTAAAAATGGCATGGCTTTATTTGGAAAAAACGTTAATCTAATTAAAAAAAATGAATTTCATGGGCAAAAGCATGGTCCAGCCTACAAATATTTAAAAAATTGAAAGCCATCTTGTATGTCTCAAAGTTCAATGCATCAACGTCAATTGCCCGTTTTTAATATTCCATCACTAGGCTTGAATACAGCTTCTGCCCTGCTCGCTTCGCTGTTACTAGCGGGCTGTCAGGCAACAGAAGCGCAGAACACGACTGTCGAAACGCCGGACTTCGGCGAGCATGTCCTGATCATGGATCCCTCCATGCCTTCCGGTGAGGTGCAAAACAAGCTGGATGCCATATTCAAATTGCAGGAAAGTAATCAATTTGGTCCCGAGCGTTATGCCGTGCTGTTTAAACCTGGCGTTTACCACAACAAGGTCAGGCTCGGTTTTTATACCCAGCTATTAGGTTTAGGGCAATTTCCGGACGACGTCATGTTGCAAGGCGGCATCCAGGTCGAAGCCTCCTGGCATGGCGGTGATGCCACACAAAACTTCTGGCGCAGTGTCGAAAACCTGTCTGTCACGCCCGACAATGGCACCATGCAATGGGCAGTGTCACAGGCTTCGCCTTTGCGCCGTATCCATGTACGCGGCAACATGTTGCTGGATGACAATGGCGGCTGGTCCAGTGGCGGTTACATTGCCGACAGCCTGGTAGACCACGAAATTAATTCCGGCACCCAGCAACAATGGCTAACCCGTAACTCTACTTTGGGCAGCTGGACGAACCAGAACTGGAACATGGTGTTCGTCGGCGTTAAAAATGCGCCTGAAGGCCAACACTGGCCTAACCCGCCTTATACCGTGGTCGAGCAAACACCTGTCGTCAGCGAAAAACCTTTTTTGACCATCGATAGCGCAGGTCATTACAGTGTGTTTGTGCCTGCTTTGCGAAAAAATAGCCAGGGCGTGAGCTGGCAAGATAATCATGTGCCCGGAGAAAGCCTGCCTTTGAACAAGTTTTATATTGCCAAAGCTGAAAAGGATACCGCCAGCACAATCAATGCTGCTCTCAACTCAGGCAAACATTTACTGCTAACCCCTGGCATTTACAAGCTGGATGCCCCGCTACAAATCAACAATCCCAATACCGTAGTGCTGGGCCTGGGGATTGCGACCCTGCTGCCAACGGCAGGCAATGTCGCAATGACAGTGGCGGATGTCGATGGCGTGAAAGTGAGCGGTGTACTGTTTGATGCCGGAGAAAAAAATTCTGAGGTATTGCTGCAGGTGGGCGACAAAAAAACCACCGTGAGTCACGCGCAGAACCCGATCACCCTGCACGACGTATTTTTCAGGGTGGGCGGTGCCACCGTCGGCAATGCGACGCACAGCGTCATCATCAACAGCAATCATGTGATAGGCGACAACCTGTGGGTCTGGCGCGGTGATCATGGCAACGGCATCGGCTGGGCGACCAATAAAACCAAGCATGGCATTATCGTCAACGGTGATAACGTCACCATGTATGGTTTGTTCGTTGAGCATTTCCACAATTACCAGACCTTATGGAATGGTGAATATGGCCAGGTCTACTTTTACCAGAGTGAAGCGCCTTATGATGTGCCTAACCAGGAAAGCTGGATGAACGGTAGCGTCAACGGTTATGCGTCATATAAAGTGGCTGACCATGTGAAGCATCACAAAGCCATAGGCATGGGCGTTTACTGCTTTTTCGATGTGAATACCAGCGTCAAACTCAATAGCGCGATTGAAGCGCCAACTGGCCCCGATATACATTTTGATCATGTGACCAGTGTGTCACTGGGCGGAACGGGGGAAATCACCCATGTGCTGAATGACCAGGGTGAAAAAGCTTATGATAAAAACTATGTGTCCAGAATAGTCAATCAATAATCGCAGACTATTCACTTCCCCCTGCATCTCGAACCTGACCAGTAAGCCGGAAATAATCACTATTTCCGGCTCACTGCATTTTTAGCGTATGACTTTACGATCAAGGAAATTGTGCATTAACCTGCCGATTTCCTCGCCATCCTCTTCCAGAGCAAAGTGACCGCTATCGAGCAGGTGCAATTCTGCATTAGGTAGATCACGCAGGTAAGGCGTTGCCCCCGCAGCCGGAAAGATTTTGTCGTTCTTGCCCCAGACAATCAGCATGGGTGGTTGATGTTTACGAAAATACGCTTGCCATGCCGGGTAAAGCGGAGGATTGGTCCCGTAACTGTAGAACATCTCCACTTGAATATCCTTGTTTCCAGGGCGGTCCAGGTAGGCCTGGTCTATCACCCATGTATCAGGACTCACATGCTTAGCCGCGTCACGAAAGCCCTCCGTGTATTGCCATTTGGTAGCGTCGATTTCCAGCACCGGGCGCAGCTTGGCCGCATTCGCTTCTGTTTTATCTTTCCAGTAGGCTTTGATCGGTTCCCAGAATGGATTATCTATGCCCTCGTTATAAGCATTGCCGTTTTGCACAACGATTGCAGTGATTTTTTCCGGGTGTGCAGCAGCCAGGCGGTAACCGATAGGTGCGCCATAATCCTGCACATAGAGGGCATATTTGCTCAAACCGATCTTGGTGGTCAATTTGTCTACCACTGCTGCCAGGTTGTCAAAGCTATAACCAAACTTATCCATCGCTGGCTGATCGCTTTGACCGTAGCCGGGATAATCAGGCGCGATGACGTGATAACGGTCAGCTAATTGCGGTATAAGATTGCGGAACATATGTGACGAGGTAGGAAAGCCATGCAGAAGCAGCACTGCAGGCGCATTTCTAGGGCCTGCTTCGCGATAGAATACTTTCACGCCATCAATCACTACCGTGTGATATGAAACAGCGGTTTCATTCTTGATAGCTTGAGTTGATGTTTCTGCCGCCGTTGCCTGATACACCGGCAAAACTGATGAAGTCACTAGCGAAGCCAGTAATACAGACATTTTCACAGCAACTTTAAATTTGGTGTAGTTCATCATTTATCCTTTGTCATTGAGGTCGATAACCGAAGAAATTCGGGATGACTCAATGTAACCGGATAAGAATTTAAGAAAAACTATCGGGAAATCAATATACTGTTTCGCCTGACGAAATAATATACACTGGAATATGGCGTAATCTTGTTTGAATCGAGACAATCCTGTCCAAATGAATCAGGCGGTTTGCTGCCCATACAACCGCTGGTACACGCTACCGGCCTGATTGACCAGCGTTGCGTGCTGGCCTTCCTCGATAATGCGGCCGCCGTCAAATACCAGCACGCGATCTGCTTCTTTCACTGCAGACAAGCGATGGGCAATGATAATGGTGGTGCGGCCACGCAAAAATGTATGCATGGCAGCATGCAACAAGGCTTCGGTATGCGTATCCAGCATGGAAGTCGCTTCATCCAGGATCACCACTTGCGGTTGTTTGAGCATCATGCGCGCAATCGCCAGCCGCTGACGTTGACCACCAGACAAACGTACGCCGCTGCGACCTAACTGCGAATCCAGCCCGTCGGGTAAATCACGGATAAACTGCGCCAGCTGGGCGACTTCCAGCACTTTCCACAATGCGTCATCAGCATAAGGTTGCTGCATGGCCAGGTTCTGCCGCACGCTATCGTTAAACAGCATGGGGTGTTGCAGCACCACACCTACATGCTCGCGGATCTGGGCATAACCCAATTGTTCTATGGCTTGGTCATTAAACAGGATTTGACCTTGATTGGGCGCATACAAACCGAGTAACAACTGAACCAGGGTAGATTTACCCGCCCCGGAAACACCCACCAGCGCCACTTGCTCGCCGGGCGCAATATTCAGGCTGACCTGGTCAAGGATAGGGTCGCCTTCACCATAAGCGAAAGTGACGTGTTTTAACGAGATTGCAGCTGGCTGCTGGTCATTAAAACCTTTGACCCGCGCCGGATAATGCGGCTCTTCTTCCGCTTCCAGCACCTGGTTGATCCGCGTCAGTGCTGCCTTTGCCGCGTAATAGGAAAACTGTACGGTGAGCAATTCCTGCACCGGCCCCATCATGAACCACAAATAGCCAAACACGGCGATCATCTGGCCTACGGAAAGATCGGAGAACACTACCATCAGCATGGCGACCGCACGGAAAATCTCGAAGCCGAACAGGAAGACACCAAATGACAAACGGGATAAAGCATCTGATTTCCAGCCGGAAGCGGTAGCAGCTTCCCTGACGGTCTCAGCGGCCTGTTTGGCTTTTTCAAGGAAGCGCTTGTCACTATTGCTGGCGCGAAGCTGCTGCATGACTTCCAGCGTTTCACTCACTGATTGTGATAACACTTCAAACGCGTTGTTTTCGCGCTGTTTCCACAGTTTGACCTTTTTACCCAGCACCATGGTCAGCGCGATTACAAACGGATTCAGCAACAGGATGATAAGTGCCAGTTGCCAGTGCATCCATAGCAGTACTACGGCCACGCCAATCACGCTTAAAACTGCAACCAGCACCTTGGCTATTGTTTCGCCAAGAAATTTATCCAGTGTTTCAATATCGGTCAGCAGGCGAGCAGTGATTTGCCCTGCTCCCAGGCTTTCATATACCTGCATGCGTATACGCGAAAGTTTGTCGAGCAGGGTTTGCCGCACACCCAATGTCACCTGCTTGGATAAACTGACGAAAATACGGGTGGTAGCGACGCCGAGCAATACACTACCCAGACGCAAACAAATAGTGAACAGCGTCACACAGGCAATAATGCCGATGGGCCCCACCCATGCTGGCGGGAGCAATGCAGCAAGTGTCTGGGTGAGTTTTCCGGGCTGATTTAACAGGACTTCATCGACCAGCAATGGCATCATCAACGGGATGGGCACCGCGACTGCGGCACCGCAAAATGCCAGCCACTGGCCTAACCACAAGCGCTTGGACTGCTGGCGTAACTGCTGCCAAAGGCCAGTTAAAGTAATCATGAATCTGAAGCTTATTCCTTGGGATTGGCCAGGACGCGTTGACGACGGATTTCATACAAAGCAATGCCGCTGGCGACACTGACATTCATACTCTGCACCGAGCCAAACATAGGGATAGTAATCAGCGAGTCACAGGTTTCCTGCGTCAGGCGACGTAAGCCATCCCCCTCGGCACCCATGACCAGCGCAATCGCGCCTTCAAATTTGGTGTTGTGCAAATCACTGGGGGCATCCATCGTGGTGCCCACCACATGTACGCCCGCATCCTTGAGTTCACGCATGGTACGCGCAAGATTGGTCACGGAAATAAACGGGACGGTTTCAGCTGCGCCACTGGCAACTTTACGTACTGTGCCATTCAGGCCCACTGACCGGTCTTTTGGCGCAATGATGGCATGTACACCCATCGCATCTGCAACCCGCAGGCAAGCGCCAAGATTATGCGGGTCTTGAACGCCATCAAGGATCAGGAAGAACGGTGGTTCATCCAGGTCTGACTCAAGTACATCGTGGATATCCTTATAAGGCATGGGCGTTTCGACCACCCTGGCAATCACACCCTGGTGGCGGCCATTGGCGCCGATAAATCCATCCAGACGATTACGTTCAGATTGGATAACGCGGATATTTTGCAGTTTCGCCATATCCAGGAGATCACGCATGCGCGCGTCTACCCGGTCCTGGTCAATGATAATTTCCTGAATGCTTCCGCCATGCTGACGCATGCGACTTAACACCGCATGAAAACCAAAAATAATGCGGCTTTCCGACATAGTTACTCCTAATTAATTTAATTCTGATTTCAAACGCAAAGCACCGCGCAGAGGTGTTTCAAGCGCGGGCTGGTTTGAATATTTCACAAGGTTGCAGGCATAAGCAACAACCTTGCGAAATATGCACAGGCGATATTATCGGGCTTTCGCCTTGGGTTTGCCTTTATTTTTTTGCACCGAGCGGCGATTTTTTTCTTTTGCGGTGCGCGGTTTGCCAGCTCCCTCTTTGCCAGAGGCTGCAGATGCTGTCGCTGACCTGGTTTGGGATGCCCCTTTACTGCTTCCCGCTTTACCGCTTTTACTACCAGCACTGTACGGGCTTGCTGGTCGTGCTCTCGCCTCTGATACCTGCGATCTTCTCAGATTGGATGTTCCGGCTTCTGAAACAGTATCAGTCTCTGTGTCCTCAACGGATGCGTCAGTTTTGCCTGCCAGGGTAAAATCGATGCGGGCGGTTTCCAGGTCCACACGCACGACTTTCACTGTCAGCCGGTCGCCAAGCCGGTAACGTACACCCGTGCGCTCGCCTACCATTTCATGCCTGGCTTTATCGTGGATAAAGTAATCATTACCTAAATCGGTGACGTGCAACAAGCCTTCCACATACACTTCATCCAGCGCCACAAACAGCCCAAAACTGGTGACACCAGCCACCGTACCGGCAAACACTTCGCCAACCTTGTCCTGCATGTAAAAGCATTTCAGCCAGTTGGTGACATCACGCGTGGCATCATCGGCCCTGCGTTCAGTCATGGAACAATGGGTGCCAAGTTGATGCCAGTCTTTGGCCTGGTAACGTTTACCTTCTACAACCGCTTTGATGGCACGGTGTACCAGCAAATCCGGGTAACGGCGGATAGGTGAGGTAAAGTGCGTATACGCATCATAAGCCAGGCCAAAATGGCCGACATTGTCCGGGCTGTAAACGGCTTGCTGCATAGAACGCAGCATCACGGTTTGCAACAATTGTGCATCCGGGCGTGACTTGATGCGCTGCATCAGTTTGGCGTAATCCTTGGCCTGCGGCTTCTCACCACCGCCTACACCAAAACCGAACTCGCCCATGAACAGTCGCAGGGCTTCCAGTTTTTCCGGCGTAGGGCCTTCGTGGATACGGTACAGGCAAGTCTGTTCGTTTTTCAGCAGAAAATCTGCGGCACAGACGTTTGCAGCCAGCATGCACTCTTCAATCAGCTTGTGCGCGTCATTACGTACCACCGGCACGATCTTGTCTATCTTGCCGTTGTCGTTGAACACCATCATGGTCTCGGTAGATTCAAACTCGACCGCGCCGCGTTTTTCGCGCTGCGTCAGCATTAACTTGAACACGCCATTCAGGTTATTCAAATGCGGCAGCAGCCATTGGTATTCTGCGGTTAGTGCCGGATCTTCCTCGTGCAGCAACGCAGATACCTTGGTATAGGTCATGCGTGCTTTGGACAGCATCACTGAAGGATAGAACTGGTATTGCTTGACCACGCCCTGCCCATCGATCTGCATGTCACAGACCATGCACAAACGCTCAACTTCAGGGTTCAGCGAGCACAAGCCATTCGATAAGGCCTCCGGCAACATTGGGATCACGCGACGCGGAAAGTACACTGAGTTGCCACGGTCAAACGCCTCTTTATCCAGCGCATCGCCAGGCTGTACATAGAAACTGACATCGGCAATCGCAACTACTAACCGCCAACCTTTGCCTTGCGGCTCGGCAAATACGGCATCGTCAAAGTCACGCGCCGTTTCACCATCGATGGTGATCAGCGCTAAATCTCGCAGATCCTTGCGGCCTTTGTAGTCTTTGGGCTGGACTGTTCTGGGAAAGTCTTCCGCCTGTTTGATGGCTGCCGGATTGAATTGATGCGGCAAATGGTGCTTGCGCAAGGCAATCTCGATCTCCATACCGCTATCGGCGTAATTACCCAGAATCTCCACCACTTTACCCATAGGCCGTGAGTGTGAGGAAGGATATTCGGTTAACTCAATGGTCACCACCTGTCCGACCTGCGCATCCATATCCAGATGGTAAGGGATCAGGATATCCTGGCTGATACGCTTGTCTTCCGCTGCGACAATGGTCACACCCTGCGCGCGAATCACGCGGCCTACCAGCGTTTTGTTGGCACGTTCCAGCACTTCTACCAGCTTGCCTTCCGGGCGGCCTCTTCTATCCATCCCCGCCAGCCGTACCATGGCACGGTCACCATGCATCACCATGGTCATTTCTTTGGGGCCCAGGAAAATATCTTCAGGGTGTTTGGTTTTATCGTCCGGCACCAGGAAACCAAAGCCATCGGTATGGCCAAATACGGTCCCGGCGATTAAATGTATTTTATCCGGCAGGCAAAACGCGCCCTTGCGGTTGCGCATCAGCTGGCCATCACGCTCCATCGCACCCAGGCGACGGTTAAAGTTATCGCGCTCGTCATGGCTGATATCGAGCAACAGGTAGATCTGGTCTGCACTGAGGGGAACGCCCTGATCGGAGAGTAGTTGCAGCACTAGCTCACGGCTTGGTAACGGCGTTTGGTATAACTCGGCTTCTCGTTGCGCCTGCGGGTCATTTGTACGCAGGTTTTGTTTCGTTTTTTTTGTTGACAATATTTATTCTTCCTTTAAAATGCACAGCTTCTTTAGCCCAGGTGGCGGAATTGGTAGACGCGCTAGTTTCAGGTATTAGTGTTTAACGACGTGGAGGTTCGAGTCCTCTCTTGGGCACCATAAAGAATAAAACAATCCTTTGTTAGAAATAACTTAGGATTTTTTTGTTTTAGGCCACCCAAAAAACTATCCGCATAAACTTCATTCCGACTGATTTGGTACATAGGGTCAGTTTATCACTATTTAGTTTTGATTCAGATTTAACTTCCAGCCGACAACTTATTATCCGAAACTTTGATCTATTTTAAGAATCGATCAATGGTATGGGGTATGCATACTTAAATGACCGTTTATGGAGGCCAAATGTTAGCTTTGAAAATATTCCTGGCAGTGTTATTGATCAGTTCAATCATCTGGACTATCGTTGATCCAGATTACAAAGCCATTACAGCAGTGATTATTACAGGCGGTTCTCTACTAGCTATTCGCGTGAATGAGCGAGCACAAAAAGACCAACGCACGTTTGAACCGAAATAACATCACGATTTGTTTAGCTGCCAGGCAAACAATGCTTGGGCTGAGCAGCGTTTATATTAAATACGTTTTTAAACAGCTACAATCCACGCGCATGATTTCAGTTATCTTTAGCTCACCATGTGCGATGTAAATGCACGCCGCATTGCCCATATCGATATGGATGCATTTTTTGCCTCCTGCGAATTATCGCAATATCCGGAATTGCGCGGACTGCCTGTCGTTGTCGGTGGTCGTGCCTCGGATACGCCCCAGTTGAATGAAGACGGCACGCATGTTTTCTCACGACTGCGGGATTATGTGGGCCGAGGGGTGTTAACTACCGCGACTTATGAAGCCCGTGCGCTGGGCTTGCATTCGGCCATGCCTACCATGCGCGCCGCGAAACTGGCTCCAGATGCCATTATTCTCCCGGTTAATTTCAATTTATACCGGCGCTATTCGCGACTGTTTAAAGAAGCTATCCGTTCGGTCAGTCCGGTGATCCAGGATATAGGCATTGATGAAGTTTATGTAGATATCACCATGCTGGATGAGGATTCGCTGACCATTGCGCAAAGACTGAAAACTGCCGTGCTTGAGGCCACCAGCCTCACCTGTTCAGTCGGCATCGCGCCTAATAAGTTACTGGCCAAGTTATGTTCGGATATCCAAAAGCCGGATGGCATTACCATTATCAATATGGAAGATCTGCCCACCCGCATCTGGCCGATGCCCGCGCGCAAGATCAATGGCATAGGCCCCAAGGCCAGTGCCAAGCTTGAATCACTGGGAATACAGACCATAGGCGAGATTGCAACGTTGCATGAAGCCTGGCTGACACAGCATTTCGGGCAAAGCTACGGTAAATGGCTGTACCGGGTATCACGTGGGCATGACGACAGACCGTTGGTGACCGAGAGCGAACCAGTCTCGATGAGCCGTGAAACCACCTTTGAACGCAATTTGCATGCTGTGCGTGATAAACAGGCATTGAGCACTGCGTTCACCCAATTATGCGAACGGGTTGCCGATGATCTGCAGCGCAAGGGTTATGTGTGCCGCAAGATAGGCCTGAAGCTGCGCTTTGATGACTTTAAAACCGTCACCCGCGATCTCACCCTGCTCAAACCTGTGGCCGATGCACAATCGATACGCAAAGCTGCAGGCAAGTGTTTAAAAAGGATTGATCTTGACCGCACCATACGCTTGCTCGGCGTGAAAGCCAGCGGCCTGGAACGGCCTGGCAGACAGCCAGGTGAAGAGTCCGAACAGTACGCATTTAATTTTGACTAACCCGGTTACTTATTTTCTTGCGTCAGCTTGATAGCAGGACTTTAGCAATATTCCATCTACATAACTTTATCTTGATTTTTAGCTTAACGGAGAACACATGAAGTACTGGCTCTATCTGGCAATTGCAATTATTTCCGAAATTACGGCTACTTCCAGCCTGAAAGCCAGTGAAGGCTTCACACGCCTGCTGCCTTCAATAGCAGTAGTCATTGGCTATTCACTATCGTTTTACTTCCTGTCACTGACTCTGAAAGCGATCCCGATCGGCATCACTTACGCGATTTGGGCAGGCCTGGGTATTGTGCTGCTGGCGATTGTCGGCTGGGTGTTTTATGGGCAAAAACTTGATACCCCGGCACTGATTGGGATGGCTTTTATCCTGGCAGGCGTACTGATAATGAATTTATTTTCCAAAACAGTCTCTCACTAAGCAATGCACCAGGATATGTTTAAACACCAATCAACAATAATCTAGAGGAGAACTGAATGAAGGCTTTATTCACATCGTTAGTACTTGTCGCCGGGTTTATTCCTGCGGCCAGCCATGCAGCGGCAGAAACACTCAAGCTGGAAGAGTCTGTCGAGATCAATGCCAAGGCAGATACTGTGTGGGCAAATGTCAGTAACTTTGGCGACCTGGGTTTGTGGCATCCGGCCATTAAAACCACGCATATCTTGAGTGGTACCCCTAACCTGCCTGGCGCTATCCGCTTGCTGACCTTGCAGGACAATACCCAGGTGAAAGAAGAGTTACTTACTTTCAGCCCGGCGCAAAAAACCTTTAGCTACAAAATCCTTGAGGGTGTGTTGCCGGTGAGCAATTACCGCTCAACCATCACGGTGAAGGCGCTGTCTGACAGTAAATCCAAAGTTACCTGGAGTGGAGATTTCAAACGTAAGGATCTTTCCGATAAACCAGTCGCTAACCAGACAGATGATGACGCGGTTAAAACCATGACCGTGGTTTACAGATCTGGTCTGGATAACCTGAAGAAGATTTCTGAAGGCAGGTAATCACTGTCAGAATATAAGCAAAGCCCGGTAATAATTACCGGGCTTTATTTTTTGCTAGAGTCCTAATTCACTCAAGCCTGGATGATCATCCGGGCGCCGCCCCAGCGGCCAGCGAAACAAACGCTCGCTTTCTTTGATCGGCAGGTCATTGATAGAAGCAAAGCGGTTGATCATCAGGCCATCCGGGCCAAACTCCCAGTTCTCGTTACCATAAGAGCGAAACCAGTTGCCAGAATCATCTTTAGACTCATAGGCGTACCGCACCGCAATCCGGTTTTCGGTAAAGGCCCATAATTCCTTGATCAGGCGATACTCGAGCTCCTTGTTCCACTTACGCTCAAGGAATTGCTGCGCCTGCTCACGGCCGTTGACAAACTCGGCCCGGTTGCGCCATTTTGTATCCAAGGAATAAGCGAGAGCCACTTTGGCAGCGTCCCTTGAATTCCAGCCATCTTCAGCCAGTCGCACTTTTTCAATCGCGGTTTCGCGGTTAAACGGTGGCACGGGTGGACGAAAGGATGGGGTCGATGTCATGTCTTTTTCTCCTAAAAAGTAAATATGGTGTATCCCTGTGCTGTCAACTGGGCAATGCTTGGCAGGCCAGAGGTGCCAGGTACACGATTATCCTTGACCAGCTCAAAGCCATTCTTCTCAGCGGCCTCACGAGCGCCGAAAACATCGGCACACCCGCATGATACGCCAGCAATGGTGTCAGAAACAGCGCTATAGAGTGCATGCAAAGCATGGTCTTGCTGGCTGACTATTCCTGCCCAGCGTGTACCGGTACCCTGGAAATAAACGGCGACTTCAGTGTCATGCTGTTTGAAATCATACGCGGCGGCCAGTCCGTTAAATGCACGCCCCAAGGCTTCTTCTCCGCCATGTGTCGGGTCTGAGAAAATAATAATCGCTGCTTTCATTTTTGGTCTCCTGATCAAGCGGGTTGTATTTCACTGTCGTTTGTTAGACGAGTGCATTCTACAAATCCGCTCAACAGGAAAAAACCACCCGGCGAGAAATTGATTATTTCGTTGGGCGCAACATGGGTATCAACATGGCTATTTAAGATTAGGATGATTCCGTAGATGATTAGCGATGCCATCAATAAAGGCACGCACTTTTAGAGAACCTAATTTATCTTCGCGGTGGACAACATGGATAGGCCAAGGTGACTCTTCATAGTCTTCAAGTATCAGTGCCAAAGCCCCTCGCTCAACCTCACTCTTCACCTGATAAGACAGCAAGCGCGTAATTCCCAGTCCGCCAATGGCGGCCGCCAGAGCGGCGTCATTGCTCGACACAATCAGCCTGGGCTCCATGCGTATTTTTTTTGAGGTTTTTGCTGCGCCAAAACCCCATTCGACCTTGGGCGAAATAGCGTTTGCAGAAATGATGGCGTGTGCAGGTAAGTCGTCAGGCTGTTCAGGCACGCCATGCTTTTCAAGATAGGCCGGGGAAGCACACAATACCCGTCGCACCTGACCAACCTTAATCGCACGCAATGATGAATCCGGCAATTCACCAATGCGGATCGCGACATCGATACCCTCTTCCACCAGGTTAGTCACGCGGTCTACAAAATGCGCGATGACTTTTACTTTGGCATATTTCTGCATGTAGTCGATGATGCTGGGCATCACATATAAGCGCCCGAATAGCACGGATGCCGTCACAGATAGCGTGCCGTGCGGTTCAGTATTGGAGCCTGAAACCGCCTCATTGGCTTCAGAGATACTGGCCAGTATCGCTTTGCTATCTTCATAATACTGGTGGCCGGCATCGGTTAAACGGATATTGCGTGTGGTACGCTGGATCAGCTTAACGCCTAACTGCTCTTCAAGTGCCACAATGGCACGCGTCACGGCTGCAGGTGAGATATCCAGTTTCCGTGAGGCGGCAGCAAAACCGCCCTCTTCTTCCACTGTCACAAACACGCGCATAAGATGAATCTGGTCTATGGCTGTTTCTCCTGACGAATGAAGGTATTGCGGATTAAGTGGGTGTCTCGCTTTGATTATTTCATAGAATGCGAGCATCAACAACGACGCAACCGGCAAGTGATATCTGAATGTTGATAAGGGTCCGAATGATGAACTGGTATGATAAAAGACCAACCACCCTTACCAACATTGTTGATGCGTGATAGGCGGTTGGCCTGTTTTGTTACAGGATTGAAACCTGATGGGGAGTGGCGTTTTAAAAGCCGATGGAATAACCCACGTACCCCAGTGGTTGAAAACGTGTTTCCACAATCGGGCTATCAGCCTGCTGATTACCCAAACGATTGGCAATCAGCCCGAAAAACACGGCCTGATCAGCAGTCACACTATAAATCCCATTAACGCCCAGTTGCAATTGCGTGCCCGCCTTAGCCTGATAGGCTGGGCGATCGGCGCGAACTTCATCGGCATCGACGCCAAAGTAATAGTCATTAAATTTGCGGTTGTTCCATTGCACGCCAACCAGGCCATTCACGCGGAACCGCTCAGACCGGTAAAGGCTGCGGATAAATTGTAGCTGCACATTCTGGCCGTTGCTGGCACCGCCGGCATCGAATCCCCATTGTGCGTTGATGGTGCCGTAATCTGTCTGCCAGCGTAGCACGGGGCCGACATCTACAGAAAAATCACGGTCGTTCATGCCTTTGGTACGGCTGCTGTCATCGGCATCCCAGCCAAACCTTGCATCGGCAGACAAGCCCATCCGGATACGTTTGTCATCAGACTCCAGTAACCAGACGCCAGCCTGCAACCCATTGATATAAAAGCGCTCGCCATAATTGGCATTGATGACCGGCAAGATCAGCATGCGCTGATCTTTGGAGCCCGAAGTTTTTGGAATCACACCAACGCCCAGGCCATACATATTTTTCTGGCGCGGCATGGCAGTTTCGGTCTGCCTGTCAATATTGGTTTCTGCCAATACTACCGGGCTCACTAGCAACATGCTGACAAGGCCTAGTGCGTGATTGAATGGTGCTAATGATTGTTTGCCTGGCATGTTCAAACTTCTTCTCCGAATTCAAAGGCTTTAATTGATATCCATGTCATCTTAAATTGGATTCTGCAAATCACATTAACCACAGACGCCATATCTGTAAAGAAGTTGCTTAAATACCAGTGTATTTTTAACTGGAAAAACCGCCCTTAAATAGCTCCAAAAAAGTCAGCTTACATCACACCATGAGTCTAATCAGGAACTTTTATTTGCATATCACCTTTCTAGTTAAAAAACCAGCTAAGTGATTGGATATTCAAGCAAAAACCAGGCTTCATCTTCCTCGGTCAATGTAGGTTTTTGTACGAATATTCCTACACGATATTCAGCCAAAGGTGTATGGAGCCGAATTTGATAAATCAGCATTATTGAGCCTTCATTGAAATAAATGCATTTCACCAAATTAAAAAATCAGAGGGAGGACACAAAATGTCACAATCTTCAGGCACAAACAGCGCTACAAGCGCGATCTCACTAGCTGCAATTACTGCTGGCGCTGTAGCTGCCGCAGTAGTGATTATGTCAATCGGCTCCATCGTAACCATTATTTCCATCGGTGCATCTATCAATCCAGGTTCGCAACAAACGGCGTCTAATTTCATTGATAGCAATGATGGAATTCAGAATGTAGCTGTTTTACCAGTTGCAATGCAAGCCACCAATACTGGCAACTTCTATAAAGTTAATAAAAAGAATAACAAAAATAAAAGCTTTTATATTGATGCCATATTGCGTGAAGAATCTCACACTATTTCACCTGACTCAGAACAGAACAATATTGAGCCAAAACAGCAACAACCTAAACTTTCAATTAAAGGTAATCACGTTTTTGCCAGCTTGAATGCTGAAGAGACGCATGCTGAGCTCGCTGCAGCTTAACCAAAACTTCAAATGCGCAGGCTAATTTCAGCGTTGATAATCATCAGCAGTTTTTTAACTGCTGATTTGTTATTGGCTGCTGAAACGGCTAAGGCGCCACATGTAGCCTTTTCCAGCAAATATCGTAATGTCGATTATTTCTTTACCGATAGAGCCGAAGCAGAAGCCATCGCTGATGGTGCCAATTATGACTTCGCGATTCGTGAAGTTGGCTGGGACCTCATCTCAGCCGTAGGGCGCGCTTGCAGCTCAGTGAGAAATATCCAGGCGATTTTCATAGACAGGATTAATTTCAAGGAGCGTCATTCATTGGTTGTGCTTGGAGTGCTGGCCGACCTGGAATTCCTGGCATTCAATATTGACAGCGCCCTGCCGAACAACACCCTGAAAGAGTTAATCAGCGCTTTCGAGCGTGAGCACGTGTCCGTCATACGACTGGCAGAGGCCAGTAGCGTTGAGTTGTTGATCTCCGGCAAATAAATTTTTCACACTGCCATCCTGCCTATATTGCGTAAATATTGATCAGGCTGCGCTCTTGTGTCTGCTCACAAATCTGGAAATGAATAAAATAAGTATTTCCCACCTTGATAAATTTGGTCGCATCCATCAGGTCATCAAGCGTTAACACCGGATTGTCGCTCATATGCGTAGCAAGGGTGACATTACCGTTAGCCAAGCTGAAGGTAATGCTCTCAGTGGTAATACCACTCTCACTGCGCTGAACACTTTTAATTTTGGCTTTGCTTACTTGCTGCTGGCAATCCGGCATCACTTCCTCAAGGTTGATCAAGCCGACCACAGACGATTTATTTGGCGTGACTTTACCGGATGTTGGTTGCTTAATAGCATTCTTCTCAACAGGTGTGCTAATGATGCGGGCGCTATCACTGGCGGCAGTTGAAAATGAAGAAGCACTTAGAAGAAATGCACCCAAAGCAAGTAACTTTAAGCGATCCCGCTGCAGACCTAAAGAAAACGTCATGGCTTAACCTTTTTTATTTTTTGTGATTTATTTTAATTGAGCGCTGGAGAGGGTTTTCCCATGTTTATTCCAGGCATCAATTTCCCCTCATGAGTTTACAATAAAGACTGTGAAATTGTATGCGCAGCATTGACTTCTTCACCCTCAACGCTAGGCTAAAAAGGCCTCCGAAGGTGCAAAGTACTTGAGTCATGAAGACTTTTAAGGCATTGTGGGCGATTAAATAAAATCGGTATGATCCAAAAACATTGGGATAAATGAATGAGTAGCACGCATCACCCCGAAAAAGCCTGTGTTGAGCGAGAAAACAAATCGCTTTCAAGCAGAAACAGCAAGCCCATGCAGTCACCATCTTTTCAAAATGGCATCATGGAAATCGGCAAACTGAATATCGTATTAATCGGTCTGATTATAGTGATCCTGGCCGCCCTGATTTCACAGGAAGAAGTACCCACAGCCCCGCTGTTGAACCAGCCCGTACGTGTACAAACCGTGACGACACCGGAAATAGCGGCGCTGGATGCTCAAGACAACGCACCTGCGGCTGTAGAACAGGTGGAGCCACCAAAAACCGAATTAAAAGCGCCTTCTAAATCCCGAAAAAAACGTGAAGCAACTGCACCGGCTGCTGAATATAGTAAGCCAGCAGAATTCGTCGCTGGAAATCCATCAACCAGTGCAGAATCTACTCCTGAAATTAGTCACAGACAGGAACCTGAGCATGTGCTACAAAAAGAACCATCAAGAAACATTCTGGTGTTCAATCTCTGGAGCCTGTCTGAATTGAGACTGCGCAGTACTTTTACCAAGCTGATTAATGATGGTTCGGCACCAGCCGCGATTCTGGATACAAGGAAAAAGGAATACCTATCATTTGTGAATAAAAGAACGCATAAATGTGGTGAGTTGAACAACAAGTTCGCAAGTAACATTAATACGGTGGAAAAGTTAACTTTCAAAGAAAAGGATGTGGAAATTTTAGAATGCCACACCTCGGAAAATACCACTGAATTAAACAGATTAAATGAATGAATTCCGCACGGCTCATACTCATCTATTCTAAGTATCCAATTTCATAATTAATGCATCGTCTGGATGACTAGCAACAGTAATCTAGATTTTTTCATGGAAATTTGCCGCGCCCTTTTTCCAGTAAGCGGCCGCTTTCATTAGCTCTTTCGCTTGTCCTTTTTCTAGCAGGATATCCCTGACCTGCAAAGCAAACGCATGCTCGCCAGCTACCCAGCTGAATCCTTCACCAGCCGGTAAAGCAAGCCCCTCTACCAGTGTGACTACCTCCTGGTGCGTTTCAACCCATGTGATTACTTGACTGTTCAATGTTTCAAATTTGCGCCGGTCATTCACATGCTCAACCTGAATAAAAGCCATCATTTGGGCATCTACCGGCAATTCTTCAAGCCTGCGTGCCAATGCTGGCAAACTCGAAGAATCTGCGATCAATAAATGCCAATCGAAATCCCTGGGAATCACCATGGAGCCTTTAGGTCCGGCAATCACTGCGCTATCACCTAGTTTGGCATTTTTGGCCCAATCAGAAGCATCGCCATGCGCATGCAATGCAAACTCAATAGCTAATTCTTGCGTTGCGGTGTTGAAACTGCGCGGCGTGTAATCCCGCCGGACCGTTTCACCCGCCGCGTTAGTAAAGATAAATTTAATATGGTCATCAAACGACAGGCTATTGAATTGGGCAAGCAAGGGGCCGGTAAACACTATTGTGATAAAGCCTTCACTGGTTCTTTCTACACGCGACACCACCACTGACCTTTGTTGCAGCTCAAAGCGGACTCTTTCAAAGTGACGTTTTTTCAAGACAGTTTCCATGATGTGTTATTTAGTTGATAATATCAACTATGATGAATAAAAAAGTAGACAAAGTCAACCATAATCCGGATGATAAGCATCAGGTGTTCGAAACCATTCATCGCCTGATGCATCATTTCCGCGCGCGCCAATACCGGTTTATCCAGGAAAGCGGCGTGGACCTGACGCATATGCAACACAAGGTGCTGGGATTTTTCGCCCGTCATCCTGATGCGACATTGAGCGATATGGTGTCGTATACAGGTAAGGACAAAGCGCAAATCGCCAGGTTGATTACAGAAGTACGCAGTAAAGGGTTGCTGGATGCCAAGCCGGATGAATCGGATAGAAGGATTTCAAGGCTTAGCCTGACGCCTGAAGGCATTAAGGTATTTGAGAGCCTGAAGACGTCAGAAAGAGAATTGTCTGAATTGGCCGTACAAGGGTTAAGTGAAGAGGAATACAAAACGCTGCTGATTTTGCTGGCCAAAATCAAAAGTAATATCTCAACAAACTAACATCTACGCGCCCTCTTCAGCTGACTTCTGAGTTTTGGTGTTTTAACGCAATGAGGGGCATATCCCCCCCTTATTTCAAGCCCCCAACCCTGCCCTTGAGTTACAAGAAATACTTTCACCGATTGCTGAAAAATCAACACTTGGCAAACATCAAGTGCACATGCATCAACATTTAGTCCCCGCCGTAAAGTTTAGCCACGTTGATTTCATTCAGGAAAAACATGGCACGAAGTTTGATAGTGCTTACGGTTGGATTAGGGACAACCCTTTTCATTGAAGTAGTTTGAAAGAGAAATCATTTATGAAAAACGTATGGCGTGCCATTCAGTTTATTCCCGAATATAAAGGGAAAGTCGTCGGTGTCATCCTGGTAGGCACCGCGCTCGGATTTATCAATACCGCCACACCTTACATCTACAAATTTATCGTCGATGTTATTTCCCGCATGTTTTCCGGGGCGATCACCCAGGCAGAAGCCACCTGGAGCGTGACCGTTTTACTAGGCGTATTTTTCGCCTTGCGTCTGGGCGTCGTTATTTTCGGTGCAATTCAAAACAAACAAGCGGATGACCTTTGGCTGGATACCGTCAGCACCTTCCGCCAGCGCGTATTCGACAATATGACGCAAAAGTCTATCGACTATTTCGAGAAAACCCGTGTCGGCGAAATCATGGACAGGTTTGGCACCATTACCAGCATTACCATGTGGCTATCGTCGCTCACCGAAGGCACGCTGTCTGGCCTTCTGCAAATGCTGTTTATCCTGACCGTGTTACTGCTTAAAGCACCGGTGATTGGCCTGATCATGACCGTGGTGCTGGGCATCAACTTCTGGATTTCATACCGGACAGTAGGCTGGACCCATAAACACCGCCGCGGCTGGCAGGCATTAGCGGGCCGGATGACAGGTTTACTGGCAGAAATGGTCGGCAATATCGCCACGGTGAGAAGCTTTGGCGGTGAGCCAGCAGTAAAACAACGCTATGACAACACACAAGCAGAGTGGCGCATCGTGCGCGACAACCTGCATAAAACGCAGTGGAAATCTGAACAGGGCTTGAATGTCGTCAATACTTTTGGTGTATTTGCCGCCGTGGCACTGACAGTGAATGGCGCCCTGAAAGGCGCTTATACCACCGGTGACATCCTGTTGGTATTAACCCTGAGCCAGAACCTGATCAGTACCATCGCCCCGATTTCGCGACAGGTTAACCAGGCCAGTGAAATCGAGAGCAGCGCCGAGCGTCTGATAGAACTGCTGGATGTAGAAGCGGAACATCATGACAAAGCAGATGCCATCGTGCTCAGGCAGCTGGAAACCATCACTTTCGAGAATGTCACCTTCCGTTACCCGGGCAAAGAAATCAGCGCGCTGCAACAAGTGTCTTTCCATATTTCGGCTGGACAAACGCTAGCGCTTGTAGGCACCAGTGGCAGTGGCAAAACGACTATTGTGAAACTGCTGATGCGCTTTTACGACCCGACTGAAGGGCGTATCCTGATCAACGGCATAGATTTAAGGGATTACCAGCAGCGCAGCATACGTGCCGTGATGGGCGTTGTGCTGCAAGATGTCGCCCTGTTCAACGACAGCATAGGCGAAAACATTGCCTTTGCCCGCCCCAGTGCAACGACAGAGGAAGTGATTGCCGCAGCCAAGGCAGCACATGCCGATGAGTTTATCCTGCACCTGGACCACCAATACGAAACCCTGGTCGGCGAGCGTGGCATCAAGCTGTCAGGCGGTGAGAAACAACGCGTCGCCATTGCCCGAGCTATCCTCAAGGATCCGCAACTGATTATCCTGGATGAAGCCACCAGCGCGCTGGATTCCGAATCCGAACACCTGGTCCAGCAAGGGCTGGAGCAACTGGTGTCAGGCCGCAGTTCAGTGATAATTGCGCATAGGCTAAGCACAGTGATGAACGCAGACATTATCCTGGTGCTGCAATATGGGCGTGTGATTGAGAGAGGCGCACATGATGAATTGCTGGCAGCCCAAGGCCTGTATGCCCGGCTATTTTCCCTGCAATCCAAAGGCCATCTGGCAGTCGCCTAAGCCTGATTTTAACTTTAACTACGAATGGTGATCTCAATATGAGCATTTCTCTTTATCAAGTATCCGTCCCGGTATTTATTAAATTTCTCGGCAATTTATCCCTGATCCTGGATAAAGCCACCGCCTTTGCCGCCGAGAAAAAGATAGAACAAAGCGTGTTGCTAGAAACCCGCCTCTACCCAAATATGTTTACCTTTGGCCGCCAATTGCAACGCGTCGCCGATCACGCCACAAGTTATTCCGCCAGACTGGCCGGACTTCCGCCCCCTGTATTTGACCTGCCATTAACCACCATTGCTGACTACCAAGCCCTGATCAAAGCTTCAATCGAATTTTTGTCAGGCCTGGAAGCCAGCCAGATTGACGGCCAGGAATTACGTGAAATCTCCATCCCGCGTGGTACCGAAGTAAGAGTGGTGCAAGGCCAGACGCATTTGCTGAACAATATCTTGCCTAACTTCTACTTCCATCTGACCACGGCTTATGCGGTGCTGCGAAATATTGGGTTGGATGTTGGCAAGCAGGACTTTTTGGGTCGGCCGTAATTTTACATTGCAACATAAGTTCACGCCCATACAGTCCTATTACGCCTCGCGTGCAAGTGAATATGATGCTGTTTACGAGAAGCCGGAACGTCAGATTGATCTGCGCTCAATTGAACAATGGCTGCCATCGATTTTACAAGGCAAGCGTATTTTGGAAATTGCCTGCGGCACAGGTTACTGGACACAATTTATTGCGCCTGAAGCCTCTTCTATTTATGCAATAGATAGTGCTGAAGAAACGCTACAAATCGCCAGACAGAGAATTCCAGCAAGTAATGTATCGTTCGCTATTGATGACGCATACGCGCCAAGAACAGATGAACGCACTTTTAACGCTGCATTTGCCGGTTTCTGGTTTTCGCATGTTCTCATTGAGCGGCAGATCGAATTTCTCACCGGGTTGAATAAAGCATTGCAGCCAGGCGCAAAAGTCTTGCTACTGGACAATGTTTTCGTTGAAGGAAGCTCGTCAGCTATCTGCGAACGCGATAAGTTTGGCAATACTTACCAATCGCGAACGTTGGCCGATGGCTCCAGACATAAAATCCTCAAAAACTTTCCCAGCGCTGACCAATTACATGCACTCGTCGCAAATGGCTTGGGATGCTTACCTCGGTATACATCGTGGCACTTTTTCTGGGCATTTGAATATGTTGTACCCGAGCATTAAGTTTTTGTAAGCTAAAACTGAGATATGACTTCATCGATTCCTAATCAATTATTAAAGCTTGCTTTGTTGGCTAGACGGTTTGCAGAAACGAATAAAGTAGGCTTGCTCAAAGCAAGTGCCGGCATCACAGCAGTTTTGAAAAATAGTATATGTCACGATTGCTTGTAATCTTCGATCTTGATGGCACTCTGATTGACAGTGAAACGCTTTGTAATCAAGCATTTCTTGATTTAATCCCATCACTCAATGAAACGGTTGAACAACTCGTTGATCAATTCCGTGGAAAAAAATTAGCGGAAATTCTCAGCGAAATCGAACGCAAAATTCCGTCGTCATTACCAGAAAATTTCGAACACATTTACCGGCAAAGAGTGGCGGATGCTTTCGCGACTGAGCTAAAACCAGTTAAAGGCGTGCCGGACATGCTGAAAGCACTGGAACTACCCTTTTGTATTGCATCGAGCGGGCCTTCTGAAAAAATTAAACATGCGCTTGCAGTGACAGGGCTGACACCGTTTTTTGGGGAGCGATATTTCAGTTCTTACACCGTTGTCTCATGGAAACCCGACCCAGGATTGTTCCTGTATGCAGCAAAGGCAATGGGATTCGCGCCAGAAAACTGCATAGTGATAGAAGATAGTGTCATTGGACTCGAAGCAGCAGCCTCTGCGGGTATGCATGCATTTCACTATGCGCCACAAGCCAAAACAGAAAAAGGTATTAATACGTTTTCCAGCATGTCTGAATTGCCATCTATTCTTCATGAGTTGACTTGCTAATCTACATCTCTGTGCGCATACCCTGTGTACTATGAGCAAGGGTGGCAGAAAATAAGCTCATCTCACTAAGCGAACCACGCACTAAAGTGCCCTCCTTCTGTCAGACGTTCATATTCTCACTTATTGTCACGGACCTAATATGTACATAGAAAAAGCAGGTAACGGCAACCTTGGACTGGCAAGAGTCTTAGGTCTGAGTTTCGTGTTTATATGGTTTTTCATTGGCGGCCTCGCTCACTTTCTGTTCACTGATCTTGAGGTGAAAATCGTACCGCTCTGGTTACCTGAACATAGGTTGTTAGTGCTTGTCAGCGGCGCATTCGAGTTAATAGGTGCGATAGGCATTTTATTTAACCGCACCCGGCGTATTGCTGGCTGGGGCCTGATTCTTTTAACCATTGCAGTGACGCCTGCCAATATTTTCATGTGGCAAAACCCTGGCCAGTTTCCAGAGGTTCCTTATTGGGCACTCACCCTGCGTTTACCGCTGCAGTTATTGCTATTGGCTTGTATCTGGTGGTCAACACGTGCGCCTGAAAAAGGATAGCTATAACCTCAGGACAATAAAAAAGGCAGACCTTTTCCAGCATGTCAGAATTACCATCTACACTTCATAATATGGCGCGAATAAGTGCAAGCTGAACTACGAATCTAAAAGGTTGCCGAGTCGAGTTTAACGCGCAGAATGTCAGGTAGTTTATGTAGGTTTAACAATTCAGGCATCTCAGCATGATGGTTGCGGACAAGAATCGCTGCGAGCCCGATTGATTGTGCACCCAGAACATCAGCCTCATAGCTGTCACCTATCATAATCACGTTTGCATCCTGCGGTAATTGTTTCAAGACATATTGAAAAGCAGCCGGGTTAGGTTTCTCAAAGCCTGTAATCGCAGAGGTGTAAATTGATTGAAAATGTTCGGTAAGCCCAAGACTCTCAACCAGCGCGGGTAACTCAGGAACATGATTGGATAATATAAGGTGCTGCCAGCCGTCCTTTGATAATTGCTTCAGCGTTGGAACAGTGTCTTCATACACTTGCCAGCCTGTTGGATCGATGTAGCGCATACGAGTGTTAGGAATGAGTAAAGTAGCTTCCGCTAAGGAGAGCTGAGCCCCTTTAACGAGCGCTTGAATGAGTGTGCTTTCTAAATTTTCCCACCAGGCTTCTGCAGTCAGAATATGTTCATGTGTAATTTCTGGGGTATGCCAAGGAAACCCGGTTGAGAGGTGCGGGCTAAAGTGATGACGTTGGAAATGTTTGGTCTGCTGGTTTTCATTGACTACATCAGCAAGGCACTGAGACCATAATCCAGGGCGTTCCGCTAGTGTTCCATCAAAATCCCAGAGTAAATAATTCATTGTACGTAGGGTGTTAAGCGGATTATTTAATATCCGCGCCCTCAACCTTTCTGCTGAGTTGAAACATGCTGCAATTGAATCGCCGCTCTAAAATCCTGTAAATCTCTGCGAGAGCAGATATGAAATATCAACTGGTGTTTTGACTGGCAAGTCTCAATGATTTGTGGGCGAACACGCTTAGGGAATAACCAGATTATTTTCAGCAGTGTGGGAATAATGAGGATTTCCGGGCATCGTTCAGGCAGGCCTGGTCGTGAACGGAACAAATAAGGCAGATTTCTGCAACATGCACGCCATAAACAGAGGTATCTTGGAAAGTCTAGAAAGATGACGGTATCTGCAGCCTCTAATAACGCATCTGACACCCCGTCAACAACCCAGGTATCCTGATTCGCAATCAACAATTCCTGTCTAGTACGATCAGACTTTGGCGTTTTTTGCCACTGTGGCTGCCAGACTATCATGTCTAAACCTACGTATGGAAAACCTGTAAAAGTGGCGACCTCCATGGCAAGGGTTGTCTTGCCAGAACCTGCATTCCCAGTGATAAGTATGCGTCTCAAGTTTTTAGCTTATAGTCAGGAAAGATGTTTGTTGTAATCAAGCAAACATCCATCACACCTGGATAGCCTTCCATATCGTATACCGACGATTACTTTCTCAAATATGTATTAAAGAATGCAATGCTACGTTGCCATGCCAGAGTCGCCGCCGCTTCATCAAACCGTGGCGTCGTATCATTATTGAATCCGTGCTGTGTGCCTGGGTAGATATATGCCTGATAGGGAATATTCGCTACCTTTAACGCCTGCTCATAAGGTGGCCAGCTGGCATTGACGCGTTCATCATTTTCGGCAAAATGGATTAACAAGGGCGATTTGATATTTGGCACTAATTCCAAGGATGGCGCGCTGCCATAGAAAGGCACAGCAGCTGCCAGGTCAGGCAGGCGCGTTGCTAGCAAATTTGAAATCCCGCCGCCATAGCAGAAACCGATCACGCCGACTTTGCCGTTGCCCTCTGGCAGCTGTTTCAACCAATGGAAAGCGGCGACAAAATCTTCATGCGCTTTGGGCTGTTCCAGCTGTTTGAATAGCTCACGCGCTGCGTCTTCATCACTTGGGTAGCCACCTAGCGGGAATAAAGCATCTGGTGCAAACACAATGAAGTTTTCCAGCGCAATCCGGCGTGCGATATCTTCAATATGCGGATTCAAACCGCGGTTTTCGTGAATCACCAACACCACCGGCAACGGGCCTTTGACCTCGGCCGGTTTGACCAGATAGCCTTTGGCTTTGCCATAGCCTTTGGGTGAGTCTATCTCTACCGTGTGAGATTGCAGCCTGACGTCCTGGCTGGCAACTTTCTGCGCATGGGCGAATTTCGGGTTCAGTGCGTCCAGCAGCCCGACTGCGGTAAATGCACCGGCAAACCTGGTGGCTTTAGCTATGAATTCGCGTCTGTCTATATCTCCGTGCACCAGCTTGTCGAACAGGCGCAGCACTTCAGGGTGGAAATCGTTTGCCGTGTATTTGAGACTATTAGTCATTTGAATGCTCCATGATGTCGTATCCGTTATTTTCTGTATAAAGCAATGCCATAGAGATCAGGTTTTCAAACTGGCCATCTCTCTTTTCGGCATTGACATGCAATCCTTCTTTGACGAATCCAAACTGCTCATACAGCCGGATGGCACGATAGTTGTGCTGCCTGACGGTTAGCTGGACCCGGGATAAACCCTTTTTCTTAGCCGCAGCCAGTGCCGTTTGTATTAAACGCTTGCCCAGCTGCTTATCCCTATGCGCCTCTATGATACCTATGCCTAATACTCCAACGTGCGCGTAGATCGATCTCTCCAATGGCGTGATATCACACCAGCCTATCACTGTTTTTTCACCGCCATTATCATGCAGTAAAACATAGTGCGGCCAATGGCCGTTGATATTCCTTAGTACAAAGTCACGGGTCATTTCAGCGCTGGGCGGTTCATTGAATGAGAGGTATATTTGCTCTCGCACCACACTGGCAACCGCCGCCGCAAAGCCTTGCAGATGCGCGACCGTGATGCTTGATATCTCATAGCTCATTAAAAAATGTCTACCCTTAAGAATGGTGTACGCTAAAAACGGCTCACCTATGATTCATGACTCTGCCTGCTCTATCTCAGACATAGTCAGCAGCGCCTTCAGCGTCACGCCAGCAGCTTGCAGCGCTTGCTGTCCGCCTGTCTCGCGGTCTATGACGCAGATGGCATAGTCGACTGACAACCCATCTGCTTTCAGCAGCTTGATCGCGTCTAAAATGGCGCCGCCGCTGGAGACCACATCTTCTATCAAGACAAATCGTTTGCCGTTTAATTCGGCACCTTCTGCATAACGGCAGGTGCCATAGGCTTTAGCTTCTTTTCTGATAAATGCGGCAGGCAAGCCCGTTAACTGGCTGAGCATGGTGACGATGGGGATGCCGCCTAACTCCAGCCCTGCCAGTACCTGGGTGCCAGCAGGGATCAGAGGCACCAGCGCCAGGGCGATGTCTTTCAGTAATATTGGATCTGCTTCAAAACGGTATTTATCAAAATAAGTCTGGCTACGTTTGCCCGATCTGAGTAAAAAATCGCCGGACAGTTGGGAGTTTTTTTTAATAGCTATTGCGAGACTCATGAGGAATTCTTCTATGAAGCTTAAGAGTGTTTAGATTAAGGCTTGGCCATCCAGCCCTTTTTGGTAGCTATGCAGCCTTTCTCGCAACGTGCCGGTATGCAGTTCGATCAGGTTGTCATCAAAATCATAAAAATACAGTGACTCGCCTTCGCCAGTGACTCTTGGCCTGGCAGGCTTTATCTCAACGCCCAGGCGTCGCAAACGACTTTCAGCTTGAACCAGATCATCTGCGGTAGCTTGTAAGGCAATATGCCGATAGGATCTGGAGCCCGGTTCGCCTTGCATGACGGCGACCCAGACTCCTCCTAATAAAAAGAACTTTTCGCGGGATAAAGAGAAAGTCTGATCACCACTATCGTAGACTTCTTCCGCACCCAGACCATCAATCCAGATCTTGGCCGTCAGATCGACATCACGCACAATAAACGTGATGTGACTGATACCGGAAATGGCCATGTGTACCCGCCAGGCTTAGGCGACCGCGCGTAAATTACTCGCACCGGTCTTGCCGCGTACCAGTGGCAAGACTTCTTCACCCACGCGGTAAGCTTCTTCCAGGTGTGGCGTACTGGCGAGAATAAAGGCATCCGTACCTAGTTGCACCAGTTCATCCAGTCTAGCGGCCACGTTTTCGTAGCTACCGACAATACCCAGGGTTTGGCCACCACGTAGCAAGCTGAATCCGGTCCAGATGTTAGGCGCCAGGATAAAGTCTTTGTAGCTATTGATAGTCTGTGGTCTCAGGCCACGCTGACGGGTGGCACCCACTGAATCACCGGCATTTTGTGCTTTGTAACGTTCCAGCACTTCTCGAGGAATATTATCAAAGCCACGGCTGACTTCGCGCCAGGCTTCTTCTTCCGTAGGGCGGGCCACGATGTCTACACGTATCGAGCACTTGATCTTGCGACCCAGATGATCGGTACGCTCTTTCACGCGCGCAAACTTGTCTTTGATCTGTTCAAACGGTTCGAGCCATGTCAGGTAGTAATCTGCATGTTTGGAAGCTGAAGCCAATGCCGCATCAGAAGAACCTGAGAAATAAATCTCAGGGTATTCCTCTTTAGACAGCGGGTCTGGCAGGCCAGCATCTTCGACTTGGTAAAACTGGCCGTTGTAAGAGAACGGGCCACCCGCCCAGATGCCTTTCAATACATCCAGGAACTCGGTGGTGCGGCCATAACGGTCATCATGTTTTACAGGATCCCCCCACCACAATTGTGAGGGACCGCCGCCGCCAGTAATCACGTTATACAGCGCACGGCCACCGGTAGCACGTTGCAAGCTGGCAGTCATGCGCGCAGCCGTGACCGGATTCAGGAAACCAGGCTGGAACGGGATCATAAAACGGAAGTTCTTGGTCTCACGTGCCAGAAAGGCTGAAATCACCCAAGGCTCATCCGTATTGGGGAAAGAAGGAATCAAGCCACCCTGAAAGCCGGAGATTTCTGCGGCACGCGCGATCTCTGCCAGATAATCAATATAAGTGAAGCCATCATCGCCACCGCCGCTCAAGCCGCTCAGTGTCTGGTTATCATTGCCGGGGAACCAGTCACCACGAAATGGTGAACGCGCCCGGTGTGATGTGGGCTCGCCGTGGGTTGGAATTCTCCAGAAAACATCTATTGTCATTTTTATCTCCTCAATAATCCTAGGCAGCCTGCTTTTGCGCCGGATTGGTTAACTCGCGCACCAATGGCAAGACATAGCTGCCCACGCGGTAGGCTTCTTCAAAGTGCGGTACGGCGGCTAGTACGAATTGCGTCACGCCCAGATTGGCATAAGCAGCCAGGGCGGCGGCCACTTCATCATAACTGCCGATTAGTGAAGCCTTGGCGCCAGTGAAACGCTCGGCAAATCCTGACCACAGCACAGCAGCATCATTTTTAGGAATAGCGGCATCCGTCTGGCCAAGGAATCGCTTGGCATCCGCCACCGCTTCTTCACGTGTTTCACGCGCCAGCACATCAATGCGCAATGCAAATTCAGGATGACCTTTGGCGGCTTTCTGGTATTGCGCAATCTGTTGCGCAATGAGTTGATGATCGGCCGCATCCAGCACGTGTACATCAGCATGTTTGGCTGAAAGCGCAAGCTGCTCAGGCGAATTGCCGCTCAGGTAAACGCGAGGTACTTCACGGTTAGCTAGTGGCCCTTGAAAACCACCATCCTGTACTTCAAAAAAGCGCCCGACAAAGTTGAACGGGTAAGTCGTCAATACGCCTTTGGCAACGGTGATGAACTCATCAATCCGCGCCAGGATATCTTCTTTAGGAACGAAGTCACCCAGCTGTTTACGCGTATGCTCATCGCTGTTGCCTTCGGTAATGTGCCAGGCAAAACGGCCACCGGTATAACGCTGAAAACTCACAGCATTTTTTGCGGCATATACGGCGGAACCCCTGGAAGCATCAAACTGTGTCAACAGGCGTAAACGCTGCGTGCTTCTGGCAATATAACCAGCAACAATCCAGGGTTCTTCCCCATCCGGATTATCCGGAATAAACACGCCGGTAAAGCCGGAGATATCCGCTGCTTTGGTGACCTGGTGGATATAGTCGTAATAGTTGAATGCGTTTTTACGCGGGTCTGTGACGCCGCTACCGAACACCGGATAATGTGGATCAGAAGCTTCTCCGCGACGCTGTTTGGTGGCATCGCCATAGCGTGCATCGCCAGAGGTAGGAAGCTGCCAATAAAATTGATTAGCCATTATTTTCTCCTTCATGAAGTCAGCACAAACCTGTGCTTTCAATTACGGGCTAACGCATGATTTGCAGTTTTCGTGCCAACATAAGCATCTATTAAGCACTTTAAAATCAAAAAATAACCTTATGTATTTAAAGGTGTTTTTAAATTTTTAGTTAGCGGAGTAATGAATATGACGAGCAAGCTGTTGCCTGAGCAACAGCACTACTATCAAAGGTGTTGGTGAAGCAACTTTAGGATTGAGTTTGTTAACTGCGACTAAAGCGACTTACGCGCCACCACATAGGCATAATCCCCCTGCCCTATGCGGTAGCTATCTGCTACCTGAGAAAAGGCACCCGACTCAATATCCTGCTTTAACCGTTGCAAGCCAGCAGCAAGCTCTGTGTCACAACATAGTGAAGCGAAAGAAGACATATTGGCACGCACCTGAGGGTCCAGGTATTGCTCGGGCCGTGCTTTGCCGGAATACAGAAACAGGTCCTCCAAAGCATTGCTCACGCAAAACGGCACAACGCGCTCAACCTCGAACCCGGCAGCGTGTAATGCGTTGGTCACTGCTGCTTCAGTCGGCATTTGCGCTATGGCACGTTTCATCATTTGTGGGAAGTAATGACACAGCCAGTAGCCGCGCATCTGCTTGGGAAAAGCTGTAAACAACACAAATCGGCCCTCATGCATGACGCGATGGACTTCCCTGAATGATTGATGCAAATCAGCAAAGTGATGGATTGCCAGTGTGCATATCACGCCATCAAAAAAATCATTCGCATATGGCAACGCATTCGCCTTGCCTAATTGCCAATGGATGCTGGAATGATGTGGGTGCTGCTGCGATGCTCTATGCGCACTGGCTTGCCGTATCATGGTTTCCGAGATATCAACACCGTGCCATGCGCCTGCCAACGCGGCCAATGCCAGGGTGTAGTTCCCGCTGCCGCAAGCCAGGTCGAGGTAATCGCCTTGCGCTTGCACAGCCAGCAATTCAGCCAATGTAGCGGTAATGGCGGCATCCGCACAACGGGTCTGGCTGTAACTTAGCCCTATAGTGTCATACAGCGGTTGCATGTTTGTTTCTATGACTATTGATGGCCTGCTTTAATGCCTCAGCCTGCGTTCTCGCTGCTTCGGCAAAGTCCGCATGATTACTTGCATAGAGAATACTTCTGGAAGCACTGATGATGAGCCCAGTGCCATCTGCCGTTTGACCAGCTTTCACGATACTGCCAACATCGCCGCCCTGCGCCCCGGCGCCAGGTACCAGAAATGGCATATCGCCAACAATACTTCTTACCTTGGCGACCTGTTCCGGCCAGGTCGCGCCCATCACCAACAGGCAGTTGTGATTAAAATTCCACTCTGTAGCGGCCAGCTGCGCAATATATTCATACACTGGCTCACCATCTGAATCTGTTTGCTGCAATCGGACTTCCTGTAGTTGCGAAGCTCCTTCATTCGAAGTCTTACACAGCACAATGACGCCTTTATCCTGATAATCCAGGAATGGCTTGACTGAATCGAACCCCATATATGGGTTCACCGTGACGGCATCGACCTGGTAACGCACAAACGCCTCTTTGACATATTGTGTTGCCGTGCTGCCAATATCGCCGCGCTTGGCATCCAGGATGACCGGGATATGCGGATAATTGGATTTAATATAGGCAATGGTTTTCTCGAGTTGCTGCTCCGCACCCAGAGCGGAAAAGTAGGCAATTTGCGGTTTGTATGCACATACCAGATCATGCGTCGCATCGATGATGGCCTGGTTAAACCTGAATATATTGTCAGCGCCTGACGCCAGTGATTTTGGAAAGCGTTCCATATCTGGATCAAGGCCGATACAAAGCAAGGAATCGCTGCTTTGCCAGGATGCTTGTAATTGTTTAATAAAGCTCATAGCTAATGCTCGCTGCGGAATTAGGTTTTCTTAAAATAAAGCGGGAAGAAAGGGATAATCGTCACCCAAAGCCTGTCACGCTCAGGAGTGAGATATAGGCCGATAAAGGCCGCACGCCACGAGAATTCAATACATTTAAATTTCATAGTGTCCCTTTATAAATTGCATATCGTTGCTTAATCCTCATGCTGCATTACCTGTCGCAAGGTGATGTGTATCAAACCTGGAGTCAATTGCCTGTAACACCTCTCTCAAGGTATTCGTCGACGTTACCTCCTCAGGAGCCACACAGTGAAACGCCACCGTATAAAGGCCAGCATTTAATGCACCTTCTATGTCTGCAACCGCGTCATCACCAACGAATATAGTTTCTGCAGCGCTAACACCTAGCTTCTTTAAAGCTCTATCAAAAATCTCGCGTTGCGGTTTACGAACACCTACTTCTTCCGAAATCACAATCGCACTTACTAATGCATCAAACCCCAGCGCCGTGATCACCGAGCGTTGAAGGTCACTGCGACCATTTGTCACAATTCCAACTACTATTTGGCGTGTTTTTAATATCTCGAGAACATACTTGGCATCTGCCATAGGCATTGCAAAGCCTGGATAAAGACCAAGGTACTCTTTCACCAACGCTTCAACTGTAGGACTGCCCATCAACTCGAATTCTTTGATGAGTTGAGAATACACTTCTGTTTTCCAGACCTTGCCATTGGCATCCAGCGCGATGAAACGACTGACAAACCTGTTCAACTGTTTTGGATCAATGCCAAAACGGATAAATTGATCCCTTACAAATGCCACAAGACCTGCAGCGCGATCATGAAGCGTCCCATCAAGGTCAAATAGCACTGCGCGCATTACGAACGACGCCTCTCCATTGCAAGTGCTGCATCATCAAGTTTTGCAACAAATGCCTGCTTACTGTTGGGATCAAACCCCGCAGACTGATAGAAACGTAATATTTCTTCATCCTTGCGTCCGGTGAGCAGCATGGCTTTGTAGCAACCTGCCGACCAGGCATACGTCAGGGCTGATTGCAGAATGGCGTTTCCGTAGCCATGTTTGCGATGCGCTGAATGTGTCACCACATTTTCAATCACCGCATATGGACGGCAACCCCTGGTCAGGTTGGGAATGACAGCAATGGTGCAACTCGAAACCAACTGATCATTCACAAAAACACCGAAATACCGGATGCGGTCATTTGCCTGGATCTCGGCCCACACAGCTTCAACTTCTGATGCAGATGGCATAGGCATATCTGACACATGCAAATGCGCATATAAGCTCAATAGTGCCGGTAAATCTTGCTGTTTAAGATGTCTAAGATTCATGAATTCAGCTAGCTAATACGTCATCGGAGTATCAACATGACTGTCCTTGTCACCATGCCCATAGGACTTGGCTAAATAAGGGCCAATATCTTTTAGCACGCTTTTTTCTAAAACACCTACAGTCACCTCGACGCCCGCTGCTTTAAGCATTTCAATACCTGCGCCAGCATTACGAGGGTCGGGGTCTGGCATAGAGACCACAACACGCTTAATCCCTCTTGTCACCAAAGCTTTGGCACAAGATGGCGTTCTGCCATGAAATGAGCATGGTTCCAGCGTGACATTAGCAATGACGTCTGATAAATCTCCTTCTAGCTGCGAAAGCGCCATGGCCTCTGCATGATATTGCCCGGGTGACTGGGTATATCCGCTGGCAATCACTCGCCCATCCCTGACTAAAACACACCCTATTGGTGGGTTTGGAAGACATTTTGGCAGTGCCTTACGACCTTCCAGCTGCGCCAGTCGCATAAAATGTTTTGCCAGGGAAGGCATGATTGGAAACGTTGAATTTAAACGCATGGTCTCCACCTGGCTTTTACACAATCTTTTTTCTAGAATTATTCGCTAAAACTAAACGTACCCTCTGCCACAAATTGCTCTATCGATTTTCTTGGCGTTGGTTGTTCGCGTTCATGAAAGTCTTCCGGCAATACCGATTTATCGGCTTGCTTGCCCACGGCAATTAAAATCTCTACCTGGTAGCCTTCCGGTACGCCTAGTGCTGCAGGCGCTGCATCACGATTAAATCCACCAATCGCACGTGTACGCCAGCCGGATTGGTAGGCTTGAAAAGCCAGGCTGGCCCAAGCAGCGCCTGCATCCAGAGAGTGGTTTTTTAATGGGGACGGTGCTGTTTCACCCTGGCGTACATGTGTTTTCTTCGAGACCAGTGCAATCAGCACAGCGGCACGGTTGACCCAGCGCTGGTTGTTTTCATTGAGTAATGCGAATAAGCCATCCCAATGCGCAGAACCGTTTTTGGCATAGATAAAACGCCACGGTTGCGAGTTGTTGGCAGAAGGTGCCCACCTTGCCGCTTCAAACAGGCTGCGCAAGGTGGTGTCATCTATCGCTTCGCCGGTATAGGCACGTGGTGACCAGCGGTCTATGAAAATCGGTTCTATGGTGTGGTGCGCGTTTCTATTTGTAGCTTGTGTCATGTCATTCTCTTGATGATTAATGAGGGGTTTGCGAATTAGGGCCACCAGTGGTGTTCAGGTTATTAGTGGTGTTCAGATTGCTAGTAGCGTTGAGACTATTACTCCAGCCGCCGCCTATGGCCCTGATCAATGCAACGCTGGCTTGCAATTGCCTGCCATGGATGGCAATCAGGTTGCGCTGGTTATTGAGGGTGTTGGTCTGCCAGGTAATGACATTGAGGTAATCCAGTGTCCCGGCTTTATAGCGGTTGGTGGATTCCTGCAAGGCATCACTGGAAGCTTTGATAGCAGCTTGCTGGAATCCGGCTTCTTCGGATAGCAGGCTGATGGCCGCCAGTTGATCTTCGACCTCCTGGAAGGCAGTCAGTACTGTTTGCCGGTATTGGGCTACTGTGGCATCGTAGCCAGCAATGGCCGCATTGGTTTGCGCCTTGCGCAGTCCACCATCAAACACATTGAGTGCAATCAGTGGCCCGATTGACCAGATGCGGCTAGGTGTGGAAATCAGGTTACTAAAGGCATTACTCTGGTAGCCCGCCCCTGCAGTCAAATTCAAGGAAGGAAAGTAAGCAGTTTTGGCGATGCCTATCTCCGCATTGGCTGAGGCAACCCGGCGTTCGGCAGCGGCGATATCCGGGCGTCTTTCCAGTAACGCGGCGGGCAGGCTGACAGGCACGGAAGGTGGCGTCAGTTGCGTCTGCATATTAAACGGGCTGGCGGCGATGGAAAGCTCGGCTGGCGCCTTGCCTAGCAGTAAGGCAATCGCATGTTCGCTTTGTGCGCGTTGCAAACGTGTTTCAGCGGCAACGACCTGCGTATTTTTGTGCAAGGCATCGGCCTGGTTGACGTCTGTTTTGGTAGCAACCCCGGCACGATAGCGATTGATGGTGACCTGTTTGGAACGATCAAGTGCCTTGAGTGTGTCATCTATCAGCACCAGTTGCGTATCCAGCACCCTTAACTGGAAGTACTCCTGTGCCAGGCTGGCGATCAGCGATAGTTTGCTGACTTCGATATCGGCTTTGCTCGCCTGCAACAGGGCGTCACCGGATTCAATCTGTTTACGGATGCGCCCCCAGATATCCGGTTCCCAGGATGCGTTCAGGCTCAGGTTATAAGTCTCCAGGATAGGATCGCTGCCTATCCTGATAGCGTTGGTACTGCGTTTGGCGCGCGTGGCGGAACCGTTGGCGGTGACCGTAGGCCACAGTGCCGAGCGGTTGACGGAAGAAGCAGCTGAAGCGCGGCGGAAATTGGCCTCGGCCAATACCAGGTTCTGGTTGGCGGATAATGCCTGCGTGACCAGGCTGTTCAATTGCGCGTCCTGGTAACTTTCCCACCAGGCAGTCCGCAACTGCTCATCGCCAGGCTGACTGGTTTTCCAGCCATTCACTGCATTGGCCTGCTTGAATGTTTCGGGAATGGCGACTGAAGGTTTTTCATACTCAGGCCACAGCGAGCATGCGCTTAGCAGTAAAAAGGGAATCAACCCGATACGTTGTAGTGAATGATGCATATCAAGCCTGCTTTAAATGCGAATAGGTTTTGAGGTTAAAACGACGGATAAAGTAATGCCGCATACGGTCCAGCGCCAGGTACACGGTTGGCGTGGTATACAGCGTCAGCAACTGGCTGAACAACAGCCCGCCGACCACCGATATGCCCAGGGGCTGGCGTATCTCGGCACCATCGCCCGAGCCCAGGGCTAAAGGCAAGGCGCCCAGCATGGCGGCCAGCGTGGTCATCAGGATAGGACGGAAACGTAACAGGCAGGCCTGTCTGATAGATTCATAAGGCGAAAAGCCGGATTCGCGCTCCAGTTGCAAGGCGCAATCAATCATCATGATGGCGTTCTTCATCACGATGCCGGTGAGCAGGATGACGCCTATCAGCGCGATGATAGAGAATTCGGTATCGCACACCATCAGTGCCAGCAAAGCGCCTATGCCTGCCGAAGGCAAGGTGGAAAGTATGGTGAGCGGATGGATAAAGCTCTCATACAGGATACCGAGCACGATATACACCGTCAGCAATCCGGCCAGGATCAGCCAAGGCTGGCTATCTAGCGAAGCCTTGAACATCTTTGCCGCGCCGGAAAAAGTGCCATGGACATTATCAGGTGCGCCTATACGCTGAAAAGCCTGCTCAATAGCGGCGGTGGCCTGTTCCAGGGCATAGCCTTCTGCCACATTGAAAGACAGTGTGGCTGCGACAAACTGCCCCTGGTGATTGACAGCCAATGGCGCACTTTTCAGGTGCCAGCGGCTGATGGAAGACAATGGCACGCGAGTGTTGTTTAGCCCGACCAGGTAAATCTGATCCAGCGCCTGCGGCCCTTTGGTAAATTCAGGCGACAGCGTTAATACCACGTAATACTGGTTAAGCGGTTCGTATATGGTAGAAATCAGGCGCTGGCTAAAGGCATTATTCAGGGTCGCATCCAGCTGTGCTGCGGTAATACCTAATTGTGAAGCCGCCTGGCGATCGACTTCCAGTTGCAGTTGTAATCCCTGGGTCTGGAAATCCGTGTTGACGTCAGTCAGTTCAGGCAGGCGGTTCATCGCACCACGCAACTTGGGCGTGATCTTCTCCAGCGTAGCAATGTCATCTGCCAGCAAGGTGTACTGGAACTGGGCGCCGCCCTGCCTGGCGCCTATGCTGAGCTCCTGTTGCGACATCAACATCAATGACACGCCAGGCACTTTCATTAATTTTGGCCGTAATCGTGCCACTACATCAGCGGCGGTCGCTTCACGTTCATCCGCAGGCCGCAGGCTGGCAAACATGGTGCCGGTATTGGTCTGCCCGCCACCTGCGCCACCGGTATATTCATAATAAGTCTTGATATCCGGATCTTTGCTGACGATGGTCATCAAGCGGTCTATACGTTTGCGTATTTCGGCGAAAGAAAGGCTTTGATCGCCCTGGAAAGAGCCTTGCAACCGCCCCGTATCCTGTTGCGGAAAAAAGCCTTTGGGGATGCTGCGGTACAGATGCACATTCAACAAAATCACACCCAGCAACAATATCAGCATCAGCCAGCCATGCTTTAACGTCCAGCCTAGCGTGCGGCGGTAAACCCTGAAAGGCACATCAGCCAGGGCTGCAAACCAGCCGCGCGATTCATTGCTAGTCTTGGGTGGGTGTGGCTTCAGAAATTTGGCGCATAACATCGGTGTAGTGGTTAATGACACTGCCAGTGAGATGAGCACCGCGACTGATAGCGTTACCGCGAACTCCCTGAACAGGCGCCCCAAGATTCCATCCATAAACAGTAATGGCACAAATACCGCGACCAGTGAGAGGCTCATTGCCAGCACAGTGAAACCGACTTCACGCATGCCCCTGATGGCGGCTTCCACCGGTGTTTCGCCTTTTTCCAAATGCTGTATCGTGTTTTCCACCACCACAATCGCATCGTCCACCACAAAGCTGGCAGAAATAATCAATGCCATCAGGGAAAGGTTATTCAGGCTGTAGCCCAGCAGGTAGATCACTGCCAGCGTACCTAACAGTGACACCGGAATGGCGATGGTCGGAATCAGCGTTGCACGGCCATTACGCAAAAAGATAAACGTCACCAGTATCACCAGGCCAATCGAGATATACAGTGTATGCTGCACTTCGGTAATCGATTTCCTGACCGTGGTGCTGCGGTCAATAATCACATCCAGGTCTATGGAACTTGGAATCAGCGTTTTCAGTTTAGGCAACATGCCATGAATCGCATCAACCGTTTCAATCACATTCGCGCCCGGTTGACTGAGCACCACCAGCATGACGGTTGCTTTGCCATTGGCTGAGCCTGCATTGCGCACTTCCTGCACGGAGTCTTTCACTGTGGCGACATCGGACAACCGGATAGGCGACTGCCCGCGATAGGCCACGATCAGTTGCTGGTAATCGACTGCACGTTTGGCCTGATCGTTGACTTCAATCTGCCATGCTCTGGTATTAGATTGGATCTGGCCTTTGGGCCGGTTCTGGTTAGAAGCGGCGATGGCTGTGCGCAATAGTTCCAGGCTGACGCCATACTGGTTCAAAACATTCGGGTTCACTTCTACCCGCACCGAACGCAAGGCACTGCCATTGATACTGACTTGCCCTACCCCTTTCACCTGCGAGATTTTCTGGCCAAGAATGGAAAACGCATAGTCATATAACTGTTCTTTGGTGTGCGTAGGTGAGGTCAGTGAAATGGCCAGGATAGGCGCCGCTGAGGCATTGATGCGTCTGTAGCTGGGGTTGGAGGGAATATTGCGGGGTAACAAGGCACGTGCGGCATTAATCGCCGCCTGCACATCCCTGGCAGCGCCATCGATATTGCGGTCCAGTTCAAATTGCAGATTGATACGGGTAGCGCCCTGGGTATTGGTCGAGGTCATTTCCTCTATGCCCGCAATCCGGCCAAAAGCACGTTCCAGCGGCGTGGCGACGGTGGCAGCCATGGTCTCCGGGCTGGCACCCGGTAAATTGGCGGAGACGTTAATGGTGGGATAGTCCACTTGCGGCAAGGCAGCGCGTGGCAAGGCATTAAAAGCCAGCACACCGGGCAAGGCAATCGCCAGCGTCAATAAAGACGTAGCTACCGGACGCTGGATAAACATCGTCAGGAAACTCATGACTTTTCCAGTGGGGTAGCAGATCTAAGAGGCGCAGGCGGATTGCGTTTAAAGCGGCGCGACAGGCGATCAAAACTCAGGTAAATCACCGGCGTGGTGTACAGCGTTAATACCTGGCTGAACAACAAGCCACCTACCATGACGATGCCTAAGGGCTGGCGCAATTCTGAGCCGGTGCCCTGGCTGAACATCAATGGCAAGGCACTTAGCAAGGCGGCAAACGTCGTCATCAGGATAGGCCGGAAGCGCAACAAGGCTGCCTGGTAAATTGCCTGCGGTGCCTGGTTGCTGTGCAGCCGCTCGGCATCAAGCGCAAAATCGATCATCATGATGGCATTTTTCTGCACGATGCCGATCAGCAATACAATACCGATAATGGCAATAATGGTCAGTGAATGACCGCTGATAAACAGGGCGAGCAAAGCGCCGACGCTGGCCGAAGGTAAAGTGGAAAGAATGGTGAGCGGATGCACATAGCTTTCATACAGCACGCCCAGTACGATATACATGGTGATGATCGCCGCGATGACCAGCAGCAATTCGTTATCCAGCGCCGCCCTGAAAGCCAGTGCCGCGCCCTGGAAGCCTAGCTGCACGGTGGATGGCAGGCCAAGTTTAGCTGTGGCTGATTCAATGGCAGTCACAGCTTCACCCAACGACACACCGCTGGCGACGTTGAAGTACACCACTGCCGCCGGAAACTGGTCTTGCCGGTGCACCACCAGGCTGCCCGAACCTTCACTGAGACGTGCAATCACTGACAGCGGAATGGATTCACCTGCTGCACTGGTGACGTACAGTTGTTCCAGCGCATGCAGCCCGGCATCAGGATTGGTATTGGCTTCCAGAACCACACGATACTGGTTGGTCTGGGTGAAAATAGTGGAAATAAATCGCTGGCCATAGGCGCTGTACAACACGTCATCAATCGCTGCCATACTGATACCTAGCCGGCTGGCTGCATCGCGGTCTACTTCGACATATGCCTTCAGGCCGGAAGTCTTGTCACTACTGGAGACATCGCTGAGTGCCGGTAATTTTTCCAGCGCATCTACCAGTTTGGGGATACTTTGATGCAAAGCTTCGGCATCCAGGCTGACGGCTGTGAGCTGGTAACTGGTGGGACCAGTACGGGTTTCCACTGTCAAATCCTGCACAGGTTGCATGCTGATACTAAAGCCCTGATCGTCAGGCACCTGTTGCTGTATACGCTCTATGATCTCTGGGACGCGGGCCGTGCGCTGCGCTATAGGTTTAAGTGCAATCAGCAGACGGCTTTCATTCAGCGTTTTGTTGATGCCATCAACGCCGACCACAGAAGACACATTCGCCACATCCGGATCCTGCAAAATACTTTCTACCATCGCATGGTGTTTTTCCGACACCTGCCTGAATGACCAGCTTTGTGGCGCTTCAATCACCGCCTGTATCAGCCCGTTATCCTGTGTCGGAAAAAACCCTTTCGGGATCCACCACACCAGCAGGAAAGTCAGCAACACCGTGATCAGCGTGACCGCCAATGCCAGTGGCTGATGCGCCAGTACCCAGTTCAAGGAGCGGCCATAAGCGTTGGTGAGCGCGTTAAAACGTTGTTCTACCCATTGCTGCCAGCCTCTGGTGCGACCAGGATCCACCGGTTTTAACAGACGTGCACTCAGCATCGGCGTCAACGTCAGCGACACAATGCCCGAGATCAGGATGGCAATCGCCAGGGTGCTGGCAAACTCCCTGAACAGCCGCCCGACGACATCCTGCATAAACAGCAGCGGGATCAGCACGGCAATCAGGGAAAAAGTCAGTGAGATAATGGTAAAGCCGATTTCACGCGAACCATCCAGCGCTGCCTGCATGGGGCTGGCGCCTTCTTCGATATGGCGTGAAATGTTTTCGATCATCACGATCGCATCATCGACCACAAAGCCGGTCGCAATCGTTAGCGCCATCAGTGTCAGGTTATTGACGCTGAATCCGGCGAAGTACATCACGCTAAAGGTGCCCAGCAGCGATAAAGGCACGGCAAGGCTGGGGATCAACGTACCGGACAGCGTGCGCAGGAAAAGGAAAATCACCATGATCACCAGGCCAATGGCCAGCATCAGTTCAAACTGCACATCGTGGATGGCACTGCGGATGCTGGTGGTTCTATCCGAAATCACATCGATCTGGATATCGGAAGCGATGGTGGCTTTTAACTCCGGCAGCAGTGACTGTATCCTGTCAACGACATCGATGACATTGGCGCCAGGCTGGCGCTGGATACTGAGCAGGATGACGGGACGTTGATTGACCCAGGCACCCAGATATGGGTTTTCGACATCGTCAGTCACCTCAGCCACATCGCTTAATCTCACCGGCGTACCATTGCGGATGGCAATGATCTGAGTACGGTATTCGCTGGCTTTTTTCAGCTGGCTATTGGCATCCAGCGCAATTGACAGGAAAGTGCCATCGATATTGCCTTTGGCCTGATTGGAGTTAGAGGCGGCGATGGCAAGACGTAACGCTTCAAAGCTGATGCCATAAGCAGCCAGTGCCTGGGGATAGGCCCGCACACGCACTGCCGGACGATTACCCCCACCCACGCTGACCAGTCCTACCCCGCTGACTTGCGAGATTTTTTGTACCAGCCGTGTTTCAACCAGATCCTGCAAATCGGGTAGAGACAATGTCTCATCGCTTACCGCCAGTGTCAGCACGGCCGCATCGGCCGGATTCACTTTATTAAATACCGGCGGCGCTGGTAAGTCTGTAGGCAGGTAATTGTCGGCGGCATTGATCGAGGCCTGCACATATTGCTCGGCCTCATCCAGGCTCAGATGCAGGGCGAACTGCAAGGTGATCACCGAAGCACCGGCCGAGCTGGAAGAAAACATCTGGCTGAGACCGGTCATGGAGCCGAACTGACGTTCCAATGGTGCAGTGACAGCGGTCGCCATCACGTCCGGGCTGGCTCCGGGGTACATGGTGACGACCTGTATGGTCGGGTAATCGACTTGCGGCAGCGCCGATTGGGGTAACAAGCGATACGCCATCAGGCCGGACAGCAAAATGGCGAGCATCAACAGCAGGGTCGCTACCGGACGCTCAATAAATATTCGGGAGGGATTCATGATTTATCCCGGGTTACGAATGCCGTGCGCTGGATTCACCGCTTTTGGAGTGCTCGTGCTTGCCTTTGCCCTTGCCAGCACCAGCGACGATCACTTTGGCACCATCGCGCAATTTATCCAGGCCACTGACCACCACACGGTCTCCGGCATTGACGCCTTTAAGCACTGCGACGCTATCGCCGTCGGCTGGCCCTGTGGTGACTGGCTGCACATGCAGCTTATCCTGCGTGTCTACCAGGTAGACAAAATGCCCCTGGCTACCATGCTGGATCGCCACTTGCGGTAATACATTCACCTGTTGCAGCGTATTCAGCAATATTTTGATATTGACAAACTGGTTGGGGAACAAGGCGCTATCGCCATTCGCAAATTGCGCTTTCAACTTGATGGTGCCGGTAGCCGGGTCTATCTGGTTATCCAGCGTCAGCAATTTACCTTGCGCCAGCACGCGTGTATTGCCTTTATCCAGCGCCTGCACGGGCAAGCCTTTGCTGGACTGTTGGTCGAGCAAACGACTGATTTCCTGCGCCATGTTTTCCGGCAAGGTAAAGGTCACTGCAATCGGCGATATCTGGTTAATCACGGCCAGGGTATCTGCGGTCGTGATATTGTTACCGGCATCAATCTGCCTGAGGCCTATCCTGCCACTGACGGGCGCAACAATCCTGGTATACGCCACTTGCAACTGCGCATTTTCTACCGCACCGCTGTCTGACAGCACCGTTCCTTTATATTGCTGCACCAGTGAGGCCTGCGCATCCACCTGCTGGCCGGCAATGGAATCCTGTTTTAACAGCGTCTGGTAGCGGTCCAGGTCAGCCACTGCATTAGCCAGCAAGGCTTTGTCTTTGATATGTTGCCCCTGGATCTGTGACAGTTGCGCTTCAAATGGCCTGGCATCTATCCTGGCCAACACATCGCCGGCCTTGACCAACTGCCCTTCCCTGAAATTGATCGCTGTCAGCTGGCCGTTGACCCGGCTTTTCACAGCCACAGTGGCGAAAGACGTGACTGTGCCCAGGGCCTGGTGATAGACATGGATGGTGCCTGGCTTAACCTGTTCCACCGATACGAATAAAGGCTTGCCGCCTTTTTTGCCGGGACCTTTATCGCCAGTGCTTTTATCATCAGGATTTTTATTCCCAGAATTTTTATCTTCAGGGCCTTTACCTTGGCCAGCTTCTGCTGGTACAGCATCACCCTTTTGAGGATGGTTACTGCGTAATTCGCTCCAGCCTTTGCCTATCCCGGCAAACAGAAGCACCCCAGCCAGCACGATAACTATTTTTTTCTGCAATTGCATCTGCATCACACTTAATTAGATTTAGAATTTTTATGGTCAGGTTGGCTATCCCACCAATACGTCAGTGCCCATTCCTGCGCGCCGTAGTATTTGGGCAGCACCTGCGGGCGCTGTAAACGCTGGTGATGAATAATGTAATGCTTGGTCAGGTAGCGCCACGGGATCACGTAATGACCATGCACCAAAACACGGTCCAGCGCATGTGCCGCCAGTTCCAGTTCCTGCTGGCTGTCCGCATTCAGTAATTTCTGTATCAGCGCATCGATCACCGGCGACTTGGTCCCGATAAAATTCTCCGAGCCAGGTTTATCTGCATCCTTGCTATTGAAACTGCGCCATAACTCGGCACCCGGCATGCGGCCTTCACGCAGGGCAATGGTTGTATAGTCGTAATCAAAGGTTTTCAACTGGCTACGTGCCGTAGCCGCATCCGAGACACGCTTGACCACCACAATGCCAAGCTTGCTCATATTCAGGTAGATTGGGTCCATATACGGGTTCTGGCCGCGTGCGGTGGTCACCTCAATTACAAAAGGCTCGCCCTTGGCATTGCGCAACACGCCATCCCGGTTGTGCCAGCCTGCTTGTGCAAATAATGCCAGTGCCTTGGTCAGGCTATTGCGGATACTGCCGGGTGATTTGGTATTCGGCTGTTCAAACATGGGGCCGAACACTTCGGGCGGCAATTGCTGGCGGTAAGGTTCCAGGATTTCCAGTTCTTCCGGACTGGGCAAGCCTTTTGCCGCCAGCGGACTATAGGCAAAATAGCTGTTGACGCGGTTAAACTCGTTATCGAAGATCTTCTGGTTCATAAACTCGAAGTCCATGGCGTAGTTCAGGGCCAGGCGTACGCGTGGATCCTGAAATTTTTCACGGCGCAAGTTCACGATCCAGCCATTCATGGCGACCGGATTCTGGTGCGGGACCAGTTCCTTGATCAGCTCGCCTTCATCAAAGCGCTTGCCGATGTACTGGCAGCACCAGTAACGCATCTTGTTTTCACTGAGGAAATCGAAATCACCGGCGCGTAACGCAGCGACCATGGTGTCGGTATCTTTATAAATACGGTACACCACGCGCTCAAAGTTGTAACTGCCGACGCGTGAAGGGACTTTTGCGCCCCAGTATTGCGGGTTTCTACGGTAAGTCACCGCCTGACCGCTGACCGCGCGGTCTATCAGGTAAGGGCCGGAAGTCACCGGCACTTCGAGGCCGATTTTATTAAACGGCACACGCGTGCCATCCGCTTTTAATCCCCACTTCGGCGAAAATATCGGCAAGCTACCCGCAACGAATGACAAGTCACGGCCTTTGCGCTTGAATTCAAAATGTACAGTCTGCGCATCGATGACCGTCAGTGATTTAATCTCGGAAAAATAGGCTTTAAAGCGCGGATTGCCTTCTTTATTGGTCAGCGTATCAAATGAATACTTGACCTCTTTGGCGGTGACCGGATCACCATTGGAGAACCTGGCCAAAGGATTGATATGAAAGGTCACGGCACTAAAGTCAGGTGCCAGCTTGATATCATCGGCCAGCAAGCCATACTGGGTGTTGATCTCGTCCAGGCTATATACCGTCAGTGTTTCAAACATCTGCTCGATCAGGCCGGGCGCGGGTTTGCCTTTCAGGCTGAAAGGATTGAATTTATCAAAACCGCTGTTCTGGCTGATGATGGCAAAACGGATCTGGCCACCTTTGGGCGCGGCCGGGTTCACATATTCAAAATGGGTGAAATCCGCCGGGTATTTAGGCTCGCCGAACTGGGCAACCGCATGTGCTGCCAGCGCGCTTTGCCATGGCCATAAGATACCTGACACAAACGATAAAATGATCAGGAGCAGCCATGAATAACCAGGTCGGGAAGCGTCGGGTTTATTTTTATAACGATGAGTCATGAGAGTTCACTAAAGAGAAGCCTGTACCAGAGCTTGTGTGTAAGGGTGAATGGGTTGCTGGATCACTTGTTCGGTATCGCCGGACTCAATGATTTCGCCGTCTTTCAACACATAGACGCGATGCGCCAGTGCCTGGATCACGGTCAAATCGTGGCTGATCAGCAAGTAACTGAGACCGAATTTCTTCTGTAGCGACACCAGCAATTCCAGTACCTGTTTCTGGATAGACACATCCAGCGCAGAAGTAGGCTCATCCAGGATCACGACCTTGGGTGAAAGCACAAAAGCACGCGCGATGGCGATTCTCTGCCGCTGGCCACCGGAAAACTCATGCGGATAAGAATCCAGCACATTCGCGCTTAAGCCGACTTCAGACAATATCTGCACGATGCGCTCGTAGCGTTGTTCTGCGGTCAAATCCGGGAAGTGCAGTTCCAGCCCTTCACCGACAATCTGGCGCACCGTTTGCCGTGGGGACAAAGAGCCGAACGGGTCCTGAAACACCACTTGCAGCCTTGCACGTAGTTCCCGTTGCAGCCGTTTGCTCAGGCTGTAGACCGGCGCACCCTCTACTTCAATCGCGCCAGACTTGACCTTGATCAGGTTAAGCACCGCTTGCGCCAGAGTCGATTTGCCTGAACCGGATTCACCAACGATGCCTACCGTCTCACCTTCACGCAGCACGAGATCCGCGCCATGCAGCGCAGTGAATGCATGTGATTCGAACAAGCCGCGCCAGCCTTTCCTTGGCAGCGGATATTCCACGCGCAACCGCTTGGCTTCAAGCAGGGTCTTGGCGTCGCTAGCCACAGGCAACACATTCCTGACCGGGATGCTGTTGATCAGTTTAATGGTGTAAGGGTGTTGTGGTTGCTCGAACAGCGTCTGCGTATCGCCGGTTTCTACCAGTTTGCCACGCTCCATCACCGCCACGCGGTGGGCAAATTTGCGCACCAGGTTGAGGTCATGCGTGATCAGCAAGATCGCCATGCCTTGCGCGCCATTTTGACGCACTTCTTCTTCCTGGATATCAATCAGCAACTTGACGATACGCGCGCGAATCGTCAGGTCAAGCGCAGTGGTAGGCTCATCGGCAATCAGCAGTTTTGGTTTGCAGGACAAGGCCATGGCAATCATGGCGCGCTGGCGCTGACCGCCCGACAACTGGTGCGGAAAGCTATTGATATTCTTTTCCGGCTGGCGGATACCGGTGCGCGTGAGCAATTCGAGTGTTTTCGCCTTGGCGTCAGTACGCGACAACGCCTGATGCGCAATCAGGGTCTCGATAATTTGTTCACCGATGGTAAACAGCGGGTTCAGCGCCGTCATCGGCTCCTGGAAGATCATGGCGATATCGGCGCCGCGCACGCGCTGGATTTCCTGCGCAGATTTTTGCAGCAAATCCTCACCGTTGAAGATGATTTTTCCGCTCAGTCTGGCCGCTTCTACCAGTTTTAGAATGGATAAAGCAGTCACCGTTTTGCCAGAGCCGGACTCACCCACCAGTGCCAGCCGTTCGCCGCTCTGGATCGTCAGGTTGAGCTGTTCAACCACCGTTTTATTTTCAAAACTGGCTGAGAAATTTTCTATCGATAATAATGGCTGAGTCATTACAGTGCCCCGCCTTGTCTTGCATCAGAGATCCTGGTATCCAGCGCGTTACGTAGCGCTTCCCCGGTAAACGTCAGCAGCAGCAAGGTCAACACCAGTACGCTGAATGCGGATACTGCTATCCACCACGCATCCAGGTTCTCCTTACCCTGTAACAGTAACTGCCCCAGGCTAGGCGCGGGTGCGGTCACGCCCAGGCCAAGAAAATCCAGGCTGGCCAGTGCCATGATGGCAGCACTCATGCGGAAAGGTAAAAAGGTAATCACCGGTGTCAGGCTGTTAGGCAGAATATGCCGCCAGATGATCTGGAAATTGGATAACCCTAGTGCCCTGGCTGATTTCACATACTCCAGCTGGCGGTTGCGCAAGAACTCAGCGCGCACATAATCCGACAAAGTGATCCAGCCAAACAGCGCCAATAGGCCGAATAACAGCAACAGGCTGTGATCAAAAATAGAGGCGAAAATGATCAGCAGGTACAGTTCGGGCATGGAACCCCAGATATCAATCAGGCGCTGGGTGATCAGGTCGACCTTGCCGGCAAAGTACCCTTGTATTGCCCCAAAAAAAATACCTAATATGACACCTACCGCTGTGAGCCCCAGTGCAAAGGTCACCGATACCCTGAAGCCATAAATCAGGCGTGCGAGGATGTCATACCCGGCGATATCAGTACCCAGCACATTCTCATCATCCGGGCGCCCCGGATAATGCTCGGCTTTGGAAAAGTAGTTCAAGGTATCGTAGTAATAAGGGTTAGGCGGATACAAGGCAAAATTGCCGGATTTGGCTAACTGCGCCTTGATAAACGGGTCATGGTAATCAGCCTTGATCGGTAAATTACCGCCAAATACCGACTCCGGATAATCACTGAGCAAGGGGAAATACCATTGCTTCTCAAAACGTACGATCAGCGGTTTGTCATTAGAAATGACTTCTCCCGCCAGGCTGATGACATACAGCACCACAAACAGGATAAGACTCCAGTAACCCAGGCGGTTACGCTTGAAACGCTGCCAGTTACGGCGCGCAGGAGAAAGATGGGGAATAACTTGACTCACTTATGACTCCAAAATTAAGAATCTTGACCATCAAACTTGATTCGGGGGTCTACCAGCACATAGGCAAAATCGCCCAGCAACTTGATCAGTAACCCGATTAAGGTAAACAGGTACAGCGTGCCCAGCACCACCGGGTAATCACGGCTATTAATGGATTCATAGGAAAGCAGACCCAGGCCGTCGAGGGAGAACAAAGTCTCTATCAGCAGGCTACCGGTAAAGAACGCGGTGATAAATGTGGCCGGAAAGCCGGTGATCAACGGCAACAAGGCATTCCTGAACACATGCTTCCATAGTACCTGGCGCTCAGACAACCCTTTGGCGCGGGCGGTCAGCACATATTGACGACGGATTTCCTCGAGAAAAGTATTCTTGGTAAGCAGTGTTTTAAATGCAAAGGTACTCACAACGGAGGCTGTCACCGGCAATGTGATATGCCATAAATAATCGGTGATCTTGCCAAAGGTGCTCAACTCCGCCCAGTTATCTGAAGTCAATCCACGCAGCGGAAACACATCCCAGAATGACCCCCCCCCAAACAGCACAATCAGCAACACCCCCAATACAAAACCGGGAATCGCATAGCCGATCAACACCACCAGGCTGGTGACAAAATCAAATGTCGTCCCTGCCCTCACCGCCTTGGCCACGCCCAAGGGCACGGCAATCAGGTAAGTCAGGGTGAATGTCCAGAAGCCCAGCGCAATCGAAACGCCCAACTTGTCTTTAATCAGCTCCAGCACGCTCTGGTTGCGGAAATAACTTTCACCCAGATCAAATTGTGCATACCGTGTGATCATCTGCCAGTAGCGCTCCAGCACCGGCTTATCGAAACCATATAACTCAGTTAATTGCTCTACCTGCTGCGTATCTATGCCCTGTCTGCCGCTGTAGCTCCAGCCGCCTGAACCTGAAGAACCATCAGTCCCTGACCGGCCATCCTGCGAATCCAGTTGCGCAATGGCACTATCTACCGGGCCACCGGGCACAAACTGTGTCACGAGGAAAGTGAGGGTCATCACCCCGACCAGGGTGGGAATCATAATCAGGAGGCGCTTTAATAAGTAATGCCACATATTGTTTTATTTTTCAGGTTGTTGGATGCTGGCATGCCGCTACACCAGGGTTGACTGCCTGGCGTAGTACTGCAGATTCCGTACCAACTGTTTAAAAGCGCGGTTTTTTTAAGAGAAATGCTATTTAAGTGATTAATATCAATTACTTAATAAAATCAGCGCATGATTTACTTAAACAGAAATAGCGGGAGGTCTGATGCGGGAACAACAGCGGCAGTTGGTCGCTGTTGCAGGAAGGACATTAGAGTGAACAGTCAACAGTCACTGGGCGGGATGGAATAGATAGAAGATAATTGGATCACATACGTACATGACGCAGGCATTACGATATAGGTGAGGTTGTCTTTCGCCCCTAGGCGAGTTACTTTTCTTTGCTTGCCCAAAGAAAACGTAACCAAAAGAAATGCACCCTAGCTTCCGCTTTCTCCCTGCGTTGCTCGTCAACGTGGGCGTCCAACGAAACTCGCCCTGACAAGCCACACAAAACGTGGCTTGTTGCGGAACTCGAACAGACGCTGGCCGAAGACTCCCACGCTGACTGCGCTACTCGGCGCGTCAGATAGGGGCCCCATGAAAACCACACGCTTTCAGTTAGCGTGAGACTCGCCACATTCATTCCCGCTCCACGATTGAAATAAAACAAAGACAAAAGACAAAAGACAAAAGACAAAAGACAAAACAACATAATTGGTTTTTGAGTTTAGTCTTAGAAATTAAACAGGTCACTTAGCGCGCTCTGTCCATTGCGTCCCGCTAACACTTCATCGTGGTGGTTTTAAACGGGCCCTATCTGACGCGCCGAGTAGCGGAATCAAAATAAGAAACAAGGGAGCGACTGTCTGAGCTCCGCAACAAGCCACGGGTTGTGTGGCTTGTCAGGGCGAGTTTCGTGACCGCTTATTTTGATGAGCAACGCAGGAAATAAGCGGAAGCTAGGGTGCCCTTTCTTTTGGTTACTTATTCTTTGGGCAAGCAAAGAAAAGTAACTCGCCTAGGGGCGAAAGACAATCTAGCAATTTTCAATTATACATTTTAGGAGCACACAACACTTCGCTCACTCTTCTTCCGTGGCTCCTTACTGCGCCACACCAAACCATATCCGGCGAATCAACCCATCTTTCTGCACAAACTGATGCCAGGCAAATGCCGCCACATGCAAACCCAACAATCCGGTTAACACATAAGCCGCCACCCCATGCCAACCCATAATGGCATGCGCCAATTCTTTATCCACCGGAAACAATGGCTCCCAGTGAAATATAAACAGATTAAACCCATGATTGAACGAGCTAGCCAGCAACCCTACTCCAGGTACAACAAGAATCAGGGCATAAATGAAAATATGCGCATAATGGGCTAGCTTTACTTGCAATGGCGAGCCTGGCACATGCTCGGGCACAGCAGAACTCAGCCGCCAGTAAATCCTGAACAGCACCAGTGCAAACACAATCAAGCCGAAAGATTTGTGCGCGTTATAGATCAGTTTACGTAATGGCGTCTTGGGCAAATCGGGCATAAAGTAGCCGACGATTAATAAGCCGATAATTAAAATCGCCAATCCCCAATGCAGCAGGATGGCCGTGTTGTTATAACGTTGTGGGGTTGTATCAGACATGCGTTGATCCTTTAAGAATTACTTTTTGTATCTCAGACATTGCTTTAAAGACTTGGACTGCACCTGCAGCAATCAGCGCCTGTTCAGAAGTCGTCGCGGAATAACCTATGACTTGCATGCCGGCAGCAGCGCCTGCCCTGACGCCTGTGGCTGTATCTTCTATCACGAGGCAAGCCGCGGGATTTACGTCAAACTCGGCAGCGATTTTCAAATAAATATCCGGCGCAGGTTTAGGTTTACCCAGGTCAGCAGCGCTGAATATGCGACCTGCAAAGTAGGGAAGCAGCCCGGTTAAACCAAGCATTTTTTCTACCTTGCCGGCTTCACTATTCGAGGCAACACAAAACGGAAGCGTTAAATGCCTGATCAACGCTTCCACGCCTGTAATCGCCTTGATCTCTAATGCCAGCGCCGCATCTCGTGCAGTTTTATACTCGGTTAAAAAATCAGGGCCCAGTAAAACACCATACTTCTGGTTGATAATGGCGAGGCCTTGTTCCAGTGAAAGCCCGACATAATGTTCAAACAACTCGGCCAGGGTGATGGCCACGCCTGCTTTATTCAGCGCTTCGCAAAATACACGGTTCGAAATCGGTTCGCTATCCACTAACACGCCGTCGCAATCGAATATGATGAACTCGATAGCCTGTTTGCTTGGTAATGCCATCATGCATTGCTATCAAGGCTGTTGGGGTTGGCTGGACGATCCAATCCCAGATTATCCCTATACGTGCCATGCTGGTATTCCTTGCGGAAAATACCCCTGCGTTGCAATTCTGGGACGACTAAACGGGTGAAGTCTTCAAAGCCTTGTGGCAGCAATGGCGGTACGACGTTAAAACCGTCCGCGCCCTTTTCAACAAACCACTCTTCTATCAGGTCTGCAACCGTTTTCACTGAACCAATCGCCTGCAAATGCCCGCGTGCCACACGGAACTTGAGTACCAGCTGACGGATGGTCAGGTTTTCCCTGCGTGCCAGTTCCAGTTGTTGCAGGAAGCGGCCTTTGCCATTCTCGGAAGGCTGGTATGGCAAGTCAGGCAGAGGTTCATCCAGTGGATATTGGCTTAAATCATAACCACCAAATTCAATATGGCTGAAATCGACGGCGGATTGAAGCTCGCCAAACTTATCCTGAGCCTCTTGATTAGACTCGCCGACAACGACAGAGAGCCCGGGGGAAATCTTCAATTGATCAGGGTCGCGGCCATATTTCGTCATACGCCCTTTGACATCAGCATAATATTCCTGCGCCACTTTGAGTGAGGTGGCTGAGCAATAAGTCATCTCTGCGTGCTGGGCAGCGAATTCGCGACCGGTGTCGGAATTACCTGCCTGCACAAACACCGGGTAGCCCTGGATAGGCCTTGGGAAATCCAGCAACCCTTCAGATTTGTAATAGACGCCCTGCTTGTTCACCGGGTGCGCACTTTCCTGCTGGAAATAGACGCCGGTTTGCTGGTCCGGAGTATCAAAAGCATCATCATCCCAACTATCCCACAAGGCTTTGGTCAGATCCAAAAACTCTGCGGCCCTGGCGTAACGCTCCTCGTGCCCACGCGCCGCTTCAATACCGAAGTTCTTGGCGGTCGCCTCATTGAACGAGGACACAATATTCCAGCCAGCCCGGCCACCGCTCAAATGATCCAGAGAGGTGAATTCACGCGCAATATTATAGGGATCAGAAAAGTTGATATTGACTGTGCCGACCAGCCCTATGTGTTGTGTATGTGTAGCAATGGCCGAAAGCAGTGTCAACGGCTCGAACTGGTAGCTGAGGCCACTGCGGCCGGTTTGTTTATCTACTGCAGCCGAACGCCCGATAAAATCGGCCAGGAAAAATGTATGAAACTTTGCATCTTCGGCCAGCTTGGCGGCGCGCAGCCACCAGGCAAGGTTAGGCCTGCCGTCATCTTTGGAACTGGGGTGGCGCCAGCCGGCGGGATGGTGGCCGAAGCGTTGGAAGAAGACGTTTAAAATAAGTTGGCGGGGAGTACTGGCCATGGGGGTTCCTGATGGTGTTTTAATTTAGGTGAAAATTCATGCAGACTGCCTGGAAGGCAAATGATTGATTGCATTTAGGACCTGACCTAAGCGCTCTTGAACAGATATATCCTGCTCGAGACGCAATACCGGACAGGCTCGCTGGGCAAGCCATGCCTCATGCTTGGCCAGGCTGCGGCCTTCGGCCGGACCTTCATCATACTGTGCTGCCCAGGCTAAAAACTCTGGATTAACGAAACCATAGCGGGTGATTTCACGTTGACGTAACCGTTCAATGCGGGTGATGGCAGGGAGGTATAGAAATACTATTAGATCAAATGCCTCTTCAATCTCAGCTCCCCAACCAACTACCGAACCGGAAGCCACAATGTCAGGTGCGGATTGCAGGTCTGCATGCAACAAAACCAACCTTTCGGCCTGCGGGCGCTTTTCCTGGTAAGGCGGCATGGTAGGCAGCCAGAAATACGCATCGGCATCCAGGTGGCGCGAAGAAAGTGCCTGCGCCAGCGCCTGCCCAAGGGTAGTTGTTCCACTGCCTGAAGCACCAGTGATATGTACTTTCATCGCGTGAAATCAGCTATGAGGAATCAAGAACCTGTTTTGAGCTTATCGGCAACAGGCGTATTCGGATTCTCAGGCCTATTCAAGCCCAGGTTTTCCCTATAGGTTTTGCCTTCATATTCTTTACGGAAAATTCCGCGGCGCTGTAATTCAGGCACCACCAGGCGGGTAAAATCTTCCAGGCCCTTGATGGAGTAAGGCGGCACCACGTTGAAACCATCGGCACCTTTTTCCACAAACCATTGCTCTATGGTATCGGCGACTGATTTAGCCGAACCGATTGCCTGCAAATGGCCGCGGGCGACACGGAATTTGAGCACCAATTGGCGTATGGTGAGGTTTTCGCGCCTTGCCAATTCTAGTTGTTGCTGGAAACGTCCACGGCCATTCTCGCCCGGGTCATAGTCCAGGTCAGGCAATGGTCCATCCAGTGGATATTTGGTTAAATCCTGGCCGCCAAACTCTAACTCTGAGAAATCGACCAGCGCTTGCAACTCGCCGTATTTGTCTTGCGCTTCCTGATCAGTCTCGGCGACCACCACATTGAGGCCCGGGGTGATTTTCAGCTGGTCTTCGTCACGACCGTATTTCGCCATGCGCGACTTCACATCGGCATAATAGGCTTTCGCTACATCCAGCGATGTCGCAGAACTGTAGGTCATCTCCGCTTCACGCGCGGCAAACTCACGCCCGGTTTCTGAGTTGCCCGCCTGCACAAATACCGGATAGCCCTGGATAGGCCTCGGAAAATCCAACAGGCCTTCTGATTTGAAATACTCACCTTTGAAATTGACCGGATGACCGGAAGCCGGGTCATAAAACTGGCCACTCTGGCGATTAGGGTGATCGAATGCATCATCATCCCAGCTATCCCATAGTGCTTTGGTCAGCTGGATAAATTCGCTGGCACGCTCATAGCGTTCTTCATGCGTGATCGGCGCTTCGATACCAAAGTTTTTGGCTGTCACCGGGTTGAGGGATGACACCACATTCCAACCGGCACGGCCGCCACTCAAATGATCCAGCGAAGTGAACTGGCGTGCGACATTGTAAGGGTCAGAAAAGTTGGTATTCACCGTAGCCACCAGGCCGATATCCTTGGTTTGCGCAGCAATCGCTGACAGCAAGGTAAACGGTTCAAAATGAAAGTTATTGGGATTTTTAACCGATTGTTTATCGATCACGCCTGAACGCCCGATAAAGTCAGCCACAAAAAAAGTATCGAACTTGGCAGCCTCGGCAATTTTAGCCGCACGTATCCACCATTGCAGGTCAGGACGCCCGTTTTCAGTCCAGGTCGGGTGTAACCAGCCCGCAGGGTGATGTCCGTAACGTAACAAAAATACATTCAGGGCCAGTTGTCTTTTTTTGCTTTGACTCATCATCAACACTTTCAATAAAAAGTCGGGCGCAAGCGTTTCTTGCCCCGACATTGGTACTTACTTCGAACAATCCGTTGCTAATCCAACCACAATCATCGCTATTCTGGCCTGGACCGGAATGACCACAAATAAGAGAGCGCGCGAAATAAGCGATCAAGAGAGATGGAAGTGCAAGGCGCACGGAGCGCAGAAACCGGAATGTACTGAAGTACATGAGGGTTTCGAGCACCGGGCAACGCTGCAATTCGCTCGCGAAGACACTTCACGCTTTTCTTTTGTTATGCAGCCTTCTGCTTGTCTTCCTGCTTCAACAAATCAGCAATAAAGCGGCCAGTGTACTGTTTGGCTTTTTCAACCAGGCCAGTACGTTTCCATTGCACTTCCAGCGCGCCAGGCGTGTAGTCTTTAGCACCACCGACCTGCTCAGCCAGTGACTGGAAGCGTGCCGCTTCCTCAATCAGCAACACCAGTTGCGAAGTACCGATAATGCCCTTGCCCCAGATATTGGCGCCGCCGTTGGATTCCAGCAGGGCTGGCGGTGGTGCCAGCTCAGGATGGTTATCCAGGCGCTCTGAAATGATGGACAGGATGCTGCGGGTACGGTCCAGGTGGTTAGGGATTTCACGCGCCAGCAAATGACGCTGTGCAGCCACATATAAAATAGGGAAATTGATTTGCGCCAGTGACCATGCTGCCAGGTAAGGCGTATGCGCATGGATCACGGTATCCGCATCAATGCGTGACTCTTGCAGGATGTGGTCTTTCTTTTCAGAGAAAGTATCAATGCTGACCACCGGATCACGTGATCTTTCCCATGGCCATGGGAAACGGATGTTCAGCAGCTTGTCCTGGCCCGGGATTTTATGGGTGATGTGGTAAGTCCAGGTGGCAGACAAAGTGCCGGTTTCTTTCAGAAAATTGAATGAATGCAAAGCATCAGCCTTGGCCTGCTCTACATATTTCACTAATTCTGCTTCGGTAAAAGTATCGCTCATGTAAGTCTCCTGTTTTAAGGGTGTTATGCAGCTTGCGCTGCCGCAAAAACGGTAAATTCGGGTTGTTGCCTGACCAGATGTGCTGCCCTCGCTAAAGGTGCAGGATCAATCCAGTCCTGGATATCAAAATCCTGTTTCACATAGCCCCAGTCACGCAGGAAATTCTTCTGGATTTCCAGACCTTTGACGTACTGGTTGCTCAGTGTTGGGGTAAATGACAGGTGCACATTGGCACCGTGTGATGCAATCACTTCGGCCTCGCTGGCACTTTGGCCTTCGGGTGCCAGTAAATCCACGACTTCTTGTGGATGTGTAGCGGCCCAGGCAGCGGTACGCAACAGTACGGCAAGGTAGCGGTCAACCACATCCGGATGTTTCTGCAGGAAAGCACGGTCTACGGTGACCGGCCGTGGCGTGCCATTATTGACGCGCACGAACGGGTCGTGATGTTCATTGATATTGATCAGTTGGCGGTAGCCAGGGGTATTTGCCAGGCGCACACCGCGGGCAAAGCGTACAAAAATTGCATCGACACGGCCATCGTTCAACGCTTCGAGTTCGACATGCTTGTATTCTGAGCGCTCGCGTCTTGGGCCGTCAGCCAGATCATAGCTGGGTGCAGCGATATCAACCCATTTTGCATCAGCAGGTACCAGGCCATGCAATTCAAACGCAGTCGCAAAGCCATGCTGGGCAGCACCGCGCTGGAAATCAATCACCGCATCCGCATGATTGGGGATACCCAGGCGTTTACCTTTAAGATCCGTGATCGAGTGAATGCCACTGTCTTCACGGACGATAATGCCCTGGTATTCGTCAAGCCAGGTGATACCCACCACCACGGTATCGTGACCCTGGCCTTTAGCCCAGATAGGCGGAATATTGCCGCCTTCCCTGAACATGCCGGACTGTTTGTGATGGTAGTGCGAGTTACGGACTTCCAGACTTTCCGAATCGCGCAATGAATGCAACTGCGTGCCGTTGCCTGCAAATTCCTGCTGCAACCATTGTTGGCGAATAGCCAATGCGGATGCCGTTGCTGCGCCGCAGCGGGTGTACCACAAATTGACTGCCTGATTCGATGCTGAAGAATGTTGACTCATACCCTACCCCTTTAAATCTTGCCCATTAGAAAGTGCATAAACATCAATGCAATGGCAAACGGCATGCCAACTCTGAATCAGTCATTTCTGGCTAAGGGGATGAATCAGGTATGTGATTGATATTTAATGACTATTGCCGGCAGACTGGAATTTGTTATGAGTAATTGGAATAGCACATGCATCAACATCACACTGCTGGTCTGGCAACAGCAAACTCTTTTTTTGTTGCTGTTGCAACAAAAAACCTGGCGAAAAGATGGTATGCCATTTGCTGACTTGTGGTTTACGAATGATGGATATTTAATCAACAGAAAGAATCACATGCCTGTCCTAGCAGATAACGCCCTCAAGCAACTGTTTACTGAAGCACACACTGAACATCATTTCAGTGATGCCAGCGTTTCAGATGAAGTCATTCACCAGTGATATGAATTTGGGGAATTAGGCCCCACTGGCTTCAACGCGCAACCGGCCAGGTATTTTTTTATCCGTAGCCAGGCGCAAAAGAAGAAATTGGTTACTCATTTGTCATCCGCCAATCGCGAGAAAACACTGGCTGCGCCCATGAACCTCATCGTGGCTTATGACAAGCAGTTTCATCATAAACTCACCGAACAGTTCCCCGCTGATGATGCACGCAGCTTTTTTGGAAAAATCCCCGGCCTGGATAGAACCGACTGCAAAACTCAATGCAGCACTACAAGCCGGATACCTGATTATCGCCGCCCGCGCACTGGGTTTATCAGTCGGGTCCATGTCAGGTTTTAACCCTGACCAGATCGATGCGACTTTCTTTCGGGACGGCCAATATTAAAGCTTTTCTACTGTTGAATATTGGTTATATGAATGTGAAACCACCCAAAAACGCGGACCAAGATTACCCTTTGAAAAAGTCGTAAACATTTCTTAAAAGTGTTTATTCAGCAACATTCGGGCAAAACAGTTATCCCCGGTAATGTTGCTGACAAAACAATTTCTATTTTTTAAATCCCTACCCCATGAATTAAAAAAACAATAAAAATCATATAGTTAACAATATATATTCTGATTGGCATGATTCATGCCCTTGAGGTTCCAACACTTTTATAAGTGCTTCATCTCAAACTCAAGGGAACATTATGAAAAGAACGAGTCACTCTATCGGCGCCGAACAGCCGAGAAATTTATGGAAATTAAGCACCGTTAAAGTTGCAGTGCTGAGTGCCTTTGCAGGGTCACTGGCACTGAATCCTGCCTGGGCTGCTGAAGAGGAAAAAGCAGTTGAAAGCCAGGAAGCGCAAGTTTCTGAAACTGCGGCTAACGATGAGACCAAAAAACCAGCTGAAGAAACCCAGTCTCAAGAATCCTCACTCGGTAGCGTGACAGTGACGGCAAACAGACGTAAAGAAAATGCGCAAAAAATTGCTACCCCGATCACTGTGTTGAAAGGCAAGGATTTGCTGCAACAAGGCGTAGGCCGCTCTGCACAAGAGATCTTTAACTATGTACCAAACGCGACTGCAGTTGGGCAACAGCATGGTCGTCCACGCTGGTGGATCCGTGGCATCGGCGCCGGTCAGCAACAGCAGGATCTGGCCAGCCCTATCGGCTTCTACCTTGATGATGTGTATATCAGTAACGCCAACGCGACTGGTTTCCCGCTGTTTGACCTGGAGCGCGTAGAAGTACTGCGTGGCCCACAAGGCACCAAATACGGCAAGAACACCACCGGTGGTGCAGTGAACATCATCTCGCAAAAACCTTCATTGAAAGAAGGCAAAAACGATGATTACGTGAAAGCTGAATATGCTTCTTACAATGACAAAATCGTTCAGGGTGGCGTCAACATTCCTCTGGTCGATGATAGGCTGGGTGCGCGTATCTCTTTCTATAATGAAGATACCGATGGCCGTTTCCGCAACCAGTTTAAAGGTACTAAAGATGGCGGCCTGCAAGATGGGGCATTCCGCGCCCAGTTGCTGGGTAAAATCACCGATGACTTTGAAGCATTGCTGAATGTCCACTATCGCAAATACAAAACCGATGGTGCTATTACCACGACAAACAGCTATGCACCTAGCGGTGTTTTCCGCAATGGCTACAGACCAAGTACAGGATATAGCGACGTCAGCACCAACGCAGACAACTGGACTGACGCTTCTCAGACTGGTTCAAACCTGAACCTGAAATGGAACATAGGCAAACTGGCTTTAACATCCATTACTGGCTTTGAAGGCTTCAAGAACGAAGGTTTGAGCGATGGGGATAATACACCACTTGAACTTTCGCGCAGCCATACAGATAGCCAATCTCGTCAAGTGTCACAAGAGTTCCGTATCACCTCACCTCGTGAAGACCAATGGAACTGGTTGGGTGGTGTTCATTTATTTAAAGAGACACTTGATTTAAACAGCCAGAATGCCAAATTGCCTTCTGGTCAGGTAGCAAACTCCAGCCCGGTCAACTCAGGTCCTACAGTTACCTATAACGACACTGACCTGAAGCATGAAACAACCAGCTTTTCATTATTTGGTAATACAACCTATAACTGGACGGATGATTTTGCAACCTCAGCGGGCCTGAGCTGGAGCCGGGAGAAAAAAGATTATGACCTGAACCGCAGAGGTTCGACAGGTCTAGGAACCTTCAGCAGCCTTGGTCGTTGGTGGGAGTCCTATACCGGCGCATTCGCTCCTGCCGGTCCATTGAATTCGGGTACATTCAGTACAAGCGATTCAGCAACATGGAACCGCTGGAGTTATGACTTCACTCCCGAATACAAGATCACACCTACTGACCGCGTGTTCTTTAAATACGCACACGGCATCAAGTCGGGTGGCTTTAACACCGCAGCTACCAACCTGGCAGCTGTTAATCAGGTGAAACCGGAAGAACTTGATTCTTACGAAGTGGGTTACAAGTCAGAGTGGCTGGCAGGACGACTCAACTTCAACGCCACGGCTTTCTACTACGACTATCAAGACGTTCAGGTTAACGTAGTAGGCTTTAACGTACTTGCGGGCCAAACTGTTTCGTACCTGCAAAACGTAGACAAGGCTAAAACTTACGGTCTGGAGTTGGAAGTTCAAGCACTACCAACAACCGACTGGTTTGTGAGCGGTAGCTTGGGTCTATTAAGTACTAAATATGAAGATGCCGAAATCCTGAACAATGGTGGTAACTTTGATGGCAACCGCCTGGTCAGGTCTCCAAATGTGACAGCTAACTTGCTGACCAGCTATACATTCCATGTCGACAACGGCGCGAAAGTAGTCCTGGGGGGTGATGCACGCTTCCTGTCGAAACAATACTACTATGTCACGCCACAAGGTGTTGATGCCAACGGCGTGTATCGTTCAGGACTTGAGCAAGGTGCGTTTACTATCGTGAATGCGCGTATCTCTTATATCACACCAGGTAATAAGTATAACTTCACAGTTTTTGCAAACAACCTGTTTGATAAAGAGTATCTGCAACACTCCACCCCGGCTTATAGCCCGGCAGCCCCTGTCATCAATGGTGACAACATCATTCAGGGTGCTGTCAGAATTGTTGGTGCTTCATTCACCGCTGCATTCTAATCGTTTTACCCTAGTGATAACGCCAGGACACTTCGTGTGTTCTGGCGTTTTTGATATAGATAATTCTTAAAGGAGCGCCTGTTGAAGTCCTACATAGAGACCGAAATCGAGGGGCAGACGCAATCCACGTCACGCTTTGCTCATTTCCAACGCACGCACCCACTCATACGATGCCTGACACTGTACGCGTACATGCCATGGCAATTCAGTATTACTGCTCTGCTATTCATTTTGGTGAACGCTGGCATGGCCTGGCAATTATGGCTGGTTGGCCAGGTGGTTCAATCCATCCATATCGGTGAATTCATTACGCGGAATGCCCAGGGCATACTCGATTTTTCTAACGCCCGCTATTGGCTCACGCTATTGATCGGCGTCGCCATTGGCCGGGCGATATTGCAATACATAGGCGGCGTGATGTCGCTGATTATCGGCCAGGAATTACTGTATATATTGCGTGAACGCATTCTGTACCAGGTGCAAAGGCTGGACCTGGCCTATCACTGGCAGCACGGAATCGGCGAAATCGTGACGCGTACCACCCGCGATGCCGATAAGGTGCGGGATGCGCTGATTAACTTCTGGCGCCAGGTATTTGAAGCATCTATCTGGGTATTGATCTCGGTCACGGTGCTCAGCATTTACCATCCACTGATAGGTATAGGCACCTTGCTGCTGGTAATGGCAGGTATGCTGCTGTTTTTCAAGCACACGAATGCCCTGGTGTTGCTTGATCGTGAAGTGGGTAGCGCCTATGACCAGGTCAATCAGGAGCTCAGCGAAGGCGTGAACGGCATTCGCGTGATCAAGGCATTTGGACTGGAAGCTCAGCGCACCGCGCATTTTACCGGGCTGGTAGATACCTTTGTCACGCATGCGCGTGCTGCATTGGCTTATGCCGCAAAAAGAATCCCTTTACCGCAAATCGTCATCGGGTTTAGCCAGGTATGGATTTTAGCCCTGGGCGCTTACCTGGTCAGCAAAGGGGTACTGAATGTCGGTCAGCTGGTGGCTGCACTACTGATCGCCAACGCGCTGGTGTTCAGGGTAGAAGGCATAGGCAGGGTCATGCAGGTATTTGCCGACGCACGTTCATCCGCCGCCAGGATCTGGGAACTGCTGGATGAACAACCGAAAATCCTCTCCGGCAATACAGAACTACAACCTCAGGCTTTGGGCTTTCGTTTGCTGGATATCACCACCAAAGCGCCTAACAGCGACAAAGCGATTCTTCAACATTGCAGCCTAGAAGTCAGCCCCGGCGAGACCATCGCCATAGTGGGTGCCACCGGTGCAGGCAAAAGCTCGCTGGCAGGCCTGCTCCCTCGCCTGCTGGATGCCGCACAAGGCAGCGTAGAAGTCGGTTCGGCCTGGGCTGGCTGGCATGATGTCAAGACACTGGACCTGCACCAGTTACGCAAACTGGTGCATGTAGTGCCGCAAGAAAGCTTCCTTTTTTCGGACACCCTGGCCGCCAATTTACGCCTGGCAAAACCGGATGCCACAGATGAAGAGCTGTTAAAAGCGCTGCACCTGGCCGCTGCTGACGAGGTACTGGAAAAACTCAGTGATGGCCTGCACACCAAGATTGGTGATCGCGGCATCACCCTGTCTGGCGGGCAACGCCAGCGTATCAGCCTGGCCAGGGCATTCTTGTCTGAGCCAGCGATCCTGGTGCTGGATGATTCCACCAGTGCGCTGGATGCGATCACTGAACGCACTGTACTAGACAACATCCGCCATTTGCGCGAGCACACCGGCAAGAACATCACCGTGCTGATTATCGCCAGCAAGCTTTCCACCATTCTGCTGGCTGACCGTGTCGCCATGCTTGCTGAAGGAAAGATTATTGCAGAAGGCACGCATGAAGACCTGATCAAGGATTCTTCTGCTGGCGCTAGCTGGGCTTACCGGGATTTAGTAGGAGTTCAACATGGCTGAAAAATTAAGACAAGAACGCGCACTCAATGATATCGAACTCGAACAGGCGCTCGCTAAAAAAAGCCTGGACCGCAATATGTTCTGGCGTTTGTTACCGCTGCTGAAACAGGTCTGGAAACAAGTCACCACTGTCATCCTGCTCGAAGCGGTATTAGTGGGTGTGATTTTCATAAGGCCATGGTTTTTGCGCGAAGTGATAGACAATGGCTTTATCCAGACTGCTCAAGGCATTCTGCTAAATACGCCCTTGCTGACCTGGATGAGCATAGGCATGGCGGTGAGCTGGATTGTGCGTTTTGGCATTTCAGGGTTATCGCAATACCTGTCCGGCAGTGCTGCTGTGCATATCCTGAACAGCTTGCGCGTGCAGGTGTTCGCACACCTGCAACACCTGAGCATGCGTTACTTTGACCAGACCAAGGCAGGTCGCATTATTTCACGCGCAGACCGCGATATCGATGCCCTGGAGCCCTTGCTTATCCAGGGGCCGCCCGAGCTGCTATCAGCACTGCTACGCTTTGTGGTCGCTGCTGTTGCCTTGTGGTGGATATCGCCCAAGCTACTGCTCGCACTGGCCAGCATTGTGCCTGCCCTTTTTGCAGCTACCTGGTTATTCAAACGTATTTCAGAAAAAAACTGGGCCAAAGTGGCTGAAGCCAGGGCGCGCTTTACTGCACACCTGGTGGAAACCGTGTCCGGGGTGCGCATCATCAAGCAAACCGTGACCGAAGCAGATAATGCGCACCGTTACCGCAGCTTGCTGCATGACTTCAACACCACGCTGATCAAAGGCAATATCCGCACCAGCTGGTTCCTGCCCTTTACGCAGGTATTGAGCACCGTTGGCATGGCATTATTGCTAGGCACTGGTGCATTAGGCATTGTCGAACAGGAGTTAACAGTTGGCCAGATCGCACAAAGCCTGTTTTACGTACAGCTGTTCTTGGGTCCGTTGCAAGAATTGAATGACTTGTTTGAACGCTATTCCACCGGCGCATCATCAGCCCAGCGTATCTTTTTATTATTGGATACCGAGCCTGAAATCATAGACCCACCGCAACCAAAACTGCCGCCGGTCAGTGGTCATGTCGCGTTTAACAATGTGCATTTCAAATACAACCCGGACGCAGCCAAGCTAGTGATTCAAGGACTCAACCTGGAAATTCCGCCAGGCCAGGTATTAGCTATTGTGGGCCCGACGGGCCACGGTAAAAGCACTATCGTGCAGTTACTGACGCGCTTTTATGAGGTCAATGAGGGTGAAGTACTGGTCGATGGCGTGAACGTTAAAGACTACCAACAAACCCTGCTCCGCCGTAAGGTGGGCCTGGTATTACAGGATAACGTGCTGTTCAGCGGCAGCGTGCTGGATAACCTGCGCCTGGCCGCGCCTGAAGCCTCAGACGACACGCTGATTCAGGCGGTAAAAGAACTCGGCGCAGATGAGATTCTGGAAAGACTGCCAAAAGGCTATTACACCGAAGTCGGTCCACTGGGAGCTTTTCTCAGCCATGGTCAACGGCAACTGGTGTGTATTGTCAGGGCTTATCTGGCAGACCCGGCCATTCTGGTGCTAGACGAAGCCACGTCTGCGGTGGACTTGCATACTGAAAGAAAAATCCAGAACGCCTTCAGGCGATTAAGCGAAGGCCGCACCGCCATCATCATCGCGCACCGGCTATCTACCATCAGAGATGCGGATGCGATTGCCGTGATCAGGGATGGCCAGATCGTTGAAAAAGGCTTGCACAACGAACTGATCGCCCTGCACGGTCATTATTCAGGATTGTATAAAGCCTACCAGGAAGCCTCAGAAGCCTCCGCCTTGCCTGATGCTGGCAGAACAACAGTTGCTTGAATGTGGATGTTGCCAGGCAAACAAAACAAAGGCATTTAGAAATACAAAACAGTGTATCTCATTGATTAATAATCATTAAACACACTGGCACACTTCATGCACTACAGAGTGTTCCAAACTAATTTAACTCATCAGGAGAGATGATATGTCTGCACAAGACAAGATTGATAGCATTTGGTACACACGCTGCCCGGTGCCTACCCCATTGGGACTGGCTGCACGTGAAGGCTGGATCAGCCAGGAATTTGCACAAGATGGCATCACCATCAACACCTTGCAGGAAACACAAGACCCGGAGCTGCTGGAATCACATTACGACCATCGTTTGCCGCACTCTTTCCGCCAGGGCGGTAATGTCCCGGCCATCTGGGCAAAATCCAGGGGCACGGATACCAAAGTGATCGGTTTGAACTGGGTAGATGAAGCACAACTGATCGTGACCTTGCCAAACTCAGGTATCAGCAAACCGGCAGACCTGAAAGGCAAACGCATTGCGGTGCCTAAACACGTAATCAGCATTGATCACCAACGTGCCAGCGCTTTGCGTGGCATTGTAGTCACACTGGAAGTTGGCGGCCTGACCCCTAAAGATGTTGAACTGGTTGATGTTGCTGTTGAAAAACAACCACCTACCATAGGCTGGCAATCCGGCAAACGCGCCGCTTATGCGGCGGAATATGCAGCCCTGAAAAACGGCGAAGTAGATGCGATTTTCGTTAAAGGTGCCCGTGGTTATGAAAGCGCCAATGAACACGGCGTGACCATTGTTTATGATGTGCGTCAGCATCCGGACCCAAAAGTAAGAGCCAACAATGGCGCACCACGCCCAATTACAGTGGATGCCGCTTTGCTGCGTGAACGTCCTGACCTGGTGGTACGCTTTTTGAGCCAGATTGTAGATGTGTCTGACTGGGCTGCCAAGCATGAAGCGGAAACTGTGGCTTACATTGCCAAGGAATCAGGCTCCACAGACAAATGGGTACGTGAAGCCTATGGCCACGACGTGCACCTGCATCAAGGTACTGATTTGAACCCTGAGTCCATCGCCGCCCTGGAAGGTTATAAAAACTTCCTGCTGGAGTGGGGTTTCATCAAGGAAGACTTTGATGTGCAGGCATGGATTGATCCTTCAGCATTGGCTGAAGTACAGCGCCTGAAGAAAAAAGCTGCTTAATTTTTGGCACTCGTGTGGCAGCTGCTTAAGGTCCGCCCTGGCATCTGCCACTTTTACTTTTATAGACGAAGAAGATGCAGCCTGAAATCCCCAGCCCTATCGATCTAAGAGACCCGGCCACTGCCGCAGACTGGGCACAATCAGCATTGGTCAAACGCCCATGGCGTCCCGAGTTTTTCCAGGCATTTGCCGACACTATCCTTAAACACTTTCCGGCTGGCGCCGTGCGCATCCTTGAACTGGGTTCAGGGCCAGGTTTTCTTGCCGAGCATTTATTGCAGGCATTACCGGAGAGCCAATATGTCGCGCTCGATTTTTCCGCCGCCATGCATGCGCTGGCGAGGCAATGCGTTGGCCCGGGTAGAGAACACATCCACTTTATTGAAAGAAACTTCCTCACGCCCGACTGGTCGCAAGGGCTAGGTGTGTTTGATGTAGTCGTCACCATGCAAGCCGTGCATGAGTTACGCCATAAAACCCGCGCCAGTGCCTTACATCAGCAAGTGAAAAGCCTGTTACAAAGCGATGGTTATTATTTACTGTGCGACCATCATACGGATACCGGTGGCATGCAAAACACCGAGTTATACATGTCTGTCTCAGAGCAAAAATCTGCACTAATGACTGCCGGTTTTACCCATGTCGAGCAGATCCTGAATAAAGGCGGCATGGCATTGCATCAGGCGCACTGTAAATAATTCACTGCACATCACATTCATACAAATAACCACATTCATTAAGGAGCATGACGATGAGTTTAAGACTAGGTGATACCGCCCCTGATTTCACGCAAGATTCCAGCATAGGCCCGCTATCTTTCCACGAGTGGCTGGGCGATAGCTGGGCCATATTGTTCTCTCACCCGGCTGATTACACGCCAGTGTGCACCACAGAGCTTGGCGCCACCGCCAAGCTGGCAGGTGAATTCAAAAAACGCAATGTGAAAGCGATTGCCCTGTCCGTAGACCCGGTCGAGTCACACCATGGCTGGATTAAAGATATCAACGAGACCCAGTCTACCGAAGTCAACTTTCCCATCATTGCGGATGCTGACCGTAAAGTATCTGAGTTGTATGACCTGATTCACCCCAATGCCAGCGCAACAGCCACGGTACGATCAGTATTCGTGATAGACCCTAAAAAGAAAATCCGCCTGACACTCACCTACCCTGCCAGTACTGGCCGTAATTTTAATGAACTGTTGCGCGTGATTGATTCACTGCAACTGACCGAGTACCACAGTGTGGCCACGCCAGCTAACTGGGAAGACGGCCAGGACGTGGTGATTTTGCCATCCATCACTGACCCTGAAGTCCTTAAGACCAAGTTTCCAAAAGGATTCAAGGCTGTAAAACCTTATCTGCGACTCACCCCGCAACCAAATAAATAACAAAAAAAGGTCCGTATCATCCCGGGCCTTTTATTCATGAGCGGAAAAATCTCAATGCGCTTGGCCATCCCATTATTGATTACAGCACTGTTAATCAGCCTGCATGCAAATGCAGCTGACCCTGTTACGGTGACCACGCCTCGCGGCGCACCAATCACTGTGGTAGCTAACTTCCCTGAAGGCACAGGCCCTTTTACCACTGTTATCCTCGGGCCAGGCACCGGCACCATGAAACAGAAAATCAACGAAGTCGTCGAGCGCGAACTGCTGAAAAACAATATCGCCGTGTACCGATTTGAATGGGCGTTTTATGTCAAAGACAAAAACAGCAAACCATCAGACGCTGATCGCAGCCCCGAAATCGAAGACTTTTCAACCGTCGTCGCACTTGCCAAAGCCGATAAACATGTAAACACCAAATCCATTATCGTTGGCGGAAAATCACGCGGCACCATCATCGCCTGGCAAGTTTTGCGTAACGATCCAAGTTTAAAAGGCATCCTGCAACTCACACCGGTGTGCAGTAAAGAAGGTTTCACCGCTGACCAGCTTTACCCTGAACTTGGAGACGAACGCAGACCGTCCATCTGGATTGCTGGCGATGCGGACTCAGCTTGTAATATCAATACGCTGTATAGTTTCCTGGCACGTGCTGGTGGCCCTGCCAGAGCTGCGATTGTGGTTGGTGACCATGGCCTGGCAGGAGAGTCGACAAGTCATTTAGCAGCAGCATTTTCGGCAGACTTTGTGTTGGCTTTAGGCAGGAATAAAAACTAAAGATTGATGATTTTCTTCTTGTAATTAAACCAGCTATTACACTCACTCCATGAATATTCCAGATATCCAACTGATTGGTGATTTCTTCAAGGTTTCCAATCTGGAATTAGTCATACAGCGCAGAGGTGGTTATGTATATAAAGGCGTATTCAATCACAAAGTCGTATACATCAAACTGTCTACCGAGTTAGCGCCATTCAAGCGTGAAGTGGAAGTTTTGCAGGCAATCCCAGAAGCAGCATCCTTCCCTCAGCTCATCGCACACTCAGAGTGGCAGGGTTGGCATGCTCGCGTAATCAGCGAGGTTCCCGGAGTACCCTTGTCGCATGTGCTTCCGACTATCCAGAACGATGCGGAACGGATTTGTTTGATTGAAACGTGTGGTCGGTTACTGGCTTCATTCCATCAGGCTTTTAGAGAGCCTGAAATATCTAAACTCCATTTCTGGCATAAGGATGATCAAGCGCAAAGTAAGCTTCCGCAATGGCAAAGTTATATCCAGTTGCTCGTGAATAAATGGGTGGGGAGAATACGCTTCACTGAGCCAGATACACAGCTCAATCTGGAACATGCGGTAAAAACGATTGTGGCTTTGTCTGCTCAAATCCCCGAGCCTAAGACCAAAAGTATTCTGCACTGTGATTTTGTAGGCAGGAACATCATTGTGGATAGCCAGTCTTTAGTGGGATTAATTGACTTTGAAGAGGTTCAAATAGGGGACCCCGCTTATGATGCGGCCAAATTTGTCTGGGCAACATTGGATTGGCAGAACCAGCAAGAGACATCGGCATTTTACAAAGCATGGGCTCGAGCTTATGACGCACCGCAAGACTGGCATTTATTTCACATTTATATAGCCATTCAATCAATCGCGGCCATTGCATGGTGCGATAAAAACACCCTGGATACCTCAGAGAATGCTGACTTTCGAACGAATGCAGTGAAAACATTAATGACTGTGGTTGAGTCATTTTGAGTTTTACACTCCTCCATATATTCACCCTTTAATAATCACTATGCAGAGATTAAGAGTTGTTGTTTTGTTTGGCGGCGTCAGCGAAGAACGCGATGTCTCTATTGCCAGTGCGGCACAAGTCATCCCGGCGTTAAGGGAAGTTGGTCATGAAGTCATAGCCATTGATACCGCCACCGGCATACTTAACCACTCGCAAGAAGCGCGGTTGCTCGCTAATAAAGTGGCGGCATTACCGCCAGGTTCAGATTCATTAGCCCTCATGCGTCAGACACATATTCTCCCGGCGCAACAACTGGCTGATGTTGATGTGTATTTTTTGGCGTTGCATGGCGGCACTGGCGAAAACGGCAGCATACAGGCGATGCTCGATATGGCGAACATGCCTTATACAGGAAGCGGCTCGTTAGCGAGTGCCGTGGCAATGGATAAGGATATTACGAAGCGGCTGTATACATTGGCCGATATCCGCACCCCGGCCTGGCGTATGACCCCGGACTACACAGAAAGAGAACTGCTGACCCTGGGTTTGCCGCTGGTAATCAAACCTAATGCCCAGGGCTCTACGGTCGGCCTGTCTATCATCCATGACCTGGCCGCGCTGGATGCTGCCATCACCCTCGCCCGCCAGTTTGGTGACGAAGTCATGCTGGAGCAGTACATTGCCGGCAGAGAGTTAAGTGTGGGTGTACTCGACGGTGAACCGCTGGGCGTGGGCGAGATCGTGCTCGATCAGGCATTGATCTTTGACTATTCATCAAAATATCAGGCCGGCAAAGTGCGCGAAATCTTCCCGGCTGAATTACCTGCAGATATCTATGCCGAAGCGCAGCGCCTGGCGGCGCTGGCGCACAAGACATTAAAGCTAGCGGGCTACAGCCGCTCGGATTTCAGGCTGGATGAAAACGGGAAGTTATGGTGCCTGGAAACCAACACCTTGCCAGGCATGACATCTACCAGCCTGATGCCGCAATCGGCCGCTGTAATGGGCATTTCATTTGCTGAATTGTGTGACCACATTTGCAGGCTTGCGTTGAGAAAACGGCCTCCTTAACTTCTTTGCAAAAGCCAATGCGCTGTAGAAAAAACTGCTTTCTACTTTCCTCAATCATAATATTGGCTTATGCCTGAATACCGGCCTCCGTCGTTATGACGGAGGTCGTAGGTTTTCACATTAGTCCCTCCTGCGATATAGCTTGACTTCGAAAACCCAGTCATCAACTACTGAGTAACATTTACTAAGTAACATTAACTTTTATATAAAAAAACGGTCCGGGGTACAGGCCCAGACCGTGTTCAAAGCACTACACTGGATATTGTTGTTTTAATCTTCGATTCTGAATCCGACTTTAATCGTGACCTGGAAATGCGCTAACTTGCCATCTGCAATATGCCCGCGCGTCTCTACCACTTCAAACCAGTTGAGGTGATTAAGCGTCTTGGCTGCACGTTCGATGGCGTTCTTGATGGCATCATCACTGCTCACGGTAGAGGAACCTACCAATTCAACCACTTTATAAATATGTTCTGACATCGTTTTATCCTTTTAATACAGTTGAAGTGTTTGACCTGTCACTTATTGTACTGGCTGCCAGACCCGACCAGGAGGATTCTGGTTGGGGTTCCCTTCAATACGGATCAGCTTGGCGGGACCTTCACGTCTGGGCGAATGGATTTCATTTTCGTTATAGACGCGCACATTGCCAGCCGTCAACTCAATGGAATCCCGCAACTTGACCGTGCCCACGCCAGCTTCAACCACATCCCAGCCATCCATGGTGGTGACGCCAGCAACCTGACCATAAATGGCCCAGGAAATGCCATGGTCATGCGGCGGTGCTTTCCTGGCTTCCTTGAAAACGTGCCCCAAGATGGCAAAACCAAGATCGGCATCTTCATACAATACGCGGCGCTGTGGCTGTTCGTCATCCAGATATTCCGCTGCAAATGCCTGATCGGAGACTACGTCCTGCAAGTAGACACGGACGCGTTCGCGGCCTGCCGGGCCTTGATCTTCCAGGAGGAAATTACGCACTTGTTGTGCGACTGCATCAATTGTAAAAGCCATGCTTACTCCAGATAAAATAATTGTGGAGCGTGCTTGTGCACTACTCCACACGATAATTACGCTGCCAGCTTACCGGCCTGCTCATTAGCGAGAAGTGCTTGCAAGGCTTTTTGGGCATCTTGAATCGGACGGTGATCAACCCAGGCATCAAAGTCAAAGTCTTTATCCAGGATGCCATAGCTCAACAGGAAGTCTTTCTGCTGACGGAACAACTCTAAACGCTCAGCAGACAAGTCAGGCGCCAATGAAAGATGGAAGCCATTCCGGTAGGCAGCAGCTACACCTTCAGCCGTACCGCCGGTTTCATTCTGCAGAATTTCATGCACGCCAGCCAGGTTGGTCTTCGCCCATTCCGCAGCGCGTAATGTCTGGGTCAGGAAGCGTACAACGACGTCATAATGATTTTCCAGCAGGTAACGATGTACAGTCACCGGGCGTGGTGTTCCGTTATTCACGCGGAAACGTTTTTCCGGCAAGGTATCCAGGTCAATGCCAACCACCAGGCCCTGGTCACGTGCGCCATCTTGTGCAGCAGCGCCTTTGACATAAATCGCATCGACTTTACCTGATAGCAAGGCATTAAAGCTGGCTTGCCAGCCACCGTAGCGACGGCCACTGGCCGTGACTTCGTTTTGGCCCACTTCAACCAGCTGGATATCATCCAGGGTCAAGCCAACCGAAGCCAGCGCACCTTTGTAGCCATGCAGGCTGCTGTGGCGTGTGATCGTACGGCCACGTTTGTTTTCAGTGATGTCTTTAGGGTTGTAGCCAGGCAAGGCCAGACGCTTACCTTTCAGGTCTTCCGGTTTGCGGATATTCGAATCCGGACGGACGATGATGGATTGTGACTCTTCGATCCAGGTCAGGCCGATCAGCACGGTATCTGCACCTTGTGCCTTGGCCGGAATTGCAAACAAGTTGCCACCTTCGCGGATCAGGGTCTGCAAACCATGGTCATAGTGGTGATGTCTGAAATCGGCGCTATCGTCATCCTGCAAAGCGCGCAGGCGGACATTATCCTTGGTAAATTCGTCCTGCAACCAGCCAAGATTAAACGCGATGCCGGAAGCTGTAGGTACACCACCCTGGCCATTGCCCGCGCAACGGGTGAACCAGAGCGTATTGTCAGGAAGCTGTTGTTGATTACTCATAATACATTCCTTTGATGAATTGAAATTTTTAGTCGTCTGACCAACCGTTATGACATTGTGATCAACAGCGATTGGTTACTGCTTGTTTGTTAACCTGGTGCCCGTCATCAGGCCTGCTTGCATGGCCTAGCCAACACCGTTTTGCACACGATTCCAGACAATCGCTGGTTTACTAGTGCATCTACTTAACAAATCAGTCAGGATATCTGCAGGAAATATGCCAAATGCAAAGAAATTTAAATACCCTATATAAATCAATGCATTAAATGCGTACTGAAACCCGATTCAATTGCGCGCTGTTTACCAATGAGCAAAGCAGTGATGAAACCGCAACAGTTGAATGTTAATTTAATCAGTATTCATATTTGACTACTCTCACAGCGAACCAAACACTCAGTTGTTGAGATTAAAAGCAACAGGTACTGTCATTACGGAATCTACGGGTTCACCCTTGACCAATGGCGGATAAAACTGCCAGCGCGAGACAGCCGTGAGGGCCAGCCAGGCCAGTTCCTCATTGTCAGCCTTTAGCGTATGCGGAAACTGCACTGAGCCTTCTTTATCGATATAAAATTCGACCAGCACTTTGCCTGTCACGCCTTTATCAGCAAGTTCTGGCGGATATACGGGTGGTGGAGTGTAAAAGGGCTTGGGGGCAGTATCCAGTTGAGATACAGCCAATATTTTTGCCGGTGAGTCTTTTAATTTATTAAGAATACGCCAGCCATTCGCATCAATCGCAGTTTCCCTGCTGTCATGTTCCGAAAACTCACGCGTGATGGTAAAGGCTGACCATGAAGGCTGTTTATTTTTGCGTGCGGCATAAAAGCTGGAGGAATAAACCATGGCTTTAAGTGCAGCCCCAAATTCCGGAGCGCTACTCTCCAGCAACTCTACTTGTGTGGGTAAGCCTTGCGGATCAATCACCACGGACACCTTTGCTGACCCTTTCACTCGTCGTTGTAAAAGATCTAAAGGATAAACCAACGGCGCAACCAATTTATCAATTGGTGGTTTGTCATATTGAAACTCATCTGGTAGCTGACTGCTTGCTTTTGCCGGATAAGTAAATGGCAAAGCTCCACGAAAACTTTTTTTAGATAAGCTAAAATTAATAACCTTGTAAATACGCTCAGGAACAGGCTTTCCATTGGCTAAGGCTGGTGTCACCCTGGCATTTTGATAAGTGCGTATAGCGGCTTTCTCGAATGCAGGGTGACTCGAAAAAAGAACATCTATCGACTGGATATTTGCTTTTTCATTGACTGATATCTGTGCAAAAAAAGCCCCCGCATTACCATGAAGAAAAAGCTCTTCTGGATAAGAAGCGAGTTCTCGAGTCGATATTTTAAGCGGTTGAAATCCTGCGCCTGTAGGATTTCCATCCTTAAACTCTCCTTCGTAACGGGCGCCATTGGACCAGGTTTTTATGCCTTTACCTGTTTTTGAGCCTTTTTTGAACTCCCCTTCATAACGTCGACCGTCTGGCCAAGTCTGTACACCCTGTCCATGCGCGGCGCTATCAACAAAATCTGCTTCCAACCGAATGCCATGACTAGTATTGTTGAAATATTCAGCGACACCTTTACCTTGTAATTTCCCCTGTACGAAATGGCCGGTATAGCTATATTTCTGAACTCGATCATGGAACCAGTTAAGCGTCCCCACGCCATCTAAATAGCCATCTTTACATGCACCAGTCCATTCGATACTTTCAAAGGGTTGAGGTAATTGATTATAAGCTTTGCAGCCTTGGTCATCAGTAATCCAGGCTTCTTTTGCCGGTTCATCTGCTGCGTAACTAATATCGCACCACAACAGAAATATAATGGCTACTAAAGGTTTTTTCATCTTAAACTCCATATGACGGTCTACGCATCATTTCAGTAATCCAAGCGGATGTTGGCTCTCTTCTTAAAGCTGTTCCCCAGCTTCATAGGCATGGTACAAATCGGCATATTTGCCATTGTTCTGAATCAGTTGTGAATGTGGACCCAGCTCGGCCAGCTCACCGTGGTGAATGACGGCAATCAGGTCAGCATCGCGTATGGTCGCCAGGCGGTGGGCGATAATAATGGCGGTACGGCCTTCGCATAAACGCCTGAGGGCATGCTGGATACGGCGCTCGGTCTGGATATCCACTGCGGAAGTCGCTTCATCAAGGATCAGGATAGTCGGGTTGGCAAGATAAGCGCGCAACAGGCATACCAGCTGGCGCTGGCCATGGCTGAGGTGAGAGCCCATGGCACCAACTTCTGTTTGGTAGCCATGCGGCAAGCGGGTGATCAGATCATCAATGCCAAGTTCAGCAGCAGCTTGTTCAAATTCAGCCTGTTGTGCATGGGGTTTAGCCAGTTTGAGGTTGTCTATGATAGTGCCGCTGAACAAGACGTTATCCTGTAACACGACTCCCACGTGCTGGCGCAGGTTACGCTGGGTCAAGTGCCTGATATCTACGCCATCAATCAGCACCTGGCCTTGCTGCACATCATAAAAGCGCGTCAACAGCTGGATCAGCGTACTTTTGCCATGGCCGGTCGGGCCGACGATGGCCAACACTTGCCCGGCGGGTACTTTCAGGTTCAAGTGTTTGATGACAGGCCTGGAGTGGTCGGGCAAATAGGAAAACAATACATTTTTGAATGCCACTTCGCCTTTAATAGTGTCCAGACTACGCGCATCTGCGCTATCTACCACTTCCGCCTGTGTATCCAGCAGCAGGAAGATGCGTTGCGCCGAAGCGACGCCATTGGTATAGCGCTCCACCAGGTCACCAAGCTCCTGCAACGGGCCTAAAAACATATAGACATAAAACAGGCTGGCAGCGAACTGGCCCAGGGTCAAATGACCCAGGGTGACTTCCTGCCCGCCAGCGACCAATAGCAGCATCAGCCCGAGAATAGTCAGCACGCCCGTAAAATGCGTAAACCAGCCGGATGCAATATTGCTTTGTACCAGTGAGTGAATAAACGCATCGACCAAGCCACGGTAGCGCTTGAGGTTGCTGTCTTCCTGCACGGTCTGCTTGATGATGCGCACCCCGGCCACGGTTTCGACCAGATGCGCGGTAAAGCGGGCACGGTTTTCTGCCACCCGGGCAAAATGGTGGCCGGAAAGCCTCCGGAATAACATGCTCGATAAAATTAGCAATGGAATCACCAAGGCCAGGTGATAAAACAGCGTTGGCGAGACCCACAGCAATATGGAAGCCGCCATGACAAACCTGAGCAAGGCAGAGAATATTTCCGGCGGCCCCTGGATCAGTAACGGTTCCAGCGCGTCAATATCCCGGTCTATGCGAGAAACAATACGGCCAGACTTGGTGCGGTCAAAATAGGCCACGCTGAGTTGCTGCACATGGCTGAAGAGGTTTACGCGCAACTGGTTGAGGATACGAATGGCGGCGGTGCCGGAAAAGTATTGCGATAATCCGGCAAACACAAATCGCGCCGCCCACATGCCGGCCAGGCCTGCCAGCGCCCAGTCTATGACATGCCAATCGATGCCAATGACCAGTTTCTGCGAAGCTGCCGCCGCAGCTTCAGTTTGGTATAACAACCCGTGATCTATGGCCTGTTGGATAAAATAAGGCCGCAGGAAGACAAAGCCAACCAGGATGATTTCCATCACCACCGCAGTCAGAATGTAGTTTTTAACCGGTTTTAGCAGCGGCAATAATCGCCACAACATATTGCGGTTCAGTTGCTGGTTAGCGAATTTTTCTTCCAGCTCTATATCCGACAAAACTTTCAGATTGGTATTACGTTCAGCGGCCATCATCCAACCCCATTAATTCACGATAGCTTGTGTTGCTCTTGACCAGTGCCGTGTGCTTGCCAGCCGCGACGATATTGCCTTCAGACAGGAAAAGCACTTTGTCTGCCAATAATATGGTCGAAAGTTTGCTGGCAATCACAAGTACTGTGGTGGCTTTATCCTGTTGCTTCAACGCACGGATATTGGTCAGCACATTGCGTTCGGTCACCGCATCCAGCGCACTGGTGGCATCATCCAGCACCAGTATGCGTGGCTGGCCCAGCAGAGCCCGCGCCAGGCAGACACGCTGCCGCTGACCGCCTGACAGTGTCACGCCCCGGTCACCAATTTTGGTTTCCAGCCCATCACTCAAGCTGACCAAGAGCTCGGAAGCACTGGCCATTTGCAATGCCCATTCCAGTTCATCTTCCCTAGCCTGCGGCGCTGATAAGCGCATGTTGGCCGCCAGCGTGTCCGAGAACAGGAAAGCCTCCTGCGGTACGGTATGCACCTGCTTGCGCAAACTCGCCAGGTCCAGGTCTTTGACATTGATCCACTGGCTTGCGTTGCCTGAAATTTCTACCGCGCCTTGTATCACATCGGACAGGCGAGGCACCAACCCGGCAAGTGTGCTTTTACCTGAGCCCGTAGTACCTACCAATGCCACAATTTCACCGGCATTGATTTCAAAGCTACAGGTATTCAGTATCGGGTTACCGCCTTCCGGTGGATGCACCGCCACTTGCTCAAAACGCAAGGATAACGGGCCCTCCGGCAAGGCCATGCTGCCGGACTTGATCTCTGGTTCAGCATCCAGTAAATCCCAGATTCTGGCGGCAGAGGAACGCGCATCGGCAAAAATCTGCATGACACGGCCTACACCTTCTACCCTGAATACCAAAGTATTCACCATCAGCAAAGCTGCAATCAGTTGCCCTAGATTCAGCGCATTGGTATAGACCAGGTGACAACCAAAGCCCAGCACCCATACCTGCCCCAGAGCCACCACAAATTGCGGCAAAGGGATACGCGAGGTATAGAAAGTCAGTGCGGCAAACGCGTGCGACATAAAACTTTGCACATGCTGTTCAAATTTATTGATACGGCTAGACTCCAGCGCAAATGCCTTGATCACACGCACACCATTCACCCCCTCGGTCAGGTCCTGGTTGACGGCATCGTAGGCTTCACCGACTGCCCTATCCAGTTTGACCAGGTGTTCGGTTTGCAACAGCAGGATGCCGAAACCGACCAGGCATAGAATTAATGGCACCAGGCCCAGCCAGAAGTCATACCAGAATAGGAAACCCATGGCAGCGGCAATCACCAGGCCGGTATCCACCACCTGACGCCAGAAGCTGATCAGGGCATCACGCAGCTTGTCTGAATCACGCGTTGTTCGCGTCACCAACTCACCGGCGCCATGCGCCCAGTGATAACTCTGGTCCAGTCGCTGTACCTGGATCAGGATGCGCTCGCGGATATGTCCGATCAGGTTTTGCTGGATGATGAGTGACAGCCAGCCGACAAAATACATAATCAGGGCACGCCCCAGGGCAACAGCCACAATAATCATTAGCCAGTGCCAGGCGGCTTCGCTGTTCAGCGTACCCGTGGCCTCCTGATAAATGGCTTTGCCATGCTGCACATCATCAATCGCTTTTGCGATCAGGCCTTGTTGCAAGGCGAGCATAAAGTTGGCTGCGGCAAACAGCCCGGTACAGATCCAGAACCTGATGGGAGTCCTGCGATACAGCAGTAAACAGCGGATAAGCGGATATTGACGAAGATTCAAAACGGATCAATTCTTGAAAAAACTAGCGGTGAAGACTGAGGACTGGTGCTTTGAGCGTATCAAGCGGTGCATGATCTACCCAGTCCATAATATTGAAATCCTGCTTGAGGAAACCGTACTCAAACAGGAAATTCTTGAGGACTTCCAAACTCTTGATTGAGTGCTCGGATAAATCCAGGCGCAACTGCTGGTGTACGTTGGGCCCATAGACTTTTTGTACCCAAGGCTCTGCCCAGCCGGTTTCTTTGGCAATCAGTTGCAAGGTTTCCTGCGGGTGTTTTTTTGCCCAGTCTCCAGCATCCACCACACGGCGCAAAAAACGGCTGACGATGTGCGGGTATTGGTCTATGGTCTCGGCATTGACGGTGAGCGGCCTCGGTGTGCAATTACTGATCCTGATAAAGCTATCCGGGTGAAAGCCAAGGTCAAACAACACTTGCGCACCCAACAAATGGGTCACTTCGGCGCCACGCACATCTTTGACATAAATAGCATCGACCTGGTGTTTCACCAGGGCATACAGTTCATTGACATAGCTATGCCTGCCCTGCCCCCAATCCGGCCCGCCAGTTGCCGGGTTAGCTTCTACAGGCGTATCGGTCAAATCGACAAGTTCAACATCTTTCAGGCTGAGGCCGACAGTATCCAGCGCCACCACAAATGCACGTAAAGCCGAGGCCCGTTGGTGGTCTATGCTGACATCATGCTTGGGAATACCAATGCGGCAACCTTTTAAATCTTTGATAGTACGGAGCTTGGAGTTGGGCAGGCTGATGATGGATTGATATTCGTCGGTCCAGGTCAGGCCGATGACACGCGTTTGCTGTCCGCTGGCTCTCGCCCAGATGGCTGGCACACTGCCACCCTGCCGGAATGAGTGTGGCAGGTGATGATCAAAATGGGACTGGAAATCAGCCAGGCTGGCAGATTCCCTTAACGACTGGATGGGAATGCCATCCAGTGCAAACTCTTTCTGGATCCAGCCGCTCTGAATCGCCAGGCTTAAAGGCGTGGGAACCGCGCAGCGGGTGTACCAGAGTGCATCGGGCTTGTTATGGTTGGTTGAATTCGACATTGTTATTATTGTTCAAAGCCTGGTTGTTTTTATTTTGTCTCGCGTGCCTGGCAGGCCGCGGATCAACGCGTATTACGCCACTTGAACAGGGCATTGCCTGCCAGCTTGATAAACAGCGACATCAGGTAACCGAGGATGCCGATGACAAAAGTCACAATAATCAGGATATCCATCCGCGAAGCTTCTTGTGCATTCATCATCAGGTTACCCAGCCCGGCACCGGCCGTGAATAACAGTTCGCTGCCGATAGTGGATAGCCAGGCGAAAGCCAGTGCCAGTGAAAAACCGGTAAATATCTGCGGTAATGACGCAGGCAAGATGACTCTGCGGTAGACCTGCCATGCGCTCAGTTTGTAGACCTGGCCGACTTCCCTGTACTTGCCATCTACCTGCAACATGCCCTCAAAAGTAGATAACACCACCGGGTAAAACGCAGACAGGCTGACCACAATCAGTTTCGAGGTATCACCATTACCAAACCACAGGGCAAATAACGGCACCAGGCCGAGCAAGGGCACCTGGCGGATGGCGTGATACACCGGCGTGATCAGGACATTGGCGATGCGCGACACAGCGACCAGTGAACCTACGATAAAACCTGTGCTCGCACCTATCAGCAAGCCGGTTAGCGCACGTGCCACACTGGCAGACACGTTAGCCATTAACTCTCCACTTTGCCATAGCTGGCTGACAGCGGTTGCAATCTGGCTGAGTGAGGCAAAGGCATAAGCATGGTTAGCATCCAGCCGTGACATCCAGTCCCATGCCAGTACGATCAGCAGCGGCAAAACCCAGCCGCGCCAGTCAGGAATCCATTTAGTCGATAGAAAATTCATTGCTTTAACTTACGCTCTCACATGTTGGTGCCAGGGGATCAGGCGTAATTCGCCCCATTTAAACAGCTTGTCTATACTGAAACCGACCACACCGGTAATCACCACACCAACCATGACGACATCCAGCCTGAACATTTCGCGACCCAGTTGCATCATCTGGCCTATGCCACTATCAGCGGCCAGCAACTCAGCGGCGACTAAAATAGTCCACGACCGTGAGAATGCGATCCTGAGACCAGTAAACACAGGTGGCGTAATGGCTGGAATAATCAGTTTGCGATACAAGGTTGTTTTCGGTAGCTGGTAGATGCTGGCTACTTCAAAGTAGGTTTTTGAAACCCCTTTGGTTGCTTCATAAGCGGCCAGTGCCACGGTTAAAGACGCCGCCTTAAATACAATAATGACCTTGAATATCTCATCCACGCCTAATAGCAAAATCAGGATAGGGATCAAGGCGATGGTGGGCACCTGGCGCAAGCCCTGGAATAGCGGCAAGGCATAAGCTTCCACGCGCGGCGAAATCGCCATCCAGATGCCAAACAGTACGCCGACGACAGCGCCCAGGCTGAACCCGATCAGCAAGCGGTTGAAGCTGGCTTGCAAATGCAGGAGTAATTCGCCGTTATCGCTCAGCTCACCCAGCGTGGCAAACACCTGCTGCGGGGTGACCAGGACATCGTCAGAATAGTAACCTGCGTTTGACACCCACCACCAGATGGCAAGCACCAGTAGCGGGGAGATCAGGAAAGGTAATACATACTTCCATTGGCGTGTCATGACACTAAACCTCGAATCCAATCTACTACTCAGCTTGCGTCAATACAGCCACGCGTGAAATACCTGCGCGCTCAATGGCGGCCATCACTTTGGCGACCTTGCCGTAGTTGACGGCTTCGTCCGAACTCAGGTGCAGGGTCACATCCGGGTTGCTATCGTGGATACGCTTGAGTTCAGGCTCAATGGTTTCCAGCGGATACTCCTGCTTGTCTATATACAGCTTGCCTGCGGCATCCACAGACACCGTGACCGGCTTCTTCTGCTCGGTCGTTTTGGTTGCTGAGGTTTTGGGCAAGTTGACCTGAATCGAGTTGGTCATCAACGGTGCCGTCACAATAAATGCAACCAGCAATACCAGCATGACATCGACCAATGGCGTGACGTTGATTTCACTCAATACGTCATCATCGGCATTTGTAGAAATAGCCATTATGCAGTTGCTCCTTTGAGGTTACGTACGACAGCAGCAGAGGCAGACGCAGAAGAAACGAATTCACCAGGCTTGGTCGCATCTGCAGGTTTTTTGAAAGTCACTCTGCGGGAAACCTTGATCAGGTCTTCAGCAAAATCATCCAGGTTGTTACTGCTGGTTTTCAGGCGGCGCAGGAAGAAGTTATAAGCCAGCACTGCAGGTACAGCCACGGCAATACCAATCGCAGTCGCTACCAGGGCTTCACCAATCGGGCCTGCAACCACTTCCAGGCTGGCAGTGCCCAGTTTGCTGATATCGGTCAACGCATGCATGATGCCCCATACCGTACCCAGCAGGCCGACGAATGGTGCCGTACTACCGATACTGGCCAACACGACCAAGCCAGCTTCGCGCAATACACGCTCTTTTTGAATCTGCTGGCGCAATGCACGCTCCAGCACTTCCTGGCGGTCACCGCTATGACGCAAGTCATCGGCAGATTCCACATCCAGGTCTTTCAAGGTTTCAAAACCTACTTGTGCCACGCGGTATGCGGGACCGTTGTGGCCTTCTAGCGTAGCAGCTTCCTGCAGGCTTTTTGCGCCCCAGAAGGCAGCCCTGAATTTAACGTTCTGTTTGCGGATCAGCCAGACCTGGAATGACTTGGCCAGGATAAGCGTCCAGGTAACGCCGGATGCAATCAGCAAGGTGATCAATACGCCAAGCACCACTGGAGATGCACTTTGATAAGTTTCTAAACTAAACATGGTATTTCCTTCTCTTTCAAATTAAAAAATTACTGCAGCTTGAATTCAACCGGGAATATTGCCCAACCTTCGACAGGCGTATTCCCACGTTTTGCCGGGGTAAATGCCCAGCGTTTCGCTGCAGCAACCGCAGCATCATCCAGCAAACTGAACCCACTGGACTTCTTGACCTTTACTTCACCAGGTTTGCCATTAGGCAACACCTTTACTCTTAGAATGACTGTGCCTTCAGACCCCTGGTCTGCTGCGAACTCAGGATATTCAGGCGGTGGATTGTTCAAATGCCCTACGCCCCCTTTAGCCTCAACCAATGGTTCCTCTTTCACCACCGGTGCAGGTGGTGGTGGCTCGGGCGCGGGAGGCGCTGCCACAACCGGGCCTGTACTTTTCGGCGCTTCGGTGTTTTCCTGGATCACGATGTCATTTGCAGAAATATTTTCAGATGCCGGGGCGGTTCTTAAAGCCGCAGGTGGCTTTGCTGCTTGCGGTGGCGGATCGGCACGTTTCTGTGGCGGTGGCGGAGGTGGTGGCTTAGGCGGCTCAATCACCGGTGGCGGGACGACCTCTGGCTTCACAAACTCAACAATAACTTCTTTCTTTTTTGGCTTGACGATGCTTGGCTCGTTCAATGCGCTCAGAAAACCAGCGATGACCAACACATGCACACCCACAACCAGGGCAATCAACGTAGCCAGCTTTTTACGCGGGATCACATGCTCTACTGCGTTGAGCTTGGTCACCAGTCGTTCCGATAACCTCTTAAAATCCCCTCCTGTTGAGATCAGCTGGTTTCTGCTCCGACCTTTATCAGTCAGTGAATCCCAAATGGTGGAATGCTCGGCAGGCGATTTCAGTGCCGTTGTTGACATACAAACTCCTAATAACTCTAACTAATCTCGATGAAATCACTGAGCACATCGTCCTTGATGTGCTGAAACTTCGCTGAAGCCCTATGCCGTGGTCTGGGCAAGTCGACTTCAACGATACGTTTGATACGGCCTGGATTGGCTTCCATCACCACCACACGGTCACCCAGGAAAACGGCTTCTTCCACATCATGGGTCACCAGGATAGAAGTGGTTTCTTCAGACTCCCACAGGCGTTGCAACTCTTGCTGCATCTTGAGCCTGGTCAGGGCATCCAGTGCGCCAAAAGGCTCATCCAGCAACAACAGTCTTGGTTTTAATACCAGCGCCCTGGCAATGGCAACACGTTGCGACATGCCACCTGATATCTGGTGTGGGTAAGCTTGTGCAAATCCACTTAAGCCGACTAGCTCAATCTGGTGTTTTACACGTGCATTGACTTCTGCCTGGCTCAAACCGGATGACTCCAGCGCCAGGGCCACGTTCTGTTGTACAGTCAGCCACGGGAACAGACGGTGTTCCTGAAACACCAGGCCGCGATCCAGCGAAGTGCCCGATATGTTGTCACCCAGCCAGACGATACTGCCGTCATAAGAAGTATCCAGCCCGGCAATCAAACGCAACAAGGTCGACTTGCCGCACCCACTGCTGCCGACGATGGAAATAAATTCACCTCTGGCTACCTGCAAAGAGAAATCTGACAGCACATTGAGCGACTTGCCATTGAGCTGAAAAGACTTCGATACTCCCTCTATCGCCAGCACGGCTGCTTCGCTGCTGCCGGATTGAGCGGCTTTTGCCAGGGATAAATGATTGGCGCCAACAACTGAACCGCTAGTTTGCGCAGCTGGTGCTGTGGCAGGATCAAGATCGTTCACACTCTCTTGATCAATATAATTTAAAGCGGCTTTGGTCCTGCCCATGTTTATTCCTGTACAAAATGACTAGGTATGTATAGGCAAACCCTGTGCCAATTTTAAAAATATTATTTTTATGTTTATAAACAGTTATTTACGAATAACTCAACAGGTTTTTGGCTGAAAGGATGTTGACTATGAATCATTTGAATGTGAACTGTTGCTGTCACAGCAACAGACAAAAAAAACAGATGGAGGGAAACCATCTGTCTAGGGAGGATTGCCAGGAGGCAATAAAAATTATTGTTTTGCAGCAATCCGGGATGGCGCCCAGAAAGTTTCTAAATTCAATTCTTTCAGTGCTTTATCGACAAAAGCGGAATTCAGCAGCTGGTTAATATCAATATCCTTGCGGATCAAACCTGACTCACGCGCATATGAAGTGGCACGCTTGTAGTGATCTACCAGTGCCTGGTCATACAGTGGTGACCAGCGGTCACGCCAGCTGACGACGTCATCTTCATAATCACGTCTGACCACACTTTCCGGTTGTACCAGGCTGGCATAGTTTTTCAGGTAGGTTTCTTTATTTGCATCCTGCGCTGCCCAATGGTTGGCTTTAATAAATGAAGTCACAATCGCCTGGGTTAACTCAGGATACTGCTGCACAAAATCATTACGCGCCCACAAACCACCCATCAGCTTCCAGTCCGGTGGTGCGGTTTTGGTAGACCAGATAATCTTGCCTACGCCTTTATCCACCAGGTTGTAAGCATCGCTCAGCGAATAGAAAGCATCGACAGAACCACTTGCCAGTGCAGCGGAACCGACTTGCGGATTGACATTCACAATTTTAAAGTCAGTCAGCTTGAAGCCGTTCTTCTGTACCAGGTTGGCAAAAGCAATCTCCCAGGGACGGCCTCTATGCAAGGCAATACGTTTGCCTTTGAGGTCAGCAATGGTTTTGGCCGTTGAGTTGGCAGGTACCACTAAATAAGAGTTACCGCTGCGTCCCCAGGGTGCCACCAATTGCACGCGTGGCTTGGAACCGTTCAGGATGATGGGCGGCAAATCACCATACGCGGCGAAATCGATGGTTTTGTTGGCAAACGCTTCGTTCACAATCGGGCCAACCATGGCATGGGCGGCAGGCACCCATTCTACTTTCACCCCACGTTTGGCCAATTCGGCATCCAGCCCGGTTTCAGTCACTAACTCTGTACTGCCCAGATAACGGGTTTTGCCATTGACGTTGTAGGCCACGGTGGCAATCCGGACTACTTTGGGTTCATTGGCTGCTTTGGTTTCCGCAGCATGACCATCGGTGATGCTGATGAAAGGCACCAGAACGGCCGCTGTAAAAACCACTTTTATAAATTTAATCACACTTACTCCTATATCACTTCAGGTCTTCAACTAAGTGACCTTTATAAACATTGCAGTTTTAATAACTGAAAAGCTCAATAACTGAAAACCTAAGCCACGGCTTGATATTTATGCAACAATTGCTCGGCTTCTCGCAAAGGCCTGTCATCAACCCAGCTATCCAGATCAAAATCTTTATCCAGCAAACCGTGGACCAGCATGAAATTCTTCTGTTGCCTGAACAGTTCAATACGTTCTTGCGACAAGTCCGGCGCCAGTTGCAGATGAAAATCATCGCCATAGGCAGTGGCGACGCCCTCTTCCCCGGAACGGGTTTCTGATTCGAGGATGTCGCGTACGCCTTTGAGGTTGTTTTTCGCCCAATCAGCGGCACGCAATGTCTGGTACAAAAACCTCACCACCAGGTCAAAATGGTTATCCAGCAAGTCCTGGTGCACAGTGATCGGTCTAGGCGTGCCATTGTTAACGCGGGTAGACAAATCCGGGTAGCTATCCAGGTCTATGCCAACCACTGCACCCACGCGTTTAGCGGCATCGACTGCTGAAGCGCCTTTGACGTAGACTGCGTCGACATCCCCTGCGACAAGTGCATCCAGCCCGGCCCATAACTCACCCAGGCCATTACGGTTGCCACGGCCGGAAGCCACTTCAACCAGCTTGACATCATCCAGCGTCAACCCGGCGATCTTGAGCGCGCCTTTATAACCTTGCAGACTCATGCCACGCGCAATACTGCTGCCACGGACATGACTCGGAATCGGGTGATCGATAAATTCCGGCAAAGCCAGACGCAGGCCTTTTAAATGATCCGGCTGTGTGATGCCACTATCTGGCCTCACCAGGATGGCTTGCCATTCATCAATCCATGTCAGACCTATCAGTTTGGTAGGCGCGCCCTGCGCTTTGGCTGCCAGGGCCAGCAGATTGCCACCTTCACGAATCAGGCTGTTCAGATCATGATCATAATGATGCCTGGATAACGCTTTAGGCGCTTCCTGCAAAGTATTGATCTGGATATTGTCACGGGCGAACTCTTCGGTCAGCCAGCCCAGTTTGTAGGCCAGCCCGGTGGCGGTAGGCACTGGGCAGCGCGTAAACCAGATTTGATCAATGGCTTGTGGGACTGGGTTTTGCGAAGCGGTGTTTTGCTGAACGGTCACGATGGTTTTCTCCGGCAATAACAGAATTTACAGATCAGAAGGACGCAACAGGCCTTCTGCCTGGGCCTGGTCATACAGCTTGGCCATTTTCCATTGCTGTTTCAGTACACCCGGGCCGTAATCACGCGAACCACCCAGCGACTCTGCCAGTGTCTGCAATTTGGCGCCCTCTTCCAGTAACAAGGTGAACTCGGCCAGTTTACGCAAGCCTTGCTTACCCCATACGGTTGAACCGCCATTGGCTTCCAGGATGGCTGTGTTATGCGGATTGATTGCAATCTGGTCCAGGATAAAGTCAACTTCCTGCTGACGGCGGTCGATATAGATAGGTAACTCTTTAATCAGGTTGAAGCGTTGAACCGGTACGTAGCGAATCGGCAATGTACGGTGCGTTTGCGCCCATGCACCCAGATAAGTTGAGTGGATATGCGATATGGTAGTCACTTCAGGATGCACCTGAAATAATTTCAGATAGCGGTTAACCGCAGCACCATTGCCTTTGCCGGAATAAACGACACCATCAAAACCAGCCACCAACGCTTCAAGCGGTTTATCCTTGTTAAACGGGCCTGGATCATTGATAATGATCAGCTTTTCCTGGCCTGGCACCCTGTGCACAAAGCCGACCGTACCATTCGCGGTGATAGTATCTGTTTCCCTGAATACCTCGAAAGCCAGCTTGGCTTCCGCCACTGTCTCCGCGATGTAAAGATCTAGATCAATTTCTGTATTTATTGTCGCAACCGTCATGTCTAACCCTTTCTTATTTGGTCTGGAATTTCATCGCAACGTTATTTGCAAGTTACATGCCATTTTGACAAACAAGAAATTAGTGATTAAAAATCAGATGGTTAACTAAATAATTAGAGGTTATTAGTACAAAAAAGATGTGTTGCAAATTCAGCAAGTGTTTAAATCAATACAGTGAATTGTTGAATTACAGTGCGGAGTAAACATCAGCCAACATATAACCATTTAGCATATAAATATAATTTATAGAACTTTGACTTCTTAACGATAAATACATTATATTGACACGCCTGTTAAGTGAGGAAGTCAATTATGAGCGCACAACGCTGGGATATCCGTGATTCGTACACTGAACGTGTCGATCATGTGATTACTCACCCTAACCCATCTGCTGTCAGTCTGTCTATACGTGCCAGCGCATTGGTATTTAGCGATCCAAAATCGCAAAACCTGCTTTCGCTGATCGAAAGGATTGCGACCAGCAATGCCACGGCATTGATTATCGGCGAGACCGGCACTGGCAAAGAGCTGATTGCGCGCCATATCCATTCACTTAGCAATCGAAAAAACGGGCCATTCCAGGCGATCAATTGCGGAGCGTTCTCTGAAACGCTGGTTGAGAGCGAGTTATTCGGTTATGAAAAAGGTGCCTTCACCGGTGCGAATATGTCCAAAATCGGCTGGTTTGAAACGGCCAATGGCGGCACCTTGTTCCTGGACGAAATTGGCGATTTGCCGCAATCGACCCAGGTCAAACTGTTGAGGGTGCTACAAGAGCGCGAAGTGGTACGTGTTGGCTCCAGAAAGCCTATTCCCATTGATGTCAGGCTGATTGCCGCCACCAACGTCAACCTGGAAGAAGCGGTGAAAGCCGGACGCTTCCGCGAAGACTTGTACTACAGGATCAAAGTCGTACCGGTTGAGCTTCTGCCATTAAGGGAACGTCGTGGCGATATCCTGCCACTGGTTGAACACTTCCTGAATGTTTACCGCAGCAAATTGAATACTTCTGAACACAAACTGTCGCCGGAAACCATTTCATTGCTGATGGAGTATCCATGGCCAGGCAATATCCGCGAGCTAGAAAATGTGATCCATAGGGCGGTGCTGGTCAGCACTTCGGATACCTTGTCGCCAAAAGATCTGAACTTGCCCAAGATCAGCTTTAATGCTTCGCATGTAATCACAGATGAACACTATTCTGTAGCCGCGCCAGCCACAGGCAAAATCAGTTACGAGCAGCAAAGCTCACTGTATAAGCTGGAAAGCGTGCTGGAGGAGTTATTTGAGCAAGGTGCCGATAATCTGTATGAATTGATTAATGGCACCACTGTGAGCAAGGCATTTGAGCACAGTAAAAACAACCAGGTACACACGGCGAAATTGTTGGGTATCAGCAGGAATATCCTGCGCGCCAGGTTAAAAGAGCTGAATCTCATCGCTTAAAATGCTGATTAATCAAAAGTGGAAGGCATTAAAAAAGGGGATGAAAATCCCCTTTTTTATTTGTGCTAATTAGACGCTATTCCAGGATCAGGCAACCAGTGTTTCGGGCAAGTGCTGTTTGATCAAAACACCCGCTTGCTCAAGCGCCTGATCAATACGCTGCTCAATCAGCGGACTTTCCAGCTGGTAATCCTTAAACTCGATATCCTTGGCATAAATCGTAGTCGGGATGGTGTAAATACCAAAAAAACTGGCAAGACTACGTAAATGAGACTCCAGCACCAGGGCATGATGGTCGCTGCCACCGGTCGCCACCAGAATCGCCACTTTTCCGGTCAGTTTCTTCGGATCAACTAAATCAAAAAAGTGTTTCAGCAAGCCAGTGTAAGAGGCTTTGTATACTGGTGTGCCAATCACAATCAGGTCCGACTGGTGCAGCTTGTCATATGCCTGGGTCAGTGCTGGCGGAAAGTTGTTGAAAGAGACAGTAGGTCCCAGATCCGCAGTCAGTTTGGAAATATCAATCACCTCGCCCGGGCTATGAAACTTCTGGCTGGCTTTTGCCACGACCGCATCCACTAACGAGAGTGTTCTGGAAGGCGCGGTGATATTTCCGGATACCCCAATAATTCTTGGCATTTCAATTTTCCTGATTTAACAATGTCACATCAGGATTAGCAAATTGAATGCCATATTTTTATACCTTTAAATTCAATAGATTATGATTTTAATGTTGCCATACAAACAGGTGTTTTAGTATGAAATGTTGAATATCACACACTATGGCGGCCATAAAAAAAGGTGTTTCCTGAGACACAGCTTTTGAAATCAGCTAAATAATGAATTCAGGAAATCAGCGATTATTAAAGAATCCAATATTCACGACCTTGTCGTTGACGAAAGTCATTTCCGTTTCTTTGTAAGTGTTTTTGTCATCATATTTGACGATATTCTTGTAGTACCACATTTCCACCTGCACCGGTTTGCTGTTTTGTTCGCCTTTGCCCATCCCTGCGATCATATTGCCGGCGTTACTGGGTTTGACTGATTGCTGCTTTTTGAATGGCTGGCCAAGTTTTTCCAGCACCACTTTTTTGGACTTGCCACTAAAGCCATTGATAAAATCATTTTCGTTGTAGGATTTGCCTGCGAACGCCGATGTGGTGCTGAATAACACAGCCAGGGCAACGACAACAGCTGATATTTTTGAGTAAAACTTCATGTTTATTTCCTGTATCCCAAAATCAAATGTGTTAACAATTATTCTATTTGTGAAAGTATAACTGTTTATATGGCATTTCGGTTGACTACAACCAGGCAAAAAACAAGAGCGCGTGCCAGTTACAGCGCCAATTGCAGGCCATCGTAACCCACAACCACATTTGAAGGCAGGCTTGCCTGAAGCGCATGGTATTCCAGCTCATGCGTCATATGAATCAGCACATTGCGTTTAGCGCCAATACGGCTGATCAAGGCCAGCGATTCGCTGACGCTGACATGGGTAGGATGCGGCGTTTCACGCAGGCAATCAATCAGCAGTACATCGACGTCTTGCAACCACTGGTAGGATGTTTCAGGGATCGCAGACACATCCGTCATATAAACCAGGTTGGCGATGCGATAGGCATAAATGCGTATCTTGCCGTGCATGACAGGGATAGGGATGACCTTCACCCCGGCGACTTCAAAAGGCGTTTCCACAATGTGGGCAGCCAGTACAGGCAAATCCCAGTAATGGCTGGGGTCGCGCAAGGTGTAGCCAAATTTGTCCTGGATATGGCTGATGGCTTCCGGATAGCTGTAGAGCGGGATCTGGCAGCGGTTGATCTGGCAAAAAGCGCGCAAGTCATCAATTCCATGCAGGTGATCGGCATGCGTGTGGGTATACAGCACAGCATCGACGCGATGCATGTGTTCACGCAGCGCCTGCTGGCGCAGATCTGGTGAAGTATCGATCAGGATCACGCGGCCATCATCCAGCGTCACCATGCTGGAACAACGTGTGCGCTTGTTGCGGGAGTCAGTGGAGACACAGGTGGCGCAGGTGCAGCCCAGGGCTGGTGTGCCTGCACTCGAACCCGCACCCAGTATGGTCAGTTGCATGGCTGCGCGTGTTTAAACAGCGTGAAAAAGTTGTGGGTGGTGGCATCCATGACCTGTTGCAGCGGAATATCACGCAACCTGGCAATTTCCTCCGCCACGTGGCGCACATAGGCGGGCTGGTTGGTTTTGCCGCGGAACGGGATAGGTGCCAGGTAAGGCGAATCGGTTTCAACCAGCATGGATGCCAGTGGCACTTTTTGCGCAACTTCTTTTAATGCCACGGCATTCTTGAAAGTGACAATGCCTGAAAACGAGATATAAAAACCCATTTCTATGGCCGCCTGCGCGACTTCCCAGCTTTCAGTAAAACAATGCATGACACCGCCGACTTCAGCGGCACCCTCTTCCTGCATGATGCGGATGGTGTCTTCCGCCGCATTACGGGTATGGATGATCAGCGGTTTACCTGTGGCTTTGGCGGCACGGATATGGGTGCGGAACCGTTCACGCTGCCATTCCAGGTCGCCGGTGAGCCTGAAATAATCGAGGCCGGTTTCACCAATGGCCACCACGCGCGGGTTATCTGCCAGCGACACCAGTTGATCAACGGTAGGCTCCTGGATATCTTCATAGTCAGGATGCACACCGACTGAGGCATAAATATTCGTGTATTGCTCAGCAATCGCCAATACTTCGGGAAACTTATCCAGTGTCACAGACACACACAGCGCATGCCCGACCTCATTGGTCAGCATGTCAGCCCGTAACTGATCCATATTCTGGACCAGCTCGGGAAAGTTGATGTGGCAGTGTGAATCTACAAGCATGAAAAGTCCGTTAGAAATACTGAAGATGTAAGTGCTTAAATAGTGTGCGTAGGCCTGCTGGATTTCAAGGCGGCACCAAGGATAGTCTCGATGCGCTTTTTCGCCTCTACGCCACCGTCTTTGTCGCCAAATTGTATACCTATGCCTTGTGGCTTATTGTTCACCGCCTGTGGCGTGATCCAGATCACTTTACCCACGATTTTCAGTTTTTGCGGATCATCCAGCAAAGTCAGCAACATAAACACTTCTTCACCCATCTTGAAAGGTTTGCTGGTCGGGATAAACAAGCCGCCACCTTTGACAAATGGCATATAGGCGGCGAACAAGGCAGCTTTTTCACGAATCGCCAGTGACAGCACCCCGGGTTTCGCAGACCCGGCAGGATTAGTAGTCGATGGTGGTTGTGTGTCTGTCATGCATGGGCTCCTGTGTGCTCCTGAGTCTCTGACTGATTGGGCTGTATGCTTAGGCGCAAATAGCGGTTAGCCGAACATTTTCTTGTACTGCAATAACAACTGCTCCAATTGCAACTCCTGGTTCAACGGGTGCAGTGCAGTCATTTTAAAGCGATTCAGCTGTTGTTGAAATGCCAGCAGGCGCGCTAACTCCAGTTTCGATGCAAGTGTTTGTAAATTAGTCGATGCATCCGGATGATAGCGCAATGGCAGCTGGTGCCGCGACAGCCATAAATCCAGCAACCATTTTTGTAACACCTGGATGGCGGCAGACATGCCCTGCTTGATCAGGACACCGCCAGCCAATGCAATATCCATCGCAGCACCACGCGAAAGGTGCGGGCTCCATTGCTGATACCAGCCATACCAGTCCAGATCGTCCTGCTGGATGGTGGTCGGTGCGCCGCCACTGTAGTGCCAGATCCATTCCGCCTGCGAAATAGACTGTGACTGCAACCATTGCAAACCCTGCGCTTGCGTCGGTACCGGCATATCCACCTGCATGCAGCGGCTTAGGATAGTGGGCAATAAAGCTTGCCGTTGATGCGAAACCAGCAGGAACTGGGTGCGTTGCGGCGGCTCCTCCAGCAGTTTCAATAATGCATTTGAAGCTGCCACATTCATGGCTTCCAGCGGATGAATCAATACTACGCGAATACCGCCCACCTGGTGGCTGGTCAGGGAAAGGTAATCCTGTAAGGCCCTGATCTGGTCAATCAAAATCTGTTGCCGCTTGCGGGTTTTCTTCTTGCTATCTGTGACCTCATCATCTTCAGGCGTGATTTCCTTGAAATCAGGGTGCGCGCCTTCTGACAGCCAGTGGCATGACTGGCATTGTCCACAGGCAATCCCATTTTGTTGCGGTTGCGAGCACAACAGGCCTGCCGCCAAGGTATTCGCAAACGCCAGTTTGCCTATGCCGGTTTTACCATGAAACAGCAAAGCATGATGACGGCCCTCGCCTGCATGCACCCAATGCGAAAAAAGGGTTTCCTGCCATGGATATACATTACTAATCATAATGATAGAATAATTTCTTCAACTGATTTCTTCACTTCTTCCAGCGACCGGTTCGCATCAATCACGCGAAAACGTTGCGGGTATTCTGCTGCCCGTGCAAGATATTGGGCACGCAGTCTGGCAAAAAATTCAGCGCCTTGTGCTTCAAATTTATCCGGCGTACGTGCGCCAGCCAGTCGCTGTAGACTGACCTCTACCGGCACATCAAACAGCAAGGTGATATCGGGTTGCAGATCTCCTTGCACCCAGGCTTCCAGTGTCTGCATTTTTTCCAATGGCAGGCCACGTGCGCCACATTGATAAGCGTAGGAAGCATCGGTAAAGCGGTCAGACAATACAATCGCATCACGCGCCAGTGCGGGCAGGATTACCTGCTGCAAATGCTCTGCCCGTGCGGCAAACATCAGCAGTGACTCTGTTTCCACATGCATGTCCTGGTGCAATAACAACTCGCGCAGCTGTTCGCTTAAAGGCGTCCCCCCAGGCTCGCGGGTAGAAACGACTTCACGCCCGGATGCTCCCAGCAATGCCAGTATGGTCGGAATATGCGTACTCTTGCCCGCACCATCCATGCCTTCCAGCGTGATAAACAAACCAGCCATTACTTCACTTCCCAACTCTTGCACATATGATTAATGTTTCTTTAATTGATAGGCACGGACTGCCTTGTTGTGCTCTTCCAGCGTACTGGTAAATACATGTCTGCCCTGCCCATTCGCCACGAAATACAACGCCTTGGTATTGGCCGGATGCAGCGCCGCCTGGATGGAAGCCAAACCAGGCAAGGCAATCGGCGTCGGCGGCAAACCACTGCGAGTATAAGTGTTATACGGCGTATCCGTGAGTAAATCACGTCGCGTAATATTGCCATGATAACGGCTGCCCATGCCATAAATCACGGTGGGGTCAGTCTGCAGGCGCATGCCTATCCGCAAACGGTTGACGAACACACCGGCAATCTGTGGACGCTCGACTTCAACACCGGTTTCTTTCTCTACGATAGAAGCCATGATCAGCGCTTCGTAAGGTGTTTTATAAGGCAATCCGGACTGGCGGGTTTCCCATGCGGCAGCCAGGTACTGTTTCATCTTTTGATACGCCCGTTTGTACATGTCCGTATCAGTACTCTGGCTGTCGATAAAATAGGTGTCCGGAAAAAACCAGCCCTCTGGCGAACTCGTTTCGCCACTGACCAGTTGCATCAACTCAATGTCTGACAGGTTCAGCGTGTCATGTCGTATACCAGGCATCTGCGCCAGCTTGCGGCGGAAATCAGCAAAGGTCTTGCCTTCTGTCAGTTGCAGCTTGAACTGGTCAAACGTGCCATGTTTTAGCAGGTCTATCAGGCCCAGTACTTGCAACGGCGCGTTCAAGGCATAATCACCCGCCTGCAAGCGGCTACCGCTGCCGGTCAGTTTGACAACCAGCAGGAAGCTATACGGCTCACTCAATACTCCTGCTGATACCAGTTGGTCAGCAATGCCGCGCACACTGGCACCGGCAGGGATCTGCATGCCTATGGTTTCAGAGGCCATAGGCAAGGGCCTTATCATGAAAATCACGAGCCAAAGCGCCAGTGCCAGTGCAGAGGCACCCAGCAATACCAGCGTGTACTTAAAAAACTTCTTAATCGACTGCATAAGACCTGGCGAACATACTGCTAATGGGTGACATAGTGTAATTGAGGCCTGAGCTCTTTTGCCCAGTGGTTGGTTGTGATTGGCTGATCGTCAATATGCGATACCTGCAATACACCATAAACGCTGTTTACAATGATCATGGCATCTGCCTGCAACAAGTCACCCATGGATAAGGGCGCGATCACCACAGGCTGGCCTTGCGTCTTGTACCAATCCAGTATTTTCTGCCGCATTACGCCCGCCACGCCACAGCTATCCAGCGGGGGCGTCCTGACCATGCCATCCTTGCGGATAAACAGGTTACCGCTGACTGCTTCAATCACATTGTCATCGTAATCACGTAACAAACCATCAAAGAAGCGCGGGTCTTTCAGTTCGGCGCGGGCCAGCACGTTTTCCAGGCGATTCAGGTGCTTGATACCTGCCAGTAAAGGCTGATGCGCCAGCCGTGTCTGGCAGGTGTAGAGTGCCACGCCATGGGTATACATTTCCGGTGGGTAATCTGGCAGCGGGCTTTGTATCAGCACCCGCGTCGGCTCACTCACCGCAGGTGGCGCATAGCCACGTGCCCCTTCGCCGCGGGTAATGATGATCTTGATGATACTGAACTGCGTGTCTTCTTCACTGGCAGACGCCAAGAAGTACTTGAATTCCTGCATCAGCAGTTCGGCTGACGGGCACACAATCTGGATCTTGCTGCAGTCTGCAACCAATGTCTGGTAGTGCAACGGCCAGTCTTGCAGTTCGCCATTGAGCAGGCGCATGGTGCGAAAAACACCGTCGCCATAGGCAAAGCCGCGATTGGTGGGGGCAATGCCGCTCACCAGTTTGCCGTTTACACAATAGCGGACAGTTGTCATGTTGAGAGGAAAAAATAGATGTACCTGAATAAGGCTGAAACCTTACCATAAAACCGCTGGAAACGACGCAGCCGAAGGCAGAAATCGGCCACAGAAAATCCACTGAAGATCACTCCGATAAACCTTGGCAAAAATTTCGTAGAAAGAATTAAACAATTTTCTAAAGTTTAATGTTCGGATGCCGTTAACAGGTTACGAGGTATTGTATCTGCACTTTTAACGGAGGCACGGACATGGCATTTTCCAGCATTCAGACTAACGTCGCCGCGATGATCAATAAAGCCTACAGCGCTGACGCCAGCACCATGGCCAATAGCGCAGCCACAGGCAGCACCAGCGCGGCAGGCAATAGCAAAGCCGTGGACGGGAATAAAAAAGAAGCTGCGGCAGGCACAGCGAAAGACAATCCGGCCGGCGCCAGCGCCGAGGTGACATTGGGTCAATCCGGCAACACGACAGAGATTTACACGGCGCAAGGCCTGTTACAGCAAATGCGGCAAATTCAACTCAGCAATACCATGCTGCTGTTTGGGAATGATGAAGAAAGCAATGAAGACAGCAGCGGTTTACTGGGAATGATGAGTGGCGACAGTGATGCTGACAGAGCAAGTGAAGACTGGACAGATGCGATCAGCCAGAATCCTGGACAAGCGGCGGTGATGGTCGAAAAAGCGAAAAATGCCTCGATTAAAACCATGCTTGGTGGCTAAGCCTGGCAAAGGCGCTCAATGAAGCCTTGCAACCTTCTATATTTCGACCTCAGCGACGAACGCTAAGCGTCGACTTTTACAAAATTACCTTTTACTTTATCCGCCAGCAAGCCCAGCAAATCTGCTGATTTAAGTGCCAGCGCATAACCAAGCACCCCGCTGCCGATGATCACTGTTTCATAGTGAGAAACACTTTCATCCACCAGCACACGTAAGTCAGCTGGCAAGGCAATCGGTGGTACTGCGCCAACCAAATAGCCGGTCGCTTCAGGCACTTCGTCATACTCTGCCATGCGGCATTTGCGTTCATTCAGGTGTGCACGCAGCAATGCCCAGTCGGCACGGCCGCCACCGGCCACCGCCAGCAAACTGAAGCCGCTGTTTTCGCCCTTGAACACCACACTGCGTACCACGGATTGTGGTTGCAACCCTTGCGAAGAAAGTAATTCTTCCAGGCTACGGATAGGTTTTTTATCTTCACTTAAAGGAATTTCGATCACCTGAAAATCTACCCCCTGTTGTTGCAGCAAGTCAGTTACAGCAGATTGAAAAGTGGTGGTCATGGCAGATATCCAGTTAATATAAAATACTTTAACTAATTAATTTAAATTATTGATATTTAGTATATTTATCGTTACTACCCTTGCATTTTTCTACCGGGTATTTCTGGGCATTCAGGTCTATCTTGGCGTTGGCAGCTGCAATCAGGTCTATGCCACAGACTTCAGCGATACGCATTAAATATACAAAAGTATCGGCCAGTTCCTGACCTACTTTTTCCCTGGTTTCTGCATCCAGCTGGCGGCTATCGGGTTCGGTCATCCACTGGAAATGCTCGACCACTTCCGCCGCTTCTACTATCATCGCCATGGCCAGGTTTTTTGGCGAATGGAATTGCGACCATTCACGTTCCTCAACGAAATTATTCACGCGTGTGCGTAATGCATCAATTGAATCTGCCATAGTTGCCTATCGTAAAAGTGTTGAATTGGATATCCTAAGTTATTCTTTTATCTTGGTTATTCTTTATCCTGAGATTTGGCTTCTGCTGATTCAGGCTTATCACGGCGGTTACTGCCCGCCACCATTTTGATCTCAAACAAACGGCATTCCAGCGGCCCGTTATATAGCGGTGTCTTTTTGCTAGGGCTCAAACGCATCAGTTTGGGCATACGCAGGTCATTGGTCAGGAAATAGGTATTCCAGCCGCTGAACTGCTGCTTGAGCGTGACAGCCATTTGCGGATACAACTCTGCCAAAGTTTCATCTTCACCAATGCGTACGCCATACGGTGGATTGGCGACCAGAACGCCGCTGTCGGCCGGTGGCGTGAGTTTGGTGAATTCGATGTGGCTCAGTTGCACAGCTTCGCTCCATCCTGCCATTTCCAGGTTTTGTTTGGTCACACGCACAGCGCGCAGATCCATATCTGAGCCATAGATTTTCTGGAAGCTGACCGGCTTCACGGCTTTGGCCGCTGCATTGCGGATCTTCTTGAAAGTATCTGATTCAAAGTTTTTGAGTTTTTCAAAACCGAAATTGCGGTTCAGGCCTGGTGCGATATTCAGCGCCATCATCACCGCTTCCTGCAGAAAAGTGCCGCTGCCGCACATAGGGTCCAGCAATGCCTGGCCTGGCTGCCAGCCAGCGAGTTTCAAAATACCGGCTGCCAGGTTCTCGCGCAATGGCGCCTCTATCGTATTCTTGCGGTTGCCACGCTGATATAAGGGGTTACCCGAAGTATCTACATACAGCAGGAAACGATCGCTGGTTAAATAGACATGCACCCTGACATCCGGCTCACGGGTATCGATATTGGGGCGGCTATTGACCGCCTGGCGGAATTTATCGCAAATCGCGTCTTTCACTCTAAGCGTAATAAACTCCAGACTTTTCAGCGGGCTGCGCACTGCGGTGACTTTCACCATCATGCTGTATTTCACATTGAACCAGTTCGGCCAGTTGACCTTGAGCGCACCCTGGTAAATATCTTCCTCGGTCGCATATTGGCCATTGCCCACTTGCATCAGGACGCGGGTAGCCACGCGCGAATGCAGGTTGATCTGATAACAGACACCGAGGTCGCCATTAAAGCTGGCGCCACCATCGGTTGGTTTGATGTCGTTTGCGCCGCTGAGCTTGAGCTCTTCGACAAGTATGGTTTCCAACCCGCGCGGACAGGTTGCAAAATAATGGTTACGCATGTTTATCTCTGATTTTCTAGTTGAATATCAACTTAATAGTTGAGCAGTGAGCCAATGTTTGCAGGCTTCGCTATTAATCTCTGCCCAAGGTGAATCCTTTACCGTCATTAGGGTTTGCACCCTGCAAGCGGTCAATTAAATCCAGGAACTGGATCGCATGCGTTTGCATGGCTTCCTGCGCACGTTTGCGCAGGGTGATCAAATCAGGCATGGCCAGTTCAGGCTTGAAGCCAAATACAATGATATTGCCCGGCTTGCCGGTAGGCATCATGAGCACGCGCTGGTCGAACGTTTGCTCTATGCGCTGCATATAGATATCAAACTTTTTGTCGGAGCCCCACAAGTTGATCGCGAACAGGCCATCCGGCGTTAGGGCTTCCGCACAGTCGTCAAAGAAAGCCTGCGTGCAAAAATCCGGCGGCAAACCGTTGCTGCCAAATGCATCCATCATCAGCCAGTCACAACTGCCCAGATGTTGCTGGATATAGGCGATGCCATCACCTTCAACGATAGTCAGGCGCTCATCATCGTCTGGCACGAAAAAATGACTGCGAGCCACTTGAATGACCTGCGGATTCAGCTCAATCACGGTTTGCCTGATCTGCGGACAGGCTTGCCATACATATTTGGCAATTGAACCGCCGCCCAACCCAACCAGGATAGTGTTGCGGATATCCGGTTTGAACAACAGGCTGCTCAGCATACCCCAGGAATAAGCCAGCACCAGCGCAAACGGGTCTTTGACCTTCATGCTGCTTTGGATGGTTGGCGAACCCAGGTGCATGGAACGTACGCCATCGACTTCGGTGACTTCTACCATTTCCAGGTCAGAAATGGCTTTATGGATTTTACGGTTGAGTTTAAACATTATGCGTTTTCCACCACATCTACCGAAGTATTGTCTACTTGCGGCGTATCGCCTGTTTCCGCTGCGGCGTTATCAGGTGTGGTGTCTTCAATCAAACGCAGGAACTTGCATTCCAGCTCCATCAGCAAGGTATCCACCTTCTGCACGGACAATTGCACTTTGCTGCCAGGTTTCAATACAGGCAAGGCATGTACTTTGGTCATATAGGGCAAGCCACTCAGGCGCACCAGGTTTTCGCGCCAGACCGTGGCTTCCACTTCCTGGATGTTTTCCTGCACCAGGTATTGCAGGCACCAATAGCGTTCCATGCGGGTCTGGAACTCGTTATAGGCATTATAAGTCTGGTCAAAATTGCGCATATGACCAACGATTTCATCGCCATGCGCGGCATACACAGGTGCTTGCAAGGTCAGTACGCTGATGATCTGGCGCTGGTTGATCAGATCGACTGCACGCCGCAACGGCGAGGTACACCAGGCATATTGCGCAACGCCCAGGCCCTGATGACCTTCTGCCTTGGTTGTCATATACACCTTGCCACCATTTTGCGCGCGGTAAATACCGGACACCTCATGCTCTGCCAGCAACAAGCCCCACTGGCTATTGGCGGCAATCATTAGTTCTGCCACCAGCTTATCCATAGGCGAACCACGCTGGCGATTGATGATGCTGACGATGCCATCGGTGACGTAGAAATTGTAATCGACCGGTTGCTGCTTGGTCGGATCGTATTTACCACGCGCTTTTTCCAGGCTTTCGGCAAAGTGGAACAGGAATACCAGCGGCTGCCATAACGGGTGGCCGCTATCGGTTTCCAGGGTATTTTCGTTGAAATAAGGCTCGAGGGTGTCGTGCCGCAAGTTATGCGCAATCTGCACAAGCTCTAAACGGCTATGCTGCTGAACAATACTGTAATCTGCTGTGACCTCCAGATACAGCGACAAAGCCGGTTTGGTTTCGCCTGCATCCAGGCTGAACGGGCGGATGGCGGTTTCCGGCAGCATGGTGATTTTATGCCCAGGCATATATACGGTAGACAGGCGTTTCATTACTTCGTGATCCAGCGCCTCACGCGGTGCCACGCCCAGCGCAGGCGCTGCAATATGGATACCAACCTGCGTATTGCCGTTTGGCAACAGTGTCACCGATAACGCATCGTCAATTTCAGTGGTGGTACTGTCATCGATACTGAAAGCGTGTACGTCTGACACTGGCAAATCGTCCGGTAAAGTTGCAAGTTCAAACTCAGGAAAGGCCGTGCCATGCGTAAAATATTCGCGCAAAAAAGCGCCCAGATGGTAATCATGGATGGAAGGAATGGCTCCTGCCTCATGCAGCACTTGCACCGGCAACTTCTTAAGCTCGCCAGCCGCTTGCTCCAGTGCTTTCCACTCCATGGCATTTTTATCCGGCGCATAGAGTAATTGGTCCAGCTTGGCCGAAACACTGTCAGGTAACTGTTTGGAAACCAGCTGCGCTGTAATGGTAGCCATCAATTCGGCTTGCTGCCGTTTTTTCTCTACGCCTGCCAGAGCAGCCTTCAAAGTCTCATCCGGCGCGGCTTTATAAAGGCCTTTACCCTTACGGTAAAAATACATGGGCGCGCCATGCAGTTTGATCGCAATGGCAGCAGCCTGCTGGCGGCTGGGTTTACCGCCGTAATATTCTTCAGCCAGCGATTCAAAACCAAACTCAGGCTCGCCACAGCATTCCCACAAAAAATCTGTATCCAGCGTCTCCGCTTCCGTTTGTGCAGCTTCGAGGAAACCGGACAACCCACCCTCAAACCGCATCAAGACATTGGCCGCTTTGATCTTGCTGCGTTTGCCACTGCTGGCCTCGACCTGCATGCTGCTGTCAGCCTCGGACATAATGGAAGCGACCTTGAAGCCACCGTCTTCTTCGTAAAAAACATTCATTGCGGGAGATTTTGAGTGTGGAAAACACACGGATAGAATTCAAAACGCTATTTTACCCGAGAAGCATCGACTTTTCTGGCGGAGATTGAACTTTAGCCCTTTGTATTGACTAAATTAAGCATGGCCCCAATTAAGCATAGCCATAAATGCTGATTAAGCATGCCCATCAATGAAGATAGCCTCTAGAATACGCATGATGAAACCACTTGTTTTTGATAACCGCTTTATACGCGAGCTACCCGGTGATCGCGTAACCGACAATTTCACGCGTCAGGTGAGTGACTGTTTATGGTCCGCCGTGCAGCCAACACCCGTCAAGCAGCCTACCCTGCTCGCTTACAGCGCGGAAGTTGCCAGTATGCTGGGCTTAAGCGATGCAGATATGCATGACCCCGATATGGTGCAAACGCTTGGTGGCAATGGCGCCCTGCAAGGCATGTTCACCTATGCCACGCGTTACGGTGGCCACCAGTTCGGCAATTGGGCCGGACAACTCGGTGATGGCCGTGCTATCTACCTGGGTGAACTGGTACACCAGCAACGGCGATTTGAATTGCAACTGAAAGGCGCTGGCGAAACTCCCTATTCCCGCAGGGCCGATGGTCGGGCCGTGTTGCGATCCAGCCTGCGTGAGTTTTTATGTTCCGAAGCCATGCATCACCTGGGCATCCCCACCACCAGGGCATTAAGCCTGGTGACCACTGGCGAACCGGTGGTAAGGGATATGTTTTATGACGGCAACCCTGAGTTCGAACCGGGCGCCATCGTCTGCCGGGTCGCCCCTTCCTTTATCCGTTTCGGCCACTTTGAGATACTCGCCAGTCGCGAGGAATTACCGCTATTGAAACGCTTTATCGGCTTCACCATAGACCGCGATTATGCCGAGTGGTGGCCTGGCACCGGCCTGCTGCTGGATGTAGATAATCCAGGACAGGGCATGATAGAGGCCTGGTTTGCGGAAGTATGTGCGCGTACCGCCATCATGGTGGCACACTGGATGCGGGTCGGCTTTGTGCATGGCGTGATGAATACCGACAATATGTCTATCCTGGGCCTGACCATAGACTATGGCCCGTATGGCTGGACCGATAATTTCGACCCGAGCTGGACGCCTAATACTACCGATGCACAAGGCCGTCGCTATTGCTATGGTCGCCAGCCGGATATTGCGCGCTGGAACCTGGAGCGGCTGGCGGAAGCGCTGGCGACAGCACTCCCAGAAACCAATGGCCTTTCACAAGGATTAAGCCACTTTGATAACGTGTATTTTGACGCGCTGACGACCTCGCTGGCCGACAAGTTTGGCCTGGATAGCTGGCAAGCAGGTGATGGTGAATTGATCAACGATATTTTTGAACTGATGCAGCGTGCGGAGGTGGATCAAACCTTATTCTTTACTCACCTTAAGCAACTGGATATTTCCCGGCCGCAACTCTCGGTGCTGGAAGATGCTTTTTATACCGAGGAGGGTTTGAAAGACTTTGGTGAAGATATACAGGGCTGGTTGCAGCGTTATAGCCAGCGAGTACAACAATCAACTCTTTCTGCGGAGCAGCGTGAACAACGCATGTCAGCCAGCAATCCGGTATATGTATTGCGTAATTACCTGGCGCAAGAAGCGATTGACCTGGCCACCCAGGGTGACAATTCACGCCTACTGACCTTGCTTGAAGTGTTGCGTCACCCTTATACCGAGCAGGCAGGCATGGAGGCATTCGCCAAAAAACGTCCGGACTGGGCGCGCCATAAAGCGGGTTGCTCCATGTTATCCTGTAGCTCATAATTAAGGAAACGCGGAATAAGTGTCTGCGCAAGCGAATTGCCGCGTTGCGCGAGACTTTATGAATACAGCTTCGCAACCTCGCCGTACTAAAGTACTGCCTCGGTTTCTGCGTTCCGTGCGCCTTGCACTTCATCTTGCTCAATCACTTATTTCGAGTTTCCTAAGCAAAATAAACTATGCTGACTGCCGAACAATTAATGACTGACGCTGGCTTGCGCCCAACCAAAGCCAGGACTGCCGTTTTAAACACCCTGCTGAACTCCACCACTGCGCTGAGCCACACGGATATCCTGGCTGCATTGCAAGGCGTTGAGATAGACCGGGTGACCGTCTATCGCGTGCTGGACTGGTTACTGGAAAGTTCGCTGATCCATAAAATCTCCAGCGATGACCGCGCCTGGAAATTTCAGCTCAATGCGCCTAAGCGTAGCTATCGAAGTGCAGAACCTGGACGAACGGATCACCTCGGCCTTTTAAATAACCACGGCCATGCCCATCTGCACTGCCAGCAATGTGGCACCGTGTTATGCATTCACGAACTGGCTGCGCATATCCCGCAATCCCTGTTCGATACCTACCGGGTGTCTAATATCGAAATCAGCCTGAAAGGGCTGTGCCTGGATTGCCAGAAGCCCTGATGCCAAAATCTTAATTCCGGTAATTTACTGATACTCCGTTCTTCTCACCCATCACCTAAACCAGTCTAGTTTTGCAACTTAGTTGCAATTAATAAAGCATTCGCATAAAATGCAACAAAATTGCATTGCAATCAAGTTGCGTTAAATGTTAACTCCGTCTGAACTTCTATCCATGCCAGAAGATGCCTATATGAACGAGGCGCAACTGGCATTTTTCAAACAACTGCTGGAACAGCAACTGGATACCCTGCAAGCCAATATGTTGCTCACCAGCACGCATTTGCATGAACAACAGGAAACGCCGGATCCCGCAGACAGGGCTACCCAGGAAGAAACCCACGGTCTTGAGCTGCGCACGCGGGAACGTGAACGCAAACATATCAAAACCATACAATCCGCCCTGCTGCGCATTGCGCAAGGCCAGTATGGTTATTGCGAAGAGACCGGTGAGCCCATCGGCCTGGCGCGCCTGTTTGCCAGACCGGCCACCAAACTATGCCTGGAAGCACAAGAGCGCCATGAGCGCCGCGAACGGCTATTCAACCATTAAGACATGCGAAGGAACACGCCATGAAAAAACTCCCTGTGACAGTACTCTCCGGCTTTCTCGGTGCTGGCAAAACCACCCTGCTCAACCATATTCTCAATAATCGCGAAGGCAAACGCGTCGCGGTGATTGTCAATGATATGTCTGAGGTGAATATAGACGCACAACTGGTGCGTGACGGTGGCGCGGAGTTATCACGTCAGGAAGAAAAACTGGTCGAGATGAGCAATGGCTGCATCTGCTGCACTTTGCGCGAAGACCTGCTGGTTGAAATCACGCGCCTTGCGAAAGAAAACCGTTTTGATTACCTGCTGATTGAAACCACCGGCATTTCAGAGCCTTTACCGATTGCCGAAACGTTTACCTTTGCCGATGAAGATGGCATTTCGCTGGCGGATGTCGCGCAACTGGACACAATGGTGACAGTGGTGGACGGTTATAACTTCCTGAAAGACTATAGCTCACAGACCTTGCTGAGTGAGCGCGGCGAGTCGCTGGGTGAGGAAGATGAGCGCACGGTGGTTGATTTGCTGGTAGAACAGATTGAGTTTTGTGATGTGCTGGTGCTCAACAAAACAGACTTAATGACGCTGGATGAAATCGCGCAGCTCGAAGGAATATTGAAAGCTTTGAATCCGCGTGCGCAGATTCTGCATAGCAGTTTTGGCAAAGTGCCGCTTAATCGCATTATGAATACCGGCCTGTTTGATTTTGACCAGGCCGCGGAAGCACCAGGCTGGTTGCAGGAGTTACGTGGTGAACACGTGCCTGAGACTGAAGAATATGGCATTTCGAGTTTTGTGTACCGCGCACGCAAGCCTTTCCACCCGCAACGCTTATGGCAATGGCTGAATACCGAGTGGCCAGGCGTGGTGCGCTCCAAAGGCCGCTACTGGATTGCCTCGCAGCCGGAATTCTGCGGCATGTGGTCGCAGGCAGGTGCCGTGACCAGGACTGAGCTGGCAGGCATGTGGTGGGCGGCAACCCCCAGCCATGACTGGCCACAAGACCATGAAAGCCAGGAGTACATACGCTCACGTATGCGGGCCCCGTATGGCGACCGGCAGCAGGAGTTAGTCATCATAGGCATGGACATGGATAAAATCGCGCTGACTGCAAAATTCGATGCCTGCCTGTTGACGGATGCTGAGACCGCGCTGGGCATGAAGGGCTGGCGTGAGCTGCCTGACCCTTTCCCACGATGGTCTGTCGCCCAGCCAGATGAAACGGCCCGTCTGCTTGAAGAGGAGACCGTATAACCATGCTCATGGCTGCACAAATCCCACCTAATATCGCGCCTGCGCCTGGCGGAAGACTCGATTTCAATCCTATGGATTTACTCTCCATTTTTGAGCCATCTCAGCAGGTAAATGTCGTTGCAAGACCTGAGATAGCGCAACTATCGAGCTTCTTGCAGCAAGTCAGCAGCCGATTGGGCGGAGGATACAGGCTGACGCTGAGACACACGGAAGTCACGCCCGACCGGCTTGATCGCGAAATGCGCTTACCAGATGACGTAGGTAAAGAGGCGCTGCTGGAAGATATCAGTACGCTGGCAAACCTCTACGCCGACCTGATGGATTGCCCGAAAGTTGGCATCAGGCTGGAAGTATTGACGCACGCCATGTGCCCCAAATTTCATATTGACCGTACCGGCATCCGCCTGCTTTGCACCTATCTGGGACCAGGCACCGAATGGCTGGATGAGGCGTTTTGCGATAGAAATGCGTTTGCCAATCCCTACGCTACAACCGAAGCTTTTAATCAGGCGTTGATCCTGCACCCTCAAGGCATACGCCAGGCGCCAGAACAAGCACTGGTATTGCTTAAAGGAAGTTTATGGCAAGGCAATCAACAGGCTGGGGCCATTCATCGTTCGCCATCTATTCCAGCGACTATGAGGCGGGTTGTCCTGGCATTGGATGCCATCTGGTAAATCCCGTGTATGAATCACACCACAAACAATGCACACAAAAGTGACACCAAATCCCATAAAAGCTTCGCAGCGTCCACTCAGTGTTTTTTTGTCTATGAAATAGTGGTTTTATAGTGAGAAAGCCAAATGGACACACTTATAATGATGATTAATCACTTCAAAAATTTGCTCTCAAAAAATGACAATCAATAGTCTGGTGCAGTCTGCAAGGCCTCATCGTTCCAATTGATAACACCTAAATACCCAGGGAAGAAAAATCATGATGCAACAAAAAAAGATTGCCAGCCTGCTGGCACTCCTGTTGTTACCTGCTGTGCCGGCCTATGCCGAAGAAACAATTGCATTAGACAACACGACCGAAAGCAGCAAACAAAAAAATAAAACCAGGGAAACAGTCAGTGTTGAACTGGATAGCGTCATTGTGCTTGGCAAAAAGGAGCAAGTCCCCGCCACAGATAAGAGCCTGGCCGGTTCTGTCGATGTCATCACGCGTGATGAGCTGGAATACGAGCATGTGACCGATACACTGGAATTATTCAGTAAAACGCCAGGCATAGTGCTATCGCGCTACAGCCAGGGCATTGTGAATACTGAAATCTCTATCCGCGGCTTTAGTGGTGACGGCGAGACACCCAATGCCAAACTGCTGGTCGATGGTATTCCTTCCAACCTGTTTTCCGGCCTGAGTGAACTGGATTACCTGTTCCCGACCAATATCCAGAACATACAAGTGTTCAAAGGCACCAGTGACGCCACCACCGGCTTGTTTGCCACTGCCGGTAATTACAAGGTGGAAACACGCAAAGATGTCGGCAAGCAGTTGCAATTCGGCTATGGCAGCTTCAATACCCGCGAAATGCAGGGTTACTTCGGTGACAAGCAGGACAATTTCATCCAGAACTATGCGATTGGTTACCGCAAGGGCAATGGTTTCCGCTCCCATACCGAAAATGAAAAGATCGCCCTATCCGGCCGCTGGCAGCTGGATTTTGATCAATCCACCCTGGCCCTAAGTGCCAAGTATGGCAAATACAATTCACCGGAAGCACCTGGCTATATGCCTAAAGAACAGGCCCGCTCGAACCGTACCGGTGTGGCCGCTATTGCACGCAATGACAGCGGTGAAAAGGAATTCAAACACCTGAGCTTGCATTACGACTATTTCTTTAACAATGATGTGGATCTGAGTCTGAAAACTTACTGGCAGAACTTTGACCGCGAACGCAATGTGCGTTTTGTGGGTTCGCCGAATGTCGAAAATAGGTTGGATGATCAAACATCAACAGGGTTGATTGCAAAATTAAACTGGAAAATCAATCCGCAATGGGCTTTTGAGACTGGCTATGATATTGAGCACCAGGAAGTCAGCCAGTTTAACCAAAGGGTTAATGGCGCAGGGGTGAACGTCATTCGTATCAAAGCTGATTACGACTTTACCGCACAAGGTATTTATGCCAAATTGGAAAATACACCGGTTGAATGGCTACGCTGGAATTTTGCCCTGCGTGCGGACCGGCTGGACGCAACAGCGAATAAACCTATCATTATCGGTACCAATGCTATCCCGGCCAGGCAAATCAATACAGACTTGTACGACTCACCAACAATTGTGCAACCCAAGTTCAATGCGTTTGCCAACCTGAACGCACAGCACACCCTGTTTGGCAATGCAGGTCGCAGTTTCCAAACGCCGACTGGTATCAATTTGAACCAGTTCAATGCGAATAGTGGGGCTAGAATTCCTATCGATGTTGCCGTGAATGATGGTTGGGAAATAGGCCTTAAAAGCGGCTGGAACAGTGACCTCAATACACGAGTCTCCTACTGGCAGCAAAAAGCCAAGAATGAGTTTATCAATATTGACAACATCCGCCGACCTTTAGGCGAGACACTCAGGCAAGGCCTGGATGCCAGTTTTGATTACAGATTGAATGACTATTTCAGTTTCTGGGGTAACGTCTCTAAGGTGTATGCCAAAATTGAAGAGCCTAATCCGCAAAACCCGGGATTTAAAGGGCATAGCATACGCGGCATTCCTGACCACACTGCTTCACTCGGTTTGCAATTCACACCTGATTCCGACTGGGTTGCGCGTTTACATATTGACCGGCAAGGCGCCTACTACGTCAACGAAAGCAATAATGGCGGCAAATATGGCGCTTATACCCTGACCAATGCCAATATTGATTACAAAACCAACTGGGGGCGGGTCAGCTTGCTGGCCAACAATATTTTCGATAAATACTATGAGTATGTGTATGACTTCAGCAGTACCGGCGCTTTAAACCAGCTAAACTTCGCTCCCGGCGCTGGCCGTAACTTCATGCTCACCGCAACAGTGGATTTCAAATGACCGCTTTATTATCCATCCAACAACTCAGCCTGCGTTTTGCCGGACGTGAGATCCTTAAACAGCTTGATCTCAGTTTACCGGCGGGAGAAGTCGTCTCGGTACTGGGCAGCAACGGCGCAGGAAAATCTACCCTGCTCAAAAGCATCCTCGGCCTGCACACTGCAGCGCATCAGACAGGCACGATACAGATTGCAGGCGTTGACCTGGAGCAGGCACGGCACCAGGCGCTCTCACAACTGGCGTATGTCCCTGAGCAGCCAGCGGTCTACGGCCATTTGTCAGCACTTGAGAATATCCGTTACTTCCTGAGCCTGGGGGCGATCAGCCAGACAGCAGATATCGCTAGCTGTTTAACCATGGCAGGGTTGCCAGAGCAATCATGGCATCGTCCGTGTAGTGAATATTCAAAAGGCATGAAACAAAAAGTCATGCTGGCGTTTGCGCTGGCAAAACAGGCAAAACTTCTACTTCTGGATGAACCTAACTCGGGGCTGGATCCGCAGGCGACAGAAGAATTGAACCAGTTGATTGTGCAGTGCAAGGCACGCGGCATGGGCATACTGGTGGTGACACATGACGTGTTATCAGCGATGGCATTCTCAGACCGCCTGCTGATGCTGGCCAACGGGCAATTACAGCCGGTAGTGATAGACCAATCGTCACTAACGCTGGATAGCCTCAAGCGACTTTACCAGGGGCAGGCATGATTTCACTTGTCTGGAAAATCGCCATCAATGAATGGCGGCGCTTATGGCATGCGCGTATCCCTGCCTTGTTGATGCTGATATTAATCGTGCTGTGGTCGATTGCCGCCCTCGCCGCCCATCACCACTGGCAAGATCATGCCACAATTGTGGCAAAAGTCACGCAACAAAGCCAGCAGGACTGGCAATCGCAACCTGACCGCCACCCGCACCGGGTCTCCCATTTTGGTGATTTTGTGCCCAAACCGTTGCACCCGCTCAGCGTGATTGAACCTGGAATACTCGATCAATCGGGGCACCTGGTTTACCTGGAGGCGCATCGCTTAAATAGTGCCAATTTCAACCCTGCCACCGAAGCGACCAGCCTGGGCCGTTTCCCGCTGATTACCCCGGCCATGATTGTGCAGTGGTGGATGCCACTATTTTTAATCATGATTGCTTATGCCACTATTACTGCCGAAAAAATCACCGGCATACTGGCTTTTATGCGCGGCAATGGCACGTCTGCCTGGGTGATTGCGGCCGGAAAGTGGCTGGCGCTATTCCTGCCATTATTTACCCTGCTTTGCCTGCAAGCTTTATTGACGCTGGCCTGGAGCTGGGGCAGCGACCAAACGCTGTTACGCTTATCACTGATGCTGCTGGCGCAGGCGATGTATATCGCTGGCTGGTGCCTGTTGGTGCTGACAATTTCGTGGTTCAGCAAGCAATTGCATGGCGCCTTGCTGACACTGCTGCTGTGCTGGGTATGCGTCTGCATTATTTTCCCGCGCGGATTAGCCAACCTGGCGCAGACGACCTACCCGACCCAGCCGCGCACGGAGGCTGAACATCACGCGGAAATCAAACTGAAAGCCCTGGGTGATAGCCATAACCCGGACGACCCGCATTTTGCGGCGTTTAAAGCTGGCATCCTCAAGAAATACCAGGTCACAACAATTGAGGATTTGCCAGTCAACTATCACGGTCTTTTGATGCAGGAAGGCGAACGCCTGACCACAGCTGTTTACCGTGAACAACAAGCCCTGCATGATGCGCAACTGAACAGGCAAAATACGAGCATCCGGCACTGGTTATGGCTGACACCGGCGCTGGCATTGCAGTATGTACAGATGGCCAGCAGTGGCAACGACCTGGCGCACCACCAGGCGTTTATCCGGCAAGCGGAAGACCGCCGTTACAAATTGATCCAATACCTGAATCAGATCCATACCATGAAAGTTGACCAGCACCATGATCACGACACACGTGTGTCTGCCGACTTCTGGAAAAAAGCGCCGCGCCCTGCCGTTACCCTGGCACCAGTTTCAGTCAGCAGTCACAGTATCGAGGTCGCTTTGCTGGTGTTGCTGGGCTGGATACTGATACCGGGCGCATTGCTGATGAAAGTGGCAAAACGCACATGAAACAAGAACTGATTTTATTACTCAAACAACGCAGCATCCTGATCCTGCTGTTGCTGAACCTGTTACTGACAGGCTTTAGCCTGTTTAATGGATGGCAGAATATCAGCCATATCCAGGCACAAATCAATCATGCAAAGGAGGGAGAAGGTCTGCGTCATCAGGATTACCTCAAACAGCACAGCCAGCATGACACGCTAGATGTAGGTGAAGTTGGCTATTACGTGTTCCACAACGTTTACCACACCCCAGGCGAATGGAGTTTTATTGCACTGGGTAACCGGCTGGTGACGCCTTATGTGCAGCGCATACGTTTGCTGGGCTTGCAAGGGCAGCTCTACGACGGGGAATCGCATCATCCTGAATATGTGATGCTGGGCGGATTCGATTATGCATTCTGGCTGGTGTTTTTTGCACCGCTGCTGTGTATCGCACTGTTGCATGATCTTAAAGCCAGTGAGCACCAGGCACAGCGGCTGCTGTTTTTACAAAGCCTGACCGCTCAACCGGCACGCTTCTGGCGTCAGCGCGTGGCTTCCCGCTGGCTGTTGATTGCATTGACGTTCTCGCTGCCAGTCATGGTATTTACGGCCATATACGGCCTTAGCCTGGCGCCACTCCTGCAGGTGCTGGTGGTCACGCTGTTATATACCCTGCTCTGGACCGGGCTATGCGCAGCCTTCAGCCTGCGGGCCCGTGCACTCAATGCCAACTTGAACGCACTTGCTTTAACCAGCCTCTGGCTAGTGACTTGTATCGTGCTCCCTAACCTGGCGCAAGTGTGGTTGCACCACCGTTACCCGGTAGAGGATGGCAGCCAGATCGCCTTGCAACACCGGCAGGCCGTGCATAGTGCCTGGGATCTACCGAAGACTGACACGCTGACACCGTTTTATGCGCTGTATCCACAATGGCAAAAGTCAGCGCCAGTCACCGACCGCTTTCACTGGAAATGGTATTACGCATTTCAACATATGGCAGATGTGAAACTTGCAAAACAAGTGGAAACACGTGAAAAAGCGCTCATGCAACGGGACCAGGCCACTGGCTTACTCGGCTACTTTTTACCGGCAGTATGGGTGCAGCGCAGCCTGGAAGATATCGCGCACAGCAATGTCTCTGACCTGCTTGCGCATAGACAACGCATCACTGCATTCCATACGCAACTGCGGCATGATGCTTATCCTTACCTGTTCGAGGAAAAACCTTTTACGCTTGAATCCTTTAGCCAAATGCCGACCTTTGAGGAGACGAACAAATAACGGAAACAGGCGGTTCAAACTACGTAAAATCATGAGGCGGTTTTACGTGATCACTTCAGGGTGTTTTTGAAACAGGCGCGTATAGTAACAGTCATACAAGTACATCACTGAGATGCACTTAATAACCAAAAGGAGATTATCATGTGGACTAAACCAGCTGCTACAGAAATGCGTTTTGGCTTTGAAGTAACAATGTACGTGATGAACAAATAATTCAGCCAAGGCTGAATGACGAAAACCCGCCAATGGCGGGTTTTTTATTGCCTTGAAGAATTTGAATACCCGGAACCTTATGCCAAACCGGCTTACTAAAAAACAATGGCTTGCCAATGCGATATTCGCTAGTACAATTTCACTCTAGTACAGTTCAACCAAGGCATTCCATTACCTGTTTATACTCACGGAGTCATACATGCAAGTCAAAAAATTCTCTGTCAAACCATTCATCTCTTCCCCGTTGATGGTTGCACTGCTACTAGCGACACTGGCAGTCGCCAGCCACAGCCAGTCAGCATTTGCGCGCAGCATCTTGCCGGAACAAAATGATGCCGCCTCGGCCCGCGATGCTGTCGGCGATTCCATGAGCAAGCTGGAAGACCTTAATAAGCGTATCAAATCCCAGGAAGAGCTGATCGCCAAAGAGCAGGAAAGACTGAAGCAATACCAGACTGAAAAAGCACAGACAGAACAGGACCTTGAATCCAGGAAAGCAGTCTTCGAGCAAAAATCCAAAGTGCTGGACGAAGCCTGGAAAAGTCGCAATAACTACTAATGCGTCATGTGCGTCATTTAGCTACACACTCTGAACTTTAAAGCTCACCTCACAGTTACTCACCTCCTAGTCATTGATTGACCCAAACACTAATTCGATTTAGTTGATTTGGGTCAATACCTGCTTTGCCTGACGCTCCTAGAATGCCATCACGTTCAATGCACGAGATGGAGTGATCACAATGAAAAAAACCGCAATCAGTTTAATACTGGCAGCCCTGTTGTCAGTGACGAATAGTCATGCCGAACAAGGCGACTGGGTGGTCCGCCTGCGCGCCACGAATATCAGCCCGAATGAAAGCAGCGACCTGGGTAAATATGTAAATAAAAATGTGGCTGCAGGCGCCATGTCAAATAGTGCGGAACTGAAGGTAGACAGCAATACGATTCCAGAACTTGATATCAGTTATTACTGGACCAGGAACATCGCCACTGAATTGATACTGGCGCTAGGCTCCAAGCACGATGTCAGTGTTTCCAAAGAGCCAGGCACTGTGGTACCAAACCAGAAACTGGGCAGTATTGATGCATTGCCACCAACACTGACAGTTCAATGGCACTTCAACCCTGACCAGACCTTTGACCCTTATGTGGGTGCCGGCATTAACGCTACCTTTATGCTGGACCGCAAACTGGAATTGAGCCAGGGCCCACTGGCTGGCACGGATATCAAAATCGATAGAACCAGCGTTGGCCCTGCATTGCAGGCTGGCTTTGATGTCAACCTGCAAGATGGCTGGTTATTAAACGCCGACGTGAAATACCTGTGGATTGATACGGATGTGAAATTGAAAACAGCAGGCGGCTGGAGCAAGATCGACTCTCTTGAAGTAAACCCATGGGTCTTAAGCATAGGGGTCGGCAAACGCTTCTAAACAGTTTCAAAAGTCTCTTCCCTGGAGTTTTCAGCTCCATTCAGCCTCTGATACTTTGCTGTATCAGAGGTTTTTTTATACAGCTTTTTTAACCGTTCAAGTTAAATCGACCGGCAAGACTGGTCAAATTCAGTTGTTCCAGCAACTGTTGTCCGCGCTCGAGCGCGCTGCGTTTCTTCTGGCCGGTAAACTTGGCAATAATCAGTTCGTTTTTCATGGAGTGCTCCCAGCCCACCAGCTCGGTCACGGTCACTTGATAGCCATGCGCTTCCAGCTCCAGGCAGCGCAATACGTTGGTGACATGGCTACCCAATTCACGGGTATGGATCGGGTGGCGCCAGAGCTCACTTAATAAGGTTTTTGCCAGGGAATCTGCTTTATGCTGACGCATCACTTCAGCCACTTCTGCCTGACAGCAAGGCACGAGCACCATATATTGCGCCTGCTTTTGCAGGCCAAACTGTATGGCATCATCGGTGGCGGTATTGCAGGCATGCAGTGCGGTGACAATGTCCACCTTTGCCGGCAGTTGTTCGGAGCTCATGGCATCCGCCACCGTCAATGGCTCAAACTGCATACGTTCAAAGCCACATTCGCTGGCCAGCTGGCGGGATTTTTCTATAAGCTCCGCGCGGTTTTCAATTCCGATTACCTGGCCGCCAGCATGCTGCTTCAGTAATAAATCATAGAGGATAAAACCAAGGTAGGACTTACCGGCACCATGATCAACCAGCACTGGATTTTGCTGTGCAGTCATGACGGACTGCATCAGCGGCTCGATAAAATTAACCAGGTGATAAACCTGCTTGAGTTTACGGCGGCTATCCTGGTTGAGCTTGCCGTCGCGCGTCAGGATGTGCAATGCCTGCAATAAAGGAATAGATTGACCCGGTTTGACTTCTGGTGGCAATTTCATTTGGGGTGGCAAAATTGTTTTGACCATACGGGTTGCTGCTTTAAAATACTAATCCAGTAGTCTAGCAATAAATGAGTGACTCAGCATAAATGTGTTGCTTGTCATTCCTGCTTTCCTCAGGGAACTTATATCGGGAACTCATGCGTTTTTTTGCTGACTACCCTATCAGGTGGGTCAATTTTAGCGCCATGCGCTAATGCCATGTGCATGCTAATGTAGTTAAACTTTGCCAGAAAAGCTTGTTGGACGTGTTTCTCTTGCCAGGTTTCACGTCCAGCTATTCAATTAATAAGGGAGAATGAATGTTTTTCAATGTAGCCAGCAAGGCCCTTAAGCGTCGTAAACAACAGCTCAATACCCTTCTGTATAGTACTGTAGCGTTAATCACATTCTTTTCTGCTAGCATTCATGCAGACAGTGTCTGGATGAAAAACGGCGACAAAATCACCGGCACCCTGGTTGTCAAAGTGACAGATAAAGTCGTGATCAATACTTCTTATGCTGGCGACATCAAATTAAATTGGGCAGATATTCTTAGCATAGACGCCGAAAAATCTTACACCATGATGCTGTCTGATCAGACGGTAGTCACCGGTTTTTTGAAACATGGTGAAAATGGGCAAGCGATTCTGGACGAAGACGGTAAAACCGAACTGGTGGATACCGAGCTGGCAGAAATTCAATATATCAACCCTTCCAAAGACCTGATAGGTGAAGGCTATGTCTGGAGCGGCAACCTCAACCTGGGCGGCGCATTCAATAACGGCAACAGCAAAAACCGTAATATGCAGTTCAACGGCGAATCGATTACACGCGGCCTGGAAGACAGGTATACCGCGCAGGGTTATGCATACTGGGCAGAAGATAATGGTGAACAAACCCAGAACAATATGCGTGTACGTGGGCAGTATGACCACTTTTTCACCAAAAAATGGTTTACCTATCTGAATACCATCCAGGAAAAAGACCGGTTCAGGGACATCAAGTTACGCAGCCAGTACGGTGTGGGTACCGGTTACCAGCTATTTGAAGGAGAAAAACTCAATCTGTCACTGGAAGGCGGTCTGTCGTGGATTAACCAGGATTTCTATGAAGAGCAGGATGAGGACCATGCCGCCATTCGCTGGGCCGTTAACTACAACCAGTTCCTGTTTAATTCTTTTGTACAGGCATTTCATCGCCACGAAGTCTTATATACCCCGCGTGCACCTTCACAAATCCTCCTTTACAGCTCAACTGGCTTGCGTTTTCCCTTTATTATGGGCTTGAGCGCAACCACCCAACTGGATTACAACCTGGACACCCGCCCGGCAGATGATAGAAGAAAAGGCGACACGCGAGCCTTGTTCACACTTGGATATACCTGGAAGTAAATTTCAAGCCTGACGAAATTTAGCGCGTTGCACGCTTGAATGTTAAAATGGCCAATCGTAGCATTGGCCATTGCAACATTCGCAATCAGAAAAAATGTGCCGGAGCGATAGTTGGAGTACGGCACAGCATGTAAACACCGTATTTTTTGATGGAATGATGGAGCAAAAATATGGCGATACAATGGTACCCGGGACACATGACTTCAGCCCGCAAAAAGGCAGAGGAAACCCTGGAGCATATCGATGTGGTGATTGAAGTACTGGATGCACGCGTACCCGCCGCCAGCCATAACCCCATGATTGAAGACATGCGCAACTTCCGCCAGCGCCCTAACCTTAAAATCCTGAATAAGGCTGACCTGGCCGACCCGCAAATCACGCAAGCCTGGCTGAATTATTTCAATAGCCAGCCGAATACCAAAGCCGTGGCACTCTCCTGCAAAAAAGCCGGTGACGCTAAAAAAATCCCCGGCCTGTGCCGTCAACTGGCATCGCATCGCGGCTCACCGCTCAAGCCTTTGCGCATGATGATCATGGGCATCCCTAACGTGGGTAAATCCACCTTGATGAACGCCCTGCTCAACCGCCGCGCGGCTAAAGTAGGCGATGAACCGGCAGTCACCAAAAGCCAGCAACGTTTCGACCTGGGCAATAACCAGAGCATCACCGATACCCCGGGCATGATGTGGCCTAAGATTGAGCATGAATCGGATGGTTATATGCTGGCCGCCAGCCATGCCATTGGCCGCAATGCGGTGATTGATGAAGATGTGGCGGAATTTCTTGGCAACTTACTGTTGAAACAATACCCGGCATTGATCAATACGCGTTACAAACTGGATGCCATGAAACTGGATGTACAACAGATAGATGGCATAGACCTGTTACAGGCGATTGCCAAACGCAGGGCTTACAAGCGTAATGACGGGCAATGGGATATGGAGCGTACGGCGATGGCGTTTCTGACCGATTATCGCGGCGGCGCGATCGGCAGGGTCAGCCTGGAATCCCCCAAGAGCCGTGCAGAGATGATTGCACTGTCAAAAGAGAAGTCGAACACTGCCGATGAACAGCCAGAGACGACAACAGAAGCTGATGCGCCCTAAGTTTTATTGAAACGTAAACTAAAAGTATAGTGATATAAACAACCGTGAGTTAAGCAATCACGCTCGCATTACGCTTCACAGGTTTACCTGTGGCAGGTGGTTGCGTCATCAATAATTCAATATTGCTCGCTACCCGGTTGCGGCCATTTTGCTTGGCCTTGTACAGATTCTGGTCAGCCGCCGCAAACATGCTATCTAGTGCATAGCCCACCGTTTCAGAACTCACTGCTCCGACACTCACCGTACACTTGATGGCGTGAGTATCTGCACTCATGCTTTCAACGCCCGCAATACTGACTGGTGTGACTTCTATGGTTCTGCGGATACGCTCAGCCAGTACCATGGCTTCCTGCTCACCGGTATTAGGCAGCAAAATACAAAACTCCTCACCCCCGTAACGGCCGATCACATCACCGCCGCGCAACGCCCCACGTATATTGCCTGCGCAGGATTTCAGCACCTCGTCACCCACCAGATGGCCATAGACATCATTTACTTTCTTGAAGTAATCCAGATCGATAATTAGCATGCCCATAGACAGGCTAATCCGCTGTGACACTGCCTGCATGCGGGTAGCGGCTTCCTGCAATCCCCTGCGGTTCAAGACACCGGTTAAGCCATCCAGGGTAGCGATTGCCTGCAATCCGGCCTGGGTACGTACATTCATCACCAGCAATAGCAAACTGGTGGCGATAGTGAGGACCATCATAATCGCTGTAGTGAGATAGGCATGCACAGGCCAGTGGATAAACGAGATTAGCGCCGCCTCATCTGCCAGGGCCACTTCAATCGCGAAAAAGCCCAGCATCAGGCTGATGCCGCCAAACAGGCTGCAGCACAGCCAGAACACTTGCGCTACGAAGTCCCTGCCATGCCCGCTCAAACTGCGGCTACCATAAGAAAATACCCAGACCAGCACGAGTAAATTAGAAAGGATGACCCACTTGTCAGCTGCATGCATATTCAGCATCACTGCATTACAGGCCAGCAATGTGGTCATGACCAGCAAGGTTCGGTAGCGGTAGACACGGTAGCCACGCAGCATGCGTATGCCATTGACATAAATACTGACGCCCAGGGCAAACATGGTCATCGACGTCGCGACATACACGATACGCTGGCCATAGTTGGCGGTAATCAGTGGAATAAAGTAAATACCCAAGCCCAGGCCCATCATTAGCAGGCCGCGCACCCAATTCATAATCAGTGCTTTTTGCTGGTAAGCGCCAAATATCAATAGAACCAGAACCAAAGTAAAGGTGAGGCCGATTGATGATAGAATGACACTATTGAGATCTAGCACAGGGAAGGTCAAAGTTTTTAGTTTACCTGATAGGGCATAATACTATGGTATTGCGACTATACCCATATAAATTAAAGGGTTAAATAGTCCATACAGGCTAATTCCTCTCCTTTGATTGTCTCTAGCAAACAGTAGAAGTTCCATGCAGCATCTCTTAAACCCTCCTCAGCGCGAAGCGATTCATTACCTGGACGGCCCATTACTGGTGCTCGCGGGTGCCGGCAGTGGCAAAACCCGCGTCATCACGCAAAAGATTGCCTACCTGGTGAACGAGGCCAATTACAAAGCCTCGCAGATTGCCGCTATCACTTTTACGAACAAAGCCGCGCGCGAGATGCAGGAGCGTGTTGCTCCGCTGCTGGAAGGTAAAAGTGGCAAAGGGCTGACCGTCACAACCTTCCACTCCTTGGGCCTGCAAATGCTGCGCCAGGAAGCTGCCCTGCTCGGCTACAAACCCCAGTTCTCCATTCTGGACTCCTCGGATAGTTTTAAAATCCTCAGCGATATCCTGGCGACGACTGACAAGCAATTGCTACGCAAAACGCAATGGCAGATTTCCGGCTGGAAGAACGCGTTTGTAAACCCGGACCAGGCCAAGTCGCAGGCCGACGAAGAGTTAACCCATGCTGCCGCGCGCGTTTACCAGCTCTATCAGCAAACTTTACGCGCCTATCAGGCAGTAGATTTTGATGACCTGATCAAAGTACCGGTAGAACTGTTTGACCAGCACAGTGAAACACTGGATAAATGGCAACGCAAACTGCAATATTTGCTGATCGATGAGTACCAGGATACCAATGCCTGCCAGTATCGCCTGATCAAGCAGCTTACAGGCGTACGCGGTCAATTTACGGCGGTGGGTGATGATGACCAGGCCATTTACGGCTGGCGCGGCGCCGACGTCGAAAACCTGCGTCAGCTGACTAAAGACTTCTCAAAACTTAAAGTCATCAAGCTGGAACAGAACTACCGTTCAACCGTGCGTATTCTGCGTGCCGCCAACAGCGTGATCGCCAATAACCCCAAACTGTTTGAGAAAAAACTGTGGAGCGATCTCGGCACAGGTGAGCTGATTCACGTCACCGCCACGCAAAGCGAAGAGCACGAAGCCGAAACTGTACTGATGAAGTTGCAGGCGCATAAATTCGAGCATAGAACCACGTATAAAGATTACGCCGTGCTCTACCGCAGCAACCATCAGGCGCGAGTGATGGAAAAATTCCTGCGCAACCAGAAAATCCCGTATACGATTTCCGGCGGACAATCCTTCTTCGATAAAACTGAAATCAAGGACATCACCAGCTATCTACGCCTGATCGCCAACGAGGATGATGATCCGGCATTTATCCGGGCCGCCACCACGCCGAAAAAAGGCATAGGCAACACCACCCTGGAAAGACTGGGTGAATACGCCAGCGCACATAAACTCTCATTGTTTGCTGCGGCGTTTGAAGGCGGTTTCCAGCACGATATCGGAGCGAAACAACTGGATGACCTGCTCACGTTCTGCCGCTATGTCCAGAATCTGCAAACCCGGGCTGTGAAAGACCCTGCCAACGAAGTGCTGAATGACCTGCTGAACGCCATCCAGTACGAAACCTATTTGTACGACGGCGAAGAAGCACGCGCGGCAGAATCACGCTGGAGCAACGTACTGGAATTTGTAGCCTGGCTCAGCAAAAAAGGCGAAGCTTCGACTGAATACGGCAACGAATCTCCCGGCAAAACCTTGCTGGAACTTACGCAACTGGTCGCCCTCATCACCATGCTGGAAGGCAAGGATGGCGAAGAGCAAGACGCAGTCAAGCTTTCCACCCTGCATGCCTCTAAAGGCCTGGAGTATGGCCATGTATTCCTGATCGGCTGTGAAGATGGCATCCTGCCTCACCGCGAATCCATCGACAACGATCAGATCGAAGAAGAACGCCGCTTGATGTACGTAGGCATCACCCGCGCACAAAAATCACTGAATATCACCTGGTGCAAAAAACGTAAACGCGCGGGCGAAATGCAGGCCTGCGAACCAAGCCGGTTTATTGCAGAACTACCAAAGGATGACGTCAAACACTTTGGAAACCCTTTTAACAGCTCCGGCGAGCCGGCAAGCAAAGATTATGGCAAAAGCAAGATGGCGAATATCAAGGCGATGCTGGCAAGTAAATAACTTTGGCCGCCTTTCTTAAGCACAATATAGCCCATGTTATAATCCACACAATTTTTAACCAAGCTGTCAGAACATGTCTCAAAAAGTCGCTTTAGTTACCGGCATTACCGGCCAAGATGGTGCCTACTTAGCCGAGCTCCTGCTCAACAAGGGCTATATTGTGCATGGTATCAAGCGCAGAGCATCGTTATTCAATACAGACAGAATCGATCATCTATACCAAGATCCTCACATTGAGCATCAAAATTTTATCCTGCACTACGGAGACTTGACCGACTCTACAAATCTGATCAGGATCATTCAACAGGTTCAGCCTGATGAAATTTACAACCTGGCAGCGATGAGCCATGTCGCGGTCAGTTTTGAAACCCCTGAATATACGGCGAACGCCGATGGCATCGGTACCTTGCGCATTCTGGAGGCGATCCGTATTTTAGGGCTGGAAAAGAAAACACGCTTTTATCAGGCATCCACTTCCGAACTCTATGGTCTGGTTCAAGAAACACCGCAGAAAGAAACCACGCCTTTCTACCCTCGTAGCCCGTATGCCGTTGCAAAAATGTACGCTTACTGGATTACAGTCAATTATCGCGAAGCCTATGGCATTTATGCCTGCAACGGCATCTTGTTCAACCATGAGAGCCCTATCCGTGGCGAAACATTTGTCACCCGCAAAATCACACGGGCGCTGGCCAGGATTAAACTCAATCTGCAGGATTGCCTGTATCTGGGCAACCTTGATTCCTTACGTGACTGGGGACACGCCAAGGACTACGTCGAGATGCAATGGTTGATGCTACAGCAAGACCAGGCTGAAGATTTTGTCATTGCCACCGGCAAACAATACAGTGTGCGTGATTTTGTCAATGCCGCAGCCAAAGAACTTGACATGTCCATTCGCTGGGAAGGTACTGGCGTGGATGAGAAAGGCTATTCGGGTGATAAATGTATTGTGCAAGTGGACCCCCGCTATTTCCGTCCGACCGAAGTAGACACGTTGCTGGGTGACCCAAGCAAAGCCAAACAAAAGCTAGGCTGGGAGCCGAAAGTTACGTTTGAAGAGCTGGTTTCAGAAATGGTACGCGAAGATTACAAATCCGCTCAGCGAGACGAATTGATCAAAAAACACGGTTATCAAGCAATGGATTACAACGAGTAACCATGGATAAAAATGCAAAAATCTACGTTGCTGGTCATCGCGGACTTGTAGGCTCTGCGCTGATAAGATCCCTTACTCAAAAAGGGTATAACAATCTGATTACACGTAGTCATGCAGAGCTGGACTTAACAAACCACACTGCTGTAAAAGAATTTTTTGCGACAGAGAAGCCTGAGTACGTTTTACTGGCAGCGGCAAAAGTAGGAGGCATTTATGCTAATAATACTTACCCCGCCGAATTCATCCATGAGAACCTGGCGATTCAAACCAATGTTATCCACCAGTCATATGTAAATGGGGTTAAACGATTACTGTTCTTAGGGTCGAGCTGTATTTATCCACGTGATTGCCCACAACCAATCAAAGAAGAGTATCTGCTGACTGGCCCATTAGAGGCTACAAACCGGCCATATGCACTGGCTAAAATTGCGGGTATTGAAATGTGCTGGAGTTATAACAGGCAATACGGAACTCAGTTTCTTGCAGCGATGCCAACCAACTTATATGGTCCAGGGGATAACTACCATCCTGAAAACAGTCATGTCATCCCTGCACTGATCCGGAAGTTTCATGAAGCAAAAATAGATAACCGCTCAGAAGTGGTGGTTTGGGGTACAGGCTCACCTATGCGAGAATTTTTATACAATCAGGATATGGCAGATGCTTGTGTTTTTTTGATGCAACTTGAAGATGATTTATTCAGCAAATGCTTAGGCAGCAATGACTCACACGCCGAATCATTTCAGCCGCCACTGGTTAATATAGGCTCTGGAAGCGACATTACCATCAGGGAGCTGGCAGAGAAAATTGGCGAAGTTGTCGGTTACCAAGGTAATATAAGTTTTGATAGCACCAAGCCAGATGGGACCCTTAGAAAACTGATGGATTCTTCAAAGATATTCAATCTAGGCCATGTAAATCAATTTAGCTTGGAATCTGGTTTGACGAATACATATAACGACTTTAAATCCATACATACACAAAAACTATGAAAGCTGTCATTCTGGCCGGGGGTTTGGGAACTCGCATTAGCGAAGAAACTCATCTAAAACCAAAACCAATGATTGAAATCGGAGGCAAACCGATTCTCTGGCACATCATGAAATTGTATTCAGCTCATGGAATCAACGATTTTGTGATTTGCTGTGGTTACAAAGGCTACATCATTAAAGAATATTTCGCCAATTACTTCCTGCATATGTCCGACGTAACATTCGACATGTCCAATAACAGCATGCAAGTCCATCAACGTAATGCTGAACCTTGGAAAGTAACGCTGGTTGACACTGGTGAACAAACACTGACAGGTGGACGCCTGAAACGTGTTGAGGAATACGTCAAAGACGAAGAAGCTTTCTGCTTTACCTATGGAGACGGCCTCTCGGACGTCAATATCGCCGAGCTGGTTGAATTCCACCAGCAGCATGGAAAACTCGCTACCGTCACAGGTGTACAGCCACCAGGAAGATATGGTGCATTGCGGTTAAATGGGCAGCAGGTCATAGGTTTTTCTGAAAAGCCTAAAGGTGATGGCGGCTGGATCAACGGCGGTTTTTTTGTTCTCTCTCCGAAATGTATTGATTATATAGAGAATGATCAATCCAGCTGGGAGAGTGATCCATTGATTCAATTGGCGAAAATGGGCGAACTTGTTGCCTATGAGCATAATGGTTTCTGGCAGCCAATGGATACACTTCGCGAAAAGACTATGCTTGAAGATCTATGGCAATCGGACAAGGCGCCTTGGAAAATATGGAAATAACCAAAGATTTCTGGTCTGGAAAACGGATATTGGTCACCGGGCATACTGGTTTTAAAGGGGGCTGGCTTTCGCTTTGGCTACAGTCACTAAATGCAAATGTAGCAGGTTTTGCTCTCAAACCCTCTACTGAACCTAACCTTTTTCAAGTAGCAAATATTGCTGCTGGCATGCGGTCCTTTATTGGAGACATTCGGAACTTTGAAGAGCTCAATGGCGTTGTCAACTCTTTCCAGCCGGAGATCATATTTCATCTGGCAGCTCAACCGCTTGTGAGATACTCATACGAGAATCCTGTGGAGACATATGCCACAAACGTGATGGGTACGGTTCATTTGCTTGAGGCTGCGCGACACACGGGCTCGGTCAAAGCCATAGTGAATATCACCAGTGACAAATGTTACGAAAATAAAGAATGGGTATGGGGTTATCGCGAAAACGAGCCCATGGGTGGGCATGATCCTTACAGCAACAGTAAAGGGTGTGCAGAACTTGTTACCTCTGCTTATCGGTTATCATACATGTCAGAAAACCAAGGGATTGCTTTGGCTAGTGCCAGAGCAGGAAATGTCATCGGGGGCGGAGACTGGTCTTCAGACAGGCTGATACCAGACATACTTCAATCTATCAGCAATAATCAAGTAGCACTTCTAAGAAGCCCTAATGCCATCCGACCTTGGCAGCACGTACTAGAACCCTTAAACGGTTATTTAATGCTCGCACAAGCGCTATACGAAAAAGGCCAAGAATATGCTGAGGCCTGGAATTTTGGCCCTGGAGATTCTGGTGCTCAAACAGTTGAATGGATAACTAAAACAATGGTTAACCACTGGGGAGGAAGCGCAAGTTATCGGATCAATGAAGCAGCAACTACCTTGCATGAGGCCCATTTGCTAAAGCTAGACTGCTCAAAAGCACGCAGCCTCCTGAAATGGCACCCTAAATGGGACATAACACAATCAATAGAGAAAATATGTAGTTGGCACAAAGCCTATCTAGAAGGCAACAATATGCGTGAGTATTGCCTAGATGAAATCAAGCAATACTCAAATTCATAGTATGGCTATATGAAGACTATGCGCTTTTTATAAACAAGGATTAATTTTGGACAAATCTCAAGAAATTCGACAACAAATTGCCCATCTGGTTGAAGAATACGCACAACTAAAATATGCTCCGACCACTTTTAACCCTGGTCAAACTATCATTCCGCCGTCCGGGAAAGTACTGGACAGCAGTGAGTTAAAATTAATGGTCGAAGCATCCCTTGATGGATGGCTTACAACCGGACGATTCAATCAAGAATTTGAAAAACGCCTTGCTGAGTATCTTGGTGTTAAATATCTGCTAACAACGAACTCTGGCTCCTCAGCCAACCTACTTGCGTTTTCTGCCCTAACCTCTCCAAGGCTTAAAGATCGGGCGATTAAACCGGGAGATGAGGTCATTGGCGTTGCTGCGGGTTTTCCCACAACAGTTAATCCTATCCTGCAATACGGTGCAGTTCCAGTATTTGTGGATATTGATATCAAAACCCATAATATTGATGTCACCAAGCTTGAAGAAGCAATCAGTCCTAAAACCAAAGCGATCATGCTGGCCCACTCACTCGGAAATCCATTCAACTTACAAGTGATTTTGGAAGTTTGTAAAAAACACAACCTTTGGTTGATTGAGGACAATTGCGATGCGCTAGGTTCGCGATATAACGATCAGCTTACTGGCACGTTTGGTGATATTGGTACTTTAAGCTTTTACCCTGCCCACCACATCACAATGGGTGAAGGTGGCGCTGTCTTCACAAACAATGCTGAACTCAGGCTCATTATAGAGAGCTTCAGGGACTGGGGGCGTGACTGTTATTGTGCGCCTGGTAAAGATAATACCTGTGGCAAACGCTTTTGCTGGAAACTGGGCAACCTACCTGAGGGATACGATCATAAATACACTTACTCTCATCTGGGATATAACCTCAAAATTACAGATATGCAGGCCGCCTGTGGTCTGGCACAGATGGACAAGCTAGATGGGTTTGTACAAGCTCGCAAAGATAACTTTGCGTATCTTAAAAACCGACTTTCGAGTTGCGAGGATTTTCTGGAGCTGCCTGAGGCAACTGAAAAAAGTGATCCATCCTGGTTTGGCTTCCTAATGACAATCAAACCGGAAGCGGGAATACGAAGAGTCGACTTACTCAATTACCTTGACCAAAACAAGGTCGGCACACGCTTGCTATTTGCTGGCAATCTGACCCGCCAACCGTACATGGAAGGCAGGAACTATCGAATCAGCGGTGATTTGCATAATACAGATACTGTAATGAATAACAGTTTCTGGATCGGAGTATATCCTGGATTGACTGAGCAAATGCTGGATTTCTCTGCCACCAAAATTGAAACCTTTCTTGGCCTTAACTTTGATTAAATACTGGTAGCTATTTTGAAAGCTTCTGACGCAGTTGCATCCTTTTTGTTGAAACATCAGATCAATACATGCTTTGAGCTGGTAGGTGGGATGATCACACATTTATTGGACAGCTTTGCCGAAACTAAGCAGTTCAATATTATTTCGATGCATCACGAACAAGCGGCTGCATTTGCTGCAGAGGGTGTCGCCAGATATTCGAAAGGTAAGAGAATAGGCCTTGCATTGGGTACAAGCGGCCCAGGTGCTACTAATCTCATTACAGGAATCGGAAGCTGCTGGTTTGACTCTATACCGTGTTTATTCATTACCGGTCAGGTAAACACCAATGAACAAAAAGGGAAACGTGGCATACGGCAGCAAGGATTTCAAGAACTGGAAATAGTCGAAGTCGTATCCTCAATCACAAAATTCTCAATTAAAATCGAAGAGGTCAGCAGTTTACTACCAACCCTTCATAAGGCTGTGTCTTTGATGCTAAGCGGAAGGCAAGGACCTGTGTTGATTGACATTCCCAATAACATCCAAAAGATGGATGTCCCAAATTCAGATGTGGAGTATTGGGTGAATCAACCTTTGATTATGGAGATCACACCAGAGCCCGAACAAAAGGATTTGTTAAAACTACTGTCTTTGTGTGCAGATTCAAATAAACCATTAATATGCGTGGGGGGCGGCGCGCGCAACTCATCTTTTTTATCAGACTGGCTACAAGTATTAAACAATAACAATTTGCCATATGTCTCTACATTAATGGGCCATGAGCGAACTACCGTAACAGACTGTTATTTCAACATGATCGGCAGTTACGGTAACAGAGAAGCGAATTGGGCAATTCAAAACTGCGATTTATTAATCGTGATCGGTGCCAGACTTGACGTTCGCCAAACTGGTTCAGACACAAATGACTTTGCCCGAAATGCAAAGATTGTGCAAATAGATATAGATCCTAGCCAGTTAGATAATAGAATCTGTGCAGATTTAAATTTTTGTTGTTCAGCAGATGATTTCTTAAAATCATTTCAAATTTCAAGTAGCACATTCCCAAATCTAGACAAGCACTGGATCAATCAACTCCGGAATATTAGAAGTCAAGCTGACAGGGATGAGTATCCTGAAAGTGAGATAAGCCCAAGTATATTCTTCAAATTATTAAATGACGCAATGCACGGCAAACGTGTCGACTACGTATGTGATGTCGGAAATCATCAGATGTGGGCGGCTCACTCGATAAGAATCAACAGCGAGCAAGCTGTACATTATAGCGGGGGCATGGGTGCTATGGGTTTTGCGCTCCCGGCTGCTATCGGTGTAGCTGTAACTTCTCAATCGAAAGTCATCGTCATCACCGGTGATGGTAGCTTGCAGATCAACATACAAGAATTAGATACTATTAAAAGACTCAATCTGGATATCACGGTGATTGTATTAAATAATTTTACGCTTGGGATGGTAAAGAATTTCCAGGATATGTATTTCAATGGCCGCGATCAATCAACAAAAAAAGGCTATAGCTCTCCATCATTTGAAAAAATCTCCAAAGCTTATGAAATTGGAGCGATACGAGTATCCAACATAAACCAAGTTAAAGATGCTCTCAGGGTAGTGTCACAAAATTGTGGGCCTATGCTCATTGAAGTGCTGATGGAAGGTGCGACCGAATGCAGACCAAGATTAGCATTTGGATCGAAATTAGACGAACAATTTCCTCATTTTGATATATCTAGTCAATAATTGCTCTAAATAAATTACTGGTTTTAAAACACATGAATAATTTAATAAGCGATAGTCATCTGGAAGAAATAGCCACTAACGGGTTTGTGGTAATCAGGGGATTCCTATCCGATAATGAACTCAGTCCCTTATTTGAAGAACTAAGGAACCTTGCACTGGCGTTTGGTATAACTCAAAAAGAGCTTGACTCATACGAAAACATAGATGAAGCATTTGTAGACCTAATTGAAAAAAATAAAAGACTTCAATCCCCTCTTTACGAAAGATTGCAGCAAATTCCACAATTATTGAAACTACCATCTACTGACAAAATATTTAATCTTTCAAAATTAATTTTGAATACAAGCCATATAGGCGTTTGGCCAAGAATACAGATCAGGCTCGACTTGGCCGATGATAATGAAAACTTGATTGAATGGCATACAGATTATTCATACAATCGGGGGACATCACATTCTTATACATTCTGGCTTCCTTTAGTATCAATTGATAAAGCGATGGGCCCAATTAAGATGGTGCCCGGATCCCACAAAAAAGATTACGCCTTTATAACAAATTCTAAAGCTAGAAGACATTCACTGACACTCGATGAGGAAGTGATAAAAGATCTGAAGTCAATACAGATTGACCAGTTTCAAGCTGGTGATTTGGTTTTATTTCATAGTAAATTTCTCCACACCGGCATGATAAATACCGTCAAAAACAGAGCTAGACTGGTTTGTGTATTTAGAATGCAAAACCTGGACACATTAGAAATTCTTTCGGATAACGCAGATGACTAAAATAAACAGAGACGAAACAATCATGGCGGAATGGGATCGCCAAACCAAATCAAATATTGAGGCGATGGTAGGCACGGAAACACTATATGATAATTTTCCGGGTACTACGCTCAGCAAACTTGACAATTTTGCAAGGCATGTTCGCAGGCAAGCCCTTTCAAAATTTATGGCGCGAGAAGAAATTTTCAACAAAATCCTTGATGTTCACGGATCTGTTCTGGATCTTGGAGTTTCGGCTGGCCAAAGCTTGTTTACTTGGGCACAACTGTCTGCAATTAAAGAGCCGTTAAATTACACCAGGAAAATCATAGGCTTTGATACCTTTGAGGGGATTCCGGGAATCACCGACTTTGACTTACTTAGCCCTTCCCCATCCTCGCATTTAAAAAAAGGTGGCTTTAAATTTGAACACATTGAACAGCTCGACCTTGCAATTCAACAATATGATAGCAATAGGACCTTGGGGCATATCAACAAGATTGAACTTGTTAAAGGCGACATTACCAAAACTCTTCCAGAATATATAAGCAAAAATGGCCATTTAGTCGTATCTTTATTACACATAGATGTCGATGTATACGAAGCAACTAAAGTTGCTCTTGATCATGTAATAAAATTAATGCCTAAGGGCGCCATCATTGTATTTGATGAAGTGAACCAAGTTCCTTATCCAGGTGAAACCAAAGCGATCGTAGATAGTATCGGTATTAACAATATTAGACTGAAACGCTTTCCATGGGAAACAGGTATTTCTTATTGTGTTTTAGAGTAAAGGCCAACGATAGACTCTAGTTCAAATTTGTCTTATCACATCAAAAATAGATTTGAAATCACAAAGATTTAATGACATCCCAAAGCTATGAACAGTATTGAAACCGATGATCTAGAGTTAATCACTCAAAAATATGCAATACCTTGGATTGCATTAAAAGATAAAACGGTATTGATTACAGGTGCATCAGGTTTTCTTGCATCGTATATGATCAAGACACTGTTATACCTTAATAAAAAAATATTTTTAAATGTAAGTATCATCGCGGTTTGTAGGAACCGCGAGCGCTTTCAAAAAACTTTTGATACGAACACTATTGGCGCTGCAGTCGAATTTATTGAGCAGGATATTTGCCAGCCCATCAATATAATTCGAGAAGTGGACTTTATTGTTCACGCTGCAAGCCAGGCTAGTCCTAAATATTATGAGACTGATCCTGTGGGAACCTTAAGCGCAAATACAATTGCGACCATGCACCTACTGGAATTTGCAAAAAGTAAAAAAGTAAAAGGTTTTTTATACTTTAGTAGTTGCGAAATATATGGAGAAGTCAAAAATATTCCGACTTCAGAAGTTGACTATGGGTACCTTGATCCTATGTCCGTTCGCTCTTGTTACGCTGAAAGTAAACGTATGGGCGAAAATATGTGTGTAGCTTGGAATCGCCAATACAATGTTCCCACTAAAATTGTCAGGCCGTTTCATACATATGGGCCTGGAATGAAACTTGACGATGGAAGAGTTTATGCTGATTTCGTAGCCAGCGCTGTGAATGGCAACGATATAGAAATAAAAAGTAACGGATTAGCCAGGCGATCATTTTGTTACTTGGCTGATGCGGTAGCAGCATTTTGGATCATTTTACTTAAAGGCGAAAATGCTCAAGCATACAATGTGGGCAATCCAGAGGGTGAAATTAGCATTCGCGACCTTGCAACTTTAGTTGCAGGATTGGATTCCGAAAAACGTATAAATGTAATCTTCAAACAAAGGGACAACTTCGATTTTTATACTGAAAGCCCGGTTTCCATCACATGCCCAGATATTTCAAAAATCAAAACTCTGGGTTGGAAACCACTCACAACACTCAGTGATGGTTTCAGTAAAACAATTGAAAGTTACAAGCTATGAATATCTTTGATACACGCACCAAATACCTTAACAATCAACTTTCAAAACCTGACTACATTAAGCAGATGTATCAATTCCATCATAGTAAGCTTTTTGAGTATGCGGAGTTTATTAAGCAAACCAACATATCGTCGATAGAAATTATCGATGAAAAAGTCATTGTTACATCACGTGACCAGGTAAAAATGATTTGCCCCAAAGGAGATCATCGTGTTGCACCAATCGAATCATTGAATTTCCTGGATTATGAAACAATGGAGTCAGCAATGATTATGCGACTTCTGGAACCAGCAGATTGTGTTGTCGATATTGGTGCGAATATGGGTTGGTATTCAATTAATATTGCGAAAAAATATCCGGATAGCAAAATATATGCTTTCGAACCCATACCCAAAACATATCATTATCTAGCCGAGAATATCAGCCTAAACAATATCCAAAATATTGAAGCATGCCCTTTTGGCTTATCAAATGAAAAAAATGATCTGGCTTTCTACTTCTATCCTGAGGGCGGCGTTAATGCATCAATAGCGAACGTGAGTGAACGTGAGGATGTTGAATTAATAAACTGTCATGTTGAAAAATTAGATGATTTTGTAGAACAAAAAAAAATTAAAATAGACTTCATAAAGTGTGATGTCGAAGGCGCAGAGCTTTTTGCCTTTAAAGGTGGAGTTGAATCCATCAAGAGAGATAAACCGATAGTGTTTACAGAAATGTTAAGAAAGTGGTCTGCTAAGTTTAACTACCATCCCAATGAAATAATCTTGATGTTTTCAGATTTGGGATATGAGTGTTTTTATTGCTCTGAAGATAAGCTAGTTAAAATTAATACGATGACGGATGACACGGTAGAAACGAACTTCTTTTTTCTTCATTCCGACAAACACGCCCTACAAATTTCAAATCTAAAAAGCTAGTTGCAAACCCCGATGCTAATTTCCGTTTGCATTCCAACTTATAACCGTCTTGCCGACCTGAAAATCGCCATTGCTTCGGTAATCGCTGCGGCCAACATTCTAGATGAGCCAATAGAAGTTTTGGTGAGCGATAATGCATCACCGGACGGCACAAGAAGCTATTTAGAAAACTTAAGCATTGAAAACAAAAACATAACTTTTATCCATTGGACGAATAATGAAAATGTTGGAGGCTTAAATAACGTCAAAAAACTGATTTCAAAGGCAAAGGGTGAGTATTTATTCTTCCTTACAGACGACGATCTCATTTTACCCAATACTTTTTCTTTATTAAAAAAGCACATTCACTCTTCAGTAAAGTTTATTAAATTCGCAAACATCACGTATTTGGTGAAAAGAAAGAAAACTTTCTTTTATGGCCACAAACATTTATTGAGTGATTTTGACAATCACGATAACTTTTTTGAAATTGAGCGCTACACACATATCTTATCTGGCTGTGTCATTAAAAATATACCCTCTTTTATTGAATGGCTTATACACAGTACTAACTCTTACATCAGTACGGAAATGTGCGCCTTAAGTGCTGGCGGCTGTTTGTACATCAATGAGCCAGTAGTCATTCACCAATGGGAAAATGAAGTATTCTGGGAGAAAGATGTTGATCTTACATCCAAGTTAACCAAAATAAGGCATCTCAGTCACAGCGCTCAACATGCTCTGTTAAAAATACCAGATACCTACTTTAACAATAAGCAAAAGCTAAAAATGTGCGAAATCTTACTGAGGCGCCATGGTTATCTAGAAGATGAGGTTCTTGAGAAATTTAAGCTTAGTTCTATGGAGTTAACATTAATAAAAATTAAAGCACTTCCAACTCGCTTTTTGCTTAACTGTGTATTCGATATCAGGTCATTTTTTTCAAATCGACTATCCAACCTTAAATGACCTTAAGAAAAAAAGCGTTCACATCTATAAGGTGGACCGCATTATCTTCCAGCGTTAAGATACTAGTGCAATTATCGCAATTAGTAATACTCTCAAGGCTGCTTACACCAGCTGATTTTGGTTTAATCGCTATTGCTTTAGCGACAGTTGCATTTATACAGATATTTGCAGATGCTGGTGTTAGTAACGCAATTATTCATTTTCAAGAAATTTCGAACGACCAACTCTCAAGCTTATATTGGCTAAATGTAAGTCTGGGGGCGATATTAGCTACTGTTCTAGTTGGCGCATCTAGTTTTATAGCTGATTGGTATAGACAGCCTGAACTCGTAAATTTGCTATATATAGCAGCATTGACATTATTCATAAATGCTCTAGGTCAGCAACTTCGTGTAAATGCCCAGAAAAATCTCTTATTTTCTCCACTGGTAAAAATAGAGTTATCTGCAGTACTTAGTGGATTTTTGTTAAGCCTAATTTTAGCCCTATATGGATGGGGTGTTTACTCAATCGCACTTGGCACATTGCTGACTGCCATTATTTACTGTTTGTTTGCTTGGATATTCTTAGCAAATGGTTGGAAACCAAAATTGCATCTGAAGATTGCCGAAATTACAAAGTTTCTACAATATGGCAGCTACATGATAGGTAACAATTTAGTGAGCACAGTAAATGCTCAGATAGATATTTTGATTGGTGGTCGTATATTCGGCGCTAATGATATAGGTTTATACAACGTTCCTAAAACACTTATGTTAAATGTGCAAATGGCTATCAATCCCATAATCACTCAAGTCGGACTGCCAGTTATGGCTATTGCTCAAAATGATAAAAATCGTCTTAAAAATATCTACTTAAAAACTATTCTATTAACATCATCTATAAACTTCCCTATTTATTTAGGCATTGCTTTTTATTCAAGCGAAATCGTACATTTAGTGTTGGGTGAAAAATGGGAAGACTCAATACCGCTTATAAAAATATTCGCAATCTGGGGGCTAGTACGTTCGATAGGTAATCCCGTTGGTAGTTTATTACTAGGTGTTGGTAGAGCAGATATGCTTTTTAGGTGGAATTTATTTTGGACCATAATTACAGGGCCCAGCTTATGGCTCGGAAGTTATTGGGGGATTTACGGTATGGCAATTGCATTGGCTATATTAATGACACTCGCATATTTACCAAATTGGCATTTTTTAGTAAAACCTGCATGCGGCGCTAATTTAAAAGAATACTCCGCTCAATCAGCTATCCCATTAATATTGGCTGTAATAGCGACGACGCTAAGTTACTGTATCACCATACCGTTGGGTGATGCACTTTACCGCTTAACACTTGGGTTATTTGTAGCTGCAATACTATATTTGCTACTAAGCATAACGTTTAATAAACCTATAATTAGGTACAGTTTAGAATTACTGGCAATATCAAAGAAATAAATGAAACCTCATAACTATGCTTCTGAAGAATGATGGTTAATAACTTCATATGAACAACCTCGCTCCTATAGCACTTTTTGTTTACAACCGCCCTAAACACACTCGCGAAACCGTTGAAGCTTTGCTTAAGAATGCAGAAGCCAAGCACTCTGATTTGTATATTTTCTCTGATGCGCCTAAAAATGATTCCGCGAAGGAAGCTGTTGCTGAAGTAAGAAATTACATCAACCAAATTTCTGGTTTCAAAACCATTAAGATTGTCGAAAGATCCTCTAATTTGGGATTAGCTAATTCAGTCATTGATGGTGTCACCCGTCTGTGTAATGAATTTGGCAGTGTGATAGTGTTAGAAGATGATTTAATTGTTTCTACGCATTTTCTGGACTTCATGAACCAAGCATTGACTAGATATGAAGAACGCAGTGAAGTGTCAGCTATTTCTGGTTACATGTACCCCGTGAGTTTTAAAACTAAATCAGACACGATTTTTCTGGACTTTCCAATGAGTTGGGGTTGGGCGACCTGGCAGAGAGCATGGAAAAGTTTCAACCCTGACGGAAAGCAGCTAATAGACGAACTTTGTTTAAATGGGAAAATAAATGATTTTGATAGAAATGGTCCCCCGGGATGTTTGACAATGCTAAAACATCAGATTGCCGGGAAAAACAATTCCTGGTTTATTCGATGGTATGCAACTATTTTTTTAGATTCTAAAATCGTATTATGTCCGACCAAATCTTTGGTTTTAAATATCGGCATTGATGGTACGGGTGTGCACTGTGGAGAATGGATCATTGACCCATTCAAGACGGATTTATCTACTGGAAAGATAAATGTTGAGCACATCAAAATTGAAGTATCTGAAGAAAAAAATATTATTAGACATTTTTTTGTAAAAGTTTTCTTATTACGTTATTTGAATGCTTTTGCGAGATTGTTTTCTTTAAATCGATAGGATTTATGATTTGAAAATCGACCATAAGTACAAATATGAAGTTCAAAAGAACGCTGACAATTCAATTTCATATATAACAAATATGATTTCTGCTGGACAAAGCATATTAGAAATTGGGGCAGGCCCTGGCTCATTAACAAAACATTTAATTCAGATTCCTGATACAGATGTTACAGCAGCAGAAATTGACCAAGATGCTATAGAAATATTAAAGAATTATTGCAATAAAATTCATAAGATCGACTTAAACCTTCCTCACTGGGGCAATAGCTTTAATCAGGAAAAATATGATGTTGTGATTGCAGCCGATGTTTTAGAGCATCTGGCAAGTCCTGAAAAAGCTATATTGGAGATGAAAAATCTACTGAAGGAAAATGGAAGTATTTTAATTTCACTTCCTCACATTGGTCACAATGGAATAATAGCTTCTCTGTTTAATCAGGATTTTGCATACGCCGATTCAGGATTACTGGATCGAACGCATATTAAATTTTTCTGTATCAAAAACATGCAGGATTTAATCACTTCAGCCGGACTATGTATCGTTGACTATAAATTTGTACAGAGAGAGCCCGAAGATACAGAGTTTGCTTCCGCCTGGAAATCTTTGCCGAAAGAGCTACAACTTCAATTGAAAACAAATGTTTTTGGAAATGTTTATCAATGTGTGATTAAAGCAGAGCTCAATAACCCAGCTAAAAAATCGCTAAATCTTGTTACAAGTCAGCCCGACAACTTAGAAATAAGCCTGGCTCGAAAATTAAGTAGATACGCAAAACATTATTTGCCAAAATCAATCTTCTCTCAATTAAGAGAATTGTATTTGAAGATATCTAAATGATTTCTGTATGTATAGCTACGTACAATGGCCAAGCTTTTATCCAGGATCAATTGATATCTGTCCTTAGTCAACTTGGCACAAGCGACGAAGTTTTAGTTTCAGATGATGGCTCGTCTGATAACACAATTAAAATAATTCGAGCGATAGAAGATTCTAGAATTAAAATTTTACCGCTTTCTAATACAAGGCTCGGAATTGTAAAGAACTTTGAACGAACGCTCTCTGCTGCATCTGGTGATTATATTTTCCTCTGCGACCAAGATGATATTTGGCTTGAAAATAAGGTTAACCGCACAATAGAATCGCTCCGATACAGTGTCCTCACTGTATCGGATTGTAAAGTGGTTGATGCGAATCTTTTAGAAGTAAGCCCTTCATTTTTCGCTTTGAGAAACTCTGGCCCAGGATTCATTAGGAATCTTTATAAAAACGCTTACCTGGGATGTTGTATCGCTTTCCGCAAAGAACTGATGTCATACATATTACCTTTTCCGCAATCTGCACCTATGCATGATATGTGGATAGGCCTGATTGCACAAACGGTTGGAAGAGTAAGCTTTATACGTGAACCATTAGTTCTTTATCGAAGGCATGGCAAAAATGCATCATCGACTGCAGAGAAAAGTAATTTTAGTTTATATAAGCAAATAAAAATCAGATTGGTTTTATGTTGCTTGGTGATCCTCCGTTACATTAGAAACACAGTGCGATAGAACATGAGTGACTTAAGTATTTCAATCATTACCGTCTGTTACAACAGCGCAGAAACAATTAGCGACACCATATCCTCTGTCGCCAACCAAAAATTCAACAACAAAGAGCACATCATTGTTGATGGTGGATCGACGGACAACACCATGGATATTGTTAAACAGGCTCCAAGCGTCTCGCGTTATGTATCAGAGCCTGACAAAGGTATTTACGATGCCATGAACAAGGGCTTACAACTGGTTAATGGCCAGATTATTGGGCTGTTGAATGCAGATGATTTTTATGCCGACGACAACATCCTGACCCAAGTGGCTGAAACATTCAAAGACCCTACTGTAAAAGCTTGCTATGCAGACTTGGTCTATGTCGATAAAAACGATACCTCGCGTATTCTTCGCTACTGGAAATCGATGCCGTTCCGTGCCGGCCTGTTTAAAAAAGGCTGGATGCCAGCCCACCCGACTTTTTTTGTTCGGCGAGAAGTGTATGAGCAACTGGGTGATTTCAATCTGGAATTTCCGCGTCAGGCTGACTTTGAATTGACGATGCGCTTTCTGGAAATTCATCAGATAAAATCCGTATATATACCCAAGATTTGGGTAAAAATGCGCATTGGCGGGGCATCCAATAACAGTATCAAAGGTATCATTAAAGGGAACCTTGAAGCTTATCGCGCCTGTAAAATGCATCGCCTGGCAGTTGGCCCCTTTTTTATTGCAAGAAAAATCCTTTCCAGGATTCCACAGTTCTTTAGCAAACCCGAGCTCAAATAATGCAGGTATTAGTCACTGGTGCCAGCGGTTTTGTCGGCCACGCATTATGCCGGGAATTAGTAACGCATGACCATGCTTGCACCGCAGTCCGGCGTGGAGCGCTTGAGCCTGAACACTATCCTGGCACTTATGATTGCATGATCCACCTGGCGGGCCGGGCACATGTCATGAAAGACACAGCTACAGATGTCTACCAGGCTTATGCCATGGTTAATATCGATTACACGCTCAAAGTCGCGGAACTGGCCAGGCAGCTGAAGGTCAAGCGCTTTGTCTTTCTCAGCTCGGTTAAAGTAAATGGTGAAGCATCGGTACATCCTTTTATCGAAACGGATACAGCGGCTCCTCTGGACGCTTATGGACAGACCAAGCTGGAAGCAGAACTTGTCCTGAAAAAATTCTGCGCTGAGCATCAAATGGAGTTGGTCATTATCCGCCCTCCCCTGATTTATGGGCCTGGGGTCAAAGCCAACTTCAAGCAACTAATCAAATTGTGCTTGTTACCAGTGCCGTTGCCGTTCGCTTCAATCAGTAACAGGCGAAGTTTTGTCAGTTTGAACAATCTTGTAGATTTCATCAGCTTATGCTGCATTCATCCGCAAGCAGCTGATCAAACCTTTCTGATCTCGGATGATCAGGATGTTTCAATGGCTGAACTTATCAAAGCCATCAGATCCGCCAACAAGCAAAAAGCGATGCTGTTTTCCATGCCGCCAGGCTTGCTTGAATCTATCCTCAAGCTGACAGGCAAATCAGGGCTTGCATCCAGGCTATTCGGTACATTACAGGTAGATATCAGCAAAGCGAAAACACTACTCGGCTGGCAGCCAACATTGAGCTTTCATGCTGGTATTGCCAGGGTGCTGGAAAAATAGCCATGTCAAAAAGACTGTTCGATATTTTCCTGACAATGCTGGCCATCGTTGCATTGTTTCCTTTCATGATAGTGACTTATCTGCTGGTCAAACTGACCTCAAAAGGGCCGGCTTTGTACTGGAGTAAACGCGTTGGTTCTTGTAACCGGCTTTTCCTGATGCCTAAATTCCGATCCATGCGCACAGGTACACCGCAAATAGCTACCCATTTGATGAACCAGCAAGCCAACCCAAATTCTTTTTTAACGCCGGTTGGCAGTTTTATACGCAAAACCAGCCTTGATGAACTGCCGCAATTATGGAGCGTATTAAAGGGCGACATGTCTGTCGTCGGGCCGCGTCCTGCACTGTTTAATCAGGATGACCTGATTGCTCTCAGGACAGAAAAAGGCGTGCAAACCCTGAAGCCCGGTATTACTGGCTGGGCACAAATCAATGGTCGAGATGAGATTCCTATTCCACAAAAAGTGGCGCTCGATACCCATTATTTGCAGCATCAATCACTTTGGCTGGACTTCAAAATCATCCTGCTGACCATTCTCAAAGTGTTAAGACGTGATAACATCTCGCATTGACCAGCCATTTAGAACAGTCCAATGCTTAAACTTCCTGTCCGGCTCTTATCCTGGCTAGCCTATGCACATGATGCTTTGGCTCTCACACTTGCATGGTGGGTGGCTTTTCTATTGCGTTTCAACTTCAATATGCCGGCTGGTTTCAAAGTATATTTCTTTGAAAGCCTGCCCGCGGTCTTTATTTTCCATAGCATTTGCTTTTATGCGTTTGGGCTATATCGCGGTCTTTGGCGCTTCGCCAGCCTGCCGGATTTGAAGCGTATTGTCAGGGCAATCGCATTTGGCGCCCTGCTCGCTGCCAGCTTCGCGCTGGTCGTTCATCCTTCAATCATCATTCCAAGATCCGTTTTGTTCATACATCCGATGTTACTGGTGATCATAATGGGTGGCAGCCGCTTTCTTTATCGCTCATGGAAAGAAAGACGTTTATTCAACACTGTAGCTGCACAAGGCAAGCCAGTGATCGTGATTGGCGTCGAAGACACCTCACTCAATCTGATCAAAGAATTAAGCAAAAGCCCGGAATGGCGTGTGGTGGCGATGATAGATCCCAATAAAAAGCTAGTTGGGCGAGAAATCATGCATACAAAGGTTGAGGGGTCTTTGGAAGATATTCCCCAAATTGCAGAACGTCATGGCTCCTTGCATTGCATGATTGCGATGCCGGGTAGTCGCCATGAAAAGCGCCGTCTGGCAGTAGAAGCAGCCCGCCAGGTCGAAGGCATGGAGGTATTAACCTTGCCGGCGATGTCAGACCTGATCAGTGGCCGCGTCAGCTTATCGCAAATCCGCAAAATTGATGTGGAGGATTTGCTAGGACGCGATGTAGTACAACTGGATGCGCATGGATTAAATAGCATGCTTGCAAACAAAGTAGTGCTGGTATCTGGCGCTGCAGGTTCTATTGGTTCAGAGCTATGCCGCCAGATTTTAAGTTTTTACCCGTCACAATTGATCTGCCTGGATATTTCGGAATACGCTCTGTATACGTTGCAACAAGAGTTCAGTCAGTGGTCTACCGATACCGAATTAGTCTATGTAGTCGCGGATGTCAAAAACAGTGTGCGCATTCAGCGCATTTTGAAGAATCATCAGCCGGACGTAGTGCTGCATGCAGGCGCATACAAGCATGTGCCTATGATGGAGCATTTTAATGTAGTGGAAGCATTGCAGAATAATGCTTATGGTACCTACCAGATCGCTTCGGCGTGCCAGGCAGCCAGGGTGCCGACCTTTGTGCTGGTTTCAACTGATAAAGCGGTGAATCCGACTAATGTCATGGGTGCCAGCAAACGCCTGGCAGAGCTTATTTGCCAGGGACTGCAGCATAAGGAGAAATCCGTCACTCGGTTTATTACCGTACGTTTCGGCAACGTACTTGGTAGCAGTGGCAGTGTCATCCCCAAATTCCGCGAGCAGATAGCCCATGGCGGGCCAATAACCATCACCCACCCGGAAATCACACGTTACTTCATGTCTATCCCGGAAGCTGCGCAGCTTGTCTTGCAGGCGGCGACTATGGGGAATGGCGGCGAAGTCTTTGTACTGGATATGGGCACACCGGTGAAGATCATAGACTTGGCACGCGACATGATTAAATTGTCTGGTTTGCAAGAGCATGATATCCGCATTGAATTCACCGGCCTGCGCCCGGGCGAAAAGCTTTATGAAGAGTTGCTGGCAGACGATGAAAACACGCTGCCTACCAGCCACGAGAAGTTGCGCATTGCCCAGGCGCGTTCGGCAGATAGCGTTTGGTTAGCCAACCTGCTTGAGTGGCTGACTAACAGTCCGCATCTCGCTGAATCGCAACTCAAACAAGACTTGCAACGCTGGGTAGAAGAGTACCAGCCTGATACACGCCCGGCACCAAGCATTTCCTTGCGGGGCGACACGCTGTCTCTGGATACCCTCCCTTCCCCTTCGCAACAGATACACTGACCTGCTTTACTCATCCTCAAACAGGTCCATTCTGACCTGTTTGGTTGTGCTTTTATTTATGCATCAAGCGTAGTCTATGGTTTGATGTCGTTTACAATGTCGAATCGATTCAACAACCTCTGCTTCAACTCCCTTTATGCCTCATATTACCCTTGATAATGCCAGCCTGGCATTTGGTCATCATGCCCTGCTTGCCCAGGCATCATTTCAGTTAGATCCGGGTGAACGCGTCGGTTTGATTGGCCGCAATGGTGCCGGTAAATCCAGCTTGCTAAAAGCCATTGCGGGGACCATCAAACTAGACGACGGCAACGTTTGGCGTGCACCAGGTGTTCGTATTGTCTATGTGCCACAAGAACCTGAACTCGATAATGCGCACACAGTATTTGAAGCGGTGGCCGAAGGCCTGGGCAGCTTGCAGCAAACCATTATTGACTATCATCAGGTCACCCATGATATGGGCATGCCGGATGCCAATATTGAGGCACTGATGGAGCGCATGCAGGCATTGCAGCATGAAATGGATGCACAGAATGGCTGGGTGGCACAATCACGTGTTGAAACCGTGCTAAGTCGCTTGAAGCTGGATGCGGATGTATTAGTCTCTACGCTTTCCGGGGGCTGGCGCAAACGCGTGGCTCTTGGGCGTGCCCTGGTTGCAGAGCCAGAAGTATTGCTACTTGATGAACCGACCAACCACCTGGACCTAGAAGCCATCGAATGGCTGGAAGACTTGTTACTGGGATTTAATGGCAGTGTGTTGTTTATCACCCATGACCGCCGTTTCCTGGACAAGCTGGCCACCCGCATTACCGAGCTTGACCGTGGCAACCTGACAGATTTTGTGGGCAACTTTTCTCAATATCAAGTAAAAAAGGAAGAGCTGCTCGCAGTCGAAGAAACCCATGCGGCCAAGTTCGATAAATTCCTGGCACAGGAAGAAGTCTGGATACGCCAGGGCATTAAAGCACGCCGCACACGTAATGAGGGGCGCGTGAGAAGACTGGAAGCGCTACGACTGGACCGTGCAGCCAGACGTGAGCGCCAGGGCGACGTCAAGCTCAACCTGGATGCTGGCGAACGTAGTGGAAAACTGGTGGCAGAACTTGATCAGGTCTACAAATCGTATGGCGACAAAACCCTGATCAAAGGCTTCAGCACCCGTATTTTACGTGGCGATAAAATTGGTTTACTGGGCCCGAACGGCATTGGCAAATCCACGCTATTGAAACTTATTCTGGGTGACATTGAAGCAGATAGTGGCGATATCCAGCGCGGCACAAAAGTGAATGTCGCCTATTTTGACCAGATGCGCGAGCAACTGGATGAAGAAGCCACCCTGGCAGATACCATCAGCCCGGGCTCGGACTTTGTGGAAATCGGTAACGAGCGCAAGCATGTCATCAGCTACCTGGAAGATTTCCTGTTCCCGCCACAACGCTCTCGTTCTCCGGTGAAATCACTTTCCGGTGGTGAACGCAACCGTTTACTGTTGGCGCGTCTGTTTGCCCGTCCTGCCAATGTACTGGTGCTGGATGAGCCAACCAATGACCTGGATATTGATACGCTGGAGTTACTTGAGAATTTGTTACAGGATTACACAGGCACCCTCTTCCTCGTCAGTCATGACCGGGCATTCCTGGAAAACACCGTCACGCAGGTGATTGCGTTTGAAGGGCAAGGGAAACTGACCGAATTCGGCGGTGGCTATGATGACTGGTTAAGATTCAGCCAGGACAGGAACAAAACCGCTCCTGCGCCAAAAGTAACTGCTGCGCCAGCAGCTCAGTCACCTACGGCGCCCGCACGAAAAACCTTAAGTTTCAAGGAGCAACGTGAGCTGGAAGCTTTGCCGCAAGAGATTGAAGTGTTAGAGAAGGAGCAAGCAGCGATTCAAACGCAATTTGCGCAGGGGGATATTTATAAACAGGCGCCGGAACAGGCTAAAACCTTGCAAGACAGATTAAGCGAGATTGAAGCGTTGATCCTGCAGAAACTGGAACGCTGGGAAACACTGGAAAAACTGCAGTAAGCCAGCAACATTTCTGACCCAGCGGATCCAACCCTGCCGCAACACATTAAAAAAGCCGAATCATTTGATTCGGCTTTTTGACAAAAACTGAATTAGTTACACAGAGAAACTGGCCCGTGTGCTACTGCCGCCGCGTGACTGGCCATTCTTGCCATACAGTTGCGTACTATTAGTCGCATTACCCTGTAATACAGCCAGTTTTTCCTGGTTACGCAGGAAATGCTTGTTGATCAGCACGCCATTCAGGCGGTTAAGTTCTTTGGCTTGCGCCAGCTGCTTCTGGAATTTTACCCAGGCATCATCCAGCACTGAGCTGGAACGCAATTCCAGCCATTTGGACATGCCGTTTTCATTCGCCTCGAACCCTGCCGCTGCCAGCGCTGTGTAGCGTGTGTTGGCGGCTTCACCCAAGGCTTGCAACAATCCTACCCGTCTATCTACCATCTGCTCGATCATATCGAGGTCAGCAGAAATTAACGCCGTTTGCTCGTTCTGCAAATCGTCAATCAACTCGGCCACCAGCGTGGCATCGGCTTCAAAACTAATAGCCGGAACTGAAGTGCGATCTGCAGTACTCATAACGTCATCCTTTATTCGGTTGTATCAAATCTTTTACGGTTTGCAGCAAACCATCCGCCACTTTGGCAGTGTCTACCGAGAAATCACCACGTGCAATCGCTGCTTTAATCTCTTCCACTTTATTAGTGTCAAAGACTTCACCGTTAGCAAGGCCGGCTTCCAGTGTTTGCAGTTGTACTGAAGCTGCAGACAAGGTCACATTATCTGACGTTGCGTTGCCAGAAGAACCAGTCGCTTTTTCACTGCTTTTGCTGTTGGTGCTTTTATCCAGTACCGGTTTATCAACGGTACCAAGTTTTTTAATGGAGTCTGAAATATTCATGCCGTACCTCTGTCTCTGTTTGTCTGGATGTAAGGGCCACTAAACCCTCAATTGTTAACAGTACTAACGACATAGTTTAAGCGAACTTTAGTGCTTAATATACTTTTTATCTCAAGTTTATGATCAATAAGCATTTTCGACTCTAAAACCCTGAATACTGTTGCTGGCTAAAAACGCACATCCACTTTGCCGGAAGCTTGCGCCACGCCTTTGATCACCTGGCCGCTGCTGACTTTCACATCCACCACCTGGCCGACATTTGCGGTTTGCATGGCGGTGCCATCTGCCGAGATGACAAATCCTTCACCACGGCTGTTTAGTTGCACCATCTGGCCCTGCATGATCACTGGCATTGCTTTGAGCAATTCAGGTCTCAATACGGTGCCCAATGGCATATTCAATGACGCTTTCTTGCCTTCCAGCATAGACAGGTCAGTAATGATGCCTGAAGGTAGTTTGGTTAGATCGCCGGTCTGCATCACGATATCAGATACCTGTACTGGTGAACCCTGACTGACAGGTAACCCGGTCACCGCGTACTCACCCCAAACCTGCACATCTGCCTGTACATAGATCGTCCATGGCTTGGTCGCTGATTGCAAGCAGCGTACACCAATATGGGTTTTCCCCCACAGACGTGCGCCCTGCACGTTGAATCCTTCCATCAGGTCACAGTCCGCGATACGGATACGGTTATCCAATGGCTGGATTTCAATATTCACTTTACCTGGATAACCTTGCGTCTGACCTTGCACATACTGCATGACAGTCTGGTAAACACGTGTATGCATATCGCTTGCAGCTGGTGTTACCGCACGTTGATTAGTGGCCACAGCAGCGGCCGGCATACGATCAGCGGCCTGCACATGGCAGGCTAAAAGCCCGATCAATCCAGTGATCACTGCAGCAAAAATGGTAAGCAGACGAGGTTTCATGGAGTCTCATTCTACGCATGACAGGATCAACTCATTGATGAAATAAAGGGTATTTCACCCTCTTAATCCCGAAATCATTATTGCCATCGCCGCGTACACTAAGCACAGCTAGTAAAAGTCATGTGTGCGTGAAAGCAGACCCGCTTATCAGGGTTAACGACGGCAGATGGCAAAACTTTAAAAGTACCTTGAGATTTCTTTCGGGGAATGCCCGGGAAAGGAAAAGACGATGATCAACAAACTGGATGCCGCGCTGAGTTTTCACCAGACGGCGCTGCGCGTGCGCAATCAGCGTCAGGAATTGCTTGCTTCGAATATCGCCAATGCCGATACACCGCAATACAAGGCACGCGACATAGACTTTAAATCCACCATGCAGGCAGCATTACAGCAAAGCACAGGTGGAAAACCTGCGCAACAGCCTGCCGGCCTGTTACAGCAAACCAATGGTGGCCATATGAATGCTGCAGCTGGCAATGGCAACCTGGCGTCAGGCGATGTGCTGTTCCGCTCGGTGCTGCAAGGCTCTGTCGATGGCAACACGGTAGATATGGACGTCGAGCGTAATGCCTATGTAGATAACGGTATCCGTTATGAAGCCAGCCTTACCATGATGTCCGGCCAGATCAAGAAGATGTTGTCAGCGATCACCGGACAGTAAGTTAAAGGAGCAAGCATATGTCTTTATTCAATGTATTCAAGATTTCCGGCTCCGCCATGAGTGCGCAGTCGCTGCGCCTCAACACCGTCGCCAGCAACCTGGCTAACGCTGATAGCGTGGTCAGCTCGGACGGCAAGCCTTACCAGGCCAAACAGGTGGTGTTTAAAGCGGTGCAGGATGCTGCGACCAATTCCAGCACGGTACAGGTAGACCGTGTGATTGAAGATACCAAGCCCGGCAAAATGGTCTATGACCCCAAAAACCCGATGGCTAACAGCGATGGCTACCTCACCATGCCTAACGTGAATGTCACCGAAGAAATGGTCAATATGATTTCAGCATCCCGTGCCTACCAGAACAACGTGGAAACCATGAATGCGGCTAAATCCATGCTGCTCAAAACACTCAATATCGGTCAATAACCTTATATAAGGATTTTTAACATGACAACCGTCAATACAAACCAGGTATCGCAGGACATCCTTGATGCGGTCAACAAGAAAAGCAGTTCTAAAGGCAGCACTGTTGATGAAGCACAAGACCGCTTCATGACCCTGCTGGTGACGCAGATGAAAAACCAGGACCCGCTGAATCCTATGGATAATGCGCAGGTGACCAGCCAGATGGCGCAACTCAATACGGTGACTGGTATCAACAAACTGAATGACACCATGAGCAGCCTGATCAGCAGCGTACAGCTGGGCCAGTCTTACCAAGCCACCAGCATGATAGGCCACAGCGTACTGGTGTCAGGCAATAGCTTGAGCCATACCGATAAAGGCGGCTACTTTGGGGTGAATGTACCTAACGGGGCAGACAGCGTATCCGTGAATATCAAAGATGGCGCAGGCCAGGTTGTACGCACGCTCAGTTTCGGCAAACAGGATGTTGGCGTGAATGCCCTGAGCTGGGATGGCAAAGCCACCGATGGCACCGTTGCACCAAGTGGCGACTACACCTACGAAATCACGGCCAAAATCGGCGATGCTGTCACCACCAGCTCGGCACTCAGCCTGGCCCAGGTACAAAGTGTGTCCAACAGCACCAGCGGCATCAAGCTCAACCTGAGTAATAACTCGGCAGTGGCAGTGTCCGACGTCGTAGAGATTTTCTAATCCGTTTTATTTAATTTAATTTGCAGCATCCAGTCTTTCTCCAGGAGATTACATCATGAGTTTTCAACAAGGTCTAAGTGGCTTAAACGCAGCCTCCAAACAATTGGAAGTCATTGGCAACAACGTATCCAACGCCAACACCGTCGGCTTTAAACAGTCACGTGCGGAGTTTTCAGATATGTTTGCAGCTTCACTGATAGGCAGTGGCGCGGCACAAATCGGTATTGGTACCAAGCTGGCCAATGTGGCGCAGCAATTTACGCAAGGTAACATCACTGCAACCAACAACACCCTGGATATTGCGATTAATGGTGGCGGTTTCTTCCGTCTGAGCAACAACGGTGCGGTGTCTTATACCCGCAACGGCCAGTTCCAGCTGGATAAAAATGGGTTTATCCAGACCAGTGATGGCAACCGCCTGATGGGTAACCCTGCGGATAGCCTGAACGGTTCATCGCCGGTCGAACTGCAGATTGATACCAGCGACCTGAAACCAGTGACGACGACAGAAATCACCGGCCAATTTAACCTGAACTCCGAGAGCCCGATTATCGATCAGGCGGTCAGGCCATTTGATCCGCAAGATCCTTTAAGCTATACCAATGCCACCGCCATTAAAGTTTATGATGACCTTGGCAATGCACACAACATCCAAAGCTATTTCGTGAAAACAGCGGCGAATAGCTGGAATTTATACACCACTGCCGATGGCACTAATATTACCCCTAACCCTGTGCCAGAAATGAACTTCTCCGGCACCGGTGTGTATGACACTGCAACTTCTACAGTCGGCAACATCACCTTCACGCCAACCACAGGTTCCGGCCCGGTCACTGTGGCGATGGATTATTCCAACAGCTCACAATACGGTGCGACTTTCAGCGTGAACAAACAATCCCAGGATGGCTACACTTCTGGCCGGATCGCCAGCTTTAGCGTCGGTGATGACGGCGTCATCCTTGGCCGTTATACGAACAATGAAACCAAGCAACTGGGACGTGTCGTGCTGTCCAACTTTGCCAACCCGAACGGATTGAAATCCCTTGGTGGCAACCAATGGCAAGCGACTAATGAATCCGGCGCTGAACTGATCGGTTCACCAGGCAGCAGCAGCATGGGTGTACTGCAATCTTCTGCACTGGAAGACTCAAACGTAGACCTGACCGGCGAGCTGGTGAACATGATCACGGCACAACGTATTTACCAGGCCAACGCGCAAACCATCAAGACCCAGGACCAGGTTTTACAAACCCTGGTCAACCTGAGATAAGTAGCGCACTGACTTTAAGCTGAATCTTGACTATTGAATGACTAAGGAGCTGGTATGGATCGCCTGATTTACACTGCAATGACAGGGGCCAAACATATTCTGGAACAACAGGCGACGACTGCCCATAACCTGGCAAATGCGACCACCACCGGCTTTAAGGCACAGGTAGACAGTTTCAGGGCAGTACCGGTGCTAGGTGATGGCCTGCCAACGCGTGCTTTTGTGGTGGATGCTACTGTTGCCACCGACTACAAATCAGGCGCTATCCAGCAAACCGGCCGTGACCTGGATGTCGCCGTCACTGGCGAAGGCTGGATCGCAGTTCAGCGTGCCGACGGTTCTGAAGGCTATACCCGTAACGGTGCATTGAAAATCAATGAAAACGGCCAGTTGCAAACCTCTACCGGGCTCAATGTCATGGGCGATGGTGGCCCGATCAGCATCCCGCCGGATTCGGCGATTGCGATTGGCAAGGATGGCACCATTTCAACAGTCAGCAATTTAACAAATCCCAGTCCCACTACCATTATTGGCAGAATCAAGTTGACCAACCCGCCACCCGCCAGCATGAAGCGTGCTGACGACGGCGTATTTGTCACGGCAAATGGCCAGGCAGCGCCTGCTGACGCCAATGTCACCGTAGCCGGTGGCGCCCTGGAAAGCAGCAATGTCAACGTGGTAGAAACCATGGTCAATATGATCAGCCTGGCACGCGGTTTCGAGATGCAAATGAAGATGCTGGAAAACGCGCAAAACAACGCCGGAAAAGCCGATCAACTCTTCAGTTTGAATGGCTAAGGTCTGTAATATTATTTACGGTATGAACAAGGGTTTTTAACCCAAAGGAGTAAACGATGATACGCTCATTATGGATTTCCAAAACTGGTCTCGATGCGCAACAAACGCAAATGGACGTCATTTCCCACAACCTGGCCAACGTCAGCACCAGTGGCTTCAAGAAATCACGTGCCGTATTCGAAGATTTACTCTACCAGAACATCCGCCAGCCTGGCGCGCAATCCTCACAGCAAACCCAGTTACCAAGTGGTTTGCAATTAGGTACTGGTGTGAAACCGGTAGCAACAGAGCGTATCTTTACCCAGGGTAATTTACAGCAAACAGATAACAGCAAGGATGTGGCGATTCAGGGCAACGGCTTCTTCCAGATCCTGATGCCGGATGGTTCTACTGCCTACACACGTGACGGTTCTTTCCAGATGGATAGCCAGGGTCAACTGGTGACTTCCAGCGGTTTCCCTGTGCAACCGGCAATCACTATTCCTGCCAATGCCCAATCATTGTCGATTGGCCGTGATGGCGTGGTATCAATTACAACAGCAGATTCCACTGCATCCACACAAATCGGCCAGATTCAACTGGCTACTTTTATCAACCCGACCGGTTTGCAATCCAAAGGTGAAAACCTGTATGTGGAAACCACCGCTTCGGGCAACCCGAATACCAATACCCCGGGCGCCAATGGTGCAGGCTTGTTGCAACAGAACTACCTGGAAACATCCAACGTCAACGTTGTCGAAGAACTGGTGAGCATGATCCAAACCCAGCGTGCCTACGAAATTAACAGCAAGGCCATTACAACCTCGGACCAGATGCTGCAAAAACTGTCACAGATGTAATCTTTGTTTGAAGGCTAGTTCTATGTTGAAGATGGATATGATGATGAATAGATTGATGACCAGCTTATTGTTTTGTTTAGCGCTCTCGCAGTTGCTGGGCGGCTGCACAGTCACGCCTTCAACCATCGTACAAAAACCGGAAACACCACGCTCTACCCTGGGTCGTCCTGATGCACGTACCGAAGGCGCCATTTTCAATACCGCAGCTTACCGTCCCTTGTTTGAAGACCGCAGACCACGTTATGTGGGCGATATCCTGACTGTACGTATTACAGAGAACACCACCGCCAACAAAGCATCTGATAACGGACAGAGCAAAGATGGTTCAGTCGGCGCTTCCATTACCGGCCTGTTCGGGCATAACGTGCCTAAATCAGCCTTTAATGCAGGTTCCAGCTTGTCTTTCAAAGACAAGGCCAGTGCCGATGCCAGCAATACGTTCAGTGGCTCTGTCACTGCGACTGTGGTCGATGTGTTACCTAATGGCTACCTGGTCATCAGTGGCGAAAAACAGATCGGCTTTGACAAAGGTACCGAATACGTGAGGTTTTCCGGTGTGGTTAACCCGGACACCATTACCATCGGTAACGAAGTTCTCTCTACCAAAGTGGCAGATACGCGTGTCGAGTATCGCTCCAGCAGCAAGATTGATGCTGCCGAAGCGTTCTCCATCTTCTCCCGCTTCTTTCTTAGCATGATCCCGTTATAGGAGAGTTGAACATGCCACGCCTGTTTAACACATTCACCCGCACTGCCACGCAGCTACTTAACCTGATAGTGATATCAGGTTTGGTGCTATCCGCACCTTTAGCGCATGCAGAGCGTATCAAAGATATCAGCAATATCCAGGGCGTACGCGCCAACCAGTTGATCGGTTACGGTCTGGTGGTAGGCCTCGATGGCACCGGTGACATGACCACGCAAACACCGTTTACCGTACAAAGTATCATCAGCATGATGAACCAGATGGGCATCACTTTGCCGCCTGGTACCAACCTGCAACTGAAAAACGTGGCTGCCGTCATGGTGACCAGCTCCCTGCCCGCTTTCGCCCAACCCGGCCAGACACTGGATGTGACGGTTTCCTCCATGGGTAATGCCAAGAGCTTGCGTGGCGGTACCTTGCTGATGACACCGCTTAAAGGGGCTGATGGTCAGATTTATGCCATGGGCCAGGGCAACCTGGTGGTTGGCGGCGTCGGTGCTGCGGCCAATGGCAGCTCGGCACAGATCAATCACCTGAGCGTAGGCCGTATTTCAGATGGTGCAACGGTTGAACGTGCCCTGCCTAACACCCTGCTGAACCAGGACCTGGTTAAACTCGAACTGAAAGAAAGTGATTTCTCCACTGCCAACAACGTGGTGGAAGCCATCAACAAGAAATTTGGACCGATGACTGCGCAGGCTGAAAGCGGCCGCGTGATCCAGGTGCGCCCACCGGAAACCATGAGCCGTGTGTCTTTCCTGGCTAACCTGGAAACCATCAATGTGGCACTGGCGGCAACACCGGCCAAGATCATCATGAATGCACGTACCGGTTCCGTAGTCATGAACAAGGCCGTGACGCTGGATAGCTGCGCAGTTTCCCACGGTAACCTGTCTGTGGTCGTCAATACTTCACCAGTGATCAGCCAGCCTGGCCCATTCTCGAATGGCCAGACAGTATCGACCGCCATTTCCGAGATCAATATCAACAAGGAACCTGGCAAAGTACTCAAGTTGAACAATGGTGCCAACCTGGCAGATGTTGTGAAAGCACTGAACTCGATTGGCACCACGCCGCAAGACTTGCTGGCCATTCTGCAGGCGATGAAAGCCGCAGGTGCGCTGAACGCAGAGCTAGAGGTCATCTAAGCGAGATTGCCATGCAACCACGTGTCGATCCTAACAGTCTGGCCATCGATGGCAGCGCGCTAAACGGCCTCAAGAACGCCAAAAGCGATTCGCCGGAAGCCATACGTGCGGTCGCCCGCCAGTTTGAAGGCGTGCTGATGAACATGATGCTGAAAAGCATGCGCGACACCGTGCCGCAGGATGGCATCACCGATAACGAACAAAGCAAGATGTTCATGGGCATGCTGGACCAGCAGCTCACGACACAACTCAGCCAGAAAGGCATGGGCCTGACCGAAGTACTGGTCAGGCAATTGAGCAAGTTCAGCCCCAAACCCGCTGAAGAAACTGATAAAACAAAAACCCAATTGCATGACACTAAAAACAACCTGGTGAATGGTTTGTCATCGAGTAACCCTTCTTCAGGCAAAACCGTATTAATGCAGGCCGCACAGAAGATACGTGAAGCCTATCAGCAATGGGACGCGACCACTCCTGACACTACGAAAGCAGATAACGATACTGCCTGGGCACGCGGTATTCCTGAGCTGCCGCCATTGATGGAAGAAGCACAGGAAAACGTGAAGAACTTCACTTTGCCACAAGCTGCGCCTTTAGCGACAGCCATGAGCGAAGTCGCCAGTAAGACACAACAGTTTATCCAGCGCATGTTGCCGCACGCGCAAGCTGCCAGCAGCGATTCAGGTATTCCGGCCAAATTCATGATCGGCCAGGCGGCACTGGAAAGCGGTTGGGGTAAACATGAAATCAAGACCACCAATGGTGTGAATAGCCACAACCTGTTCGGCATCAAAGCCGATGCCAGCTGGAAAGGCAAAGTAGCGAACAGTGTCACTACCGAATACGTGAATGGCGTAAAGGAAACCCGCGTAGAAAAATTCCGTGCCTATGACAGTTACAGCGATGCCTTCAAAGATTATGCCAAATTGATTTCACAAAATCCACGCTATGAAAAAGCCATGAGTAACACCCACGATGCCAGTGCTTATGCCCATGCACTGCAACGCGCAGGCTACGCGACTGACCCGCAATATGGCAAAAAACTGACGCAGGTCATCAAGCATCTGCAAAGTTAGTATGAAGGAAATGCGGAATAATTGATCGAGCGAGATGAAGTGCAAGACGCACGGAACGCAGGAGCCGAGACAGTATGAGTATACGGCGAGGTTCAGAGTACCGGGCAACGCAGCAATTCGCTCGCGCAGACATTTATTCTGTGTTTCCTAAAGAATTTTAAAAAACTGCCGTTAGGCTAACTAATTGTAACTTTACATTCGTGTCAACCGTTCTGCAGGACCAAGACACATGAGGGCTCAAGTATGTCCAACATATTAAATATCGGCAAAAGTGCTTTAAACGCAGCCCAGATCGGGATTGCCACTACCGGCCACAACATTGCTAACGCATCCACTCCCGGCTATACCCGGCAGGTGATCGTACAGGCGGCGTCACAAGCGCAGAACTTTGGCTATGGTTTTGTCGGCCAGGGCACGGATATTACCGGCATCAACCGCGTATACAACGACACACTGGCCAAACAATTACTGAATACCACCTCTACCAGCAGCGCCAGCACTGCTTATTACAACAGTATTAATGAAATCAACGGCTTGCTTTCCGACTCTAACGCAGGCTTAAGCCCGGTGATGACCAAGTTTTTCAGTGCGGTCAGCGCTGCAGCGGCTAACCCTACAGATGTCGCCACCAGACAAACGGTACTCTCCTCGGCGAATTCCCTGCTGAATCGCTTTTCAGCAGTCAACAGCCGCCTGGATGATATCCGCCAGAGCCTGAACACACAAGTGTCGGCCAGTGTGAATACCATCAACAGCTATGCCACCCAGATTTCGCAATTGAACCTGGTGATAGACAAGGCGATGAGTACCACCGGCAATCCACCTAATGACCTGATGGATCAACGCGATCTGTTGATGTCCAAGCTGAGTGAGCAGGTCAAAACGACAGTCGTCAAGCAAAGCAATGGTAACTATGATGTATTCATAGGCAATGGCATGCCGTTGGTGGTGGGTGATGACACCTATCCGCTATATGCGCAATCCAGCTACACTGACCCTGGTCGCCTCGAAATCGCATACGGCGATAAAAGCACCCCGAAAATTATCGATAGCGCTACTTTGGCTGGCGGTACATTGGGCGGCATTCTGACCTTCAGGAATGAAACACTGGATACGGTACAAAACCAGATTGGCCAGCTGGCGATCACGCTGGCGAGCCAGTTCAATGACATGCAGCAAAAGGGTTACGACCTGAACGGCACTGCCGGTGTGGCCATGTTTAACATTCCGCAGCCACAGACCATCAGCAGCGCAAATAACGTAGACAAATCAAAGATGGCCAGTGCTACGTTTGTGCCGGGACAATCGCAACAAATAACCAGTAGCGACTACACGCTGAAATATACCGGTGGTCAGTACAATATTATCCGCAACAGCGATAAAACCGTTACCAGCGCAGCTACCTTACCGGTCACCGTCGATGGCATTGAATTTAATGTGAATACCTCAACACCGGTAGAAGGTGACGAGTACATGATCCGCCCAACCCAGGGTGCGGCAAGCAAAATCACACTCGCCTTTGATGATGTTGAAAAACTGGCACTGGCAGAACGTGTGGATGCGAATGGCAACGTGATCGCTTTTAAAGGTGCCGGTGACAATACCAACGGTTTGCGCCTGGCACAACTACAGGACGCTGCCAGCGTACGCTTGCTGGGCAGTAATGCCAACCGCTCCTATGCCCAGGCATTTGCCTTGATGGTGAGCGCCGTCGGCACCAAAACCAACGAGATGATGGTCACCAGCAAGGCCGATGCTTCGGCACTGGAAGGTGCCACCAGCGCGATGCAGTCTGAATCCGGCGTCAATATTGATGAAGAAGCCGCCAACTTGTTGCGTTACCAGCAAGCCTACCAGGCTGCTGGCAAAATGATGCAAATCGCCAGCCAGTTATTTGATGTTCTGTTGCAGCTTGGCCAGTAATATTCTGAAGGATAGTGAATCATGAGAATCAGCACCAATACCATTTACCAGAGCGGCACCAATCGCCTGATGGATTTGCAGAATGACCTGAGCAAACTCAACGAGCAGATTTCTTCTGGCAAGAAAGTGCGTAGCCCGGCAGATGACCCGGTCGCCTCAGCGCGTATTCTCGAACTGACAAACTCGCAGAACCTGAATAATACTTATGCCGCCACCCGCAATGTGGCTAAAACAGCGCTGGAAACCTATGAAACCAATATGACCAGTATCACCAATGTCATTCTGGACGCGCAATCGTCTTTGGTGGCAGCAGGTAATGGCGCTTACAGCAACGAGCAACGCGCCAACATTGCCAGTGAACTGCAAGGCCGACTGGATAGCCTGATTGGCCTGTCAAATACCAAGGATGCACAGGGTAATTATATGTATTCCGGTTACAAGACCGACACCGTACCGTTCGTGCTGAATACGGTCACAGGTAATGTAGACTTTCAGGGCGACACCTCTAAACGCGCCCTGCAAGTGGATGTACAGCGCCAGATGCCTATCACTTACACCGGTGATGAATTATTCCAGGCCAATGGCAACGACTTGTTTGCCAGCTTGAAAGATATGATAGGCCTGCTAAAAACCCCTATTACCGATGCAACCACCCAAAAAACTTACAGTGATGGCCTGGCAGACACCATCACCAAAGTGCAAGGCGTGCTGGACCAGGTACTCAATGTACGCGCTGACCTGGGCAGTAAACTGAATGAACTGGATACACTGGATGTCACTGGTAGTGATATGGATCTGCAATACACCGCTTCCATTTCAAAACTACAGGACCTGGATTACACCGAGGCGCTATCAGATTTATCGAAGAGGACGACTATCCTGGAAGCGGCACAAAAATCGTATGTGCAGACTTCACAGCTATCCCTGTTCTCGTTTATTTAATTCACACATCGACTAAAATAAAAAGCTGACTAAATGTCAGCTTTTTTATTGCCTGGCTTAAAGCCAATGAAATCAGTATCAGCGTATGACTTGCAGCATCAGTTGCTGCGCATCTATCAGCCAGCGGTTCACCGGGCTGACTAATGAAGGCAAGCTGAGTAATGTCATCACCAGGCCGACGGAGATAGTGATCGGGAAGCCGATACCGAAAATATTAAACTGCGGCGCGGCTTTAGTGAGGATACCCAATGCCATGTTGGTGATCAGCAGACTCGCCACCACTGGTAAAGACATCAATAGGCCCTGTGAAAAAATATGCCCGCCCAGCTCGGCAATCACCTGGCTATTCAGTTGCCAGTGTTCCAGCAAAATCGGCATGGTTTCAAAACTCTGCAGCATGACGGCGACCACCATCAGATGCCCATCCAGGCTCATAAATACCATAAGCGTCAGCATGGTGAGGAATTGTGCCACCGCCATGGTCTGCCCTTCGGTCTGCGGGTCATAAAAGCTTGCAAAACCCAGGCCCATGCTCATGCCCATCATAAAACCGGCCATTTCCACTGCCGTGAACATCAACCGCATGACAAAGCCCATGCTGATGCCTATGACCATTTGCGCCAGTAATGAAAGCAGGCCTTGCCAGGACATCACGTCTATCGCGGGGACTTTGATTGAGGGCAGGATCGCCAGTGTAATCACGAAACCTATACCCAGTTTCATGCGGTTGGGAATGGAAGGATGGCTAAACAGGGGCACCACTGCAATACAGGCGAGGATGCGTGTCAGGGGCCAGAGCAGCTGCACTATCCATTGTTGCAGGTCAGAAGCATGGATGGTCAGCATTGGATAAAGCTATTCAGTGAATAAATACTTAATTGACCAGCTGCGGGATCATGCTGAACACATGGTGCATGTAATCCACCAGGGTCATCAGCATCCAGTGACCTGCCAGCAATAGCATGGCCATCACACCCACCAGTTTGGGAATAAATGACAGTGTTTGCTCGTTAATCTGTGTCGCGGCCTGAAAAATACTGACAATCAGGCCTATCGCCAGGGCAGTGCCTAAAATCGGCGCGGCCACCATCAGCGTGGTCTGCATCGCTTCACTGCCTATGGTTAATACTTGTTCCGGACTCATGAATACTCCTTTAATCTCAATCGATGACAGCGCCAAGACGCATCATCACATGACAAAACTCTGTGCCAGTGATCCCAGGATCAGTTGCCAGCCATCCACCAGCACAAACAGCATCAGCTTGAAAGGTAGCGACACAATGGCCGGCGACACCATCATCATCCCCATCGCCATCAGGATACTGGCGACCACCATGTCAATAATCAGGAAGGGAATGTAAATGGCAAAGCCGATCTGGAAAGCGGTTTTCAGTTCACTGGTCATAAAAGCCGGTACCAGGATACGTAATGGCACTTCTTCCGGCGTGTTGATGGCCTGGGTGTGCGCCATATTGGCAAACATGGCCAGATCATTCTCCCGCGTCTGTTTAAGCATAAATCCTTTGAGTGGCAATGCGCCGCGGTCCAGGGCTTCCTGCATGGTGATCTTGCTTTCAGACAAAGGCTGATAGGCATCGACATAGATTTTGTCGAATACCGGGCCCATCACGAAAAAAGTAATGAACAGGGCCAGTCCGATCAGCACCTGGTTAGATGGCGCAGACTGCGTACCCAGTGCCTGGCGCAGCAAGGACAACACAATCACGATACGGGTAAAGCCGGTCATCATTAAAATCGCGGCCGGAATAAAGGTCAGCGATGTCAGCAGGATCAGGGTTTGCAGGCTGAGAGTGTAATCCTGGCCGCCGCCTGCCGCTGGTGTGACTGAGCCTATGGATAAGCCTTCTGCCGCCCAGGAATGTGCAGGCCATAGCCAGATCAGCCCGGCCAGCAAGGGAAATAAAATGAATTTCAAGACAGAGATCACTCGCATTTATCAGCACACCTGAAGTTTAGTCATGCCGCTATTGCCGGGCATGATTCAAAGATGGAGATAGTGTACGCTTGCCTAACCCTTTTCAAAGGTTGGAAGTGAGCGACTCAAGGCTTGTTTTTGAAGGATTTGACCGTGTGTTGCATGGCCTGTTGCAAGCGCACGGCGAAAGAAGCTTGCGGATCTACAGGCGAAACAGGGGAAGAATGACTTTGATTTTCTGTGACAGGGTCTGCGGTCAAGGGCCCCACTTCACCAAGGGCCGTCATTTGCCCCGGGCTGACACCAACCACCAGCCAGCGACCAGCCACTTCCAGTACGACCACTCGTTCCCGTGGCCCCAGCTGTACGCCACCGACTTGCTTGATCACGCCCGTTTGAGACAAGCCCTGACCTGGCAAGACGCGTCTCAACACCCAGGCAATCGCGGCAATCACCAGTAACACCACCACCGTGCCAAACACCATACGGCCCAGGCTATCACTGGCGGAAGGTGCCGGAGCGGCTTTAACGGCTTCAGCTGAGAAGGCCAATACTGGCCAGAACAGGTTAAGCGTGATGCATGCTAATGACTTGTAATGCTTCATGTGTTCCTGAACTAACGGTTCAATTAATTAACGGTTTAATTTGCGGATACGCTCGGCTGGCGTGATGATATCAGTCAGGCGGATACCAAACTTGTCGTTCACCACCACCACTTCACCCTGTGCAATCAGGCAACCGTTCACCAGCACATCCATAGGCTCACCGGCCATGCCATCCAGCTCAACGACCGAGCCTTGTGCCAGTTGCAGCAGGTTCTTGATCGAGATTTTGGTGCGGCCCAATTCTACCGTCAGTTGTACCGGGATATCCAGAATGAAATCAATATCGTTCTGTGTCCCTTCCATCTTGTTGTTGGCACTAAACTCGTTAAACACCGCAGTTTTGCTGGTTTGCTCCTGCAGGGCTGAGGCTGAAGACTCGGCTTGCGTTTGCTCTGCCAGGGCAGCGCCCCAGTCATCTTCGGCGATGGTATGCACATCGCCGCTATCAGACACACCCATCGCAGCCATTGCCGCTTCCATTTCATCATCAGCACTGTTACCAGTGGCGGGATCCATAGCCATTATGACTCTCCTTGCAATTGCTCTTGACTACCGTCAGCGCGAATTAATTTTTCAACTTTGAGGGCGTATTGCCCGTTAAATACTCCGTAGCGACATTCCATCACCGGGATATTATCAATCTGTCCTTCAATGGTGTCACTGATACTGATAGGAATCACATCGCCTGCTTTCAGTTCCAGTAAATCTGCCACCGTCATCCTGCGCGTGGCCAGGTTGGCGACAATTTCAACTTCCGCTGCCTGGATCTGTTGTGTCATCATTTTGACCCAACGCTTGTCACCGCCCAGGTTTTCACCCTGCAATGGCGATGTCAGCAGATCCTTGATCGGCTCGACCATGGAATAAGGCACGCAGAAATGCATCTCGCCGCTATTCGGGCCCAGCTCGATATTAAAGGTGATCGCCACCACCACTTCATTCGGCGTGGCAATATTGGCAAATTGCGTATTCATTTCCGAACGCAGGTATTCAAACTCTACCGGGTACACCGGTGACCAGGCTTTGGCATACGAATCAAACATCAGCGTCAGGATGCGCTGGATAATGCGCTGTTCTGTCTGTGTAAAATCGCGGCCCTCTACCCGGGTATGAAAGCGGCCATCGCCACCGAACATATTGTCCACCACCAGGAATACCAGCGTCGGGTCCAGCACCATCACACCAGTGCCACGCAGCGGATTCATGTGTATGAGGTTTAGATTGGTAGGCACCACCAGGTTACGGATAAAGTCTGTATATTTAATGATACGGACCGGGCCGACCGATACTTCTACCGTACGCCGCAGGAAGTTAAACAACTCCACGCGTAACAGTCGGGCAAAACGTTCGTTAATGATCTCAAGCGTCGCCATGCGGCCACGCACAATGCGTTCCTGCGTCGCCAGGTTGTAGTTACGGATACTGGCTTCGTCTTTATCCGACGCATCACTATCGTCATCGCCCTCAACACCTTTGAGGAGCGCGTCAATTTCATCCTGTGATAGAAACTTGTCAGCTGACATGGTTACTCGCTATAAAACTGGGGCTTAAACTTACTGAATCACAAAAGAAGTAAACAGTACCTGTGTCACCTTGAGTGGTTTACCACTGGCGGTTAACGGTTTTTTCAATTCGGCCAGCAACTCTTCGCTTAATTGCGTTTTGCCTTCCGGTGTCGAAATATCTGTCGCTTTTTTACTGGTCAGCAATAACAGTACGCGGTTACGTAATACCGGCATCTGTGTTTTGAATTTCTCTGCCAGCTCGGCACCCTTTACTTCTACCGTCAGGTCGAGCTGCAAAAACTTGTCATCAGGGTCAGGCAACAGGTTGACAGTAAATGTTTCAAACTGCACATAAGTTAAAGCTGTTTTTGGGTCAGCATGACCTTCCGCCTCGGCTTCTTCTTCGTGCTCGCCGCCCTCTGCTTCAGCCTCTTCGCCCTCTTTGGCGGGCTTAGCCTTGGCATGCTGCGGATCTTCCTTTTTCTGCATCAGAAAGAATGCAGCACCGCCGCCAACGACGGCCAATGCCAGCACCACTGCCAGAATGACGATGAGTTTTTTCTTTGATTTGGGGGCTGCTACTGCAGCTTCCGCTTTAGCGGGTTCTTGAGCCATTGCACAAAACCTTTCATGTTAGCTTCAAAATAGCGTGAGAGTTTGTGACATTATGCCTATGGCGAAGGCTGTGAGATTGCTGGATAAAAGGGTGAATTCGGTGCTTAATCACACTTTGTGCAGCGCCAGCAACCAGGCTGGCGCGTTTGCAGATAAAAGCGATCAGGCGAAAGTATCTACCAGGCCGCGTGCCACTCGGGCTTTTACCGCTGTCTGGGGCACTGCCGCAGTGTCAGTCCCGGCAGATGATTCTGCCGCCCTGGCACCACTCCTGGCTGTCTGCTGTTCAAAATGCTGTTCTGCCTGATGACCATTGCCGACGAACGTTTGACCCAGTTCCAGGCCTTGCGACTGCATACGGTCACGCAGGTCCTGCAAGCCATCTTCCAGTGCCTGGCGGACCAGTGGATTGTCAGTGATAAAACTGGTGTTCACTGATTGGTTATCCACTTTCAACACTACCTGAATAGGGCCAAGATCAGGTGGTGACAAAGTCAGGTTAGCCACCTCATCGCCACTGCCCGCCATGTTCAGCACATGCTGGTTTATCGCGGTTTGCCAGCGTTCGTTGCCAAACGGAGCAGCGACTTGTGACATCATCACATTTGAAGTTTGTGTAACGCCAGCCGCACTTAACCATGAGCTGTTAGGCAAAGCCTGTGCCGCCGGCAGCGTGACGGTATTAGAAGTTTCAGTCTGGATATCAATATTACCCGCCCTATCAACAGCTTTGTCGGTAGCAATCGTTTCCTTGACAGCCTCGGCGACAGATTTTGCGATATCCAGCGTTTCAGAGAAATGTGCAGGTTTGTCAGCCGCAGTTTGTTCGGTGCCTACGGGCAAGCCAGCCGGCTTGGTTTCAGGACGGATTTCTATTGCCACATTGCCGGCGAATGTTTTATCGGCTTGCTCAGTGACCACAGTTGCGGATACATCCGCCAGTAATTCAGCAGGTTGCAAGGCTGTTTCATCGACAGCACTTGCTAATGGTGCCTGCTCACCGGTCGCGCTTTGGCCTGAAGGCTGGCGCATGGCGAGCATGGTTTGCATCCACGGCGTCAGGCTGACTGTAGCAGGGTCGGTGGCTTCCAGATTGGTGATCAGGCGTTTTTTGTCTACCGGCGTTTCAGCTAGGGCAGCAACGGCTTCTGTGGTAGTGATATTCTCTTCGACAGGGTTGCTTTCAGCATCAGTTTTGTCGTTGGTGTTTTTATCATCTGCTTTTGCAGCGTCGGTTTTGGAGGGTGTCTTCGCGATCGGTTGTTCTTTTGGCGATTCGTTTTTGGCTAGTCTGGCAGACTCTTGCGCAGATTGGGCGTGCATGGTCTCTTTGGCCGGCGGATTATTTCTGGCAACGGCAGGCGTCACAGGGTTGCTGGCAGGTTTATTGGCCTGCTGCAATTGCTTGCGCAAAGCCTGGGCAAACTCATCTGACTGATTTGCCTGTGTTTCCTGCACCGGCGTATTGGCAGCTGCCTTTTTCGCCGCATCGGCAGCACCCATGTTTAATAAGCTTGCAGAATTTAAAAATGCCATTTCACTCTCCCGTACGATACAAGGTTTACATGGTCGTGCGCTTGGCACGGCTGGCAAACTCATCCATCATTTTCTGATCACGCTTGCGCTCGATTTTCTCATGCAGGGTATTTGCACGTGATATCAGCACTTCATACGACTTTTGTTTACGCTGTTTTTCCTGCAGTATTTGCTGTCTGTGCGAAACCACTGCCTGTAATTGTTCGATTTGAGCATTTTGACTCTGCACGGCGGTTTCCAATTGCGAGAAAAAGCCCTGAAAATTGCGGTACAAATCCGCTTTGAGCCCTTTTTGCACGACGCTTTGCCATTGTTGCTGGTATTCCTGCTGATACTGGCCCAGCAACGTCTGCTGCTGGCGGCCTTGCTCCAGCTGCTTCATGGCTTGTGCCAGGGCCTGCATGGCCGCCTCAACTTCATCGCCAGCCAGTTGGCTTAGCAAGGTCAATGTCTGAGTCGATTGTGTCGCCATCGCTGTTGCCTAGTCCAGTCAAGACACGACTTGTGCCAGATGTTGCAGGCTAAACTGCATATCTGCACATTCATGAATATCCTGCTGCAGAAAATCATTGATCTGGTCACGCTTCCTGATAGCAACATCCAGCATGGGGTCAGCGCCCGCCTGGTAAGCACCGACGGCGATCAGATCCTGGTTACGCAAATAACGCGAGTACAGTTGCTTGAGCAAACGCGCCTGCTTCTGGTGTTCGCTACTGGTGATGTTATGCATGGCGCGGCTGATGGATTGCTCGATATCAATCGCCGGATAATGCCCGCTTTCGGCCAATGTACGATTGAGCACAATATGACCATCGAGAATGGCGCGGGCTGAATCGGCAATCGGGTCCTGCTGGTCATCACCTTCGGTCAGCACTGTATAGAAAGCCGTGATCGAACCCTCGCCACGTGCGCCATTACCGGTGCGCTCAACCAGCGCCGGCAGTTTGGCAAACACGGAAGGCGGATAGCCTTTGGTGGCCGGCGGCTCGCCGATCGCCAGCGCGATTTCGCGCTGTGCCATGGCATAACGGGTCAGTGAATCCATGATCAGTAACACATTTTTACCCTGCTTGCGGAAGCCCTCGGCAATGGTGGTCGCATAGCTCGCACCTTGTAGACGCATCAGTGCAGACACATCCGCCGGGGCAGCCACCACGACTGAACGCGCCAGGCCTTCAGGGCCCAGAATCTGTTCAATAAATTCCTGTACTTCACGGCCACGTTCACCAATCAGGCCGACCACGATCACATCGGCAGTGGTGTAACGTGCCATCATGCCCAGCAATACGCTTTTACCTACACCAGAACCGGCAAACAAACCCAGGCGTTGTCCACGCCCTACTGTCAGCATGGCATTAATGGCGCGCACGCCTACATCCATGGTTTCTTCAATCGGCGCCCGCATCAGCGGGTTGATCACGCGGCCACTCAAAGGCGCCGTCACATCGTTGGGAATCGGCCCCAGGCCATCGAGCGGAATGCCAGCGGCATCCACCACACGGCCAAGCAAGCCATCACCTATGGGAAAATGTCTTGCCCTGTCTTGCGCACGGCGGCGAGGTGGGCGGCCGAACTGGGGTTTAGGCAGGGTTTCGGTGACATCCATACTGAATACTTTGGCGCCAGGCACTACGCCTTCCACCGCTGTTTGCGGCATGAGCAACAGATTCTCGCCATCAAAGCCGACCACTTCAGCTTCAACACGGCCACCATCTTGCAAAGGGATATAACAGGCGCCACCAATAGGCATCTTGATACCGGTAGCGACCATGACCAGGCCGGTGACTTTAATTATGCGGCCAGCGACTTCCAGCGGCTCGACCAGGTTGATAATCTCGCGGCAGTCTTTCAAATAGCTTTGCCAGCGCTGGCTATGGATATTAGCCGGATTGGATACGGTAGTTTTTTCTGTGTCGCTTTGGGGTGTTTCGTTTGGCGCCGATGCCTCAGGCGAGGCTGTCAATGCCTCTGCAGCCGTAGCCTGTGCAGCGGGAATAGCAGATGGCAGGTCAGCATCATGTGCAGTGGTCATGTTTTATCTAATTCTCATACCGGATCAAGATCAGGAGCTGGCTCGAATGCTTTTTACTCATTCGTTGCAGCAGGTTTGTGCCAGTCATCATAACGGGACAAGCCTTGTACCAGACGCTTCCAGCGCATCTCATTGGTCGCATCAATCTGGTTTTCAGCAGTTTCAACCAGACAGCCACCACGTTCAATCTGGCTGTCTTCCACCAGTTGCCAGCCCTGGTCTTTCATCTGTTCAGCAATGCTGGCACGCAGGATTTTGGCATCCTCATGATGCACAATCACGCGGGCAGGCTGTTTCACTTGCGGCAGGTATTGCATGGCATCCAGTACCACCGGAATGATGCTTTGCGGATCCGCCTGCAGCTTGCTTTTGAGCATGGCTTTGGACAGTTCAAGCGCCAGTGTCAGCACTGATTCGGCAATCGCCACATCCTGCATGGAGAGTGCCTGCTGAAAGTTGCCGGACAATTGCAGCAATTGCGCACGCTCTGCTTCAATTTCATTCTGTACTTTACTCAGGCCGTCTTTATAGCCGCTCTTGAAACCGGCTTCATAGGCTTCCTGCCTGACCTGCTTGAGGATATGGCTGACGGTACGCGCGTTTTCTTCTGCCTGTACACGATCGCGCCTGACGCGCTCACTGGAAGCCACATCGTCAAAACTGGCCATTTCCCAGCGTTGATAAGCAGTCATTTGTTCCTTAGGGGTTGCAGAAGCTACCATGCTGAATATTCCTTCAAAAATGCTTTACACATACTGCTCGCTGTCACCTTTGCCAGCCAGCATGATCTGGCCTTCATCGGACAGGCGTCTGACTGTTTGCAGAATCACTTTTTGCTGTGTCTCGACTTCAGATAATTTCACTGGTCCACGGCTTTCCAGGTCTTCGCGCATCATATCGGCGGCACGGGAAGACATATTGCGGAAGAATTTCTCGCGCATTTCTTCGGAAGTGCCTTTCAGGGCCACGATCAGCACATCAGACTGCACTTCGCGCAGCAATACCTGTATGCCTCTGTCGTCGATATCAATGATGTTATCGAACACAAACATCTGGTCCATGATTTGTTGCGCCATGCCATCGTCATAGCTTTTCAGGCCATCCATCAATTTGGCTTCATTCTCGCCACTGAGGAAGTTCATGATTTCAGCGGCAGTTTTCACGCCACCTATGGTCTGGCGCTTGAGGTTATCGTTACCGGCCAGCATCTTCAGCATGCCTTCGTTCAGTTCGCGCAATGCGGTTGGCTTGACGCTGTCCAGCGTGGCGATCCGCAAAATCACATCCTGGCGTAAACGTTCGGTGAAGTGGCCAAGGATCTCGGCAGACTGTTCGGCTTCCAGGTGCGACAGAATCGTTGCAATAATCTGTGGGTGCTCGTTCTTGATGAAATCAGCCACGCTGAATGCATCCATCCATTTCAGGCTCTCGATACCTGCGGCGTCCTGCGATTGCGGGATACGGTTCAATAAATTGGAAGCCTTGTCATCGCCAAATGCTTTCACCAGCACAGAGCGGATATAACTGTCAGAATCCAGGCCGAAGTCGCTGCTGCCAGCAAAGTCCAGCATGAACTTCTCCAGCACTTCTTCCACTTCTTCTTTTGGCACCGGCTTCATTGAAGCCATGACAATGCCCAGCCGCTGTACTTCTTTCGGAGACAAGTGCTTCATGACTTCGGCTGCTTCGTCTTCGCCCAGCGCCAGCATCAGAATAGCGCTTTTTGTTAATCCATCAGACGCCATGTGTTATTTCTCCGCCGAGGTCCAGTTAGATACCACGTTAGCTACCATGCGCGGATTTTCCTTTGCCACCAGTTTTGCCGCTTCCAGCGTCGCGTTCAATGCGCTGGAGCTGGCAGCGCCTGGCAATGCCGGGGTTTCACCACTCAGCGTCACCAGTGCATCTTCTTCTGTCGTGCCCTCAGCACCGGGAAGTGCCGGTGCACCAGCCACCATCGCCAGCTGTTTCTTATCGGCGCCGGTCAGTTTACTGGCCAGAGGCTTGAGCAATTTCTTGTAGATCATCATCAATACGATGACTCCGGCCAGGAAGCGCAAGGCATCTTTACCGTACTCAATCATGACCGGGTCTTTCCACAATGGTGGCTCGACCAGTTTTTCCTGTGCTTCACTGATAAACGGTGTATTGACAACGGAAATAGTGTCACCACGTTCACGGTTGAAACCCATCGCCTGCATCGCCAGGTCACTCACTTGCTGTTTCTCGGCAGTGTTCAGTGCACGGTAAGTTGTTTTACCGGTGCTATCTACTACCGGGATATGGTTCACCACTACCGCTACGTGCAGGCGTTTGACGCCGCCTTTAGCCTGCTGGACATAACTGATGGTTTTATCCAGCTCATAATTGGTAGTCGTGTCTTTTTGGGTGTTTTGTGGCGGTGCTGGTGGAGCTGCAGCAGGCGCATTTTCATCACCACCTTGTGCGGCTGGTGTAGTGACAGGCGCAGTGGATTCACCCGGCGGCTGATTAGACACCGCACCAGGCACCGCACCATTGCTGCCACTGCTGTTTTGTGACTCATGATTCTGGGCGCTACGCACCGCCATGTCTTCAGGTTTGCTGTTAGGTTTGTAAGACTCGTTGGCCTGCTCAGTGTTGGAAAAATCAATCTCGGCACTGGCTTCGGCATGTACATTCTTGGCACCTACGATAGGCGTGATAATAGACTCGACGCGACGTGCGATATTGCTTTGCATATTTTCTACATAAGCCATCTGCTCCGGGTCCAGGCCATTCTGTTTGGCTTTATTGGCATTGTCAGACAACAGATTGCCATTCTGGTCGACCACGGTCACATGGTCTGCGGAAAGGTTAGGCACACTGCTGGCCACCAGGTGTACCACGGCACCGACTTGCTGACCATCCAGGCGGCGGCCATTATGCAGATTCAATAATACGGAAGCGGTCGGGTACTGCTGTTCACGCACAAACACGCTAGGTTTTGGAATGGCTAAATGAATACGGGCAGCCTGCACTGCGGAAATAGACTGGATACTACGCTCCAGCTCCCCTTCCAGGCCACGCTGGAAATTCACTTGCTCAACAAACTGGGAAACACCAAATTTCTGGTTTTCCAGTAATTCAAAACCGATATTGCCACCTTTAGGCAGGCCTTGTGCCGCCAGTTTCAGGCGTACCTGATGCACTTGTTCGGCAGGGATCATGATGGCACTGCCACCTTCGGAAAATTTGTATGGGATATTCAGTTTGTCTAGCTCAGCAACAATGGCGCCGCCATCTTTATCGGCAAAATTGGAGAACAGCACACGGTAATCCGGTTTCTGGCTCCATAGCCAAAACACTACCATCACCGCAACCACGGCGGCAATTCCAGCTACTAACAGCAATTTCTGGCCCATCTTACCGAATATGTCCGGTGTCGCAATCGTGGGCTCTATTGTTGAAGCAAGCGTGGCATCAGCAGCAGCCATTTAAATCTCCATGTTGACCGACCTGCGCCAGGCATATCGTACTGCACCGGGCATGTCGTTAATCTAAACAGAACACCATTACATTGGTATTCATACATGGGACACATTATGCGCCTCACCTGCAAATTCAAATTGGCAAATAAGACGGCTTAATATCGCCTATTTTTGAGAGCGACTCATTTGTAGCAATGTTAAAGTGGCTCCATTGTCATTAAAGGGTAAATACACCCGTTTTACGAAAGGAGACCACCATGAGCGTAGGCGGCATTGATGCACAACGCATTTCGTCCATGCTGGCACAATTACGTGCAGCAGCACAAAAACCTGAAGGCCTGGGCGCTGGTGCCACACAGGCACTGAACGCGGTACAGAAACCCACTGCTGCCAGCCCTACCAGCCAGGTCAGCTTTAGCGATGCCCTGAAATCCTCTCTGGATTCGGTTAACAATATGCAACTGCAGTCCGAGAAACTCGGACAGGACTTTGCCATGGGCAACGATAACGTCAGCCTGTCTGACGTCATGATTTCCGGCCAGAAAGCCAACATCGCCTTCCAGGCCACGGTACAGGTACGCAATAAACTGGTGAGTGCCTATCAGGACATGATGAATATGCAGGTTTAAATCCCTGCATTTAGATAGTCTCATCACTTCAATCCCTATACCAGCTACTTACTCGCGACGCACCGCTTGCTTCTTGAACAAGGCGCTTCGCGAGCTACTTAGACGTCAGGCGCTTCACGCACAACGCCCTGCTCCAACTGATACAGCCATGCCAGTATCTCGGCGATCGCCTGATATAACTGGGGCGGGATATGCGCATCTAGCTCCACCTGCATCAACAATCCCAGTAACGCTTGCGATTCATGCACATAGACATTGTGTTCTCTGGCAATGGCGATAATACGCTCCGCCAGCAGGCCGTTCCCTTTTGCCACCACACGCGGCGCCAGGTCTCCTGCTTCATACGCCAGCGCGATGGCTGACTGGGTCAAAGGCTTATCCTGCAGCATATTGCTGCCTGTCTGCTTCATGCGCGTCGCTGGTGATTTGCAATGACTCCAGGGTCAGCCCGGCAGATTGCAAATTTGCTGCCAGCCCACTACGGCTGGATTGCATGGCAGTGAATGCACTATCTTCTTCAGGTTGCACACGGATAGAGAAGCGTCCGTTGACCATGGTGATGCGTACTGAGACTTCACCCAGCTGCGGGAGTTGCAACTTCATGTTACTTTGTATTGCATTCAATGCAGGATCGTCTGCTGACTGGACGGAGGACTCGCGCTCACTGATCTCCCAGTGCATGCTTTGCCCAGGCCAGACTTCACCATGCCAGGCCAGGCGTTGCTGTTCCAGCACCTGCAACTGCTGGGCCACCATTTCCGGTGGCATAAAATTGGGTTTGTTTTGCGGTTCCTGCAATAGCTGATGCCAGGGCCGGCTGCCCAGTGCTGCATCCTTGAGGTGGGATTCGTAAAACAGGCCGGAACTGTCCAGCGCATGTTTTAAATCCTGCGCCAGTACCTGCGGCTTTTGCGGGCTATGGCTGACAATCGCTTGTGCCTGCAATGCATTTGCCTGCTGCTGGAACATGGGTGAGTTTAACCAGCGCTGTAACTGCTGGGCAGGGTTACTCAAATCGACCTGGCTGGCGGTCTGCCCCGCCATCGCCCCTAACAGCTGAGGCAGATTATCCGCTGTGTCTGATTGCGATGCGGTCAGCAATCCGGTCGTCACCAGGCTGGTGGCAGGCTGATCAGCGGTTTTAGGCTGGGTCTGTATCCCCCAACGCACTTGCGGGTATACGCTTTGTGCGTCTTTCCCGGTCGCTGCCTGGCCCAGGTATTGCATTTGCAGGGCTTGTTGCTGAGCAAGATGTGCGGGTAATTGCATCTGCACCACAGCCGGTTGCTGGTTGGGGAGTTGCACCTGGACTTTGAAATTGGCCAGTTCCGAGCCATTGGCGACATTGGATTCTTTTTGCAGGATCATGCCGGTGAATTGCATGCCCGGGCGAAGGCGGCTCCACAAGGGCGCTTCGGATTGTGCCCCTTCAACCGGCAGGATCGAGGAGACGGCACGCAAGCTCTCTGTTTCTTGTGCTACGAAACGATTAGCGAGAACTTGCTGGATAGGAATCATTTATTTAGCACTCGCTATATGGCATCGGGCGGGATGCGCGCATGTAGCTGCGCATCAAAAATCATATCGGTAATCCTGTGCATCACCGGGTAAAGCAGGTTACGGATCTCGCCATCATCGGCCAGGATTTTCTGTACCAGCTTCTGTTTGCGGCTATGTTCTTCCGCGTTCAATGTTTCGGATTGCAAGCGCAGGTTTTGTTCCAGCGTTTTAATCACTTCGATCTTGAGCATATAAGACTGCTCAAGTTCGGTGACTTTTTCCCAGGCGCTTTGTCTGGCGGCAATCAGCATCTGCTCCATGATTTTCGCAGAAGATTCATAGGTATCAATCAGTGCTTTTGACATCATCTTATACTCCGGCAACAGCCAAACGGTTGGTATTTACTGCAGGAATGGACTGCGCCTTTTGAGAAACCAGTGCATTAAAAGGTGCGCTAGCCTGGACAGTCTTTTGGGCACCGGATTTCTCCAGTGATTCCCATGCACTTTTCAACTCCATCAATAACTGCTGGATTTCATTTACTTTCTTCACATCCAGACGCAAGCTGGCCTGCATCAGGGTACGTGTCATATACAGGTAAAGCTCATCCAGGTTGCTGGCAATCTGGCCACCGGCACGTTTATCCAGGCTGGATCGCAAGCCATTATCAATGATCGAAACCGCTTTGGTCAGGCACTCGCCTTTTTTCTGGATATTGCCCTGCCCCATCGCCTGCTGGGCCTGGATACACGCGGTAATCGCGCCTTCATACAACATCACAGTCAACTTCAGGGGGCTGGCATCTACCACGCCGGTTTCCAAGCCAACATTCGCATAAGCATTAATGCCTGATTGTTTCATTCCAAACATAAAATTCTCCTGATTCCTAATTCCTGATGCTGTTAGCTTTTATTCAATGCAGCAATTTGTTGACTGAGGTATGAGCTGGTACTTTGCATACCGGAAAGTAATGCATCCAGTTTTGCGTACTGCGCCCTGTATCGCGCTTCAATCGCTGGTAATTTTGCGCTTAAATCCGTAGATTTCTTGTTCAGTGCCTTGATAGAGGTCTGGATACCGTCGGTTTTAACGGTCAATGAACCGGTCGTATCCAGCCAGCCGCCTATCATGCTGCTGAGTTCACCCGCCAGGCCTTTGTTAAAAGTCACCGTGCCACGGCTGCCTGTAGCGGAGCCATTGATGGAAACCTTGAGACCCTGGGCTGCATTGTCAGCCGCACCGATCAGGCTGGCGCCGCTGCCATAAGCCGTCACGCCATTGATCATACCGGCTGCATCCTGGCTGCTCGTTCCCAGACTGGTCACATTGATTGCATAAGTACCGGTCTGTGTCTTGTTCGAGCTGCTGACATACGTTACTTGCGGGTCCGAGGTCGTGGCAGAAGGCGAAAACAATTTGGCCACATCGGTTAAATTGGTGTTTAACGCCGTGGTTAATTTGGCAGTATCCAGCGTAAGTACGCCATTTTCACCTGACTTCACCCCGATATCACTCAGCGTGCGGAAGGTGGTTGCCGTGGTTGAAGGACGTGCCAGCATGGATTTGAGCTTGACCATAATGTCGCGCGTGGTTGAATCCCCGAGCAAAGGCCCGTTGGAGGTAGAACCCCCTTCTACAAACTTGGTCAGGTCACGCAAGCTTGAATTCAGCTTGTTGTAGGCATCGACAAAGTTCTGTACCGATGCCTGTATGGTGTCAGTGTCTGTGGCGATTTCCAGCGTGGTATTGACGCTGGTGATGGATTTCAGGTTTAAAGTCACCCCCTGGATCACATCATTCAACGTATTGCTTGGCTTGCTGATACTCAGGCCATCCACCGTCAGCAGGGCATTTTGTGCGCCCACCAGCTGTGTCATGTTTTTACCTGCACCCACAGTGCTTAACGGGTCATAGGCCAGCGCTGATAAACCGGTACCATCCGTGCTGTTCCCATCACCATCAGTGACATCAATTTTCAGGCTGTTGACCGCACCGGTATCTTTTGAAGTGATCACCAGGCGGTTACCGCTACCGTCATTCACGATTGATGCGGATACTGAAGCATTTTTGGCATTGATCGCATCACGAATCCCGGACAGTGTATTGTTGGTACTGTCTATGGTGATACTCAATGCCTGCTTGTCTGCATTGGCCGTGAAGCTTGCAGGGCTGGCAGTGTAGGTACCAAAAGAGATATTGAGCGTCCCTGTGCCGATCACATCGGTGGCACTGGCATAAGCCGATGTTGCGAGTTTTTGTGAAGTAGCCAGCTGGGTGACTGAAATGCTGTAGCTGCCGTTTGCCGCTGTACCGTCCGCAGTCGCCGCAAGGCTGCTGCTGTCAGTCAGTTTGGCAGATTGTGCCGTGAATTTGGCGGCGGTTGCCAGTTTATCAACGGCGGCCTGAAAAGTACTTAAACCGCTTTTCAACGTGCCGTAAGCGGTGAGTTTGGTATTGTATGAGCTGACTTGTGTCTTGATTTGTGTGATGGGCTGTTGTTCAAGCGTCATCAACCCGGTGACTATCGAGTCAATTGCCAGACCGGATGCACCGGTTGTTGATGTAATTGAAGCCATCTTTTAATCTCCAGACACTTTTAAAACAGTTGCCCTAAACTGCCTGCCTGATCACCAGACCACGCAATTTATCCAGGGTTTTACTAATCGCAAGTACTTCTTCATTCGGGATCTGGCGCAATACTTTTTGTGTTTCAGTATCCACTACCTTCACCACGATGCGATCAGACTCATCATCAATCGAAAACTCTATGGTTTGCAATGCGGGCGCAACATACTCATTCAACTTGTTCACCGCACCTGTCAAAGTTGCTTTATCCAATACATCAGCAGCTTTTTGCTCACCATTTCCATACTTCACCAACTTAAGACTGTTTACAGCAGCCAGTCCGCTTAACGGACGTCCACCTATTCCATCTATAGATTGACTCATGATATTGCTCCTTCTGCTTAACCTAAATCCACAGAGAGTGTTCTCTGTGGATCAGGATTCGACTGGTTTAGGGAATTAACCTCTTAACAGTGTCATCACTTGGTTAGGCAGCTGGTTAGCTTGAGCCAACATCGCTGTACCTGCTTGTTGCAGGATCTGTGCACGTGTCATCTTCGCTGTTTCTGAAGCAAAGTCAGCATCCATGATACGAGACTTGGCAGCAGACATGTTCTCAGAAGAGATTTGCAGGTTGCTGATCACAGATTCAAAACGGTTCTGGTAAGCACCCAATGTCGCACGGTTGGTGTTTACTGAATCCAGTGCTGAGTCGATCGCTGTCAGTGCTGCAGAAGCCGCAGAAGCTGAAGACAGTGAACCAGCCATACTTACCGCAGCGACAGAGCTTACGCTGATGGTGTCAGAAGCATCTGCACCTACCTGGAACTGATAACCTTTACCTAATGCAGCTTCACCGTTGAACTTGGTTGCAGTACTTAAACGTGTCAACTCTTCTTTCAGTTGTGTGTATTCTGCATCCAGGTTTGCACGGTCACCAGAGCTGTAAGAACCGTTAGCTGCCTGTACAGCCAATTCACGCATACGTTGCAGAGCATCTGTACCTTTAGACAAACCACCTTCAGCAGTTTGCAGGAAAGAGATCGCGTCGTTAGAGTTACGAACTGCAACATCCATACCGCGGATTTGAGCATCCATACGTGTTGCAATTGCCAAGCCGGCGGCGTCATCTTTAGAACTGTTGATACGCAGACCTGAAGACAAACGTTGAATCGATTGATTCATGCTTGACTGGGAAGTACCCAGGTTACGTTGTGCGTTTAAAGATGCAATGTTTGTGTTAATTACTGAAGCCATGTTATTTCTCCTTGAGAGTCGTATATCCAGTTAAGTGTCAAATCGTCGTATTACTATTACTTCAACGTTGATTCGCTTACTACTTACTAAATCTTGCTAATTCATCGTTGTTGTTTATGTTATCGACCGCTTCCGAAATTTCTTTAATGTTGCATTTAAAATTTCTTTTTTACATCTTTACATCGGTCGAGCACTTGTTTCTGTTAACGACGGCTCTTCGGAGTTCTTTAGTCCTTGTTGAAATTTCATGGTTATAAATTCAATTTGACCTATTTTAAATAAGGCCAGCCCGAATTCATTTGCGGAGTTAGCCGTGAATCACCTCTTAATTTATTTAACTAGCTGATGCGATATCTGCCTGAAAAGCAACCTTATATATAGATAAGGATTTAAAGGTACTTTAAGGCGTTTTTCACACAATCAATTTCATGCCCTGCATTTCATAATTCCTATAGATGTTCAGCTCGCCTTTCTGGCGGATGTGAACTAGGCATATATATAGGAGTGTTGCATGGCATCAGTTTATGTAGGTATGACGGTAGATATTCTGCATCACGGACATATCAATATCATCGAGCAGGCAAGAAAGTATGGCGATGTCACGATTGGTTTATTGTCCGATGCGGCTGTGGCAGATCACAAACGCTTGCCCTACCTGACTTATGATCAACGTAAATCTATCGTTGAGAATATCCGTGGTGTGGTGAATGTCGTGCCACAGGATGAATGGGACTATGCGCCCAACCTGCTGAAACACAAACCTGACATCATGGTGCATGGCGATGACTGGCTGGATGGCCCGTTACTGCCTTATCGTGAACGCGCCCGCGCAGCACTGGCTGAATATGGCGGCCACCTGATCGAGATTCCTTATACCCGCGGCATCTCCTCAAATGAAATGCTGGGCCAGATTCAAACACTGGGCACCACCCCTGATATCCGCCGCCGTACCTTAAAAAGATTGCTGGCGGCCAAACCGATTTCCCGTTTTATTGAAGCGCACAATCCGATCTCGGCCCTGATTGCAGAGCATGCCATCGCCCAGCGCAATGGCAAGAACTGCCAGTTCGATGGTTTCTGGTCCAGTTCTCTGACCGACTCAACCGCGCGCGGCAAACCGGATATTGAAGCGCTTGAGATCAACAGCCGCTTATCCAATATCAACGATATTTTTGATGTCACGACCAAACCACTGGTGATGGACGCTGATACCGGCGGCAAGCTGGAGCACTTTGAACTCAATGTGCGCAGCATGGAGCGCCTGGGTATTTCCGCCACTATCATAGAAGACAAGATAGGTCTGAAAAAGAATTCCTTGTTTGGCAATGAGGTGGCGCAATTGCAGGATGACATTCAACCGTTCTGCGACAAGATCGCCGCCGGCCGTGCCGCCCGTGTCAGTGATGACTTTATGGTGATTGCGCGTATCGAAAGCCTGATCCTGGAAAAAGGCATGGAAGACGCCGTCAAACGTGCACAAGCTTATGTCGGTGCAGGCGTAGACGGCATCATGATCCACAGCCGCCAGAAATCGCCGGATGAAGTATTCGAGTTTGCCAAAATCTTCAAATCCGAATTCCCGACCACGCCATTGGTATGTGTCCCTACCAGCTATTGCACGGTGACCGAAGAAGAACTGGCCGCACGTGGATTCAACCTGGTGATTTATGCCAACCATATGATGCGCGCGGCTTATCCGGCCATGCAGCGCACGGCCATGGAAATTCTCAAGAACGGCAGAACCGCAGAAGTCGAATCCGAACTGATGTCGATCAACGATGTGCTGTCGCTGATTCCCGGTACCAAATAATAAAAGGAGCATCCATCATGATTGAAGCTGGTGCATTTCTGGAAGCGCTGCAACATGCAGGTGTGCAGTTTTTTACGGGCGTGCCCGATTCCTTATTAAAGGAATTGTGTGCCTGCTTTTCTGACCGCCTGCCCGAGCATAAACATGTGATCGCTGCCAATGAAGGCGGCGCCACTGGCCTGGCGATGGGACATTACCTGGCGACCGGTAGCCCGGCACTGGTGTATATGCAGAATTCGGGCCTGGGTAATGTGGTGAATCCGATTGCGTCACTGGCAGACCCGCAGATTTATGGTATCCCCATGCTGATGGTGATCGGCTGGCGCGGTGAAATGCAGCAGGATGGCACCCAGATCCATGATGAGCCTCAGCATGTCAAGCAAGGCCAGATCACGCTGGAACAGCTGGAAATGATGGGCATCCCGTTTGAGATTTTCCAGACAGACTTAAGTTGCGCCTTAACACAGACCCGTCGCCTGCTGGCATTGGCAAAACGTCGCTCCGGCCCGGTGGCCCTGGTGGTGCGCAAACAGAGCTTTGCCCCGTATAAAGCCAAAACAGTGATTAAATCCGGCCATGCCAATGAAGCCACCCTGCCAAGCCGTGAAGATATGCTGAGCAATATCGTGCGCCTGCTGGCTGAGGATGTTGCCGTGGTCGCGACCACCGGCATGGCATCGCGTGAGTTATTTGAATTCCGCCATGCTCAGAATAGTGGTCATTCGCGCGACTTTTTAACCGTGGGTGGTATGGGGCATGCCTCACAGATCGCTTGTGGCATCGCACTCGCTCAACCTGACCGGCAAGTGGTTTGCCTGGATGGTGACGGCGCCATGCTCATGCATATGGGTAGCCTGACGCTCAGCGCCCAGCAGCGCAACCTTGTGCATATCGTCTTTAACAACGGCGCACATGATTCCGTTGGTGGCCAACCGACCGTTGCTGCACAATTGAATTTATCCAGCATTGCCAAAGCGGCCGGATACCAATGGGTGATTCGCGTCAGTTCAGGCAGCCAGCTAAATGAATCGCTGCAATATGCATTAAGCCTGGGCCAGAGCTGCTTTATTGAAGTGCTGTGCCGTCGCGGTGCACGCGCCGATCTTGGCCGCCCTACCCGTACACCGGCACAGAACAAACAGGACTTTATGCAATTTCTGGAAGAGGTCGCGTATGCCTGACCAGTCGCCAACCTTACTAGCGCATATCACGCAGCAAAACAGCGCCAAAGCCTTGTTTACCGCAGGGCCTGCCAGCTTGCTGGAAGAAAACCTGCTAGGCCTGCGCCCGTGTTTTGGCCGGGGTGACACCGATTACCAGCAAGTGGAACAGGCTGTACTCGATGCATTAAAAAGCATGACAGGTCATGCGCAGATCGCCCGCCTGCAAGGTTCTGCCAGCCTGGCGCTGGAAATCGCCTCATTGAATTTTCTGTTCGGCAAAGTACTGGTGATAGACAGCGGCTATTACGCACAACGCCTGGTCAGTTTTGCTGAAGCGGCACAACGCCTGGGCCATGTCAGATCAGTGACTGTCGTCAACTGGCTGGACCTGGCAGATATCGCCGACCAGTATGACTGGATAGTGGCTTGTTATACCGAAACCAGCATAGGCCTGAAACTGCCTATGAATGAATTGCGTGCACTGGCGAACCGTGCCGACGCGCAACTATTCCTGGATGCGACCGCTTCAATTGGTCTCGAAGCCGACCATGACCAGGCGGATGTGATTGCCTATAGCTCCTGCAAAGGCCTGTTTGGCCTGACCGGTGCCGCCTTTATTGCCTTTAACCAGTTACCGACCAATAGCGTAGACGGGTTTTACCTGAACCTGCATACCCACCTGGAACGGCGTATGACTGGCCCTTACCATGCGATCGCTTCGCTATATGAAGTGTTGCCCAAGCATAATGATTTACGCGAGGCGGTGTTTATTAACAAGGCGGCCATGCTGCAAAAATTTGCAAACTATGCCACCCACCCGGCCAGCCACCAGCCTGCATTATGCACCTGGGTGGATGCCAGGATAGGCTCACAAGACCCGCGTGCCGTGTTGTATGCACCACGCGGCATCAGCCGTGGCAGCGTGGTTTGCCATCTTGGTGAAGCGCACCTTGGCTCATCTGCACAGGGTGATATCTTGAATATGCTGGAGGTACTGGCGTGAACGCACCTAAACGCATCATGGTCGATATGTCCGCCACGCTGATCCATCACGGCCATGTCCGCCTGCTGAAACAGGCGAAACAGCTAGGGCACGTAGTAGTGGCCTTGACCACCGATGAAGAGATACGCAGTAAAAAAGGCTACGAGCCAGAACTGGATTATGCCGCGCGTGCAGAAGTATTACTGGCCATGCGCGATGTCGATGAAGTCGTGCCCAGCCCCTGGTTGCTGGATGAAGCGTTTTTAGCGCAGCACAATATCGATCTACTGGTACACGGTCACGACAACAGCAACCCGATCGCCGCTGAAAAATTACATATCCTGCCACGTACAGAAGGCATCAGCAGCACGCAACTGCGTGCCCGTGTACTGAAAGCCGTCAGTCAAAAAATGGAAGCTAACTCATGAGCAATTTATGGCAACAAATCTGGGAAAAACGTACCCTGCAACCACAACATGCAATCACGCTCGAGACCTTGATCTCGCTGGATGGCTTTGATAGCGGTGCCGGCAAGATCAATCTGGCCGACTGGCAGGAATATACCCGCCGTATCAGTGAAAAGCTGGAGCTGAAACCGGGCAACTCCGTATTTGAAGTAGGTTGCGGTGCCGGGGCTTTCCTCTTCTCATTACGTGAACAAATGGCGCTGGAAGTCGGCGGCCTGGATTATGCCGCAGGTCTGATAGCAGCCGCGCAAAAAGCCATGCCAGATGGTGAATTCCTGGTACAGGGTGCGCAGTCGCTCGATACAGAAACAACATACGATTTTGTCATCGCCAACAGCGTGTTTCATTATTTTGATGAGGCGACCGCCGCGCAGGTATTACAGGCCATGTGGAAAAAAACCAGGCATGGGATTGCCATACTGGATGTGCCGAATGCGGCCACTCGTGAAGCCTGTGAACTGGCTCGCCGTGAAGCGCTGACCGAGGCTGAATACGAAGAGAAATACCGTGGTTTGCACCACACCTATTACACACCGGAATGGTTTATCAATCAGTTACCGGAATGGCCACACCAGGCCTTCGAAAGCTGCGTGCCTAACTATACGCAAAGCGAATTTCGTTTCAGTGTGATTTTCTCCAAACACTTACATGGATAACGACTGATCATGACGACATCCACATTAAACACCCTGCCTGCAATTACTTTCTTTTATACCGATAATTGCGAACGCCAGGCCCTGGCGCCTATCGCGGATGAAGCGGCAGGCAGAGGCTTCCCGATTCAATGGAGCATGGATTCCAGGCAATATGCCGAAATCGGCGTCTATTGCGAGCATGCGTGCAAGCCAAATGCCGGCTTTTCCATTATATTGCTGCACGACCTGGCACAGCGCCATGATATCTGGCCTCACTTCTGGCATCATGAACCGTGGGATGCCTTTGATATGGGCATCGTACCCGGCGCTAACTGGGTAGACCGCTGGCAAACCCAGGCAGTATTTGCCAAGGCCAGACCTAAATTAGGCGTATTCGATCTGGGCTGGCCCAAGGCCGACCTGGTCTACCGCAACCAGGATGAATTCAAGCAGCAGGCGAAAGCCTTGCGCGAACAACTGGGCCTGAAATACGAACGCTCGGTGCTGTACGCCCCTTCATGGGAAAACCACGGCAAGCAGGATGACTTTGTTCAAGCTTTGAAAGATCTACCGGTAAACCTGTTGCTGAAACAGGCACCCTGGTCAGAAAAATACCGCTGGGTACTGAATAATATCGACGAAATGGACGCGCTGCACAGAGGCTGCGCCGACAATGTCTATGTCATAGACCGCGAGATCAGCATCATGTACTGCCTGGGTTTGGCTGATGTCATGGTATCTGACGAATCCAGCGTACTGACCGAAGCTTTGCTGCTGGATGTACCTGGCGTGGCAGTGATTGACTGGGTCATCCCGGACACCAACCCGCCAAGACCGGCTTGTGTGCCTTACGATTACGTGACCAAAACCACACGCGCCAACCTGCGCGACACTGTGCTGGACGTACTGGAACGCCCGCAGCAGTACCAGGCCGAAATCAGCGTCAACAAGCAACAGCAGTTTGCCCACCTGGGTGAAAGCGCCAGACTGATTGTCGACAATCTGCTGGCAGCTTTGCAAGGCCAACCATTACCTACGCCTGCGCTGACTGCACAGGTTGAAATCGACCGCACCACCTACCAGCAGGCAGAGCAACTGGCAGCGCAAGGTGATATGCAACTGTCTACGCAGATCATGCTGGAACTGGTCAAAAAAGGCAGCACCTGCTGGGAGCCTTACAATGACCTCGGCACTTTCCTGGTAGGCCAGGGGCAGTTTGAAGATGCTGAAATGCTGCTGGAAAAAGCGGTGCATTTTGCGCAGGAAAACCCTGCGATTCCGCTGAGCAATCTTACGGAAGTGTATTGTTTGCAGGAGAAAGCGGACAAGGCGTTGCAGACGCTGGTGAAACTGAGCAAGCATGCGCCTAACTCGGCGGCGTCTATTCCGCATATACGCAAGTGTATGGAAACGATGTTTTAGGCTTGCCAACCTTGCGATAGGTGTCGCAGCGTTTCTTGCAGCATGCTTTGTGCATGTGTATCAGTAGCCTTACATGAAGCAGAAACTCTCTGCACAAGCCGTCATTCTGGCGGAGGCCAGAATCCAGGCAAGGTTCATGACTAGCTTGGTTCAATACATAACAAGTGATGTGCTTGTAGGTATTTCTTTGAGTATTAAGCATTCCTTTTCGCCTCTAGGCGAGTTACTTTTCTTTGCTTGCACAAAGAATAAGTAACCAAAAGAAATGCACCCTAGCTTCCGCTTATTTCCTGCGTTGCTCGTCAAAATAAGCGGTCACGAAACTCATCCTAGCGGCCTGCACACTGCGCAGGCCACCGCGGGATTCACACAGTCGCTCCCTTATTTCTTATTTTGACTGCGCTACTCGGCGCGTCAGATAGGGGACCCTGAAAAACACTACGCTGTTATTTAGGTTAGATTTCCCACATCGCATCCCGCGCAATTAGCGAAATAAAAATAAATCAAAAACAAAGCAAGAAAGATCGTTGGCGGATTTGGTTTTAGATTACACATTTGCTAAGCGTCCTCTGCCCATTGCTATTCACTAAAGTCACGTCGTGCTGGTTTTAAACGGGCCCCTATCTGACGCGCCGAGTAGCGCAGTCAGCGTGGGAGTATTCGGCCAGCGTCTGCTCGAGTTCCGCAACAAGCCACGTTATGTGTGGCTTGTCAGGGCGAGTTTCGTTGGCCGCCCACGTTGACGAGCAACGCAGGAAAAAAGCGGAAGCTAGGGTGCCCTTTCTTTTGGTTACTTATTCTTTGGGCAAGCAAAGAAAAGTAACTCGCCTGGAGGCGAAAAGAATCGGTTAAATCTTCCAAAGAAATACCGATTAAAACTTTACAGCAAGCACAACATTTGCAACTAGGCTAAGCATTGACCTTACCTGGATTCTGGCCTGCGCCAGAATGACGGTTATTGCCCGGAGCATTCGTTTCTTTCATAGCCCCAGTGACTTAACCTGTTTCAATATCGATAATCCCCTCAAATGCAGCCGTCATAAAAAAAAGCCCGTCACTTTTCAATGGCAGGCTTTTCCAAAACATTTTTAATTAAGTAAACAACTGTCTCACCGGCAATCCCGCGCGCGAGAACTCCGCAGTCAACCCATTCACATGCTGCTCCGGCAATCCCTGAATCAGGTTCTGCAAACGGTTAAACACACTGATAAATGCCTGCAACTCCTGATCCTTGAAGGTATACCCCAATGACTCCAGCACTGCCAGTGACAACCCGCCAATATTGGATGGTGTACTTGCATGCGGCTTGGCACAGCCACGGATACGATGCAACGTCAGGAACAAGCCACGCAATGCTACGAATGACACCGGCAATGGGATCGCAAAATCCCATTCCAGGTCAAAGAAATGTCCCTGCCCTTGCGCATCCACTACAAAATTAGTTGGTGTTGCGTCAAAATACTGAGATGGCAACAGGTCGGTTGCGCCTGCAAACTCAGGCAGTGTATGCGCCCCCGGCTTTGCGTTGGCAGCCAATGCTAGCACCCATACCTGCGCCCAGGCGGTGAGGTCTTCCACACGCCAGTTAGGACGGTTGACCAGTTGCGTCAATTTGTCCATCCATAAAGTGCCGCCATGGTAAGCAGACTGTTCCCAATCGGCTTGCAATAATTTCGGTGTTTCACCGGTGCTGCGGGTGCGGGTAGAGACAGTGTCATCAGCATGCACAAACTGGGTTTCTTTGCTGAACACTGCCTGGCGCTGGCAACCGTAATGCGCGGCCAATACGTCAGGATGCTGTTTCCCGGCTTGCTGTTGAGGGTAAGCCACGAACATGAATGAGTTCGCCATATCTTCCACCAGGTTATTACGCGCAAGTACTTTCCACGCATTTTCCAGAGAGAAGGTAGGATGACGTGGCGATTGCCTGTCATGCACCACTGAACCGGCAGCCAAGGCACCAATGTCCCAGCCTGCGGCTTTATGCGCAGTATTAAAACCTTCAGGATAAATCACGGTGACCGGTGTTTTGTAGTCGGGCAACGGTACATACAGTTCGGTAGTTTCAAACCCGGCGCTGCGGATCAACGCATCCAGTTCCACGCGGCCAAAAGTGATCGGGCTGGTAGTGCTGTAGGAATCATTGATGCCATACATGGCCTGGCCCATATGGTCTTCAGGCGCGCCGTTGAAATATTTCAGGCCCAGCTGGTTCTCGATTGCCACGATCAGCATGCCGTCTTCTTTGAGGAAAGACTTGGCTTTTTGCAGTAATACCAGCAACGGGTTAGCTTCCTTGACATACACTTGTGCATATTCCAGCACGCCAATCAAAGTGACGACATCGAATTTCTCATCTGTTTCATATGACTGGATCAGATCGCAGAATATGTTGACGTTCTGTAGTTCAGCGCAGCGTTGGCCGATGATACGCGCACGGTTAGGACTGCCCTCCACCACGACCACTTCGCCACCCAGCTCACCCAGGAAACGTGTAATCGCGCCACAACCGGCCCCTAACTCAAGCACTTTGCCGTTAGCTATTTTCTCGGCAAACGGACGCAACAGATTGGCGCGTTGTGAAGTCAGGTGGTAATAGCTGGGCCAGTCAGTCGCTTTAGCAGCCAACTCATCTGAAAACACACTCTTATCACGTGCCTGGCGGATGATGTCATACAAACGTTGCTCGGCATTACCGGCATCCTGATAACCAAAAGCTTCCGCCTGCGCGCGCTGGTAGAAGTTATCCTGCGCGCGGTAAATGTAGCCGCCAACGGTAGCTGGTTTCTGGCTGCCAATGGCCACAGGCGAAACGGTCACCGGTGCAGCCTGGGCATAAAATTCCTGGCAAGCCTGGTTCAGTTGCTGGATCGCGGCTTCGGACAAGCCATGCTGTCTGGCGAAAGCGATCACTTCCGTCACTTCCTTCTCATTTGTGGTTTGCATAAGTGCATGCACATAGGCAGTCCAGTAATCCTGCGTTTGCGGCGCCAGGATCACAGCCTGCTCAAGCAACGGCAATGCTGCTTTGGCAGACTCCTGCAATGCAATGAGTCCCAGCCCGTAATAAGCCACATCATGTTTCGGGGCAATCTCCAGAATCTCCTGATACAGCGCAGCAGCCTCAGTCACCTCACCTTTTACCTGGTGTTGTATCGCCAGTTGCAAGACTTCTTCAACGGTTTGTTCCAGTGTCTGTTGGTGAGCGTTTTGTGAGTCTAAAGCTGTTTCCGCAGAGGCAGATTGCATCGCTAAAGTTTCCATGGTGGGTCCTTTTAAGGTCATTTTGTTGGTTGCGGTCAGTTGGGTTGCAGGTGACGCCAGTACGTCGCTCTCTTCTGCAAGCAAGGGCATGTTAAAAGAGTGTGCAGGCTGGTGTTGGCACCAGCGTTGCCACATCAGGCGTAATGCATCAGCCAGGGTGGCTGACAATTTGGCAGGCTGCGACAGCAATGACTGTTGCAAGCGGTCACGCATGCCTTTACGTACTTCTGCCAGCGCAGCAAGATCAGCGCATAAAGTGATTCCTTGTGCTATCCAGGCTTGTGCATCAGCAGCAATCCAGTTACTTAAACCCGCATGCTGCATCAATGCCATTGCACCGCGGCTGTTGAGGCGATCACCTATCTGGCACAGCGTAGGTACACCCATCCATAAGGCATGGGCGGTTGTGGTCAGCCCGTTCGATGGAAAGGTATCTAGGCAAATATCTACACGGTGGTATTGCTGCAGATAGTCAGCCATTTGAGTGCGAGCAACCAGTTGCAGGCGGTTGCTGGCAATACCTGCCTGCTGAAACCAGCTCACGAGATGACTGCCATTCTCGGAAGAGGATATGCCTCCCAGGATCATGCGGCTATCTGGCACAGCTTGCATCAGCTGCGCCCACAACTGCACGGTGGCTTGCGTGATTTTGTTCGGGCGGTTAAAGCAGCCGAAAGTGATATAGCCATTGCTCAATGCAGGTAATGGCTCAACTTCAGGCATGCTGGCATCAGGCATAAATGGCGCATTTACCGGCAACTGCACCAGTTTTTCAGTGAACTGGGCATCAAATTCACCAATAGGCGTCAATGCTTCATCAGTCAGGTAATAATCCATGGCAGCCAGGCCTGTGGTGTTCATATAGCCCAGCCAGCTAAGCTGGATAGGCGCAGGTTTCCTGGCAAATGTCAGCAGGCGGTTGCCAGAGGTATGGCCGGATAAATCAATCAGGATATCAATGCCATCCTGGCGGATCGTCTTTGCCAGAACCTCATCAGACTGTTCAGTCACGTCTTTCCAGCTGGCAAAATATTCACGCATTTTTGCGGTGACTTGATCGCTTATCGGATGGTTGTAATAAGCATGCAACTCCAGTTGCTGGTTGCTTGCCAACCCAAGCAACAGCGGCTTGAGGAAATGGGGAATGGAATGCGCCCTGAAATCCGCAGACACAAAGCCTACTTTCAGTGGTCTATCCGGGTCTCTGTCATTGTGATGTGGCTGCCAGTGAGCTTTTAACGGTGCTTCATATAATTCTGCATAGGCCTGGTGGGCCTGCAATAATTCTGCTGCGGGAATGCCTTGCGCATGGCTCATGCAGAACAGCAGGTTGCTGAAACAACCGGCATCGCCAGGTTGTAATATCAGTGCCTGTTTGAAATGGGAAATCGCTTTATCCACGGCACCCAGGTCTTTCAGCACAATACCCAGGTTATTGTAGGCAGCTGCGTAATCCGGTTTCAGTGCGATGGCTTGTTCAAATGCCTGGGCGGCAGCGGTCAAATCACCCTGTGCTTTCAGCACCAGTCCGTAATAGCAATGCTCTATCGGGTCATGAGCATTGAGTGCCAGGGCGCGTTTAGCTGGCTCGCGTGCATCTTCCTTCAGCAACATGCGTACGTCACTCAGCATCTTCCAGCCGTTCAGCCAGTCCGGATGCTGTTGCAACAGACTGTCCAAGCGCTGTTGCATCTCGGTGTATTTGCCGAGCTCAAACAGACCCAGTAAATCCGCCTCCTCAGCTTCCAGGACTTGAACACTGGTCGCCTGCTCTGCCAATCCCCATGAGGCCAGCAAAGCGTTCAGTGCTTGCGTATGCTGGCCGCGTTGCAACGCCTGCTCCAGAACCTCCTGGAATTGAGGGTTATTTGAAGCGTGTAAAGCATTCAGGTAATTACTCAATAATTGCCATTGCTCAGGTACCAGCGTGTGAGCCTGCTCAAATAAAGCAATCGCCTGCGTATGCTGTTGCTCATCCCAGGCGATCAGGCCCAGGTTATGTAATGACAATGCATGTCGAGGATGAATCTGCAGGATTTCCTGGTACAGCGCGCGTGCTGCCGCATAGTGGCCCTGTTGCTGTTCCGCAGCTGCCTGATCAAACACTTCGGCAATGGAGGCTTCCAGCGCTGAGGACGGTGTTTGCAATGCTGGTTCCCACTTTTGCGCATATTGCAGGTATTTATCCTGCCAGCGCTGGGTACCAAATGCACCGCCACTCTGATGGGTCATGCGCAAAGGCCACACACCGAGTTGCAATCCGGCAAGGGTAGCGGTACGGCAAAAATCCAGGTCATAAAAGTGAAAGTCAAACTGCGTATCAAAGCTCACCTGTGATTCGACCAGTCGTTTTTTATAAGCGGCCAGGAACACGCCATCCATTAACTGGGTGGCACCGGCAGGCTCGCCATAGGCAGATGCAGGGCCAAATGCGTGCTGGCCATGACTGACTGCACCACGCAGATACGCGGTATCATCCCAGGTGAATTTGGTATCCACAAAACACCAGCCGGTTTGGCCAGGCTGAATACGGGCATTACCGGCCACGCCAATCACGTCGTATTGCTGCAAGCCGTCAGAGATTGTTTTTACAAAGGTATTTTCATCAATCCAGACATCGTCATGGATAAAGACCAGCAAGGCATCATCAGGTGCCGCGGCAATGGCATCATTAAAAATCTCGGACAGGCCGCGCGTGTTTTCACAAGCGATCCTGGCAACCAGTCGCGCATCCTGGCGCATATGGCGTTTTAAAGATTTGCCCAGTGCCGCATCGCGCCAGAAGGCTGCTTCGCTCATGCGTGTGGCACTGACTACCCATACCGGTTTCTCACCGCTAAATACGGCCTGAACTGGCGCGCGAGCAAGTAGCTGATTTTCCGTCAGGCCGGATTTGGCCTGCTGCCATAAGCTGAATAACAGTTTTTCAAAATCTTGCGCAAACAGTGCTGCATCCATCAATGGTGACTGCAATACTTGTGCCCGCAAACCTAATCGCGTGGTTGCCAAAGCCGGCAAATCATTGGCGAATGTCACCGCTTTCTCTACATATTCGTCTGCAGTTTCTGCCACCCAGTCGCTCAAGCCTGCGCAAGTCAGCATGCTCGCGCCCTGGCGACCGATCAAAGTATCACTCAATAATGTCAGCGTAGGCACGCCCATCCACAGGGCTTCGCAAGTCGTGGTACCGCCACTGAAGGGGAAGGTATCCAGGATCATATCCACTGCGTGATGGCTCTTCAGGTAAGCCTCACGCGTGACCATGCCCAGCAATTCACAACGCTCGGCATTGATGCCGACATTAGCTAATCTTTCGACGGTTTCGGCCCTGGCGGCGGCATCGTTGAAAGTTTTGCACTGCCAGCGCAACCTGGCAGCTGGCTGCGCCGCAAAAATACGTCCCCAAAGCGTTAATACCGCATCGGTGACTTTGGTGTAGTTTTGATAGCAACCAAAAGTGACCACGCCGGATTGTTCAGCAGGCAAGGCATTGACGGCAATGTCGAACGGCGGTGCCGTAAAACACAACCGGGTATGTGGCAGATAGGCGACTTGCTCGGTAAAGCGTTGTGCCACCTGCGCATTGACACTGACAGGGTCAGCAATCACATAATCCATCACCGGCAAGCCGGTGGTACCCCAGTAACCCAGCCAGGCAGCTTGTACCGGTGCCGGTTTCCAGGCAAATACAGGTAAGCGTGTGCCTCCGGTCAGGCCGGATAAATCCAGTAAAACATGAATGCCATCGCTATGAATCAGGCCTGCAGCCTGTTCATCGGTCAAACCAGCCAGCGAACGCCATTCGTTGCAGTAGCCTTTTAATTCGTGCGTGAGTACATCTTCACGGCCATCGGTAGAGTAGCCATAGACTTCCAGCTGACCAGGATGAAAATGCTTGACCCAGTTTTCAATGAAATAGCCGACCGGGTGGCGTCTCAGGTCTGCAGACACAATGCCTACGCGTAAACGCTGGTCATTTTTGTGGATGTTCCATGCCTGGAACGGTGTTTTATCCTGCATCATTAACTGCCCGAGTCTGGCGACATAGGCTGTATGTTTTTCTTCAGTCAGGTAATTGACATAGCTATCTGAAAATAACAGGTTTCTCAGCGCCATGACATGGTTAGGGTCCTGTACCAGGACTTTTTCCAGCATCTCAATCGCCACTTCAGTTTTACCCAGATCCAGGTAGATACTGCTCAGGTTGATATAAGCTGACAGATGGTCAGGCTTGAGCGCGATGGCTTTTTCCAGGCTGGTAATCGCTTCAGGATAACGGCCCAGCAGACGCAGGCTGATACTGTAATTGCTCAGTATCACTTCGGAATCAGGCAACAACGCCAGGGCTTTTTCAAAATTGAGGCATGCCTTGTCAAACGCTGAACGTGCATTTTCGATCAATCCGAGGTTGCCATAAATATAAGGGTTACCCGGATCCTGTTCCAGAGCCTTATTGCAATAGCGTTCAGCCTCTGCGTACAGGCACTGATCCAGTAATTCTGCAGCTACATTATTCAGTTGCTCCGCATTAAAGTCCTGCAGGCGCATGACCTGGTCAACGTAATGCTGATACTCGCGTGTGCGTTGCGTGACCCGGTATAACTTGGCCAGATTTTTTAAGATGGATAATTCTTGCGAGTTGACAGCATATCCTGCAAGCAGCCATTGTTCCGCTTCATCAAAATTGGCTTTTTTAAGATACAGCCCTCCCAGATGGCTATAAGCTTCCACATAGTCAGGCTGGTGTGCAATCGCTGTTTCATAGGCCTGGATGGCTTCACTTTCGTTGCCCAATAGCTCCAGCGCGACCGCCATATTAAAAAAGATGATGGCATTGCCAGGCTCGATAGCGGCCGCTTCGCGGTAATACTGAATCGCTTCCAATGGCTTGTCTGCTTCATGCAGCAAGGTTGCCAGTTCGAAGTTGACACGGCCATCCTGCTGGTGAATATTCAGGCCACGGCGCAATAATTTCTCGGCCTCTTTCAATTGGCCGGTTTTTTTCAGCACATTCGCCCAATTTGCATAGGCGCGACTGAATGCCGGACTTAACTTAAGTGTCTGGCGATAATATTTGATTGCTTGTGGATGTTCCTGCAACTGCGCATGCACATTCGCCAGGTTATAAAATACTTCAGCATCTTTTTTCAGCAGTTTGCCTGCGTGTGAAAAGGCTTCAACGGCAGCGCTTAACTGATTTTCTTGCTGATACAGGCTGCCCAGTAACTTCCATGCCAGGCCTTCATCTGGGAAGTCAGCCGTGATTTTCTGCGCCAATGTCAGACACTGTGGCCACTCGCCCTGTTTCCAGGCTTCTACGAGCTGTTGCATCCAATAGCTGCAGTCCCTTTCCAGGGAGTGAGCGGACGGCGAGACATCGGACGACAAACGCATAAAAGAAATTCCAAAAAATTTCTCTTATTATTGTGAGTTTGTACGGATATGGATTGCAGAAAAAAAGCGGGAAACACCAGTCAACTTGACTGTTTCAAACTGGGCATATTGGCTGAAATCTCTTACCAGCGTATGTCTGGCCTCAAACTCAGGCAAAACGCAGGGACAGCGGGTTTTAGTCAGTCAGTGTTTTTTAATTAAAGCTTGGAGAAAAATCGCCGTAAACAATGCGGTTTTGTCACACATTACGCAGCGAAGCTATCTGCGAAAAGCTAATGATAAGCAAGGATAGATGAAGTTAAGCCACATATTCCTGCAAGTCAGGGGTGTCAGGCTCCCAGCGAACCAGGTCATATAATGCACATTGCAGGTAAGCGCAGAGTTTATTGAGGTGGTCAGTACTGGCATTGTAGGTCTGGTCTTTGAGCATACGATGCAAGGTCATGCGGCTAATCCCGCTGGCATCCGCTATTTCTGTGATAGTAATCGTTCTACCCCACGCCAGTTGTTTTTTTAGAATGACAGATTTCAATTCAACGTAAATCACACAGCTTCCTACTCACTTTAATACTTAGAACGCATAGCCTGTCTTGTCAGCATACTTTTATGAGGGCGTTTGAAAGTTGATGAAGATCAACCGCCAATTGGAAAAACACTTGAAGCAGATCAAGACTCCTACATTATACAAGTTTATATAATATTAAAAAGACAATATGAACTATTTAATGGCTGCTGGCGGAGACTTCAACAAACATCAATGACGCTTTGAGGGTGGTTTTCTGGATGAGTTTCTAGTCTTGGTACGTGCAGTTTTTGCTACTTCACTATCTGCTTCCAATGCTTTAGCGCCATTTTCTGCTAATGCTTCTGTCAATTCAGGTGGCGTCTCCTTATTTTTACGTGATCCGAAAATATGGGAGTAAGCCCAGGTAAATTCAGCGCCTATCAGGAATATCTGTGCTGAGTAATAAATCCAGATCAACAATGCCAGGATAGAGCCAGCTGCACCGTAACCACTTGAAATGGCACTTCTGCCGATATAAATGCCGATTAACCATTTACCAATCGTAAATAAAACAGCCGTCAATAGTGCGCCTATCCACACTTCACTCCAGCGGATACTCGCGCGTGGCATGATTTTGTAGATCATGGCAAACATGCCGGTGGTTAATAAAAAGCTGAATATGAAATTGAAAATGCCAGCCACCAGCACCCAGCTTGAAAATACCGGCGACCACCATTTACTCATCGCAGATAAGCCTGCGCTGAACACCAGTGAAACCATCAACAAGAAACCTATGCCCATAATCATTCCGAACGATAACAAGCGGGCACGAATCAGCTTCCAGATGCCACTTTTGACCCTGGCCGGTGCTTTCCAGATGCGGTCCAGTGAATCTTGTAACTCACCAAACACACTGGTGGCACCGACGAGTAACAATATGATACCTATTGTTGTAGCAGTGATTCCTTCAGCGGGTTGGCTGGTGCTTTGCAGCAGCGTTTGCACCGCCTCTGCGCCCTGTTCGCCCATCAGGTTATTCAATTGGCCAATGATTTCGCCACGTGCCGCCTCCTGTCCAAAAATCAGGCCAGAGATTGAGATAACGATAAGTAACAAAGGTGCAATCGAAAACATGGTGTAGTAGGCCAAAGCAGCACCCATACTTTGCGCGTAATCATCGCTCCAGGAAGTGAAAGCGCTTTTAATCAGTACCCATGTTTCTTTCATTGTCATCTCAGTCTATTCACTCTTCTTAAATTTCTTTAAAGGTGTGCGAAACAATCAGCCGAACGGAGCAGTCTTGTGGAGGGATTTAAAAATCCTCCAAACGGAAAACGGCACCGTTAAGGCACCGTTCGATGCCGCGTTCTAAATGAGTCAATCTCATTGAAATCAGCAAATTCAGCATAACTATTTCACTACATTGCAGGCATAAGACGATACCGCATTCTGCTGTCAGAAATGGCTGACGTGTTAGTTCTTTAATACTTAAGAAGTGCTTTAAGATTTAAGAGAAGATAGGGACAAGAAAGTTGGTGAAGCTAGTCTGGTTTGAAGGCTTAAGATAACGCTAAGGATGTTTTTTCTGGTGACTCAATCGCTTCTTTCATCTGAGCTTTCAGTTCTTCCTGCATTTTTTCAACCAGCTTCTGTTTATCTTCACCACTCATGGACTCGAACTCTTCCGGTGAAATACCATGCTTTTTCAGCCAGAGATATTGCATCTTCTGCGCATCGGTCATTTTCATGAAATCACTTAATTCCTGATACGGGTCCTTGATACCCGATTTGGATGAAGATTCCGTCAGGTAGGTTTGTGACGCTGGCGTGCTTTGCTCTACAGCTGCAGGGCCTGCGTCTTCAGCAGCTTTTTTCTCAAACCTGAGCTCAATATTTGTGAGTGAGGTTTTGTTGGTTGCGCTGATATTGTTGAAATTCATGATTACCCCTTATGTATTTTTGATAAGGTAACCATTTTCACAGTCAATTAATACATTGATTAAAAAGGGAAAATCCCTTTATCTAATGATCAAATGCAAATATAGCCCGGACAGTTCAGTTTTTTTAGAATTAAAAAGCTATTTGAATTAAAAGCCAAATGGACTAAAAGACTAGCGTCACAGTCTGCTGATTGTCGACAAAGATGGTGCAACGCACATCTGTCCATCGGTCTGTGACCGCGTAGCCTATGCATGAGGCGTTGACCTTTTTGTCACGGTAAGTCCCGCCGCCAATTTCACCAGAAAAATTGTATCTATCTACCGGCTTTCTGGCGATCACCTTCTCATTACCGATCTGGACCGTCAAAAATGCACCATGATAAGCCCAGTCATTGCCATATTTTTCCAGTAATCCGGTAATTTTGGTCGACTCATCATCACCCTCAAAGTGATAACTCTGGGCAGGCGAGACTTCCCGGTTCTTAACCTCAGGCGTGCTGATACAGGCAGATAGAGAAATGGTCATGATCAGAATGAAAAGGTATTTCATAACTACTCCTGTTAATGCCACTCATCATAGCAAAAAACCCAGCCGTAATCACAAAGGGATGCCAGTAGTAATTTAGTACGAGATTGATTAATATAGAAAACGCTCATCACTAAAAAGATTCCTACATAGCTATCAGATATTTATGTATAGCATAAAAATTTAAACAGCTTTATATTTATTGATTGGTTGCTGATTGACTACTATTTTCAAAGTAGAAAGGAGCGCTTAATGGCTTTAAAACACGGTGAAGACAGTTGCACTGCCATATTAGATGATAATCAATCGGATTTGACTTCTTGTAAGTCAAGGCAACCAAAAACGATAAATGCCGCCAAGGACTTTAAAAAATTCAGATCCATCAATCTGGACGCATGTGACCCAGACATCATCCCCCCTGCTGCCAGGAGTTTAGAGGAGGATGTCAATTCAGAGTTCTATCCGGTCATCTATATTCCGCAAAAAGGAGACTAGATGCAAATAAGCGTGTGATTGAAAAATCAGGAATCAACTTTAAAAACACTACTGTACATATCTTCCAATCTCGTCTTCACTCCTGACCGGTTTTGTGAAATCCAGCTTCATTGACTGGGGGTTGGCTTGCCAGTTTGGGCTTGAGAAAGTACGTAAACACCCTAGCGCATTTGCAATATTCCCTGCACTGTCCTGTTTGCAGATTTCAGCCGCCGCCACCATGCAACGCGCGCCATATTCAAAACTGGATCTAATCTTGTCCACACATACCGACTCACCTATTAAAGGGCTGTGTGCAGGATCATCCATTTTCTGCTTGATCAAGTCATACGCATTCAACTTTGAAGTCACACAGTCTTTATAAGCAGGAATATTCCCAGCATTGCGGTAATCATGGCAAGTGTTCAACTCCTTGGACAACAGGAGTTTTGATGATTTATAGAACCATGTGTTTTTTTCTGCACTCGCTGTAGCAGAGTATAGAAAAAAAGTAAGTGTCAGAATCAGAAACTTCATCTCTTATATTCAACTTTCGATCAACTTACCATATACGATAAAAAGCTAACTGTTTCCTCAATCGATATATCAGTGACCGGTAACGGACTTCTAATAAAAGTAGCTTACTCCAAACGTTACTAACAAAAATAAGGGCTGTCAAACAGCAATATAAAAAACTCTGGACGTAAAAAAAGCCTTTATTTATTGAATAAAGGCTGCTTTTTTTACTTGATGGACTCTTGTACATCTTAAGTGGTGCCCGGAGCCGGAATCGAACCGGCACACCTTGCGGCGAGGGATTTTAAGTCCCTTGTGTCTACCAGTTTCACCATCCGGGCGGTAGGTCTGACAAGCTGCGTATTTTACCACCTTGAAAGGTTTTGCATACCTTTTTAGGCAACGCGCTTGTGAGAAATTTGGAGCGGGAAACGAGTCTCGAACTCGCGACCTCAACCTTGGCAAGGTTGCGCTCTACCAACTGAGCTATTCCCGCATATCTGGAGGCGCGAGCCGGAGTCGAACCGGCCTAAACGGCTTTGCAGGCCGCGGCATAACCGCTTTGCTATCGCGCCAGAACCAACAACATAAAAACATCTTATGTTAAAAAGGGAAAGCTGTGCTTTCCCCTGAATTTGGAGCGGGAAACGAGTCTCGAACTCGCGACCTCAACCTTGGCAAGGTTGCGCTCTACCAACTGAGCTATTCCCGCGTATTTCCTTGCGCCATGCGTCGTAAGGAAGCTGGCATTTTAATGATTTTTGACCCTGTGTCAAGGAAGATTTATGAAAAAACCAGACTTTTACCAGGAATGCTTTTTTAGAGGGTTTCGCGGATGGCAGGCCAGGCTGCGCGCAAGTAATATCCCATGGAAATCAGTGTCAGTAATGCAGCAATGACGATCAGCCATTCACCAAACCACTGGATGTTTAATCCGAATAGCGGGTCGTACCAGAGCAGCAAAATAATAGCCAGCATTTGCGCTGCGGTTTTTACTTTACCGACGACGGCAACGGCGACATTAGCACCTTTACCGATGCTGGCCATCCACTCACGTAAGGCACTGATGGCAATTTCACGGCCTATGATGATCAAGGCCACCACAGCCCCTACCCGGTTGAGTTCTACCAGCACGATGAGCGCTGCGGCCACCATCAATTTATCGGCCACCGGGTCAAGAAATGCGCCGAACTTGGACATTTGTTGGTATCTGCGCGCCCAGTACCCATCCAGCCAGTCAGTAAAAGCGGCCAGCATGAAGACGGAGGAAGCAGTAAGGTTCACCCAGTGGGCAGGGAGTCCTTCAGCTGAAACGGCATTGGCTGGCAGGTAGAACATACCGACGAACACCGGAATCATGGCGATACGCAGCAAGGTGAGCAGGTTGGGGATGGTCCACATAGATATCTGTTTCTGGTTTTAGTCGCTGGTAAGTACTTTGCTTGAAAGACTTTAATGCAGGCGCTCGTAAATGCTTTGCGCCAACGCCTGGCTAATGCCTTCCACTTTGGCAATTTCATCTATGCTAGCACTTTTTATCCCATCCAGGCCACCAAAACGCATGAGCAGGGCCTTGCGTCGCTTGGCGCCGACACCTTCTATTTCCTCAAGACTGGAAGTGATGCGTGCTTTGGCACGTTTGGCTCGGTGGCCGGTAATGGCGAATCTGTGCGCTTCGTCACGGATCTGCTGTAACAGGTGCAGGCCGATATTATCTGTAGGCAGATTCAGCATTTCGCCGGTGTCGGAAAAAATCATGGTCTCCAGGCCCGGCCTGCGTTCTTCGCCTTTGGCGATACCTACCAGCAAAATATCGTCAAGGCCAACTTCCTGCATGACTTCGATAGCCACGCCCAACTGGCCTTTGCCGCCATCGATAAACACCAGGTCAGGTCGCTTACCCTCACCCGCTGCTACTTTCTTATAACGCCGGGTCAATACATCGCGCATGGCGGCATAATCATCGCCTGGTGTAATGCCGGTGATGTTGTAGCGCCGGTACTCGCTATTCTGCATATCGCCACGGTCAAACACCACGCAACTGCCGACGGTCGCCTCGCCCATGGTATGGCTGATATCGAAACACTCGATGCGCTCTGTACTTTCAGTCAGGCGTAGTGCTTCACGCAATGCGACCAGTCGCGCCTGCTGGTTGGCTGAAGTAGCCATGCGTTGCTGCAAGGCGAGCTCGGCATTGGTTTGCGCCATTTTCAGCCAGACTTTTTTATCCCCGATGGCATTGGTCAGCACGCGAATCTTGCGACCAGCCTGCTCGCTGAGCACTTCCTCAAATTCTTCTTTATCCACTTCAGCGCCACATACCAGTAAGGGCGGCGTGTTTTGCGAAATGTAATATTGCGTGAGAAACGCTTCCACGGTTTCGGTCAGCTCGGCATCCTGGCTGTTTTTAGGGAAAAAGCTTTTATCGCCGAGATGGCGTCCGCCACGGATCATCACCAGATTAATGCAATGCTGCCCTTCAGCCTCGGCACAGGCAATGACATCGGCATCGCTGACACTGAAATCACTCACAAACTGCTTGGCCTGCACCTGGCGTAAAGCCTGCATGCGATCACGCAGAATCGCAGCATGTTCATATTCCATTTCTTCGGCGGCCCGATTCATTTCATCACCGATGGCATCAATCACTTCATTGGTTTTACCCAACAAAAACATGGCGGCATGACGTACATCTTGTGCGTAATTTTCTTTCGAGATCAGGTCCACACAAGGCGCGGTACAGCGCGCGATCTGGTATTGCAGGCATGGGCGGGAGCGATTGGAAAAGACGGTATTTTCACAGGTGCGCAACTTGAATACTTTTTGTAGTAACTGGATACTCTCACGCACCGCCAGTGCACTGGGGAATGGGCCGAAATACTGGTGACCTTTACGCTGTGTGCCTCTGTGAAATGCCAGCCTGGGAAACGCATCGCCAGTGAGGGAAATATAAGGGTAGGACTTATCATCGCGAAACAACACGTTGTAGCGCGGCATCAGCCCTTTAATCATATTATTTTCCAGCAGCAAGGCCTCAGCTTCAGAGCGCGTGACTGTGGTTTCTATGCCCGCAATCTGCGACACCATCATTTTGGTGCGCGGACTATTGATGTTTTTATTAAAGTAGCTGGAAACCCGTTTTTTCAGGTCTTTGGCTTTGCCGACATAAATCACAGTGTTTTCCGCATTCAGCATGCGGTAAACACCTGGCAAATTGGGTAAGTTCTTGAGTACTGGCTTGGAATCAAACATGCGTGTATTTTACACGCATGTTGCCGGGTTTGAAGGCGGCAGCTTTGAGCGCGTCACCCCAGTAACTCACCACCAATCGCCCAATCTTCATACGCGACCTCTTCAAACACAATATAGGTGTAGTTGGCCGGTTTTTGGGCATGCTTGGTCAGGGTTTCGGTGATTTCCTTGGCAATGAGTTTTTTCTGCTCTTTGGTCACTGAACCTGCAAGTTTGATATTCACGTAAGGCATGATGGTCTCCTTCAGATTAATGGGGGTGATGACTAATGTGGGTGATGAATAGTGCCACGTCGTATGTCCCTGATTAAATTAAGGGTGACAGCAAACAGCAATACTGAAATCACGATAGACAAGATCGGGTCTATGGTCACCCAGCCGGTAAAGTAAATCACGACACCTGCCACAATGGCAGTGACTGAGCCTAGCAAATCACCCAGCACATGCAAGAAAGCGGCCCGGTGGTTCAGGCTGGCGTCACCGCCATGATGTTGATGCTGGTGGTGCATATGCTTGGCAACAAAGATATTCACCAGCAGCCCCAGCACCGCAATGACACTGACGTAGCCCCCTGCCACCGGCACGGGATTCCTGAGTCTTTCAATGGCTTCGATGATGATCCACACCGCAACCAATAGCATGGATACGGCATTCACCATGGAGACACGCAGCTCCAGCCGGCTGGATTCAGGGCTTTTGCGGGCGTGATGCGCGGCCCACATGGCCAGGCCCAGGGCCAGCACATCAAACAGCATATGCCAGGCATCACTTAACAGCGCCAGCGATTGTGTCCACATGCCGCCTGCAAACTCGACCACGGCAAACACGGTGATGGCCAGGAAAGGAATTAAAAATGGGTTGCCATGTGTGTGATCGTTATGCGCATGATCATCATGCGTGTGAGCGTGTTTTTCATTATATTCGTGATGACCTGAACCACAGCAATCGTGTGTTTCCTTGTGTTTGGTATGCGATTTATCCATGCCTGCATGCTAAAGCAATTTGGGCTGCTTCTACAATAGGCCGCGAGAAAAATGCAGAGAGTGACCGCCGCATTGTGACTTATAATAACGACTGTTCAAGAGCCATGCCATGTTAAGTTACCGCCACGCCTTTCACGCCGGCAATCATGCCGATGTCCTCAAGCATTGGGTTTATAGCCTGGTGCTGGATTATTTTAACCAGAAAGATAAACCTTACTGGGCAATCGATACCCATGCAGGCGCCGGCATTTACCGCCTGGATACAGCTGTTGCCAATAAAACGGCCGAGTATTTGGGTGGAATCGCCAGGCTGAAGCAGGCCGACACGCCCGAAGTCTTTGATAGCTATCTGCAAGCCGTTTCAGCGACGCATGCCACCAGCGGTAAGGACACATACCCTGGCTCACCCTGTATTGCACAGCACTTTTTAAGGGCAGATGACAAACTGCGTTTGTTTGAGCTGCATCCAGCCGATGCTGCATTGCTTGAGCAGGCGTTCAATGCACAGAAAAAGCAGGTCATCATACAGGCCAGGGATGGATTCGAGGGCATCAAAGCCTGCCTGCCGCCGCCAACCAAACGCGCCATGGTGCTGATAGACCCGCCCTATGAAGTAAAAGATGACTACATGCGCGTGGTGGATTGCATTAAAGACAGCCTGAAGCGCTTCGCCACTGGCACTTACCTGATCTGGTATCCGCGCCTGCAACGGCCTGAACCGCAGCAAATGCTGGATAAGCTGCACAGCCTCAATACCGATTATTTGCATGTTTGCCTGGATGTACAGCAGCCAAGTGCAGATGGCTTTGGCATGCATGGCAGTGGCGTGTGGGTGATCAATCCGCCATGGACCTTGAGGCAATCAATTGAACCGCACCTGGACTGGCTGGCACAAACGCTTGCGCTGGATACACATGCGCGCGCATGGTGCGAAGGCCAGCAACGCTAACCAGTTAATAACGTATGCGTACGCGATGATTCAATTCTGACTGCGTGCCGATGCTGACACTAAAAGTACTCACCGCAATCGTTTGCCTGGTGGCAGTTTGAATCTTGACCCGCCATTCGCCCGCGGTGACATTACTTTTATAGGTATATCCGCGATAGCCGTTATCCCGGCCACCCGCCAGCGAAAATCCCGGGGTTGAGACACTGACCCACTGTCCTGCCACTTTCCTCTGCCAGTCATGCACGAGTTTGGTATGCAAGCCCTGTGGCGCGAACACCGATGAAAAACACACCAGCTTCTGCCCTGGTGCCAGATAAAAATGATCATTATCCACGCGCCAGAAATTCCACCATGGCGACTTTTCCACCGTCATCCAGTAGCCCTTCTCTGACTTTTCCAGATCATAAGCGACCACCACCGCCTGTTTTACCAATGGCACTGGCGGAATCATGTCCGCCCTGTAGGCAACCATTAACAAGCCTGCAATTGCCCATACCGGCCAGATGCGCCCGGCATGGCGTGGTGCACGCTGGTATAGCACATAAGTAATGGTGGCACCTAATAACGTGCTCAAATAAAACCAGGCGGCATGCACACTGCCAAACAGGAAAGGGAAGGCAAAGTTGCACCATAAAATGGAGCACAAACCGAACATGCTCCAGCAAAGACTCAGGCGCCGGTATTCACTTTCCATAAATTCGTTTGCAACCAGCAAGGCGCCCAGCAGCAATGTCAGCACCCAGGCCAGGCCATAACTGGAGCTTTTAAAGTAAAGGATAAACAACGCGCTCAAAACGCTGCCAAACAGGAATTGCAGTATCCAGTAAGGCCAGTCGTGCACTGCCCAGCTGGATACCCTGCTCTGAACCCATTGCCAGCCTAGCAACCTTTCACCGACACGCCTGGTGCTTGAGGAAGGTTCTGCCAGTTGATGCATTAAAATCGCGGCCATGAATAAATACAACGCAAAAATCACCATATCGAGCATGGCGACCTTCTTGCCTATGGTGATTGCATCCCACACAAATCCGCCGATAAAAAATGAGATCGGCAATAGCGCCCTGGTGCGCATAAGACAGCGGGAGATGAAAGAGGGAGGCGTACAATCGGGCGTAGAAACGGTGGGGTCAGTCATAGTGAGGGGTAAAAATCAGCAAAGCATAGGCTTTTTTATCATATCTGGCAGTAACTGTCACTGCTTGGCGCTTAAAAGGTAAACTTTCTTTGATTATCAAATTTAGCCTGTTAAACTTTAAGTTATCTTAAGAATCGTCCGTTATACATCCATAGAAGATGACCAGACGATGGGCATCTGCCCCGATATGACATAATTCCGGCCGCAATCAAGCATGCGTGATTTAATCAGACAAATAATATATAAGTTAACCGAAATCAAATCCGTCAGCAATGAAACTGAACAGGCGTTGATTCGAGTGACTTTTGTCAGTTTCATCACACTCTACCTTTTATTTAATGGCAGCGGTTACCAACCGGTCGGCGTCTGCCTGATTTACCTGTGTTGTGGTTTCCTGATGTTGTTCAACATTTTGCGTAATCCGCAGAAAAATGAACGGCGGCAATGGGTCGCCATGGTCATGGATATCACGGCCACTTCGCTGGAGCAGATGATTTCAGGCGCCATGGCTGGCGTTTTTATTGGCATTTATCTATGGCTGATTATCGGTTATGGCCTGCGCTACGGCACCAAGTTTTTCAAAGGTTGTTATGTACTCAGCCTGATCGGGTTCAGCATTACCTTATACCTTAACCCTTACTGGAACCAGCACCAGCATCTGGCTTACGGCTTCCTGCTGACACTCCTGCTTATTCCCCCGCATACCCTGCGCTTGCAGATCAGCCTGGAAAAAGCCACCAAACAGGCCGGTGAAGCCAACGAGGCCAAAACCAACTTCCTTTCCAATATTAGCCATGAAATGCGAACCCCTCTCAATGGCATTATTGGTGCCAGTGAATTACTGGCGCAATCCAAACTGGACAAAAAACAATCCGAATTGCTGAAAATGGTTGGCGCATCGGCTAATAGCCTGAAAAAGCTGATCAATGACGTGCTCGATATCAGCAAGATCGAAAAAGGCAAAATCGACCTGGAAGATATTCCATTCTATTTACCGGACCTGATTCATAGACTACAACTGATGTTCCAGATTGAAGTCGAGCGCAAACAATTATGGTTGCGCTTTAACCTGGAACCGGCAGTAGAACGCCATTATGTGGGCAGCATGCACCATATTGAACAGGTATTGATGAACCTGGTGGCGAATGCGATCAAATTCACGCAGCATGGTGGTGTCGATGTCGTGGTCACTTTGACGCAGCACTATGCCAATATGAGCGTACTTAAATTCCATATCCGCGATACTGGCATCGGTATTAAACCGGATGCACTGCCGCATATTTTTGACAGCTTTACCCAGGCAGACAGCAGTATCACCAGACGCTATGGCGGCACTGGCTTGGGCACCTCGATTGCCAAGCAACTGGTTGAGTTAATGGACGGCAAGATTCAGGTCACCAGTGATGTCACCAGCGGCACCACATTTGAAGTGATGTTGCCACTGGCCCACGGTGAATCCTCCGCGCAACACGTTTCAAATGAGGTCAATCTTGAGTTGACTTCAAACGTGGTGCCATTGAGCAGCCATACCCGTTTCCGCAAGAAAATCCGCGTGCTGATCGCAGACGACAATGTGGTCAACCGCATGATCCTGAATGAAACATTGCAGCGCATGCATTGCGTGGTGAAAGCCGCCGATAATGGCGACGAGGCACTCGATGCGCTGGAACATCATCAGTTTGACCTGATGATACTGGATTACAACATGCCGGAAATGAATGGCCTGGAAGTATTTAATATCTACCATGCCCTGCCCGGTAGCAAACCGCTGCGTACAGTCATCCTGACCGCCGATGCCACCAAGGCCACGCAGGATCGCTGCCTAAACGCAGGGGTTTACCAAGTGCTGACCAAGCCGGTGATTTCGCGGCAGATTCAAGGTTTGATTGAAGCCATTGCGCAAACGATAGATACCGGCAATATTGAGAAACCTGCGGCCAAACCTGCCGCAAGTGCGTCACGCGCAACTGCGGCGCAAGCGCTGGTTAAAGCCAACAGTCCACACACTGAATTGCCTGCCGAAAAAGTAGCCAGTATGACTCCACTTAGCGAGCCGCTGCTGGACAATGACCGCATGGAGCATTTACTGAAACTCGGCGGTAGTGAAGCGTTTTTATATCGCCTGATTACAGAATTTATTGAAACGACGGATGACATGATTCGCACCCTGGGCACAGAATGCCTGGACCTGAAGTTTGAGCACGTGCACAAGCTGGCGCATACACTGGCCGGGGAATCTGCCAATATGGGCCTGATTCCGCTCAGCAAGCGTAGCCGCCGCCTGTTAGGCTTAAGTATGGCAGATGCCCAAACCATTTCCGGCCTGTATCAAGCCGTTGTGGATGTGTACGAAGAAACGCGCACACAACTGCAGCAGTACCGCAGCAAGCTTTCTTCTAAACGATCCAATAAATGATTGGGCGCCTGGGCACTTAAGCATGACAGGTAAGCTGCAACATTATTGATTCACAGCATGGTGCTGTACCATTTGAGTGTTATTTGCCGATTGAATGTCATTCGCTGAGTCTATGTTATGCACTGACTCAGACTCTTGACTCTCAGATGCCTGAGCAGGAAATAACCGGGACTGCGCACGATAAAAGCGGTCCATCACTTTTAAATCGCGTTCAGTCAGCCGCAGCGCATTTTCCACCCAGACATTGACGATATCTTCAAGCTCGCTATAAGTTAAGGGATTGACCCTGGCCTTGGCTTTCTGCGCAGATAAAAAGCCTTCTGACTGGCGGCTGTTTTTCTGGATAAAAGCCTGCACGGCCTGTTCACCCTCACCTTCATCCACCACCACATCAATCAGGCCCATTTCCAGGCATTGCTCAGCGGTAAACCGCTCGCAACCCAGGATCATTTTATCCGCCACAGCCATGCCGGCTTTACGCGCGATAAAGCTGTAAGCACCCATACCAGGAATCATGTTAAAAAATAATTCCGGAAAGCAGAACACTGATTGGCGTTCTGCAATCAGCACATCACTGGTCAATGCTGCTTCTATCCCTGCGCCTAACACTTCTCCCTGCAATAGCGATATTTTGGTGACATGATCAAGGTTAAAACGAAATGCCCGTTGCGCCACCACATCAATGCTCAACTTTGCATAGTCTTGTAACTGGGCACGGTCTTTATTGCGGATGGCCTCTGCCATTTTGCTCAAATCGCCGCCCATATTGAAATAACCTGCGGTGGCTGAAGTAAAAATGGAATAGCGGATAGGCAACACTTCTTCAGAGTCCGTTTGTACATAGCCTCCGCTGCGCTGGATATCTTCATGATGCGCATGCAGATTCAGCAACAACTCATGGTTGATGCACGGAATACGTTGCGGTTGATGTAAATAGCTCCATAAAGCCTGCTGTTTGGCATCAAAACGGCAAAATACCTGACCGTAATCATGAGCCAATAAACGATGTTGATAATTAACCAATCCTTGGTCAAACGGTTTCATGTGCTTCTCCTTGGCTGTGAAAAAATGGTGACGGACTCAGCATATCTGACGCATACGCATCAAAAAATATATGCAGGTAAATACATCATAATCAAAACTGGTGTCAGCAATGCAGGTTTTACAGTTGCAAGGATGCGTTCTGACTGAAAACAAAAAGGGAGCCTAAGCTCCCTTTTATCAGCCGTATAAAAAGCCTATGCCGTTTCTTGAATCGGGATAATCTTTTTCACATTCTGCAGGGAATCTGCATATTGTGTCATTTGGTCAAAATTCAGGTATTTGTATATCTCGGCCGTATTGGTGAGGCGAGTACCCAAGGTATCGAGGTATTCTTGCACAGTAGGCATCCTGCCCAGTTTGGCGCACACTGCCGCCAGCTCAGCCGAGCCAAGGTATACTCGTGCATCCTTACCCATGCGGTTATCAAAGTTACGGGTAGAGGTGGAGAATACCGTGGCTTTATCGGCCACGCGCGCCTGATTACCCATACATAGCGAGCAACCCGGAATTTCAGTACGCGCACCGGCGACACCAAAGGTTGAGTACACACCTTCTGCACGCAATTGTGCTTCATCCATACGCGTCGGCGGTGCAATCCACAATCGGGTTGGAATACCGCCCGCGCCTTCCAGTACCTTACCGGCGGCACGATAATGACCGATATTGGTCATGCAGCTACCGATAAAGACTTCATCAATCTTGTCACCGACAACTGCAGATAATGGTTTGATATCGTCCGGGTCATTCGGGCAAGCGACCAGTGGTTCCGTGATGTCTTTCAGGTCGATTTCAATGATATGGGCGTATTCGGCATCGCTATCCGGTTGCAACAGCTCCGGCTTCGCCAGCCAGGCTTTCATGCTGGCGATACGGCGCTCCAGCGTACGTGCATCGGCATAGCCGTTTTCGATCATGTTCTGCATCAGCACGATATTGGAACTCAGGAATTCGATCACCGGCTCCTTGTTCAACAATACGGTACATCCATTGGCGGAACGCTCGGCAGAAGCATCGGCCAGTTCAAAAGCCTGTTCCACTTTCAGGTCTGGCAAGCCTTCGATTTCCAGCACGCGGCCATTGAATACGTTTTTCTTGCCCTGCTTGCCTACCGTTAAAGTCCCTTCTTTAATCGCAGCATAGGGAATCGCATTCACCAGGTCACGCAAGGTAATGCCAGGCTGCATCTCGCCTTTAAAGCGCACCAGTACAGATTCCGGCATATCCAGTGGCATGGCACCTGTGGCTGCGGCAAATGCTACCAGGCCGGAACCGGCCGGAAAGCTGATGCCAATCGGGAAGCGGGTATGTGAGTCACCACCGGTACCGACGGTATCCGGCAGAATCAAGCGGTTCAACCATGAGTGAATCACGCCATCGCCAGCACGTAAACTGACGCCACCACGGCTGGACATAAACTCAGGTAATTCGTGTTGCAGCTTGATATCGACCGGTTTCGGGTAAGCCGCAGTATGGCAGAAGCTTTGCATCACCAGATCTGCACTAAAGCCCAGGCAAGCGAGTTCTTTCAGCTCATCACGCGTCATCCCGCCGGTGGTATCCTGTGAACCCACCGTAGTAGCTTTCGGTTCACAGTACGTACCAGGGCGGACGCCGAAACCTTCTGGCAAGCCACAGGCACGGCCGACCATTTTCTGTGCCAGGGTATAACCTTTACCGGTATCCTTAGCTGGAATCGATTTGATGAAAACATCAGTGTCCGGCAGGTTTAAGGCCTTGCGAGCATTCGAAGTCAGGCCGCGACCAATAATCAGCGGAATACGGCCACCGGCACGCACTTCGTCCGGTAAGGTAATCGGATTCATCTCAAAAGTAGACAGTAATGCACCCGCCTCAGACAATACTTTGCCTTCATAGGGTTTGATCACAATCACATCACCAGTGTTCAGCCCGGAAACATCACATTGAATCGGTAACGCACCGGAGTCTTCAGCGGTGTTAAAAAAGATAGGCGCAATTTTGCTGCCGATGACCACGCCACCGGTACGCTTGTTAGGAATAAACGGAATGTCGTCGCCCATCCACCATTGCACTGAGTTAATGGCAGATTTACGCGAGGAACCTGTACCGACTACGTCACCCACATAAGCTAATGGCAAACCTTTTTGCTTGAGGTTTTCGATCACAGTGAGACCGTCAGTCATGCGATTGACCAGCATGGCTTTGGCATGCAAAGGAATATCCGGGCGGCTCCAGGCATCTTGTGCCGGGCTCAAGTCATCAGTATTGGTTTCGCCTTCAAGCTTGAATACTACCAGTTTGATTTCTTCTGCCAGGGCTGGCTTGCTGGTGAACCAGTCAGCGTTCGCCCACGAAGTAATCAATGTTTTGGCATGCGGGTTACCCGCTTTCATTTTTTCATCTACATCATGAAATGCATCGAACAGCAGGATAGTGGTAGACAGTGCTTTGACTGCATGGGACGCCATAGGCGTATCCAGCAAAGCCACTAGTGCCTGCACGTTATAGCCACCCAGCATGGTACCCAGTAATTCCACCGCTTTTTCGGCGCTGACCAGTGGTGATTGCGATGTGCCATTCGCAATGTCGGCCAAAAAGGCTGCTTTCACATAAGCCGCCTGGTCTACGCCAGCAGGAATACGGTTTTGCAGCAGATCAACCAACAAGGCTTCCTGACCGGCAGGAGGATTTTTTAACAACTCAACCAGTTCCGCCACCTGCTCGGCATTAAGTGGCAAGGGAGGCAGGTTTTGCGCGGCGCGTTCTTTTACGTGGATATCGTATGCTTGTAACATGATGTAGGCTCTATCAAAAAACAAAGTCGGTGATAATACAAAATAGTGATGCAAATAACGCTGGATATTTGCCTGAGTGTGAGGTGTAGCCTCACTTAATTATAATGCAGTCCATTCTGCAGAATGTTAACTGCTTGTAACATTCAATATTATCTTCTAATTGACAAGCACCGACAGCGAAAATACACTATCGGTTACTGTCGCTATATAGTTCTTTGGCAAACGGGGTGCTGCAACTCTTGCCAGAGGCAGACGACTCCCATTTATCCAGCAATTCTTTCTGGTAGCCTTTGCCATGCTGTTTTTCCAGATAGGCACGCACCTCAAACACATCGGCAAAGCCGTTGCGATCAGTATCCATCAAGGCAACCTGATCTTCCAGTGAAGGCCCGCTGTAGCGGCCATCCTTGTCAGTAAAATAATCCAGCGCGGATTCCGCATGCACAACCAGGCTGACACTACACATCAGCCAAACGCATGCCATTGAACATCGCAATTTCCCACCATTCATTTTTATCATACTGGCCTCATTTATGCCCTTAGTAGTATGACGTATCTTTCACCTATTCGTGCGCAAACTCTGTGATTTCAGGCACATGAGTGCGATTAAAATCATACCGCGAGCAAGGCAATCTTTTTTTTCCACAGCGCAGGCCCGGTATTGTGCACAGATTCGCCATTGGCACTCACGGCCACAGTCACCGGCATATCCACCACATCAAACTCATAGATGGCCTCCATGCCTAAATCTTCAAAAGCCAGCACGCGGGATTTCTTGATTGCCTTGCTTACCAGGTAAGCTGCACCACCTACCGCCATCAGATAAACCGACTGATGCTTGGCAATTTCAGCCAAAGCATCTTCACCACGTTCGGCCTTGCCGATCGAGCCTAGCAAACCAGTGCTCAGCATCATATCGGTATAGCTATCCATGCGGGTTGCTGTGGTCGGGCCAGCCGGGCCGACCGCTTCGTCGCGGACGGCATCGACTGGTCCAACGTAGTAAATAAAGCGGTTATTGAAATCCACCGGCAAGGGTTCGCCCTTATCCAGCATGGTTTTAATGCGTTTGTGGGCTGCATCGCGTCCGGTCAGAATCTTGCCGGTGAGCAACAAGGTATCGCCGTTTTTCCAGGATTGGGTTTCTTCGCGCGTCACTGTTTCAAGATTAACACGGATAGCTTGCGGACTTGGTGTCCAATGCACATCCGGATAAACATCAGAGTTTGGCGGCGTCAACTCTGCCACTCCTGAGCCGTCAAGCGTAAAATGCACGTGCCGTGTCGCCGCACAATTCGGGATAATCGCCACCGGCAAACTGGCGGCATGAGTCGGGTAGTCGAGGATTTTCACATCCAGCACCGTGGTAAGCCCACCCAGCCCTTGCGCACCTATGCCTAACTGATTGACCTTTTCATACAACTCCAGCCGCAGTTCTTCGATTTTGTTTTTCGCACCGCGGGCTTGTAACTCCTGAATATCAATCGGCTGCATCAATGATTCTTTGGCCAGCAGCATGGCTTTTTCCGCACTACCGCCTATGCCTATGCCCAGCATACCGGGCGGGCACCAGCCAGCTCCCATCTGCGGGACTACTTTCATCACCCAGTCGACGATACTATCGTTAGGGTTCAGCATTGCCAGTTTGGATTTATTCTCCGAGCCGCCGCCTTTGGCCGCGATCTGGATATCAACCGTGTCACCCGCAACCATCTCGATATGGGTAATGGCAGGCGTATTGTCTTTAGTGTTTTTGCGTACTCCGGCAGGATCATTAACGATAGAAGCGCGCAAGGTATTTTCCGGATGCAGGTAAGCACGGTGCACGCCCTCGTTCACCATCTCTGCCACTGTCATATCGCCTTCAAAGCGGGCTTGCATGCCGACTTTGACAAACGCCACCACTATGCCGGTGTCCTGGCACAACGGGCGTTTGCCTTCCGCGCACATGCGCGAGTTGGTCAGAATCTGTGCAATCGCGTCTTTTGCGGCGGGAGATTGTTCTTTTTCGTAAGCAACGGCCAAGGCCCGGATGTAATCTTCAGGGTGGTAGTAAGAGATATATTGCAGGGCATCCGCAACACTCTCGATAAAATCCTGTGTCTTGATCAGGGCCATGGCTTTTCGGTATAGGTGTTCTTGAAATGATTGTGATGGTTAGCGGGCGCTGCTTTTCATGTAGGCAATCGCCGGTCCCACATCTTTACGTAGAATTTTACCATTTTTAGTGCGTGGAAATTCCTTTGCCAGGTAAACCGTTTTTGGTGTTTTGTAAGCGGCCAGGTGTTGTTTGCCAAAAGCAATCAGTTCATCTGCCTGCACTTCACACTCTGGTTTCGGAATCACATAGATCACCACCAGCAGTTTATCTTTCTCAATCTCTTCACCAATCGCGGCGCAATCCGCCACGCCAGGATGACCTTTGTAAACCCGCTCGATCTCATAGGGTGAGACGCGGTAGCCAAAGCTCTTGATAATGTCATCCTTGCGGCCAAGAAACCAGATATAACCATCGGCGTCGTATTTGGCATAATCGCCGGTGAAGAAATAACCATCATGTTTGTATTTGGCGGTTTCTTCCGGCAGATTCCAGTAACTCAGGAACAACCCCGGATCAGACTCAGGCACACAAATCATCCCCTCTTCACCTGCTGCGACCGGCTCGCGCGTTTCCGGGTTCAGCAATTCCAGATCATGTCCGGGCTGCGGAAAGCCAGCCGACCCGGCGCGTATGGGCCGGTAAATACTTTGCGACAGGTAATAGGAAAACTCGCTCATGCCCACCGCTTCATAGATATCCAAGCCGAAACGCTCCCGCCATTGCGTCAGCACTTCATCGGACAAATGCTCTCCGGCGCTCATAAAGTGGCGCACACTTGGTATATCCGCTTGGGTAGCGGTGGTTTTCTGTAATAACTGGCGATAAATCGTTGGCACACCAATAAAGATGGTGGCTTTATGCTTGGCAATCAAGTCCAGCCATTTTTGAGCATCATTCTTACCTTCATGCACAATCACGGTTTTACCCAGATATAAAGGATCCATCAGGCCGGTACCTAACACATAAGTCCAGTTAAACTTGCCGGAATGCATGATGCGGTCTTGCAATTCATCACTGTAATTAAACCAGTACTCTGCCGCGGGCTGGCGTCCTAGCAAAGCCCGATGCGCATGCAATACTCCTTTGGGATATCCAGTCGTCCCTGAAGTGTAGACCAGGTAAGCAGGATCTTCAGCGCGTGTTGCATAAGCGGGCTTGGCTTGTTGAACTACTGACAATGCTGTTTTAAATGACAATACGTTGAACACGCCTGAAGTTGGAACTTCGCTTGTTAACTGCGTCAGTAAAATATGCTTCAGGTTGGGCGTTTGCGCGATGTTTTCCTGCATCTTGACTGACATAGTCGCCCAAGCAGCTGCATCGCTTACCAGCACTACAGCTCCTGAATCTTTCGCCAGATAAGCCACTTCTTCCGCAGTCAGCAAGGTAGACGTTGGCACTGAAACCGCACCAGTTTTCATCGCCCCCAGAAAAGCGATAGGGTAATCCAGGCTATTAGGTAAACGGATCAGGATGCGATCACCCGCAACCACGCCAAGATCGCGTAATACTTGTGCAAAACGATTAGTCTGTTCCGCCAGCGCAGCAAACGTAATCGTACTAGTGCCGAAGGTATCATCCTCCACAATCATGGCAATCTTACCTGCTTTTGCAGTACCCAGATGGCGGTCGCTACAAGCGACACCAATATTAAACAGCTCGGGGATGTCCCAGTGCCATTGTGGATAAGGTGCTAACTGTGTCATCTCAAAACCTTTCCTGAATCTCTAAGCGTGCAGGGTTTTTATCACGCGTCATACGCATTTCTTTTGGAAATGCCTTTTAAGTAATCATCACTCCTATCAATGAGCGAGCGGGATGAAGCACAAGACGCACGGCACGCAGAAACCGGAATGTACTCAAGTACATGAGGATTTCGAGTACCGCGCAACGCAGTGATTCGCCCGCGCAGCCATTGATTAAAGCAGAATGCCGTAGGGCCAGTTCTGGCGTACTACTTGCGCCGGCATCAACTGCAACACATGCAGCGCAAATTCCATATCACTGGTCTTCAATGCCCTTAATGCATGCGCCCGCAACAGCGTCTGCAAGGCCTTACCAAACATAGGCGGATCCAGCATCTCACCGTCGAACTTGATTGCGCCACCCAGCAAAGCATCCGCCTCAATCGCCGCTTTCAGGATCGCCACTTTCTGGTTGATTTCAGTCGGCGATGGCGTGTAAGCGGTTTTGCACAAATGAATATGGCCGGGGTGGATCACCTGCTTGCCAGTCAATCCCATGGCCGCTTCCTGGCAGGCATGCTTGTAAACCACGCGTGACTCGTTATCACCATGCAGATCCAGCCAGCGGCGTACATCATGCGGCTCCACAAATTTGTCCGGCATGATATTGCTACCTATCAGTGTTTCGACGCCGCCAATCACGCCTTTTCCGGCGATCCTGGCTTCAAAAATCATCTGGTTGATAAAGTAAAACAGCTCTTCTATCCAGTGTTCCGGCGTGATATGTATGCCCAGTGCCTTGGAGAAGTCATGGATACCGAATACCACATGTTTTACAGTGTCGTACTGCATCAAGTCCGGCGCGATCTTGAGCGATTTCGGGTGCTCGATAATCGGCTGGATGGTAATGTGCGGGTTAATGCTGATCAGGAAACTGGATAAATCACGCACCTCTGCCGCGCCATAGGACTCCCCTGCTTTCGCCAGCATCACGACATCGATATACTCGCCCATATCGCGCACCAGTTTCATGTCCTCTTCGTACTCATCGGTACGAAAAGAGTTGGCACGGATGGCAATCGTTACCCGCTCGTTCACCTTACGCAGCTTAGGTAGTTCCTGGCGTAGCAAGGTCCGGCTCATTTCCTTTTGCCTACAGCCATCTTCCAGGTCAAAAATCAGCGTGTGTGCATTGGTGAAATGGGCATGCTTGACCATACGGCTGGCTGCCTGCTCCATATCTTCATAAATACCCAGGCTGGGCGCATATTTCACCGGCGGATAATAAAGCTGTATCCCCGGCCAGTAATCACCCAGGGCACTGGCGTCCAGCGCGATTGGCTCTTCCCCCATATGCTGAATCATGCAGTTTCCTGTTCTGCCGATGGCCGGCTTTCCCTTAATTTCTGCAACACGGATGCGTACTCTTTAGCCAGTGATTTTGTGGCTGACACTTGAGTTTGGACCTCTTGTATCAACTCCCAAAACACGTTGTCCGGCAATTCCAGGAGCGTATCCAGCTGTGCCATTTCCGTCATGGTCAGGCCATTAAAATGTTTGCCGACAAAGCGTTGCAATACGATATCCAGTTCCAGCATGCCACGGCGGCAGCGCCAGGCCAGTCGCCGTTGTTCTGCTTCTCGTAAGATTTCCGCGTTCAACATGTCCACTCCTTAAAGTACCTTGATACCAAAGATTTTCTTGCCGGGCGCATCCTGCTTGTGCGATTTGGCAGTCTCTATTTTCAGATCCTTGATGGCTGCAATCGCTGCATTCGGGTTGAGTTTTTTTGGGCAGACATCCGTACAGTTCATGATGTTATGGCAGCGGTATAAACGGTAAGGGTCTTCCAGGTTTTCCAGGCGCGCTTCCTGCTCCTGGTCGCGGCTATCAGCAATAAAACGGTAGGCTTGCAGTAATCCGGCCGGGCCGACAAACTTGTCCGGGTTCCACCAGAAACTGGGGCATGAGGTAGTACAGGCACCGCATAAAATACATTCATACAGGCCATCGAGCTTGGCGCGGTCTTCAGGGCTTTGCAGGCGCTCAGTTTCCGGCGGTGACTCGTGATTTTGCAAATATGGCATCACCGAGTTGTAGTGCTCAAAAAACTGCGTCATATCGACCACCAGATCGCGGATCACCGGCAAGCCCGGCATAGGGCGCAGCACTACCGGTTCCTGCAAATCTCCCAGTTTGGTAATACAGGCCAGGCCATTCTTGCCATTGATATTCATCGCATCACTGCCGCACACCCCTTCGCGGCACGACTTACGCATACTCAAGGTATCATCCAGCGCTTTCACCCGAATCAGCGCATCCAGCAGCATCTGGTCGCTGTCTTCCAGCGCGATATCGTAGTCCTGCATGTAGGGCTTTTTGTCTACGTCCGGATTAAACCGGTAGATGGAGAAACGCATATCAATACACCCTTTTCTTCAACGCAAATGTTTCAACGCTTAATGGCTGCAAGCGCACCGGTTTATAAATCAGCTTTTGTTCGCCGGCAAAATATAGTGAATGCGTTAACCATTTCGTATCATCGCGTTCCGGGAAATCTGCGCGCGCATGTGCACCACGGCTTTCCTGTCGCGCATGTGCTGCACTCATGGTAGCCATTGCCACTTGCATCAGGTTATCCAGTTCCAGCGCTTCCACGCGTGCGGTATTGAATACTTTGCTCTTGTCTGTGATACGCAGATGCGCTGCCTGCTCGGCGACTTGTTCAATCGCACTGACGCCAGTTTCCAGTAACTCCGGAAAACGGAATACACCACAATGTTTTTGCATCACCTGGCGCATGGCGTGCCCGGTGTCGGCTACATTTTCTCCGGCTGAATGACTTTCCAGGCGGTTTACACGGGCGAGAGTGGCTTCTTCTGCATTGGCAGGCAAAGGTTTGTGTGATTGAGTGCTAGCAATATCTGCCGCCATTTTGTCGCCAGCAGCCTTGCCGAATACCACCAGGTCCAGCAATGAATTAGAACCCAGGCGGTTGGCACCATGCACCGATACACAGGCACATTCCCCCACCGCATACAAGCCATTCACCACCCGTTCAGATTCGCCATCATGGATCACTACCTGTCCATCCAGGTTAGTTGGAATCCCGCCCATCATGTAGTGTGCAGTCGGCACGACCGGAATTGGCGCGGCAGTCGGGTCTACCCCGGCAAAGGTTTTGGCGATTTCGCGGATACCTGGCAGGCGTTTATTGATAATGTCTTCGCCCAGATGGTCCAGTTTGAGGTAGACAGCGTCTTTATATTTGCCTACACCGCGACCATCTTTGATTTCCGTCGCCATTGCACGCGCAACCACATCGCGGCTGGCGAGGTCTTTGGCGGTTGGCGCGTAACGCTCCATAAAGCGCTCGCCTTCACTGTTGACCAGGTAACCACCCTCCCCACGCACGCCCTCGGTGATCAGTACGCCGGCATTGAGTACACCAGTCGGGTGAAATTGCCAGAACTCCATATCCTGCAACGGCAAGCCGGCACGTGCCGCCATGCCCAGGCCATCGCCGGTATTGATAAACGCATTGGTACTGGCCTGGAAAATACGGCCTGCACCGCCGGTAGCCAGCATTGTGGCCTTGGCATGAATGACATGGATATCGCCGGTTTCAATTTCCAGCGCTATCACGCCAAGCACATCCCCATCGCTGTCACGGATCAGATCCAGGGCGAACCATTCAATAAAAAATTGGGTGTTGGCTTTGACATTCCGCTGGTATAAGGTATGCAGCATGGCATGGCCGGTGCGGTCAGCCACAGCACAGGTACGGGAAATCGGTTGTTCGCCAAAGTTACGCGTCATGCCGCCAAACGGACGCTGGAAGATACGGCCATTCTCGAGCCGGTCGAAGGGCATGCCGAAGTGTTCGAGTTCAATAATCGCCTTGGCAGCATTGCGGCACATAAATTCGATGGCATCCTGGTCGCCAAGGTAATCCGAGCCCTTGATCGTGTCATACATATGCCACAGCCAGTTGTCGTCAGAGACATTACCCAACGCTGCGGCGATACCGCCTTGTGCAGCCACCGTGTGTGAACGGGTAGGAAATACTTTTGATAGTAAAGCGACATCTGCACCAGACTCTGCCAGCTGTAAGGCGGCGCGCAAGCCGGCACCGCCACCACCGATAATGACGGCATCTACCTTGTGATGCTGAATATTACTTGCACTCATATTATGAACCCGGCCATGCCAATCACCTCAAAACTTCATTCCAGACAAAATCCATACAACCGCCACTGCATTACCCCATACAGCGAGATTCACCAGCCATTGCAATACCGCCCGTATACCTAAATGCGGTACGTAGTCACGCAATACATCGCGTACGCCCAGCCATGCATGCAGCAACATACAAATAAAAAACCAAACACACAGCAAACGCCACCACCAAGGTGCAAATACAGCCACCCAGCCGTCGTAATTCTGTGGTGCCAGCCATAACACACGTACCCAAAACAGCAGCAAACCTGCCACCATGGACAATGCACACAAGCGCTGTGTCAACCACAGCCGCATACCAGGGTACTTTGCGGTCAGCAGTTCTAAAAGCATGGCAGAAACTCAATCTTCAAACGAATATTCCAAACTTATTTCCAGAAGGCAAATATCACAAACAACATAGTCACCGCCACCAAACCCAAGACCACGCGGCTGGAGAATCTTGCTTTTTGCAAAGTGGTCATCCAGTGCACGTCCATCGCCAGATGCCGGAGACCAGCATAAAAGTGATGAAAGAAAGCCCAGGCCAAGCCAGTCAACAGCAGCTTTACCGGCCATTGCTGCAACTGCATTGAAACAGCGGAGTACCCTTGCTCATTGCGCAACGAGAGATACAGTGCCCATAGCATCAACGGCTGTATCAGAAACAGCACTACACCACTGGCCCTGTGCATAATCGACACCACGGCATTGACTGGCAAGCGAATGGTGAACAGATTGAGGTTTTTGGGCCGTTGTTTTTTTGGTTTTTTAACAATCATAATGTCTTCATTTACCTGGTTTGGCCGCCTGCGCCACAGCGCCAGCGACAAACTCCATTAACCGCGGATCAAATGGTTTAGGAATAATGTAATCCTTACCGAAAGAGAGTGATTCCAGCTGGTAAGCATCCAGCACCTGTTGCGGTACCGGCTCACGTGCCAGCGCACTTAATGCTTTAGCAGCTGCGACTTTCATTTCTTCTGTAATCTGCTTCGCCTGTGCATCGAGCGCGCCGCGGAAAAGGTAAGGGAAACACAAAGCATTGTTTACCTGGTTAGGAAAGTCACTGCGACCGGTCGCCATGATGACATCATCGCGTAGCGCAAATACCTGGTCAGGCAGAATTTCGGGATCCGGATTCGCCAATGCAAAGATCACAGGTTTTGCCGCCATATCAGTGACCAATTCTGGCGGCAGGCCATTTTTAGCGGATACACCAATAAATACATCGGCACCAGGCATGACATCTGCCAGGCTATTGGCATCTGTAGTCGCAACGGCCAACTCACGGTTGTTATCGTGTAAATCATCACGTGAAGTATCCAGTACGCCTTTGCGGTCTACCATGGTGATATATTTGGCGCCCATTAATTTGAGCAACTTTGCACACGAGCAACCGGCTGCACCTGCACCTAAAAATACTATTTTCACGCTAGGCAAAGTTTTTCCCTGTAACTCAAGCGCATTCAGCAATGCCGCTGCGACAATCACCGCAGTGCCATGCTGGTCGTCATGAAATACCGGAATATCCAGGCGTTTTTTCAACTCATTTTCTATATAAAAACAGTGGGGGGCGGCAATATCCTCAAGATTAATACCGCCAAAAGTCGGTGCAATATTCACCACCGTTTGGATAAATTCATCCGGCGTCGCAGCATTCACTTCAATATCAAACACATCAATCCCAGCAAAATGTTTGAACAATACCGCTTTCCCCTCCATCACCGGCTTGCCTGCCAGTGCGCCCACATTGCCAAGTCCAAGCACTGCCGTGCCATCGGTAATCACGGCAATGAGGTTACCTTTATTCGTGTATTTATACGCATTGGCAGGATCTACTTCGATTTCACGCACCGGTTCAGCCACGCCAGGTGTGTAAGCCAGCGATAAATCCTGCTGTGTGGCGCATGGTTTGGACGATTCAACGCTCAGTTTTCCCGGCTTGGGAAACTGGTGGTAATCCAGTGCGCGCTTCTTCAAATCGTCCATTATTTTTCCTTAATCTTGCCTTGGCTATCTGGATAGAATGATTAAAAAACTTCAGTAGCAAGGCGGATAAGCGCAGACAGTGCGAGCAGCACGGCAAGCGCAGTCCAACGCCGCTAATGAAGAATTTTTAATCATTCGAGTTCGCTCATGTAGTGATGGTCGTCGGTCAGACACAACCCAAACCGCCATTCCATAGGCTTATCGCCATAAGTAAACGACACCCGCTCAATACTCAATAGTGGATATCCTTCTTTCAAACCCAATGCTTTTGCCACTTCCGCATCCGCCGCTACCGCCTTGATGCGCTCTTCCGCCCGTATCATGCGAATACCAAATTGCGACTCGTACATGCTGTACATCGAGCCATTGCTCTCTTCCACCTTGGCGCGATTCAGGCCTTTGAATGGCGCAGCCGGCACCACGATATGGTCATAAATCAGGGGGCGGCCAGAGAAAGTTAACAGACGCTTTACTTCAATAGTGGTTGCACCGGCCTTGATTTCCAGCACTTTTCCTATGTGCGCATTGGCTTTGCTTTTAATACAGGAGAGAAACTCGTTTTGCAGTAACTCTTTCTGGCCATTTTCTGCTGTGAGCCTTAAAAAACGTAATTTCACGTCATCCTGGTTATGAGTGGCGACAAATGTGCCTTTACCCTGGCGGCGAATCAGGATATTTTCTGTCGCCAGACTATCAATGGCTTTACGCACCGTGCCCTGGCTGACTTTATAACGTTGCGCAAGGTCAATCTCGCTGGGGATCATGTCACCAGGCCGCCACTCACCGCCAATCAGGCTTTGCGTAATCAACACCTTGATCTGATCATATAAGGGTCTGTAACTCGCCGATGCAAACTGCTTATCCATCATTGGTAAACGCTCCAGGTAAACGCTTTATTCATTTTCTGATATGCGAAAAACTTCATTCCGCCATGCTTAATTAATTTATACCATAGACAAAACTCAGATGTCCACTGTTTTATATCTTATATAAGACATAAGATATTCATTGACAGACAAAATTTTATCATCAATAATTCAGTGAAATCTCCCTAACAAGGAAAAAAGAATGCCCTATCCACTCAGACCCAGACGGTCCATGCTGTATGTGCCAGGGTGCAATACACACTACCTGGAACGCGCACGCACGCTGGCGGCAGATTCAGTCATCCTGGATCTGGGCGACCCGATTCTGATTGATGCCAAACTGCAATCACGCGACAATGTGGTGCACGCAGCCAGACAAGGTGGTTATGGCAAACGCGAAGTCGTCATTCGCGTCAATGACCTGGATTCGATCTGGGGTCACGATGATATCCAGGCCGTGGCTAATGTGGGTGCCGATGCCATATTGTTTCCAAATATAGAATCCCGCGAAGACGTTTTGCGCGCGCAACAATTACTGGATGATGCCGGTGGCAAAGACGTGCCCATGATGGTGATGATAGAAAGCCCGCTGGCGGTACTGAATGCCAAAGAGATCGCCGCTGCTTCTGAACGTGTGATCTGTATGGTGATGGCCACCTCAGATCTGATTTCGCAGTTACATGCACGCGTGACGCACGAACGTTCTGCTATCCTGACTTCATTATCCCTGGTGATTCTTGCCGCACGTGCTTATGGTAAAGGCGTCATTGATGGCATCACCAGTGATTTCAAAAATATGCATTCGTTTGAATACGCCTGCCGCATTGGCCGCGATATCGGCATGGATGGCAAGTCACTGGTGCATCCGGCGCAGATTGCTTACTGTAATGACGCTTATACACCTCAGCGCAGCGAGGTTGAACATGCCCGCCTGATTATCAAGGCCTTAAAAGAGGCCAATGAAGCGGGTCGCGGCACAGTGGTCGTCAACGACAAGCTGGTAGAACACCATCATATCAAAGCAGCACAACGCCTGATTCATCTCGCCGAGGCTATCAGCGAACTGGAAGAGGAGTTTATTTAATGCTTAACCCTACTGAAAAGTTTTAAAGGAGGACACCATGCAAAGCAAAATTTCTGCAGGCCGTTTCTTCGAAGACTTCAAACTGCACGAAGTCATCCAGCACGCGACCCCACGCACCATCACTGCCGGGGATAGTGCGCTTTATATTGCCCTGACCGGAGCACGCAACCCGCTGCATTGCAGTGAGCCGCTGGCGCAGGCCTTAGGCTACCCGAATATGCCGATAGACGACCTGCTGGCGTTTCATATCGCCTTTGGTAAAACAGTACCGGATGTGTCAGTCAATGCGGTTGCCAATCTGGGCTATGCCGATGTGCGTTTCCTGCAACCGATTTATGTAGGTGACACGCTGACGACTTCCAGCGAAGTGATAGGTCTTAAACAGAATTCCAGTGGCAAAAATGGCGTGGTCTGGGTACGTTCAACTACGCTTAACCAGCATCAACAGCCTGTGCTTAGCTGGGTACGCTGGGTCATGGTACAAAAAAGAAACCATGAGGCCACTGCCCCGGAAACCGTCATTCCAGAACTACCTGAATTTGTAGCAGCTGAGTCATTAGCTATACCTGCCAACTTCAAGTTACAAAATGACCTGGGCGTTGCCACCCGCGGCAAATACTGGTGGGATGATTACGAAGTAGGCGAATGCATGCGCCACCCATCCGGCCTGACCATCAATGAAACCGACCATACCCTGGCCACACATTTATACCAGAACAATGCCCGCCTGCATTTTGACGCGCACCTGATGAAAAGCACACCTCAAGGCAAGCGCCTGGTCTATGGCGGCGTGGTGATTTCGGCATGTCGGGCACTGAGTTACGAAGGACTGGAGAATGCCATTTCTATCCTGGCGATCAATGGCGGCACGCATGCCAACCCGAGTTATGCCGGTGACACGATTTACTGTCTGACCAAGGTCCTGGACAAATGGTCGCTGCCGCACCCGGAACTGGGCGCATTGCGATTGCGTATGGTGGGCGTCAAGAATATGCCTCCGACCACACTGGAGAATATCAAAACTACCCAGGGCTACCATCCGCACGTGGTGCTCGATCTCGATTACACAGTACTCATTCCACGAAAAGGAAATTGATGATGGCGGTTCATCCAAATCAGGCGTTGTTTAGCGGTGAAAAACCGTTCCCGGTGATCCCGGCCTGTGAGCACTTTGCCGGCAGTGAAAAACTGATTTTAAAGGCATTGTCGCTGCAAGATCCGGCGAACCCAAATGGCGCAGGCCCGGTATTCGATATCACCTGCGACTGCGAAGATGGTGCGGCCAGCGGCCAGGAACAGGCACATGCAGAAATGATAGTACGCATCCTGAACTCTGAGGCCAACCAGCACAAGATGGCCGGTGCACGCATCCATGATTACACCCACCCGCACTGGAAAAAAGATATTGATATCCTGGTTGGTGGTGCCGGCCAGGTATTGAGCTACCTGACGATCCCCAAATGTACGGATATCGCCCAGGCTCGCGAAATGATTGCCTATATTCAGCAGGTTGCCAAGCAGCACGGCATAGATCGCGAAATTCCGGTGCATCTACTGATTGAAACACATGGCGCCCTGCGCCAGGTGCATGAGATTGCGCAACTGCCATGGTTGCAGGTACTGGATTTTGGTTTAATGGATTTTGTGAGTGCCCATCACGGCGCGATTCCAGCCACTGCCATGCGCAGCCCGGGCCAGTTTGACCATCAATTACTGGCGCGTGCCAAAAGTGAAGTCGTTTCCGCCGCGCTGGCAAATGGCGTAGTGCCTGCACATAACGTCACCCTGGATTTGAAAAATGCCGAAGTGACTTACAGCGATGCCTACCGGGCCCGCAATGAGTTCGGGTTCATGCGTATGTGGAGTATTTACCCGACGCAGATCCAGGCAATTGTTGATGCCATGAAGCCCAACTTCGATGAAGTCAGCGATGCTGCCAATATCCTGCTCACGGCGCAAGCCGCCGATTGGGGCCCGATTCAATACGCCGGGGAATTACACGACCGCGCCACCTACCGTTACTTCTGGGAAGTGCTGCAAAAGGCCAAGCAAACCGGTGTCACTATGCCTGCTGAAGCTGAAGCAGCTTTTTTCTAATACCGGCTAACAGGAAACCTGATCATGACTCAATCTCTTACGGCGGGCGCACGCTTTCGCGCCGCGCTGGCGACAGAAAAGCCGTTACAAATCATAGGTGCCATTAATGCCTATCACGCCATGCTAGCGACGCAAAGTGGCTTTAAAGCCATTTACCTGTCTGGTGGCGGTGTGGCAGCGGGCTCACTTGGTTTGCCTGATTTGGGCATTTCCACATTGGAAGATGTGCTGATTGATGTGCGTCGTATCACTGACGCCGTCGATACGCCCTTATTGGTCGATATCGATACCGGGTTTGGTGGAGCTTTCAATATTGCCCGTACCATTAAAAGCGTAGCTAAAGCAGGTGCGGCTGCGGTGCATATTGAAGACCAGGTCAGCGCCAAACGCTGCGGACACAGACCGAATAAGGCCATCGTCAGCCTGGATGAAATGGTAGATCGCGTAAAAGCGGCAGTGGATTCCAAACCCTATGATGACTTTGTGGTCATGGCACGCACCGATGCATTAGCGGTGGAAGGCCTGCAATCAGCCATAGACCGTGCAAGCGCCTGCGTAGAAGCAGGTGCAGACATGATCTTCCCAGAAGCGATGACGGACTTAAACATGTACCAGCAATTCGTCGAAGCCGTCAAAGTGCCAGTATTGGCGAATATCACCGAATTTGGCGCGACGCCATTATTCACAGTTGATGAACTGGCAACGGCTGGCGTAGGTATGGTCTTATACCCCCTCTCCGCTTTCCGCGCCATGAACCAGGCCGCCCTCGCCGTCTATCAGGGTGTGCGCAAGGATGGCACGCAGCAAAACGTGCTTGACCTGATGCAAACCCGGGCCGACCTGTATACCCATCTCGGCTATCACGCCTTTGAAGAAAAACTCGACGCCCTGTTCAAGCAATAAGGGCTCTTGGAGATCATGATGAATACACCTACTGATTTAAACACGTCAACGGAAGCACCCAAACGCAAGAAAGGCGTTGCGCTGGCAGGTGTGGCGGCTGGCACCACCGCTATTTGCACCGTTGGCCATAGCGGCAATGACTTGCACTACCGCGGATACGATATTATCGAGCTGGCAAAAAACGCCACGTTTGAAGAAGTCGCCTATTTGCTGATTTACGGCGAGCTGCCCACCCAGGCACAACTCACGCAATATCATCAAAAGCTCAAAAAGCTGCGCGGCCTGCCCAGTGCACTCAAAGCCGTACTGGAACAGATTCCTGCCGATGCGCACCCTATGGATGTGATGCGCACCGGCTGTTCCATGCTGGGCACGCTGGAACCTGAATCCTCGGACCGGAATACCGAAGGTGCACAAGCACTTGGCGACAGGCTGATTGCCTGTTTTGGCTCTATCCTGGTGTATTGGTATCACTTCAGCCAGCGTGGCACACGCATCGAGGTAGAAACTGATGATGACTCGATTGCCGCACATTTCCTGCATATCCTGCACGGCAAAAAACCTTCCGAACTGCATATCAAAGCCATGAATACTTCACTGGTACTGTATGCGGAACATGAGTTCAATGCTTCCACATTTACTGCCCGCGTGATTGCCGGCACCTTGTCTGACCTGTATTCCTGTGTCACGGGCGCAATTGGCGCCCTGCGTGGCCCTAAGCATGGCGGTGCCAATGAAGCAGCGATGGAAATCATTGAGCGCTACAGCAATCCGGATGAAGCCGAGGCTGACATCATGGCGCGTATGGCACGCAAGGAAATCATCATAGGGTTTGGGCACCCGGTATATACCATCGCCGACCCAAGGAATGAGTCCATCAAAGAGGTTAGCCGCTCACTGGGAGAAGATGCTGGCGATCTGAAACTGTTTGATATTTCTGCCCGCATTGAAGAAACCATGTGGCGTGAGAAAAAGATGTTCCCCAATCTGGACTGGTACAGCGCCTCCAGCTACCACATGATGGGTATCCCTACCGGGATGTTTACACCTATCTTCGTGATTTCGCGCACCACCGGCTGGGTAGCACACGCCATTGAGCAGCGTATCGATAACAAAATTATTCGTCCTAATGCGGAATATAACGGGCCGGATAACAGGCCTTTTATTCAAATTAAACAGCGTTAATCACGCACTTTTGACCTGCATCTTTAGTTCTTCCCGTTGCTTTAAAACATAAAGCATCAAGCCAAGGTGCGTCGAAATTTAAATATTTAACGAATCATGAGCAGCAATTGATTCATTCTTAACCTATTGATAAAGGTAATAAATATGTCAGCCCATATTTCTAATGTACGCCCTGATCCGGATCAGGTGATTGTCGATATCGCCAATTACGTGGCAGATTTTGATATTGACTCTGCCGAAGCTTACGATACAGCGCGTAACTGCCTGATGGATACACTGGGATGCGGGTTTGAAGCATTAGATTATCCTGCGTGTACCAAATTGCTGGGGCCTGTGATTGCCGGGACGGTGGTCCCTAATGGTGCTAAAGTACCAGGGACTTCTTACCAGCTTGATCCCATCCTGGCCGCATTCAATATCGGTGCCATGATCCGCTGGCTGGATTTCAATGATACCTGGCTGGCCGCCGAGTGGGGGCATCCTTCAGATAATCTTGGCGGCATCCTTGCCTCAGCAGATTATATTTCCCGCAAAAATGTAGCCGAAGGCAAAGCACCGCTCACCGTGAAAGACGTGCTGACTGCCATGATTAAAGCGCATGAGATTCAGGGCGTACTGGCACTGGAAAACAGTTTTAACCGTGTCGGGCTGGATCATGTCATCCTTGTTAAAATTGCTTCTACCGCTGTGGTCACCAAACTGCTAGGTGGTCACAAACAGGACATTATCAATGCCGTTTCCAATGCGTTTGTCGATGGCCAGAGCCTGCGCACTTATCGCCATAGCCCGAATACCGGTTCGCGTAAATCCTGGGCTGCCGGTGATGCGACTTCTCGTGCGGTGCGCCTGGCCTGGATGACTTTACAAGGCGAAATGGGCTATCCAAGTGCACTCACTGCCAAAACATGGGGCTTTTATGACGTGTTATTTAAAGGCAATGCTTTTAAATTCCAGCGCCCTTACGGCAGTTACGTGATGGAGCAAGTACTGTTCAAGATCTCGTTCCCGGCAGAATTTCATGCACAAACTGCCGTGGAATCTTCTTTCCAGCTGAATGCAGAAGTCGGGAACCGCCTGCAATCACTGGATGATATTGCCAATATTGAAAAAATCGTCATTACCACGCACGAATCAGCCATCCGCATTATTGATAAAACCGGCCCGATGAATAATCCGGCTGACCGAGATCACTGCATCCAATACATGGCTGCAGTTGGCTTGCTGAAAGGTAAACTGACTGCTCTTGACTATGAAGATGAAGCTGCTGCTGACCCGCGAATCGATGCCTTGCGCGATAAAATGACTTGTGTGGAAAAAGCGGAATATACGCGCGATTACCTTGACCCGGAAAAACGCTCTATCGCCAATGCGATCCAGATATTCTTTAAAGATGGTAGCCAATCGAGCAATATTGCCGTGGAATACCCGATCGGACATCGCCGCCGCCGTGAAGAAGGTATCCCTGAATTAGTGAAGAAATTCAAAGTGAATCTGGCTCGTCGTTTTGATGAAAAAAAACAATCAGAAATATTAACGCTTTGCCAGGACCAGAAAGCACTGGAAAACACCGCCGTAAACGAGTTTGTAGATTTGCTGGCACTTTAGCCTCACCAGCATTTAGTTTTAGCCAGGGCACACTTGTGCCCTTTTTTATCCAATTAATGCTTTTGTTATCTGGAATATTGATACTCAAAAGTATGAATATCCAGAAATAAAAAAAGCGACCCGAAGGTCGCTTTTTTTATTTCAACTACGTTAATTTATTGATCAACAATCAGCTTTTGTTGTGCCAAGAGACTATTGATAATCGCTGCATCACTACTTTGACCGGTAGTAATATCGACACCATTCAACACAATCTGCTGGGTAGTGTTGCCACTGCTAAAGCTTCCTGACACATTGTGTGCATCATTCGCAAAGCCACCATTAGAGCTGATATGAACAATGGTATCGCTTCCTGATTTTTCAAAATGCAGGTAATTCTGCAGGTTGCCTGGATTCTCGCCTTGTAACAAATCACGAATATCCAGCACATCACCACCTTGTGATGGGGTTGCCTTGTTGAAATCAGTGATGGTGTCACGCGCAGGGTTACCTGCTACGCCATCATCACCACGATCCCATTTGAAGACATCCACACCAGCACCGCCAGTCAGCGTATCGTTACCTTTACCGCCGATCAGGATGTCGTTGCCTTCACCGCCATTCAAGGTATCGTTACCAGCACCACCGCGCAGGATATCGTTACCAGCACCACCGTTCAACGTATCGTTACCACCTAAACCGTAAATGATATCGTTACCGGAAGTACCGTTAAGCTGGGTGTCATTTCCGCTGGTGCCACTGATGATTCCGCTATTACCGCTAGTCAACAGATCAATATTGATCAGGTTGGCTGAAGATGCACTGTCACTCAAATGGGTGCTGTCTGTCGCACTAATTTTGAAGCTGTCCAGCACATTCACACCAATAGTGTTATCTGTTCTGATAGTTGACAAGAATTCATTCAGCTTCAGGTTATCGATAGTACCGCCATCCAGGGCAGTCACTTCCAGCTTGCCACTGCCACCTAATAGACCAAGGAAGCCATTATCTTGTGCATAAGTTACTTTCAGGCCTAACTCGCTTGCAACAGCAGAAGAGTAGTTCAGGAAAGCGCCACTTAGTGCAATCAATGCGCTGTAAGTAATAGTGACATTATTGATGTTGTTATTGACATCGCTGGCACTGAATCCTTGTCTGCTCGAGAAGTTCAGCAGGTCAACATTCAACAAGCCAGGGATGGTCAACAATCCAGCTGAATTGACACCGGTACTTACTTCAGGCGCCACTTGTGGAACAGCATTGATCTTGGTGACATTAATGCTCAATGTTGCAGAACTTGTATCACCATCCCTGTCGCTTAATGTGTATTTGAAGTCAGCCACACCTGAAACACTGGTGTTTTTAGGTGTGAATACAAATGTGCCATCATCCAGATCTAATACCAATGACCCTTTAGTGGTGGTAATTGTCAGTTTGTGACTTGCAGAATCATAAGTACTGTTATTAGTACCATTTACAGTAATTGCTCCTGTCGTTGCATTGAATGTGTAAGTGCTACCATCCACTGCCACTGATTTCACATAACCACCATCTGCACCAAAACCACCGTTGGTCACCAGGCTGCCAGAAATGGAAGCTGCTACAGTTTCACTCAGCACACCGTCCAGTTGGTCAAAGTTAGTCACTTTGACACCACCAGTATTCACACCAGCCTGACCATCATAAGCAATTGGGTCCAACTGAGTTGTAGAGGTGTTCTGGCCTAATCCAAGTGCATATGACTTGATGTTATAGGTTTCCAGGAACTGAATCCACGCTCTTTCTTCAGCAGCTTGAATACCTGCGTCAGCTGAGGATGCATTCTCATTGCCGCTCAGGTCACTTGTACCACCCAAACCGCGATTCGGCTCACCATCGGTAAAGAAGTAAGACACAGTCTGTGCATTATCTAATTTGCCAGGAGAACCATAAGCATTGATTGCTGTTTCAAGGGCTGAGTCATAGTTTGTGTTGCCATTGGCAGACAAGGTGTTCAACAGAGCGTTAGCTTCAGTAACCGTTAACCAGGTTGTACCTAATTGCCTGGTTTGCGCATCACCAGCAAACACCACCAGGGCAACTTTCACATCACCCAGATCATCGTAGCTTGCCAACAGCGTTTTAATTGACTGGATAGCACTTGCCAAACGAGTCTGACCGCCTACACCATCTCTTCCAGCCATACTGCCGGAAACGTCCAGTGTAATCATCACATTGGTGTTTGCAGAGTTGGTTGCATAGACTGTCTGATTGTTTGCAACTGGGGAGTCATCCTCAATTGTGACAGGCAGAGTGGTGACTTGCGTTACACCATTTGCCACTACTTTGACACCAATTTCAGTTTTCAGAGTGTCTTCAGTCGTTGTATTAGGATGATCAATCGGTTTACTCAATGTAACGTTATAGGCACCACTGTTATTGATCGTTGCAGTCAGTACTTTCTCGGTACCTGCAAAACCGGTCAATGTTTTGCCATCTGCAGACAATGACCACGTGACGGTCACACCACCGGAAGTCAGTGTACCTGCTGCAGGGGCAGTCAATGTCCATACAGCGCCGCTGCTATTGCTAGCATTCAAACTGAATGAACCGGTTGCAACGGTTGAATCCGTAGTATCTGTGTTACCAGCAGTGTCCTTGATGCCACCGGATAAGCCTTCTTCAGACACTGTAAATTTGCTGCCATTCACAACTGTGATACCGCTATCGTTATCGATAATAATACCGGTTGCTGATTTGCCACCAATGCTCAATGGCAGAGTTTCGTTCTGCTCAATCAAGGTGTCATCAATGGTTGGCACAGTCACAGTGAAGCTGCTCACGCCAGCTGGCACGGTAATAGTGCCGTTCACGGCATTATAGGTAACCCCGTTGCTGAATACGGCTGAACCATAATCGGCTGTAGAGGCTGTACCACCACCCAGGTTATAGCTGTAGGTAGTTGGTGCATTGGTAGTTGTACTCAAGGTAACTGTATATACAAGATTATTACCTTCCACTACAGAGCCGCCAGTAGGGCCAGCAGTAATGGTATCTATCGTTGCTCTGTCGTTATCAACAATGATACCTGTGCCAGTCGCACCACCGATAGTCAGTGGCAATGTCTCGTTCAGTTCAACCAGTGTGTCGTCTACTGTAGGTACTGTTACGGTGAAGCTGCTGACACCAGCTGGCACTGTGATTGTGCCAGCGACAGCATTGTAAGTAACGCCGTTGCTGAATACAGCTGTACCGTAGTCAGCAGCTGAGGCTGACCCACCACCCAGTGTATAGGTGTAGGTTGTCGGTACGTTGGTCGTTGCACTCAGTGTCACTGTGTAAACCAGGTTGTTACCTTCAACAACGCTGTCATCACCTGTACCAGGTTGACCTGGCTCTACAGTGACAACTGTTGCCTTGTCGTTATCAACAATGATACCTGTGCCAGTCGCACCACCGATAGTCAGTGGCAATGTCTCGTTCAGTTCAACCAGTGTGTCGTCTACTGTAGGTACTGTTACGGTGAAGCTGCTGACACCAGCTGGTACCGTTATCGTGCCAGTCACTGCATTGTAAGTAACGCCGTTGCTGAATACAGCTGTACCGTAGTCAGCAGTTGAGGCTGATCCACCACCCAGTGTATAGGTGTAGGTTGTCGGTACGTTGGTCGTTGCACTCAGTGTCACTGTGTAAACGAGTGAAGTGCCTTCAACAACACTGTCATCACCTGTACCAGGTTGACCTGGCTCTACAGTAACAACTGTTGCCTTGTCGTTATCAACGATCACACCAGTACCTGTTGCACCACCGATAGTCAGTGGCAGTGTCTCGTTCAGTTCAACCAGTGTGTCATCCACTGTAGGTACTGTCACGGTGAAGCTGCTCACACCAGCAGGAACTGTGATCGTGCCAGTAGCTGCATTGTAAGTAACACCATTACTGAATACTGCTGTACCGTAGTCAGCAGCTGAGGCTGAACCGCCACCCAGACTGTAAGCATAGGTAGTAGGCGCATTTGTTGTTGCACTCAGAGTCACTGTATAAACCAGGTTGTTACCTTCAACAACGCTGTCATCACCTGTACCAGGCTGACCTGGCTCTACAGTAACGACTGTTGCCTTGTCGTTATCCACGATCACACCAGTACCTGTTGCACCACCGATAGTCAGTGGCAGTGTCTCGTTCAGCTCAACCAGTGTGTCATCCACTGTCGGCACTGTCACGGTGAAGCTGCTCACACCAGTTGGAACTGTGATCGTGCCAGTAGCTGCATTGTAAGTAACACCATTACTGAATACTGCTGTACCGTAATCCGCAGTAGAAGCGGAACCGCCACCAAGGGTATATGTGTAAGTAGTAGGCGCGTTAGTTTCTGTGCTCAAGGTCACTGTATAAACCAGGTTGTTACCTTCAACAACGCTGTCATCACCTGTACCAGGCTGACCTGGCTCTACAGTCACTACAGTTGCTCTGTCGTTATCAACGATCACACCAGTACCTGTTGCACCACCGATAGTCAGTGGCAATGTCTCGTTCAGTTCAACCAGTGTGTCGTCTACTGTAGGTACTGTTACGGTGAAACTGCTGACGCCAGTTGGAACTGTGATTGTTCCGGTAGCGGCATTGTAAGTAACACCGTTGCTGAATACTGCGGTTCCATAGTCTGCAGTAGAAGCTGTGCCACCGCCCAGGCTATAGTTGTAAGTAGTAGGCGCATTTGTAGTTGCACTCAGAGTTACTGTATAAACCAGTGATGTACCTTCAACAACACTATCATCACCGGTACCAGGCTGACCTGGCTCTACCGTCACCACTGTAGCTCTGTCGTTATCTACAATCGTACCAACAGCAACTACACCACCAACGTTCAATGGCAGGGTTTCGTTTGACTCAACAATGGTGTCATCCACTGTAGGCACAGTGACTGTGAAGTCTTTAACGCCAGCAGGCACTGTAATTGTGTTGTTAGCGGCGTTGTATGTCACGCCATTGCTGAAAGTTGGAGGAGTGACGTAATCAGCCGCAGACGCAGTACCACCACCCAGCGTAAAGCTGTATGTTGTTGGCGCATTGGTTGTAGCACTCAGTGTCACTGTGTAAACAAGATTGTTACCTTCAACTACCGAGCCACCAGCCGGACCAGCTGTCACAGTATCAACTGTGGCTCTGTCGTTATCAACAATGATGCCTGTTCCAGTTGCTCCACCGATAGTTAATGGTAGTGTCTCGTTTGATTCAACAATCAGGTCATCCACGGTCGGCACTGTCACGGTGAAGCTGGTAACACCTGCTGGTACGGTAATGGTGCCGTTTGGATTCAAAACAACACCGTTGCTGAATACTGCTGTACCGTAGTCAGCAGTTGAGGCTGTACCACCACCCAGATTGTAAGCGTAGGTAGCAGGTGCATTAGGAGCTGTGCTTAGTGTTACTGTGTAAACCAGTGAGGCACCTTCAACAACACTGTCATCGCCTGTACCAGGCTGGCCAGGCTCAACGGTGGTAATAGTTGGTTGACCAGTACCATTGAATTGCAGTGAAGATGTAGAGGTATCACCATCATTATCAATCAGTGTGAAGCCTACGCTGGTAGTTTCGCCTGCAACAAGCGGGCGGCTACCATTGTAGAGGTAAGCGCCGGTTTCAACGTTTACAGTGATCGTTTCACCTTTAGCGGTGGTCACAGTCAATTGATGGCTGTTTGCATTGTATCCATAACCGGTGACCGCTGGCGAGTTACCGCTGGCACTCACAGTATTGTTTGTTGCGTTGTAAGTGTAAGTGACACCACCGACAACGACACTTTGTACATGTCCGCCATCTGCACCAAACGCGCCCAGGCTACCAGATGCTGTAGCAGCAGCCGGATCAATGGCCAGGTTGCCGCTGTTGACCAGGTTGGTCAGGATTTGTGCGCTGTCGGTTGTGCCGTAAGCGGTTTGCAGGTTAACACCTTGCAATACAATCGTTTGATTCTCGGCAGCAGTACTAAAGCCACTGCTGAATCCACCTGTGCTGCTGATATGCAAGACAGTGTTGCCGTTTTCGACAGTTACACGTACATAGTTTGACAGATTAGCCAGGCTTTCACCTTGCAACACGGACCTCAAGTCGATCACATCTGCATTCAAGGTAAAGTCAGTCACTGTGTCTACAGCCGGAGTACCGGCAGTACCTGCGTCGCCTTTTTCCCAACGGAAGATATCACGGCCAGCACCACCAGTGAGGCTGTCATTACCAGAACCACCGACCAGGATATCATTACCAATACCACCATCCAGCGTGTCATTGCCTGAACCGCCGCGTAAGATATCATTGCCGGCCCCGCCATTCAGCGTGTCATTGCCACCGTAACCGTAAATTTGGTCATCATTGCCTGTACCGGTCAGTGTATTACCGTTGCCATCACCTTCTTTAAGGTTAGGGTTGGCAGTAGCGTTGCTCAGAACAGTTGCATCAACCAATGTGCTGAGTGCAGCTGAGGAGCTTGCGCCCTGTGAGTCAGTTACTGTAATTGAAGTGCCATTTAGCACTTCAGCGCCAATTGCACCGCCACTCAGGCGGGCAGTTGCCAGCAACTCGTTGACAGCCAGGTTATCAATGGCGCCACCATCAAGTGCAGTAATCACTACATGAGAAGATGGGCCAATCAGTGTCAGGAAACCCGGGTCATTAGTAATAACTACCTTGAGGCCTAGTTCCGCTGCGAGTGCTTGAGAGACTGTGAATTGACGGCCACCCAGTGATATCAGGGATTGATAGTTCAGTTCAACTTTGCTGATGTTGTTATTTGCATCGGTAGCACCGAAGGCAGAACGTGTGCTCAGGTCAATCAGGTTCAATGCCGAGAGGCCTACCAATCCTAACAGATTGCCAGTATTAGCAATCGCTGCAACAGGTGCAACGTTTGCAGTATTTTCGTTAGTCACGGTCACTGATCCGCCGTTTGCAACTGGCGCATCATCTTCAATCGTTACTGGTAAAGTAGTGGTTTGTGTCACGCCATTGACCACGACTTTGACACCTACGTTTGCCAGTACTGTGTCTTCAACGTTCGCTACAGGATGATCAACTTGGCCACTCAATACCACTTTGTATTCGCCACTATCATTAATAGTGACAGTCAATACTTTCTCGTTACCTGCTGAACCAGTCAACGTCTTGCCATCAGCAGACAATGTCCAGGTTACAGTTACGCCACCAGAAGTCAAAGGTGTTGTTGGTGCGGTTAATGTCCACACTGCCCCGGCGCTGCTACCATTCAGGCTGAATGCACCTGTCGCTTCAGCTGAGTCAGTGGTATCGCTGCTACCTGTATTGTCTTTGATACCGCCTGCCAAACCTTCTTCGGAAACAGCAAATTTGCTGCCGTTTACGGTAGTGATACCGCCATCGTTATCAATGATGATTCCTGTTGCCGTTTTGCCACCAACGTTGATTGGCAAGGTTTCATTTGACTCAACCAGTGTGTCGTCCACTGTAGGTACAGTCACGGTAAAGCTGGTTACGCCAGGTGGAACTGTGATCGTGTTATTGGTTGCGTTGTATGTCACACCATTGCTAAATGTTGGAGGTGTTACATAATCTGCGGCAGAGGCAGTACCGCCACCTAAGTTAAAGCTGTAGGTTGTTGATGCATTTGTTTCAGCACTTAAAGTTACTGTATACACCAAGTTGTTGCCTTCAACGACTGAGCCTCCATTAGGGCCAGCGGTGACAGTATCGACTGTTGCCCTGTCGTTATCAACGATTGTACCGATAGCGGTCACACCACCAACTTTAATCGGCAAAGTTTCATTTGGTTCGACAATGGTGTCATCCACTGTAGGTACAGTCACTGTGAAATCTTTCACGCCAGCCGGCACGGTAATGGTGTTGTTGGCAGCGTTGTAAGTCACGCCATTGCTGAAAGTTGGAGGAGTGACATAATCAGTTGCTGATGCACTACCACCACCAAGTGTGAAGCTGTAGGTAGTTTCTGCGTTTGTGGTAGCACTTAAAGTGACTGTATAAACCAGGTTATTGCCTTCAACGACTGTTCCACCGTTCGGACCAGCAGTTACAGTATCGACTGTCGCTCTGTCGTTATCAACGATGATGCCTGTTCCTGTGGCACCACCGATTGTCAGTGGCACTGTTTCGTTTGGCTCTACGATAGTGTCATCAACAGTAGGTACTGTCACAGTGAAGCTGGTTACACCTGCTGGCACGGTGATTGACCCATCAGCGTTACGTGTCACACCATTACTGAATGTTGGATTGCCATAGTCAGAGGTGGACGCTGTACCGCCACCAAGATTAAATGTATAAGTGGTAGGCGCATTGGTCCGATCACTCAAAGTCACGGTGTAAACCAGGTTGTTGCCTTCAATCACACTGTTATCATTAGGGTCAGGCGTACCTGGTTCTACAGTGACGACAGTAGCCCTGTCATTATCGACGATGGTGCCTGTGGCTTGTTTTCCGCCTACATTGAGATTCAAGGTTTCATTTGGCTCAACCAATGTGTCATCTACTGTTGGCACAGTAACGGTAAAATCTTTAACACCGGCTGGAACGGTGATCGTATTATTAGTTGAGTTGTAAGTCACACCATTGCTAAATGTTGGTGGCGTGACATAATCAGCTCCAGATGCAGTACCACCACCTAGAGTAAATGAGTATGTAGTAGGTGCGTTTGTTGTATCACTCAACGTGACTGTATAAACCAAATCGTTACCTTCAACCACTGAACCACCATTTGGACCTGCAGTCACTGTGTCTACGGTTGCGCGGTCATTATCAATAATGGTACCTGTACCTGTGGCACCACCAATGGTGAGTGGCACTGTTTCGTTAGGTTCGACAGCATCGTCATCCACAGTGGGTACAGTCACAGTGAAGCTGGTGACGCCAGTTGGTACAGTAATTGTACCGTTCGGATTACGCACTACACCGTTGCTGAAAACTGGTGCACCGAAATCAGCGTTAGAGGCTGAGCCTCCACCCAGATTAAAAGTATAAGTAGTAGGCGCATTAGTTGGATCACTTAAAGTAACCGTGTAAACCAAGGAAGCACCTTCGATGACGCTATCATCACCAGTACCAGGCTGACCTGGTTCTACGGTAACAACGGTTGCCCTGTCATTGTCTACAATCGTACCAATAGCCTCTACTCCACCCACATTAATTGGCAAAGTCTCGTTTAGTTCGACTGAAGTATCATCCACTGTTGGCACAGTCACTGTGAAACTGCTTACACCTGCTGGTACAGTGATTGTGCCAGTTACAGGATTGTAAGTAACACCATTACTGAATACTGGGGTGCCGTAGTCTGCAGTGGAAGCAGTTCCGCCACCCAGTGAAAATGTGTATGTGGCTGGCGCTTGAGTGGGGGTGCTCAAGCCGACAGTGAACACCATTGAATTGCCTTCAATCACCTGATCGCTGTTTGGCAATGGGTTACTTGGTGTGACGAAATCAATAGTTGGATCTTCAGGGAAATACTGGTAGTTTGGCAAAAGCGAAAATTGAGCCGTTTCTACGAAGCCATTTCCACCATCATATGTTGCGCCAGTTACACTTTCAGAAATACGATCCAAGTTAACAAAACTGGCGTTACCATCACTACCACCCTCGCCAGCAGCAGGCGCATCAAGCACTTCAGTAATGTCTCGGCCTTCGTTCAGTGCAGTCAATACCGCATCAAAAACAGCCTGATTGACTGCATTTTCAGTCACATCGGACACATCTACCTGTGCCAGATTGTCAGTGATTTTAACTGTTTGTGCTTCAGCGAAATTAACTGTCTCGCCATTTGCAAGCTTTACGGAGACGCTGGCGCCACTAGCGGTGATTACCTTATCACCCGCATGCAGAACCTCGCCAACTTGTAACATATGACGGTTGCCATTGGCATCCACCACGATAGCCATACCTTGAACACTTGTAACAGTACCAATCACTGTAGCCATTTTTTTGCCCCACTTAAAGTTGAGAGAAATCTAGATAGTGACGTATTAGACTGCAATACAAAATGAAAATCTATTGTACCGAAGTACAATATTTGCACTTGATGGAAAGATATTTAGCAGGGATGACTAAGAATAATGCGCGGCTCAAGAATATAAGCTCAAATTGATGTTCAATATAGAAAAAGCGAAGCTGATACCAGCTTCGCTTTTTATTCAATACCCGCAATCAGGCGGGCAATACAATCAATATCAATTACTCAGCGACTGACTGATAACGAATGACTTCAACACGGCGGTTCGCGTCATTACCATTGACCGGATCATTCTCAGCGATCGGCTGAGAGTAACCGTAACCTTTAACAACGATACGGCTCGCATCCAGACCTTTTTTGGCCAGGTAGTCAGCAACTGCTTTCGCACGTTTTTCAGACAGTAAGAGGTTGTATTTCTCTTTTGAAGTATTACGCTTATCTGTGTGACCGGCAATTTCAATCTTGTCATTACCCCACTCTTTGACTACGTCGTAGACGATATCAAGATCAGCATAGGATTCAGGCAAAATAATAGCGCTATTGGCCTGGAACAGAATACGTGGCGTAAACTTCATGGTCGCTTTTTCTGGACCTTTTGGTTTAAAAGCTTCGCCTTCCCAAGGTTTGGCATTCGCCATTAAGGCGGCTTTATCACTCACCAACTGTGTTGGTGCCAGCGCCTGACAAACATTCTCACGATCCAGATATTCTTCACGCGCATATTCACCGACATCAGCACGGGTTACACCCAACTTACGCAGTAATAAACCTTGTCCGGCATAAGTTCTTGCGTAAGAAGTACTCAAGTCCATTTCAGCATTGGTGAAGTTACGACGGGACTGGAAATATTCGTTCTCCGTATCCAATAAGTCAAGCAATGTACGTTGGCCAATATCATATTGCTTACGGTAAGCCAGACGTGCATTTTCAATCGAGTCTTGATGTTGTTTACGATAAGCAACTTGCTCATTTAATTGACGGATATTGTTGTAAGCGATTGCCACCAGTTGACGCGTGTCGATACAAGCTTTGTCACGTAAATCATGTGAGCGGTTAAGTTCTTGAGAAGCAGAATCTAAATTATTTTTATCCGTGAAGCCATTGAAAATGTTCCAGCTGGCAGTAACTTCAAGTGTATCTGCAGCCAGTATACTGTTTCTGCTTGCATCATTTACATCAAGAACTTTACGCCCTTGCAAATCCAGTCTGGGCATAAAAGGTGCTTTTCTGCCAGAAACAGATTTCTCAACAGCAACGATGTTTTCAATGGCCGCCAAGATATTAGGGTTTTGTTTGTATGCTGTATCAAGTACCTGATCAGCGCTTTCGGATAAGCCATCCCCTGTCATCTGCACTTCAACCACGTTGGCTGGAGGTAGCTCGCCTACCAGACGCTGGAATCTTGCAGACACATCATACAGGTTCGTTGTTTCTGTCAGCAGATTAGCTTCAGCCAGTGCCAAACGGCCAGTGGCTTGTTCAAGGTCAACTTTTTTGCCTACACCGGCATCTACACGAGACTTGATTTTTTCGTGCACTTGCTTATGCACAATATAGTTGTCTTCAGCGTAAGAAACTAGACGACGATATCGCAACAAATCATAATAAGCAGTAGCAGTATCCAATGCAACACTTTGCATTTGCCCTTGTAAATCATAAAAACGGGACTTTGCCACATGGTCCAGACGGCCAACCTCTGCCGGGGTCGCCAAACCATCAAAAATCATTTGGCGTAAAGTTAAGGTGGATTGCTGGTTTGGAGAGTTAGTATTATTAATATTGACAGGAACCACACGCTCCTGATTTCTGAATACTTGATCAACTGTCACATTTGGCAGGTATCTACCTTTGGCGGCAGCTTCATCAAATTCAGCTCCTTTATAAGCATGAAAGCGGGCTTGAACCTCAGGGTTCTCAGACACCGCTTTCTCGATTATTTTTTCCAAAGTTTCGGGACTAGCACCCCAAGATATAGAGGAGTAGGAAAACACTCCTATGATTAATGCAGAGGCAATTTTTTTTAGTTTCATGTGCAGACTCTTAACAAGTTATTAAAGATTCATCCTGAAGTGAGTATAACGACAGTATTGTTAAGGCACAAGCATAACCCACCCTACCAAAGTTGGTTTAATAGGGGATTTTAGGCAAAAAAGTCACAAACAGGAATGTTGAGACTCTATACCTTGCATAAAAATCCCCTAAACTCTATTAATTTAAGGATTATTGATGTAAATGGAGCATCCGAATTTATGAATTCAGATGTGATTTACCTGATGAACCGGTCTTTACGCCCTTTTCCAGGCCAAAATGACCTTGCGGGGACTGACCTTGTAATACCAATGCCAGATGCAAACGGTCTCTTACTTTCAGGGTATCAAATACGGATGTCAGATGTGCTTTGACAGTACGCTCTGAAATGGAAAGAGTTCTGGCGATTTCTTTATTACTATTACCTTTGGCTGCCTCAAGTGCAACTTCACGCTCGCGCTTGGTCAAACCTTCCAGCACCTCTTCAAGCACATCGACAGTTTGACGTGAGCCGCGGGCGGTCAACGTAATCAAATGCTTCAACAAGTCGCGTCCCAACCAGATACCGCCATGTGATACCACGCTGTAAACCTCTTTAAGCACCTGGTGATGCGCATACGCGTGCAGATAACCAACCACACCCAACTCCAGGGCCTGCATCGCTTCAGCCTGCTCAGGGTTATTCGACAGCACAATCACCTTGGCTGAAGGAATCAAGGACAGCACTTGCTGCACTTGTGTACGCCATTGGTTGCTGCTTTCCAACTGAGCGTGTACCCATACTATGGTCGCTCCGGCAACATCGGCAGAAACCACTTCCGCACTGGTGACCAACTTAGGGAAGGCATTCAGCCAGGCTTCGACGGGCTGCTTTAATGATGTAATAAAAATATGTTTCATAGTGATTAGCGCTCGGTTAATGCATACGATTTAGCCTTAAGCACAGGTTTAAGCAAGTAAGACATCACGGTTTTCTTGCCTGTCAAAATATCTACCTGTGCCACCATACCAGGAATAATTGGCAGATGGTCGCCGATATTATTCTTTATTGTTCTTACCTTAACGACATAAAAAGCATTTCCTTTATCGTCTATCGTCGAATCCGCTGCAATATCTTGCACTTCTCCATCAAGACTGCCGTAAATGCTGTAATCGTAAGCTGTCAGCTTGACAATAGCCGGTTGTTTGGGACGGATAAACGCAATATCCTTGGTTTGGATTTTGGCTTCAATCACCAGCGCATCATCAGAAGGTACCACTTCCATGACTTCCTTGCCGGCCTGAATCACGCCACCTACAGTGTTGTAATACAGCTTGCTGATTTTGCCATTCACAGGAGATAGCAGCGTCGATTGTTTAACCTTATCCGACAATGCCAGGCTGGATTGGGTCAGGCTATTAATTTTCGCCGTCGTCTCGTTCAGCTCTGTACGCACCTTACTCGTAAAGGTCTGTTGCGCCTCTGAAATCTTGCGGCGCGCCTCTGAAATGGATGCTGTAATGCGTCCCATTTGTGCCGAAGCCTGGTCAATATCCCCTTTGGCCCGGTTGGCTTCTCGCTCCAAACGCAGAATTTCAATTTCAGAGACAGCGCCACTATTCAGTAACGGACGATTCGCTGCCAGTTCGCGGCTATTAGAGTCATAAGTCTTGATCGCTACTTCTCTTTTAAACTGGACCTCTGAAAGTTCACGCTCACGTTGCGACAGTTGATCCCTAGCAATATTAACCTGCGAATCCAGTTCTGCACGCCCTGCATTAAATAACTGTAACTCTTGCAGATAAGTATCAGGCACTTTCAGTTGCACTTCACTCGGCGGGTTAAAAGCACCACCATTTGCCAACGCCTTTAAGCGTGCCTCTTTGGCTCTCAAGGACAAATACTGGCTTTCATTCTCTTTCAACGAAGAGATGGCCCTTGTTTCATCAATTTTAATCAGCGGTTGCCCACGTTTTACCGTATCTCCCAGCCTGACCATAATATCGGTCACGATACCGCCATCCAGGGATTGCACCAACTGTATCTGGCCGGAAGGAATCACGCGGCCTTCACCGCGCGTCACTTCATCGACTTCAGCCAAATTCGCCCATACAAGCAATACAATCAAAATCACAAAGATGGCATACATAATCAGCTTGGCATGCAGCATGCTGTCCTCAACCATCACATCATGAGCCTGTTCGGTCCATGAGCGATTTTCTGCTGTGTCGGTCTTGATTATCTTATCGACTAATAAATGTACCGGCTTGCCTAAGCGCACCCAGATACTGTCGTTCTTGGTAATGTCACCATATTTATCAAATATTTTTTTTGCCATGATGTTACCTTGCCTTACCCACTTTACCCGCACGCAACGCAGCGGTAACGTCTTCTTTAGAACCATCAGCCACAATCTGCCCGGAATCAATCACGATTAAACGTTCGGCCAGTTCCAGCATGCCGTTACGATGACTGATCACAATCAAGGTTTTGTTGACTGTTGCTTCAGCAATTCGATTCTTTACACTTTCTTCTCCGGAATGATCCATTGCACTTGTAGGCTCATCCAGCAGCACAATCTGCGGGCTGGTCACAAAAGCACGTGCGATGCCCACACCTTGTCGCTGGCCGCCTGATAAAGTGTCCCCGCGCTCGCCTACTTCGAGATCAAAGCCTTTAGGATGCGCATTGACGAATTCGGCTATACCACCTACCAGAGCCGCATTGAGCACTGCCTGATCATCCGCATGCTGGTGGCGCAAAGTAATATTGTCGCGCAGCGTGCCATAAAACAGGTGGTTATCCTGTTGTACATAGCCAATACTGCGGCGTAACTCGGCCGGGTCAATCTGGCGGGCGTCAATACCATCAATCAGGATGGCGCCTTCGCTAGGCTGGTACAGGCCAAGAATGAGTTTGTTGATCGTTGTTTTGCCTGAACCCATACGCCCGATCAGGCCTACATGCTCGCCTGGACGTATCCTGAAAGAAATCCCGTTTAATGCCAGCTCATCTGTGCCAGGGTATTTAAAAGACACATTTTTAAATTCGATTTCACCTTTAAAGGCTGGACGTGACAGAAAGCTCACATCTTTACCGCGCTCAACCGGCTTTTCCATAATCGCCTCTAATGACTTCAGTGAAGTAGCGGCAGTATGGTATTGGGTAAACAGGCTGGCGATTTGTGAAATCGGCGCTAATGCGCGGCTGGTCAATTGTGAACAGGCAATCAGGCCACCCATGGTCAGGTCACCATTCGAAATCAGGTATACACCCAGAATAATGATGGCGACACTGATAATTTGCTGCAAGGCATAAGAGCCATTGGTGATTGAAGAAGATAACAATTTAAGCTTGCTGCCGACTTCGGACAGGAATAGCGCACTACGTTCCCATTTCCCCTGCATCTGCCCTTCGATCCCCATGGACTTGACCGTTTCAAGGCCGACCAGGCTTTCAATCAGTGTGGCATTACGTTGTGCACTGGCGCGGTACATGGTCTCGGACAAATCATGCATTTTGCTTTGCACGCTGAGTGAGTAGATCAATACTACTGCGCCGCCGATCACTGCCGGTAACACCATAAACGGACTGATCCAGGCAATCACAACCAGGAAAATAATCCCGAATGGCAGATCGATCAACGTCACCACCGTGGCCGAGGTGATAAAGTCACGTACGCTTTCGAATGAACGCAGGTTGGATGCAAAAGAGCCGACTGAGGTTGGCTTGGCATCATAGCGTGTACCCAGCACCTTCTCCATAATCTGGCCACTGAGCTTCACATCGATACGTGAACTGGCCCAGTCGAGGAAATAGGCACGCATGGAACGCAACAGCAAATCGCCAAGCACAATCAGGCCGACACCGATACCCAATACCCACAACGTTTCCACCGCTTTGTTAGGTACTACGCGGTCATACACGTTCATGGTAAACAGCGGCATCGCCAGCGCGAAGATATTGATCAGCAAGGCTGCGACCATCACATCGCGATAAATGCCTTTATTCTCGGCAATCGTGCCCCAGAACCAGTGCCTGATCCTCACCCTGCCGACTTCGGGTGTACGTGCATCAAAGATATAGCTCTGTTTGGTGACCAGCGCGTACCCTGTATATTCTGCAGCGAGATCGGCCAGGCTCATGGTCACAGGCTCGGGTGACAAGTCGGGGAAAACCACTTGGGCGAAATGGTGGCTGTCATCGACCTTTAAGAGCTGGCAGGCCCGATGATTATTAAGCAGCAAGGTAATATCTGTTTGCGGCTGGTTCAGGGCAGTGATCGCAGCTTGCTGCACGGTAACGTCGAGACGCAGCCGTTCGGCAGAGCGTTTGAACAACTCAGGGTTGAGCTTGCCGTCTTCAAGAGGCAAGCCGGAAGTTAACGCATCCCGGGTGGTTGCCAGTCTATTATGACGGCAGATATAAAGCAGACACTCGAGTAAAACGTCTTTGTCGGTTTGATTAAAATATTGCGTCGTTTCCATGGCTTTGGCTTTTTATTGTCCTTATCAACGGCTCATACTTAATATTAAGCAGCTTCGATTATATGTAGTGTCAACCCCACTCAATACGCTGAGTATATGGCAAAAATCCCGCGAGTTACAAAGATTGACATTGTTTACTAGTCACCAAATTGCAGTGTTTCCTGCACAAAAGGTCCTGTAACAGCCCCAATTCCCACCGAGTTAAGGCTATCGAGCTCCTGCTGATCCTGTACGCCTTCCGCAATCGGCAGGATTCCCATGGTGCGTACCATCATGCATAAGCCACGCAATAGCGATTGCTGCTGTGGGCGCAGATGGATATCCCGTATCAAAGAGGCATCAAATTTCACGAAATCCAGACCAAGTTCATGCAAGTCACCCAGCTGCGCCAGTCTTGTCGCAACGTGTTCCATGCCTACCACACAGCCCAGAGATTTGACTAAATGAACAAACTGTGTGAATTGCACAAAATCACTGAATGCCGCTTCTTCGCCAATTTCAAAACTTAGTCTTGAAGGATTTTTTACGTTTAAAATCAGGCTTTGCAGCTTGTCTTTATACTCGTCACTACGCATCGCAGCAGCTGACACATTGACACTCAGGTTGGCATTATTTTTTTCCAGCATGTCGACAGCGTATTCCAGCGCCAGGCCATCCAATGTTTTGATCATGTCCAGCTGGCTTGCCCAGTCAATAAACGCACCTGCCGCCAGCCATTGGTCACCCTCATCAATATGGAGGCGCAGCGGGCATTCATAGTGGAAGAGTTGTTTACCTTTTTGCATGACCGGATACCGCGCGAGCTTGATTTGCTTGTGCTCGATGGCATGCAGGAATTGTTCTTTCCACTGGCTGAGGTAATTTTTCCGAGAAGTGACGATGCTATTCGCATTCATCACACGCATAGGCAAGGCTGCCTGGTCACTGGCCAGGTCCATAATAAACTGCATGACCCGGTGGATATCGACAAAGTCATCACCTTTTTTGGTTTTGGTATGCGTCAACACAAACTGGAACTGCACGATTTGTTGTGCTGCATTCAGTTTTTCAAGTACCAGCTTGAGTTCTGAAGCCACGATAAAATCATCCAGAGGCTGACGGCTGAACACACCAAACTCGCTACCGGACAATCTTCCGCAAACAACATCAGGGTAATGCGACATCTGCAACTGCAGGGCATCGCCTACTTTTTTGATCAGCTGGTTGGTGACGCTGTAGCCCAGCTGCTTGTCGATGTCTGGCAGATTATGCAATTGCACCAGCGTGAGCATGCCTTCCACAAAGCTTTCGCTTTTCAGGGCGACCGAGGCAGTATTGGTAAAGTGCGATTGATTCATCAGCCCGGTCAACTCGTCATAGTTGATTTGCTGGTTCAGTACATTCAAACGCTCTGATTCCGCCGTCACCATTGACTTCACCCGGTCAGAAAGCGTATTCATGGTGCGTACCAGTTTGCGGAACTCTTCTGTATGTGGCTCTTCAATGGTGATGTATTTGCGCTCACCCAGGGCTTCAGCCTGTGCAATCACATCATCCAGTGGTTTCAGTATTTTTTTCAGCCAAAAACCGGACACCACATAACTTAAGAAAGCCACGATCAGTGTCCACAAGACGGCATGGCGCGAGGTCTCCCACAATTGGTCATAAGCCAGGGAGGGTTCACTTTCGAGTACCAGCGTGCCATATTGCTGCCAGCCAGATTGGATATTGGCAATGCCAGGATGAATGCTGACGGAGAAAAGGGACTGGAACCAACCCGGTGCTACTGAATGTGGTTGGCGGTTGATACGCTCAATCATGGGTTTGTTATCAGGCGAGATAATCGCGATGCGCCGGTAATGACCCATGTCAAACTGGGCGCTGATAATCAGCTCTACCGTGACATTATCCTTCTGGATATTGGACAAGGTAATCGCCAGGCCATTGGCATTATCGTTATTTTTCTTCTGCAATTGCTCGGCCATGAAACGGTGGTCATCATACACCCCCAAAAACAGGCACCCTGCTGCCACCATCAAAATAATGACAGAAATCGCTATGCGTATTTGTTTTATTAATGACATGTTCTAAGCCCTCTTTTTTCTTGGGGTAAACTCATCGATAACCCGGCTTTCATGCAGGCTTTAATCATAAGACTAGCATTAACTTTCCACGTTAACCATATCTTAGCCAAGGTTTTCAAATATTCCAGTTGGTTCAGGTGTTTTAAGGTTCTCATTATTCCAGTCCGTCCTGCCGCATGCGTGTCAGCACATCTCGCCATTTGGAAATATTATTCGGTGATCCGGCACGCATATTCGGGTTATTGGCGACAAACAGGCCTTTTTCGTTGAAACTAAATACCGGGAATAAATCGCCGCGCCTTGAAGCTGGCAATATTTCGAAATTCAAGTTATCAAGAATGAGGGGGTCGCTGGTCGGCATTGCATAATAAGCCAGCACCATATGCGGTCGAATGTTGCCGCTAGCCATGCGTGCGCGAACATAAGTCAGGCGTAACTTGTCCTGAGGGATACCAAGTTTCTTGAGCAAGGTATATTTGGCGATACTGAAGTCTTCACAGTCCCCGGCACCCTTGCCCAAGGTTTCCAGCGGGCTGGCCCAGTAATCGTCCACGCCCCATAAATTGATATCATCGACAAACAGCACATGCTGGTTGGTGAAATCATTGACCATGCCTATCTTGGTCATTTCAGTGGCGCTGCCAAGCTGGTTGAACAGCTCATTCAAGCGCATGACATTCTGGTAGGCCTCTTCACCATAACGCTGTCTGACCTTTTCCAGCATCGCCAGTACGTAATCATCCGCCAGTATCTGCGACCATAGCAGGCACAGCGACAGGCAAAAGCCTGCCGCAATACTAATAAAGGATGGAGAGTGGCGTCTCATGTGCAATAGATTTCCAGTGAGCGATTATGTCACGGCACTGGCAAGCATAATTTGCCAAACAAAGCGGTTTTCATCTGCAAATTCGCTCCTCTGTAACCGTACTCTAACCTAAGCCAAGGATTAAAAGGCACACAACTGTACAAGAATAGAAAAAGACAAGCGCTGCCGGATTGGGTAAAATGTCGACTTTCAAATCCACCCCGCTTTATATTCATGTCTCTTACCACCCTCAATGCACTCTCCCCGTTAGACGGCCGTTATCACGCGAAACTTGACCCGTTGCGCCCATTTTTTAGCGAATATGCATTGATCAAACATCGAGCCCTGGTAGAAGTGGAATGGTTAAAAGCGCTGAGTGCAGAAGCAAAACTGGCAGAAATCGCGCCGTTCAGCACCGACACCATTGCTGAACTCGATGCAGCCATCCAAACGTTCAGCGAGGATGATGCCATGCAGGTTAAAGCGATTGAATCGCGTACCAATCATGACGTGAAAGCGCTGGAGTACTGGCTCAAGGAAAAATTTGACGGCAATCACGACATCAAAAAAGCCAGTGAATTTATCCATTTTGCCTGTACTTCAGAAGATATCAATAACCTGTCACATGCCTTGATGCTTAAATCTGCACGTGACAGCGTGATTCTGCCTAACCTATCTTTAGTTGTTGCCCGATTAACCGAGCTTGCACATGCGCTGGCCGAGCAACCAATGCTGTCGCGCACACACGGCCAGACAGCTAGCCCGACCACCATGGGTAAAGAGCTAGCCAATGTAGTGTATCGCCTGCAACGCCAGCTCAAACAACTGCAAGCCAACGAAATATTGGGCAAAATCAACGGCGCAGTGGGTAACTTCAATGCGCATTTGTCTGCCTACCCGGATATTGACTGGGAAAACTTTGCCAAAACCTTTGTAGAGTCTTTGGGCCTGACTTACAACCCAATGACTATCCAGATCGAGCCGCATGACTATATGGCTGAACTGTATGACACCTTGTCCCGCATCAACACCATTTTGATCGACCTGAATCGTGACATCTGGGGTTATATATCAGTAGGTTATTTCAAGCAAAAAGTCAAAGCTGGCGAAATCGGCTCTTCTACCATGCCGCATAAAGTCAACCCGATTGATTTTGAAAATTCGGAAGGTAACCTGGGCCTGGCTAATGCCATCCTGCGTCACCTGGCAGAAAAGCTGCCTGTTTCACGCTGGCAGCGCGACCTGACTGATTCTACTGTGTTGCGTAACATGGGTGTCGCGCTTGGCTATTCCCTGCTGGCTTATGACTCCTGCCTGCGCGGCCTCAACAAGCTTGAGATTAATCCACAACGCTTGCAGGAAGATCTGGACAATAGCTGGGAAGTGCTGGCCGAACCTATCCAGACTGTGATGCGTCGCTATGGCATTGAAAACCCGTATGAGCAGTTAAAAGAACTGACACGCGGTAAAGGCGGCATTAACCAGCAATCGCTGCATGCCTTTATTGAAACGCTGCAAATCCCGGCCGAAGCAAAACAGACTTTACTGGCAATGACACCTGCAACTTATACCGGTAAGGCGAGTCAATTGGTAAAACATATTTAGTGACTTGTTCAGGGATTGTTCTGTTTTTAATTTCTCACACACTGCATTAAGGCAGCCCGCTTTTGGTTTGATTTCTTTTGTTAGTCAGGGCGGACTGCCCTGGCTGCTACGCCTGATTTCTCTAAAACCTTATTCTTCGCAGTACTTCATATTTTTTTGCTTATTGCTTACGACAACAATCATTACGACGCCTGCCGCTCAGGCAAAAGATAGCGATTGGTTTCAGGTTAAGCAGGGCAAAACTTATCAAACCAGATTTTCACTGGATAACGACTCAGCGCCTGAAAATAAACAGCAACTGCGCGAGTTGCTGGAAAAACATCTGACATTACATGAAGCGATGCAAAACCCGCGCATGAATGAAGGTGAATGGCGGCGGCTGATCCAGAAAACGCCGCAGGAAATCGCTGACCTGCTGGCTACAGAAGGCTATTTCAAAGTAAAAACGGTGGCCTACCAGCCTTCCGCACATGTCAGTGAATTTCGCATCCACTTGCCGCCGCAGGCAAAAGTCAGCAAAGTCTCTGTCTTGCTGACCGGCGAAATACAGCAGCCTGCCTATAAAGAGATTCTGGAAAACGCTAATAAAAACTGGCGTTTACAAGTGAATAATGTATTTACCCAGCAAGCCTGGGCGGCAGCAAAACGTGACCTGTTAGCCTCATTGCTGCAGGTCGAATTCCCCAATGCGAAAATCACGCAATCACAAGCGATGGTCCAACCGCAAACACAGGAAGTCTCTATTGATATTGCAGTAGACTCCGGCCCGGCAGTGCGTTTTGGCAAAGTGAATATCCACGGCTTGAAACATTATCCGGAAACCTTGATCCGTCCGCTGAATACCGTTAAAGCTGGCGACCCATATCGTCAATCCGATTTACTGTTGTTACAAAACAGTTTTATGAGCACCGGCAAATTCAGCCAGGTGGATGTAGTCGCCAATACCCAGGCATTGAACCCGGACCGCACGGCAGATGTAGATGTTACCGTGCGGGAGATGGAAGAAAAATCCTTCCGCATAGGCGTTGGCGCCAGCACCAATACCGGTGCGCGTATTGTGTTTAACTACACAGATCGTAACTTGTTTGATCGCGGGTTATTGTGGGACAGCAGCATCCGGCTGGAACAGCGCTTACAGGCGGCCACTTCGAATATCAACTTCCTGATGGATGCAAAAGGTTACCGGGATAGCATACAGAACAGCCTTACCCGCACTGACCTGGAAGGACAAGTCACCACCGCATTGCAAAACGGGGTGCGCCGCTATTGGGGGCAACCAAGAAAATTTGAGCAGTTCATTGGCGCCAACCTGCTGTACGAATACCTGCAAGTGGATGACGTCACTTCACAATTCAATAAAGCCCTGACGGTCACCTACGGTTTTAACCTGCGCGATCTCGATCACCAGCAGGCGCCGACCAAAGGCTGGATATTAAATACCCAATTCCAGCTTTCACCGTTTGAGCAGATTTCTGACGGGCGCTTTTTACAATCCCAAGCCAGGGCGCAGGTGTTTTATCCATTAACCAGCTCCACCCAATGGCTGGGCAGGCTGGAAGTGGGCAGTGTCACCGGTTCCGCCAACAGCGTTCCCGCCACTTATTTATTCCGTGCCGGTGGGGACCAGTCTGTGCGTGGCTATGCCTTCCAGTCATTAGGTGTGAATGAAGGTGGTGCCACTGTGGGCGGCCGTGTACTGCTGACCGGCAGCAGCGAAGTGGTGCAATGGCTGACGCCCTCCTGGGGCGCAGCAGTATTTGTGGATTTTGGTAACGCCGCCAACAGCTGGAAAGATTATGACCCGGTGCTTGGCTACGGGGTGGGTGCACGTTTCCGCAGCCCGATCGGGCCGGTGGGGGTGGATATCGCCTATGGAGAAGAAACCAAGGAATACCGTTTGCACTTTAACCTGGGAGTGAATTTTTAATGTTGTTCATGCACACTCTCTCAACTTTATGTCGTTTATTACTGGTAACTACGCTTTGCCTTAGCCTGGTCATCACACCGCAAATCGTGTGGGCAGCCAATGTCATGGTGGTTACCAGCCTGAAAGAATTTGAAACTGATCTGGGAAATGCCACCCTCAAGGTCGAAGGTATTGCATCGGATATGCGATTAGGCGTCACGCCCCGTGGTGAACTCACCGTATCAAGCTTTGTGGCCAAACAGGTGACCTTACAGTTCAAACCGCAGGCAGAAAATCCTGCGCCCACGACCAAAACGGCAAGCGGGCCCTTGCCGAACCGCATCAACATCCCGCTACCTTTCCATCTGCTGTCCGGTAACATTGAACGGCTGACGATTATCCAAGGGCCAAGCACTTACCATATAGAGCAGATCAAGTTTGATCTTGACGCTGACAATAAAGCCATGCAATTCCGCATCGCACAGGCGCACAGCCCATGGGGGGAAATCAGCACCCACTTCCAGATGCAGAATGCAGCGCCGTTTCCATTAAATGGCTGGATGGATATCAAGCAACCACAAGGGGATCTGCCCTATCATCTGCGCACTGAATTACATGGCGATCTGACCAAAGTCGATATTGCCGCCAGCCATCACTACCAGCCGGAGAGTAAACCGTTTGCTATCGCGCCTGCCACACAGCCTGGTGAAGATGTGGTGCTATTGAAAGCCACTATAGGCCTGGACGACGCCCGCAACAGCCATTTCCTGTTTCACCTGCAACAATTCCAGGCCAGGCATGTGCATCCGCAACTGGCTGGACATATGGATTTAAAAGTCACCGCCGATGGCAGCCTGACCGACACCGGCATTATCCAGGTAAAAGTGGATGCAGGAGACAGCCGCCTGCAAACGCAGCCGTTGATAGTCCGTGGGTCAGCCACATTGCAAGGCCAGCAATTAACCGCCATGGATTTGCTGGCGCAACTGGATAAAAACACATTCACAATCCGTAGCACGCAAACTGCTACACCCAAGGCAACCCAGCTCTCATGGCAGGCCAATCTGCCAAACCTGGCGCAGTTTATGCCTGGATTTTCCGGCCAGGTGAAAGGCGAAGGCATGCTCCAGCACCTGTCAGATGGCTTCCATGCCAGCTACCGTTTATCTGGTCAACAACTGCAATTACCACAAGGCCTGGCATTAGCCGGGTTTGAAGTGCAGGGACAAGCTTCTGACAATGTGCAGGACGCTTTAGACCACCAGATCAAGCTACACGGTTTGTCGCAACAAAACGCCCAGGGCACGGAGAGTCCCCCCATTGAAGCTGAGCTCAATTTAAAGGGTTCATTGGCACAGCATCAACTCACGGTACAAATCAAAGATTCAGATCCTTCATTGCAACGCAACATACAATTAGCGCTGAACGGAGCATGGCAGAATGACCGCTGGCAAGCCCAGCTTACGCAATTACAGGATGCCAGCGGAAAAGTGTTCCGTTTAGCCAATCCTGCGAACATGGCCTGGAGCGCATCGCAAGGTTTTGATCTGCAACAACTGGCATTGAATGTATACGAAGGCCAGATGCAGGTGGAGCGGCTACATTTCCGCCCGGCCAAAGCTGCAAGCACCATATCAGCGCAACCGGCAGAGATGATGCAATTACAGACTCGCGGTGCGCTCAAAGACTTTCCGTTGCAAGCATTAATGGCGTGGCTGGTGCCTGAACAATCAGCCCCGTTACCGGCAGACCATCTGCGATTATCTGCACAGTGGGATATGCAGCTAGACCAGCGACTCAACGGATTTCTGCAACTACAACGCAGTCAGGGTGACTGGCAGGTATATGACATCAATAACGCCAAATGGCAGGGCCTTGGCTTGCAAACGCTGGCTGCCAATGTCAAAGCAGAAAATAACAAGGTCAGTGTTGAAAGTACCATCAATTCCGCTGATGCAATTAACCTGCAATTATCAGCAAATACCATTTTCACACCTACAACAACTGGATTTGTGATCAAAAATTCGGCGCCGGTATCCGCCAGCCTGAAAGCGGATGTCCGGCAGTTAAACTGGTTTTCCAGATTATTCTCGGATATTCAACCTGCAGGCAGACTGGTGGTCGATGCACAAGTCAGCGGCGTGATGTCCAAGCCCCAGTTAAAAGGCTCGATGACAGGTGAGGCGCTCGCACTGCAAATACCTTCGCAAGGGGTATGGCTGGAACAGGGACGCCTGAATGCGACCATGGCTGGCGACCAGATTACTTTCAACCAGATCCATTTTGCCGGCAAGAGCGGTGAACTGGATGCCACTGGGAGATTGTCTTTACAGCAGCCTGACTGGCAACTGGATTTATCTGCCAAGCTCAATCAATTGCAGGCTCTTTCCCGCGTGGACCGCTGGGTACAACTGAGTGGCGATACCAAGTTAACACTGACTAGTGCACACACCAGCATCAGCGGCAACCTCAACATCCATAAAGGACTATTTGAATTGCCCAAAGGTGATAAGCCACAGCTGGATAGCGACATCATCATTCAATCGCCTGAAAATAAAGCGCCGGCAAAAAAATCCCAGATAAGCTTCCAGGACTTCGGTCTCGATTTTGGCGACAAACCCGGCCTGCCGTTTAAGGAGTCAGAAGAATTCATGCTGCGCGGGCAAGGCCTGAATGGTGCCTTGAGCGGGAAAATGCGTCTTGACGGCATGCTGGATGACCTCTCCGCCAGTGGCACTTTGGAAGTGACGGGCACCTACCTGGCTTATGGCCAATCGCTTAATATCGAGACCGGCCGCCTTATTTTCAGTGGCAAAATCCCTAACATTGGCCTGGACGTTCTGGCGACGCGGCAGGTGGAAAATACCAAAGTCGGCATACAAATCAACGGTAGCCTGCAAACGCCACAACTGAAACTGGTCTCCACGCCTGAAACCAGCAATGAAAACAAAATCTCGCTGTTAGTGCTGGGGCAACCGATGTCTGCCGTCGGCAGCAACGATATGGCCATGCTCTCCGTGGCGGCCAGCGCCTTGTTATCGCAAGGTGACTCGGTGTCATTACAAACCAAGATCGCGCAGACCATAGGCCTGGATAGCATTGATGTACGCGGCTCGGGCTCGACCAATTATGCGGTCAGCGTCGGTAAACGCATTAATAGCAAGCTGGTGGTCGGCTATGAAAAAAGCATTGTCGGGCTACTAAATGTTGGTAAACTCACCTACCAATTAACCAACCGGATCTCGATTGAAACCCGAACCGGTTCGGATAATGCGCTGGATGTGTTTTACGGCTTCAGCTTTGATTAACCCAGGAGGACGGCATGCAGCAGGACAATAAAAATCCACGACTGGCAGTCTTGATTGATGCTGACAATACGTTCAAGGTCATCCCTATTATTGATAAATTGTTTGAAGAAATTTCAACATTCGGAGATGCGCGTGTCAGACGTATTTACGCCGACTGGACCTCAGACCACGTCAAACAGTGGAAACCAGTTCTTCCCAAACATGCAATTCAACCTATACAACAATACGCACATACCAAAGGTAAAAACTCTACGGACAGTGCGTTAATTATTGATGCCATGGATTTACTCTACACTGCACCGCTTGATGGATTTTGCATTATTTCAAGTGATAGTGACTTCACCCGGTTGGCTATTCGCTTACGTGAAGCTGGGAAAAAGGTGTATGGATTTGGTGAAGAAAAAACGCCAGAATCATTAAGAGAAGCTTGTGATCAATTTGTGTATTTTGAAATCCTTTTGCAAAATAAAACTGCTGAAGAAATTCCAGTTCAAATTGAAAAAGACGTTGCAAGCAAATCTGAAGATGAGCCGATCAAACTTGTCCCCATCGCTAAGAAAACCAAGCAAGAACTGGCGATGGATACAAAACTCGTTTCTCTCATTCGTTCTGCCATCACAGCATTATCTGATGAATCAGGGTTTGCGCCCACGGGTGCCGTCAGAAACCACATTGTCAAAAACTATTCAGCATTTGACTCAAGAAACTATGGTTATACAAAATTCAGTGAATTAATTAATGCTATCGGCTTATTTGAGTTAGATGATCAAAATCAAAATTTACGCGACAAACGAAAAAAATGACTGATATCCTGATTCTTTATTATTCCCAGGGCGGCGCTGTAAAAGAGATGGCACAACTGATCGCACGTGGTGTGGAAAGCGTGCCTGGTGCCAAAGCCCGAGTACGTACCGTACCAAAGATTTCAGCTAACCACGAAGCGACTGAACCGGACATTCCAGCGTCTGGCGCGCCTTATGCCACGTTGCAAGACCTGGAAGAATGTGCCGGGCTGGCCTTGGGCAGCCCGACCCGTTTCGGCAATATGGCCGCGCCTATGAAATACTTTCTGGATGGCAGCACCAGCCTCTGGCTCAAAGGCGCATTGATCGGAAGACCGGCAGCAGTATTTACTTCCACCGGCTCCCTGCATGGTGGCAACGAGACGACATTGCTGACCATGATGATTCCCTTGATGCATCACGGCATGCTGCTGGTCGGCCTGCCCTATTCTGAACCGCAACTGGGGACGACCAGGACCGGTGGCACCCCTTATGGCGCCAGCCATATTGGCGGCGCAAAGGATGACCAGCCTATTTCCGACGATGAAAAAAAATTGTGCATGGCCTTAGGGAAACGCCTGGCCGAAACCGCACTCAAATTGCAATAACTGTTTACTGAGGAAACTTGTATGTCTGCCGCTCTCACCCGCGAAGCCCGCCAATTCCTATTCGCCACACGCCATGCCGTGTTGTCGACTTATTCCATGAAATACCCGGGCTATCCGTTTGGTGCAATCGCGCCTTTCATCTGTAACCAGCAAGCCGAGCCGGTGATCCTGGTCAATGCCAGCGCCGAACATGCGAAAAATGTGCATGAAAATGCCAAAGTCTCACTGCTGGTATTCTCCGAGACGGAAAACAGACAGGCACAACTGACCTTGATAGGCGAAGCGCTGCCCTGCGAAAAAAATGACGCTGATTTCCGCGCCCGCTACCTGCGCTATTTTCCCGATGCAGTGACTTATTATGACCTGGATGAATTCCACCTTTACCGCGTTCGCGTAGAACATGTGCGCTATATCGCCGGGCTTGGCCGTGTAGACTGGTTTGAAGGCGATAGTCTGAATGAGGATTTGTCAGACAGCATGCTGGCTGCGCAGGAAGCAGGCATCGTGTCGCATATGAACGATGATCATATCGACAGCATGCTGGAATATTGCCAGCACATCCACGGTATCACCGCCGACCAGGCAGAAATGATAGGCCTGGATGCCGAAGGCTTTGACGTCAAATATACGCAGGGCGAAGAAATTTACGGCCAGTTACGCTTTCAGTTCGAAAAACCGGTGTTAAATGCGATGGATGCGCGCAAAGCCCTGGTCGCCCTCGCGCAAGCCTGCCGATCATGATAGAGCGCATTTTGAAATGGAGCCGTCTGGCCGCCAGCCTTAGCCTGCTGGGCCTGATTTTGCTATGCCTGGGCTGGGAAATCTTCTGGGCGCCCTTACGCAGCGGCGGCAGTTTGCTGTTTTTAAAAACCCTGCCTTTGCTGGCACCATTGTTTGGTATTTTGCGCGGCAAACGCTATACCTATCAATGGTCCGGCATGCTGATCCTGTTTTACTTTACCGAGGGCGTGGTCAGGGCGTGGTCCGAATCCGGCATCACGCGTGCACTTGCATGGACGGAAATTGTGTTGAGCGTGGTCTTCTTTGCCAGTGTGGTGGCTTATTCCAAATATACCGGAAGGCGTTACCAGGCTGCATGACGCTGGAATTCTTGACCGCACATCATATGTCATGAAGGCAGCACTAAATAAGTGTTTGTGCGAGATGAAGTGCAAGGCGCACGGAACGCAGAAGCCGAGATAGTATGTCGTATACAGCGAGGTTACGAAAACGAAGTTTCAGTGCAGGCTAACCTTCAGGTTATGCCGGAGCTAAAAAACCGCGCCACTTAAAGCATATTTATTGGGCAATTCGCTCGCGCAAATACTTATTTCGTGTTTCCTAAATTCTTTCATCTGCTGGCATAAACAAGCGCATTAAACCTTATATAATATCCGGCATGAAAATCCTGTTATCCAACGACGATGGCTACCTGGCTCCCGGCCTGGCTGCACTGGCACAACACCTGAGTAAAATTGCCGATATTACGGTGGTCGCACCGGAACGCAACCGCAGCGGTGCCAGTAACTCCCTCACACTGGATAGGCCTTTGAGCGTTAAACAGGCTGCCAACGGATTTTTTTATGTGAATGGCACGCCAACTGACTGTGTACACATTGCACTCACCGGGCTGATGCAGGAAATGCCGGATATGGTGATCAGCGGCATCAATGATGGTGCCAATATGGGCGATGACACGATTTATTCAGGCACGGTAGCCGCGGCCACAGAAGGTTATTTGCTTGGCATCCCCTCTTTTGCTGTCTCCATGTCGCAGCATGCGCCTAGTCATTTTGACACCGCGGCCAAGGTCATGGTGGATCTGGTCCAGCGTTTTAACCGCAGTGAGCTCCTTGAACCAACCTTGTTGAATGTCAATGTGCCGGATGTGCCGTTGCAGGAAATCAAGGGTCAGAAAATCACCCGCCTGGGTAAACGCCATAAAGCCGAACCGGTGATTCAACTGAAAACCCCGCGTGGCGAAACCGTCTATTGGGTAGGGGCTGCCGGGCAGCCGAATGACGGTGGCGAAGGTACCGATTTTCATGCAGTTTCAGAAGGCTTTGTGTCGATTTCACCCATCCAGGTAGACCTGACCAAACACTCCCAGATCAACACCATGCAACAGTGGTTACAAGCCAAGAATTAAGTACCATGGCAATTCCGAGAACAACCAATAAAACCGGCATAGGCATGACTTCCTCGCGTACGCGCGAGCGCATGCTGACCCGTTTGCGTGAACAAGGCATACAGGATGAGGTCGTGATTAATGTCATGGCCGAGATTCCGCGCCATATCTTTGTCGATGAAGCGTTATCTATCCGTGCATATGAAGATGTGTCGTTGCCGATAGGCTATGGCCAGACCATTTCGCAGCCATACATCGTGGCGAAAATGACGCAGATTCTGCGCAATGGCAAACAGCTGAACAAGGTGCTGGAGATAGGCACTGGCTGCGGTTACCAGACTGCCGTGTTATCGCGTGTGAGCAATGAAGTCTATTCACTCGAACGTATCCGACCACTGGTGATGAAAGCCAGGACGCATTTGCGCGCCTTGAAATGTACCAATGTAAAACTCGACCATGCAGATGGCAGTATAGGCCTCAAGGATTACGGCCCGTTTGATGCCATTATGGTCACGGCTGCATCCAGCCATGTGCCGCAAGAACTGGTAGACCAGCTGGCAGTAGGTGGCCGCATGGTGATTCCTGTCGGCACCTCAGAACAGGTATTGCACCTGATAGAAAGGACCGCGCAAGGCGTGCAGAAAACCGCGCTGGAACCGGTCAAGTTTGTACCATTATTAGGGGGAACCGCTTTATCATGAGATTACGCTCTCTTCTCATTACCGGATTCACGGCCACGACACTGGCAGCGTGTGCGCTCAACTCCCCCATGCCGCGCGCTCCGGTCAGCAGCAGTACTAAAGCACCAGAAAGCAAACCGCCTGCCCCTGTCGTTGTGGGCCCTAACCAGTACCAGGTGCAAAAAGGCGACAACCTGTACAACATCGGCAGGAAATTCGGTATTCCTCACCTGAAACTCGCTGAAATAAACCAGTTGCAGGCACCTTATGAGATTCATGTCGGCCAGGTGCTGAATATTAAAGCGCCAGCAGGCGTGGCAAACAGTAAAACCAACGATATTGCTGGTGCAGACGATGCGGAAGTGGTGACTTCAGCAATTACCCGTCCTGAACTTGCGCCTGCCGGTGATACTGCTGCGGCTGCAGCAAACCCTGGCGTTGCGACAGATGGCACAAAAGCAGCGACTGATGGACAGGATATTGAAGCCGTTGCCGACGGCGATATCCAGTGGCAATGGCCAGTTACCGGAAAAGTCAGTGCCGGATTTGATCCGCAATTGAATAAGGGATTGAATATCACAGGCACCGCCGGGCAGGCAATCAATGCTGCAGGGGCTGGCAAGGTGATTTACAGCGGTATGGATGTGCGTGGTTACGGCAAGCTGATCATTATCAAACACAACAGCAATTTGCTGTCTGTGTATGCGCACCAGGGAAACTCTTTAGTCAAAGAAGGTTCTTTTGTGACGCAGGGTGAAAAACTGGCGATACTGCCCGCGGCAAGCAATAACAAACCACCCATGCTGCACTTCGAGATCCGCCAAAAAGGGAAGCCTGTGGACCCGGTCAGCTATTTGCCTGGCAATCCCGGCTCTAGCGCTAACCCGGGTACAACAGGTAACAGCAGCAATAGCTGACTTTATGACGGCGGATATATCGTCCGCTCTACAGTAAAGACGTTTCAGGCAGTCAATCGCACAATGTGCAGGATGTTTGAGAAAGGAAAAGCTGTATGGATCCCAATCAATTCGACAAGAACCGTGATATTCGCCCCGATGGTGCCTGGCAGTTGGTGCAGGCTTTAATCACCGTAGGCCTGATTATCTGCGGACTGATAGGCATCGCCGTGCATATGTTTGGCTCCGGTATCACCCCCTATGACTGGTGGCACTGGCTCACTGCCTCGCCTGTCAATACTGCGCTGGCCATCCTGGCAATTGTGGTGGTGATCGGTTTTCACCGTTATAACAGCCACATCAGTAACCAGAACAGGCGCTACGCCAGCAACCTGCCCGTCTATCTCATGATGCTGGTGGGGGTCTATTTTATCTACCGCCTGCTGACGACCGGGCACTGGTAAAACTGGTCTTAGCCATGGCTAAGACCATATCATCAAGCTACCTTGACTACGCCCGCTGACACCATATCACCTGGAACCACCCCACAACGGTTAATGCCACTGATAATTGCCTGAATCGAGGCAGTCACAATATCAGGATTAATCCCTACACCGTAACATACCTTACCCTCGCAAACGACCTCGACAAACGCACAGGCAGAGGCTTCTCCAGCCGAGGCACTGGCACCGATGGAGCGCTCCTCGAAACTACGCACCTGCGCATAGACGCCGATTCCCTGCAGGGCATGAATCGCCGCATCTACCGGCCCGTTGCCTTGCCCGCTCAGTATTGTCGATACACCATTCACGTTCACTGTCAGCCGGATGGACTGGCCACCCTCTTGCGATTGCAGCTGATACTCGTGAAAACTCAGCAGTGAGGCTGGTTCGGTATAAGTCCGGTTAAACAGTTGCCAGATATCCTGAGCCGTCACCTCGCTACCATGCGCATCCGTATATTGCTGGACAACGCCGGAAAATTCCACTTGCAGGCGACGCGGCATCACCACGCCATACTGGCTTTCCATCAGGTAGGCAACGCCGCCTTTGCCGGACTGGCTATTGACGCGAATAATCGAATCATAACTGCGCCCCAGGTCTTTAGGGTCAATCGGCAGGTAAGGGACATTCCAGCGCGCATCTTCCTGCTGACTAGCGAACCCTTTTTTAATGGCATCCTGATGTGAACCGGAAAATGCGGTAAATACCAGGTCACCTGCATAAGGATGGCGCGGATGAATATCAATCTGCGTGCACTCCTCTACTGTGCGGCCCACCGCATTCATATCAGAGAAATCCAGACCTGGATGCACGCCTTGCGTATACATATTCAATGCCACCGTGACCAGGTCGACATTACCGGTACGCTCGCCATGGCCGAACAGGCAACCCTCGACACGATCCGCGCCTGCCATGATGCCAAGCTCGGTCGCCGCCACAGCGGTGCCCCTGTCATTATGCGGATGCAGGCTCAGGATCACACTGTCACGTCGCGCAAGATTGCGGTGCATCCACTCAATCTGGTCGGCGTAAATATTCGGTGTTGCTACTTCCACTGTCGCCGGGCAATTAATGATGACTTTACGCTCTGGCGTCGCGCCCCAAGCCTCCGTCACCGCATCACAGACTTCTTTGGCGAACTCAAGCTCGGTCGCGGTAAAGGTTTCCGGGCTGTACTGGAGAATGACTTCCGTCTCTGGCATGTCCGCTGCCATGGCTTTAACCAGTTTGACCGAATCAACCGCCATCGCTTTTACTTCCGCCTTGCTCATATTGAATACCACCTCGCGGAAGGTCGGCGAAATGGCATTGTAGATATGCACAATCACGCGCCGCGCACCACGTACGCACTCCATGGTGCGGCGAATCAGGTGCTCACGCGCCTGCGTCAGCACTTCTATCGTCACATCCTGCGGAATCAGGTCTTGATCAATCAAGCTGCGTACAAAATTGAAGTCGGTCTGCGAAGCTGAAGGAAATGCCACTTCAATTTCTTTGAAACCAATCTGGCACAGCATATTGAACATGCGCATCTTTTTATCAGCATCCATAGGCTCAAACAGTGATTGATTGCCATCGCGCAGATCGGTGCTCATCCATACCGGTGGCTGGCTAATCACTGCATTCGGCCATTGGCGGTCTTTAAGATTAACCGGTGGAAAAGGCTTATATTTGTGTGAAGGTTGTGCGTGCATGATGTCTTCCTGGATGACTGATTCGATAGAAGACATGATAGTGACTTTGTAAAAAATATTATTGCGAATTTTGTTTTAAATTAAGTAATATTGAAATTAAATTTCAATATTACTTAATTTAAATGTAATATTATTTCAATTAAAATTTTAATGCGCAAAAAATATGAAACTGGACCGTTTTGACAAGCTGATTCTGGACATCCTGCAAACAGATGGGCATATCAGCAACCAGGAGCTCGCTGAACGTATCGGGCTTTCTCCTGCACCTTGCTTGCGTAGGGTAAAAGCACTGGAACAGACAGGGCTGATCATCGGCTACCAGGCACTGGTCGATGCTAAAAAACTGGGGTTAAGCCTGATGGCATTGATCGGTATTTCTATGGACCAGCATACGCCGGAGCGGTTTGCCAATTTTGAAGTCAGTATAGGCAAGGTGCCGGAAGTGCTGGAATGCCTGCTGATCACCGGCCAGCAGTCAGATTACTTACTCAAAGTTGTCGTCAAGGATATGGATGATTACCAGCACTTACTGCTGAATAAAATCACCAAAATTAGCGGGGTGACTGGTGTGCATACCAGCTTTGTCTTGCGCAATGTCATTGCCCGCGCCAGGTTGCCCATCGTATAAAAACAAAAAGCCATGCATGGCATGGCCTTTTATTCACTATTTAAGACAGCTTACTTCTTCTTCGCGTCTTCTTCAGCATAATGCTTGCGCACCTGTGTCATATCAAAGTCACGTGCCCATTTGATGATTTCATCAAAGGCAGGGGCGCCGATCTCTCCCACTTGTGCATGGATACCTGCGCGCTCGCGAATCACCAGCAGGCCAGGAATTTGTTTGACGTCAAAATACTCTGAGATTTCCGGGTCGGCTTCTGTGTTGACCATGCCAAACACGATATCCGGATGCTTCTCGGCAGCAGCTTCAAAAGTGGGCGTAAAGGCGACGCAAGGATCACACCACGGTGCCCAAAAATCTACGATGACAAAATCATTGCTTTCAATGGTTTCTTTAAAATTCGCTTTAGTCAGCGTTAATACTGCCATGATATTTCCTGTTCCAATGGATTAATTTTTGTGCCGTTATTGTAGCAGAGGATATGACAGTCATAACCAACCCTGAGACCAAACAACACCTGCGGCTGTATATCGGCCTCCAGGTCGCAGAAAACGACAACGCTTGAATAACATTTCACCTGAGGTATGATTAAGCCAGGAAGTGAGGACGACCCCACCGCTCCATTTTTTCCAGGGACGACCCTGATTTAAATTGAAAGGAATGTGATGGCTTGGGTTATTCTCGTGATTGCAGGATTGTTTGAAGTGGGCTGGGCCATAGGCCTGAAATATACCGACGGGTTTAGCAAGCTATGGCCCACTGTGGGAACGGTATTGGCCATGGTGATCAGCCTGGGACTGCTGGGATTGGCAATGAAGACACTACCGGTAGGCACAGCATATGCCATATGGTTAGGCGTTGGCGCCATAGGCACCGTCATATTGGGCATGGTATTGTTTGGCGAACCCGCAACGCCATTGCGTATCGCCAGCCTGGTGCTGATTGTGGCAGGCATTGTTGGTCTTAAAATAGCTACCCTGGTTTAAGGGCATTTGAGCAAAGTGGGGGCAGATGCATCCACTTCCTATTGAGAATCTAAACAGCTCTTCAATGATAAGAAAGGATATCAGGTGATACTTTACGTCGATGCCAATTATCTTTCGCCCTACGCCATGTCGGCCTTCGTCGCGCTGCGTGAAAAAGGCCTGACCTTTGAGCTGCATCTGCTGGACCTGCAAAAATCCGAACAGTCTGCACCCGCCTACGCTGAGATTTCCAGCACGCAAAGGGTACCCGCCATCGTGGATGACGACTTCAGCTTATCTGAATCATCTGCCATCAGCGAATACATTGATGAATGCTATATAGGACCCAAGCTATATCCTTTAGACATATTATCAAGAGCCAGAGCCAGAGCCTTGCAGGCCTGGTTAAGAAGTGATTTGTTATCTATCCGCGAAGAGCGTTCCACAGAAGTGGTGTTCTTGCAACGTTCGCCGCAGCCATTATCTGCAAAAGCGCAGGCGGCAGCCAATAAGCTATTTCACGCTGCGGCGCAATTACTGCAACCTGGTCAACTACATTTGTTTGAGCAGTGGTCTATTGCCGATACCGACCTGGCACTGATGATTAACCGCCTGGTGCTGGCCGGGGATCCGGTACCTGAACATCTGGCTAATTATGCGGCATTACAGTGGCAACGCCCAAGCGTACAGGATTGGGTCAACCTTGCCAGGAATATTACGTAATCTATGGACAAAAAAGTGCGATAGGCAGCTAGCCATCGCACTTTTACATGGGAGCAGTGAAAACCGAGCTCCCTGCCCCTAACCCAAAAAGGTGGTCCCAATTAGATAATCGGGTTTTCCCAGGCACCATCAAAGAACAGCTCGCCCAGCGGCTGACGCTTACGTGCAGCCAGTTCCCGTTCTTTTACATCTTCAGGCAATGTTTCTACCGCAGCCTGGTAACCGACTGTCACCATAGGCAAGATCAGGTAACGTTCCGGCACTTTGAAGGTGGCACGTGCTTTATCAGAATCGAAGCCACCCATCTGGTGCGCCATCAAGCCTAATGCTGCGGCCTGCAAACACAAGTTTTCTGTTGAAGCGCCGGTGTCATAAGGTGCCCATTTATTAGGTTTGCCATTAGACCTGAACACCGTATCTGCACAAATCAGCAGCAATACCGGGGCATTCACAGCCCAGCCCTGATTGCCCGGCACCAGGCAATCAAAAGCAGCCTGCCAGGCTGGCATATTATCGGCCTTGTTACAGACCACATAACGCCATGGTTCATCACCAAAACAGGAAGGTGCCCAACGGGCAGCCTCTAACAGGCTGATAACCTGCTCCTTGCTCACCGGTTTGCCGGCATCATAAGCCCTACCGCTCCAGCGGTTGGCAATCACTTCATGGATAGGTTGTTGAGTAATGGCTGGTTTTTGTATGGTCATAAATCCTCACAGTTGTTTTTTTAAAGTATAGAGCAGCTCTAAAGCTTGCTTGGGCGTTAAATCGTCAGGTTGAATACTTTCTAATGCTGCGACCACGGCATGCAATGGCGGTTCCTCAGGTTCGGCTGCAGCAGCAAACAAGTCATTCTGCGGGGTGGCGGCAATGGTCTGGTTTTCCAGTTGCTGCAACTTGCGCTTGGCCAGTTGCACAACTGATCTCGGGATACCAGCCAGTTGCGCCACCTGTATGCCATAACTCATGGTGGCGGCGCCCTCTTCCACCTTGTGCAAAAACACAATGCCTTGTCCATGCTCAACCGCATCCAGATGCACATTTGCAGCGTGTTTGGATTCATCGACAATCCGCGTCAGCTCGAAATAATGCGTGGCAAACAAGGTCAGTGATTTGTTTTTTTCCAGCAATTGCTTGGCCACTGCCCAGGCCAGGCTCAAGCCATCGAAAGTGCTGGTGCCACGGCCGATTTCATCCAGCAGCACCAGGCTGTTTGCACTGGCATTGTTCAGGATATTGGCTGTTTCCGTCATTTCTACCATAAAGGTGGAGCGGCCACCGGCCAGGTCATCCGAGGCGCCGATGCGGGTAAAGATGCGGTCAATTTCACCAATGACTGCCGTTTGCGCAGGGACAAAGCTGCCGCAATAAGCCAGCAATACAATCAGCGCAGTCTGGCGCATAAACGTGGATTTACCACCCATGTTCGGGCCGGTGATCAACAGTAACTGGCGATAAGGGTTCAGTGTCACATCATTTGCCACATACGGCTGAGCAATACTCTCGACTACCGGATGGCGACCAAGCTGGATATCCAGGCCAATATCGGCACGGAATTGTGGTTGTACGTAATTCAGCGCCCGCGCACGTTCGGCAAAACAGGCAACCACGTCCAGCGTGGCGACTGCCGTGGCAATACGCTGCAAGGCGGTAATATGTGGCAACATGGCATCCAGCACCTGCTCGTACAGCATTTTTTCACGTGCCAGTGCAAGCTGGTTGGCACTTAGCACCTTGTCTTCAAAGGTCTTGAGTTCCGGTGTGATAAAGCGCTCTACATTTTTCAGTGTCTGGCGGCGACGGTATTCTGCAGGTGCACTCTCGGCCTGCAAACGGCTGATCTCAATGTAAAAACCATGCACGCTGTTGTATTCAACCTTGAGATTGGCAATCCCGGTTCTGGCTTTTTCTGCTGCTTCAAATTGCAGCAGAAAGTCACCATGATCAGTCTGTAACGCCCGCAACTCATCCAACTCGGCGTCATAACCATTCGCGATCACCCCGCCTTCGCGCAAGATGGCTGAAGGCTCGGCCTGAATAGCTTGTACCAATAACTGCAAAGCGTCCGACGGAATTTGCAGCTCTGCTAGTAGTCCCTGCAACAAACTGGATTGCACATTCGGCAATGTTTGAACCAGTGATGGCAATTGCAACAAACTGTCGCGTAAACCAGACAAGTCACGGGGCCGCGCACTTTTGAGGGCGACGCGTGCGGTCATACGCTCAATATCACCGATAGGATGTAAAGCCTGCTGTAAGGTGCTATCCAAGAATTGCATCAATACCTCGGCTACCGCCAAATGACGCTGCTGGATCACATGCTGATTGCGCAGTGGATGGTGTAACCAGTGCCGCAACAAACGCGCACCCATCGCCGTTTGCGTTGAGTTCAACAAGGAATATAAAGTGGGGCTCGCCTCACCACGAATCGTGGTATCAATTTCCAGATTACGACGCGTCGCAGCATCCAGTTGCAGATAGTGGTTGGTCTGCTCCACCCGCAAACCGGTGATATGCGGTAACGCCGTGCGCTGGGTGTGCTTGACATAATCCAGCAAAGCGCCAGCCGCAGCCACCGCCACCGGCATCTCGCCACAACCGAACCCGGCCAGGTCATGCGTATTGAACTGCTGGGAAAGGCTGCGCTGCGCAGATTCCTGATCAAACTGCCAGGGCGCCAGCCGCTTCTTCGCGCAACGTGCCTGCTGCAAGACCTCAGACACATGGTCCTCACCCGTGATCAATTCAGCAGGATGAATACGTTCCAGTTCCTGTGACAAATGCCCGGGCGCAATCTCACTGAGTACAAATTCGCCGGAAGCCAGGTTCAGTCGCGCCAGCCCCAGTACACCATCGCCCCTGGCAACGCACAGCAAGGTATTGTCACGTGTTTCATCCAGCAAGGCCGCATCGGTTAAAGTACCCGGCGTTAAAATCCGCGTTACTTCCCGCGCCACCGGCCCTTTGGAAGTCGCCGGATCACCGACCTGCTCGCAAATGGCGACTGCTTCGCCCATCTTTGCCAGCTTGGCCAAATATTGTTCCGCTGCATGGTATGGCAAGCCGGCCATCTTGATCGGTTCACCATTGCTGGCGCCGCGGCGGGTCAGCGTAATGCCTAATAGCCGGGATGCTTTTTCCGCATCTTCAAAAAACAGCTCATAAAAATCACCCATGCGGTAAAACAGCAGCATATTGGGATACTGCGCTTTAAGCGCCAGGTACTGGCGCATCATGGGGGTGTGGTTTTCGAAGGCCATGCGGAAGGATAAATTTATAAAAATTATGAGTAGAAAAAGCTGTTATATCTTACAACAAAAGCGCTGTTTCTAAGCGGGAGATTGCTTCATTGACTGGGAAGAAGACGATTTGAAAAGGTCATTTCGTTAGGGTTGGAAGTTTGATGCATACAACTCGTGTTTGTTTCAATTTTCTTTGCTTGCTCAATCGCACAATATGCTCTACAGCAGCGGGAGGGCTTGCTTAAAGTATATAGATATATTCCGGCAACGGATCGCTGGACTGATTGGCTGTCATCAAGAGAGTCCAGTTTATCCGATTTGTTATGTGTATTTTCCAAAATAAAAAAGGCTACCGAAGTAGCCTTTTTAAGTGTTTCTAAACGCTTAAATTAAGCTTCAGCAACCACTGTCACATTGATATCAACCACAACATCATGGTGCAGTGCAACGCTTACAACAAACTCACCGATATTTTTCAGTGGGCCGTTAGGCAAACGTACATCTGATTTTTTCACTTCATGACCTTGTGCCTGCAAACCGGTTGCGATGTCCAGGTTGGTCACAGAACCAAACAGACGGCCATCAACACCGGCTTTTTGCGCAATAGTTAATGCAAAGCCTGCCAGTTTTTCGCCACGTGTTTGCGCAACGGCCAACAAGTCAGATTGCTGCTTCTCAAGATCAGCACGACGGGCAGCAAACTCAGCCTGGTTGGCTTCAGTTGCACGTTTGGCTTTGCCTTGAGGGATCAGGAAATTACGGCCGTAACCGTCTTTCACGCGAACCACATCACCCAGTCCACCCAGGTTTGCTACTTTTTCTAATAAAATTACTTGCATGTTATTCTCCTAAGCCGCCGATTAACCTGGGTGTTTGTCTGTGTAAGGCATCAGCGCCAGGAAACGTGCGCGTTTAACCGCAGTTGTCAGTTGGCGTTGGTATTTAGCCTTGGTACCAGTCATACGGGCTGGAATGATTTTGAAGTTTTCAGAAACGAAATCCTTCAACAGGTCCACGTCTTTGTAATCAACTTCTTTGATGCCTTCTGCACTGAAACGGCAGTAACGGCGGCGTTTGTACATATCTCTTGCCATTTATAACTCCTTCAATTCTGTATGCTGTATTAGCTGTATCTCTTGTATATGCATGACCACTTGTGTGCTTTTTGCACTGCGCTGCGCCAGGAAACCTTTTGCTTTGATCTTATCTCCGCTTTGCAATGGCAGACTGGCTTTTTCACCAATCAGCACTGCGGGTAACTGACACTGCACTTTGCGATTCAGGCCAGCTTCCTGCTGCTCCGAATCATGTTGCAACTGCAAACGCAACAAGGGTAACCCGGCCGGTGTGTAGCGTAACGGTTCAATTTTTTGTACCGTCGCGGCGATCACCAGCGTATTCACAACGATTAAGCGGCTGCCTCAGTAGTCGCTGCAGTAGCTGCTGGCGCATCACCTACGATGGTTTTGGATTTTTCCTCTTTCATCATTGGGCTAGGTGCAGTCACGGCTGTTTTAGTCGAAGTAGTCAGGTGACGTAATACAGCATCGTTAAATTTGAAGCCGTGCTCCAACTCTTCCAGCACTTCCTGGCTCACTTCGATGTTCATCAACACGTAGTGGGCTTTATGTACTTTATTAATTGGGTAGGCAAGTTGACGACGGCCCCAGTCTTCCAGACGATGGATGTTGCCGCCATTACCTGTGATTTGAGCACGGTAGCGCTCGATCATCGCAGGCACTTGTTCACTCTGGTCTGGGTGAACAATAAACACGATTTCATAGTGTCGCATGTAATCTCCTTACGGTTATAGCCACCTTTGATGCGAAACAAAGTGTGGCAAGGTTGCAAAACCAGAGATTATAAACCAGATTTCAAACTGCAATCAAGGACTTATTGCTTTAGTGATTACCTGGGCGGTGGATTCTCGAGGCTTTTATCTTCTTTGGGCAGAAAGTACGGATCAGCCACATAGCCAGGCCCTTTCATGATGATAATGACGATCAGCCCTATCATCATGGCACCAATAAAGAACCAGAAAGTGAATAGCAAACCGATGAACATGGAAGTACGTTCAAGATTCTGCGTCAGCAAATCCCCCTGCTGCTGCCAGGTATATAAAAGAGGTGCTACAAATACCAGCGTGCCCAGCAACCACCACTTTGGCAGCTTCTTCAAAATCTGCCACTCCTTATGACTGGAATAACGTACACCGCCCGGAAGCTTGTTCAGGATGCTCATAGATTGCTCACTCCATATTTATCCAGTTATGACACCAGAAAAACCCATGCATTCATTTTAACGCAAGTGTCATACGAAACATGTGCGACCCAGTTCGAATTTAGCTGGGTTAATCTCTAACAATATCTTATGTCATCCAGGCTTGAATCACGGAGATTAAAGAAACACGAAGGCTCTGCCGTAAACAAAGTTAAACCATGAATGTGCATGGGCACACCCTGCCCTGCGCTTAACAACTTTGAGGTAACCCCATGCTGGCACAAAAAAAACAAGCACACTGGGAAGGAATCCTGCATGCTATCCAGAACTCGTACGCGATCAAGCGACACGTGGAGTTTTTTAACTGGTTAAAACAAGATCTGCATCCGCTGATGCGCCACGATGTATTGCTGGCGACCTGGGGCAATTTCAATACCGGCGACCTGCATTTTGATGTTGCATCCTCCCTGCCTGACGTCACAACTCAAGTCCTGTTGCAGGATTCGGCCATTGTCAATTACCTGATGTGCAACCTGTACAAGCGCTGGGTGGATAACGATGAAAAGTGGTATGTCATTAATCGGTTCGATGCCAGTGGCATGTATGCGCAATCACCTAATCCATTTACCCAGCAATTGAACAAAATGCATTCACTACTGGTATATGGTGTGCGCGACACACGTCGCCAAACCGATTGCATCTATGTCTTTTTTGACCGCAGCAAAGAGTTTCATGTGCCCGACCAATTGCTTGGCATGATGATGCCGCATCTGGATGCAGCTATCAGGCGCGTTGAACACCTGGCACCACTGGTGAAAGATGAGGACTTGCTCGATAGCATGACGCAAGGCGGATTATCAGATCGCGAGCAGGAAATCCTGCATTGGGTACGCGGCGGTAAAACCAATCTTGAAATCGGCATGATCCTGGATATCAGCGCCAATACAGTCAAAAATCACCTGAAACGCATTTTCCAGAAACTGGATGTTTCGTGTCGTGCCCAAGCGGTGGCCAAAACCGGTACGGTGACTGCGTACCCAAAGCCTAACTAGGCGAGCGCCATATTTAATCCCGACCGGTAAAGCGCTGAATATCACGCATTTGCCGTTTGGTAGGGCGGCCTACACCTCGATCCCGTTCGGCAAAGTGATCAGAGCCGCTTTCCTGGGCCTGTTGCCGCACACGCAGACTTTCTTCAGTTTCGCGGTAAAGCAAAGCTGCTTCTGGCGCGCCACGACGTACATTACTAAGCGCCAGTACTTCAACTTCTATTTGCATGTCTTTGTTTTTGATGCTGACGCGCATACCCGGCTTCATCTCCCTGGCATTTTTGGCGCGGTCACCATCTACCCGCACTTTACCGCCATCCACAGCATCCGCTGCCAGGCTGCGTGTTTTAAAAAAGCGCGCCGCCCATAACCACTTGTCCAGGCGGCAGCTATCATCCTCGTCTTTGTCGACGGGCGATGATTTATCCTGTTTTTTATTGTGCGTTCTGGCCATAGTATTCATTAAGGCTTGTTGTTATCTACCTGCTGTTGAATATAGGCCATATGTGCCTGGTTGCGTTCCAGGGTCTGCCTGAAACTGGCCAGCACGGTTTGCGCGCGTGCCATCAGCGTATTGCCGCTATAAGTACCATCGGCTTCCTGTGTACCAGCTTCGCTACCGGTCAGGTGCGCAATGCCTTCCAGCACATGGTCTATGGTAATAATCTTGAACATGCCATTGTTCACTGCGGTGACCACGCTTTCATCCAGTATCAGATGCCGTTGGTTGCGCTTGGGGATGATCACGCCCTGCTCGCCATTTAAACCCAGGGCCTGGCAGACGCGGAAATATCCTTCAATTTTTTCGTTGACACCACCAATCGGCATCACTTCACCAAACTGGTTGAGTGCGCCAGTCACGGCAATGCCCTGCTTGATGGGCAGACCGGTCAGTGCCGACAATAATGCAAACAACTCGGCACAGGAGGCGGAATCGCCCTCTACGCCGTTGTATTCCTGCTCAAATACCAGTGAAGCGCTCAGGCTTAATGGTGCCAGTGCCCAAAAGCTGGCACTCAGCCAGTTTTGCAGGATATAGATACCTTTATCATGACTGGGGCCGCTCATCTCGACTTCGCGGTCAATATTGATTACACCACTACGGCCAGGATAGCAACGTGCTGTGATACGGATAGGTGAGCCGAAACTGGCATCGCCCAGCTCGATATGGGTTAAGCCATTGACCTGGCCGACCACATCGCCGTGCACCTGGATTAATAGCTCGTTATCAATAATGGAATCACGAATTTGCGTTTCAAAAAACTGCTGGCGCAGCAGACGGGCTGATAACGCTTGTTTTACATGCGCATCGGTGACCAGTCGCGCATTCGCTGCCGCAGCGACACTTTCGTGCATGAGTTGATCCAGATGAGCGAAACGGATACTGATACGGCCCTGGTCTTCTTCCAGCCGGTGCATAAAATGCAGCAGCTCATTGACTGCCGCGCCACTGAAATGCGGCAGGCTGTGCTGCTGGCATTTCTGCGCAATATAACCAGCTACCCAGGCATAGTTTTCCAGCGAGGCGACGACGCGGTCTTCAAACTCGACCTTGACCGGGAAAAAATCAAAGAAATCCGGCTGCGCTTCCAGGCAATCATAATAATCTTCACGTGTGGCGATCATGATCACCTTCACATGCACAGGTAATGCGCCGTGCCGATTGCCACCTGCGCCTTGCTGGGCATGGTTGGCCCAGTCTTCAATCTGTACTTCACGGTTGCGCATCAGGCGATACAGTTTTTCCAGCAGCGCACCGCCATTATTCTCATCCTGCATCAGGTCGCGCAGATGCAGCAACAACATACCGCCATCGGCTTTATGCACACTACCGGCACGCAAGCGCAAAAACTCAGGCCATTGCGCGGCTTCACCGGCTGCGGTTTCCAGCATGCCGAATAAAGCAGCGAAACCGGGATCCTTTTCTTCAACGATAGGCTGCTTCACCCCAGCGGTTAAATTCGCGCGCTGGTCTACCAGCAAGTTGACGCGGAAACGCGATAAAAACCCTTCGTTGACCACGCCATCGTTGCTGCCTTCAGGCTCGCTACCCAGCTGTTGCCAGGCTTGCAGATAAGCCAATACTTCCGGCTTGATCACATTAAACAAAGGCGACAACTTGGCACTGCTCAGTTGTGTACGCAGGCTGTCCACCCGCTCTTCCAGCCAGACTTCCGCCTGCGAAAAATTGACCTGGCCATTGCTATCCAGCCACTGTGACATTTCCACCATCAGCGTTTTAATGAAGGCATCCATAACAGTCCGCAATTGCGAACCCAGACCTGCCGGTAGCTTGATGTAATTGGCACAGGATTGCTGGCTGAAATCATACAGCGCCACCAGGTCAGTCAGCGAGCTATCAATACCCGTCACAGCTGAAGCCTTCATAGCGGCCATGCTCAGGCTGGCACGACCGGAACCTGGCGTGCCCAGCACCAGCACATTGCAGCCACCCTCTTGTATCGACAACCCCATCATCAAGGTTTTTTGCGCTTCAGGCTGCAATTTCCAGCCATAGTCGGCCAGGCTCAAATCGGAAGCATCCAGCAACTCTTGCGTAGACTCAAACGACATGGGTGACAGTTTGTAGGAAACCGTCATTTCATTAGGATTCAATACTTGCATCATGTAGGTGACTTTCCATTGTTCTTTTGCCACTGTTGTTTGGCATCTTCATCGGTCGCACGGGCTTCGACCCAGCGCTCACCAAAATCGCCTATTTCTTTTTTCCAGAACGGGGCTTCTGTTTTTAAATAATCCATCATAAAAGCGCAGGCTTCAAATGCCGCTTGCCTGTGCAGGCTGGTAGTCGCCACCAGCACGATCTGTGCTTGTGCAGCCAATGATCCCACACGGTGGATCAAGCGCACGCCCAGCAACGGCCAGCGCTGGCAAGCCTGTTCGGCAATGCGTTGCAAAGCGGCTTCAGTCATGCCCGGATAATGTTCAATGACCATTTCATCCAGTTTGCCATCCGCCGATAAATCTCGCACCATGCCGATAAAATTGACCAATGCGCCCGCCTGCGGCGTCGCCGCTTTTAGCTGCTGCAATTCAGCCCCGGTATCAAAATCCTCCGGTTGTACAGAAACCTTGAGATAAGCAGGCGTGCTCAAGCTTAACCTCCGGTCACCGGCGGGAAAAATGCCACTTCATCGCCTTCGTCCATGGTCGCCATATCATCGACCAACTCATGGTTGATTGCCGCACGAACCACGCCACTGCCGTTAAACAGTCTCTGCCAGGTTTCACCACGTTTAGACAGCCAGGATTTCAAGGCAATAATAGTTTCTATACCCTCAGGCAGCACTACATCTTCGGAGGAATAATTAACAACTTCCTTGATGCGCGCAAAATACAAAATGGTGATCTTCATGACGGGTTACTCTTCTCAATTTCCTCTAGTTCATCCAGCAGTTCCAGCGTTCCCAATCCTTCTTCCTGGGCCAGCTCCACTTTTTCAATCTGGGCAAAGCGCCGGGTGATCTTCTGGCTACTGATATGCACATCCTGTGCATTTTCATGCGCCTGGCGGATATTATCAGCCAGCTTTTTCATGCGCGTATCAAAGCGGTTAAAGTCTTTGCTCAGCTTGCCCAGTTCATCTTTAATGATATGTACCTGCTTGCGCATCTCCACATCTTTCAGCACGGCGCGGGCAGTATTCAACACGGCCATCAGCGTGGTTGGTGATACCAGCCACACGCGTTTCTGCATGGCATAATCCACGACTTCACTATGGTAGGCATGAATCTCGGCAAATACCGCTTCCGCCGGAATAAACATCACCGCGCCATCCGAGGTTTCATTGGCAATAATGTATTTGTTGCTGATATCGTCGATATGCTTCCTGATATCCGCCTTAAACTGTTTCCCTGCCTGCGCCTGCAATACTTCGCCCAGGCTGCTTTCATACATGCGATGGTAATTTTCGAGCGGGAACTTACTGTCTACTGCCACAGTACCCGTTGGATCAGGCAGGAACAAGGCGCAATCCGCTCGCGCGCCATTACTGAAAGTATGCTGCATGGCAAAACTGTTACTTGGTAACACATTGCGCACCAGTCCTTCCAGTTGCACTTCACCAAACGCGCCACGGCTGCGTTTGTCGCCCAATAATTCCTGCAGGCTCACCATGTTGACGCTGAGGCCATCAATTTTCTTCTGTGCTTCATCAATGGTAGCCAGGCGTGCCATCACGCTGACAAAAGTCTCGTTGGTTTTCTTGAATCCGGCTTCCAGCCGCTCGGAAACCTTGCCGCTCATTTCTTCAAGGCGTGAATCTACAATCTTGGTGAGTGCTTCAACGCTTTGCGACAATGTCTGCGTGGTCGTTTGCAATGCAGTCTTCAACATGTTTTGCTGGGAGATGCCTTGTTCGGCCAGGCCATTACGCAAACTCAGGCTGAGCTGTTCTGTGCTTTGGGTTAAATGATCACGCTGGGCAACCTGTAGCTCCTGCATGGCAACGCGCAATGTCTGCATGGATTCCCGCGTGGTGTTCAATTCTTGTGACAGCTGCGCACGCAAACGATCCTGCTGGTCAGCGTTCAGGCTTTGCAATCTATCTGCCAGCAGATTGAGAGACTGATGCATCTCCCCCATCATCAGTCGATGTTTTTCTTCAAGTTGCTGTGAAAGGAGTATTGCCAGGGCTTGCTGTGAGGTCTGTTGCTGCTTGCGTGAATGCAAGAGCAGAATGCCGATAATCAGCAGCAATAACAGTAATTGAATAATTTGAAGTGCCATGCCGGCATTATAGCCGATGACAATAGCAGCCACATGGACTCAGGAAAATAACGACTAAAGGGATTGCGTCTCCCGGGACGGGAGACTCTTAAAGGTTAAATATGAAGACTTTCAAGCCTGGCAATCAGGCAAGTCTTAAGAGGATGTTGTTGCAAGCAAGGCTCGTCTTAATGATTATGCGCCTGCAAGCCAGGCGCACCATGCGCACGTGCCAGCCACTGCATTTCTGATGGATTATGTTCCATATCACCGAGGTCGGCATAATCCACATGCTGGTAATTGCTCAATGTTGCCAGTGTTGCCTTCGGCGGCTTGGCAGCATCGGTGGCAGCAAGCGTTCCCGTTTGCAAAGCTTGCATCTGGATGGTGACTGTATGCTCGGGATAGTGGTATTGCACTGTAAATGGCAATTTCAGCGCAGGCATCCACAATACTTCTGTGCCCACACCGTTACCTAGTTCACCAACATACTTTTCCACATCCTGGCCATATTGCTTTTGGTTATCAGCTGGTACTTTTTTCAGTTTTGCCAATTCTTCATCAGTGATCAGTTGTGACTTAACCTGCCAGATTTGGGCATCGGTTTTAATCGCCAGTAATTTCAGGTCTACATCTGAGTAATCAATCGCGCGGCCGTCTTCATGCATCAGGTAACTGTAATTGAATTGTCCCGCAGGCTTTTTCATCCACAGGCTGCTGTTGTGTGCCGGTTGGCCATTCTGGTACAGGTTGCGGATCTCGACCTGGTCGTCTTCACGCATTAACCACCACTGCAAGCGTTTCGCAGACGCATCTGTACAAGGTGTCGCGCACTGTGTCGTTTCAAAACGTGCATTGACGATTTCTTCTGCAATACTTGCTTTGGCAGCCATCATCAACGCTGTCGCTAATCCTAGCGTTTGAATTATTTTCATACTTTTTTCCATCATGTGGCACAGGGCGACACATTGCCGCCCTGTATTGCAAAACACCTAAACGAGGTACGGACACTTTCTCAAAGAACCCGGAATAAGTGAGCGAGCGGGATAAAGTACAAGGCGCAAGGCACGCAAAAACCGGAATGTACATGAGTACATGAGGATTTTGAGTACCGCGCAAAGCTGTAATTTGCCCGCGCAGCCACTTGGTTCCTCAATTAATAACCAAAAGCGTCTTTCATCACCTGGTAAATATAGCTTTGCTCTTGCACACCATGTACCAGGTAAGATTTAGGACCCACTGCGTAAATCGCCACTTCTTCACCAGCGTGTGTTTCAGAGCTCAATGGCACCAATGCTTCCTGGTGGAAATCAGGATCTTCAGTATCCACACCTGACATATCCACTACACGACCGGCAGCAATTGCTTCGTTATACACAGCGTCGCCTGGTGAGTTAGTGTGGTAGCCAGGGCCGTTAGCAAAGCTCACAGTGGTGTAGGGCTTGCCGTCAGCCGCCAGCGTTGGGGCTGTTTTGCCAGGCTCAACCACTTTACCCAGGATCGGGTTGCCACGTTTCGGGTAACCACCGATAGTCAGTGTGTGGCTATGGTCAGCCGTCACAATGATCAGCGTGTCGTTCAGGTTGACCTTGCTTGCCGCTTCGCGGACTGCGTCGGACAATGCCACTGCATCTTTAAATGTACGGTAAGCGTTACCTGCGTGTGAAGCGTGGTCAATACGGCCACCTTCCACCATCAGGAAATAACCATTCTGGTTTTTCTTCAGGATATCAATCGCCTTGCCGGTCAATTCAGATAATGAAGGCTCGCCAGCGATATCGTTCGGACGGTCTTGCTCGTATTCCATATGTGATGGATTGAACAAACCGATGACCTTGTTGGTGGTCACTGGGTTCAATGCATCAAACCCGTTCTTGTCCTGAATATACACACCACCGAATTTGCTCACATATTCCTGCGCCAGGTTACGACCATCAGTACGGCGGCCTTTGCTACCTTCGATATCAGTCACTGTATTTGGCAGGAAGTAGCTACGGCCACCACCGAAAACCACATCAATACCATCACCAATCTTGCCGCTTCCAAAGTTGTCTATCAGTTGCGCAGCAATGTCTTTCACGCCGTTAGTCGCAGCAGCAGATGACAGGTTGGCGTTCGCTTCCCAGTCACGGTTTGAAATGTGGGCATAGGTCGCCGCCGGGGTGGCATGCGTAATACGCGCAGTAGACACAACGCCTGTAGATTTACCGGCAGCTTCAGCTTGTTCCAGGATAGTAGTTACCTTGCCAGCGTTGATCACAGATGGATTGGCTTCGTTTCTTGCCACAGACTGGTTCAGTGAAATAATGCCGTCATTGGTTTTTACACCAGAGATGATCGCCGTCATGGTCGGCGCAGAGTCAGAAGTCTGCTGGTTAGTAGAGTAAGTCTTGGATAAGGCTACGTAAGGAAACTCTTCAAATGACAGGCGATTACGCTCGCCATCAATCCCTTTCAACTGGCCTTCAAAGATACGGGCACCTGTCACAGTAGAGATACCCATACCATCCCCCACGAACAGGATGATGTTTTTAGCTTTTTTAGCATTTGGTACCAGTTTTTTGCTGTCATTCAGGCTGGCAGCGCCATCATTCAGCCAGAACTGTGCATTTTCAGCCAGGGCAACGTTAGAAAATGCGAATTGTGAGCCCAGCAGCATGGCAACCACGGCGGTGCGTTTCAAGTTTAAAAAGTCCATGATGATTCCTTTAATTAGAGTTTATAGTATTTTTAATTAATTTTTGCGACGGCGCATCACACCTGCCATCAGGCCCAGGCCTGCCAGCAGCATGGCTACTGAATCGGCTTCCGGGACAGAAGATACTGTATTCAGGCTGATGTTATCGACACCCAGCTGTAATGAATTCTGGTTTGCCACAGTGGAAAAACGCAGGATATAACTACCGCCTGAAGCCAGGCTAGCACTCAGGTCAAAGCTGTAATTCACATAGCTGTTCGCTGCCAGCACACCATTGGCGCCACCGATATAAAGACTTTGTACAACATCCGCACTATCGATTGAGAAAGGATCGGCACCTGCCTTCAAAATATCTACACGCACGTGCTGGTTAGGATTGTCTGTCGCATCTACGCTGTAATCCAGGCCGGCAGCATCAATATTAGTGGTGCTGTTCTGATTATTTACAAACATCTGGAAGCTTAAAGTAGCTGAAGAAACCGCGCCGGTGTTGAAGGTCTGGAACAATGCATTGCAGGCATAACCGTAGTTATCCAGAATGCCATAGTAGCTGCCCTGATAAGCGCCAACGGTGTTGTTTGCGGTGACTTCAGTAGAAGTGCCGGTTTGCGCCAGCACACTGCCAAAAAAGCCCTGCTCCGCCACTTGCCAGCTGGTGATATCGTAAACATCCGCTCCATGTGATTCGAAACCGCCGTTTTGTATGAGTTCGGCCGCCTGTGTTGCTGGTGACAGTGCTGCCAATACCAGCATGCCAGTCATCGCCCAAGAGTTAAGCTTCATTTGAATATTCTCCCTGATTGTCTGTGATTAACTTGTACGCGGGCGTTTAGGCCAGCGCACTTACCTGAGTATTGTTAAAAACATCTGTTGCAGAAAGGTTTCACTCGCGTGAAGCTTATGTGACTAGTAAGACTACTTGGCTAGCTGGACAAGGTTCTAGAAAAGAAAAACCCCGAATAAACGGGGTTATAAATGACTTTAACTTGAAAACACGACGCAATCACACAAAGGCATCCATCATGCTGATGATCATGAGTAGCATAAATCCAAAAAACAGAATTTTCAGATTTAAACTCATAAACGACCCTGTGCATTTGTGATGTTGCTAGAATAGGGCTATCGCATTTGTCTCTCAATGGCCCGTTTGGGTCAATACAGACCTGGCGTACGACAATAATACTAACCATCCCATCTTGGCGTGATACGCCATCTAAAGGGAGCGATATGCTAAAACTAAAACTCATGCTGGGGTTCTGGCTGGCCAGCCTGACCCGCAGGCTGAAAAATAACTTTTACCTGTATCTGGCATTGCTGTTCAGCGCTTTTATTTTGCTGGATGCAGGGGTGTTCCATGTCGGGCAGAACATGCGCGACAAGGCGTTTGACATGATGGTGAAAAACCGCATTTTCAAACCGGATCCTGATCCTTCGATTGTGATTATCGATATCAATGAAGCCAGCCTGGAAGCAATGTCCAAGGAATATGGCCGCTGGCCGTGGCCGCGGCAGGTCATAGGCGAACTGGTCGAGAATATCCAGCGCCAGCAACCGAAAGCGATCATCTTCGATATCGTTTTTTCAGATGCTGATGTTTACAACCCTGACAGCGACAGCTATTTCAATGATGTCATCACCGCTTGTGAAAACTGCTTTTTCCCGCTGTTGCGGCTGGATGCCAGCCAGGACAGTAAAAGCCAGCTGACTTACGCGCAAATCCCCGGCTTGGCCCATAGCACTGATGCAGACCAGCAAGCGACGTTTGCGGCCATCCCCCCGTATTTCAAAGGGGCATGGAAACAACAGCGTATGGGCACCCACAATGTCTACCCGGATAGTGATGGCGTGGTACGCCAATACCGCATGCGTCATCACGACCGCGGCTGGACTTTGCCTGCCCTGCCCTTGCTGGTGGCAGATGCCATGCAGTTCGAGACCAGCAACACACCGGATGACATGCTGCTGAACTGGCGAGGCAAGCCTTTTACCTACCAGTATGTTTCGTTCAGTGAGGTTTACACCGATAGCTCCAGCTCACAGCCCAAACGCGCTGGTGACGAATTCAAGGACAAGATCGTCATCATAGGTTCCACCGCGCCGGCGCTGTTTGATATCAAGCCAACGGCGATGGATAAGCAATTCCCGGGGGTTGAGATTCTGGCAACGGCGCTGGATAACACCTTGCACAAGGATTACCTGAAAGTCTGGCGGGGCAAACTGCCTTATATTTTGCTTAGCCTGTTATTGGTGTGGCTGACCACACTGGCGTTTTATTTCAAGGTAGACCGTGACCGTTTCAATGGCATTTTTACCGGTAGCCAGATCGGGCTGCTGGTGTTGTCATACCTGGCAATCAACTTTATTCATACTTACCTCGACCTGGCCGCACCTATTGTCTGGGCAGTGGCTTACTTCGGTGTCGCCAAAATCTATGCGCTGGCGACTGACCGTGCCTTGCAGCGCTGGCTGGCGTTTGGGCTGACTTCCAACAGCGAAACGCTGGAAGTGTTGCTCATGCCGATAGCGATTGAAAGCCCGGAAACCCTGGGTGACGCGGTGATGAAGCTGGTTCGCAAAGAAATCGAATTTGCCTGCCGCGCGCCCAACCAGACCGATATTCTGGTTGGTACCCAAAGCGGCATCTGGGGTTTGTTTGGCGACATGGTCATTGTCAGCTGGCAATATAAACCTGAAGACGCTTATCGTGAGGCTGCAGCGCAGGATGCCCAGCAACTGGCGGCACAATTACCGTCATTACTGAATAAGCTGGGTCTGCCAAATCACCCTACGCTGCGTTATGGCATGCACCAGGGCAATATCGTCAACCGCGCGGACCAACTGGCGGCACAATGGCGGCTCCTTTTTGCACAAGCCATGATTGAGCTGGAAAAAGACTATTTATCAACCACGGAGAAAGTTGAGACACCTAGATGATAAAAAGAAGCATGATAAAAAACAGTTTACTGGGACTGTTGACCGCACTCGCTTGCAGCAGCGCGATGGCAGCCGAAACTGGCGTGGTATTAAAACCTGACCAACTACGAGCGGATGCTTTTAGTGACGCCAAAGTAGTCGGCAATCTGAGCAAAAACGATGCTGTCGATATCCTGAATAAAAAAGGTGCCTGGCTGCAAATCAAATCTGGTGGCAAAACCGGCTGGGTGCGTTTGCTGACGGTGAAACGTAACAGTGCCGGCGGCAATAACGTTGCCGGTGTGGTGGGCGTGGCTACAGGACGCAGTGGCACAGGCAAAGTGGTTTCCACCACTGGTATCCGTGGCCTGAGTGCCGAGGATCTGAAAACAGCGCAATTCAACGAAGCGGAAACTAAAAAACTGGAAAGCTATACCGTCAGTGCGGATGAAGCAAAACAGTTTGCTGCCAGCGGTGGCTTGAGCAGCCGCCAGACGCCATATTTCCAGGGAGCTAGCCAGCAATGAAACACAGCCTTTTGAAACAAGATATATTCAAGAAAACCTTTATTAAACATGCAGTCGTGTTTGCGTTATTTGGTGGTTTTATGGCAGGTACCGCAGTTGCGCTCGATTTGAAAGGTGCACTCAAGGATGCCGTCAATAACCAGCTGGGCGGCAGCAGTAATGAGCAAGCTGCGACTACTAACCCTGAAAATGCGTCAGCGCAGGATAAATTAGCCAATATCAACTGGAAAAATCCTAGCCAGGAAGACGAGATTGCCGTTGGCCGCAATGTGACCGGCACTATTCTCGGTGCGGCACCGTTAGTAAACGATGCCAAGCTGCAAGCATACGTCAACAAAGTCGGGCGCTGGGTCGCCAGCCAGTCCGAGCGTACCAGCCTGCCCTGGCATTTTGGCGTGATTGATAGTACTGATGTCAACGCATTTGCCGCACCCGGCGGTTATGTGCTGATCACCAAAGGTCTCTATCAACGCTTAACCAGTGAAGCACAGCTGGCAGGCGTGCTGGGCCATGAAATCGTCCATGTCGTGCAAAGGCATCATTTGAAGGTCATGCAAAAACAGGCCTTGATGGATGCCGGTACATCATTCCTCAAAGAGAAAATCAGCAAAAATAAAATCACACAGCGTGCCGTGACTACCGGTGCCGAAATCAGTGCCCGCAACCTGGATAAAAGTGCTGAATACGAAGCTGACAGCATGGGCACAGTATTAGCTGCAAGGGCCGGTTATGACGCGTATGGCCTGGCAGAAGTATTACAGGATATGGAATTGCTAGGCAGTAATGATGGCAGCGTAGCGCTGCTTTTCCAGACCCACCCTCACCCGGATGACCGTGTGGCGCAACTGAGCCTGGTCAGCGGTGACCAGATAGATAAAATCAGTGGGGGTAAAACCCTGGAAAACCGTCTCTACAAGCTGAAGTAAACTTTATTCCTGAAAATAAATAAGGCTCGCCGTGGCGAGCCTTATTTGATCTAGCAACCTATACCCAACCGCGCTCGCGGCACTCACTTTTAATGTAAGCATAATACACCGGTGCCGCTACTATGCCCGCTAAACCGAAAGTGGCTTCCATAAGCAGCATCGCGACCAGCAATTCCCAGGCGTGTGCGCGTATCTGGCTACCGACTATCCGCGCATTGAGGAAGTATTCCAGTTTATGAATCACAATTAAAAATAACAGTGACCCGATGGCGACAATAAAGGAGTGACTGATACTGACAATCACAATCACGGTATTTGAAATCAGGTTACCCACCACCGGCAGCAAGCCAACCAGGAAAGTCAGCAAAATCATGGTTTTGGTGAAAGGCAAATGGATGCCGCAAAGCGGCAGGATAATCGCCAGGTAAATGGCAGTCAGGCTGGCGTTCACCGCAGAAATCTTGACCTGTGCAAATACAATATTCTTAAAAGCCTGCGCAAACAACACCACGCGCTGCAACAGGCTTTGTGCAAACGGACGCTGATTGGTTTTGGTTTGCACGTCATGCAAAGCCACCATCGCTCCAATCACCATGCCAATCAGGATGTGCGCAAAATGATGCCCTGCTTCTTTTCCCAGTAATTGCCAATCTGCCGAATGCGCACGTAACCATTCAATCACCGTTTGCTGCAGCGTAATGGCATCATCAGGCAGGCGGTCATTCAGCCACACTGGCAGCACTGCGCGCGAGTCTTCAATAATACGGGCCAGCTGGTCGAACAGCATGGTCAGGCCACCAGTATCACTGCGGATCAGGGTCACGATACTCATGCCCATCGCCACCAGTAAACCAATCACAAAGGTCGCCAGCAATACCACTGCCAGCCACTTCGCATATTTACCAGGCACCCTGCGCGCAATAATAGGTGAAATCACATGAATCAGTTCAAATACCAGCAGGCCTACCAGTAAAGCAGGCAGTAGCTGCACTTTTAATACCAGCCACATCAAAACGGCCATCAGCACATAAGTGGCGGTATCAAATTTTTGGGTTTGGGTCACTACAGACTCCGGATTTTCATCATAAATAGCTAATATTTGGACTGTAAATGCTTAGCCGCATCAATAGGTAATTTCAGCAGGAAATGTACGGCTTCATCGAACTGTTTATCAAGCACCTCTCCATGCAACTTCTGAACTTCGCGCGTCAGTTCATCCACACGCTTGTAAGTCGTGGAAATTTTCAGGTGTACCATTTCAACAAACGGGATTGTCCCAGCCTGGTCCATGGCCTGCTTGGCAGTGCCGCCATAAGCGCGCACCAGGCCACCAGTACCGAGGTTGATGCCACCATAATAGCGGATGACGGCAACACAGCAATTGACATAATTTTGACCGTCCAGCATTTGCTGAATCGGTTTGCCCGCAGTGCCTGCAGGCTCGCCCGCGTCGGAAAAGCGAGCCACTATGCCTTCTGCTGTTTTCATACGAAAAGCATACGCCAGGTGACCTGCGCTTTGATGCTCACTGGCAAACTGGCGTAAAAACAATGCCAGCTCGCGCTCGTTTTCACAACGTCCGGCACGTGCAATAAAGCGTGACTTATTGATGGTTTGGTCGGCCTGGCCGAGTTGACGAAACGTCTGCATGACTAAGATTTCAGGAAAGACCACATATTCTACCATTGGCATCCACACTGATACGGTGGCTGGCGGGCTGCTTCGGCAAGCCCGGCATGGTCATAATGTCGCCACATATAGCGACAACGAAACCGGCACCGCGCGATAATCTCAATTCGCGCACATGCAGGGTATGCCCTTCCGGTACGTTGCGAAGTTTGGCATCACAGGATAATGAATATTGTGTTTTTGCAACGCATACCGGCAAGCCGCGACTTGTTTCGGCCAAGGTACCTAACTGTTGTTCTGCCTGCGCGCTGAATGTCACATCTTTAGCACCATATAGTGATCGTGCAATGGCATGCAGTTTATCAGGCAGGGACAAATCATCCTGGTAGAGCAATGTTGGACTGGCTGTTTGTTGCGCCATGCGGGCGACCGCATGTGCCAGGTCAAGTGCACCCTTACCACCATGCGCCCAATGCCGGCATACATGTAAACTGCTTCCCCAGGATTCAACAGCGGACTGCAACAACGCAACTTCAGCCTCAGTATCATGGGTAAAGTGGTTAAGTGCGACCAATACCGGCAAACCGAAATGCTGGCGCATGTTATCTACATGTTTTTTCAGGTTAGCCATACCGGTTGAAAGCGCTTGCAGATTCTCTGTATTCAGATCAGCCACTTCCACGCCACCGTGATATTTAAGCGCCCGCACTGTAGCGACGATCACCGTCATATCCGGCCTTAACCCTGACTGGCGGCATTTGATATCTATAAACTTCTCGGCACCGAGGTCGGCACCAAAGCCCGCTTCAGTCACAACGTAATCTGCCAGCCGCAAGGCAGTTTGCGTGGCGACCAGGCTATTACAACCATGAGCGATATTGGCGAATGGGCCACCATGTAACAAGGCTGGAGACCCTTCCAGGGTTTGAACCAGATTAGGCTGAAAGGCATCTTTCAATAAGGCGGTCATCGCGCCTTCAGCATGCAAATCACTGGCAAAAATAGGCTGGCCTTTTGTTGACTGTCCCACTTGCATACGGCTCAGACGGTGGGTTAAATCTGCCAGATCAGTTGCCAGGCAAAAAATCGCCATCACTTCACTGGCTACCGTAATATCAAAACCGGTGTCATAGGCATAAGGCTGGTTAATGGTAATCCTGCGCAAGGCGCGGTCATTCATATCCATACAGCGCCGCCAGCTCACTTGGTCAAACTGCAACGCATTCCCATGGTAAATATGGTTATCCACTAAAGCGGCAAGCAGGTTATTGGCCGCACTGATGGCGTGAAAATCGCCGGTGAAATGCAGGTTGATATTTTCCATGGGCACGACCTGCGCGTAACCACCACCGGTGGCTCCTCCCTTCATACCAAATACAGGTCCTAAAGAGGGTTCACGCAAACAGGCTAATGCTTTGTAGCCAGCCAGGTTTAACGCATCGGTCAAACCCACTGTCGTAGTAGTCTTGCCTTCACCTGCTGGTGTGGGATTGATGGCTGTCATCAAAATCAGTTTGGCACGCACCGGTTGCGTGTGCAGCTGATTCACGGTGGATTGTGTAAGCTTGGCCATATGCTGGCCATGAAGATGCAAATCTGAAACAGAAAGCCCTAATCGCCCCGCAATATCTGTGATTGGGCTTAATGTGGCCGCTTGTGCAATTTCGATATCACTTAACATGCATTTCCCTGGTTCAGGTTTTAAGGTCAAGTTTCAATATTAACGTTTGGATTTGCTGCCTCCGAGGATAGATCCTAGCACGCCCCTGATAATGGCACGGCCCAGTTGTGAGCCAATCGCCCGTGCAGCGGATTTAGCGGCAGACTCTAATACAGAGTCGGAACGGCTTGTTTTGCCACTGAGAATCCCGCCCAGATCAAATCCCGAAGAGGACTCTTGCTCTTGCGGGGCTTTTTCCTGAGTGGCCGCAGCGGCTTGCTCAGCCCGTTGCTTAAGAGTCTCATAGGCAGATTCCCTGTCCACTAACTTGTCATATACTCCCGCGACCAGTGATTGCGTCATTACCTGGTTACGTTCAGCATCGGTTGCAGGGCCCACCCTGCTTTCCGGCGGACAGATAAATGTGCGTTCTACCGGCGTCGGGGCACCCTTCTCATCCAGAAATGAAACCAGCGCTTCACCTACCCCTAGCTCGGTAATGGCAGTAGCCACATTCAATTTGGGATTAGCGCGAAAAGTTTGCGCCGCGACCTGCACTGCTTTCTGGTCACGCGGTGTAAAAGCGCGCAAAGCATGCTGGACACGGTTACCCAATTGCCCCAGCACCACATCCGGGATATCCAACGGATTTTGCGACACAAAATAGATCCCTACCCCTTTGGAACGCACCAAGCGCACCACCTGTTCGATTTTCTGCATCAACATGGCGGGTGCGTCGTTAAACAGCAAATGCGCTTCATCAAAAAAGAATACGAGTTTAGGTTTTTCCAGGTCACCCACTTCCGGCAGTTTTTCAAATAGCTCGGATAACAGCCACAATAGTAAAGTGGCATAGACCCGTGGTGAATTCAGTAATTTATCCGCCGCAAGGATATTGATATAGCCCAAACCTTTGGCATCGGTTTGCATCATATCTTCCAGGTTTAGCGCTGGCTCTCCAAACAAAGCATCACCGCCTTCAGTTTCCAGTTGCAGTAATGATCGTTGAATCGCGCCCACACTGGCGGTTGAAATATTGCCGTATTGCGTCTGGTAGGTCGCGGCATTTTCAGCACAGTGCTGCGCCATGGCACGTAAATCTTTCAAATCCAAGAGCAGCATGCCATTGTCATCAGCCACCTTGAAAATCGCGTTCAGTACACCGCTTTGCACTTCATTGAGGTTAAGCATGCGGGAAAGTAGCAAAGGGCCCATTTCGCTGAGTGTGGTGCGAACCGGATGGCCTTTAGCACCAAACATATCCCAGAACATGACCGGGTAAGCTTTATTGCTGTAACCCGTTAATGCCAGTTGCTGCACGCGGGCCTCGACTTTGGCGTTACCTCCGCCAACCTGGCTCATGCCGGACAAATCGCCTTTGACATCCGCCATAAATACCGGCACACCAATACGTGAAAACTGTTCGGCCAGGCTTTGGAGGGTCACGGTTTTACCTGTACCCGTGGCACCTGCAATCAGGCCGTGGCGGTTAGCCATTCTTGGCAGCATCACGCTGTCGGTTTCATTATTTTTGGCGATGAGCATGGGTTCTATCATGGTGGATACTCGGGTTAGTAATGGGTTGGTTTGAGTATAGGTGAAGGGCTGGAAAAGTGGAAGGCAGCCAGCCGAAAACAATGCGCTTTAAAAGCGTTCAGAGGTTCAAAAATCACCGCGCCTGGCTTTTTCCATCAGGCTGATTAATGCATCTTCCAGTTGCTGGGCGGACGCTTGCGCCCTGGCAGTGGGATGCTTGATATTCTTTAAATCATGGGTAGGCCGGTCCAGCCCTAAATATAAGTGCCGTTTGCCATGCGCATCCGGCTTTTCATAAATCGCCACCCGGCATGGCGCAAATACCAGAAATTCCGGATGATCCAGGATGATCTCTGTTCCCATACTCAAGTTGCAGAAGGTACGCACTTCCTTGATTCCTTCGGGGTCCTGTCCACGCTGTTTCATATGTTCACCAATCGGGAAATTGGCCGGGCTGACAAAATTCATGCCTTCAGAAATAGACTTTAAGCTATCCACCAAATCCTGGTAGCTGACATTTGGCTGAACCGGTACTTCATAAATCGCATTATCCAGATCTACATCCGGCATGCCATGGCCGATTGCACGCATGTGCGGCCCTTTATCAACAGCCTGTGCGCACCCCGTTATCGGCACACATAAACATAGCAAACAAAATAATCCCAATATGCAGTGACGCATGGTCATATTCCTTCTTTAATAGAAATCCATTACAGCACAGCGCAATAAGCAGTCATGTGACAAAAATCACGGCAAATCACCAGCGGGTTTATAAGTCTTGATGAAAAGCGCGCTGCACCGTACGTTTGTCATATTGCGGCGACAGCATGGTGATAAAGTTCAGCATATAGTCACGCAAGAAGGCATCGCGACGAACGCCCAGATAAGTGGTGCTATTCGGGAATAAATGGCTGCAATCCAGGCTTTTGAGCGGTGCATCCCGTACTTCGTCATAGGCCATGTTTGCGATCAAGCCTATCCCGAGACCGAGGTTGACGTAAGTTTTAATCACGTCGGCATCAATCGCGGTAAACACTACGTTCGGCTGTAAATCGGCGTCATGAAATACTTTGGAAACCAGCGTACCGCCGGTAAATGCAAAGTCATAGGTAATCAGCGGGTAATCCGCCAGGTCTTTTAATGTGAGCTTGCCTTTTTGCAGCAAAGGATGCTGCGGCGGCACCACCAGGCAGCGGTTCCACTCGTAGCATGACAGGCAGGACAAGCGCTCGTCATCACTGATATTTTCGGTTGCGATGCCGATATCGGCCTCACCGGAAGCCACATGCTCGGTGACCTGTGCCGGGTTGCCCTGGTGGATCGCCAGTTTGACGTTAGGATATTGCGCGATGAACTGTTTGACCGCCGACGGCAAACGGTACCGCGCCTGCGTGTGTGTCGTAGCAATCGTGAGTTCGCCACTGTCTTCCTGGCTGTATTCATCGCCCACGCGTTTGATATTCTGCATATCCAGTATCACGCGTGCTGCCAGATCCACAATCTTACGGCCGGGTTCGGTGACGCCGATAAGGCGTTTCCCGTTACGCTGGAATATCTGCAGGCCCAATTCCTCTTCCAGCAGCTGGATTTGCTTGCTGACGCCGGGCTGTGAAGTGTGCAGTACTTCTGACGCTGAAGAGATGTTCAGCTGTTGTCGGACGACCTCGTGTACATAGCGTAATTGATGGAATTTCATTGCCTGCTCAATATAACCAAAAGCTATATCATAGAACAACTGGTTATTAAATCAATAATTAAAAATCTGGTACATTTCGCGCACTAAAGTTTAGAAGATACTCCTCATGGAATTCGGATACATACTGGCAGGGTTTATTGTCGGCTTTTTGGTGGGCCTCACCGGCGTTGGTGGTGGCTCGTTAATGACCCCTATCCTGCTGCTGGTTTATAACATCAAACCAGCGGTGGCGGTCGGTACAGACCTGTTGTATGCATCCATCACCAAATCTGTCGGTATTTTTGCGCATGGCAAACTGGGTAACATTGACTGGCGTATTGTCAAACGCCTGGCCATCGGTAGCGTGCCCGCCTCCATGGTCACCTTGTGGGCATTGCAGAGTATGGACTTGCAATCCGGCAACGCCGTCTCCACCATTAAATTCTGGCTGGGGATTGCGCTGATTGTCACTTCTATCGCTGTCTTGCTGCGCAACAGGCTGCATTCTTTAGCTTCAAATGGAGAATGGGTGCCTGTACGTTATGTTCCCGTGGCGACTGTCATTCTCGGAATAGTCCTGGGCGGACTGGTGACACTCACTTCAGTAGGTGCCGGCGCATTGGGCGTAACCGCGCTCATCATGCTCTACCCTAAAGAAAAGATCACCACTATTGTCGGCAGCGATATCGCACATGCGGTGCCCCTGACACTGGTGGCAGGTGCAGGACATGCCTCTCTGGGCACGATAGACTACACCTTGCTGGGTACATTATTGATAGGTTCCGTCCCTGGAATCTACCTTGGCAGCCTGATGAGTTCAAGGGTTGCCGAGCACTGGGTGCGTATTGTACTGGCTATGATATTGATTTATGTAGGCTTTAAGCTGGTTTTCCATTAAAATACTGCCTCTTCGCATATGGCGAAAAAGTGATTCAAGCATGTACAAATACGACCCTATAGACCAACAAATTGTTAATGAACGTGTCGCGCAATACCGCGACCAGACCCGCCGCTACATCGCTGGCGAGCTCTCAGATGAAGAGTACCGCCCGCTACGTTTGCAGAATGGCTTGTATATCCAGCGCCATGCGCCTATGTTGCGTATCGCGATTCCTTATGGCCTGCTTTCCAGCAAACAGCTGCGCAAACTGGCGGATATCACCAAAAAATATGACCGTGGTTACGGCCATTTCAGTACCCGCCAGAACTTGCAATTGAACTGGCCTAAGCTGGAAGATACGCCGGACATCCTGGCTGAGCTTGCCACGGTTGAGATGCACGCCATCCAGACTTCAGGCAATTGCATCCGCAACATCACTACCGACCAGTTTGCAGGCATTGCGCCTGACGAGATCATTGATCCGCGCGCGATTGCCGAGATCATGCGCCAGTGGAGTACTTTCCACCCGGAATTCGCCCTGTTACCACGTAAATTCAAGATCGCAGTGTCCGGCACGACGCAGGACCGCGCCATTGTGCAAGCGCACGATATCGGCCTGGAATTCTATAAAGACAATAACGAGGAGATGGCGATTAAAGTCTGGGTCGGCGGTGGCTTGGGCCGTACGCCTATCCTGGGCATGGTGATCCGTGAGCACCTGGAATGGCGCCATATACTTTCATACTGCGAAGCCGTGATCCGCGTTTATAACGTGCATGGTCGCCGCGATAATGCCTATAAGGCACGTATCAAGATTCTGGCCAAAGCACTAGGCATCGAAGAATTCAAACGCCAGGTCGAAGAAGAATGGGCGCATTTAAAAGATGGCCCGCTCACCATCACGCAAACCGAGCTTGATCGTGTGGCTAAACATTTTGAGCCTATGCCATATGAGACATTGCCTGCCAATGATGCCTCATTTGATGCAGCTATTGCCTGCAATCCGGCCTTTGCCGCCTGGGTGAAACGCAACGTGCAAGCGCACCGTGTGCCTGGTTACCGTGCAGTGACTTTGTCATTAAAACCGCATGGCAAAGCGCCAGGCGATGTGACCAGTGAGCAAATGCATGTAGTGGCCGACCTGGCTGACGCTTACAGCTTTGGCGAACTGCGTTCTTCTCATGAGCAAAACCTGATCCTGGCAGACGTAAAACTGTCAGACCTGTTTGCCGTGTGGGAAAAAGCACGCGCAGCAGGCCTGGCAACACCAAATATTGGCTTACTGACCGACATTATCTGCTGCCCTGGCGGTGACTTCTGCAGCCTGGCCAATGCCAAATCCATTCCGATTGCCGAAGCGATCCAGCTGCAATTTGATGACCTCGATTACCTGTACGAAATCGGTGATATCGAATTGAATATTTCCGGTTGCATGAACGCCTGCGGTCATCACCACGTTGGCCATATTGGCGTGCTTGGTGTTGATAAAGATGGATCAGAATGGTACCAGGTCACCATCGGTGGCAAACAGGGTAATGATGCCAGCATTGGCAGCGTGATCGGCCCTTCTTTCTCTGCGGAAGAAATGCCTGGCGTGGTTCAGAAATTGATAGAAGTATATATCCGTGAGCGTCATGAAGATGAGCGCTTTATCGATACTGCTCGCCGCCTGGGTATTGCGCCGTTTAAAGCGCATGTTTACGAAAAAGGAGCCACGGCATGAGTAACCTGATTCGCTTGAATGCCGAGGTTGTTGCCGAGATCGTTGAAGATCAGTGGACGCGCGTGATACCACCCGCGCCTGCCGAAGAGTCTGTGCGCAAGCAGGCCGGTAAAGTGGTGTTGTTTAAATTGACTGGTGAAGCAAGCTATACCCCGGAACAAATCGCTGACACGGTGATCCCGGCTACCGGTAAAGTCCTTGTGCCGCTGGTTATCTGGCAGGCACGCAAAGCTGAGTTGCAAGCAAGGTTTGATAACGCTGAGGTTGGCATTGTCCTGGCTACGCATGAAACTGCCGAAGCATTACAGGCAGAGTTCGCTGACATCAATACCCTGCCCCTGGTCGCCGTATTTGTAGAGCGCTTTGCCGATGGCCGTATCTTCACGCTAGGCAACTGGTTACGCACCCGTTTTGGTTATAAAAACGAATTGCGGGCCATTGGCGACGTACTCCGCGACCAATTGTTTTTCCATAAACGTTCCGGCTTTACCAGCTTTTTGATCCGTGCAGACCGTTCGGCACAAGAAGCGGTCGCCAGCCTGAATGACTTTAGCCAACCTTATCAGGGTGCTGTAGATGATGTGCCTGTCTGGCGGAGAGTAAATCGTACATGAGTGGTGCTGTCAGCATGCTCAAGCCGGCCAGTAAAAATCCGGCTACCAGCCCTGAACTGATTGATGCATTGGTTAACAGTGTGCAAGTTAAGCGGGCGCAAGCGCTCGAATTGCTGAGAGCGGCAGCCGCCGAATTTCCCGCGATTACTTTTGCCAACAGTTATGGCGCGGAAGATATGGTGCTCACCGACCTGATCGCCAAAGAAAATCTGGCTATCGAGATATTTTCACTGGATACCGGCCGCCTGCCTGCTGAAACCTACACACTGATGGCTGATGTGGAAAATACTTACACCATTAAACCCATGGTGTTTTTCCCCAGGCACGAAGCCGTTGAAAGCTATGTGCGCACGCACGGCATCAATGCTTTTTACGAAAGCATTGAGTTGCGCAAAGCCTGCTGCCATATGCGTAAAGTAGAACCCTTAAAGCGCGCCCTTTCCGGTAAACAGGCCTGGATCACTGGTATGCGTGCTGAACAAGCGACTACCCGCAGCAACCTGCCGACCCGTGAATACGATGCTGGCAACAAACTGGAAAAATTCAATCCTTTAAGTGATTGGACTGAAAAAGAAGTATGGGCTTATATCCGCATGTATAGTGTGCCCTACAATGATTTGCACGACCAGTTTTATCCAAGCATAGGCTGCGCGCCATGTACGCGTGCAGTCGCCATGGGCGAAGATATCCGTGCCGGCCGCTGGTGGTGGGAAGACCCGACCAGCAAAGAATGCGGACTGCATGTTAAAAAGTAACGACAGAAGCATACTTACCAAGCATCTGTAGCTGATTGATAGAAGACTGAAATGACAACCAAACAACCTTTGTCTCACCTCGACTGGCTGGAAGCCGAAGCCATTCATATTTTGCGCGAAGTCGCTGGTCAATGCGCCAATCCGGTATTGCTGTTCTCGGGCGGTAAAGACTCATTATGCATTTTGCGCCTGGCTGAAAAAGCGTTCCGCCCTGGCCGCTTCCCTTTCCCGTTGCTGCATATCGATACCGGCCACAATTATCTGGAAGTTGTGAACTTCCGTGACCAGCGTGCGGCTGAGCTGGGTGAGCGCCTGATTGTGCGTTCGGTGGAAGATTCCATGAAGCGCGGCACTGTGGTGTTGAAATCAGCTGATGAACCTCGCAACAAGCACCAGTCTGTGACTTTACTCGAAGCCATCGAAGAGTTCGGTTTTGATTGTTGCATAGGCGGCGCCCGCAGGGACGAAGAAAAAGCACGCGCCAAAGAACGCATCATGAGTTTCCGTGACGAATTCGGCCAATGGGACCCTAAAAACCAGCGCCCGGAATTATGGAACCTGTACAACGCTCGCGTGCACAAGGGTGAAAATATCCGCGCCTTCCCGATTTCCAACTGGACCGAAATGGATGTCTGGCAATATATCGAGCGCGAAAAACTGGAGCTGCCAAGCATCTACTTTGCGCATCAACGCGATATCGTCATGCGTCAAGGCTCTATCTTCCCGGTCAATGTACCACTATCAAATGGCGAGCTGATTAATCAACCCAAAGGTAGCGAAGAAGTGATCAATATGCAGGTGCGCTTCCGTACGGTGGGCGATATCACTTGTACGGCACCGGTGATTTCGGATGCTGATAACGTCAGCAAAATCGTGCTGGAAACTGCGACGACTACTATCACCGAGCGCGGCGCGACCCGCCTGGATGACCAGACTTCCGAGGCTTCGATGGAACAGCGTAAAAAAGAAGGTTATTTCTAAAAATGCAGATAAATTCATTTTCTGAATCGATTGCAGCGTTGCGCGGTGCTCAAAATACTCATGTACTTTTTGTACATTCCGTTTTTTGCGCTCCGTGCGCCTTGCACTCACTTTCATAAAATGAATTTTTCAAGCATTTTTAATGATTGAGAATAGACATGACAAACAAACATAACGACTCATTATTGCGGTTTATGACTTGCGGCAGCGTGGATGATGGCAAAAGCACCCTGATCGGTCGCTTGCTGTACGACACCAAAACCATCCTGACTGATACGCTCAGCAATATTGAGCGTACCTCGAGCAAACGCGGTATGGAAGCCGTAGACCTGTCATTGCTGACGGATGGCTTGCAAGCAGAGCGCGAGCAAGGGATCACCATTGACGTGGCTTACCGTTATTTCAGCACCGGCACGCGTAAATACATCATTGCCGATGCGCCTGGTCATGAGCAATACACCCGCAATATGGTGACTGCCGCGTCAACCGCCAACCTGGCGATCATCCTGATTGATGCGCGTAGAGGGGTGTTGACGCAGACACGCCGTCATAGCTACCTGGCGCATCTGGTCGGTATTCCGCACATTGTGGTCGCCGTGAACAAGATGGACCTGGTGAATTATGACCAGGTCGTTTATGAGAAGATCAAGGCAGATTACATTGCTTTTGCCAGCGAAATTGGCCTGGCGCAGGCGCGCGATATCAAGTTTCTGCCGCTGTCTGCCTTGAATGGCGATATGCTGGTAGACCGGCTGGACAATATGGATTGGTATCAGGGCGAAACATTGCTGGAGATTCTGGAAGATGTACCTGCTGCGCATAGCGAGCAGGCGGAAGCCTTCCGCTTCCCGGTACAGTTTGTCTGCCGTCCACATGATTCCGCCAACCCTGAGCTGCATGATTTCCGTGGCTTTATGGGCCGCGTAGAATCAGGCGATATTGCAGTTGGTGATGCAGTGACCGTGTTGCCGAATGGCTACCAGTCAAAAGTGAAAGCCATACAATTGGGTAACGAACAATTGCAAAGCGCGCAAACGGAACAAAGTGTTACCCTGTTACTTGAAGACGAGATTGATACGTCGCGTGGCGACATGATAGTGAAAACGGCTGAAGTGATAGAGCCGGTGAAACAGATTGAAGCTCACGTGTGCTGGCTGTCTGAAACGCCGCTGTCTACTGCGCGCACTTACATCGTACGCCATACCAGTCGCGAATCAAAAGCCAAGATCGGCAGTATTCAATACAAGGTAGATGTGAATACCCTGGAACAACAGGCCACTGCCGATCTTAAAATGAATGATATCGCCCGTGTCAGTTTTAAACTGGCGCAGCCGTTAATGGTGGATAGTTACGACAAGAATCGTGCGACTGGTGCTTTTATCGTGATTGACGAAAGCAGTAACAATACCGTTGGCGCTGGCATGATTGTTTGATTAAACACAAACGCCGCATCGTCAATTAGACTAATTTGCCATAAAATAGCGTATTGGCTGACCCTAATATTTTGGCTGGAAACCAAGCCTCAAAGGATTTTAAAATATGACATATGTAGTAACCGAAAATTGTATTCAGTGCAAATATACCGACTGCGTAGATGTCTGCCCGGTAGACTGCTTTGTTGAAGGCCCTAACTTCCTCGCCATTAACCCGGATGAATGCATCGATTGCACCCTGTGCGTGGCAGAATGCCCGGCTGAAGCCATTTTCTCCGAAGATGATGTCCCGGCTGACCAGCAGCATTTTATCGAGCTGAATGCGCGCCTGTCGCAAGTATGGCCTGCGATTACTTCCAGAAAAGACCCATTACCGCAAGCGGATGACATGAACGGAAAACCAGGAAAAACCGAATTACTGGTTGAGTAAGAAACTTGCTTCAAACAAAAAACCGCTCAATTGAGCGGTTTTTTTGTTTTTTAAGACTTAAATTTATTAGCTTGGTGTAATAGCCTGATTGCCTAAATTCACCACCAGCAGCTTTTTGACAGGCGCATAACTGCGGCGGTGTTCAGCCGTTACACCAAATTCTGCAAGACGCTCCAAATGCAAAGCTGTCGGGTAACCTTTATGCTGGGCAAAGCCATACTGGGGGTATTGTGTATCGAGTTCCAGCAAAGAAGCGTCCCTGGCTGTTTTCGCCAGGATAGATGCCGCTGAAATTTCGGCGACTTTGCTGTCACCTTTGACGATGGCTTCACAGGGTAAATCAAACTTTGGACTACGATTGCCATCCACCTGGATCAAGGTGGCATGCATACCAAAATCTGTCACCATTGCCAGGTAGGCGCGCTGCATCGCCAGCATGCTGGCTTGCAGGATATTGATTTCGTCGATTTCCTGCGCGCTGACACTGGCGATTCCCCATGCCATGGCATGTGCCTTGATTTCAATCGCGAGAGCATCACGTTTGGCTTCAGAGAGTTTTTTGGAATCTGCCAGCCCGAGTATGGGGCGTTCAGGGTTCAGGATGACAGCTGCGGCATACACCGCACCCGCTAATGGCCCCCTGCCCGCCTCATCAATGCCGCATAGCCTAAGTAAACTCATGCGGCAGGTAAAAACTGTTTGATGACAGCGGCGGCTTTTTGCGCACTGTTCTGTTTTAGCTGGGCATGGATATTGCGGTATTTCTCCCGTAATTCGGTTAAACCGGTTTTATCTGCCAGCAAGTTATACAGCGTCTGTGCGATTTGTTCTGGATTAGCGTCTTTTTGCAATAACTCCGGCACAATGAATTCGCCAGCCAGTATGTTGGGCAAGCCGACATAGGGTTGCAGCCGCATGCGTTTCAGCAACTGCCAGCTCATATTAGACATCTTGTAAGTGATGACCATAGGCTTCTTGAGTAAAGCAGCTTCAAGTGTAGCGGTACCTGAGGCTACGACGATGGCATCGGCAGCGATCATGGCCTCATGTGCGTGCCCGAACATGATTTGCATATCAATCTGGACGTCGGGCTTTTGTGTCAGCAATTGATGCCAGGCATTCTGGAAAATATCACGCGTTTCACGCGTGACCAGTGGCACCAGAAATTGTACATTCTTGCCATTCTCGCGCATCAGGCGTTCAAACGAAATCGCGCTCTCCAGCATGAGTTCGGCATGAAAAATCACTTCTGACTGGCGGCTGCCTGGCAGGAGTGCAATCACTACGCTATTCTTTTTCAATTTGAGTTTTTCACGCATCTGCGGCACGTCCGGCTCCATAGGCAGCGCATCAGCCAATGGGTGGCCGATATAGGTCACAGGAACGCCTATCTGCTGATAGAGCGCGGGCTCAAAAGGGAACAACGCCAGGATGTGCGACACTGCGCGTTTGATGCTATGAATACGGTTTTTACGCCATGCCCAGATGGACGGACTCACATAATGGATGGTGGCGATGCCTTTGGCCTTGAGCTTCTTCTCCAGCCAGAAGTTGAAATCAGGTGCATCAATACCAATAAAGACATCCGGTTTTTGTTGGAGTATCTGCTTGAGTAATTCCTTGCGTAATTTCAGCAGGCCCCACAGATGCCTGAGCACTTCCAGATAACCGCGTACAGAAAGGCGTTCTATCGGGTAGAGCGATTTCGCGCCAAGACTCATCATTTTGGGCCCGGCGATACCGAAAATCTCGATATCGGGATGCAGTGATTTCAGTTCCTGGATCAGGTGATAACCCAGCAAGTCACCGGAGGCTTCCCCCGCCACCATTGCAATCTTCGCCATATTTTTGAATTAACGCACAATGCCGCGCGTGGTTTGCGCGAGGAAACGGGTCATCAGGCCAATCTCGGGACAAGTCTGTTCCATGGTGGCCAAAGCCACTTTTGCCTCTTCGAATGACAGGCCCTGACGATACAGTACTTTGTAAGCACGCTTGATCTGCTGGATCGCTTCTGCACTGTAGCCACGGCGCTTCAAGCCTTCGGCATTGATGCCATGCGGTTGTGCATCGTAGCCAGCGGCAGTGACATAGGGCGGAATATCCTTGAACACCACAGAACCAACAGCAGTAATGATATGTTCGCCGATCTGGCAGAACTGGTGTACCAGGGTGAAACCACCGAGGATGGCATAGTCGTAAATCGTCACATGTCCGGCCAGGGACGAGTTATTGGCCATGATGGTGTGGTTACCGACGATACAATCATGCGCAATATGCACATAGGCCATGATCCAGTTATGGTCGCCAATTTTAGTGGTGCCTTTATCCTGAATGGTGCCGCGGTTGAACGTACAAAACTCACGAATGGTATTGTGGTCACCGATTTCAAGCAGGGTTGGTTCGTCTTTGAATTTCTTGTCCTGCGGTTTTGCACCCAGGGAAGAGAATTGAAAAATCTCGTTGTGTTTGCCGATAGTGGTCGGTCCTTCGATCACCACATGTGAGCCGACTTTTGTTCCGGCATCAATACGCACACCGGCGCCGATAGTCGTGAAAGGCCCCACTTCCACTGAACTATCCAGTTCAGCTTTGGGATCAATAATGGCAGTAGGATGGATCAGGCTTTGCATCGTTATTGTGTGCTGCATACCGCCAGCAGAACGGAGATAAGAGGTTATTTTTCAATCGCTTTGAGAATACACATCATGTTGGCTTCAGCCACCACTTCGTCAGCTACTTTGGCCACGGCATTGTATTTCCAGATCCCTTTCAGGATACGGTCAATTTTAACGTGCAGGATAATCTGGTCCCCTGGAGAAACAGGTTTCTTGAAACGCACGTTATCAATCCCGGCAAAGTAATACACAGAATCATTGGTTGGCTTGGTGTTCATGGTTTTGAACGACAGGATGGCTGCCGCCTGCGCCATGGCTTCAACAATCAGCACGCCTGGCATGACCGGATGGTACGGGAAATGGCCAGGGAAGTATGGCTCATTCACTGAAACATTTTTCAGGGCCACGATTTCTTTACCCAACTCTAGCGACAGTACGCGATCCACTAATACGAATGGGTAACGATGCGGCAAGTGTTCCAAAATCTCATGAATATCCATGCTATTCATTGCATTCTCAGCCATAAATTCTCTCAATCTTCTGTATGTTTTTTTATACTACTTATTGCTTGCTCAAGCTGCTTGAGCTTGAGGTTGGTTTGTTCCAAATGCCGGATATTTGCAGCTGTCCGCAGCCAGTCCTCATGTTTCTGGAAAGGCATCAGCGCGGTGTAGGTACCAGGTTGCTGGATGGACCGCATGATCATGGAACCTGGCGATATCGTCACGCCATCCACAATCTGCAGGTGACCCAGTATCATCGCGGCACCGCCAATCTTGCAGTGCTGCCCTATCACAGCGCTTCCGGCAATGCCCGTGCAGCCTGCAATCACGGTATGCGCACCTATGCGGACATTATGGGCGACCTGTATCAAATTGTCCAACTTCACACCGTCTTCAATGACAGTATCATCCAAAGCGCCACGGTCTATGGTGGTATTGGCACCGATATCAACATGGTTGCCTATGAGCACACGACCTATCTGCGGTATTTTAACCCATTGGCCTTGTTCTTCCGCATAGCCAAAACCATCATTTCCGATCACAGCGCCGGAAAAAAGGTGGCAATCGTGGCCAATCACAGTGCCATGCTTGACCACCACTCTTGGTTCCAGAACAGTATGGGCACCAATGGTGACATCATCTTCAATCACACAGCCTGCACCGATGCGCACTCCTTTGCCCAGGCTGACGCGATCACCGATGATGACCATTGCATCAACGGTCAGATCCGATGGCAACCTGGTTTCATAGCCAATGACAGCGCTGGCATGCACATGATGTGTATATTGCTTGGGCGGATTGAACAGCGCAGACAGCCTGGCGAAATAGGCGTAAGGGTTTTCAGTCAGTATGCATGGCAAACCAGTCAGGTGCTGGTGCTCGGGGCGCAGAATAACCGCCGTCGCCTGTGTGCTTTGCAGCGACTGCGTGTATTTGGTGTCATTGAAAAAACTGATGGACCCGGCTTGCGCATGCGCCAGTGACGACATGCGTGAGACTTGTATTTGCTGTGGGCTAACGGCAGACAGTCCGGCATTGACTTCGCCACCCAATGACGCAGCAATGTCTTGCAATGAAAAATGTTGCGCCATGGACTTGTTTGACCTTAAAAATGCTATCTTGCTTTATCGCAAGCTTACTTCTTGCCCAGAAGTTTGAGTACTTTATCAGTGATATCGATACGTTTGCTGGCGTAAGCAATGCCACTGTAAGCCACCAGGTCGTAACCTTCACTCTCGGCCACAGTTTGTACGGCTTTATTGATGCGCTCTTGCAATACCGCCAGCTCTTCGTTCTTGCGCAGGTTAATATCTTCACGCAATTCGCGCTGCTTGCTCTGGAACTCCAGACGCATATTATTCAGCTGACGTTCTTTGATGCGACGATCAGACTCATTGACGTTGCTACGTTCATGATCCAGCTGGGCTTCGATATCACGAATCTGCTTTTGCAGTTTTTCCAGATCCAGTGAGCGAGGGCTGAATTCTTTCTCCAGCTTTTTGCCTGTTTCAACTGTTTGCGGCGCTTCTTGCAGCAGCTTATCCACCTGCACGTAGCCGACCTTGAAATCAGCTGCCACAACTTGGCCGCTTAATAAAAACAGGCTTAGCCACAACATCAAAATATTTCTCATGCAGCCATTCCTTTCCGCCCGGGCATTGTTGCTGAATTAAGCCAGTCCGCCATTAAAACTGCTGTCCAAACTGGAATTGTAGTGTCTGTGTATCGTCGTTCTCTTTTTCTTTCAGCGGCTTGGCCAGCACCAGCTTCAGCGGACCAAATGGGGAAACCCATGTCACACCTACACCGGTAGAGAATCTCAGATATTCAGAACTGATGGGATCATTCTCACCGAAAACACCACCACCATCTACGAATGCACTTAACCTGAACTGGTTAGACTGCGACACAAAAGGCACCGGCATGAATAATTCGATATTACCCACCAAACGCTTGGTACCACCAATCGCAAAATCAGAGCCAGAAATCGGGTTAACATCACGCGGACCTAATGAAGAGTTCAGGAAACCACGCACACTGTTCACACCACCGGCATAGAAGTTCTTGAAGAACGGATAATTTTTACCACCGTAGGCTTTTGCATAACCGGCTTCGCCATTCAACATCAGGGTAAAATCTTTACCCATGTCTTTGAACCAGCTATGTTGGTAACTCATCTTGTAGTACTGCAGATCCAGCCCTGGCAATGAAACATCACCTGACAACCGCTGCAACACACCTCGTCTTGGGAAGAGGATATTATCCCTGGAGTCAAAGGTCCATCCAGCGTTTAAGACAATAGAGTTACTGCTACAACCACTGCTGTTTTCGCAGAATCTCAAGTACTGGATCGGGCTGTCAGCAGACAGATCCACACTGGTCATATCCAGTGTGACCCCGGCGCTGAGGAAGTCCATTTCAGATAGTGGCATACCAAAACGCATACCTACACCGTAAGACTGGCTATTGTAGTTACCCACGTTTAAAGTGGAGGAGTTTCTCCTGCTGGTATCCACATCGCGGCGATAGACATCAAAACCGCGGCTGATGCCATCCGGTGTGAAATACGGGTCAGTGTAAGACAGTGAATACACAGTGTTGTAGCTACTGGTGTTCACTTGCAAAGCCACGCGGTTACCAGTACCCAGGAAGTTAGGCTGGTTGACGTTAAAGCCCAGTACCACACCATCACTACTGGATAAACCGGCACCGAACTGCACGCTACCGGTCGCTTTTTCAGCTACTGTCACGGTCATGTCAACCTGGTCGTTAATGCCCGGGACGGATGGCGTTTCCAGTTCAACGCTGTCAAAGAAGTTCAGGCGCTGGATACGCTCTTTGGAACGCTTGATCTTGTCACCGGCATACCAGGCTGATTCCAGCTGGCGCATTTCGCGTCGTACCACTGCATCACGCGTTCTGGTATTGCCCTGTACATTGATACGGCGTACATACACCTTGCGACCCGGATCGACAAAGAAGGTAAAGGCTACTGTGTGCTCCAGCTTGTTGATTTCAGGCACCGCATTGACATTGGCAAACGCATAGCCTTCTTCACCGAGCTTGTCATTGATATTCTTGCTCGCATCAGTCACTTTTTGACGGTTAAATACATCGCCGTCTTGAATATTGATCAGTTTCCTCAAGTCTTCTTCAGGCAACAGCATTTCGCCAGCCAGCTTGGTTTTGCTGATGTTATATTTTTCGCCTTCAGTGATATTGACGTTGATGTAGACGTCACGCTTGTCAGGTGAAATCGATACCTGTGTGGAATCGATGGAGAACTCAAGATAGCCCTGGTTCATATAAAAAGAACGCAGTGCTTCAAGGTCAGCCGTCAGTTTTTGTTTGGAATACTGGTCATCCTTGTTCCACCAGCTCATCCAGTTTGGCGTCGTCAGCAAAAAGTTGGCGCGTAGATCTTCAGTGGTGAACAGGTGATTACCGACGATATTGATATCGCGGATTTTGGCAGCAGGGCCTTCTGTGATCTCAAAACGGATAGACACGCGGTTACGTTCCAGCGGACTGGAAGTGGCTTTCACCTCGGCACTGTATTTACCTTGCGACAGATATTGACGCTTGATTTCCTGCTCGGCCCGGTCGAGTTGTGCCTTGTCAAAAATCTGGCCTTCGGCGATGCCTATCTGTTTCAGGCCTTCTTTCATCTTATCCGTAGGGAAAGATTTGTTACCGCTAAAGTCAATCTGTGAAATGGAAGGACGTTCCTGCACTGTCACCACCAGTACATCGCCCTCATTTTCAATACGTACATCTTTAAAAAATCCGGTGGAATACAGGGATTTAATCGCCTGTGCGGCTTTTTCGTCGCTCATCACATCGCCTACCTGCATTGGCAGGTAATTGAACACCGTACCGGCTTCGGTACGTTGCAAGCCTTCGACGCGAATGTCAGAAATGACAAACGGCTCTGTCGCGTAGGCTTTCAGATGGATAATTGCTGTTAACAGGCACAACAATAACTTGGAACTAGACTTTATTCTCATTAACTATGCTCTCAACCTACCAGGTAACGATTAATGTCATTAAAAAACGCAATAAACATCAATGCACCCAATAACCCCAAACCAAGGCGCTGGCCAATCTCCAGAACCTTGTCAGGCAAAGGTTCTCCTCGAATCAATTCCGCCATATGATACAACAAATGCCCGCCATCCAATACTGGTATTGGTAGCAGATTCATGACTGCGATGCTGATACTCAGCAATGCGATAAACCCGATATAAGGCTTGAGGCCCAATCCGGCCGTTTCACCGGCTGCATCGGCAATACTGACAGGACCGCTGATTGATTTCAGGGACGCTTGCCCGGTCAGCATTTTACCTATCATTTTCAATGTAAAGACAATGGTTTCCTTTACCTTGTGCACTGCGCGGACTGCAGCTTCAGCCACTGTGTAGTGTCGTTCTACCCGGTAAGGCTTCAGGTCCACCGCATCCATATTGACCCCGGCACCCAGACGGCCAATCTTTTGCCCTGCTTCGACTACCGCTTCAGGCAGCAATTTAACCTGCAAGATTTCACCACTCCGCTGGTACTCCACTTTTAATGGCAGTGACGGATTGGCCCTGACCAGTTTGACGAACTGTTGCCAGTCTTCGACCGGTTTGTTATTCACCCTGAGAATATGATCGCCAATCTGCAATCCACTTTTTTCCGCAACCGAACCGGGCAGTACCTCGCCCACCACGGCAGGGATCACAGGCATCAGCATGGAAATACCTACCTTTTGCAAGACGTCGCCTTCAGGCTCGCCAGGCAACTTTGACATAGGCAACACATGTGTATGCGAGTCACCCTGCACTGTACGCGTCACCACGTTCAGTGAACGGTGTGCCATCCAGGCCTCGAGCAGTTGCCATTGGGCATCTTGCCAGGTGCCTATCGGCTTGCCATCCAGGGAAACAACCAGGTCGCCTGAGCGCAACTTTGCTTGTGCTGCCAGTGAGCCGGATTCAACCGGCCCGATGTAAGGTTTCAGGCCCACTTCGCCTTGCGCAATCAGGCCCCAGTAACAGGCAAAGGCCAGCAACAAATTAGCCAATGGCCCGGCGAATACTATCCACATTTTGGCAGCCACTTTTTGGCGGTCAAACGCGCGGGACCAGTCGGTCGTTGTGGCTGGAAGTTCGGTTGACGTGAGTGACTCGGTATCGCGGCTATCAAGCATTTTGACGTAGCCACCGAGGGGGATCCACGATAATACCCATTGAGTAGATTGCGGCGTGTGCTGATACTGGAGAACAGGTTTACCAAAACCAATTGAAAACTTGAGCACCCTGACGCCACAGCTGCGTGCCGCGAGATAATGACCGAACTCGTGTATGGTCACCAGCACGCCGATGGCAACGATAAATGCCAATGCTGACATCATAGCGCTACCGCTTTACAGGCATGGGTGATTGAGGTTTTGCTAATGGCCTTCTGGACACAGGCACGCGCCTGGGCATCGATTTCCAGCAATTGATCGATAGAAGTGACTTTTTCGACAGGCAGTTTTTGCAGCGTGTCATCCAGCAGGCGAGGGATATCCAGGTAATGAATGTCATCACGCAGGAAAGCCGCCACTGCTACTTCATTGGCCGCATTAAGCACGGCGGGTGCAGTTCCGCCTACAGCCAGGGCATCATAGGCAAGTTGCAGACAGGGGAAACGGTCAGTATCAGGTGCTTCAAATTCAAGTTTGGCGATCTCAACCAGACTTAAGGGCTTCACGCCTGAAGCAATGCGCTCCGGGTAACCCAGTCCATAAGCGATCGGCGTGCGCATATCCGGGTTACCCAATTGCGCCAGGATACTGCCATCAACGTAAGACACCATGGAATGAATCACGCTTTGCGGATGCACCACCACTTCAATCTGCTCCGGACGCGCATTGAATAACCAATGTGCTTCGATCACTTCCAGGCCCTTATTCATCAGGGTAGAAGAATCGACGGTGATTTTGGCACCCATCACCCAGTTTGGATGCTGCAGTGCCAGTGCTGGCGTCACTTCGCCCAGTTGCTTTTTGGTGTAACAGCGGAACGGGCCGCCAGAAGCAGTCAGGATAATCTGGTTCACACCTACTTCGGCCAGGTCATCATACGGCTGCCCGGGCATGGCCTGAAAGATGGCGTTATGTTCGCTATCTATCGGCAGCAGCGTCGCTTGCCCTTGCTTGACCGCATCCATGAATAACTGGCCAGCCATGACCAGAGTCTCTTTATTCGCGAGTAATATCTTTTTGCCAGACTTGGCAGCGGCCAGCACAGGTAACAACCCGGCAGCGCCGACAATGGCGGCCATCACGGCATGCACGGCTTCATGCGCCGAGACTTCGATCATGCCTTCCATGCCGGAAAGCACTTGAATCGTAAAACCTTCAGCCTGTAGTCGCTGGTGTAAACGTTGCGCAGCCTCTGCATCCTGCATCACTGCATATTGCGGCTGGTAGCGTACACACTGCTGCAACATAACGTCCACATTCTGGTGGGCGGTCAAGGCGAACACAGCATAGCGATCAGTATGCTGTGAAATCACATCCAGCGTCTGTTGCCCGATGGTGCCTGTACTACCCAATATGGTGACGTATTGCAAAGTGGCCTTTTAAAATGAGTAAGACTGTTGCCAGTAATGAAACCAGAACACCAGGCACAAACCGACCGGCAGCGCAGGAATCACACCATCAACACGGTCAAGAAATCCGCCATGGCCGGGCAAAAATTGCCCGCTATCTTTCAGGTTGGCGCGGCGTTTGAAAAATGATTCAAACAAATCGCCATAGATACCCACAATGGTGATCACCCACAGGCCTGGCAATACCCACCAGGTTGATACCGCACCGCTGGCTTTCAAAGTCACAGCATACACCGCTACGGCCAGCAAAGCACCCAGTACGCCTTCCCAGGTTTTACCCGGGCTGATCGCCGGAGCCAGTTTGTGCCGGCCGAACTGCTTGCCAAAAAAATAAGCCGCACTATCCGCCAGCCAGATGGTGGAGATAATCACCAGTAATACGTAAGGGTTAATTTCCTGCGCGGTCACCAGAGCCATCCACAATGACAGCATCAGACACCAGCCAAGGAAAAGATTCACCGCCTGCTGTTTAAAAAAGGTGTTAAAAAACATGGCCAATGGCACAACGATTAACCAGAAAAAAGTCATTCCCATAAATACTTGCAGGGCATGATAGAAAAACCAGTGGAACCCCCATTGCTGCAACAAAACCAGCATGCTGACGCCAATGATGGTTGAAAAGGCAAGATAAAAACGGGTTTGCATTGGGCTTAAACTCAAAAAACCGGCCCATTCATGTAAACAGACCAGCGTCAGCAACAGCATGGCAGATGCCCACCACATCATAGGCAAATAAAATAACGCCGGGAGAAATAGCCCCAGCAATACCACTGCCGTAATCACTCTGGTTTTCAACATAGAATCAATAAATTACGTCGCGCTACTATTAGTACTGAATTGTTCACTGGTGCGTCCGAAACGACGCTCGCGTTGACGGTAGGAAGCTAATGCCTCTTCAAACGCCGTATCATCAAAATCTGGCCATAAAGTGGGCGTGAAATAGAGTTCGGTATAGGCCAGCTGCCATAACAGGAAATTACTGATACGCGTTTCACCGCCGGTACGGATAAACAGATCAGGTTCCGGCGCATAAGGCATGGAAAGATAAGGGGTCAGGTCAGATTCGCTGATTTCTGTGACTGGCTCGGGACTGGCTTGCAATAGCGCATTCATCGCATTGACCACATCCCAACGGCCGCCATAGTTAACCGCAATAGATAATGTCAGGCCAGTATTAGCTGCGGTCTTTTGTTCAGCTTCCAGCATTTTCTGCTGCAATACTTCGTTAAACGGACTACGGTCACCAATCAGCTTGAGAATGACATTGGCTTCATGCAGCTTGCTGACTTCGCGTTCAAGTGCTTCCAGGAACAACCCCATCAGGAAGGTGACTTCATCAGAAGGACGACGCCAGTTTTCACTGCTAAACGCAAACAAGGTCAGGAATTTAATATCCAGGCGGACACAGATTTTCACCAACTGCCTGACGGACTCAAGGCCACGCTGGTGACCCGCTACACGCGGCAAAAACCTTTTTTTTGCCCAACGTCCATTACCATCCATAATCACCGCCACATGTTGTGGCAGCTCACCGGTGTCAGGGACTTGCTTGGTAGAACTGGAAAAGAAACCCAAAATATATACGCTCAGCCAGATGGCAGTTTACACCGCCATCAGATCCGTTTCTTTTTGCTGTAACAGCTTATCGACTTCTGCCACGGCTTTATCGGTCATCTTTTGCACTTCGTCTTGCGCCCTATGCTCATCATCCTCAGAAATCGTCTTGTCTTTGACCAGCTTCTTCAAGGCATCGTTAGCGTCGCGGCGCACATTGCGGATTGCCACTTTGGCGCCCTCGCCTTCGGTACGTACGATTTTAGTCAAATCGCGTCTACGCTCTTCAGTCAGCATAGGCATAGGCACACGGATCAAATCGCCGTTAGTCGCCGGATTCAGACCCAGGTCACTGTCACGGATCGCTTTTTCAACTTTTGCAATCATGTTTTTTTCGTAAGGCTGGACGTTGATGGTACGGGCATCACCCAGATTTACATTGGCAACCTGGTTAACAGCCACATATGAGCCATAGTATTCAACCATGACATGATCCAGCAGGCCTGCATGTGCGCGGCCAGTCCTGACTTTTGCCAGGTCGGCACGCAATGACTCCAGTGACTTCTGCATCTTCTGCTCGGCAGATTTCTTAATTTCTTCAACCATGTTTATTCTCCAATCTTGCTTTACTTCCACCCGCGTTCACGACATCAAGCCTCAACGCGTGTGCCTTCATTCTCACCCAGGATGATGCTCTTCAGGGCACCTTGCTTGAAAATACTGAATACTGCAATCGGCATCTTCTGGTCGCGGCATAAAGTAAATGCCGTGGCATCCATTACTTTCAGGTTTTTATTAATCGCTTCATCAAATGAAACATTGTCATAGCGTGTCGCAGATGGGTCCTTCTTAGGATCTGCCGTGTAGATACCATCGACCTTGGTGGCTTTTAATACGATTTCCGCATCAATTTCCACGCCACGCAATGCCGCAGCGGTATCGGTGGTGAAGAATGGATTACCGGTACCGGCGCCAAAAATCACCACTTTCCCCTCTTCCAGATAACGAATCGCTTTGCCACGAATGTATGGCTCAGCCACCGCTTCAATGTTCAACGCACTTTGCACGCGCGCAGCCACACCGGCATGCTTCATGGCATCCTGCAAGGCCATGGCATTCATCACCGTGGCCAGCATACCCATGTAATCAGCCGTTGCGCGGTCCATGCCTTCGGCCGCAGGTGCGATGCCGCGGAAAATATTACCGCCACCAATCACGATGCCAACCTGCACACCCATATCAACGATTTCTTTGACTTGCAAAACAATCGCATTCACCGTCTCGCGATTAATGCCGTAAGCATCATCGCCCATCAGCGCTTCACCGGATAATTTAAGGAGAACTCGCTTGAAAACAGGTTGTGCCATTGCTATTTTTCCCAAACTCAAAATGTGCCTATTTAATCACAAAACACGGTTTCTTGGGCTAGAAACCGACCCGTGAAGCATAAAAAAAGTGGAATCCGCAGATTCCACTTTTTAGATATTGCCTGATAGCAATTAAACTTTTGCTGCGGCAGCTACTTCAGCAGCGTAATCCACCACTACTTTTTCAATACCTTCACCAACGACATACATTGTGAATGAAGCAACACTTGCATTGTTATTTTTCAGCAATTGCTCAATCGACAGTTTGTCATCTTTCACAAAAGTCTGGCTCAGCAAAGTCACTTCTTTCAGGAATTTTTGCACAGTACCGTCAGCAATTTTTTCCAGCATTGCGTCTGGTTTGCCCGCTTCTTTCGCTTTTTCAATCGCTACGCGACGCTCTGCTTCGATCAAAGCCGCATCCACACCACTGGCATCCAGTGATTTTGGTTTAGCAGCAGCAATGTGCATCGCCAGGTCTTTGCCCAATGTCTCGTCACCACCAACCAGGTCCACCAGCACACCGATTTTGCTACCGTGTACATAGCTGTACAACTGGCCTTTGGCTTCAGTACGCACAAAACGACGTGGCGTAATGTTTTCGCCAATTTTACCAACCAGTTGCGCACGCACCGCTTCAGCAGTTTCACCACGCAGAGGCACTGAACCAACCGCTTCAATGTCAGCCGGGTTATTCTTGTTAACCACTTGTGCAAGGTCAGCAACGAACTTCAGGAACTCTTCGTTTTTGGCACAGAAGTCTGTTTCAGAGTTAACTTCGATCAGAGTACCCAGTTTGCCACCAGCAGCGATGCTGATACCAACAGTACCTTCGGCAGCCACACGGCCAGCGGCTTTGCTTGCTTTGTTACCAAAACGCACACGCAGAATTTCTTCAGCACGCGTCATATCGCCTTCAGCTTCAGTCAATGCTTTTTTACAGTCCATCATTGGGGCATCGGTGCGCTCACGTAACTCTTTCACCATGCCTGCGGTAATTTCAGCCATTTACTACTCCTTTTGTTAGGATTCCTGCTTGAGGATTTACTAAATATTCTTTATCAACAATACACTGACTGTGTGTCAGTCATATTGCACGCGATGCAATAGAAAAAGGGGCGCATAGCCCCTTTTTTCGCTGCGAGTGATTACTCGGCGACAGCCTCTGTAGGCGCTGCAGCTGGTGCTGTTTCTTCTTGCGCTGCTTTCACGATTTCAGAAATCGCGTTAGCACGGCCTTCCAGCACTGCATCAGCCATACCACGTGCATACAAACGAATCGCGCGGGATGAGTCATCGTTACCAGGAATCACGTAAGTGATGCCATCTGGTGAGTTGTTGGTATCAACGATACCAATCACTGGAATACCCAGTTTACGTGCTTCAGTGATTGCGCCGCTTTCATGACCAACGTCAATCACAAAAATCGCATCTGGCAAGCCGCCCATCTCTTTAATGCCACCGATGGAACGCTCCAGTTTTTCGATTTCGCGTTTGATGCCCAACGCTTCTTTTTTGCCGAATTTGTCGATGCTGCCATCTTGCATCATGCTTTCAAACTCAGTTAAACGCTTGATAGATTGTTTAACAGTTTTGAAGTTAGTCAACATACCGCCCAACCAGCGGTGGTTAACGTATGCGCAGCTAGCACGCTGTGCTTCTTCTTTAACGATGTCGCGGGCTTGACGCTTGGTGCCTACGAACAGGATACGGCCCTTGTTGGCTGCCAGAGTACGCACGTATTTTTGTGCATCTTCAAATAATGGCAGGGTTTTTTCAAGGTTAACAATATGGATTTTGTTACGATCGCCAAAAATGAACTCAGCCATTTTCGGGTTCCAGTAACGAGTTTGGTGACCAAAGTGAACACCAGCCTCCAACATTTGACGCATAGTCACTGACATAATAAGTCTTTCTATTTCAAAGGGTTATTCATTCACATGCATTCAATAACACCCTTGCGGGCACCCTATGTGAATACATGCCAAGTTAATTGACAAAAAAGTCAATCCGCAATTATATGGTAGAAAACGCTTGTTTTCAAGCACTTACCACGATAATTCATGCGGAATGGGTGTCCCCGTCAGGACTCGAACCTGAAACTAGCCCTTAGGAGGGGCTGGTGATATCCTGTTTCACCACGAGGACAGCGACGGTATTTTAAACGCTAGCGAGTAAAACACCTAGCGCGGCAGACGAAAAAACAGGCTTTTACTGCATGATCGCCGTTGCGTAACTGTTTCACCTGCCAGCTCCCTGACTGGCACTATGGATGATGACACCACACTTATGATCAATAGCGACACCATCAATCACATGGCTGCAGCCATCCGTGCTGCTATTTTAGCGCATGAAGCCGACATCGAAAGCCTGGACCGGGAAATCGGTGACGGCGACCACTATATCAATATGAAGCGCGGCTGTGAGGCGATTGCTACTATCTCGGCAGAACTAGCACCTTTATCGGCTGCCGATGCGCTGAATAAGATAGGCATGAAATTGCTAAGCACAATCGGTGGTGCATCCGGCCCCTTATTTGCCAGCTTTTTTATGAGCATGGGCAAAATTCTGAAGACGACCGAGACAGCAACCATCCAAGACATCGCCCTGGCTTTTGAGTCAGGCGTGCAGGCTATTATGCAGCGTGGCAAGGCACAGGCCGGTGAAAAAACCATGCTGGATGTATTGATTCCGGTTGCCGATACTTTCAAGCAACTGGCCGGGCAAGACAAACCAGCCAAAGAAATTGCCACAATATTAAAGACAGTCGCCAGCGAAGGGTTGGAATCCACACGCAACCTGCTTGCCACCAAAGGCCGGGCATCGGGCTTGGGCGAGCGCGCCATTGGCCATCTGGATGCCGGGGCTAAAAGCTGTGAAGTGATGATACACGCGGTGTGCGACCAGATCCTGGCAAAAGCGCATTAACCAACAATCAGTCTGCGATGCCAACATAAGCAAGCCCACGGGAGAATCAAAGTGAAAAAATTTCTGAATAATGTAGATCATATGCTGGCTGAAAGCCTGACCGGATTCGCCACTGCGCATGCCAATCTGGTAGAGGTGCAGTTTGAGCCCACTTTTGTCAAACGCAAACAGAAAGCGCAAAACAAGGTTGCCGTGATTTCCGGCGGCGGTTCCGGGCATGAGCCCCTGCATGCAGGCTATGTCGGCAAAGGCATGCTGGATGCCGCCTGCCCTGGCCAGGTATTCACTTCCCCCACACCAGACCAGATGCTGGCGGCTGCAGAAGCAGTGCATGCTGACAAAGGGGTGCTGTTTATTGTGAAAAATTATGCCGGTGACGTGATGAATTTTGAAATGGCGGCAGAAATGCTGTCATTTGAACATGCCACGATCTACACCTCAGATGACTGTGCCGTAGTGAACAGCACCTACACTACTGGTCGCCGTGGTGTGGCCGGTACCGTGATTGTTGAGAAATGTGTAGGCAGCCTGGCAGAAACCGGTGCAAATTTAGAAGCATGCAAAGTACTGGGTGAAAAAATCAATCTTCGCACATCCAGCATAGGTGCAGCGTTGACCAGTTGTACGGTGCCGGCTGCGGGCCGCCCTACTTTTGATATTTCAGACAGCGACATTGAAATGGGTGTTGGCATTCACGGTGAACCAGGCCGCCGACGGGAAGCGATGCGAGAGGCAGATGCTATTGTCAATGATATGGTGGCTGCGATTGTGCATGACATTGAAGCTAAACAATTGCCGTTAAAGGGTGAAATTCTATTACTGGTGAATGGCCTGGGAGCGACGCCATTAATGGAACTGTATTTGATATACAACACCGCCGCCAAACTGCTCAAAGAAAAAGGCTTTACGGTCGCCCGCAGCCTGGTCGGCAACTATATTACGGCGATTGATATGGCGGGCGCATCGATTAGTGTTTGCTTACTGGATGATGAAATCAAGCAGCATTGGGATAGCCCGGTGCATACCGCCGGATTACGTTGGGGTGCGTAAGAATCAGAGTTTTCTCCCTGCCAGCCTAGGATTCAAATACCGCCTGCCATAACGCAATCACCGGTTTCTGCAATGGCTCTGCCAATGCTTTATCCACCTTTTCTGGCTCGCCTTGTAATTTACTGGCGTGTATCCAGGCACGATACTGGCGATAAGATTGTTGTACTTGTTCGGCCAGTACAGCATTAATCAATCTGTTTTCTGCCAACACACCGAGTAAAGCAATGTTACCGATATTCTCGGTCAGTTTTGGATAGTCAGCCGCATGCAATAACACCAGGTATTGCACCATAAACTCAACATCGATAATGCCGCCAGCTTCATGCTTCAGGTCAAACAGGGCAGGATCAAAACGATGCGAGGCACGCATTTTCTGGCGCATATCCAGTATCTGCTGCTTGATCTCTGCCTGCTTACGTTTTGTTTTTAGCAGCTGCAGGCGGATACGCTCAAACTGCTCGCCGACATTGGCCTCCCCGGCGACAAAACGTGCACGGGTAATCGCCTGGTGCTCCCATACCCAGGCTTTGTTTTTCTGGTATTCCTCAAATGCAGTAACGCTGCTCACAAGCAGGCCGCTATTGCCATCCGGCCGCAATTGCAGATCGGTGTCATACAGCAAACCCGCATTGGTGATGGTGTTGAACCAGGTATTCAGCCGTTGCGCATAACGCGCATAGACTTCCTGCGCGTTATCGGCATCATCGTCATACAGGAAAATAATATCCAGGTCGGATAAATAGCCCAGCTCCTTGCCACCCAGCTTACCGTAGCCAATCACTGCAAACTGTGGCGTTTCTCTATGCTTGAACGAAATATTCTGCCAGACAGTTTGCAGGCTGACCTGTAAGACCACTTCAGCCAGCGCACTCAGGTCATCTGAGATCGCTTCCAGCGGCAATGCAGTCATCAGGTCTTGTGCGGCGATTTTCAGTACATTGGCATGCTTGAAGTGGCGCATGGCATCCATTTGCGCTTCAACATCACCCGCCAGATGCGTCATATGCTGGATTAACTCGGTTTTTAATTGCGCCGCATCCAGTCGTTTAAACAGGGTTTGTTTGTTCAGTAACTCGTCAAGCAACACCGGGTGCGCAGACACATATTGTGCAATCCACGGGCTGGCCGCACACAGTTTCACTATCAATGCCAACGCATCGGGGAATTCAGCCAGCAAGGCCAGGTAGCTGGCACGGCGGCAGATACTTTCCAGTAAATCCAGCGTACGTATCAATGCCGTGTCTGGCGCTATGCTTTGTTGCTGTATCGCCTCACGCAGTAGCAACGGCATCAGTTGATCTAGGCGACGTTTGCTCTGCTCGGGTAATTGCTGGATTCTCTGGCTGGCACGCGTGGTTTGCAATAGTTGGACGATATCGGCAGGCCGGGTATAGCCCTTTTCCTGCAACCATTGCCCGGCTTCACTCGCCGCAATCGTACCCTGCCAGATGGCAACTTCCTGTTCCAAATCGTTCGCTTGCGGATCATTACTTTTCTGATCCTTAAAAGTATCATCAAAGAATCGCTGCACCCTATCCCTGTGCTGATTCAGCTCGACGATGAAACCTTCCCAGCTTTCATGTTTAAGCATACATAACAGGTAGCCACGATAGGTTTCAGAATCCGGCAGATCCTGCGTCTGCTGATCATCGATATACATCAACCGATGCTCCAGGTTACGCAGGTAGATATAACTTTCTGTGAGTGCTGCGACATCTTCCGCAGGCAACATGCCGCGTTCCGCCAGACGCGCCAGCACAGCCAATGTTGGTTTGATCTGCAAATCCGGCAACTGCCCGCCACGGATCAACTGGAACACCTGTGCAATAAACTCAACTTCGCGTATGCCACCGCGACCCAGCTTGATATTGTTTGACATGCCCCGCTGCACCACATCGCGCTGGATTTGTGTTTTCAGGTCACGCATTGAGGCATAAGCATTGAAATCCAGGTATTTACGGAATACAAATGGCCGGATGAGCTTATTCAATGCTTGGGCTGGCCCATAGACCACTCTCCCCTTAATCCAGGCATAGCGCTCCCACTCACGTCCGTAATTCTGGTAATAATCTTCCAGCGCATCAAGGTTACAAACCAGCGCACCTTCAGAACCATAGGGACGCAAGCGCATATCCACGCGGAACACGAAACCATTAGCAGTCACATCATCCAGCGCCACAATTAATTTTTTACCCAGCCTGGTAAAAAAATCCTGGTTGCTGATGGATTTTTCACCATCGGTGTCGCCTTCATGCTCATAGGCAAAAATCAGGTCTATATCGGAAGACACATTCAGTTCACGCCCGCCAAGCTTGCCCATGCCAACAACGATCAATTGTTGAGAATGACCTTGCGCATTACGCGGTGTACCATAAGTCTTGGTCAGTTCTGCATGATAGAAATCTGCCGCCGCGGCAATCGCAGCTTCCGCCAGTGCACTGGTGGTCTCCACGACCTCTTCAAAATCAGCCAGACCATTCAGGTCGCGCACTATCATGTGCGCCATCAACCGTTGGCGTATCTGCCTGATTTGTTGCAAAAAAACCGTTTCTACCTGATTTTTTTCATTGGCAAACAGCGCCGCGACATCTTCAGTCTTATAGGTCTTGTATAAGTTATCTAACAGATCAGTCAGGGAATCTGTATTTCTTGTAACGAATCTGGCAAAAAACGGGCTGCATGCCGCCGCATGTAGCAAATAGGCCGCTTCTGTGGACGGCACCTGCTTTTCTGTTAGAATTTCGGCAAGCTGTTGCATGAGATATCGCTTTTATGAGGGTGTTTTGTGTGCTCGGAGAGTTGGTCAATCAGAACCAGAATAATAATACCTGAGGTTCACTCAGACTTTCATTTTTTGACATCGATTTTTGGGGGACGCTATGTCTATCGAATCTGTACTTCATGAACACCGCGTGTTTGCACCGGGCGCAGCTTTTTCCAGCCAGGCAGCCGTGGGCAGCATGGAGGAATACAACCGTTTGTGCAAAGAAGTTGCACAGGACTACGAAGGATTCTGGGCCAATCTGGCACGCGAATTATTGATCTGGCACAAACCATTCACCAAAACCCTGAATGAAGAGCAGGCGCCTTTCTATAAGTGGTTTGAAGATGGCGAATTAAACGTTTCTGCCAATTGTCTCGACAAGCATCTGAACACCATTCCGAACAAGACCGCCATTATCTTTGAAGCGGATAACGGCGACGTTAAAAACGTCACTTACAAAGAGCTGTACCACCAGGTTTGCCAGTTTGCCAATGGCCTGAAATCACTCAACCTGGTTAAAGGTGATCGTGTCATTATCTACCTGCCTATGGGCATTGAGGCGATTGTTGCCATGCAGGCGTGTGCACGTCTGGGCATTATTCACTCTGTAGTATTTGGCGGCTTTTCTGCAAAAAGCCTGAACGAGCGCATTATTGATGCCGGTGCTGTCGCAGTCATTACCTCTGATGGTCAATACCGTGGTGGCAAAACACTGCCATTGAAACAAGCAGTCGATGAAGGCATAGCCATGGGTGGCTGTGACAGCATCCGCAATATCGTTGTATTCAAGAAAACCGGCCAGGATGTGGCATGGGACAGCAAATGTGCTTGGTGGCATGACCTGATCGCAGGAAAACCTGACGAGTGCGAGCCAGTGATGGTAGATGCCGAGCATCCTCTCTTCTTGCTGTATACCTCGGGTTCCACCGGCAAACCGAAAGGCGTACAACACAGCTCGGCGGGTTACCTGCTGCATGCCATGAACACCATGCGCTGGACATTCGACATCAAGCCGGACGATATCTACTGGTGTACCGCCGATGTGGGCTGGATTACCGGCCATAGTTATGTGACCTACGGCCCATTGGCGATGGGCGCGACGCAGATCGTGTTTGAAGGTATCCCTACTTTCCCTAACGCCGGCCGTTTCTGGGAAATGATACAGCGCCACAAGGTTAGCGTGTTCTACACTGCGCCGACCGCGATTCGTTCACTGATTAAAGCTGGTGAATCTGATGCTGCTACGCATCCAAGCAAGTATGATTTATCCAGCTTGCGTTTATTAGGCACGGTAGGCGAACCAATCAACCCTGAAGCGTGGATGTGGTACTACGAGCAAGTCGGCGGCAGCCGCTGTCCTATCGTGGATACTTTCTGGCAAACCGAGACCGGCGGCCATGTGATTACGCCGTTGCCAGGCGCGACCAAGCTGGTGCCGGGTTCCTGTACCCTGCCCTTCCCCGGCATTGATATCGATGTGGTGGATGAAACCGGTAATGACCTGCCTTGGGGTACAGGCGGCCTGCTGGTGATCAAAAAACCTTGGCCATCGATGATACGCACGATCTATAACGACCCAGAACGTTTCAAAGCCAGTTACTACCCGGCTGAACTGGGCGGAAATATCTACCTGGCGGGTGATGGCGCGGTGCGTGATGCCACTACCGGCAATTTCACGATTATGGGCAGGATAGATGACGTATTGAATGTCTCGGGCCACCGACTCGGCACCATGGAGATTGAATCGGCACTGGTGGCAAATCCTCTGGTCGCAGAATCCGCCGTGGTGGGTAAACCGCATGCGATTAAAGGCGAATCTGTAGTGGCGTATGTGGTGCTAAAAGGCAAGCGTCCGGAAGGCGAAGAAGCCAAGAAAATCGTCGCTGAATTGCGTGAATGGGTAGGCAAGGAAATCGGTCCAATTGCAAAGCCGGACGAAATCCGTTTTGGAGATAATTTACCAAAAACGCGTTCAGGGAAAATCATGCGCCGCTTGCTGCGTAGCCTGGCGAAAGGGGAAGAAATCACGTCTGATATTTCAACCCTGGACAACCCGGCGATTCTGGAACAGTTGAAACAGCCAGTCAGCTAAGCCAGGCTATAAATACAGAATCACCCTGTGGAAGGCCTGATTATTCTGGTGGTATTTATCGCAATTGCGGTTTTCCTGATGCGAAAATAGCAATCAGCTTACTCACAGCCATCCCCGTCAGGCAAATAGGTTAAAATAGCGGCTTTTAAACGAGCCGCTATTTTTTCATGTCCAGTTTGCAGCAAGAAGTCCAACGCCGTCGCACCTTTGCCATTATTTCTCACCCGGATGCGGGTAAAACCACGCTGACTGAAAAACTGCTGTGGTTCGGCGGCGCGATCCAGGTCGCCGGTGAAGTGCGTGGCCGTAAAGCTGCGCGCCATGCCACGTCTGACTGGATGGAGCTGGAAAAGCAACGTGGTATTTCAGTCACCTCTTCCGTGATGCAGTTTCCCTACCGTGAGCATATGGTCAACCTGCTCGATACGCCAGGCCATGATGACTTCTCTGAAGATACCTATCGTACGCTGACAGCGGTTGACTCGGCAGTGATGGTGATTGACTCAGTCAATGGCGTAGAAGCGCAAACCATCAAGCTGCTCAACGTCTGCCGCATGCGCGACACGCCTATCATCACCTTTATCAACAAGCTGGACCGCGAGAGCCGCGCACCAATCGAGTTGCTGGACGAGATTGAAACCACTTTAGGCATGGAATGCGCGCCTATGACCTGGCCTATCGGTATGGGTAAAACTTTCCGTGGTGTGTATAACCTGGTGACTGACAGTATTCTGTTTTTCGATCCACGTGCTGAAAAAGGGACTTCAGAAACCATTCAAGGCATAGACAATCCGCGCCTGGATGAACTAATCGGTTACCAGGCAAAAGAATTACGCGTAGATATTGAACTGGTGCGTGGCGCCTCTAATGAGTTTAACCAAGAGCGCTATTTAAATGGCAAGCAAACACCGGTATTTTTTGGTTCTGCCGTGAATAACTTTGGCGTGCAATCCCTGCTCGACGCAGTCGTAGACTTGTCGCCACCACCACAGGCACGTAACACAGCGACACGCTCAGTAGCAGCCAATGAAGAAAAGTTTGCCGGCTTTGTATTCAAGATCCAGGCCAATATGGACCCGAAACACCGTGACCGCATTGCATTCCTGCGCGTGTGTTCCGGCCGTTTTGAACGTGGCATGAAAATCAAGCAAGTTGCTTCCGGCAAGATGCTTAACGTCAACAACGCCATCACCTTTATGGCGCAAGACCGCACCATTATGGATGAAGCGTATTCCGGCGACATTATTGGCATTCCCAACCACGGCACGATTAAACTGGGCGATACGTTTACTGAAAGCGAAGCGCTGAAATTTACAGGTATCCCTTCATTTGCACCGGAGTTCTTCCGCAGAGCACGCATCAAGAACCCGATGAAAATGAAACAGTTGCAAATCGGTCTCAAACAATTGTCCGAAGAAGGCGCAGCGCAGCTGTTCCGTCCATTACTCTCAAATGATTTGATTCTGGGTGCGGTAGGTATGCTGCAGTTTGAAGTGGTGTCACATCGCCTGGAACATGAATACGGTGTGGATATGATCTTCGAACCTTACGACTGTTACACAGCGCGCTGGCTGAAAGGCTCAGATGCCGACCTGAAAGCGATTGCTGACAAGTACGGTTTTAACGTTGGCCTGGATAGTGCAGATGATTATGTCTACCTGGCGCCTAACCGTGTGAACCTGCAAATGGCGCAAGAGCGTTACCCGGATATCCAGTTTATGGAAACACGGGAAATCGCCTAAGAAAAAATTATCTAAGCCTAAGTAATTTCGTCTTAAGACAGAATATGTCAACTTCAACGCCATCTGGCGTCATCAAGGCCTTATCACTCAAGCAACCGTTTGCCTGGCTGATAGCAAATGGCTATTTACTGGTAGATGACCGTACATGGGGCACGCAATACCGCGGCCCCATCCTCATTCATGCCAGCAAAGGCCTGTATGAAGCGTATTACCAGCACATCAAATCCAATACGGATGTGCCCATCCCTGACAGGGATAAACTGGAATATGGAGGCGTCGTTGGCATTGCTAAACTGGTGTTATGCAGCAAACCTGGCGAATTACCTGCAGGCATCAGCCGCGAGCAGCGCGCGCATTTTGGCGGTGTACATCAGGAGTATTATGGCTTTCTATTTGAACAGGCAAGACCATTACCGCTAATACCTTGTGCTGGCAAACTCGGCATATTCGAGATTGATGTAGACAAGGTCTTGGCTGCCCCACCTGCCGCTCAGAAAGCTTTATTTTAATGTGTCAACATGGTCTGCCGGACCGTGTATCCCTGCTTCGACTTTCGAGACTGGTTATCCCAAATGAAAAATGCCTGCCCATGCTTTAGCGGCAAAGCTTACAACGATTGCTGCCAGCCCTTGCATGAAGGGGAAGCCGCACCTGATGCAGAGCGTTTGATGCGCTCACGCTACAGCGCTTATGCATTGAAGCTACCTGAGTATATTTTGCATACATGGCATGCAGATACTCGCCCAAAAAGTCTAACCCACGAAGACTTAAGCGGCATCAAATGGTTGAAGCTGCAGGTTTTATCGCACGAGCAACCCGAAGCAGATGCTGCTTTCGTGAAATTTGTAGCCACCTTCCAGAGCGGCAAGCAGAAAAAAGAACAACTGACAGAACATAGTCGTTTCAGCCGTGAAAGCGGACGCTGGGTGTATGTGGACGGCCAGCCTGATTGAGTAGCCAGGCAATAAAAAAGCAGCGGTTACGCTGCTTTTTTATTGAGAAAACCTGGACAGATTACAGTCCCTGCTTCAGGCTTTCCATAATAAACGGGTCCAGGTCGCCATCCAGCACACCTTGCGTATTGCCTATCTCGACATTGGTACGCAGATCTTTGATACGGCCCTGGTCCAGTACGTAACTGCGGATCTGGTGACCCCAGCCGATATCGGTTTTTGCATCTTCCAGCGCCTGCTTTTCCTCGTTACGCTTGCTCAGTTCCAGGTTATACAAAGCACCTTTCAGCATATTCATCGCTTCTTCGCGGTTACGATGTTGCGAACGGTCATTCTGGCACTGTACGACCACGTTGGTCGGCAAGTGAGTGATACGCACCGCAGAATCGGTTTTGTTAATATGCTGGCCACCGGCACCGCTGGCGCGGTAGGTATCGATACGCAAATCCGCCGGGTTGATGTCAATTTCAATGGAATCATCGACTTCAGGAAAAATCTGCACACTGGCAAAGCTGGTATGACGCTTGGAGTTGGCATCGAATGGTGATTTACGTACCAGGCGATGCACGCCGCTTTCGGTGCGCAAGGTACCAAACGCATAATCTCCGCTGACTTTGATAGACGCACCTTTAATCCCGGCAATATCGCCTTCGGACTCTTCCAGCACTTCGACTTTAAAGCCTTTGCGCTCTACATAGCGTAAATACATACGCAAAAGCATACCCGCCCAGTCCTGCGCTTCAGTACCGCCACTGCCGGACTGGAATTCGATAAAGCAGTTGTTGGCATCCATAGGCTGCGAGAACATACGCTTGAATTCCATGGCAGCGATGATTTCCTCAATCTTTTGCGTGTCTGCTTCTACACTCAATAAAGTGTCATCATCATTCTCTTCGCGCGCCATCTCAAACAATTCACGGCTGTCGGACAATGACTGATGCACTTCATCCAGCGTCATGACCACGGTTTCCAGCATGCGCTTTTCCTTGCCCAGGTTTTGTGCCTTTTCTGCGTTGTCCCAGACCTTGGGATCCTCCAGCAGGCCATTGACCTCGGCTAAACGCTGCTCTTTGTTTTCGTAGTCAAAGATACCCCCGAAGGGCCTGGTGACGTTGCGCCAAATCGCTAAGCGCATTGGCGATACTATTGAGGTGTTCAGCTTCCATTTTGTGATTGGTCAGAGAGTAAAAGCCAGCATTATACCGCAGCCGGGCATGTGATTCAGGGCCATGTGTAGGCATCAATTTAGTAAAGAATTCATATTTTTGTCACATTCACTGTCACAAAATAGTAAAATCACGGTCACAAAACTTTGTAACCGTCCGGGAGTCCTCAATGGCGCATGCCACCTTTGGCCGCATTATGGCTGCAATCAGCCCTAGAAACGATAACTACTTTGTGCTGTTTAACCGTTTGGCAGACTGTGCGGTGCGTGGTTCCAAAGTACTGGCGTTAATGGCGGCAGAGGTAGATCAGGCTGGTTTCCACACCCATTTTGCTGAAATCCGCAAAATTGAATCCGAAGCGGACGAATATACCAAAGAGATTCTGCTCTCTCTGCACAAGACCTTTATTACCCCGTTTGACCGCCGAGAAATCCGCGAACTGGCGATGGCGCTGGATGACATCATTGATTATATGGAAGCAATTCCGCAGAGTGCGGAAATCTACGGCCATAGCAAATTCACACCTGAAATGGTTGCGCTGGCACAAATCCTGTTGCGTGCTGCTGAGAAAGTACGCGATGCCGTGCATATGCTGTCAGATATGAAAAATGCCGAGCGCATTTTGCGTACCTGTGAAGAAATCAGCACCATTGAAGGCGAAGCTGACCATATTATGCGCTCTGGCATGCACAGGCTCTTTTCTGAAGACCATGATGCCCGCACCCTGATCCGTTCCAAGCAACTATATGATCTGTTCGAAGAGGCTGTCGACAGCTGTGAGGATGTCGCGGATGTGATTCACGGCGTTGTGTTGGAACGAATCTAAGGAAGCATCATGGATCACGTGATAATCGTCATGGCGGTGTTAGTCTTCGTCGCCCTGATCTTTGATTTTATGAATGGCTTTCATGATGCTGCCAATTCAATCGCATTAATGGTTTCTACCCGCTTGCTGACACCGCAAGCCGCGGTGATCTGGGCCGCCTTTTTCAACTTTGTCGCTTTCCTGTTTTTCGGTTTGCATGTGGCAGACACGGTAGGCAAAGGCATCATAGATCCGAATATCGTCAACAACACCATCATTTTTGGTGCCCTGTTTGGCGCGATCGCCTGGAACGTCATCACCTGGTGGTTCGGGATTCCTTCATCTTCTTCACACGCCCTGATTGGCGGCTTGATCGGTGCTGGCATGGCACATTCAGGCACCAAGGGCGTGATTATCGGTAGCAAGCTGATCAGCACCGGTATCGCGATCATCCTGTCTCCGCTGTTCGGCATGTTACTGGCATTACTGCTATCAATAGGCATCATGTGGCTATTTCAGCGCTCCTCACCTTATAAAATCGAGAGCCGCTTTAACAAGATGCAATTTATTTCATCTTCGTTATTCAGCCTGGGGCATGGCGCTAACGACGCACAAAAAACCATGGGTATCATCACGGTATTGCTATTTGCCAACGGCTACCTGCAAGGCGACTTTCATGTGCCGTTCTGGGTGGTCATCGCCTGTCAGTTGGCGATGGGTTTGGGCACTTTGTTTGGCGGCTGGCGCATCGTACGCACCATGGGCATGGGTATCACCAAAATACGCCCTACTGGTGGCTTTGCGGCACAAACCTCCGGCTCTATCGCTTTGTTCCTGGCTACCAGCCTCGGCATACCGGTTTCTACCACCCATACCATCACTGGTGCTATTGTCGGGGTCGGACTATCCCGTCGCATGACAGCAGTGCGCTGGGGGCTGGCTTCAAGGATTGTCTGGGCCTGGGTGCTGACTATCCCCTGCGCAGCCATCATGGCGGCGATTGCCTACCATATTGGTGAAAGCGTGTTGTAAGAAAAATGTCATCAAAAAGAGGCGCCAAGTGCGCCTTTCTTATTTTCCGGCGCGCCTTTTTTATTTTTTGTCACATTTCTGTCATATAAAGTTTCTAAGATTCACGCATTGCAAGATAACACCACACACAGGAGTGTATAAATGAATACCCAGCTGTTCCGCACTACTTTAATCGCCGCACTGATTGTGCAGGCATTCAGCTTTTCAACAGCTAATGCAGCGGACAAGATTATTAAAATTGACGGTTCAAGCACCGTATACCCGATCACCGAAGCCGTCGCTGAAGAGTTTCAGCGTACCAAAGGCATTAAAGTGACTGTGGGTGAGTCAGGCACGGGTGGTGGGTTTAAAAAATTCTGCCGTGGCGAAACCGATATCTCTGATGCTTCCCGCCCGATCACACAAAAAGAAATCGACCTGTGTAAAGAAGGTGGCGTGCAGTTTATCGAATTGCCAGTGGCTTACGATGCGTTGACCGTGGTTGTAAACAGCAAAAATGACTGGGTAAAACAACTGACAGTCGCAGAATTGAAAAAAATCTGGGAGCCAAACTCTTCAGTTAAAAACTGGAAGCAAGTAAACGCAACCTTCCCGGACAAAGCGATGAACCTGTATGGTCCAGGCACTTCGTCAGGTACATTTGATTACTTTACTGAAGCGGTGAATGGCAAAGCCAAAGCCAGCCGTAAAGACTACACGCCATCAGAAGATGACAACGTATTGGTTCAAGGTGTATCGGGTAACGTAGGCGGTTTAGCTTACTTCGGCCTGGCTTACTACCTGGAAAACACAGACAAGCTGAGAGCCATCCCTATCGTTGCTAAAGAAGGTGGCAAACCAGTATTACCTTCTGAAGCGACTGTGATGGACGGTACTTACCAGCCACTGGCACGCCCTTTGTTTATCTACGTGAATGCGACTTCAGCTGCCTTCAAACCGGAAATCAAAGCGTTCGTGAATTTCTACCTGGAAAATGCACCGGAACTGGTTAAAGAAGTGAAATACGTACCACTGCCTAAAGAAGATTACGATGCGGTAAAAACGCATTTCAAAGCGATGAAACCAGGTACTGGTTTTAACGGTACTTCAGAAGTCGGCATCAAGATTACTGACCTGTTATCCCGTATCAAGTAATGATGAAAGGGGCTGAGCAAGCCCCTTTTTTCGTCACTAATCGGCCTGTAGCGCGGATTATCCGCTAAAATTCTCACCCTGACAGATCATCACTATGGCGACTCAAGCAATGCAAGCACCCGTGGAACTGCCCATTAGCCCCAGACTGGCTAAAAACATCCGTAGAAACGTCAAAGAACGTATTATTGAACTGATACTGATGATGGCCGCGCTGGTGGCCGTAGCCACTACTTTCGCGATTGTTGGCGTGCTGTTGTATGAGTCTTTAAGTTTTTTTAAAACTGTCTCTGTAGTCGAATTTTTTACCGATACCGAATGGACACCGCTGTTTGAAGATGCGCATTACGGCATCATGCCACTGGTTTCCGGTACTTTGACTACTTCAGCGATTGCGCTGGCAGTGGCCGTCCCTATCGGTACTGTGTCAGCGATTTTCCTGTCTGAATTTGCTTCACATAAAACACGTGAAATCGTAAAACCTATCCTTGAGCTGCTGGTCGGTGTACCTACCGTGGTATTTGGTTACTTCGCGCTGTTCTTTGTGACCCCATTATTGCAAACCATCTATCCTGACCTGCCTAGCTTCAACATGCTGGGCGCCGGTATCGTGATGGGCATCATGATTATCCCTTACATTGCCTCACTGTCTGAAGATGCCATGCGTGCGGTGCCTATGAGCATGCGTGAAGGTTCTTATGCGATGGGTGCGACCCGTTTCCAGACTGCGGTTAAAGTTGTTACACCAGCCGCTATTTCCGGGATTGTCGCGGCCTATATCCTGGCCATTTCCCGTGCCGTTGGTGAGACCATGGTGGTGGCGATTGCTGCGGGCCAGCAACCTAACCTGACGTTCAATCCGCTCGAAAGCGCGGCGACGATTACCGCTTATATTGTGCAGGTGGCGATGGGTGACTTGCCGCATGGCAGCATTGGTTACCAAAGTATTTTTGCCGCCGGCCTGGTGCTGATGGCGATGACATTATCCTTCAACATTATCGGCCACTGGGTGCGCAAGCGTTACCGCGAAAACTACTAATACTTGCCCTGTACGCTGACTCGATACTGACACATAACAACGATACACTGCGGCTAGCCAACCTACCGGAAGAAGCAGGAAAGACAACAAATGGAACATAAAGCTTCTGTACTTGAAAATCTGGGCGAAGTGCGCGCCATGATTAAACGCCACAAGCGTAACGACACCCTGTTTGCTGCATTGGGCCTGCTATGCCTGATGTTTGGTCTGTTGACGTTGATGTTGCTGTTCTGGCAATTGATTGCCGATGGCTACCCAAAATTCAACCTCGAGTTCCTGACTGAATTCCCTTCCCGCCGCGCTGGCCGTGCTGGCTTGCTTTCCGCCTGGGTAGGGTCGCTGCTGGTAATGACTGTCACTTTCCTGTCGGCAGTGCCGGTCGGTGTGGCCGCCGGTTTGTACCTGGAAGAATACGCACCGAAAAACTGGTTCACCGACCTGATTGAAATCAATGTGTCCAACCTGGCGGGTGTGCCTTCCATTATTTATGGTTTGCTGGCGCTGGGTTTGTTTGTCTACATCCTCGGTTTCGGCCAAAGTATCCTCACGGCTGGTTTAACCCTGGGTCTGCTGATATTGCCGATTGTGATTGTGTCTACACGTGAAGCGATCCGTGCCATTCCCGTCTCGATTCGCGAGGCCGCCTATGGCGTAGGTGCAACCAAGTGGCAAGTGGTTTACGACCATGTTTTCAAGTATTCCTATGGCGGTATTCTGACAGGTGTGATTATCGGTATGTCCCGCGCACTCGGTGAAACGGCCCCGATTATCACGATTGGAGCGCTGACGTTTATTGCTTTCCTGCCGCCCTCACCTATTACATCAGAACCGCCATTTTTAAACTTTGAATGGCTTTCTTCAGGTTTCACTGTCATGCCGATTCAAATGTTTAACTGGTTGTCCCGCCCTGACCACGCATTCCATGTCAATGCTGCCGCTACAGGTGCACTGATCATTGTTGTCACCTTGCTGATGAATGGTGGCGCGATCTGGTTACGCTACAAAATTCGTAAAAATATTAAATGGTAATGCCACACAGGATTCAGAAAATATCATGGCCACAATAACGACCCCGATTAAAGCCGAAGCACGCGATTTAAACTTCTTTTATAGCAACGGCGCCCGCGCACTCAAAGGTATTTCAATGCCTTTGTACGAGAACAAGATCACTGCGCTGATTGGCCCTTCAGGCTGTGGTAAATCCACATTCCTGCGCTGCTTCAACCGCATGCATGACCTGTATCCTGGCAACAAATACCAAGGCCAGATCGTCATGCACCCGGATAACACCAATGTGCTTGATAGCGGCGTGGACCCGATTGAAGTGCGCATGCGCATCAGCATGGTGTTCCAGAAACCTAACCCGTTCCCGAAATCCATCTATGAGAACGTAGCTTACGGCCTGCGCGTGCGTGGTGAAAACAACAAACGCATCATGGATGACAAAGTGGAAGAAGCCCTCAAAGGCGCTGCACTATGGAACGAAGTGAAAGATCGTTTGCATGACCTGGCATTCAACTTGTCTGGCGGTCAGCAACAGCGTCTGTGTATCGCGCGTGCTTTGGCGACTGACCCGGAAATCATGCTGTTCGATGAACCGACTTCAGCACTGGACCCGATTGCAACCGCCAATATCGAAGAGTTGATGGTTGAGCTGCGTAGCAAACTGACTATCCTGGTCGTGACACATAACATGCAACAGGCCGCTCGCGTGTCTGATTACACTGCCTATATGTACCTGGGTGAACTGATTGAATATGATGATACCGACAAAATCTTCACTAACCCTGGCCGTAAGGAAACTGAAGATTACATTACCGGTAAATTTGGTTAATTCACATTTACCTTACCTTATAAAAAACGCCGCAATTTGCGGCGTTTTTTATTGGTCACTTACAACATGCTCAAGCGTTTAATCTTGGATAATTTGCTCAGATGAAACTGATCCGTTATTTAGGAAGGTAAGGGATGGCTCCTGCAACATCAGTGTCATCTATCAACTGGAAACGGCTTTCAGTACCCTCTTGTCTGGCTTTTGAGAATGGCGCATATTCAGGGTCATTCGCAAATGCTAATGCTGCCTCTTTGTTCGGAAACTGAATCAAAGCAATCAATGTGTTTTCCAATGGCTTACCCTCAAGCACATCAATGTTGGCACTACGACTTAAATATCTTCCGCCATGTTTTTCAGCAATCAGGTGAACATGCTTTGCATATTCAGGAACCCATTCATCATTTTTAAGTAGTACATCTGCAATTAAATATGCTGTCATTTTCACTCCTTGGATTTATGGAAATAATCATTTAGTTCGGGTTTTAAATTTATTGATTAAATCAATGAGAAATTTAAAGACTGCCAAATGCTCGGCTGGCAGTCAAAAATGGCAACCAGCTTGCGGCAGATGTTGAGTTAACATATTAGATTATCCTGAGATTGTGCTGCTTGCTCGAATGCAAGGCTGCCGGTATCTTGGCGCGCAAGCTGGCAAGCGTCAAGTGGTCCAGGAAAAATTACAGAAAATCCGCAGGGATGGCAGCATTAAAATAATTTGATGCTGCCCGGATTATGCAGCTGCAGAAGCTGCCAGCGGAAAATTAGCCAGCATCAAACGCTCGTAGCACTCAATCAACTTTTTCGCCTGTGCTTCGCTAGACCATACCTGCTCAACATAACGCTTGCCCTGTTTGCCGATACGCTCACGCAGTTGATGATCAATCAGCAATGTTTGCACTTGCTCGGCAAAATGCAGTTCATCATCCTGGGCAATTAATGCGCCCTGCTCCTGACGCAAAATGGATGCAGTGCCCAATTCAGCAATCGCAACCACTGCGGTTTCCTGTGCCATGGCCTCCAGCAATACCAGCCCTTGTGTTTCACTTTTGGAAGCAAACACAAAGATATCCGCAGCACGGTAAGCGGCATTCAGGCCGACAGCACGGTCCAGGTAACCCAGGAACATCACGTTCTGTTGCAGGCCGTTGTCCTTGGTCATTTTCTTCAACATCGCTTCAGCCGGGCCTTCACCGGTGATCACCAGTAAAACCTCGGGGTGATCCTGGATGACCAGTGACAACATTTCCAGCAAGAACTGGATATTCTTTTCATGCGCAACCCGGCCAACAAACATCAGCAAAGGCCTTTGTGCAGGGATGCCATATTTTTCCCTGAAAGCTGCGCCATCACCAGGTACAAAACGTGAGGCGTCCAGGCCGGTAGGAATCACGGTAATTGGCGTGGTCACCCCGTATTGTTGCAAAACATCACGCATTTGCCCTGAAGGTGACACCACGGTATCTACCTGCTGGCATTGCTTACGAGATACCCATTGCGCAATATTCACCGCAAACTTGCGTGGTACCCACGGCAAGTAATGGTGCATATAGTCTTCAAAGAAAGTGTGGTAGGTTTCCAGCACCGGCACTTGCAGTTTCTTGGCGATTTTAAGCCCGGCATAGTGCGCGATAAAGGGTGTATGGATATGCACCATGTCATAATCGCCTGGATGCAGGCTTTCAATATAAGCCACCAGTGCCGACCACTTCATTAAGTAATCTTCAGGATCAAACACAATCTTGCGCGCATCTATGCGCGTGATCCAGGCTTCATCACCAATCAGTGCATGATTGAGGGACTGCGCGTATTGCGGGGCGATCAGGTGCACGCTATGCCCATCAGCACGCAGGCTTTCTGCAAAGGTACGGATGCTGGTTGAAACGCCATTTACGCGCGGGAAATACACATCTGAAATCATCAATATTTTCATGCAAAGTTCCGTTTAAGCGGTTCCATGTAAACAATTCTCACATACTTTAACAACGCTTCGTGATGCTTTTATGACCAAATCCCTTTCATATCAATGTCATACAATCATCATGCATCTGTCATCTACCGGGCGCAGAGTGCGCACATGCGAAAAAGTATCTTCCAATGTTTGGCCGTAATGCTATTACTGATTGCGATGCCCGGTGAGGCACATGCCTGGGGGTTGTATTCTCATGTGGCTTATACCCACAGCTGGTTACAGACATTACCTTTATTGCCATTGCCCTGGCTAGGCGTGATGCGGCGTTACCCGACTCTGGTACTGGCTGGCGCCTGCCTGCCAGACCTGGCAGTGGTCTCCCGTACCTTTAATCACAGCCATGGCTGGGGCATAGGCCAGCAATTACTGCATACCAACAATGACAGGCAACTGGCGCTGGGGATTGGCTATAACGTGCATTTACTCACCGATGTGGTGGCCCACCAGCATTTCGTACCCACTTTTGAAGCCAAGTGGCAGCATGACAGTCTGCTCACGCATGCGGCTGCCGAATGGGCCATGGATGCTTACCTGCAAACGACGGAGATTCCTTCGCCTTCAAAGCTATTGCGTATACACCGCAAAACCATTGTGGAAACGTTAACGCAAGCCATGCAGTGTGATTCCGGCATTGTAGAAAAAGCTGTTTCCAGGTTAGCCACTGCCGACCAGGCATTACGCTTGTCGCGTATTCCCCAATATTTGTTGCGCCGTTACGGCAGGCTGGATAACGAATTTGAACACAAACTGGCCTATTACCGCGACCAGGTGAGTTTGGCTTTGCAAGACCTGCCTCAGTTACTCAACGGGTCGTTTCCCTCACTGCATGCCGAGCATGTCAATTTAGGCATGGAACAACTGGATGACTGGCGTCAAAAATGCCTGCAAGATGCAAGGCTACGCCCTACCCGTGCCATCCAAGCGTTTGAGCATTACCAGCATCAGTGGTTTAACCAACCCGACTGCTAGCGCACAAAGCCAAGCAAACGCTGTTGCCTTAACAGCTAGCGGTTATGCTTTAAATTACCGGTCGACTTGAATCTATTCGCGCTGGCTCCATCTAACGAGTACCCATCCTCCACCCAACAAAAATAATACATGCCGCCTCTACGCTTCCTGCTCACATTCACCACCATGGTCAGTGTCTTGCATTACTATATCGGTTCACGCCTTCTAAATTCCGTTGCCTGGGCTGATTGGGTACTATGGGCCGGCTGGATATTCCTGGTCATTTCCACTGTGCTGCAGCCAGTCGCTTTCCTGGCACGCGGGCTGCGTAACCATGCTTTACGTGATACCACCAGCTGGGTCGCAATGACGCTGATGGGCGTGTTTTCTTCGTTGCTGGTCCTGACTCTAATACGAGATATTTTCTTGCTGGTGGTCGCTGGCATGGATGCTTCCCGCTTTTTCCAGGCGAACTTTTTCACGCTGGAGAAAAACACTGCTTTATTGGCAATCACAGGCGCACTGGTAATCAGCGTGATCGGCTTTTTCAATGCCCGTCGATTAGCCAGGGTGATTAAAATCAAAGTGCCTTTACGCAATTTGCCTGCCACGCTGAATGGCTTCCGTATTGTGCAGATCAGCGATATCCACGTCGGGCCTACCATTAAAAAAGGCTATCTTTCGCGCATCGTTAATCGCGTCAACACCCTGAACGCCGACCTGATTGCCATTACCGGCGACCTGGTGGATGGCCGCGTCAGTGAACTCTCAACGCATACCCAACCGCTGGCGGAATTGAATGCGCGCCACGGCAGTTTTTTTGTGACCGGGAATCATGAATATTATTCTGGCGCATTGGACTGGATTCAGGAAATAAAGCGCTTAGGGATACAGGTATTGCTCAATGAGCACGTGCAGCTGACGCATGATGGCGCAACGCTGGTATTGGCAGGGGTGACAGACATTACCGCTGGCGGCTTCTATGACCATCACCAGAGTGACCCGCATGCAGCGATTGCCGGTGCGCCCCTGCATGTACCAAAGATCCTGCTCGCGCACCAGCCGCTGAGTTCCAAAGAAGCCGAGTCGGCAGGCTTTGATTTACAGTTATCCGGACATACGCATGGCGGCCAGTTCTGGCCATGGAAATACCTGGTGCCACTGCAACAGCCTTATGTAGCTGGCCTGCACCGTTTGAAAAATTTGTGGGTATATGTGAATAGGGGAACCGGCTATTGGGGCCCACCCAACCGCTTTGGCTCACCTTCAGAGATCACCTGCCTGACCCTAGTACCGGCAAATGATTAGAGCGTCATTGACGCTCTAATCAATACTTGGCGCTGTCAACCCGCAACGCGCCTGCGGTAAAGCACATCCGGCAAATAGCTAGCCAACACTAGCAGTATCGCCATCACTAGATACACGACGCGTAGCGGATAATCTGTGACAAAACTGGCGGTAGTTTTTTTTGAGGCAATAGACTGGTAAAACGCTTCCTGGTCCTGCCCTTTCACGTAACTGCCTTTAAATTCCGCTGACAGCTCTTTCAAATATTCTTCTTCCAGTTGTGACAGCATGCGGTCATATTCGGCATAAGCCACCGGCGGATCCGGTTCATCACTACTTGGGTCCGCATAAGTCACGCCTACGGCACCTGCGTTGTTATTTTCGCTGACCGGCCAGTATCCCACAGGCTTATTGGCAGTGTTGTAGCGGGTAATCGCGACTTTTTCCGGACCGCCTACGCCGACAAACGTGAAAAACTCGCCGATCTGCACCCCGCTTAAATCCTGCTTGATGGTCACGTTTACGCGTGGCGCTTCATCGCCATCGGTGAAAAACAGCATTTGTGCCGGTTGATTCAGCGCATCATAAATATGGGTCGCTGCATGTACGGAGAAACTCAGGCGGCTATTGCCTTTCCAGGCCATACGCCATTCCAGGTGATCAATACCATCGGTAATCACATCCAGGTTCTTGCATACTTCCAGCGGTGTTTGCAGCATGGCCACGTTATCAGATGCAAAAATGCCTAAACTGAAATACGTGCCGCATGGCGCTTTATGCACGATCTGTTTCATCAAATGTTGTGCGTAGGCAATGCGGCTGACTTTTTTCTGGTTCAGCATTTCATCTTCCGCATTCATACTTTGCGATACATCGGTGATCAGCAAATAATGCCGGACCTGCTGCCTGAGCTGTATGCTGGGCTTGACCAGCGCCAACACCAGCAGACTCAACGCCAGCACATACAGCACCGGCTCATAATACTGTTTCAGCCATCCAATGACTTTCATTATGGCAATCCAATCGGCAGATTACTGAGTTCCATGTGCGACTGGTCTTTGGCGCCCGCCTGCATGCCACGCGCCATCACTGAGTGCAATAAACTCAAATTGAACTTGGCCGCTTTATCCGCTGGCTGCAGACGCAGTGATTGCTCATAAGCGATTTTCGCCTGCGTGAATGCATAACGTGCTTCATCCTGGAACGAGCCATCTTCATTGACCGTGCGCACCAAGCCTGACAAAAACAGGTTATTCCCGATATTGAAATGGATATGCGGCAATTCGGCTTCCGGTGGCAATACCTCCAGCAGTTGTGCATAGGTCTGCACCGCATGTTTGTAATCGTTGTGTTTACCCTGGTCATAAGCGGCAGTAAACCGCTGCAAGTACGGGTACTCATTCTCTTTGATCAGAGCACCACTCTGGATTTTCTGGTTAAGTGCGTGTAGTGACTGCAACTGCCAGCCAAAATACAGCGCGCCGATGATTCCTGCCACGGTGATGCTTCCCCACAGCCAATTGGCTTTTTTCGCATGTGTTGCCATCTAGTACATCCTTATATGTTTAACCAGCACCAAGCCCAACCCCAGCACCAATGCCAGCAAGATCAAATCTTGGGCATAGTCGTGTCCGGGAATCACGATGGCGTATTGAATGACGTTTTTTTCCTTGGCATCGATTTCGCGCAGGGCAGACTCCAGTGCGGTGGCGTTATCTGCCTCAAATGCCTTGTATTTGACTTTCAGTGAGCGGAAGAACCGGTCCAGTGCGATCGCTTCCGGCACCCGCTCTTCTTCATAGACGTTGTCACTGAAAATACTGATGTCATCCGGTTCGCGCAGCACAATCCAGTACAGATTGAGTTTTTTACCTGTCAGCTGTTTCTGGATCTGGTATTTGACGCGAGGACTTAATTTACCGGCACCGTCCGACAGCAAAACGATAGCGCGCGAGCCGGTACTGGCAATGTTTTCAAACAATGTCACCGCATTGGTGATGCCGGCACCGATATTAGTCTGGTTTAATGCCGGGCCGGTCGCGGCCTGGATTGCCGAGTGGATGCCATCGCGGTTAGTGGTGATTTTCATCCCGTACAAAGCAGAATTGGTGAAACCGACCACGCCCATCATGTCATCCGGCCTGGAATCGATAAATGCAGTAATCAGGCGTCTGGCAGCCGCAGATTTGATCTCTGCCGCATGGCCGCCGTTGCTTTGTCCGGCAAACGGATGATCCATACTGACACTGCGGTCAATCACAAAGACACTTTGTGCACCTTTGCCGACTTTTTGCTCCTGGTGGCTATCTCCCTGTGGACCGGCTAACGCTAGTATCAGGCAGAGCAGCATCAGTGAGGTAGCGGCTTTAACCAGCCGGTTGGCGGTATCTGAAAACGGGTCTGCGGGCACCATTTGCAACCATGAATAAGTTTGCGCATGCCGGCTTTTCAATAAAAAAGGGATAGCGACTACCGGCAACAGCAGCAAGAACCACGGGTGTAACCAATGCATCAGACGCCCCGTTCACAATCGCGCAGCTGGCGCGTAAATATTTTACATTGCATTAAATAACCGGCAGCGTCGATGGCTTGCCCGCTATACAGCACGGCATTAGACTCAGCAAAAAAAACATGAAGCGCTTGTTCTAGTGGTTTAAAACCAGGCTGCTGCGCAATAAACTGTGGCACATGTGACGCCAGCATTTGCTGGCCAAAGCGCTGGTTCAATGCATCTTGCACAATCAGGGCAGCTTGCTTCTGGCCTTCAGCGTTCGCTGGCAGTTTTTTCAGTTTGCGGTAAGCACGCGCAAAGTGCCCGTTCACCATAGGCAATAAAGTCCAGTCGGAATTCCGGTAAAGCAATACCAGGCCACCAATCACCAACAGTAACAGGCTGATAAACAGCCCTCGTTGTGGCGTTTGCGTATCCAGTAATGCCGGGCGGTATTGTGCAACCACACTTTGCCTGGCTTTTTGTAACTGGTCTGGCAGTTGCGCCATCAACCAGAAGCGCCATGAAGGTAATTCAACCTTGGCACCGCTTTTAAATGTTACTTGTTCAGCCGGTAGTTGCAATTGCACAGGTTTACCACTGCTGGCGAATACCTGGTAATCAAATACCAGCGTGTAGACTTGTTGATAACCCTGCTTGCGGCTATCGATTTGCAACTGCCGGAGTTCAACACCGTTACGTTGCAAGCCTTTCAGCGGCAGGTTACTGTCATTGAGCTGATCATTCGCAGCCACCGAAATCTGGATCGTGCGTTGCAACACGTCACCGATCTGTATTCCGGCATAAGAAGCCGGGTTTTGCACGCTAAGTACTTGTACGTTAGCCGCTTGTGTTTCGGCCAAGGCAAGGCTTGGGCATACAGTCGCCATCAACCACCATAAAAAAATCTGTTTCATCAGCACACTCTAATGGATAAGTTGTTCAAAATAATCCGACAGCAAGGCCGAATCGAAGCGCCCATCAACATACAACGGACGGATATCAAAGCGCGCAAATAGCTGGTCCAGTGCCTGTTTACGTTGCTCAAACATCTCGACAAACTGCGCGCGGATGGCCTGGCGGAAGAAAATGGTTTTTTGCTCGCCGGTTTCCGGGTCTTGCAGATTGCCGAAACCAAAGCGCGGCAAACGCTGATATTCCAGCGGGTCCCACAACACGATGGGAATGATCTGGTGGTTGGCCATCAGGTTCAGGCCATGTTCAATCAGTGGCAATGGCAAGTGGAAATCCGAAATCCAGAACACCAGGCCTTTTTGCTGACCCAACAATCCAGCGGCTTCGACGATGCCACTGCCATCACGACGGGCACTGCGAAAATCACCCATTTCAGCAATCGTAGCGAATGACTGGTGCGCATGATGTCCCGGAGACATGCTCAAATGCGGAATCACGTGCTGGTCATAACTGACCATGCCAAACAGGTCACTATTCTCGTGCGCGGAGCAGGCAATCGATGCCGCCACGGCTTTCACCGTATCCAGCTTGCGTATTTGTCCCTGAAACTGCATGGAGCTGGACAAATCACATACGGCATACAGCGGCGAAGAAGCCTCCTGCTTGAATACGCGCACCTGAATCTGCTCATAAGGGTCACGTATTGTTTGGCGTAAATCCACGCGCCTGGCATCCGGATAATCGACTAGCGAAACATGCTTGCTGAATTCATCGCCCGGACCACGCTGTATGCCCAGGTGTTCGCCAGTATGCACGCTGGCGGAACGCCAGGGCACCTGGTAGAAAAAAGGCTGGGCGTAGTCGGGAATCATGCTGCTTTTGCCTTGGATGGCACACTGACTGACGCCAGTATCTGGTTGGTTAACTCACGCGACAACTCGGTACGGCGGCTCTCGAACATCGGGTTAAGCACCAGTCTGTGCGCGATAATTTCATGGAATACTGCATGAATATCTTCCGGGAACAGGCTGTCACGATTCATCAGCCAGGCATGTACCCGTGCCGCTTTCAACAGCATACCCATACCGCGCGGGCTTGCGCCGGTATGGATCAGGCGGTTGACATCAACGCTATCTAATTGAATACCAAAGGCAGATGGTTTTTGGGTAGACTCCCATAAATCCAGCGCATAATCTTCCAGCACATCACTGGCGCGGATATGGCTTTGTAATATGTCTGAGAAAGCATTTAACTGGTCATAAGCCAACACACCACTATCTACTTGCTGGGTCAGTCGCTCGGCGTGCTGGAATTTGACATCAAACATCAAAGCTTTACGTAGCGCACGATCCTCAGGAATTTCAATCGGAATTTCCATCATGAAACGGTCACGCGCTGCAGATGGAATCTCAAAGGTTTCATTTTTTTCGACCTGGTTACGGTCAGCGAAAACCAGCATATGTGGCAAGCGGTATTCCTTTTTGAAGGCGCCGATATGTCGTTCCGCCATCACCCGCAACATCAATGCGTGCACTTGCGGCCTGGCACGGTTGATCTCGTTGAAAAAGAATACCGACAACTGCTCGCCTGCCCGCAACAAAGGCCCCTCTTCCACTTTTGGCCTACCATCTTCCCCAAGGAAAGTATGGTAGATCAGGTCATTCGGCATTAAATCGACCGTGCCTTCAATACGCTCGTAAGCGCCGCCCAAACCACGGGCAATCGATTGCAGCAAGGTTGTTTTACCAACGCCCACACCGCCCTCAAGCAGCACATGGCCACGGGCGAAAATGGCAATATTAATCGCACGTATAGCCTTGTCCTGGCCGACCACTACTTTTTTCACTTCGTTTTCGAGCTTAAGCGCATGGTCGCGCCACTCGGTCAATTGTGTTTCGATTGATACGGATGTCATGGTTATCCCTTGTTTACAAATTCAGCCGGGGCTATGATGCCAAAGTAGCTTCTGGAAAGGTGTTTAAGAACTGTTGCAATTTTTGCATTAGCACGCTAATATGCAGACAGGTCTGTTCACTTTTTCCTAGTTTAATGCAGCCATCGAAAAAAAAGCAAGAAGATTTTTAGGGGTTATCAGCGTGAATGTACTAGCGAGTGTGAATAAGACAGGACAGCGATATGTGCGTATAGCAAAAGCTTACGTACTGCATGGCCTGTGGAAACTGGGGCTGAAACAGCTGAGCAGGCATGCGCCGTTTTACCAGCTGCATCACCAGTTAGTGACGTGGAATTCGCAACGCGTGGCAACATCAGGAGCAAGCGCCGCACTAAATGCGCAGGATATCTCGCATATCCGCCAATTGATAGACCAGGCGCAGCTAAGGTCGGTAGCAGAACTGCCACCTGCCCTGCTGGACCAGTGGTTTTTTCAGGCAATAGGTGCCATTAGAGTGCAGTCGCAAACAGGTGAAGACACCGCCTGGCATTTGTTTGATCAGTCGGTGCATGAACAGCTAGGCGGGCAAGCATTTCATAGCTCACTGTCTTTTGGCTTGCTGGTAACGCTGTGCGTGGTGTGGATGACCATGGTCACCCCCGTGCAAAAACCGTCAGCCATGGCTGAGTCGCCTTATGAACAGGCGCAATTGAGCGACGCCAGCGGCATCCCTGATCCGGTGACCATCAGCCTGCTCAACCTAGCCTACCAGAAGATGCAGAATGGCAGCTGCCAACTTCCGCAAGCAGCGATGCTGCCCGACGCACAGCGTCAGGCGTTTATCATGTTTGTGACCAAAGGCAAGGTAGATGTCGAGCATGTTGAGCAATTACGGCAGGCGCTGGGCTACGTCAGCTGCCTGTATCCGCAGGAACTCATGCACCCGCAAGGACGTGATCGTGGTGAAAGACTTTAAGCAAAAAAATCGGGATATCCCAGCATTGGGAAAAAAGGATAAGTGATGAACATGCGAGAGAAAATATTAACCATTGCCAGTAGCCTGTTTGATACCAGAGGCATACAAGCTTCAGGTGTTGATACCATCATCTTGGAAGCAGGCGTAGCCAAAGCCACGCTGTACAAGCACTTCCCCAGCAAGAACCTGTTGATTACGGCTTATTTGCGCGAAAAGTCGGACAAATTTTATGGCTGGCTGAATGCCCAGCTTGCTACAGGTAAAAGTGAATCGATTGAGTTGCTGATTCAACTATGTGAGTTACTGGAACAATGGATTACCCAGCCAGAATTTCATGGCTTGCCATTCCATATCGCTGCAGTAGAGTTTCCGGATCCTGAGCATCCGATTAACCAGTATTCAGCCGTTCTTTCTGTAGAGCTGCAAACCTATCTATGTAAAATTGCCCGCAATGCCGGTGCTAAAGACCCTGAAGCATTGGGTCAGCAATTAACCATTCTCTTTGAAGGTGCGGCATTGGTAGAACGACTTGCCCCGAACACCGGCGCGGCTACTCGTGCAAAATTAGCAGCGATTACCCTGGTGCATCACGCAACCTGATAACGTGAAGACACCAATGTGCTTACCTGGTGGCACATTGGTGTTTTTACAGTTTGTTTAGTGATCTCTGCAATTACTTCCTAGCTCGCTTTTATCACATCCGACCTCAGCTCATCTAGAATTAATCTCTAACCATTTAGATTTGGCTAGACATTCGAGTCTTTAAAAAAGACTGATTAGCTTTTCAATACCAAATGACTTTTCAAGCTGCACACCTCTAATTTTCGCAAAATATTAAATTATTTACCGATTGGTAATAAATATATTGACAAGTATAAACAGCTTCATTACTATTTATATACCGAATGGTAATTAAATTACAGAACAAATTTTAGAAGGAATTCAAGATGAGTACACCACAGCAACGCATTGCATTTATCACTGGCGCTAATCGCGGTATCGGCTTTGAAACTGCCAAGCAGTTAGGCGGACAAGGCATCAAAATTATTCTTGGTGCGCGTGATGAAGCCAAAGGCCTGGAATCCGTAGCGCAATTAAAAGCTGCCGGTATTGATGCGGAATATTTGCATTATGATGCGGCTTCAACGGACGCTCCTCAAACAGTAGCTGAAGCATTGCAATCACGCTTTGGGAAATTGGATATCCTGATTAACAATGCCGGGATATTGAAAGAAGAATTGATAGGCCAGAACAATACGTTAACCGTTGACCAGGACACCCTTAAAGCTACTTTTGATGCCAATTTTTTTGCAGTAGTGGCGTTAACTCAAGCCTTGCTGCCCTTGCTTCAAAAATCTCCAGCGGGCCGAATTGTTAACCTGTCCAGCATCCTGGCCTCACAAACACTACACAGTTCGCCAGACTCCCCTATTGAGGTTGCTAAAGGCCTCGCGTATAACGCCTCAAAAACAGCATTGAACATGTTTACCATACATTTGGCACATGCCCTAAAAAACACCCCCATTAAAGTCAATTCTGCGCACCCGGGCTGGGTGAAGACCGAACTGGGCGGACCCAATGCGCCAATGGAGATCAGTGACAGCTGGAAGACTTCAGTGAGGTTAGCTACACTGGACGATAACGGCCCTACCGGTGGTTACTTTCATGAGGACCAGGCTTTACCATGGTAAACAGTACAAACAAACGCGTGGCCTTCAAACGTAAATTGCTATTCGCAGCGCTGATGTCACTGGTAACTGTGAATATCGTGAGCATCTCTATCCTGCTTATTTATCACGTGCCCAGGGCATTGTTGTTTGCAAAATGGCTAACCAGCATCACAGTAGCTTGGCCGATCGTGTTTGTGAGTATTCTGATTGTTGCGCCGTGGTTATTACGGCTGACGGAATGGCTGGTGAAAGAGCATAAGTGACTTTGTTTCCTCTGCAGTAGAGGAAGCATTGGAGAGCGAGTCTGGCTGCCAGGAGTAGGCAGACCTGCTCGCTTAAACTGACGGGCAGGTTAGAAAGGCTTGCGTGGTTCCAGGTGACGGAAAATGATACGACCTTTATCCATATCATACGGAGACATTTCAATGGTGATCTTGTCGCCCGCCAGAATACGGATTTTATGTTTACGCATTTTGCCGCCAGTGTAAGCGATCAACTCATGACCGTTTTCCAGTTTCACACGATAGCGCGCATCCGGCAGAATCTCGGTGACTGCGCCCTGCATTTCAATTAACTCTTCTTTTGCCATTAAGCATCCTTTAACAATAAAAAAAGCCCGGAATTTCCGGGCCTTTTTCCGGTAGGCCGATTAATCAGCCTTGCGGACATGCATTGAATTATTCAATGATTTGAATATTTGCAGCTTGCTTACCTTTAGGGCCAGTAGCAACTTCAAAGCTCACGCGTTGGTTTTCTTTCAAAGTTTTGAAGCCTGCAGATTGAATCGCAGAGAAGTGTGCGAACAAATCTTCGCCGCCGTTGTCAGGAGTGATGAAGCCAAAACCTTTTGAGTCGTTAAACCATTTAACTGAACCTGTTACCATAATAAATCCTTGAATGAAAATTGATAATTCGGGCTATTGCCCATAACGAGGATCAAGATGGCGGGAAGTAACGATACACCAAAAGATAGAACCATAGAACAACGACACTACTTGAACTTCGTGAGGGCACACTATGCACGGAATATTCGAGATTGGCAACAAAAATTTGATAAACGTTTTAAAAATCAAAAAAATCATTAGATTTCAAGGCCTGCAGGACATAAAAGCAACTATTCAACATGCCTTTTTGACTGAAATATGGGTGATATCCAGCCATATTTTGTACTTAAAGCGAGCTCAATAATGCAAAAATCCTGGGCTCATCGCAATGCGCCACATTAAAGCGCAACCATGACGATGGCTCCTGATAAGGCCTGAATAAATTCCCCGGTGCCAGCATGATATTTTGTTTGGATGCCACAGTCGCCACTTCAGCAGCGTTACGTTCATCCGCAAGCTGCGCCCACACAAACATACCGCCAGCTGGTTCGGCATGAATATGTAAACCACAGGCTTCTAAATCCCGGATCACCTGCCCTCTCTTGATTTCCAGCAGTGTGCGTATTTTTTCAATGTGCTTGCGGTAACGCCCTTCGACCAGGATCTGGTACATGATGCGCTGATTGATTTCCGAGGTGGTCAGGCCTGTCAGCAATTTCAGGTCCAGCAAGCGCATCGCCAGCTCGCGATGGCATGCAATAAAACCAACCCGCATGCTGGCGGAAATGGTTTTGGAATAGCTGCTGACGTAAATGACACGATTCAGCTGATCCAGCGCGGCCAGTCGCGTCGCATGCTGCGAGTGAAAATCACCATAGATATCATCCTCCACAATATATAAGCCAAATTTTTCCGCCAGTTGTAGTAGCTGGTGGGCAATGGCTGCACTGGTACTGGTGCCGGTGGGGTTATGTAATACAGTATTGGTAAAGAAAAGCTTGGGTTTATAGGTTTCAAGATGCTGTTGCAGTACGGTGATATCCGGACCATTGACCAGGCGTGGTACGCCTATCAGCCTGGCACCCAGCGATTTCAGGTAGCCGAACAAGGTGTAATAGCCCGGATCATCTACCAGCACCACATCTCCGGGCTGGATAAACAACCTGGCCACCAGGTCAAGCCCGTGCGAGGCACCATTGGTCATGATGATCTGCTGCGTATCGGCACTGATGCCTATATCGGTAAGGTTCTTTTGAGACAATTGCTGGCGCAGAGGCAGGTAGCCGCTGACATCACCGTAAGCAGTTAAAAATGCACCGGACTTGCGTGACAGCTCATGCAAGCTCTTTTGAATGACTTTTTCATCCAGCCAATCACTTGGCAACCAGCCACAGCCTGGCCTCACCACATCGGGGACATCCCTGAAAGTATTATGCAATAACCACAACACATCATCTGCCCGTTCCAGAAAAGTTGCCTGTGGAGCAGTTTCTTCGGCTTTTGCCAGAGAAGCGACATAAAACCCCGAGCCGCGCCTTGAGAGCAAATACCCGAGTGCAACCAGCCTGTCGTAGGCATCGACTACGGTAAAGCGGCTGATGCCGTGCTGCACGGCGAAATCGCGGATAGAAGGCAAGCGCGTCCCTGCGCGCAGTACTCGCTGCTCCACTAATTGTTTGATGCCGGTCACGACTTGCTCAACCAGCGGGACGGACTCTAACGGATTCAATGTAATCAGTGCTTGCGTAACTGGCATGGTAAAAGACCCTGTACAGTGCTTTTGATTGTTCTTTAAATTGTACCTGTAGTGTACATGCTATCGCCGTTATGATGCGACCATTATTACGGAAGACCCCAATATGAAATATCTCATCATCAGTGTCGTGGTGACGACGACTTTACTCATGCATGTGCCAGATATGCCTTTTGATTCAGCGGTGACTGCAAATGCACAACAAAGTGAGGCATGCCTAAAAAATCTCTCTGCAGGCACTCCGTGTAGTGATAGTACGCAGGCACAGCAGAAATTGGTGCTGGTCAGGGGCCAGCTTCTTCCGCTTTAGTCCTATGAGTAACATTAGCAATGTATATTCCAAAAAACTTTTCCGAAACTGATCATGCGACCTTACATGCGGCGATACGTGCTTATCCGCTCGCAACACTGGTATCCCATGTATCAGGCAGCGATCTGGATGCCAACCATTTGCCATTGCACTTTACCCGGCAAGAGTATGGATCAGGTATTTTAAGCGGCCATATCGCCAGAGCCAACCCACTAGGTAGAGCAATCAATGGTGGTGAAGAAGTGCTGGCCATTTTTCATGGTCCCAATGCTTATATTGCCCCTTCCTGGTACGCAAGCAAAGCACGCACAGGCATGGTGGTCCCCACATGGAATTATGTGGTTGTGCATGCATCTGGTAAATTGAAAGTGATGGATGATGCCGAATGGCTGCGCGCGCACCTTGAAATGTTGACTGCGGAGCACGAGGCCGGACTTGAAAAGCCGTGGCAAATGGCAGATGCGCCACCTTCGTTTATTGATCAGCTGATACAGGCAGTTGTGGGAATTGAAATAGAGATCACGCACTTAAGCGGTAAATACAAGGTTAGCCAGAACCAGCCTGTTGAAAACCAGCTGGGCGTGATACAAGGACTGCGTGAGAGCGGTCGTGAACAAGACCAGGAAATGGCGTCTGTCATTGCCCGTATCAATCATTTGTAAACGCTATATTTGGACTATCAAACTATCGTAGTCGGCGATAGAACCAAGATGCAGTCAAGTTTGAAATTGTCATGAACACATAAAAAGCGGATGCCACTGCATCCGTTTTTTATGAAAAGCCAGCTTAAAACAGCGGTGAATACAGGGCCACCAACAGATACCCTATCCCGGCACCGGCCAACACATCACTTGGGTAATGTAGTCCTAGCACCACCCGTGACATACCGACCAATACCACAAAGGGATAAATAATAGGAAATAGCTGCGGATAATGCTGCACGGCGACCATGCCGAATGCCACAGCGTGCAGCGTATGACCCGACGGGAAACTGAAATAGTCCAGAGGTGTACCGCTGAGTAATACATCCTGGCGCACCTGGAATGGCCTTGGGCGGCTGGTTCTATGCTTTAACCATTTATAGACTAAAGTGCCGGTGAGGCCAACAGTGAGCATTTGCAGGCAGACATATAAACCGTGTTGCCCTTGCGTCACAGCAATCACCAGCATCAGCAGATACCAGAACATGCCGTCGCCCATGCGCGAGATAGCGCGGAAAAAATGACGTATGAGTCTATATTGGCCGGTATGGCTGACTTTGACACACAACCGGCTATCCACAGCCTGCACCCATCCCAACGTTTGTTGTAGTTTTAGCATCTCAGGTCCTTTCCGGGGCTAACCTCGGTGCTGCTGGGGTTAGCCGACTACTTAGGTGATCGTAGTCTGACTGAGATGCTTGAAACTATCGTGAAGGATTCGTGAAGTTAATGTGACTCGGCTATATAGTCAGGAACTACTTCCACAACACGCGGTAGACAAAGCCAGGGAACGAAAATACCAGGAACAGGCAGACGGTAATACTGTAAAACTCCCAGCCCTGAGGCCAGACCTGGCCCATGACCAGCTGCTCAACAAAATAGGCGATCACCAGCGTGATAAAGTAAGCTGGCAACAGCACTGCAAAGCGTTGCCATAATTGGGTGATATGACCGGCAATGCCCAGCCATTTATCCGAGATCCAGCCCAGATTGGCCATGAATAACATCAATACCAGATATAAAAGCTTGGTTAGCATTATTGCAGGCTCATCAACAGGCTGCGTCCACAGACGCTAAGCAGAATTTCAGGGAACAAGCCCAGACCTAGCAATGCCAGCGAATGTACGCTCAGCATAAAACGCATATCTACCGGGGCAGTCAGTGGTGAGTTATCTACCGGCGCATCAAAATACATTTTACGTACGATATTCAGGTAGTAGAAAGCACCAATCACTGCCATCAATACTGCCAGCACCACCTGCCAGGTAAACCCGGCCTGCCATGCAGCCTGCAACACGGTGAACTTGGCATAGAAACCAATGGTAGGCGGAATACCGGCCATACTGAACATAATGATCAGCATCAGGAAAGCGAACCACGGATGCCGCTGATTCAAGCCTTTCAGGTCATCAATTTCTTCTGCCTCAAACCCTTGGCGACTCAACAACAGGATAATGCCGAAACCGGCAATCGAGGTCAGTACATAAGTGCTGATATAGAAAAAGCTGGAGGCAAAGCCGTTGGCGTTCGCGCTCATCATGCCGAACAGGATAAAGCCGACATGCGAGATGGTGGAATACGCCAGCATGCGCTTGAGGTTGGTTTGTACGATGGCACTGAAGTTACCAATGATGATGGACAGGATCGCCATCAGCATCAACATATCCTGCCAGTCTTGCGCCAGCGGATGCAGGCCTTGCACCAGCAAGCGCACCGTCATCGCAAATGCTGCCAGTTTGGGCACGGAGCCGATCAACAACGTCATCGGTGTTGGCGAACCCTGATACACATCCGGCACCCACATCTGGAAAGGCACAGCACCAAATTTAAAGGCGATGCCAGAGACCAGGAACACCAAACCCATGATCAATACCGGGCTCTTGTTTTGCTGCAGGATGCTGTTAGCAATGTCACTGACATCCAGGCTACCTGTCATGCCGTAGATCATGCTCATGCCATACAACAACATGCCTGATGCCAGTGCACCCAGCACGAAGTACTTCATGGCGGCTTCGGAAGCTTTAGGATTGTCGCGGTCGAAGGCCACCAGTGAATACAGGCACAGTGAAAGTAATTCAAGCCCGATATAGATAAGCAGCAGGTTATGACCTGACACCATGATCATCATGCCCAGCAAACCAAACAGCACCATGGCGTAAAACTCACCACGGTAGAGATTGCGGTCTTGCAGGTATTTACGACTGTAGACAAAGATCAATGACGTGCCCAGATACATCATCATCTTGATCACGTCTGACAGCGTATCGTCGATAAACATGTGCGAGAAGGCAAAGCCGACCGCAGGGGTATGGGTTTTAAACGTAAAGAATGCCGCTGCAAACAGTGTGAACTGGCTCAGGCCATAAATAATGGAGCGGTTTTGCGGCAGGATAAATAAATCCAGCAGCAAAATAAACATGGCCATGCCCAGTAATACCAGTTCCGGCAACAGGGCGAGCAAATCGAATTGCATATTATCCATTTTCTAACATCCTGCCTTAATAGCCTGTGACCGGCAATTTGGAAATCGCCATGTGTTTCAGGAATTCGCTACTGGTCGCCTGCATGACTTCAGTAATCGGTTGTGGATACAGACCAAAGCCAATCACTAAAATAGCCAGAATACCGAGGATCAGGAATTCGCGTTTATTCAAATCTGTCAGTTCAGCTACATGGTGGTTGGTAACATCGCCGAAAAACACCCGCTTGGTCATCCACAAGGTATAGGCTGCGCCAAAAATCAGTGTGGTGGCAGCCGCGAAACCTACCCAGAAATTAAACTTCACGGCGGCCAGGATCACCATAAACTCACCGACAAAGCCTGAGGTACCGGGCAGGCCACTGTTCGCCATGGCAAACAGCACCGCGAATCCGGCAAATACCGGCATCTTATTGGCAACACCGCCATAGGCTGAAATCTCACGGCTGTGCACGCGGTCATACAGCACACCCACACTCAGGAACATGGCAGAAGAGATAAAGCCGTGCGAGATCATCTGCATCACCGCCCCTTCCAGCGCCAGCTGGCCGAACATAAAGAAACCCAGTGTCACAAAGCCCATGTGCGAGATAGAAGAGTAAGCGATCAGTTTCTTCATATCGGTTTGCACCAAAGCGACCAAAGCAATGTAGACCACAGCGATCAATGACAGCACAATCATGGCGGTACTAAAGTAATGTGAAGCATCCGGCGCAATCGGCATGGCAAAACGCAGGAAACTATAACCACCCAGTTTCAGCGCAATCGCTGCCAGCACCACGGAACCGCCGGTAGGTGCTTCCACGTGTGCATCCGGCAACCATGTATGTACCGGCCACATCGGGATCTTCACGGCAAAGGCCATAAAGAAGGCGATAAAGATATAAATCTGTGCCTGCATACTCAATGGCAGCAAGTAGTAATCAGCCAGTTCAAAACTGCCGGTCTGGTGATACAGATGGATAAATGCCACCAGCATCAACAAGGACCCAAGCAAGGTATACAGGAAAAACTTGACCGTGGCATACACACGGTTAGGCCCGCCCCAGATACCGATCACCAGGAACATGGGAATCAGCATCGCCTCCCAGAACACGTAGTAGAGAATCGCATCAAGCGAAGTGAACACGCCTATCATGATGCCGCTCATGATGAGAAACGCCGCCATATATTGCGCGACATGTTTGGTAATCACTTCCCAGCCTGCCAGTACCACAATCACGGTAGTAAAGCTGGTCAGAAGCACCAAGGGCATGGAGAAGCCATCGATGCCAAGGTGATAGTGCATATTAAAAGCCGGGATCCATGGCAATAACTCTTCAAACTGGAAGAAGCCATCCTGAACGTCAAACAGCGTATACAGCGGAATGGTGACCAGGAAACTGGCCAGGCTACCCGCCAGCGCCAGCCAGCGCGTCAGTGTCGCCTTATGGTCGCCCCCGAGCAGCAATACCAGCACACCGGAGAATACCGGTAGCCAGATGGCCAGACTTAACCATGAAATACTTGTGAGGTCGGCTTGCATCATTAATTGATTTTTATAAAGAAAGTCATGAGAAGGAATACGCCTATGATCATTGCAAAAGCGTAGTGATAAATTAAGCCTGATTGCACATTACGTAATCTGGCAGCAATCTTGCCCATGGTCCTGGCGGTGCCATTGACCATGGCGCCATCAATCAGGGTGATATCACCAAACTTCCATAGCAAGCGCCCCAGGTAACGTGAGCCACCGGCAAAGAACTTCTCGTTAAAGCTGTCGAAACCGTATTTGTTATCCAGTATGCGGTAAATCAGGTTGAAGCGCTGTTTGATCGCAGCAGGAATATCAGGGCGTTTCATGTAGAAGAACCATGACAGCAACACGCCAGAAGCAGCAAGGATAAACGGCAGGCTGGCAAAACCATGAATCGCCATACCGGCCGGGCTATGCATAAACTCATGGTAATGATGTGCCAGATGCTCCATTGCAGGATGTGTTTCAGCATTGACAAAAATCACGTTTTTGAAAAACTCGCCAAACACCATTGGTTCCAAGGCAAAATAGCCAATCACCAAAGATGGAATCGCCAGCAAGATCAAAGGCAGAGTCACTACCCAGCCTGGCTCATGCGGATTGTCATTCGGGCCTAAGCCGTGGTGATGCGCATCATCGTGGGCATGGTCGTCATCATGGTGCGCTTCAGCATGCTCATCGTGCGCATCAGGGCCATGTGCACCATAACTCTGGTCGGCATGTGCATGCGATGCAACGCGCCACTTCTCCTCGCCATGAAAGACCAGAAAATATAAACGGAAAGAATAAAACGCAGTGACAAATACACCGACGATCACGGCAAAGTAGGCAAAGCCACTACCGGGGATATGTGATAACTCCACTGCCTCAATAATGCTGTCTTTGGAATAAAAACCGGAGAAGAAAGGTGTACCTATCAAGGCCAGCGAACCTATCAGCGAAGTGATCCAGGTAATCGGCAGGTATTTTTTCAGGTTACCCATATTACGGATATCCTGGTCGTGGTGCATACCCATAATCACTGAACCCGCGCCCAGGAATAACAATGCCTTGAAGAAGGCGTGTGTCATCAGGTGGAAAATCGCCACTGAATAAGCTGAAGCGCCAAGCGCGACTGTCATATAACCCAGCTGTGACAGGGTGGAATAAGCCACCACACGTTTAATGTCGTTCTGGATAATGCCGAGAAAGCCCATAAACAAGGCAGTAATGGCGCCTATCACCATCACTGTAGATAAGGCAGTGGTTGATAATTCATACAGCGGCGACATACGCGCCACCATAAAAATACCGGCGGTCACCATGGTTGCCGCGTGAATCAGGGCCGAGATTGGTGTCGGGCCTTCCATGGAATCCGGCAGCCAGACATGCAATGGCACTTGCGCCGATTTACCCATCGCACCAACAAACAATAGCAGGCAAGTCACCGTCATCAAGGACCAGGAACAGCTTCCCAGAATATTCACCTGTGTTTCTGCTAATGAAGGCGCACGCTCAAATACAGTAGCGTAATCCAGGCTACCGAAGTAATACAGCACCATACCTATGCCCAGCAGGAAACCAAAGTCGCCTACCCGGTTAACCAGGAAAGCCTTCAGGTTGGCATAAATCGCCGTGGGTCTCGTAAACCAGAAACCGATCAGCAGGTAAGACACCAGACCTACTGCTTCCCAGCCGAAAAACAGCTGCATGAAGTTGTTACTCATCACCAGCATCAGCATGGAGAAAGTAAACAGGGAGATATAGCTGAAGAAGCGGCTGTAGCCAGGGTCTTCATGCATATAACCAATCGTGTATATATGTACCATTAATGACACGAAAGTCACTACTACCATCATCATGGCACTCAGGTTATCGATCAGGAAACCGACTTCAAAATGGATGTCGCCTGAATTCAACCATGTGTAGACCGATTCATTCAGGGTAAAACCGTCCAGTGTTTGGTTAAGTATGCTGACAGAAAGCGCAAACGCAGCGCCAACACCGGCAATGGTAATAACATGCGCAGCCCAGCGTGGCAGGAAGTTACGGAATAAGCCGACGATTGCCGCTGCCAGTAATGGCAGTATCGGGATCAATATCAGGATTTGTTTTATTGTCATTACACTTAACCTTTTAACTGATCCAGATCGTCAACATTGATGGTATGCAGATTGCGGAACAGCACGACCAGGATGGCAAGGCCTATCGCTGATTCAGCGGCCGCCACTGTCAGTATGAAAAACACAAATACCTGGCCGGCAATATCGTTGAGGTAATGGGAGAAGGCAATGAAATTCAGGTTCACCGCCAGCAGCATCAGCTCAATCGCCATGAGTAGAATGATCACGTTTTTACGGTTAAGGAAAATACCAATCACGCTGATGGCAAACATCAACGCACCTAAAATCAGGTAATGAGACAAACCGACCATGATTATTTTTTCTCCTCTTTAGCCGGTGCTGGTACAGGTTCTGGTGGTTCTACCTCAGCTGGCATGGAAACAATACGCAGCCTGTCGTTACGCTTCACTTTGACCTGTTCGGATGGGTTCATGGATTTATTATCCTTGCGCTCACGCAGCGTAAGCACAATGGCGGCAATCATGGCGACCAGCAGCACAACAGCCGCCAGTTCAAACGGTAACAGATAGTCTGTATACAGCACTTTGCCCAAGGCAGCGGTGTTACTGTAATTAGCAGGCAACTCTACTGCCTGGCTGGGTTGCAGGTTTTTATCCGCCAGCACCAGTGTCATTTCCACCACCATCAGCAGACCAATCAAACCCGCCATGGGCAGGTATTCCCAAAACCCTTCGCGCAGCTTGTCCAGATTGATATCCAGCATCATGACCACAAACAGGAACAGCACCATCACTGCGCCCACATAGACCAGTATCAGCGCAATGGCGAGGAACTCCGCTTCCAGCAACAGCCAGATACCGGCTGCCGTGAAGAACGCCAACACAAGAAATAAGGCAGCATGTACCGGGTTACGGGTGGTAATCACGCGGATGCCGGAAAACAACAGGATGGCTGCCAGCACATAAAAAACTACATCGGTAAATATCATGGATTTTCCTGTCCGCGCCTAGCGATACGCTTTGTCCTGGGTACGATCAGCAGCGATTTCCGCCTCATATTTATCGCCCACTTCCAGCAACATTTCTTTGGTATATAACAAGTCACCACGCTGCTCGCCGTGGTAATCAAAAATACGCGTCTCAACAATACTGTCTACCGGGCAGGACTCTTCACAAAAACCACAGAAAATACACTTGGTCAGGTCAATATCGTAACGGGTAGTCCGGCGGCTGCCATCTTCACGCTGGTCAGATTCGATGGTGATCGCCATCGCCGGGCACACTGCTTCGCACAATTTGCAGGCGATGCAACGCTCTTCACCATTAGGGTAACGGCGCAAGGCATGCAGGCCACGGAAACGGTTCGATTGCGGCGTGCGCTCTTCAGGGTATTGGATAGTGATTTTCTTGGCAAAGAAATAGCGTCCTGTCAGGGCCATGCCTTTCAGCATTTCCCATAACATCAAACTGCCTAATGTATTTTTAATCGCGTTCAACATGGTAAGGTTTCTGTTATCCCTGTATGTGCATTGTCCAAAGTTTGAAATTCATTAATGGAACAAATAAGCCCACTGCGTTTGCATCATGGCGGCTACCACGACTATCCATACCAGCGTGATTGGAATAAACACTTTCCAGCCCAGGCGCATGATCTGGTCATAGCGGTAACGCGGGAAAGTCGCGCGGAACCATAAAAACATAAACAACAGGAAAGCGACTTTTGCCAGCAGCCACAAAATGCTATCCGGCAAGAACGGCACGGGTGACAACCAGCCGCCCAGGAACATCAAGGCGGCCAGCATGGACACCAAAATCATGTTGGCATATTCCGCCAGGAAGAACACCGCGAATGCCATGCCGGAATATTCCACATGGAAACCGGCCACAATCTCGGACTCACCTTCTGCCACATCAAACGGTGCGCGGTTAGTCTCGGCGACGGCACTGATGAAGTACACGATAAACAGCGGGAACAATGGAATAAAGTACCAGTGCCAGAAACCGCCCTCCTGTCCCATCACGATTTTGCCCAGGTTAAGGGAGTTGGCACACATCAGCACGCCAACCAGGGTGAAACCCATGGCGATTTCATAAGAAACGATTTGTGCGGCTGAACGTAGAGAGCCCAGGAATGCATATTTGGAGTTGGATGCCCAACCGGCAATGATCACGCCATAGACAGCCACAGAGGTCATGGCCAGGATATACAGCAATCCTGCGTCGATATTGGCTAATACCAGCGTTGCATCAAATGGAATCACCGCCCAGGCAGCAAATGCCGGGGCAATGGTTAAAATCGGGCCAATAAAAAACAGCACTTTATTGGAGGCGGTGGGAAGGATGATTTCTTTAAACAACAGTTTTAAGGCATCGGCTACCGGTTGCAACAAACCAAACGGGCCGACACGGTTAGGCCCTATGCGCACCTGCATGTAACCAATCACCTTACGCTCAAAATAAGTCAGGTAAGCGACGCAAATCATTAATGGCAGCACGATGGCAACAATTTTTGCCAGTGTCCATGTCACCATTTGCACATCTGGCCAGTAGGATCCAAATAATTCAGAGAAGAATTGCATGTTATGCCATCTCGGTCAGTTGTTTTTCGTAAATCGCGACTTGCTCGACCGCCGCTTTTTCAATGGTGATATCACCCATCAGGTCACCCAGGCCAACAGTCAACGGGTGTGCAGCTGCGACACGTACGCAGCCTTTGGCCACATGGTTATCCAGGCGCACTTTCAATACCGCACTGCCTTTATCCTGGCGTGCCACCACAATATCGCCATCCTGCAAGCCTAATTCAGCCAGCTGGTCGCCATGCATACGCGCCATGGGACGAATGTTGTATTTGGTTTTTTGCAGAGGATTGGAACGACGCACAATCGGGTCAAACTCATATTGCGGCACCTCACCGATGCGTTGCAAACCCAATTTCTTGATATTGACCTGAATTTCAACCAGTTCTTTCAGGTTGTTGTTCAGGCTACGCCAAACCACAGTCGAAGGCTTCTCGCCATTGAAGACTGCATTTTTCACTTCTTCCGAACTGTTGTAGTCAAATCCTGGCAGCCCCAAGGTATTGGCCAATACACGTAAGACTTTCCAGCCAGGACGGCATTCGCCTAATGGACGCGTGACTGCCTGAAAGCTTTGTACGCGGCCTTCCATACTCATAAAAGTACCCGAGGTTTCTGTAAAAGGCGCAATCGGCAACAGGATATCGGCATTTTCCAGAGCCGAAGACTTGTACGCGGTTAATGCCACCACGCACTCGGCTTTCGCCATGGCATCATTTGCTAATGCAGCGTGCTGGCAATCCAGTTCCGGTTCGATATTCAATAACAGGTAAGCCTTGCGCGGTACCTCCAGCATGGCACGCGCATGCATGCCGGTGGCTGCAGGCATTACCCCTATCATATGCATGCCTGTGCTATTGGCAGCCGGTGGCAAAATGCCACCCTTCGCACCACTGATACCGCCAATCGCTTCCGCCATGCTGTACATCTCGGTAAAGCGTGGGTCACTCAGTGCCATATTGCCGAGGAAAATACCGACTTTAGGCGCAATCAGGATGAGGTCTTCGCGGATACCGGCCAGGCTTTCCGCAATTTTTTGCGTATTTGGACGTACCTTGATCTCTTCAAGTAATTGATTCAAAGCCGGAGGCAGGCACAACGAGAGTTTTTGCAGGCCGGACATGCCTTTTAAAATCTGGCCAAGCACGTTCACCATATCGTTAGGACGCACGATCACTTTGTGTGCGATATCCATCAACGGATCGTTATCAAGTGGGCTGACGATACTCAGTTCGGCGCCATTGGCAACGGCCTTGCGGATACGCTGTGCCAGCAACGGGTGCTCGTTACGGATATTGGACCCGATGAGCAGAATACGGTCCAGCTCTTCGATTTCCTGGATATTGCAGCCCATCCAGGGCGTACCAGTACGTTTTCCATCCAGGCGGAAGTCAGTCTGGCGCAAACGGTAATCTACATTGCCACAACCCAGGCCATCGGCCAGTTGCTTGATCAGGTAACCTTCTTCCATGGTGCTGTTTGGTGAAACCAGCACACCCAGTGCTTCACCACCGTATTGCTTGGTGATATCTTTCAGTTGGCCAGCCGCAAATTCCAGTGCGGTTTTCCAGTCAGTCTCCTGCCATTGCCCGTTGTGCTTGATCATAGGCACTTTCAGGCGGTCCGGGCTATTCAGGCCTTCGTAGGAGAAACGGTCACGGTCAGACAGCCAGCATTCGTTGATCGATTCTTTTTCACGCGGCAATATGCGCATGACTTTGTTATCTTTGACATGCACTTCAACATGCGAACCCAGGCCATCGTGCGGTGCAATCGAAGGACGGCGTACCAGCTCCCAGCTGCGCGCCGAATAGCGGAATGGCTTGCTGGTCAGCGCACCGACCGGGCATAAATCAATAATGTTGCCACTGAGTTCGGAGTTAACGGATTGATCAACATACGCAGTAATTTCAGCATGTTCGCCACGATTCACAAGGCCAAGCTCCTGCATGCCACCGACTTCCTTGAGGAAGCGCACGCAACGGGTACACTGGATGCAACGCGTCATATCGGTGCTGACCAGCGGGCCTATATTCTTGTTGAATACCACGCGTTTTTCTTCGGTGTAACGTGAACCTGAAGCACCATAAGCCACCGCGATATCCTGCAAATCACACTCGCCACCCTGGTCACAGATCGGGCAATCCAGCGGGTGGTTGATCAGCAGAAATTCCATCACGCTCTTTTGTGCTTCGACCGAAGCTTTGCTGCGAGTGAAAATCTTCATGCCATCCGCCACTGGCGTGGCGCAGGCTGGCAGCGGCTTATTAAACTTTTCAACCTGCACCAGGCACATACGGCAGTTGGCGGCGACCGACAGTTTCTTGTGATAGCAGAACCGCGGGATGGCAATGCCAACCGCATCCGCAGCATCAATAATGGTGCTGCCGTGTTCGACCTCTAGTGGTTTGCCGTCAATTTCGATATTTAACATGTCTGCTATCTCTAAAATTTATTTGTTGAGCTGGTCTCAAAAATAGATTTTTATTTACCGTCTATCATGGATTTACCATGCTGGATGTAATACTCAAACTCGGGGCGAAAATGCTTGATAAAGCTCAACACCGGGGTTGCCGCTGCATCGCCAAGCGCACAAATGGTGCGGCCGGAAATGTTATTGCTTAAATCAGTCAACAGATCCAGGTCTTCCATCTTGCCTTTGCCATTCACGATACGCTCGATGATGCGGTAAACCCAGCCGGTACCTTCACGGCATGGTGTACATTGACCACAACTTTCTTCGTAGAAGAAATAGCTCAGGCGCTTGAGTGTTTTCACCATGCAGGTGGTTTCATCCATCACAATCATGGAACCCGCACCCAGGCTGGAACCGGCTTTACTCAGGCCATCGTAATCCATAGTGGCATTTTCAATCGCGCTCGCTGGCATCACTGCAGTAGAAGGGCCGCCAGGGATGACCGCTTTAAGCTGGCGGCCTTTCCAGATACCGCCCGCCATTTCCAGCAGGTCTTTAAAAGGCGTGCCCATTTTTATTTCGTAATTGCCAGGTTTTTCAACATGGCCTGATACCGAGAACAGCTTGCTGCCGCCGGAGTTAGGCACTCCCAGATCGGCAAATGCCTGGCCGCCATGCTGCATAATCCACGGGATTGAGGTATAGCTTTCGGTATTGTTGACGTTAGTTGGTTTGCCAAATACACCATAACTGGCTGGAAATGGTGGCTTGAAACGTGGCTGGCCTTTTTTGCCTTCGATGGATTCAATCAGCGCGGTTTCTTCGCCACAGATATAGGCGCCGTAACCATGGACGGCGTACAAATCAAAACTGAAGTTGGTATCAAACAGGTTTTCACCGAGATAGCCCGCTTCGCGCGCTTCTGCCAGTGCGGCTTCAAATATCTCGTAATCCTGCCAGATCTCACCGTGAATATAGTTATATCCGACGCGTGCGCCCAGTGTATAAGCCGCAATCGCCATACCTTCAATCAATTGATGTGGGTTATAGCGGATAATGTCGCGGTCTTTAAATGTGCCTGGCTCACCCTCATCGGAATTACATACCAGGTATTTGGTGCCATCGTAATAACGCGGCATAAAGCTCCACTTCAGGCCAGTGGGGAAACCAGCACCCCCACGTCCGCGCAAGTTGGAGACTTTGATCTGGCTGATGATTTCCGGCGCTTTGGTTTTTTCTGCTACCAGTCGCTTGAGCTGAACATAACCGCCCAGTTTTTCATACGTGGCAAGTGAAGCAGGATTTTCTTCTGTCAGCGTACGTAAGGTCACCAGGGTTTGCCCGGCCAGATCCGTTTTCACCACAGGTGCCTGATGAGCTGTAGTCTGCTTGATTGAGGTAGTTGAAGTATTTGCCATTAACAGTTCCTTCAGCCCTTGTTTAGCTCATTGATGAGCGCGTCCACTTTTTCAGTGGTCAAAAATTCATGCATCTGGCTATTATTCACATGCAGCAATGGCGCGCCACCACAACAGCCCATACACTCGCCTTCTTTCAAACAGAACTTGCCATCGGCGGTGACCTCATTAAAGCCAACACCTAGTTTGTGTTGCAGGTGTTCCACAATTTCATCCGAGCCACGTAGCATGCAGGAGATATTGGTACAAATGGTGATCTTGTGTTCGCCGACCGGTTCCAGGTCATACATATTGTAGAAAGTGGCCACTTCCAGTGCCGCAATTTCCGGGATGCGCAAATATTTTGCCACCTCTGAAATACTTTCCTTGGATAACCAGCCACGCTCCATTTGCACAATGCGCAATGCGGACATTACTGCCGCCTGGCGCCTGTCTTTAGGATACTTGGACAGTTCGTATTCAATCTTCTCAATAGATGCTGCACTTAACATGCTTGTACCTTAATATCTCTTCGATCCGGGTGTATCACGCTAATCGGGTTACCTGTCGATTTCGCCGAACACAATATCTTGTGTACCAATAATCGCCACAAGGTCGGCAATCATATGTCCCCTGGTCATTTCATCCAGCGCGGCCAGATGTGCAAACCCAGGCGCCCGTATTTTCAGACGGTAAGGCTTGTTGGCGCCATCAGACACCATGTAAATACCAAACTCACCTTTAGGATGTTCAATCGCTGCATAGGCTTCGCCTACCGGTACGTGAAAACCTTCAGTGAACAACTTGAAATGGTGAATCAAGTCTTCCATATTGGTTTTCATGCCTTCGCGGTTAGGCGGCGCAACCTTGTTATCATCCGTGATGACCGGGCCTGGATTGACACGTAGCCAGTCTATACATTGTTTGATAATACGGTTGGACTGACGCATTTCTTCCACGCGCACCAGGTAGCGGTCATAACAGTCGCCGTTCACACCCAACGGAATATCGAAATCCATTTTGTCATAGACTTCATAAGGTTGTTTCTTGCGCAAATCCCAGGCAATCCCTGAACCACGCAACATCGCGCCAGTAAGTCCCAATGCTAATGCACGCTCAGGTGTCACCACGCCTATGCCCACCGTACGCTGTTTCCAGATACGGTTATCGGTCAGCAGAGTTTCGTATTCGTCTACGTAAGTAGGGAAACGGTTGGTAAAGTCTTCAATAAAATCAAGCATGGAACCCTGGCGGTTCTCATTCAGCTTTTTGATTTCTGCATCGCTACGGAATTTGGTGGTTTGGTGCTGCGGCATTCTTTCCGGCAGATCACGGTACACACCGCCCGGACGGTAATAGGCCGCATGCATACGCGCGCCGGAAACGGCCTCATACACATCGAACAAATCCTCACGCTCACGGAAAGCGTACAGAAATACCGTCATCGCGCCCACATCCAGCGCATGCGCACCCAGCCATAACAGGTGATTGAGGATACGGGTAATTTCGTCAAACATAACGCGGATGTACTGGGCACGTACGGGGACTTCCAGCCCCAGCATTTTCTCAATCGCCATCACATAGGCATGCTCGTTGGCCATCATGGATACATAATCCAGGCGGTCCATATACGGCACGCTTTGCAGGTAAGTGCGATTTTCAGCCAGCTTTTCCGTGGCTCTATGCAATAGACCAATATGCGGATCAGCACGCTGGATCACTTCGCCATCCAGTTCCAGCACCAAACGCAACACACCATGCGCCGCCGGGTGTTGCGGGCCGAAGTTCATGGTGTAATTCTTGATTTCTGCCATAGCTAGCAAGCCCCAAACATGCAATATTCAGCCAATGCAAAGGCAGAACTTTGAAAAAAGAATGAATGACTGTGATTGATTGACATGCTTAAGCGATTAACCATGATGCTTTCCTTCATCACGGATCAGGCGCGGCACATTGTTACGCGGATCAATCGATACCGGCTGATAGACGACACGCTGCTGCACCGGGTCATAGCGCATTTCCACGTTACCTATCATGGGGAAATCTTTACGGAACGGGTGGCCGACAAAACCGTAATCTGTCAGCAGGCGACGTAAGTCAGGATGGTTTTCAAACATCAGGCCATACAGGTCAAATGCTTCACGCTCGAACCAGTTGGCTACCGGCCAGACATCCACCAAAGTCGGGAATACAGGAAAATCATCATCGGTAGCGAATGCGCGGATGCGCACACGCTGGTTCAAACCGACTGATAACAAATGCAACACCACTGCAAAGCGCGGCCCTTCCCAGCGGCCGTCAGCATAGTCGGAATAATCCACGCCACACAAATCAATCAGTTGTTCAAACCTGAGCTCGGCGTGGGTTCTCAGTTTGTCAGCCACTGCCAGCAAGTGCTTCACGTGCACTTCAACAGTGATTTCGCCCAGCTTTTGCTCCAGCTTCACTACGCCATCACCCAAGGCTAGCTTGAGCTGTGCGGACAAATGTTCTAGTTTTGCTGACATAGTGTAATTTCTTGGGCTGGCTAGTTAGGTTCTGGCGATAGTATTAGTGCGTTTGATTTTCTTCTGCAGCTGGATAATGCCGTAGAGCAAGGCTTCAGCTGTTGGCGGACAACCGGGCACATACACATCTACCGGCACAATGCGGTCGCAACCGCGCACCACTGCATAGGAATAATGATAGTAACCACCACCATTGGCACAGCTGCCCATGGAGATGACCCAGCGTGGCTCTGCCATCTGGTCATACACTTTACGCAGGGCTGGCGCCATTTTGTTCACCAGTGTGCCGGCGACTATCATCACATCTGATTGGCGCGGGCTGGGGCGGAAGACAATCCCGAAGCGGTCCAGATCGTAACGGGCTGCACCTGCGTGCATCATTTCTACTGCACAACATGCCAGACCAAAGGTCATTGGCCATAATGAACCGGTTCGCGTGTAGTTAATCACCGTATCCAGGGTGGTGGTAACAAAGCCTTTTTCCAGTACGCCTTCAATGCTCATAGCATCAACCCCACTTCCATCAACTCTATTCCAGTTAATCCCATTCCAGAGCACCCTTCATCCACTCAAAGATGAAGCCGACCACCAGCACAAACAGGAACACCATCATTGCCCAAAAGCCAGCCGGACCAATTTCCTGGATGACGATCGCCCATGGGAAGAGAAAAGCAATTTCGAGATCAAACAGGATAAACAGAATGGCGACCAGGTAATAGCGCACGTCAAATTTCATACGCGCGTCTTCAAACGCTTCAAAGCCGCATTCATAAGGAGAGTTTTTTTCCGCGTCAGGTCGATGCGGAGAGACAAGTTTACCAGCGATAAGCGGCCCCAGGCCAACGCCCAAGCCCACCAGGGTAAACATCAAAATCGGGAAATAATTTTCTAACACTGATTGCCTTCATCGATCATGTTAACAAGTCATTTCACTGCAAACCACACGGTCTGACAAGCACACACGAAACACGCCCAAGCAAACACTTCCCAAACAGCCAACGTCGCGGAATCTGCAATCAAACTACAGGCAGATCAAGCATGACGTCACTGGTGCCGTCGGCGAGACTCGAACTCGCACAACTTTCGTCACTACCCCCTCAAGATAGCGTGTCTACCAATTCCACCACGACGGCTTAAAAATTAATTGGGAATATCTTTGGGTGTATTTTCAACCGGCTTGGCAGGTTCAACTGCTTCGCCTTTGGCCGGAGCCTGTTGTGTCAACGGGGCTTTCACCACGCTGCCAGAACCCGCTTTATTGCTGGACATAAATGCCAGCGTCAAACTGGTTGCAAAAAATACTGTAATAAAAATCGATGTCAGCTTACTGAGCAAATTGGAAGAGCCGGAAACCCCGAACAGACTACCTGAGGCACCACTTCCGAACGCTGCACCCATGTCAGCGCCTTTGCCGTGCTGTAATAAGACCAGGCCAATCACTGAAGCAGCTGCCAACACATGAATGACGAGAATGACGTTTTCCATAATCCTTTAATCCGATAAATGAATAACAATTGTGCTTGTGGCACGCTATGTTATTTAGCTAGAGGTACTATTTTACAGGGACGGCCTGACATATTTTTATAAATTGCTCGACATCTAATGAGCAACGGCCGATCAGCGCACCATCTATTTCCTTCTGATTTAATAATTGTACCGCATTTTGTGGATTTACGCTGCCCCCGTACAGGATTTTTAACGAGGTGGAGGCTGATTTATCGGCACTTGCCACCGTGTCACGGATAAACTGGTGCATGGCAACTGCCTGTTCTGCGGTGGCCGCCAATCCGGTACCAATTGCCCAAATCGGCTCGTATGAAACAATCGTATCGGCAAACGCCTCACCACCAAACAGGCGAATAATGGTCTCCAGCTGCTTGCCAACCACACGCTCCATCACCCCGGCTTCACGCTCCAGCAAGGTTTCCCCGACACACAGAATCGGCTTCAGGCCATGGCGTTTGGCAACCATCATTTTTTCGGCAATATTCTCATCCGACTCGCAATAGGCAGTACTGCGCTCGGAATGCCCGATAATCACATATTGCGCGCCAAAATCACGCAGCATGCTGGCGCCTACTTCACCGGTGTAAGCGCCCTGCTCAAACTTGGCCAGGTTCTGCGCACCCCAGCCCAGCCGGGTAGATGCCAATAATGATTGCGCCTGCGCCAAGTATGGGTAAGGTACACAGACCACGACATCGGCTTGCGGCAGGAACTGCAAGCCTTGCAGATAGCCGTCAATCAGCACCTGGTTCAGTGCCAGGTTGCCATGCATTTTCCAGTTAGCGACAACTAATTTGTTGGAAGGAATATTTGAATCAGGTTGGGACATGCAGAAAATTAACTCACAATGTACGGAGCGTAAGCTCATTGAATTTGCTTTGCGCGAATTCTACGCCCGCACACTGTGAGCGACAAGCCCGGAGGTTTAAAACCTCGTAAAAAACTAAGCGGTTAAAAACGGATAGTCGGTATAGCCTTGTGCATTCCCACCATAAAATGATGCAGAATCCGCTTCATTCAGTGGCGCATCTTTGGCATACCTTTCCACCAGGTCAGGATTTGCAATAAATGGTACCCCATACGCGACAGCATCTGCATGACCGCTCGCGATCACCGCATTGCCACGTGCTTTGTCGTAACTCAAATTGGCAATATAGCCATTTTTAAACAGTTGACGCAGCGCGTCAAAATCAAACGGCGCAGACTCGCCACCGCCATGAATGCCGCCCTCTACCGCATGCAGATAAGCCAGGTTAAACTGGTTCAAGGCATTGGCGACATAGTTAAAGGTCTGCTGTGGCTGACAGTCTTTCATATCGTTAAACGGGTTGACTGGTGAGATACGCACACCAACTTTGTCCGCACCTATGGTATCCACTACCGCTTGCACCACTTCCAGCAACAAGCGCGCGCGGTTTTCTACCGAGCCACCGTAAGCATCTTCCCTTTGGTTACTGCCATCGCGTAAAAACTGGTCGAGCAGATAGCCATTGGCTGCGTGCACTTCAACGCCATCAAATCCTGCGGCAATCGCGCAACGTGTCGCGTGTACATAATCCTGCACGATGACAGCCAACTCATCCAGTTCAAGCGCGCGCGGGGTGACGTAATCCTGCAAACCCTGATAGGTAAACGCCTGGCCAGCCGGTTTAATTGCAGAAGGTGCCACCGGCTGCGCCTGGTTAGGCAACAAACTAGGGTGAGAAATACGGCCCACATGCCATAACTGAATCACGATTTTTCCACCCTGTGAATGCACTGCATCAGTCACTTTTTTCCAGCCTGCGATCTGTGCGTCGGTATAAATACCGGGCAATGCGGGGTAACCGTGTGCCATGGGTGAAATTGGTGTTGCCTCGGTAATAATCAGGCCCGCTGTGGCGCGCTGCTCGTAATAAGTCACGTTAATGGCTTGCGGCACGCCACCCTCGCCTGCACGATTACGCGTGAGAGGTGCCATCACCACGCGATTTTTCAAACTGATTGCGCCTAGTTTTGCCGGGGAAAATAAATCCAATGCCATACACTCTCCATTCTCTGCATTTTAAGAAACTTTAAAGCGAAAATACGGAGCCTAGCTAATCTGCGCCTGGCCTCCGTAATTTCGCTACTATCAATCAGCGTTATTTAGCTTTAACGCCTTCAATCAACAAGGTCACTTCAATTTCATCGCCTACTGGTGAGTTAGCACCCGTCGCCCAGCCATAACCGTAATCTGAGGCCTTCAGAGTCACATGCCCTTCAAACCCAGCACGCTGACCACCCCATGGATCAGAACCATACCCTAGTACGCGTACAGGGATATCCACTTGTTTGGTGACGCCATGCATGGTCAACTTGCCCTGTAAAATGGCCTGATTCTGGTTTGAAGCAGTGATCTTGGTACTTTCGAACTGAATCTCTGTGTATTTGGCAGCATCCAGATATTTGTCGGCTTTGATATGCTCATCGCGCTTGGCTAAACCAGAGTTCACACTGGCAACCTTGATAGTGGCTCGCACGGTAGCCGTATTCAAGTTGGCTGGATCAAGCGTGATCACACCGGTCACATCATTAAAAGTGCCGGACGTTTTGGCAACCACATGGCGGATGCTGAAATTGGCAAAACTGTGTGCAGCATCAATATTGTAGGTTTCGGTAGCGGCCCAGGCTTGTGAAGCTGCCAACAGACTGACAGCCAAGAATAACTTTTTCATTTAATGTCTCCCTAATTTGGATTGTTATTTAGATTCAGAAAACCGTTTGGCAATCGTAGCGACACGTTCACCCAAATGCTCGGCAGTCAGCAAATCACTTTGAATCGGACCAAATTCAGGACCCTGATCTGCATTTGCCTGCGCCATCGCACCCAGGAAGCCACCCAAACGATTTAAATCGTTGACCGACCCCTTACTGTTATTGTTCCCCGGCAACAAATCCTGCCCCACCCAGATCATGCCATGTTGTGCTGCAAACACAGCTAACTGGATCAATGTACTTAACTTGTCACCACTCTGGCTGGCAGAAGTGGTGAATCCCGCGGCAATCTTGTCTTGCCACTCACGGACGTACCATTTCTCCGAGCTGGCTTCCATAAAGGTTTTAAAAGCAGCCGCTGCGGAACCCATATAAGTTGGGCTGCCGAAAATAATGGCATCACTTGTTTTCAGCACATCCCACTGCTGCTGGGCTTCCTCTGCTGTCAGAAGATGCAGGGTTACACCTTCCACCTTCTCAACACCGCGCCCAACGGCTTTGGCTTGCTCCGCGGTATGGCCATAACCACTGTGATACACAATTGAAACTTGCGTCATGTTTTTACTCCCTTAATTAAAAATTGTTCAAAGCAAAATTAATCATCACTGCCAGGCAAATCAAACCACAATACTTCACTCACATCGTGCGCACGCATTTCCAACTTTGTCGCACTGTCAATCTTGAGCGCATCGCCAGTCGCCAGGCGCTGGCCGTCAATCTCCACTTCACCACGCGCCACATGCATGTAGGCACTGCGGCCTTCGCTGACTTCCAGCGGCAGGCTGTGGCCAGCCTCCAGCACCGTCGCACAGAGTGTCACATCCTGATGTACTTTTAATGAACCATCCCAGGCATCTGGCGAGGCTACCAGGGCCCAGCGATTCAGTTTGCTTTCTACAGAAATGGTTTTTTCTTCATAGCCAGGCGCCAGATTCAATGTGTCAGGCGTGATCCATATCTGCAACAAATGCGCAGTGGCTTCATCAGACGCATTCATCTCGCTATGGCGGACGCCGGTGCCAGCCGTCATGCGCTGTACATCACCCGCACGGATCACTGAACCGTTACCCATACTGTCGGTATGGCGCAACTCACCTGCCAGCATATAGGTAATGATCTCCATATCCTGGTGGCCATGCATGCCGAAACCTTTGCCAGGCGCAACTTTGTCGTCATTGATGACGCGCAACACCGAAAACCCCATATGGGCCGGATCGTAATAGCTGGAAAATGAAAAGCTGTGGAAGCTTTCCAGCCAGCCATGATTGGCGTAACCACGTGTGTTTGAAGGGCGAATGTTCAACATTTATTCACTCCGTTTGAAAGATTAAATGTATGATAAAAAAACACTAAGATGATTGATAGCAAAACATTTTGCACCAGTCGTTCAATTTTTTTGATTAAGAATTTATGAGCATTAAACTCAGCCTAGAAGCGCTCGAAGTCATCGACATGATAGACCGCAAAGGCAGCTTCGCAGCCGCCGCTGAAGCCTTGTATCGCGTGCCTTCAGCACTCACTTATACCGTACGCAAGCTGGAAGAGGACTTAGACATAGAGCTGTTTGACCGCAGCGGGCACCGCGCCACCCTGACCCAGGCAGGTGCAGAGTTACTTAAAGAAGGTCGTTATTTACTGGATGCAGCCCAGACACTCGAATGCAGGGTGCGCAGGATCGCCACCGGTGTTGAAACTGATATCGCCATCGCTATCAGTGACCTGTTCGACTTTGACCCCGTTCTGACCTTGCTGCAATCTTTCTACCAGCAAGGCTTTGGCACCCGCGTTAAACTTTTGCGCGAAGTCTACGGTGGTAGCTGGGATGCCTTGCAAACCAATCGAGCAGATATCTCGATTGGCGCGCCGGGAGATTCCCCGCCCGGCAACGGATTCGGTACCCATCTGCTGGGCCAACTGGAATTTGTGTTTGCCATCGCGCCGCACCACCCGTTGGCATTACTGCCTGAGCCCTTAAACGCCAATGATATTGTCCAGCACCGCGTGGTCGCCGCAGCTGACAGTTCACGCAACCTGCCTCCGCGTACATCCGGCATACTTACGGGCCAGGACACGCTGACGGTACCGGATATGCGCACCAAACTGCAGGCGCAGATCTCCGGCATCGCCATCGGCTATCTACCAAGACAGATGGCGCAATCTGCAGCCGATCAAGGCTTGCTCCTGATTAAACAAGTGGCAGAACCCAAACCGGTGGCGCCGACGTTTATAGCCTGGCGCCAGCAACGCCCCGCCGATATGGGTAAGGCCATGCAGTGGCTCATCAAGCAGCTCTCGCAACTGACACTGGAGCAATTGCTGAGCAAATGATTTATCATTCCATCTGCATTGTCTGATGGAAGCGCCATGTCGCAAGAACAACTACCCGAAGAATTCGAACCGCTCAACCGCATCGCCATCAAAGCCATGCTATGGCTGAACGGCCTAGCCCACATCATCATCGGCTTAGCGTTAGCCATCTCGGTGATCATGTTCACCTGGCTATTCTTTATCGATGTCAAAGAAGCCGCTTCAACCAACACACTGGTACACGGCTTTTTACGCGCTTTGGGCACCTTGATGTTGTTATGGTCCATCTCTGCCTTAATCTCCGCCGAAATCCGCTACCTGCGCGGCCATAAGCTATTGGTAGAAACGTTTGTCGAGGTTGTTCTGGTCATGTTTCTACGCAAACTGATTGTGCTGCCTGTACAAGATGCAACGCCAACTTATCAGGAAATCGGCATCTGGCTGGCAGGCGCATTTACGATGGGGCTGGTTTATATACTGATCCGCCTGGCCGATAGACCAAGTAGTCAATAACGCCATGCAAGACGATGATTACATGCGTATGGCGATTACGCTCGCTGAAGAAGCGGCCAGCCTGGGTGAAGTACCAGTAGGTGCCATAGTGGTTAAAAATGGAGAAGTGATTGGCCGAGGGAGAAATGCACCGATCAACCTGAACGACCCCACTGCACATGCTGAGATTCAAGCTATGCGTGAAGCGGCTAAATACCTGGGCAATTATCGGTTAATTGATTGCACCTTGTATGTCACACTGGAACCATGCGCAATGTGCAGCGGTGCCATTCAACATGCGCGAATCTCTCGATTAGTCTATGGTGCCAGCGACCCTAAAACCGGCTGCTGTGGCAGTGTGATCAATTTGATGGCTGAGCAAAAACTCAATCACCACTGTGAAGTGGTGGGAGGTTTAATGGCTGAAGAATGCGGAGCGCTCTTGAGCAGTTTTTTTAGACAGCGCAGGCTGGATAAAGCACAAGACAAACTTTCGCCCTAGTGCATCCAGGCATCCAAAGATCAAAACTAACTAGCGTACCTGACGCATAAAAAAATAAACCCGCCGATGGCGGGTTTATTTATCACTACTTAAAGCAAATTAAACAGATCTACGACGACGTGCGATAGTACCAATCAAAGCCAGACCTGCAATCATCATGGCATAAGTTTCAGCTTCAGGAACCATAGTCACAGCAAAACCGCTCAGGAACATATCCTGACGGATACGGCCACCTTCAGAAGAAGATGCTCCTTGCACGATATGCACAGCGTTTGATGTCCATTCAACGATAGAGTTGTCAGCACTGAACTTGATCAGGTACAAACCACTGTTAGGGTTATCTTCACCCAGGCTAACGTCTGTACGGATAGCTACTTTATCTGCATCAAAGTATGCGCCTGTTCCAGCGGTGCCGGCATTGTAAGATGCAATGTAATCGGAACGTGAAGGATCACGCAAACGATAGCCGGCTTCAGCATCACTGTAGATGCCGGATGCATAGGTCCATGCTGCACTTAAATCACCGGTTGCGTCGGCGAAACCGCTACGCACGATAGAATTGATTTCAGTAATGCCATGATCATCATTGGTTAACTGGAAATAGGTGCCGATGATGTAGGAATTACTTGAAGCTTCGTACCAGAAAGAATCCACAAACTGGCCAACAATCTGGCTAGTACTGCCAGCAACTGGTGAGTAAACATCTGTGGTCACAGAGTTCTTCAGTGTCCAGGAAGATGGCAAATCATTAATAAAGAACGGATCAGTTGCAGGGTTGTTGGTACTGCCAGGCGTACGGGCACCATTGTTAGAGATAGTGGTGAAATCCCCTGCATATACAGAACCTGCAGCTGCAAAAGTGATCGCAGCGACTGCCAAAGAGTGTTTCAAAAGAGTAGCTTTCATAGTATTATTTCCTCGCAATTAAGATATTTAGATGGCGGGGTAGCCTTGGCTCCCCGCTCTTTTTTTCATGGCATATAGTATTGAAATGCTTAAGCCATTATTTTGATTGACGACGACGTGCGGCAGCGCCTGCTACGCCAAGGCCAGCCAACATCAAGGCATAGGTTTCTGCTTCCGGTACAGGAGTGGCAACGAAACCGGTCATGAAACCACCGACTACAGACTGACCTTCTTCACCAGCTTGATAGTATCCAATGGCGTTAGCGCCGAGGCCATAATTCACAGCATCGGTTTTTACCAGATACAAGCCAGACCAAGGGTTACCTTCTGAAACGCTGATATCAGCCTTTTGACGAACAATACCGTTGGTGTAATCCACAACCGGGTCATAAGTGAAATCATTTGTCTGGCCGGCCTGATACATACGCAGATCAAAATCGGACAGGAACGTCCAGGCGACTGAAGGATTGTCACCTGCGCCCTGGCGATATAGGTAGTTAACTTCCTGATCGTTATCAACCAGGTTCATGTAACGTGTACCAAAAACCAGTTTGCCGTCAGCGCTGTCTCGGTAGACATAATCAAACACGGTTGCCTGGGCAATACCAGGTAACAAAGTTACGTTTTCAGTCACGCGCCAGTCAACCAGGGACAATGTACCTGTTGAAATCGTTGGATTACCGGTAGTGGTTGCAAAGGTTCTGTAATTCAATGCAGATGCGACCACACCATTGTCTGAACCGTACTCGTAACCACTCAGATAAGTCGTTGAGGTCAGGTTCTCAATGTAGAAAATGTCCCTGTTCGGATTATTGATCCCGTTTTTCAAACCGCCATTAGCTAGGGAAAGGTCTCCGCCCACACCTTGTGTTAACGATACAAAATTTCCTGCATAAGCACTGTTTACGCTTAAAGCAAGCATACTGGCTAACAATATTGCTTTTAACTTCATCACTAATCTCCTATATTTAAAGAATATTTGTTTTCAATCTAATTCCAGTTGTCATGGCTAGATAACAAAACCAATACCTGCTGCATTATTAAAACAATCACTTGATTTCTAGCAGCTTCGTCTTTAACAGATGGCAAAACCTGTGCCAGCGTTTTTCCGGTTATCACAAATTTACACAGGCAGTTCCCCGCGTCAGGAAGATTTATAAGTGACTGATAAATAATGATTTAATTTTTATGGATTAAAATATTTGTTTAAATTTTATTAACAGATTTAAGAAAAGTTTTTAATACCAAATCAATCCGTAATAATGGTTGTTATAAACCACCGATTGGTTGCCGAAAACAACCAAGAAAAAAGCCAGCAATCAATGCTGGCTTTTTATCTCATCCGCGTCTTAATCTTTAAAAGCTTTATTTTTCCAGTTCCAATCTATTGAAAGTCCTATCCACGCTGCCCTTGGTGCCCCGGGCCCAATGAAAGTGGTGTTATTCCATTCAGAAGAAGCTTGATTTGTACCTGTCATGAATCGGCCAGCCGCATTAAAAGGGGTTAATGCCAGATTACCGGCTGTTGAATACTCCCTGTCAAAAATATTATCTACTTTTATAAACATATTGATACCCGGACTTACCTTGTAATTAGCCCGGAAGTTAAACACAGCATACCCGGGAATAGTGCCATCCCCTATGTAATCATAAAACTCAATGCCTTGTTTATCCCTGGGCTGATGCTCATTATTTTCGTTACCCCGTACGTAAGAGGATGAATGCATGATCATTGATAACGTTGCATCGAATTTATCGTTAAACCGATGATTCCAGCTTGCCTGCATAATATGGTTGGGCATCCCGGGTAATTCATCTCCCGCTTTTATATCGACATATGCCTGCGCATTTACACCACTGGAGTTCTGGCCATTACTACTATTGGCAGGGTTTACAAGTCTGGCTGAAGACTCGAAGGTCGCCTTCATCAATGTGTAGTTCAGGCTGAATTTATCATCGCCCCAGGTCCACTTGACGCCCATCTCCAGCCCCTGGCGCAACGTTTGACCGAAATTATCAAAAACACCACGGTTTTTCCTGCCAAGCGGGACGAATAAAATGTCATCTGTCAGATCAGTTCTGAATAATCCGATATTCCAGTCCAGGTTGGTATCTGCACCACGCAAACCTAATTCGTAGGCGGTAGATCTGACTTGTTTCAGATAAGGGTCAGCTGAGAGTGAAGTAGGAATAGAACACCCTTGCTGGTAATTCGTACTACCGACCGTGTTATCCTTGGTTTTATCGTTAGCACAGCCCAGTTCAATCACCGTAGGTGCTCTCGCCCCTCTGCTGACATTGGTATAAGCCGAAACATTTTCTTTAAACTCCCATGTCACACCGAGAGATGGATTGAAACTGCGATAATCATAATCCCCAGTGCTGCAGGTAAACAATCCTTTATTCTGGGCCGGTTCTCCAGGAACAGCGCATCTTAATCGCTGAAGATCATTGGGAACATAATTGTAAGGATCCTTACCTACCTCTGATTCAAGATAGTTTTTGACATTCGTCCAGTTCCAGCGCACACCAAGACTGACATGCAGATTATCGGCAGGCGACCAGGTATCAAAAAGAAAAATACTCTTCGTACGGCTTGAGCCAGTCAGATTATTCCTCAGGATTTTTCGATATACAGCAAAGTCAAACACCGGATCAAACGCTGGATTATTCACCGGATTCACTTCGTGATCTTTATTGATCTCGCCTAGCAACTGCGATTGAAGAAATCGTATGTCATTCGAATCCCTTGAAGCCCCGAATACCATTTGGTGCTTTTCAAGATCCAGAGCCGCCTGCAGGGTGTAACCCTGGCTTTTTTGATTAAGATCCATATAGTTAAATATGCCATTGACTCTATCTGCTCCCGGATAGTTAATCGGATCCCAGACCTGCTGGGCGGCATAGTATGCATCATAGACATCAGCGCCAACTGCTGACTGGATCATTCGTCTCTTATAGCCCATTGCTGAAAGGGTCAGTACATCATTGACATACCAACTACCGCTCAGGTTGTAATGTCCAAGTGAATTTTTGACTTCATCGGGAGAGGTAAAGACCTGCTTTCTATCCTGCTCAGCCATTTCGTAGGGAAGCATGCCGTTACCGACCAGATCGGTATCAATATTTATCGCAGAAAAGCTAAGTTCTCCTTTTTCCAGACGCAGCGTTCCTTTATTAAACAGTTGGCGCAAGTTACTGGGTGAGTTATCTCGCCAGCCATCTTCCTTGAAATGGTTATAGGCTGTAAACAAAGCCACGGTTCCATTATTGATGCCATTTGAAAACTGTGCCTGCTCCCTGCCCCATGAACCGATCAGGTACTGTGTTCTGAGGTAATTATCCGAGAAACCATCCTTGGTTCGAATGGCAAGTGCACCTCCCAGGGTATTCAATCCAAACAGAGGATTCGAACCAGGGATCATGCTCAGGCTTTCTATGGCATTCATGGGAATCAAATCCCAGTTCATGACATCCCCAAACGCTTCGTTTACACGAACCCCATCAAGGTACACGGAGATACCTTGAGGAGTACCAATCTGAGGCGATGCTGTGAATCCACGGAAATTTAAATCCTGCTGGAACGGGTTCCCCGTGTAATCATTGATTGTCACTGACTGCATGGTGCTATTCATGAAATCAGTGACATTCAAAGCCTTGGTTTCTTCAATTTCCTTAGCAGTAGCACTCTGGATATTAGTAGTTGCAGTAGCCTTATCAATAGGTACACCTGGTAAAGGCGTAATGATGCGGCGACGCTTGGCCTTAATCTCAATCTCATCCAATTGAATTGTTGCATTTGATTCAGGCGCTTTTGTATTGTTATTTGCTGGCGCATCATTTACATCTGCCGCAATAGAAACACATGAATAAACTGCTAGAAACAATACTGATTTTATTTTATTGCTTATCACTTCACTTCCCCCATTGCGAGGAGGAGTGCAAAAATCAAACCATCTCGGTTATATATTTTTTCTTAATATAATCATATGGTTGCGCCCTTAATACAACATTACAATCAATTAATTTGGCTGTATTAAACCAGCCTGGTTGCAAACAGCCTTAAAGAATCAATTTTGCACCAAGGTGGTTGTAGACATAAAAAAACCCGCCAGAGCGGGTTTTTTATTTAACCTTTAATATGACTTAATCGCGATTGCCCAGCAATGCCATCAAGATGTTCAACAGGTTAACAAACAGATTATAAACATCCAGATACAGGCTCAGGGTTGCCATGACATAGTTTGTCTGGCCACCACGTACAATCTGGTTTACATCATATAAAATGTAACCAGAGAAAATCAGTACTGAAACACCAGAGATAGCCAGTGACAATGCCGGAATCTGGAAGTACAGATTTGCCAGGCTAGCTACAATTGCCAGGATCAGGCCTATAAACAGGAATTTGCCAATGCCGCTGAAATCACGTGCTGGTGAAGAACCGATACCAGCCAGGGTCAGAAAGGTGATGCCGGTACCGGCTGCGGCCAAACCAACAATTTCTGCACCATTACGCAGATGTAATGCATGTTGCAGGATAGGGCCCAGCATGATGCCGAAGGCAAAAGTCATTGCCAGCAATAACCAGACACCGATGCTGCTATTCTGGTTGATGGCAATCAGTTTGAACATACCGAACATCACGGCCAGGAAGCCGATACCGAATATGAACGGATGTTCTGCCACAAAGCCGAAATTCATTTGCAGGCCGACGTAAGCACCAATCACGGTAGGCACCATGCTCAAGCCAAGCAAGGCGTATGTGTTACGCAATACGCGATTCTGCGTATCGGATAAACTACCCTCACGACCTAAAACTTGCATATCTGACATAATATTTTCTTCCTCTCAAATAAAACGTTATTACTTTTAACTTTCCACACCTAAGATAAGGGTAAATGGACAAAGTTTCAAGTTTAATCATCACTTTATCGATATTTACTAATTAATCCTAAATCTTCCATATCACATAAACGGCAAGCGCAATCAGCACAATACGGGTGCACTGGTATACCGTTTTATTCCAGCGTTTAAAACGACGGCGGTATTGACCTACTACCCATGCATAATGGAACAGTCGGTTAATGACGCCAGTCTGGTCGCCGTCTTCGTTAGGAGAGCTGGCAGCAGTGACGATGGTATTCGCAAGGAAACGGTTAATAGCCTGCGCCCAACCATAACGCATCGGGCGCTCGATGTCGCAGAACAGGATAATGCGGTTTTGGTCTGTTTTATTATAAGCTTCGTGGATGTAGGTTTCATCGAACATGACCGCCTGCCCGTCACGCCAGCTGTAATCCTCGCCATCGACCTTGATATAACACAGGTCATTATTTGGCGTTGTTAAGCCAAGGTGATAGCGTAATGAACCGGCATATGGGTCGCGATGTGGGTTCAAATGCGCGCCTGGCGGCAACTCGGCAAACATGGCGGCTTTGACGCTGGGAATACTTTGCAGCAAAGCCACTGTTTGCGGGCAGTAAATGCTGGCAGAAGGATGCTCGGCATCGTACCACTTGAGGTAAAAACGTTTCCAGCCGGTTTTAAAAAATGAATTAAAGCCGGCATCGTTATTGTTTTTGGCGGCGGCAATGCGCTCCTGCTCGCGTACATGCAAGGCCTCTTTCAGGATATCCTGCCAGCGGTCACTGATGGCCTTCAATTCGGGGAATTCGCTGACTTGCACATATGGCGTGGTCGGCGCTTTTGAGAACAGGTACAAAAAAACATTGAATGGCGACACAATGCCGGAATGATCAAATATCTGCCTGTAAAACTTATGCCGCACTTTGCCGCGAAAGTGTACATAGCTGACAGATGCCAAAAATATCCCGAGGATGATCCATTTCATAGCGATTACCGATGATTGAGTCTGAAAATATTACTAATTATTAAGCGTTGAGCTTACTTTATCCTGACTGGTTTAGAAAGCCTTCACGCAAACAAATCCGCTTCTTTCAAGCCTACCAGCGCAACCCGTTTCACAGCATCGACATAATCTGCTGACTCACGTAATGCAATCATATCCGCCGGGTGATGGCCGCCGTGCATACGTGCCAAACGTGCAATCGTTTGTGCTGAAATACTCCATTCGAGGTTTTCCAGCAACTCATCCGCCAGATCGGGACGATTGCATAGCAATACCATATCACATCCGGCATTCAGCGCTGCCAATGTCCTGGCGGTCACATCACCAGCCACGGTAGCGCCTTCCATACTCAAATCATCACTAAATATCACGCCGTTAAATCCAAGGCGCTCACGCAACACCTTTTGTAACCAGCGCGGTGAGAATCCAGCCGGTTTTTCATCCACTTTAGGATAAATCACATGCGCTGGCATAATCGCATGCAGGCCCTCATCGATCATCTGCCGGAACGGCTGCATATCGTTTTGCGCAATCTGGTCAAACTCGCGTTCATCGACCGGGATACTCACATGCGAATCGGCCACCACAAAACCATGGCCGGGGAAATGTTTGCCTACGGCGGCCATACCACCTTTTTTCAGGCCCTGCATCAGGCTGAATGCCAGTTCGTTGATGGCCTGTGGGTCGCGGTGAAAGGCACGGTCACCGATCACCAGGCTATCGCCATAATCCATATCCAGCACCGGCGTAAAACTGAAGTCGACACCATGTGCGCGTAACTCCGCAGCTAAAATATAGCCAGCCTCAACTGCCAGCTCTTTCGCCTTGCGCGGATTTTTATCCCAGATATGGCCAAACTCGCGCATGGGCGGAATCTTGGTAAAACCTTCCCTGAAACGCTGTACGCGCCCACCTTCGTGATCTACCGCAATCAGTAATGGCGGCTGGCGCACGGCATGAATGCTGGCAGTCAGCGCTTTCAGTTGCTCGGTATTTTCAAAATTACGCGCAAACAAAATCACGCCACCCACCAGCGGGTGTTGCAAACGGCGGATATCATCGGCAGTCAGCTCCTTGCCAACCACATCCAGCATCACGGGACCTAAAGACATAACGCTTCCTATTAAAAAACTAATGCAATTTTAAACGATAAAGGCTGGTCACTTCTTTAGATCTCGCCGCAAAAAGCGGATCCTGTTTATCCTGCGCCTTACCATGTTTGGGCTGTGTATCTGACCGCTCGATGATCTCCAGTCCTGCCTCAGCGATCCAGTCGGTTAGTTCATCAGGCTTACGTAAACCAATCAGCTCCGCCAAATCAGACATCACCAGCCAGGCTTCACCAGTTGGATTTAAGTGCGACTTCAAGCCACTTAAAAAGCCCTTCAGCATTTGGCTATCAGGGTCATAAACCGCCTGCTCTATCGTGGTATTGGCTTTAGCCGGTAACCACGGCGGGTTACATACGATTAAATCTGCCTTCCCCTCCGGGAACAAATCTGCCTCAACCACCTGGATATTGCTTTGCATATTCAGTTGCTGGATATTTTCGCTGGCACATACGAGTGCACGTGGGTTTGTCTCGGTGGCTATCACCTGCTTCACGCCACGCGTAACCAGCACAGCCGCAATCACGCCAGTACCAGTGCCTATATCCCATGCCACTTGCGGATGATTGAGTGGCGCCTGGTCTATCAGTTCCAGATATTCGCCACGTACAGGTGAATACACGCCGTAATGCGCATGGATATTGGCATTGAGGGCATTGATAGGCACGCCTTTTTTGCGCCATTCATATGCGCCCACCATGCCTAACAATTCGCGCAGTGACAACACCAGCCTGGCTGGCAACTTGTCTTTTTTCTCGTCGATAATCAGTGCGCCCTGCACCGCCGCTTTCACATCTGGCGCACGTGGCAAGTCACATTGGCCATACTTGAGTTCAATCAGCACCTTGTTGGTGATGTTGGCGCGGCCGATTTGGCGTGCACGGTGCTGATGAAAACTTTCCAGCATGGTGGCGGCAGGTTTAACCGGCTTGCGATCTACGCGGCGGGTGATAGCCTGTAGCAGTTGTTTGGCATTTTGGAAGTCGCCGCGGTATAGCAAGGCTGTGCCTTCGCAAGCCAGGCGATAGGCTTCATCGGCTTTGGTGGTATCGTCGGCTATCACCACCGCTTTAGGTGCCGGATTGCCTGCTTCAGATTGCCAGTCAGCGGCTTGGGTTTTGTTTTTTTCGTACCAGTTAATTTGGTTCAATGGGGTTCCGATATAAATATAAAAAGGCACTCGAGCATAATGCATGCTTTATACATGGCATTCGCCAAAGTGCCTAGTGACTGCTTAAATTCTGGCTGGCTGTTACCGACCAGAAAAATACTTACTGGTCTTTAACAGGCGATTTCTCTTCTGCACCTGTGACCTTGTTCAACATGCTTTTGCCCAGGTCAGTTTGACCCAATGCTTCCAGCATGGCGCCCACTTGCGTACCACCGTTGGCACTAAACAGGTCCGTCACTTTGCTGATGCCATTGCTGATGGTACCTCCCGCATTGGCGATAATTTTCACGTCGGCTTTTTCCAACGCCTTGGCCTGCTCTTTACCAACCTCGCCCATCACTTTGACTTGTTCCAGCGAAATCAGGTATCTCTGATAGCTTTCATTTTCGCCAATCTTCTCAGCCAGGGTAATTTCTGCCTGTACTGAAGCCAGTTGCATGGCCTTCGCTGCTTCAGCACGCGCGTGTCCTTCTGCTTCAATCCCTTTGGACTCAAGAAACTTGGCTTCTTTTTGACCTTCCGCAATGGCAACAGTTGAAAACTTCTCGCCTTCAGCCTGGATTAAAGCGGATTGCTTTTCCGCCTCGGTATTAATCAAAATCGTTTCTTTGTTCGCTTCGGCATTAATAATGGCGGTTTCTTTTTGCTGGTTGGCTGCCACAATTTGCACTTCTTTACTGATCTCGGCCTGTTTCACTTGTGCCACTTGCTCAATCGCCATGGTTTTTTCTTTGGTGATGCGCTCCTGCTCTTTAATACTTTGTACAGACTGCTCTTGCGCTATACCAACTTCGCGCTCTTTCTCGGCTGTGCGTAATCCTACCTGTTGCAGACTCACCTGCTTTTGTAATTCGACATCACGGCTGGCATCAATCTCTGCCATCTCGGCCTTACGTTTATTCGCGGCAACCTCAACCCTGGATTGCATTTCAATCTCGGATTTCTTCTTCTCCATGATATTTCGAATGACATTGGAGCCTTGTGAATCGCGTATATCCATTAACTCCACAGATTTGACGGTCACCACACCCCAGGATCTCAAGTTCTCATCCACCTGCTTGGTGAACTCTTCACCAAACTTGGCCCGGTCCTGCATGATGGTTTCGATGTCATTCATTGCCAGAATAGAACGGATACATCCCTGCAAGATGGCATTCATCTGATTACGCATTTCCTCAAATGAAGAGACTCGTTTAGCGGCAGTATCGCTGTCGTCAATCCTGAAAAACGCTTTTACATCAATCACAAATGGCAAACGACCCTGGTCATAAGCCTCGTAATCAATCAGTTCTTCTGTAAACACAGACACAGGATAACGCGATACAGCTACACCCAGCACCGGGATCCACATAGGAAATTGATAGTAGGTATTACCATATTGCAGCCCGGTACCGTAAGAGCGGCTTTGCTTGGCTGCCTGGACGATATGCACTTCATTGGTGGAAACCACTCTACGTAAAAATATCACCCATAGAAACAACCACACCACGATGAGTGCTGCCACGCCTGACAAAATCAGCGCTATTGGAAAATTTGAATCCATTGTTGTTTGCTCCCTGTTTTTATTGATTAGATTTACAAGTACTTATTCAATGATCTGTCACTGAACCACGGCATGCAAACCAAGCGCGATCAGTGCCAAAGCATTATTCTAAGGTTTTATTGCAAAAGGATTAAAGTCAGTATTCGTATCGTAGTAGTCTTCATTCTCTACACGTTTGAGAAACGCCACCACTTTATAAACCACCGGCGTAAACACCACCTCGACCAGGATTTTCGAAATGATTTGCGCACCAATCACCAATGGGATTTTATCGTTGGGGATAATGCCCGTATTCCAGAAAGCCAGCGGTACAAACATGACTGTGTCTATTGCCTCTCCAAACACAGTACTTGTAATGGTGCGCTGCCATAAATGCCTGCCCGCACTCCATATTTTCATTTTAGCCATGACAAAACTATTCACAAACTCACCGACGGCAAATCCAATTAAGCCTGCCAAAGAGATGCGCCAGGTGCTGCCAAAGGCTACTTCATATTCGTGCTGGTTTTCCCAGAATGGTGCCGGTGGCAAGGCAACGATCATCCAGGCCATCAGGCTTGCGAATGCCAGACCGGCGAAACCCGCCCAGATCACCCGGCGGCTGGCCGCGTAACCATACACTTCGGTGAGGATATCGCCAAAAATGAAACTGATAGGGAAGAAGAGTACACCAGCGCCAAAGGTTAATGTGCCTAATAAAGGTGCATCAATCTGGGTGACTTTAGCCGGACCGATCAGGTTGGAACACACCAGCACAGTGACAAACGCCGCCATGATCAGGTCGTAATAACGATACTGTTTTCTCATGGCCTACTCTTTCTCATGGGCTAAACTTCTCATGCTTTAGCCTCGCTACGCACATCCAGCTTGTCCCGCAACACATCGCCACCCAGGTTGATCGCCAAGATCAGGCTCATCATGCACAGGCCAACAGTCAGCACATAATGCGGTGCCACCAGCATAAACCTGACGGCATCACGCAACATAGCGCCCCATGAAGCGTTTGGTGCCTGGATACCCAGCCCAAGAAACGACAGGGAAGCCTCGGCAATCATGACGCTGGCCATGCTGTAAGCGGCTTCTACCAACAGAATAGATACTAACAGCGGAAATATATGCAACAGCATGACGCGCAACGAGCTGGCCCCTAGCGACTCGGCCGCCAGCACATGCAGACGCTGACGTAATGCCAGCGTCTGCCCGCGTGACAGGCGTGCATAAGTCACCCAACCCGTGAGGCATAAGGCCAGGATCAAATTACTAATGCCCGCGCCCAATACGGCAGCAAACGCAATCGCCAGCAAAATACCGGGGAACGCCAGGAAAATATTGGTCAGTTGCATTAATGCATAGTCGAGCCTGCCGCCTTTGTACCCTGCAATCAGACCGATGCTGATCCCTGTCGTCATCGTGACTGCCGTCACCACAACAGTCACCAGGAAAGAGACTTCTACACCCCGAATAACACGCGCCAGAATGTCCCGCCCCAAATCATCAGTACCCAGCCAGTGTTGCGGGCTTGGCCATTGCAAAATCGCTTCAAGATCGGTGTGGTTGGGATTTGTGCCTGCGAGGTGAGCAATAATCACTGCAAACAACCAGAAGGCCAGTGTAGACAATGAAAAAATTTTCATCGTGCCCCCCGGGTGCGTGGGTCCAGCCAGCGGTAAGCAAGATCAGTCAACTGGTTAATCAGCACATAGCTGAACGCGATCACCAGCACACAGGCTTGCGTCACCGGGTAATCGCGCTTTTCGATACTATCCACTAACAGTCTGCCTATGCCGTTCCAGCTGAAAATGGTTTCGGTAATGACTGCGCCCGCTAGCAGGCTACCCATTTGCAGGCCAACGATGGTGACCAGAGGCAACAGTGCTGCGCGTAGCGCGTGCCGTAACAACACCTGCCGCTCACTCAGGCCTTTGGCGCGCGCGGTACGGATGTAGTCTTCATTCAAGACTTCCAGCAGGCTGGTACGCGTCATGCGCGTAAGAATGGCGCTCAACCCTAGACCGAGTGTGACTGCGGGTAAAATGATGGCAACGGGACTACCCATACCACTGACCGGCAACCAGCCCAGCCAGACGGCAAACACCAGCATCAGCACTGGCCCCAGCCAGAAAGCTGGCATAGCAGCGAGCCGTATGCTCACCATGGTCACCATCACATCCTGCCAATGCCCTGCCTTGAGTGCCGACCAGATGCCTAACGGGATACCTATTAGTAACCCTATACTGAGTGCGGTCACTGCGAGTATCAATGTCGCCGGGTAAGCGGTTGCCAGCAGCTGTGTAATCGGCGTTTGCGTATGGATTGAAACCCCGAAATCGCCCTGAAGTATATTCGCTACATACTGCCCTAATTGAACATACAGTGGCTGATCCAGACCCAACTGAGCCTTCAGCAGCTGGCGGTCTGCCGCGCTGGCAGATTCCCCCAACATTACATCGACCGGGTCGCCCGGCACCATATGTAACAACGCAAAGGTCAGGCAAAGTACCCCTGCAATGACCGGTAGCAATGTGCTGAGACGCTTAATCATCCGCCACTTGAGTTAGGAATGGTTTGATTTTCCAAGCCCTGGCCTTCCGAGCCATGGTCAACAATATTCACCGTAGTACCTACCGGCACCTGGTCAAATAAAGCAATCAGATCGGCATTGCGCATACGCACACAGCCGTGGGACCCAGGCGCGCCAAACTCGGTTTGGTCGGGTGAGCCGTGAATATAAATATACCGCTGCATGGTATCGACGTTGCCCAGGCGGTTCTTACCCGGCTCCGTGCCACTCAACCATAGAATGCGGGTTAATATCCAGTCACGCTCAGGAAATTGAGTTTTCAGTGCTGGCGCAAAAACTTCCCCGGTCGGCCTACGTCCGACAAACACTGTATTCTCCGGCGCATCTGCACCAATTTTGGCGCGGATAATATGTGACCCTAAGGGTGTACAACCACTATCTTTCACACATCCAACCCCGTTAGCCGCAGTTGAAACCGCATAAAGGCTGACCTGCGCGCCGTTGTCGTCTAACAGTGTCAGTGATTGTTCAGGAATGGATATTTCAATATGCATAGGCATTATTCTAAGCGATTTGTAAGGGATTAGACTCAGAATCACGCGTGAAGTAAAGATTTCATACCGGGCTTGCGCACAGACACTTACCCCGTGTTTCCATTACAATCACAGCCATTCTATTTTAGCGAGTGTTCAGAATGCCGCATCATGAAATGCATTTTTTGCAGCGCAGTGGCTGGCTCCGGGCTTCTGTATTAGGCGCAAACGACGGCATTATTTCTACCGCCAGCTTGCTGATGGGCATTGCTGCAGCAGGTGCGGACAATAGCGCCCTGTTGCTAACTGGCGTTGCCGGACTGGTAGCAGGTGCGCTTTCCATGGCCACCGGGGAGTATGTCTCTGTCAGTTCGCAAATGGATATTGAACAAGCTGACCTGGCACGCGAAGCCAGGGAGTTGCAGGAAAATCCGGACAGCGAACTGCGTGAACTCACTGGCATTTATATACAGCGCGGACTCTCTGCAGAATTGGCGCAGCAGGTAGCTCAGGCATTGTCGCATCACGATTCGCTGGCAGCACATGCGCGTGATGAACTGGGCTTGCATGAGTTGAACCAGGCCAATCCTTTGCATGCGGCGCTGGCGTCGGCACTTGCTTTTGCAAGTGGTGCCGCACTGCCCTTACTCACAGCCTGGCTGGCACCTCATGAACAGGTACAAACCTGGCTGATTTTCAGTACCTTGCCGTTTTTAGGCATATTGGGCGCTGTTGCTGCTCATGCAGGTGGCGCCAGCGTGTGGAAAGGCGTCAGCCGCATTGTCGTTTGGGGTGCGCTTGCCATGGCCGCGACCGCATTCATCGGCCATTTGTTTGGGGTGAATGCTTAAGAAAGATTTAGTGTTGGGTTGGCTGAAAAACAATGCTGGTCAGGCCATCCCAATTACCATCCGGCATCGGCTGGTAAGATTTGACACTGCGTTGGTAGGCCGCAAATTGCCCTTCATACCACAAAGGGATATACGGTAATTGTTCATGGATTCGGCGGGTGGCAGCAGGCCAATCCTCATTCTTTAGTAACATATCCAACGCAGCATCGCGGTAGCCACCACGGTTAAATCCGGCAGGTGGCCTATTGTCTGAGCCAAACACCTTGCTGTAGATTTCCGGCGTTTTGATGCCGACCCAGGTGAGCCCGGACATCTGGAAATTACCTTTTTGCACATCGGCAAAAAAGGTGCCCCAGTCCAGGCTTTTAATCTGTAAATCGATACCCGCCGCCTGCATTTGCGCCTGCAGAATGGTGGCTAGCCTGACACGTTGCGGGTCGGTGCTGGTTTTATATATCAGCGTTAATGGCAGTTTTACACCAGCCGATTGTAATAATTGCCGGGCCAATGCTGGCTGGTAACCATAAGCCTGTAAGGTCTTGTTGCCCGCATAATGTTCAGGCGGCAGTATGGCATTCGCCTGGCGGCTGTGGCTGACCATCACTTTATCGATAATCGCCTGTGTATCAATGGCATGCGCAATGGCGCGCCTGACCCGGACGTCACGCAGGAACTCGGCCTGCACATTTAATCCCAGATAAGAGTAGTTGGCACCAACCACGGCTTGTACCGAAATGTTGGATTGCTTTTGCAGGTACTTCACCAATTCTGGCGGCAAATCACCTTGAATCAAGTCAACCTCGCCGCGTTTGAGTTTAAGCACACGCACATTCGGGTCTTTCACTTCACTGAAGCGGACTTTGAGGCCGTCATTCAACCTGGTTAACTGTAATTCACTGTCCCACCGATCCAGTTTAAACGCGCCACTGCCCAATGCCGCATGCCCAAAATCATGTCCGGCGGCGATCTTATCTGCCGGCAAAATGCCGATGATCAAACGCGCTGCAAAATGCGGGTCCGGGCGGCTCAGTTCAAAATCGATGGTCTGTGCATCCGGGGTACTGATGCGCTGTATATGCTTGAACTCAGCCGTATGCGGAGAGTTCTTGAGCTGTAGCAGGCTTTCGTAGGTCGCTTTCACATCGGCAGCCGTGAGTGGCTTGCCATCGTGAAAACTGGCGGCTGGTTGTTGCAGGTGAAAGCGGTAATGCTGGGGATCCTGCATTTGCCACGAGGCCAGCCCCGGTACTTCACGCGAGGCGGCATCAAACTCGACCAGGCGCTGGTACAACAGGTGATTGATGCGTTCGGAAGCGGCATCGGTAGCGAATCTGGGGTCAAGGTTCACCGGCGCTTGAGCGACCGCAAATACCAATGCGCGTGGTTCCCTGTCTGGCTGGCAGCCGGAAATGGTTAACGCAAGCCCCAACACCCCCCAAACAGCAACGCTTTTCAACAACACTTCAGGTTCTTTCAAACAGTGCAATTGATTCCACATGCGCGGTATGCGGGAACATATTCATCACGCCTGCCGCCTTCAATTGATAGCCTTTGGACTGCGTCAGGATCGCCACATCGCGTGCGAGCGTAGATGGGTTGCACGAGACATACACAATACGCTTAGGTGCGCCCTGGCCATCATCAGGCAGTGACTTGATCAGTTCCATCGCGCCATCGCGTGGCGGATCGATCAGCCATTTATCAAAATAGCCCAGGCCTTGTAACAGTTCCGGCGTCATATCAAACAGGTCGGATTCTGCGAATTCTACATTGGGGATATGATTCAGGCTGGCGTTCTCAATCGCACGCTTGACCAGCGCCTGCGCGCCTTCCACGCCATAGACTTGCGCGCCGCTGCGGGCAATCGGCAAGGTGAAGTTACCCAAGCCACAGAAAAAGTCGGCAATGCGCTCGCCCGCCTGCGGTTGCAGTAATTGCATGGCACGGCGGATCATCACCCGGTTGATACCCGGGTTTACCTGTGTGAACTCTATCGGGCTGAACGGGTATTCCAGATTGTATTCAGGCAGGCTGTAATGCAAGCGATCGCTGTGGCCGAACAAAGGTTTAGCAGTATCCGGGCCTTTGGTTTGCGTCCAGAATTGCACCCCGTGCGCTGCTTCAAACGCTTGCAGCAAAGGCAGGTCACGCTCTTCCAGTGCCTCAAGGATACGCAGCAGTAACACCGTCGCATCTTCACCGACAGCCAGTTCAATCTGTGGCAATGATTGCTTCACACTCAATTGGCCGATCAATTCCTTTAACGGCACGATCAGGTCAGAAATGGCTTTCGGCAGCACCTGGCAGCTATCCATAAACGTGACGTAGCTGGTGCCTTTTTCATTAAACCCGACCAGCACGCCGCCTTTTTTCTCCACATACTTGACGCGAAGGCGGGCCTTATGGCGGTATTGCCAGGGGGTACCCTGGATCGGTGGCAGCATTTTTTCAGGCTTGATGCGGCCTATGTGCCACAAATCAGCTTCCAGCAAGCGTTGCTTGGCGGCCACCTGTGCGGAAAACTCCAGATGCTGCATGGCGCAACCGCCACAGGTGCCGAAATAAATACAGCCAGGCGTGACACGCTGGCTCGAGGGTTTCAATACTTCCAGCGTCGCCGCGACTTCATAAGTCGCTTTTGAATAGTGCGAGGCAAACCGCACCTTCTCAAATGGCAATGCCCCTTCAATAAAAACCACTTTGCCGTCGACATGGGCGACACCACGGCCTTCCTGGTCCAGGGATTCGATAACGGCGATACGGGGAGGTTGTTTCGCCATTGACGCTGGCGACAGGCGGGTTCTTTGACGGTTGCTTCTCATAGCTGTTATTTTACCTGAATTGGGCTTACAATCCCTCAACAAGCACTGCAAAATAAGGGAGACCATATGTTAAAACAATGGAGTCTAAGTATTGCACTGGTGGTGGCATTGTTCACTTCGTCAGCCTGCCGGGCAGATGAGATTGCCATACAGCAGGATGCAAATGGTGTGAGTTACGTGACTGGCGGCATAGGCTCGGAAGAAGTCGAAGCGCTGGAGTCATTCAAAAAACAGTTCAATCTGTATTTCCTGTTTTCTGAAGGTAAAATCGGCCGCCTGGTCGATGACGTCAATATCAGCATCCTCGACGCAAAAAAACAGACAGTGTTCAGCCTGGAACACGCCGCTCCCAGATTATTACTCAGCTTGCCAACTGGCAGATATACGGTGATTGCCAGTTACCAGGGCAACTCCCAGCGTTACACGCTGAATGCTAACGCTAAAAAACACCAGCGCGTGATACTCAATTGGAAGAACACGACGCTTGATGAGGATTCACGGGAAGAAAACAGGCAAGATGATGTCACCCCTGATGAAATCAAGAACGATACCAGGGCAGCAGTGGACTCAGCTAGCTAACCGGGTCCTTCAGCTAACCGGGTCCCACGCTGCTACAAATTGTTGCCAGTGCGTGGCATCGTAGCCAGTCAAGGTCTCACGTACCAAACTGATTTCCTCCTGATATGCCGCGTCAGTTAAATGGCCGCGCATCTTCAAAAAGCGTAGATAAACCAGGTGCGTGTTGGCAACATCGGTTTCACAGTAGTCACGGATGGCTTTGATTTCGCCATCCAGATACGCCTGCCATACTTTACTGCCATCCATACCCAGCTTGCCGGGGAAGCCACATAACTGGGCCATCTGATCCAGCGGCGCATTGGCGCGGCCGCTGTACATCGCCAGTACATCCATCAGATCCACATGCCGCATGTGGTAGCGGCTGATATAGTTATTCCACTTGAAGTCTTTGTCATCTTCACCCAGATCCCAGTATCTAGGTGCTGTGATGCCATGCACCATGGCGCGGTAATGCAATACTGGCAAATCAAAGCCGGCACCATTCCAGCTCACCAGGTTGGGTGTGTATTTCTCAATACCGTCGAAAAAGCGCTGGATGATTTCTGCTTCGCTTGAATCTTCATCTCCTAAGGTCCACACCTTGAACTGGTTGCCTTCACGCATGGCGCAAGAAATTGCACATACCCGTTGCAAATGGTGCGGTAAAAAATCCGTTCCATTTTGCTGGCGACGTTGATGAAAAGCGATGTTGGCTACATCGCTGTCATTCAAGTCGGAGGGCAGATTATGTAATTGACGGATACCGTCAATATCGGGAATGGTTTCTATATCAAACACCAGGCTGTGCAGCATGAGAAAAACAATCCGGCCGGATTGCCCCATAAAATAATATGGTCGTTACCATATCACAGGCAATAGGCACCTCACCAGCCGAATATGCCTATCGTTAAACGCTCAGTGGTTTGAAGAGATAATCATCAATCCCTTTATTAGCGGGAAACGGGTGGAAATCTAACAAACCAGTGAATCTATAAACGTCAGGCAATTTCCAGTTGCAGAATGTCTTTGTCGTTGCTTTCTTCCAGCCACTCACTAGGCGCTTTATGCAAACGGACAGGTGTCTTCATCTCATCCCCTTCAAAGGTCAGGATGGCATAGCTGATATCTTCTGGCGCTTCGATGGGAGTGAACTTGCCAAAGCCAAAGTCTGCATTACGCATCACTTGCCAGGCACCGATTGGTTCGGTGTATTCGGGTTTGGAAAAGTAATGAGCGATCTGCCTGTCAGTCGCTGGCTTAAGTGCGCAATCGTTTTCTCGCGACAACACTGACCAGCGGTAATCCAGGCCATCTGCAATCGGCTGTAACTGCAAGATATACCAGTGCAGGTTTTCACGCACCAGTTGTATCAGGGAACGGACCCGCCCGGTTTGCTGATTCAGGATGTAGTAAATGCCCGAATCTTCCTGCCGGATAGTTTGGCCCAGACGAGGTAGAACGAAAAGATTATTTGCCACAACAAACTCCTTCCATCGCAATATGCATTTTATTTGTATGCAATGACCGTGCCTGAAATTGAAACCCGGTCTTTTTACCGCTTTGTTTTTCGATTTGTCTGGATGATAAATAATTTACATGACAGGCCTTAATTTCACGGTCAGCTTAAACAGCATTTGATAAAGCTTTGCTATACAAGACCTTAGCCATTATTTTTTCACCCACTGCCCGTCACGTTGTACCAACCAGCCTGTTTGGGCGCGGTCTATCCAGCGCTGGGCAAAAGTCCGCTGTATCTCGCCTTCCCACTCAGGGTGACCATTTGCGGCAGCAATACCCTGATATAACCTGCCGCGGTCTGCATTTTCATCCTTTACCAGCGCGGCCAGTGCACTACGCTGGGACAATGGCACCAAACCTGCATCTTTTACCGCGACAAAGCCGTCTGCAGTCAAGCCCACAGCCCCTGACTGGTAGTGCGCCGATAACAGCTGATGGCGGTTTTGCATACTGGCCTTCACCGCAGCAACTGCGGGCGTATTCACATCAAGGTCGGCAGCTGCATGACTCTGCATTGTCATGAGTACCAGCAAACCTGCACTGGATAACACTTTCTTAAAGATGTGATTGCCCCAAAGCTTAAATAGTTGCAATTGCAGCAGCCGCTGCTGGATTGTTTTGATAAAGATACTCATGGTGCAGACTCCTGGTTAACGGCTGGAACTGCAGCAGGTGTAGCTGCTGCAGGTGCTGTGTTCGGAACAGATGCCGGACTCTGCCCGGCAGGGGTCTGCCAGATTTCGTCTATCACTTTATCCGCCGCTTTTTCAGCCGCCGCCGCCGGGAAATAGATATTAATGGTGACACATGCCGTCAGTTCGATGGCGGCAGCAATCAACAGCCCTGTGCGTAGCCATCGCATATACTGTTTATCCATCGCAAAATTCAATCTGCTTCCTTTCCCATGATCCATTGTCGCCTAATCAATAATGATCTTACTATTGCTATCCGTCACGCGCTGCATGCGTGCCAGCACATCTTTCCAGCTCACATATTTGGTGTAGCCATTGACGTTGACTGAAGGCGCGCCTTTGCCTTTGACAATGACGAAGCCATCGGGGATGGCTTCCACGCCACCCATTTTGCAGATATCCCCGCGCAACTCACAGTGCAGGCCAATCTTTTCATAACCGAATTCTTTAAAAAAACGCAGGAAAGTACGTTGCAATGCGGCAGCCGTCCCCTCTCCTCCCAATGCCGTGATATTTTCCACTGCACGCTGCGAGATTTTCTTTTCAAACGGGCCATCAGCGGTCTGGATCACAGCATCCATATACACCGGTTTCCAGTTCTGCAACCGCAAGTGCTTGATATCGCCTTCCAGTTTGCCACTGATAGAGCCAAAATTAAAGGTGCGGGTGATTTCACCCAGGTCAATATCGCGCATGGTGAAATTCGCGTGCAATTTCGGCACCGCGCCTAACGGGTCATCAATATCCAGGTCAGACATGCCGACCATGCCATTAAACAGCCTGAACTGCATATCGCCAGTCATGCGCAACTCATGGTTGGCATAGGTGATCAATGGCACAGCCCCGGTGATCTGGCCACGCATGGTCGGCCAGTCCAGCGCCTGGCTGAATTGTGACATGCTGATAGGCTGCATATCCATCTTGACATGCCAGACCATGCTCTGGTTGATCCAGGCGGCGGAAATATCCTGGAAATCCAGCATCCCATCCAGGATCGGCAGCTTCAGGCTGGGTGAAGTGATGGAATAACGGTTAACTTCAGCCCACCAGCTGGTTGGGCCCAGGGGGATTTTTAAAATATGGCCGGACTGGTAACCCATGGCTATCTGTGTTGGTTGCTCATAATCCCACGGGATATTGGCACTCAAATGGCTGAAGCCGAATTTGCCGCGCTGGTCTTCCAGGCTGGCATCCACAATATTCAGGTGGAACTTCAAAGGCTGCAATCCTTTAGCTTCGAAAGACCAGTCCGCCTTGCCGGAAACGTTCAGATGCCCGAATGCTGAATTGGGAATCAGCGGCTGGATAAACGCCTGGTAGACGCCATTAAAATCCACATCATGGGCATCGACCTTTAATATCTCGAATTCTTTGCTGATCAGGTTGACACGGCTTTGGCTGTGCAATGTGCCTACGCCTGGCAAACTGAGGGTAGCCTGCTCGATATCCAGATAAGGCTGGCGGTAAAACCCTCTGATCTCAAACCGTTTGTTGCCATCGGCAAAATAAAATGGCTGCCAGAATAGCTCCCCCTGTTGCCAGTCGAAAACACCCTGCCAGCGCCAGCCGCCGGCTTGTTCATGCGCCGAAAGATTGACCTTGCCGGTCAGCTTATCCGCTGCATGCAAACCTTCTGCATCGCTGAACTTTGCCTGGTTGACTGATAACTCCACGTCTACACCCTTCGCCATCTCACCGCTTTTAGCGACGGCTTTCCAAGTCGGGGTCACCAGCAAATCAAAGGGAACGTTGGAGCGAATATCCTGATACAAGCCATCTTCGCAACGCCAGGTTTGCGTCTCAGCTTGTGCTGCCACCAGACAATTAAGGTGAAATTTGCCCCAGACTTCGTCATGCAATGCTTTGACTTCGGCATCCAGAGACAAAGTAGGTTGAACCGTCTTTTGCCGGTAATCCAGGAAAATGCGCGGATGCCTGACTTGGTAAGGCTGCATCTGCAATTGATCGGAAGTGATCAGCAAGGTGGGACGCTGGCTGATGTCCAGCGAGATATTCGGTTTATCCAGTGTTGCATCACCCAATTGCAGCCGCTCGGCGTTGATTTTTACCTGCTGTTTGCTGCGTAAGTCCAGTACTGCATTGGGCTTTTCCAGTTGAAACAGGTCACTGCTGACGCTATCTGCGCTGAGGCTGATCTGGCTGATGGCACAGGCTTGTGCCGACCACAGAATCAGGCTCAGGCACAAACTGCGCATCAATCAGGAAACACTCCGGAAGATAGATAGCGATCACCGCGATCACACACAATGGCGACAATCACGGCGTTATTCACTTCTTTGGATAATTGCAATGCCGAATACAAAGCCCCGCCACTGGAAATCCCGGCGAAAATACCTTCCTGTTGGGCCAGTTTGCGCGTCGTATCTTCAGCATGCTTCTGGCTGACATAGCGCAATTCATCTATACGCTTGGCATCGAAAATTTTAGGCATATACGCCTCGGGCCATTTACGGATACCCGGAATCTGGGCGCCGTCTTCCGGCTGCACGCCTATGATCTGGATAGCCGGATTCTGTTCTTTCAGGTATTGCGAGGTGCCCATAATGGTGCCGGTGGTGCCCATGCTGGAAACGAAATGCGTGACTTTGCCTTCGGTATCGCGCCAGATTTCCGGACCGGTGCCTTCATAATGCGCCAGCGGATTATCCGAATTGCCAAACTGGTCGAGTACGATACCTTCGCCTTCTGCCTGCATCTTCATCGCCAAATCGCGCGCCAGTTCCATGCTGCCATCCTTGGGCGTCAGCACCAGCTGGGCACCATACGCTTTCATGCTTTGGCGGCGTTCTATGGTCTGGTTTTCCGGCATTACCAGTATCATTTTATAGCCGCGCATGGCCGCTACCATAGCCAGCGCAATGCCGGTATTGCCACTGGTGGCTTCAATCAGGGTGTCGCCGGGCTTGATCTGGCCACGTTGTTCGGCACGCAGGATCATGCTGTAGGCAGGCCTGTCCTTAACCGAACCGGCCGGGTTATTGCCTTCTAGCTTGAGCAGAATGGTATTGCTGGTGTTCGGGTTGATGCGTTGCAAAGCAACCAGGGGTGTGTTGCCGACAAAGTCATCTAAGGTTTTATATGGTTTCATAACAGATCGACAGAGTTTTTCCGCACTGGCAGCCGGAATCATCCATCATTCAAATATCCAGAATTGAAGTGATAATTTAATACACGCGCCAGCTTAATATATGTAAAATTCCAATGAAGTTCCTGACTTAGCTGACGCAGTAGCCATTTTACATAAACTGACCGCATCACAAAAACAATAATTGCCAAGGAAAACGGATATTGAAAAAGTGGATTAACAAGCTGCTTGTGGTCATGTTACGTCCGATCCAGCTTTTTCCGGCGTTAACAGACACCGTTAACGTTCGTTACAAGGTGATTTTCCTCAATAATGTGTTCACTTTTGCTGGCCTGGTATCCCTGGCCATGAGCGTGATCCGCTGGAATACCAATCCCTTTCTGGGCAAAGTCGACCTTCTGTTTGCCTGTGCTGCATTTATCCTGCTATGGATACTGCACCGCCATCATAAAATGGTGGAGTTAATTGCGAGCATCGCCCTGTGGCTATGCTTCGTGCAGTTTCTCATCGTGTTTTTTCTGGCCAATGGCAATCCAACCCGCAGTGGCCTGCTGTTACTGATATTAGCTTCCGCTTTTTACCTCAAAGGTCGTCAAGCCGGCTATTCAATGCTGGCAATCATCCTAGCTCTGGTGGTAGGCAACCATTTATCAGGATTGTTTCCTTCTGAATTTAAAAATCTGGATATCCTCAGCCTGGGCTTTTACATGCTGGCCCAGTTTTTTATCATCCACAATTATGAAAGCCTGCGCGAAACGCAAACCAGTCATCTGAAAGCGCTGAACGCCAATCTGGAAGCGCTGGTCAAGCAACGCACTGAACAGCTGGCTGCGGTGAATTCGGCCCTCGAAAAGGAAAAAGAAAATCTCACCAGACTATCCAGCACAGATCATTTGACCGGCCTCAGCAATCGCCATCATTTTGAGAATGTATTTGCCGAATACTCGCCCGCTACCCGAGGGAAAACTTCGGATGCGCTGATACTGATCGATATAGATAACTTCAAGAAAATCAACGATACCTATGGGCATGTACTGGGAGATAAGGTGCTGAAAAGCGTTGCTGCGTGCATTAAAAAACATAGCCGGGCTTCGGATATTACCGTGCGCTGGGGTGGGGATGAATTGATTGTGTACGCGCCGCGCACATCACTAAAGCAGGCCTATCAGCTGGCTGAAAAAATGCGCAAGCAGATACACTTACTCGACATTACCGAGATAGATACCATTACGATTAGTGCAGGTGTTGCCGTGTTGCAAGCCGGTGATACACTCTCACACTTGTTGCATCGCGCTGATAATGCATTATACGAAGCCAAACAGGCCGGTCGTAATAATGTATATTCAGCTGCGCTAGGCTGAATGCTTTTGAAAAAAAGTACCTGATCACTCCGGATGTAGTTTTATTTATGATGTTTAGATGTGCTGTATTAGTTTGTTTGCAGATGTTGCTGCTCATCCCTGAGTTACATGCAGAGCAATGGCAAACGGTCCAGGGCCGCGAAAAATTCCTCACCGTGTCTGTCGATCTTGATTCTCTGCAAGTCGGCCAGCTCGACGATATGATCCGTTTCAAACTGAGGGCGGACGATCATGACGACACCATCACCACCAAGTTTGTACAGGCATCATGCAGTGAATTCTCGATGGAAGCAGAACGTGAAGTAGTGTTTCATAAATCGAATATGTCTTCGGAGACGCTGGACTGGAAAAATGATGGCACGCTTAAAAGCAGTCCGGAATTCAGCCGTGCCAGACTGTCGTTCTGGGGCATCACGCAAGCATATGGTCAGGCGATTTCACTGGCCTGCCGCCGGGTCGGCAACCGGTCCCCCGAGCGATTGCAGAGCATGCCGACTGAACAATGCGCCGTTTCCAATCCCTTGCGCAAGGTCGCCTGTGCCAGCCACGCCACCTGGCGCGCCAATTACAAGCTGTATATGTCCCGGTCGCATGATGTCATTCACAACTGCGGCATTTCTGAAGACCGCATGACCAAGCAGGCCGCCTGGCTGATTAAAAGTGTCATGCGTTGCCAGAACGAAAGTTGTGGCAACGAGATTCTGGAAGGCTGGATACACAAACGCGGCGAGGATATTGCCAGCGTGATTCATATGCAAAAGAACGCCAGCTATGCCTGGAGTAGCCAGCAAGCGCCATTGTGCCAGTCCATCAACCAGGCTGACCAGGCGATTGCCAGCATGCATACCGAAGAGATTTACGCCAAAGCCAAATACCTGGGTTGCCTGAAACGCGAAAAAGCCAAATTGCGCGCCTCCGACATCCCCAATGACATGGTGCCGCAATTGGCCGAGCATTCGTGCGAAAGCCAGTTTCAGGAGTGGCATGAGACGATTTCCAGGCAATCTGCCATGCTGTATGAGCAGTTGCCCGGTGTGAAAGTCACCGCCTTTACTGCGGCGGATTAGATCTTTCGCCAGATTTAGAGCTAGCTGTTAATTAACGACTGCAACGTCTGGCGCGAAACAGGAATACGCCATAGCTGCCAAATACTATAAAGCTGATCAAACCGAGTTGTGGCAGGGTCAACCCAAGCAAAGTCCAGTCAATCGCCGCGCAATCCCCGGTACCGCGGAATACCAGCGTCAGGGCTTTCTTCAACGGGAAGTTCTCGAACATATAGTCAAAACCCACACCGCAGTCGGCAATGATTTCATCTTTATGCACTTGCAGCCACCAGTGGCGGATTGCCACACCTGCACCACCTAAAGCAGTTAACACTTCCACCACGACTAAGCCGGTGCTTAACCAGGATTTAGGCTGCACAAATGCATGCACCAGGAACAATACGCCCAGGCTCATGAAAATAATGCGTTGTGAAATACATAATGGGCAGGGCTCAAGGTTGTAATGCACCTGTATCGCCAAAGCCAGTGCGACTATCCCGAAACAGGCCAGAAACCCCAATACATAGCCGCCCTTCCCTTTAAACCATTGACACATTGCATGCTCCTGCGCATTAAATAAGACTGAAATTGTAATAGATAACCGGCTTGTGATGGCTTAGGCGGATAGATGGTTCTCCAATTTTAATGAATGCTTCATTAAAAAAACTGCATCAGGACGCGGAGGATGCCACATCATTTTGGCGCATGGCCGTTTTTTGCCTGACCTCGTGATGTTTCTTTTTGTAGTAAAAGGCAATGCGTTTCACATAATTTCGCGTTTCGGGATATGGCGGGATACCCTGATGGCGCTGCACGGCATTTTCGCCCGCATTATAGGCAGCCGCGACCAATTCCACATCACCTTTAAAATAAGCGATCAGCCAGCGTAAATACGAAAGCCCGCCCTTGATATTCTGTTCGGGATCATAAGCATCCTTGACATGAAACCTGGCCTGAGTATCAGGTAATAACTGCATCAAACCCTGCGCCTGCTTGCGCGAAGTGGCTTTCGGGTTAAAGCCGGATTCCACCGCAATCACCGCCATGGCAAGATCCACATCCACACCATAGGTTGGCGCATGCTTTTTCACCAGCTGATACACCGGCCCGCGTTTACGGTATAACACTTGGGCAGCAGAATTTTCCTGGCTATGCATACACGCAGGCAATTTTGCCAGCGCCACATTGCCCGGCTCTTTATCCAGCCATTCCCTCGCGTCCCGGTGCCCTTGTATCGCAGCCAGGCTGAAAAAGCGTGCCGCTATATCATGGTTCACTTCCACGCCTTTGCCGGTACTGTAAAACCAGCCCATGGCGAATTGTGCGTCAGGATTGTGGGCTTCGCCGGCGAGGGCACAATAATCCGTATAGGCCTGCTCATAACTGCTTAAACCAAGCGCATTTTTAGTCCCCGAAGCCAGGCTGGTTTGCAGCTTGATAAACTGCTTGTAGCCTTCATTCTGCATTTTTGACTGCTCGCGGCTATAGCCAGGGACTGGCTCACTCGCCTGAGGTGTGCTTTCTACATCTTCTGCTGGCTGGTTCATTACAATTTCATTCGCGGTCTTTTCTTCGTCAGCTACGGACGTGAGCGACCACAGCGTAAATACCGCCATTGATAACCAGAGTGACATAAACAAGAATGTCTTACGCGCAGTATATGTATATGTTTTTATTTGCATTTTTGACATTATCTAAAGCATGACGATAAAAAATTTTCTATGCCTGACCTATTTAAGGACTCATATGCAGTGAAAAAGTGCCCTTTTGCCTAACTTGCAGAGGGCGAAAAATATCGTCTACATTATTTTTATATTGAATAAGCCAGTTCTCAGGGCTACAGAAAAAACATAGCCAACCAACACTGGCTGTTGGATAATGTGGGCCTATGGCCAGTTTGTTATCGACCTCTTCCAAGCAAATCTTAAATGTCAGCGACCTGACGCGACTCACCAAGGAATTACTGGAAACCAGTTTCCCCTTATTCTGGATCAGCGGTGAAATCTCCAACTTCACACGCGCGGCCAGTGGCCACTGGTACTTTTCACTCAAGGATGCCAAGGCCCAGGTACGTTGCGTGATGTTTAAAGGGCGTAACAGCCTTGTGGAAAACATGCCGCGCGAAGGCGATTCGATTGAAGCGCGTGCCACCGTGACGCTGTATGAAGCGCGTGGCGATTTCCAGCTGACGATTGAGTTTATGCAGCCAGCCGGCCTTGGAAGGCTGTATGAGGCTTACGAGCAGTTAAAACAGCGCCTGCAGGCCGAAGGCCTGTTCGATCAATCCCGCAAAAAACCCATTCCGGCAGATCCGCATCGCATAGGTGTTGTCACTTCCCCCGATGCAGCGGCATTGCGCGATGTGTTAACGGCGATACGCCGGCGCTACCCTGGCATGGCGGTGATTATTTACCCGACACCGGTACAAGGCAAAGGCTCGGCAGAGCTGATTGCGAACGCTATCCGCCAGGCTGACCAGCGGCAGGAAGTCGATACCCTGCTGATCTGCCGTGGTGGTGGCAGTATTGAAGACTTATGGTCTTTTAACGAAGAAGTGGTGGCACGCGCCATTGCAGATTGCCGCTTGCCCACCATCAGTGGCATCGGCCATGAAACGGATTTTACGATTGCTGATTTTGTCGCTGACCTGCGCGCCGCCACACCGACGGCTGCCGCAGAGCTTGCCTGCCCTGACCAGTCACAGTTGCGATCACAACTGGCACAATCACAAGCGCGCCTGATGCGCGCCATGCAATCCCTGTTGCAAAAACAGGCGCAGACGCTCGATTACTTATCACGCAGGCTGATTTCGCCAACGCAGCAATTACAGCAGCAAAAGCAATCGCTGCAACAATGGCAACACCGTTTACAGCTAGCCATGCAGCATCTGTTGAATAAACAATTGCGACGGCTTGATCACTTTTCTACCAGCCTGCAGCAGCTGAATCCGCACGAGGTACTGGCACGTGGCTACGCGATTGTGCAGAAAGCGGATGGTCAACCAGTCACAGATGTGCAGCAACTGGTGGCACAGGAGCCATTGCGCGTGACGCTACACAAAGGCTCAGCCAACGTAGTCGTCACGCAAATCGCCCAAAGCGAGGATTAATGTTTTTTATATATTCTTAACATAGCCATACCGGTGCGGCAGCAAAAGTCTTTGGTTAAGCTGTCAAATTGACAGATAATAAACGTTTGCTTTACGTCGTTCACACAATGGACAATACAAAAAGTCAGCCCGCGGCACTCCATACCATGGCACTTGCCGCACTCGGGGTCGTATTCGGTGATATCGGAACCAGCCCCCTCTACACGATGAAAGAAGTTTTTGCGGTAGGCCATCACCCGCTTCTACTTACACAAGATAACGTTTACGGTATTTTGTCTTTGATCACCTGGGCACTTCTGCTCATTGTTTCCTTTAAGTATGTGGCTTTTATCATGCGGGCAGATAACCGTGGTGAAGGCGGTATTATGGCCTTGCTGTCACTAGCCAGCCGTTATGCTGGCGGTGACCCTGACCAGCGCAAACGCATCATGATGCTGGGTATTATCGGCGCCTGCATGTTTTACGCCGATGGCATGATCACACCAGCGATTTCTGTGTTATCTGCGGTGGAAGGGCTTGAGGTTGCCGCACCGCAGCTGGATGACTGGATAGTGCCCATCACACTGTTTGTGCTGTTTTTACTGTTCTGGGCGCAAAGCAAAGGCACCGCGGTCATGGGTGCTTTTTTTGGCCCTATCATGCTGACCTGGTTTGCTGTGCTCGGCATCCTCGGTGCCATTAATATCAGCCACCATACTGAAATCCTCAAAGCGCTCAGCCCTTATTATGCTTACCTGTTTTTCAGCACCCAGCCCAAGATCGCTTTTATTGCCCTGGGTGCCGTGGTACTGGCTGTCACAGGTGCCGAAGCGCTGTACGCAGATATGGGCCATTTCGGCCGTAAACCGATACGCCTGGCCTGGTTCCTGTTTGTATTGCCTGCCTTGATCTGTAATTACTTCGGCCAGGGCGCACTGATTCTTGCCGATCCTGAATCCATCCAGAACCCTTTCTATCACCTGGCCCCCGACTGGGCATTATTCCCGCTCATTCTGCTGGCCACGCTGGCCACCGTGATTGCTTCACAGGCCGTGATTACCGGCGCATTTTCTGTGTCGCGCCAGGCACTGCAACTCGGCTTTATCCCGCGCATGCACGTTGCGCATACCTCCGAGCAAACTGAAGGCCAGGTCTATATGCCACGCGTTAACTGGGGCCTGATGCTTGCGACCATGGGCCTGGTAGTGATTTTTGGCAGCTCAGGCGACCTGGCAGCGGCTTACGGGATTGCGGTGACTGGCGATATGGTCATCACCACCTTGCTGGCAGCAGTGGTTTTCCATCATTTATGGGGATGGAGTAAATTCAAAACCGCTTGCCTGATTACAGTATTCCTGGTGATTGATTTGTCTTTCTTTACCGCCAACATCCTGAAAATTCCTGATGGTGGCTGGGTGCCTTTACTGATGGGGCTGATTATTTTCACCCTGATGCGTACCTGGAAAACAGGTCGGGCCTTGCTCTATCGCATCCTCAGGTCAGAATCCATGGAACTGGTGCCGTTTATCCAGGCCATAGGCGCGCATCCGCCTGCTCGCGTCAATGGTGCCGGTGTGTTTATGACACCTAACCCGGATGGCGTACCGCATGCACTGTTGCACAACCTCAAACATAACAAGGTGTTGCATGACAATGTCGTGATATTGACCGTACGCTTTGAAGATTACCCTTACACCAGCCAGGAAGAACGTCTCGCGGTAGAAAACCTGGACTATGGTTTCTATCGCGTCACTATCCGTTACGGCTATATGGATGAGCCTGACCTGCCGCGTGACCTGGCATTGACCGAAGCACAGGGCTTAACGCTGGATACCATGGATACCTCATTCTTTGTCGGTAAAGAGAGTCTGATTGCTTCTGACAAACCAGGCATGGCATTCTGGCGCAAAAAGATTTTTATTGGTTTGTTCAGGACGGCGGAAACCATCACCAACCAGTTCAAGCTGCCGCCTAACCGGGTGGTTGAATTAGGGTCACAGGTAAAAATTTAGCACTTCCTCAAAGCAGATAAAATGCGATTGATGAACGGAAAAGACAACCGTAGTAAAATTTGTGTATAGCCACATGTGAGATGAACTATGACCATAAAAACCTACTTGATTATTGCAACCTCTGTGTTAAGCCTGCAGTTAGCAGGTTGCGCAACCACCAGCACCACCAAGTCCGGCGCCGTTGGTGTAGAGCGTAAACAGTATGTGGGACTGGTGTCCGAGAAAGAGGCCGAGCAGGAATCAGCGCTGGCCTACCAGAAAACGGTGAAAGAAGCCCAGGACAAAAAGGTGCTGAATACCGACAGCAAGGAAACGCAGCGCGTGCGTAATATTGCCAACCGCCTGATCGCCCAGGTCGGCGTGTTCCGTCCCGACGCCCTCAAGTGGAAATGGGAAATCAATGTCATGGACAGCAAGGAAGTAAATGCCTATTGCATGGCCGGTGGCAAAATCATGGTGTATACGGGCCTGCTGGACCAGATCAAGCCGAGTGATGACGAACTGGCTGCAGTTATGGGGCACGAAATCTCCCATGCCTTGCGTGAACATGTACGTGAGCAGATGTCTCGTGCCAAAGTACAACAATACGGTTTACTCGGCCTGGCTGCGGCGGTGGGCGTCACAACCAAAAACGCCGACAATGCCAATGCTGCCCTGGCATTGGGCGGCACGGTAGCTGCCGTCGCGCTGACCTTACCTAATAGCCGTACCGCAGAACATGAAGCCGACGAGATCGGCCTGGAACTGGCAGCACGTGCGGGGTACAACCCTGAAGCAGCAATCACACTATGGAACAAAATGAATGCGCTTGGCGGTTCAAAACCGCCTGAGTTCCTGAGCACCCACCCGTCAGGAGACAGCCGCATCGCAGACCTGAAGGCGATGATGCCGAGAGTGCTGCCTTTATACCAGGCAGCAAAATCCAAATAAGCACATCTGCTCCTTACATTCATTGCCACATGCAAAGTACTAAACACCCGAAATTAGGTTAAAATTTCGGGTTTTACCCATTCCTATCAATAGAGAACATCATGGATCCACGTCTAAGCATTATTGAGGCGGCTTTTGAAGACCGCGCCAACATCAACCCTGCGAATGCATCTGCAGAAATCAAGCAAACCGTTGCTTCCATTCTTGATGACCTGGACGCTGGAAAACTGCGCGTGGCCAGCCGTATTGGCGACACCCAACAGTGGGAAACACATCAATGGCTGAAAAAAGCCGTGCTGCTGTCTTTCCGCCTGAAAGATAACTACCTGATGGATGATGGCGTGACCCGCTACTTCGACAAAGTCGACCCGAAATTTGCCGATTACACTGAAGAAGATTTCAAGGCCGGCGGCTTCCGCGTGGTGCCAAATGCCATCGTGCGCAAAGGCTCTTTCATTGCCAAAAATACCGTGCTGATGCCTTCTTACGTCAACATCGGTGCTTATGTGGGCGAAGGCTCCATGGTAGATACCTGGGCGACCGTTGGTTCATGTGCGCAAATCGGTAAAAACGTGCACCTGTCCGGCGGCGTAGGTATTGGCGGCGTGCTGGAGCCTGTGCAAGCTGGCCCAACCATTATTGGTGACAACTGTTTTGTTGGCGCACGTTCTGAAGTGGTTGAAGGCGTAGTCGTTGAAGACAACTGCGTGATTTCCATGGGCGTATATATCGGCCAATCCACCAAAATCTATGACCGCGAAACCGGCGAAGTGCATTATGGCCGCGTTCCAGCTGGCTCAGTAGTGGTGTCTGGCAATCTGCCATCAAGCGATGGCAAATACAGCCTGTATTGCGCGGTGATCGTGAAAAAAGTCGATGCCAAAACATTGAGCAAAGTCGGCATTAACGAATTATTACGCGGTATCTAACCTCAGACCTTTATCAACGAGGAATCACTACATGCATGGGACTGGGGCGGGGTACAGGTGTCACCTGACCTAGCCCAAGTCACCGCGTATGCATAGGTCCGGCTTTTTTCGGCTCAAGTTATCACTTGTAAACGTCGTTATCAATGTGATTCCCGTGATGGTGTATCAAAACGGGAAATGTTTAGTGTGGAGAATGAGTTAATAAGCAACAAACCGTAACAGTAAAAAATCGTAGTAGTGTCACAACACCAACAATCAAAATAATCGTGTAATTACTCACAATATGACTACAACGCAATTCCTTATCCCGGTTCTGTTCACACTCAGTGTGGTCGGGTGCTATTTTGCGTTTGAACTGGTCGACAGGCTACGTAAAGTCACAGCCAAAGACCACGACTCCATGCTCAGAAAAAATGCACTGGTCGTAGCACTTGGTGTATTCCTGCTGCACTGTGGCTACCAGATGTCCGCAGACAACTTCCCCAAAATCACTGAACACCCGGTCGACTTTATTGGCAGCCTGTTGTGCGCATACATGCTTGCACTTTCGCTGCTCAATACCGTCAATAAGAAAAAACTGCCGCTGCGTGAACTGCTATATGCGTCGTTTGCGGCCGCCATCAGCGGTTACCTGCTTTCCTATTTCTACCAGATCAGTGCCGGCACCATAAACGCCCGTATTGATACCTGGACTGCCCTGTTTGCATTTTTCCTGACCTGCCTGACTTCGGCGCTTGCCATTGTCACCATGCTGTGGATCAAGAGCTATGAAGGCAAGGCTCTGCAACGCCTGAAAGTGATGTTTGCAGTCGAAATTGCCCTGGGCTTCCTCGCTTCGCATGCAGCGATCAACCTCAGTATTCTGCATAACAATATGTTTATCGGGCAGCCCACTGACCAGGCGGGCAATTATCTGGTACTGTTGTTAACACTGGCACCGGTGCTGCTGTTTATCACCTCGTTTATCCTGGTGATCTTTTACGAGCGCAATGTCGATCTCGCGCAAAGCAAACTGACTTTCCGCAATACGCAAGATGCTAGCAAGAAATTCCTCGCTTACGACCCGCTTACCCACCTGCCTAACCGCGATGCGCTCAACCAGCATCTGGCCATCAGTGCCAAACGCTGTGACCGCAATGGCGAATCACTGGCACTGGCCTACATTGATCTTGACCACTTTAAACCGGTCAATGACCAGTTTGGCCACCACATTGGTGACTTGCTGTTGATAGAGGTTGCCAAACGCATTAGCAATGCTATCCGTAACTGTGATTATGTGGCTCGCGCAGGTGGTGATGAATTTATTGCCGTACTCAGTGAAATTGAGAATCACCAGAGTGCGGTGACTGTGATCCAGCGCATTATTGACTCACTACGCGAGACATTTGTTATCGAAAATCATGTGATCGAGATTTCCTGCTCTATCGGTATTTCCATGTATCCGCAGGATGGCAACCTGCAAAAACTCAAATTGAATGCCGATGCAGCCATGTACAAGGCTAAGGAAAACGGCAAGAACCAGTATCGTTTTTTCGATGCCGAAATCGAGCAGGCTTCGGATGAAATGCAGCAGACACGCATTGAACTGAAAAAAGCCATTACCGAACAGGAATTCAGGCTACTGTTCCAGCCCAAGGTCGATGCCGTCACCCGGCTGGTGCATGGTGCTGAAGCTTTGTTACGCTGGCAGCACCCCACCCGCGGCCTGCTCTCGCCTACCCTCTTTATTGAGGCGGCCGAACGTTTTGGCATGATTGAAGAAATCAATGCCTGGGTGATTTCGCAAACCTGCAGTACCATCAGCCAGGCCAGGGATAGAGGTATAGACCTGAGTATCTCAGTCAACCTGTCTAACCAGCAATTCAGGAACAAGCACCTGGATGCGCATATTCAAGCCATTCTGGAAGAACATCAGGTAGAAGCGCGCAACCTGATCCTGGAAGTGTCTGAAACCACGGCTATCCATCACCAGGCACAGTTCAAGGAAACCTTACGTCACTTTAAAAAACAGGGTTTGAAAATCTCCCTGGATGACTTTGGCCTGCACCCGTTCAGCCTGACGCATCTGCAAGACCTGGAGATCAGCGAAGTCAAACTGGACCGTTCACTGACCAAAGGCGTGGCGGCTTCAAAAACCTCGCTGTCTATTGTAGAAGCGATTGTCAAACTGGCACATGCGCTGGACCTGAACGTGGTGGCCGAAGGCGTAGAAGACGAAGACCAGCGCCAGGCCCTGGTCAGCATCAACTGTGACCAGATGCAAGGCTACCTGTTCTCTAAACCGGTAGAGCAGAAATTCCTGTTTGATGTATTCAGTGAACTGCAACTCAAATCCACCACCAAAAGTCTGTTTTAGCCTCTTTCGCTGATTGTATGCATACAGCCTGAATGCACTTACCCGACCAGGCGAACCCGAATAAATTTCAACACCCAAGTCGCTGGCTGGTAAAATAGTTTCTTTGACCAAGAATTACCGTCATGAAACTTTACGGCATCCCCAATTGCAGCACCGTCAAGAAAGCGCGGGCCTGGCTGGACCAGCACGCAATCGCTTATGAATTCCACGACTTTAAAAAGCTCGGCCTAGACGCTGCCACCGGCCAGCAATGGCTGTCCCAGCAGCCCTGGGAAAAACTGGTCAACCGTAGCGGCATGACCTGGCGCAACCTGAGTGATACCGAAAAAAATGCGGTGGTTGATGCCGCCAGCGCCTTGCCGCTGATGCAGGATAAAACCTCTGTCATCAAACGTCCGGTGTTGGTCAATCAAAACCAGATTCTCGCACTTGGCTTTAACGAAGCCGACTACTCCCAACTTTTCGCCAAAGAATAATGCTTATGTCCAAGACACTGGAACTTGCCATTGATTTACTCAAACGCCGCTCACTGACACCGGCAGATGCCGATTGCCAGGAAACAATGATTGCACGACTGGAGGCGCTGGGTTTTAAGATCGAGCGTATGCGCTTTGGTGAGGTAGATAATTTTTATGCACGCCGTGGCACAACCAGCCCGCTGATTGTATTTGCCGGGCATACGGATGTGGTACCGACCGGTCCGCTGGACCAATGGCATACACCACCGTTTGAACCGACCATTAAAGACGGCATGCTGTATGCCCGTGGTGCGGCGGATATGAAAACTTCACTGGCGGCGTTTATCACCAGTATTGAGGAGTTTATTGCGGAAAATCCTGATCACCCTGGCTCCATTGGTTTGCTGGTGACTTCTGACGAAGAAGGCATTGCCATTGAAGGCACGGTCAAAGTGGTTGAAGCGCTACAGGCGCGCGGTGAGACTTTTGATTACTGCATCGTCGGCGAACCGACCAGCAACAAGCTGGTAGGAGACATGATTAAAAATGGCCGCCGTGGTTCACTATCAGGGAAGCTCGTTGTTAAAGGCATACAAGGCCATATCGCTTACCCGCACCTGGTGAAAAATCCGATTCATTTAGTCGCGCCTGCGATCAAAGACATGGTTGAAACTGTGTGGGATAACGGCAACGAATACTTTCCGCCGACGTCATGGCAAATTTCCAATATGAATGGCGGCACCGGCGCGACCAATGTGGTGCCAGGTGAAGTAGAGATCCTGTTTAATTTCCGCTACTGCCCGGAAGTAGATGGTCAGGGCAGTGCAGAAACCAGCCTGCGCTCACGTGTGCATGCCATCCTGGACAAACATGCGCTGGAATATACGCTGGACTGGGAACATAATCAGTCTTACATCACGCCACGCGGTGAACTGGTGGCCGCTATCAGTGAGGCGATTCAACAAAGTTACGGCATCACGCCGGAACTATCGACCACAGGTGGCACTTCTGACGGCCGTTTTATCGCTGAAATTTGCCGGGAAGTGATTGAGTTCGGACCTTTGAATGCCACCATCCACAAACTGAATGAATGTGTGGCGGTTGCAGATATTGAACCGCTCAAGGAAACCTACAAACGCACCATGCAGTTACTGCTGAAATAAGATATGACCGACACTCTACAAACCATACGTGACTGGCTGCGCTATGCGGTCAGCCGTTTTGAAAACTCAGATATTTTTTATGGCCACGGCACCGACAACAGCTATGACGAAGCCGTCTGGCTGGTCATGAGCGCCCTGCACCTGCCGCACGACACACTGGATAACTTCCTGGATGCGCGCCTGACTACAGAAGAAAACCGGCACCTGGCTACGCTGATAGAAAAACGCGTCAGCGAACACACGCCCACCGCTTACCTGGTCAATGAAGCCTGGTTGCGCGGCTATAAGTTTTATGTCGATGAGCGTGTGATCGTGCCACGTTCGTTTATCGCCGAACTGCTGGAAAATGGCCTGCAACCGTGGGTAGAGTTCCCGGAAATGGTCGAATCTGCTGCCGATATCTGTACCGGTTCCGGCTGCCTGGGCATATTACTGGCTGAAGCGTTCCCGAATGCGCATATCGACGTTATCGATATTTCCTCTGATGCGATTGATGTCAGCAATATCAATATCAAGCGCTACGCATTGGAAGACCAGGTGCAGGCGGTGCAATCCGATATGTTTAGTGCGCTCAAGGGCCGCAAATATGATGTGATTATCAGCAACCCGCCCTATGTGGATGCGCCCAGCATGGCTGAACTGCCGGCAGAATACCGCCAGGAGCCGCAACTGGCATTAGGCAGTGGTGATGCTGGTCTTGATCATACACATACGCTGTTGACACAGGCCAGTGAATACCTGAATGATGGCGGTGTGCTGGTTGTCGAGATCGGCCACAATCGTGATGCCTTGCATGAAGCCTACCCTGACCTGCCATTCACCTGGCTGGATACCAGTGGCGGTGACCAGTTTGTGTTTATGCTGACTAAAGAGGATTTGCTGGAAGCAGTTTTGCCTACAGAGTAAAGCTTCAGCTATAAAACGAAAAGCTCTACGTTGCGTAGAGCTTTTTTTACCACCATACAAATCTGCTTAACTTGTCTGTTTTGCTTTAACGCAAAGTCAACTCAAGTTTAGCTTTATTCAAATTAACCGCGGCTGCGATTGCGGGCAATTAAATTTAAGTTCCTGGCTTTTTTAAGCGCCAGGCTTTTTTGTCCCAGGCCTCTTAGCACGCGTATTCACGCGCGCATTCTGGCGTGAAGCCTGCTTCAAATCTGAATCCTGACGAATACGGCGCGTGCCTGGTGGCGGTGCCGGGCGTGCAGGTTTTTCAGGCGCAGGTCCATTGGCGCTTTCCAGCAGGCTGCGGCGCTGCTTGCGCACTTTAGGTACGAACACGCTGGTCGCACGGTCTTTTTCGCGCGGGCTTAATTGCTTGAGTGGCTTGTGTGGCACCGGCAGACCCGCCCACTCCAGGATACCCACCACTTGTTTTTGCTCTAACTTAAGCATGGTGCCGCGTTTCAGGCGTGGCGGTAAATTGATAGGGCCGAAGCGCACACGCATCAAACGGCTCACCGGCAAATGAAATGCCTCGAACAGGCGACGCACTTCGCGGTTACGGCCTTCTTTAATCACCACCTGGTACCATTTGTTGACACCCTCGCCGCCACTGGCGTGGATGCTCTCAAAATTAGCCGGGCCGTCTTCCAGCTCAATCCCCTGTTTCAGTTGCGCTAACTGGTCTTCAGTCAGCTCACCCAGAATACGCACGGCATACTCGCGCTCGACCTCATAACGCGGATGCATGAAATGGTTAGCCAGTTCGCCCGAATTGGTGAATATCAGCAAGCCGCTGGTGTTCATGTCCAGACGGCCAATCGCAATCCATTTACCCTGTTTAATCTTGGGTAATTTATCAAATACGGTGGCACGGCCTTCCGGGTCATCCTGGCTGACCAGTTCACCTTCCGGTTTGTGGTACAGCAATATCTGCGGCAGCTCAGGCTCAAACGGTAAATGCAGGATGCGGCTATCAAGGCGCACGATATCCTGCTCATTGACGATGGCACCGACCAGTGCCACCTGACCATTAATGGTGATGCGGCCACTTTCAATCAGCGTTTCCATGTCGCGGCGGGAACCAAACCCTGCCAGCGCCAGCAGTTTATGCAAGCGATGCCCTGCACGTGCCGGAGCAGCAGACTCATCGCCTTCTGCTTCTATCGCAGGTGGCTGGGGTGCTGCTGGACGTTTTGCGGGAGTACCTGGTTTAGGTGTTTTAAATGGACGCGCCATGTTTAACCTCTTGAATGAAGGCTGTATTTTACCGTATTTAAGAGGTTCGCCCTAAGGCTAAATCTTGCCTGGTTTGAAAAGCTAATCTGAAAACCGGGCTTGAACCTGTCTCAAGCAATATCCGCATGTACCACTTGCAGTTGCAGATTCCTGGCGCCATTAAACTCGTTGATCTGCAGGGCATAAGCAAGTGTGACTTTTTCCGGCAACAAAATAGCATGCTGGAAGTAAATGGCCTCGAACTGCGCGCCCTGCTTTTGCAGGCGCAACTTAAGGTGCTTTTCGCCCAGGATACGCTGCTGTATGACTTCGAAATCATCATAAAACAAAGGCGGCGGAAAGCCCTGACCCCATACTTGATGGCCCAGGACTTCTGCATTTTCCAGTGTCATCTCATGCACCTGGAGGACACCATCCGTTTCCAGCACTTGTTGCAGGGTTTCAGCATTAATCAGCTGTTGCACCACTTGCTCAAACGTTTGCTGGAAGCGTGCAAAATCCTGTTCACGTATGCTCAAGCCAGCGGCCATGGCATGCCCGCCAAATTTAATGATTAAATCAGGCTGCAGCTTGGTCACCAGGTCCAGCGCATCCCGCAGGTGTAACCCCGCGATCGAACGGCCTGACCCTTTAATCAATCCATCCCCGGCATCTGCAAATGCAATCACCGGCCGGTGAAAACGCTCTTTGATACGCGAGGCAAGAATGCCAATCACGCCCTGGTGCCAGTCTGGCTGAAATACGCTGATAGTGTATTGGCTATCCTGAAAATCCTGCGTCAGGTCGGCCATGGCATCCCACTGCATTTCTGCCTCGATCTGTTTGCGCTCCGCATTCAGCACGTGTAACTGCTGCGCATACATCATGGCTTCCTGTGGCGTGGTTGCCAGCAGGCAACGGATACCGATGGTCATATCATCCAGCCTGCCCGCCGCATTCAGGCGCGGGCCGACATAAAATCCTAAATCTTGTGCGGTGACCTGTTCAGCATTACGCCCGGCCAGTTTCAAAATCGCCAGAATGCCCGGGCAGGCCTGACCTTGGCGGATACGCTTTAAGCCTTGCCTAACCAGGATGCGGTTATTGGCGTCCAGCTTGACCAGGTCAGCCACGGTGCCCAATGCCACCAGATCCAGCAGGCTGCCCAGGTGGACTGACTCTTCAACGAACAAACCACGTTGCTTGAGCTCGGCGCGCAGGGCTATCAGCACATAAAACATCACACCTACCCCCGCCAGATGTTTACTTGGGAAATCACAGCCTCGCTGGTTTGGGTTAACGATACAATCGGCGATCGGGGTCTGATCGGCTGGCAAATGGTGATCGGTGATCAACACCTGCATACCCAGGGATTTCGCCGCGCTGACACCATCGATACTGGCAATACCGTTGTCTACCGTTAAAATCACATCCGGTTGCTGTTGTGCGGCCAGCGCGACAATTTCCGGCGTCAAGCCATAGCCATATTCAAACCGGTTGGGCACCAGAAAATCGACCTGTGCCCCCATCATGCTCAATCCGCGCATGGCGACGCTGGTCGCAGTCGCTCCATCTGCATCATAATCGCCAATGATCAGGAGCTTTTTCTTTCCCTGAATGGCATCGGCCAGCAAGCGTGCCATCTCGGCACAGCCGGTCAAGGCCTGCGGCTTTAGCAGATGCGGCATGTCCTGCAAAGTCCAGTCCTCGACCGAAACCGCCCTGGCGGCCAGCAAGCGGGCCATCAAGTCTGGCAATCCTTGTGCCTGCAAGGCCTGGAAAGAGGTCGTGGAGTATTGTCTTTGCTGAATTTTCATTTTGGCTGAATTTATATTCCGGATAAACCCAAACGCTGTTAAAGAGACTCGGGTATTTTAAAGCTTGGCAATGAAGCTTCAAGCATGTCAAACAAGGCTGGTAATGTATAAGTCTTACGCCAGAACTGCCAGCGGTAACGCTTTCTGTAGGTCACACGTATGCTGCGCTCGGCCAGTGGCAATACAATCTCAAGTGTAGATATGCGGCCTTGCTGGAGTGCCGCAGAAAGACTATGCCAGTCAACCTGATCTGGCTGGTCAACAACCATGAGCGCATTCGTGATGGACGCATCCTCCAGCATCTGCGCCATAGACAGCTGTTTCACTGCCGGTAGTTCAGATACCCGCAACCCGTCAAACACTGCGCCGGTGCCGAAAACAGCTTGCCACTGATGTTTCCATACCGGCACATCCGGCACACTTGCAAACCATAGACTGTTCAATTGTGCTGGCCAGCCCGGCAAATTCTGGTCATGAGAAAGAGGGTGTAGCAGCATCTGGCTTTCATTGGTCCATTGCCGTATCAGCGACGCATGCGTGCCTTGTGGCTGCCATTGAAAAGCCTGCTGATATAAACAGTCTTGCGGCCAGGGGCACTGGACATCTAAAAGATGGTTTGGCTGTACCCACCAGAATCGCTGCTCGGCGGTCGCATGCACGATGAAATCCTGCTGAAAATGCTGCTGCAGCATATCCGTCAAATAGGCATATACTTCCGGCGACAGCGGGACAGTCCCCTTGAGCGAAAAGGTATCCAGTTGCAAACCCAGATGCACCGGCAACAGACATAATGCCGGCAGACCTTTTAAAGAAGTTTGTCGTGCGCGCAGGATTGCTGCCACTTTTGATATGCCAGGTGATACAGAGTGCAAGGTGTCAAATAAAGCGCTTAAAGGCGTCGCAGACACCACCTGCCAGTCGGCTTTCAACAGCACGGGACATTGCTCTGTCAGGCGCTCAATCACAGCCGCTGTATCGGCTGCTGCATCAGACAAATAATCTGTGATATAAATTTGCTGTATCATGAAAAAACAAATACACTCTTCTGCAAAAACAAGTTAACAAACCTGCGGGCCTGATTGGACTTGCTGGCGGGACTGGATGAACGATCTGGTAAATGACTGCAGATTAATTGTTACCATATTATCTTTTGGACTTATACACGAAATCCGGGGGGATGTCATGACTTCAGCTAGCGCGATTTACTATGCTCATCCTCACGTATTAACCGCTGCTTTGAATTAAATGAATTACCTGGAACCATGCAATTTTTCCAAACCTTAAGTATTCAGTCCAGGCTATTGTTACTGGTGATCGCGCCAGTATTCGCCTTATCTTGTTCCTTCTTGCTGTTTGATTTTCAGGAGCAATTACAGCGAGACGAAGAAAAGCTTAGTCAACATGCGCTGACCACCGCCAAATTCCTCTCCGCCGTTGTTCACAACCAATCAGAGCTGCATGGCCGCCCATATATAGACCGGCTGCTCAAAGCCAGCCAGCTTGACCGCGAGCCTTACCTCTCACTAATGATTACCGATGCGGATAACCGTCCGCTGGCGCAACTTGGCGCCTCTTTCATCGTGAACGAATCATTACCGCAACAAGAAACTATGGTAATGCAGCAGGCTACGCATGACGTGACCATGGTGAGAATCTTCACTAGCGAATCCAAACATGCCCTGCTCGGGTTTGTGTTTGTCGCCATTGATAAGGCCGCAATGATAGAAGATCACCGGCAGGCATTCATCAGGAATATCGGTTACATCACCTTGGGACTGATGCTATGTTCGGTGCTGGTCTATTGGGTGAGCCGCTCTATCAGCCAGCCTATTCGTGAATTGACAGCGGCTTTGAAACGGTTTGTTGTAGGTAACCAGCACATCAGCCAGGTAAAGAATACGCTGCCTGAAATCAACTCCCTGCAAACGACTATCAACGAGATTTCCAGAGAGATGCAACATGTCGAAGCCGATATGCGCCATCGTATCCAGGATGCACAGGCACAATTACGCTACCAGGCAAGGCATGATGCCCTGACAGGACTAGTCAATCGGCAGGAACTGGAAAGACGCCTGCAACAGGCGCTGGAAGACGTGAAACAGCACCGTGCCAACCATGTGTTCTGCTATATGGATCTGGACCAGTTCCGCGTTATCAATGACACTTGTGGCCATCCAGCCGGCGATGAGATGCTGAGGCAGATCAGCATGATTTTGAGCCAGCGCATCCGTGCGGAAGACACCTTTGCACGTCTTGGCGGCGATGAATTCGGTTTGCTGCTCAGCTATTGCCAGGTTGAAAAAGCGATTGAAATCGCCGTGCAGCTACGCCAGATGGTAGAAGCGTTCAGGTTTATGCACGAAGGCCGCCTGTTCCAGACCGGCATCAGTATCGGCATTGTGGAAGTTACCGCCGACCTGAAAGACGTTGGCCAGATCACCCGCCATGCAGATGCAGCCTGCTATGTGGCAAAAGACAATGGCCGTAACCAGATACATTTGTTCCACCCGGAAGATGATGTATTACTCAAGCGGCACGTCGAGATGGAGTGGGTATTACGCATCAACGAAGCCATAGAGCATAATGATTTTGTGCTGTACTGCCAGGGGATATTCCCCATGCAGCAGAAAGAGCTGCCTCCTTTCTACGAAATCCTGATCCGCAAACGTGACGAACATGGCGGCATAATTCCTCCCGCCGAATTCCTTCCTTCTGCAGAACGTTATCAGTTGATGACCAAGATTGATCGCTGGGTGATCCAACACGCATTCATGGCATTACAACCATTATTTAAATCACAGTCGACCACCAGGCCATTCATTGTCAGTATCAACCTGTCGGGAATGTCACTCGGTGACCCCACCCTGCTGCCTTACATTCAAAAGTGTTTTTCCAACTATGAGATTTCTCCCAGCCATGTCTGTTTTGAAGTCACGGAAACCTCGGCCATCATTAATATCGACAACACCATCAAACTGATTACTGAGCTGAAAGCAATGGGCACAAGATTTATGCTGGATGACTTCGGCAGTGGCATGTCTTCCTTCAGTTACCTGAAACACCTGCCGGTAGATTTTCTCAAAATGGATGGTGCTTACGTAAAAGACATCACCATTAATAAAGTCGACCTGGCGATGGCCAAAGCCATTCAAAGTGTTGCGGAGTCTATGGGTATTCAAACCATTGCCGAATATGTAGAAGACCAGGCCACCCTGGACTGCCTGGAAGAAATGGGCGTGGCCTATGCACAAGGCTTTTACCTTAACCGGCCAGCGCCTCTTAGTGAAGCGTTGTCACGCCACTTTTCAGCAAATAATACCTTACAAAAATCAACGGCAAGTTCTGCATCTGCTACAACAGATGTCAGTGCTTAAAGCGCTGTGCCTGGAACATCTGCCCAACGCATAGAAGCAATCAATATCACTATTGATTGCTTCTATGCCTGATAAGCCGACTTGATATTTTAAAACACCCACGAATACCTTATTCTGTAAGCACACACCATGCTTCTTCAAACGACCTCACTTGCACGGGTTCGGAAAAGTAAAAGCCCTGAAACAAGCTACTGCCCTCCTGAGTTAAATATTCAAACTGATGGATAGTTTCCACGCCTTCTGAAATCACGCGTATGCCCAGGCTTCTCGCAATGGCGATCACCGCAATAATGATGCTGTTCTTGCTCTTATTTGGAATCATGTCACGTACAAAAGATTGATCTATTTTGATGTAATCCACCGGCAGAATGGATAAGTATTTCAGTGAAGAGTAGCCGGTGCCAAACTCATCTAGTGACGATCCCAGCCCTAGTGCCTTCAACTCGCGCATTTTCTCGATCACAGAATCATCCTTAACTTCTTTGCTGTATGCTAATACCTGAAAGCTAATAGAGCGGAGGTCTATAGTGATAAGAGCAATAATTTTTCTGGTTGCTTTACTAACAACGTCATGCGCACAGCAATCGATCACCACAACAAATACTTATGAAAAGGCAATGCCGTTTTCCAAAGCCGAAATCAAAAAAGTTGAAGCCAATCAAGAGGGGGTCTGTGCGAAATATTCCGCTAAAGCAAACATTCGAATAAAGCGGATGAAAGCAATTAATGCATCTATGGATGAGCAAGGCTTAACGCAAAAGCAGAAAAATGAAAGGTATGATTATTTAATGTCACACCTTAATGACGGCTTGGAAGATTCCGAACAATGGAAAGATAAGTGTGATGCTTTGAATAACAAGCTTGATGAAATGTATAAGGCAAATCAAATAGCTGGCGATAAATACCTAGAACAGCGAACACGTAAATAGTAGAAGCGGTTATTAGCTTTCAGTAGGGGCAAGTAATTCTGATAATCCAACCTTCCACACTCGACAAACGACATGTTTTCAGCTGCATTTGATTTGGGATTTAGAGCCGTTTTCTTGAATAAAATGGAACACTTAATTTAATAAGTTTCCATTGGTCGGGACGGAGTGATTCGAACACTCGACCCCTTGCACCCCATGCAAGTGCGCTACCAGGCTGCGCTACGCCCCGACATTTGAATTCAGGCGGGAACCCGCCTGAAAAGAAGGCTGAATTATAAAACAAAACCGCATATTCGCTAAGCAGAATATGCGGTTTTAGGTATCGGGAAAGCCAATTAAACGGCGATTTTGAGCAAGTTGATTACCTGCTGTATTTGTTCTTTTAAGGCCAGGATATCGACAGAAGGTAATCTTGAAGCTTCGGCAGCAAGTGCGGCCGTGTTCAAGGTGGATGCAGTGGCAGACTCGGCTGCCAGACGACCGGCCTTCTCGGCTTTCTCGTCCACACCATCCAGGCGGTTACGGGCACCGCTGATGGTAAAACCCTGTTCATAAAGCAGCTCGCGAATCTTGCGGATCAGCAGCACTTCATGATGCTGGTAGTAGCGACGATTGCCACGGCGTTTGACAGGTTTCAACTGGGTGAACTCTTGTTCCCAGTAACGCAGCACATGCGGCTTCACACCACACAATTCGCTGACTTCACCAATGGTGAAATAACGTTTGGCGGGGATAGGCGGTAGCGTGATTTTTTGCGTTTCGACCATGTATAAATACTAAATTAAGCTTGTGCTTGCAAAGGTTGTTCTGCGTAATGTTCTTCTACCCGCAATTTCAATTTCTGGCTGGCATGGAAAGTCACTACACGACGTGCCGAAATTGGTATTTCTTCGCCTGTTTTTGGGTTACGGCCTGGACGCTCGGATTTGGTACGCAATTCAAAATTGCCAAATCCGGAAAGTTTTACGCTGTCTCCATTTTCCAGTGCATTACGTACTTCTTCAAAAAACGCTTCGACCATATCTTTGGCTTCACGCTTATTTAGTCCAACTTGTTCAAACAACAAGTCAGCCAAGTCAGCTTTTGTGAGTGTCATTAACGATCCCCTGAACCTTCTTATTATGTGAGATTACGCTAGTATCGAATTAACTGATATTCCTCGACTCACCGAGGAATATCCGAATAATTATCTTAGTACTGCAGAAAAATTCGATGACCAATTTTTGAGGATTTGTGACACGATTGTGTCCACTTCCTCATCGACCATAGTCTTGGCAGTATCTTGCATAAGTACAAGAAATGCAAGGCTTTTTTTGTTTTCCGGCACGCCTTTACCCTGATAAACATCGAACAATTTCACGCTTTGTAACTGTGGAATTTGCTCTGCAATAATGGCATTTATCATGTCCTGCGCAGAGATATTTTGGTCGACGACCATGGCCAGATCGCGACGCACCGGCAAGAATTTACTGACTTCCTGATAAGCAGGAACATGACTGATTTGAATGCTATCTGCATCGACTTCAAACAGGAAACAGGCCTGATTCAACTGGTATTGCTGCTGCCATTGCGGATGCAATTTACCCAGCCAGCCAACGGCTTTTTCACCAGCATAAATCCGGGCTGTCTGTCCCGGATGTAACGCCGGATGTTGCTCAGCTACAAAACGCACCGGCTGTGCGAACAAGGCCTCTACATGCGCTTTGGCATCGTAAAAATCGAACTGGCGTGCTGTAGTACCCCATTGCTCAGGTAATGCATTACCAAAACATAGCCCGGATAAGGTCAGGGTTTCAGCATAACCCTGTACCTGACGCTCATAACTGCTCCCCACTTCAAACAATAACGCACGCGATTGCTGGCGATTCAGGTTGTAGCTTAGGGTATCGAGTAAGCCGCCCCACAAACCAGAGCGCATCACGCTCAGATTGCTGGCAATCGGGTTCTTTAGGGCGATGGGTTGCTGGTTTCCGTACAGATCACGTTCCCATGCTGCATCGACAAAACTGTAGGTGACCACTTCCTGGTAGCCTTGCTGCACCATCACGTCACTCAAGTGATCAGTGTGGCGCTTGGCCTCCGGCGCAGTCAGCATGCCTTGTAAGGCGACTGGCGTTAAGGCAGGAATATGCTCGTAGCCATGCAGGCGTGCGACTTCTTCAATCAGGTCTTCTTCACGGGCAATATCAAAGCGGAAGCTAGGTGCACTCACCTTGAATACGCCGCCGGTTTCGCTATATACAAAACCAAGCTGGGTCAGCAACTGGCCGACTTGCGCAGAACTAATATCAATGCCTAGCACGGAAATCAAACGGTTGTAGCGCAAGCTCACCTGTTTGCGCTCTGGTAATTGGCTGGTACTTGCGGTGACTGGGCCGGCCTCGCCTCCACAGATTTCAAGCACGAGGGCAGTTGCGCGCTCCAGGGCTTGCAAGGTATTGCCAAAATCAACCCCACGCTCGAAGCGATAAGATGAATCTGTACTCAGGCCCAGACGACGTGCCTTACCCGCGATGGTATCCGGAGTGAAGAAAGCACTTTCAAGGAAAATAGCCTGTGTCGCATCGCTGACCGAGCTAGGCTTGCCGCCCATAATCCCGGCCAAAGCGACGGGGCCATCGGCATCGGCAATCACCAGGTCATCGGCTTTTAAAGTAATTTCAGTGTCGTTAAGCAGGGCCAGTTTTTCACCCGCTTGCGCAAAACGCACTTGAATATCGCCTTGCAACAAGTTCAGGTCAAATGCATGTAATGGCTGACCCAGTTCAAGCAATACATAGTTGGTGATATCCACCAGGGCACTGATGCTGCGTATCCCGCTGCGTTCCAGCCTGCGTATCATCCAATCAGGTGTAGCGGCTTGTGCATTCACGCCTTCGACCACTCTGCCGTAATAGGCAGGGCATGCTTCGCTGGCGTTGACAGTCACTGCCTTGCTCTGCTGGCTGGTAACCTCCGCTTCTTGGATGAATGGCGCATGAATAGGTGCGCCGGTCATGGCGACCACATCACGCGCGATGCCTAAGATACTTAAACAATCCGCACGGTTAGGAGTGAGTTTCAGCGTGTAGGTATGATCGTTCAGATCAAGATATTCGCGAATATTCTGGCCGACAGGCGCGTCGGCTGGCAACTCAAGAATACCGTTCGCTTCTGCTGCAATGCCCAGCTCTTTGGCCGAGCACATCATGCCAAATGACTCCACACCACGCACTTTGGCCTGTTTGATGCTGATACCAGGTAACTCTGCACCAACCAGTGCACAAGGCGCTTTCAGGCCAGCGCGGGCATTGGCTGCGCCACAGACAATTTGTAGTATTTCGCCACCCACGTTCACTTTACAGACCTGCAAGCGGTCAGCATCAGGGTGCTTAGCGGCTTCCAGGATTTCCGCTACCACAATGCGCTGGAAAGCGGGCGCCACTGGTGTCAGCTCTTCCACTTCCAGACCCGCCATCGTCAATGCGTGACCAAGCTGCGCTGTATCCAGCGCCGGGTTGACCATGGAGCGTAACCATTGTTCTGAAAACTGCATATTTTTATCTTTACCTATTTGATCAAGAAAACATGTAGCAAGTGGCTAGACAGGGAAATTGCTGCGTTGCACAGTACTCGGAACCAAGCCGTACTGTATGTACTGTCTTGATTCCTGCGTTCCGTGCGCCTTGCACTTTATCCCGCTCGCTCACTTATTTCATGTTTCCTCAGGTTTAAAAGTAACGGGCGCTTATTACTTATTTAATAAACTGCTGCAAAAAGCGCAGGTCATTATTAAAGAAATGGCGCAAATCATTCACGCCATAACGCAACATTGCCAGACGCTCAACGCCCAGGCCAAAGGCAAAACCACGATATTTTTCGCTATCGATATTCACGTGCTTGAGCACTTCTGGGTGCACCATGCCGCAACCACCGATTTCCAGCCATCCACCATTCCAGCTCATATCCATCTCGGCAGAAGGCTCGGTAAACGGGAAGAATGACGGACGGAAACGCACCGTCAGGTCATCGCGCTCAAAGAATTTTTGCAGGAAATCCTGTACCACGCCTTTGAGGTTAGCAAAGCTGATCTGCTCATCCACCCACAGACCTTCCACCTGGTGGAACATCGGGGAATGCGTGGCATCTGAATCGACACGATAGACACGGCCAGGCGCAATAATCTTCAGCGGAGGCGTGTTGCTTTCCATGTAATGCACTTGTACTGGAGAAGTGTGCGTACGCAACACGTGTTCCATACTGTCAGTGCCGTTATCTACGTAAAACGTATCGTGCATGGCACGCGCCGGATGATTATCCGGAATATTCAGCGCGGTGAAATTATAAAAATCGGTTTCAATTTCAGGGCCATTGGCCACGCTGAAACCGATAGAATGAAACAGTTCTTCTACCCGGCGTAACGTCAGCGTCACAGGGTGCAAACCACCTGCAGACTGGGCTCTTGCCGGCAATGTTACATCTATGCTCTCACTCGCCAGCTGCTTAGCTTGCTCTGCCGCCATAATGCTGTCGCGGCGTGCATTCAGTGCCTGCTCAACCGCTTGTTTAACCACATTAATCGCAGCACCTGCTGCCGGACGCTCTTCCGCAGAAAGTTTACCCAAGCCTTTAAGGGCTTCGGTCAATGCGCCAGACTTACCCAAATATTTGGCTTTGGCATTTTCCAGGGCAGGCACATCATGACAGTTAGCAAAGTCTTGCTGTGCTTCTGCGATTAAGGGATTGAGATCGGCCATAGGTATATTTTCTAGCAATTTTATTTTGTACAGCGATTGAATAAAAAAAAGAGGCCGCAGCCTCTTTTTTCGTTAGGTCAGACTAGGCGCTTAAACCTGATTTTGCCAATTCTACGAATTTAGCGAAAGCAGCTTTATCAAATACAGCCAGGTCAGCCAGCACTTTACGGTCTACTTCAACCGCAGCTTTTTTCAAGCCATTCATGAAACGGCTATATGTCAAACCAGCTTCACGCGCTGCAGCGTTGATACGCGCAATCCACAGGGTGCGGAACTGGCGTTTTTTCTGACGACGGTCACGGTATGCGTATTGACCGGCCTTCATCACCGCCTGTTTGGCAACGCGGTAAACGTTCTTACGACGGCCACGGTAGCCTTTGGCTGCTTTTAAAACTTTCTTGTGTCTTGCGCGGGCTATGACGCCACGTTTTACTCTAGGCATATCGGTCTCCTTATTGTGTTGGCATCATTGCGCGAACGCGTTTGACATCAGTTGCAGAAATAATGGAAGTACCGCGCAGTTTACGTTTTTGCTTGGTGGTTTTCTTGGTCAGGATATGGCGCAAGTGAGAGTGTGTACGCTTCACTTTACCGTTACCCAAGAACTTGAAGCGCTTTTTGGCGCTGCTCTTTGTTTTCATCTTTGGCATTTTGGTCTCCTTAGAGGTTGAATAGAGAGTAACTAGGCAGCCAATTTAGCCGTATTACTCCAAAAAAACTTTATGTATTGCTTTAAACTTTTAGCGCTGAATTTATTCAGCGGCTGGTGTTTCTTTTTCAGCAGGTTTATCTGCTTTTTTCACGACTGGTATCGCTTTCTTTGCCGGTGCAAGCACCATCACCATCTGGCGGCCTTCCATTTTAGGATATTGCTCAACCAGTGCATGCTCTGACAAATCTGCTTCCAGACGTTTTAACAGTGCCAAACCAAATTCCTGGTGTGTAATCTCACGCCCACGGAAGCGCAAAGTAATCTTTGCTTTATCACCATCGCCCAAAAAGCGGATGATATTTCTTAACTTGATGTTGTAATCGCCATCATCGGTGCCTGGCCTGAATTTGACCTCTTTAATTTGCACCTGTTTTTGTTTCAGCTTTTGCTCATGCAGACGTTTGCTCTCGGCGTATTTGAATTTGCCATAATCCATCAAACGGCACACTGGTGGTGCGGCATTTGGTGCAATTTCAACAATATCAATATCAGCTTCTTCCGCTTTGGCAAAGGCCTCTCTGAGAGTCATCACACCTAACGGTTCGCCATCTACACCAACTAAACGCACTTGTGGCGCAGTAATATCGCCATTGATGCGTGTATCTTTATCTTGAGCTATAACAATCCCCTAAACAAACAAACAAAGCCGCACAGCACCTGAGAAAATCAGACCTTGCTTTGGATGTCTTGCTGCACACGCGCTACAAACGCGTCTACCGTCATCACACCCAGATCTTCACCTTTTCTGGTACGTACGGCCACTTGACCATTTTGCATTTCCTTGTCGCCCACCACAATCAGGTATGGCAACTTCTGCAAACTATGTTCGCGTATTTTATAGGTAATCTTCTCATTTCTCAAGTCAAAATCGCATCGGATGCCATTTTTCTTCAAACTTTCAACTACTTGGCGCACATAATCGGCTTGACCATCAGAAATATTCAGGACCATTACCTGTACCGGCGCCAACCAGGCCGGCATCGCGCCAGCAAAGTTTTCAATCAGGATACCAAGGAAACGCTCCATGGAACCGACGATGGCACGGTGCAGCATAATCGGGCGCTGGCGCGAATTATCTTCTGCCACATATTCCGCACCCAGGCGCTCTGGCAGGTTAGGGTCAAGCTGGATGGTACCGCATTGCCACATCCTGCCCAGTGAGTCTTTCAATGTAAACTCGATTTTCGGGCCATAGAAAGCACCCTCGCCTGGCTGGTATTCAAATTCCAGGCCATTTGCTTTAATCGCATTCGCCAATGCAGTTTCCGCCATATCCCAGGCTTCTTCAGTACCTACGCGCTTCTCAGGACGGGTAGACAACTTGACGATCACATCATCAAAACCAAAGTCTTTATAGACCTCGTACAGCATCTTGATAAAGTCGGCCACTTCGGCTTCGACTTGCGATTCCATACAGAAAATATGCGCATCATCCTGGGTAAAGCCACGTACACGCATCAGGCCATGCAGGGAACCTGAAGGCTCGTTACGATGGCAGGAACCGAATTCAGCCAGGCGCAAAGGCAGGTCACGATAGCTATGCAGGCTGCTGTTGAAAATCTGGATATGACCAGGACAGTTCATCGGCTTCACTGCGTAATCGCGGCTTTCCGACTGCGTCACAAACATATTGTCGCGGTAATTCTGCCAGTGGCCGGATTTTTCCCACAGGGTCTTATCCAGCACTGTCGGCGTACGCACTTCCTGGTAGTCGTACTCTTTGAATTTGGCACGCATGTATTGCTCGACTTCTTGCCAGATCACCCAGCCACGCGGATGCCAGAACACCATACCAGGCGCATCTTCCTGCATATGGTAGAAATCAAGCTGCTTGCCCAACTTACGGTGGTCGCGCTTCTCGGCTTCTTCCAGCATATGCAGATAAGCTTCCAGCTCATCCTTATTACGCCAGGCAGTACCATAGACACGCTGCAACATCTCGTTGTTACTATCACCACGCCAATAAGCGCCAGCCAGTTTCATCAATTTAAATGCTTTTAATTTGCCGGTATTCGGCACGTGCGGGCCGCGACACAAATCGGTAAAGTTACCTTCGCCATATAAAGAAACATCTTCATTACTTGGGATGCTGGCAATGATTTCTGCTTTGTAATGCTCGTTGATACTTTTGAAATAGGCTACGGCTTCATCGCGCGGCAATACGGTGCGCTCAACTTTTTCGTCCTTTTTAGCCAGCTCAACCATTTTCTTTTCAATCGCTACCAAATCGTCCGGTGTAAACGGGCGCTTATAGCTAAAGTCATAGTAAAAGCCATTTTCAATCACAGGACCAATAGTTACCTGCGCATCAGGAAATAATTCTTTGACCGCATAAGCCAATAAGTGAGCGGTGGAATGACGGATCACCTCCAGGCCCTCTTCATTTTTGTCGGTGATAATCGCGAGATCCACGTCCTGCTCGATCAGGTAACTGGTATCCACCAGTTTAGCCTCTTGTCCTGGATGCGTGACCTTGCCTGCCAAAGCGGCTTTTGCCAGCCCAGCACCAATATTCATCGCAACATCAGCCACGGTCACCGAATTCTCAAAGCTTCGGGTGGACCCATCAGGCAAGCGTATTACAGGCATGTATTCTCTCTCGAAAGGTTAAAATCACTAATAAAACAAGCGCATGGCACTGCTTCGTGACCAAACGAACATTATCGCACAGCGCGTGAAAAGTCTGCAACGGAACGGCTCACCAAAGTTGAAGCGACAGTCAAGCGTCATTAAGCTGGTTGATTGAAGCGTAGAAAATGCGAATCCAGTCCAAAAACAAAAAAGCCACCTCGTCTGAGGTGGCTTTTAATATCTGGTAGTCGCGAATGGACTCGAACCATCGACCCCCACCATGTCAAGGTGGTGCTCTAACCAGCTGAGCTACGCGACTATAAATTCACAGTCATGCTGCAAATCAATAAGGTTGCGCATTCTATCCGAAAGCATGCGGATAGGCAATGGTATCGGGCCTATAATATCGCTATGAATCACATTGCTTTTACTCCTGCCCCGCTGCCTGAAGAGGTGGCGGATCCGTTACTGGATGCTCTAACTCGCCAGCATTACTGCGTGATTGACCAGTTTATTCCAGCTGACTTAATCGCATCCCTGCGCGACCTGGCGCTGACACGCCAGCAAGCGGGCTTCATGCACCAGGCAGGTACCAGCAAATCTGCCATCACCAACCCGGCCTTGCGCGGCGACCAGATCGCCTGGCTGGATGAAAGTGATCCGCATCCGGCACTGCGCAAATACTTTGCGTTATTAAGCAAATTGCAGCAGTTGGTGAATAGAAATTTAATGATGGGGCTGGATACTGTCGAAACGCATTTTGCCATCTACCCGGCCGGTTCCTCTGGCTATGCCACGCATATTGATCAATTCCAGCAGCATAGCCCAGGTCCAGTATCTGGCAGCAGAGCGCTCACGTTGATTATCTATTTAAATGAAGGCTGGCCGGAAGAAGCTGGCGGAGAATTACGTTTATATACCGGCCAGCATACTGCGCAACCTTTGCCAGAGGCTGCTCATATCGACATCTCACCGACAGGGGGCAGGCTGGTACTGTTTTTATCGGACAGATTCTGGCATACCGTGTTACCTGCCAAGCAAGCCCGACTGAGTGTGACCGGCTGGTTTAAAACCCGCTAATCAATTAAACCTGCTGATCTATTTATTGCCCGGCTGACCTACTCACCGATGGGTGCGTTATATATCGTTTCTGCCGTCAGACGGTTAAATATAGCTATGCCGGGATAGCCATCCTGCGGTAGTTGTTGCGTAGCCTGGTAACGGCGGATGGCGGCCTGCGTTTTGCCACCGGGAAAACCATCCGGTGTACCGCTATCAAAGCCTTTCGCGTTCAGTGCTTCCTGCAATGTCCACATTTGCTGGTAACTCAGGGCGGGCGGTTCAGGCGGCATAGCCAGAGTATATATATCCTGTCGTAACTGCTGGCTCAGCAGGCTCACGCTCAGTGCATAATTCACCGAGCGATTCCATTGCATGATCACATCGAAATTCGGGAACACCATATAGGCAGGGCCATCAAAGCCTTGTGGCAAGATAATCGCTGCTTGCGGCAAACTCAGTGCACTGTCAGGCACGCCAACCACACCCAGCCTCACCCATTCACTGACTGGTTTATACAGCTGCAACTGCGCCTGGCTATAATCGAATCCCGGCGGCAGTGCCACCAGCATACTGATGGGTTTGTCCGCTTGCCAACCCGCCTGTGATAAATAGTTGGCCGCTGAACTGAATATATCCGGATACGAACCCCAAATATCAATTTTGCCGTCGGCATCTGCATCGACGCCATACTTAAGCAAAGTACTCGGCATAAACTGCATATGCCCGGTAGCGCCTGCCCAGGAACCGGTGACCGGGCTATCATACCGGTGCTCGCGCTCGACCACGCGCATCAGGTTCAGCAACTCGCGTTTGAAAAATTCGGCACGCCGCCCTTCATAAGATAAGGTCGCCAGCGCAGAGGCCAGCGGAATATCCCCCATAAAGCCGCCAAAATTGGTTTCCAGTCCCCAGAATGCCACCAAGACTTCTTTGGGCACCTGGTACAACTCTTCGACGACATACAGCACGCCCTGATAGTCCTGCAGCATCTGCTTGCCTTTGTTGACCACACGCTGGTTGATGCGGCGGTTCACATAAGCTGAAAAACTGGTGACAAACTCAGGTTGTTTACGGTCCAGTTCAATCACTTTTGGCAGATAAGTCACCTGGCTGAGGGTGACGTCAACTGCTTGCGGCGCAATATGTAAAGCCAGCGCCTCTTGTTTTAATGCCGCAACCCAGGCTGGAAAACCTTCGCCATCATCAGCGCTGGTCAGCGCACTGCTTAATAGCAGCCCGGTCATGAGTAATGCTTTCAAGCTTGCACCTAATTTTTCCTGCATGGTTTTTCCTGCATGGATGAATGAGATGGCCATCATTGATTGTCAGCCAATATTGCGGCATAGCCTGCCTGATAGTCGGCAAACTTTAACTTGAAACCGCTTTGTGGCAAAAACTGGTTGGTGATGCGCTTGCCTGATTGCGGCTGCAAAGGCGGTGTTTCCGGTAACGGCACTTGCAACTGCTTGGCCATCCACTGCAATACCTCGTGCTGCAAAGCAGGCACGCCATCGGTGATGATGCAATGCGCTGGCAAAACCACGTCATTGGCGAGTAGTTCATACAGATGCACGACGGCACGCGCTGCATCCAGCTCATGAATACGGTTAGTCCAGTGCGACTGTTTTGGCCAGCGGGCTTTATCCTGAACCGCGCGTAACAAATATAAGCGTTTCGGACCATAAATGCCTGACAGGCGCAGGGCAGAATGTCCGCAAGGTAGCTCATACAGCAAGCGCTCGGCATCCAGCATCACCTGCCCATCCACATCTGCGGGGGCTACGGCAGTGCTGTCATCAACAAACTCGCCCTGATGTTCCCCGTAAATGCCGGTGCTGGAAATAAAAAATACATGACGTAACGCTGATTTAGACATATGTGCCAACACGTTTTTCAAACCCTGCACATAGGTTTGCTGGTAAGACTGCCCTTCTACTGGCGCCAGGCAATACAACAGGATTTCAGGCTGCAATTCAGCAAGCTCGGCTAACGCTCCATCGGCAACCACATCCAGGTGCAATACCTGCGCCCCTTCCGGCACCCCCTGTTTGGAACGACGGACTATCGTCAGATCATGTCCATGCGTGAGGGTTTCTTGCGCAATCAACGTACCCAATCCACCACAGCCTATCTGCAATACTTTCATTCACAACACTTTCTAAACACTAAATCCTGAAACGGGATGCTGACGCAAATAACGCTCTGCCAGCAACATGGCACCCATGGTTTTACTATCCGTAATGTCGCCGTTTTCAATCGCTTGCATCACGTTTGCAAATGGCCACACAAATACATCCATCGCCTCATCTATATCTCTGGCATGCTCACCCAGCGTCAGGCCCGTGGCCAGATAAATATGAATGACCTCATTCGAATAGCCAATGCACGGATGCTGGATGCCTAACTTCACCCATGTATTGCCGCTGTAACCGGTTTCTTCCAGCAATTCGCGTTGCCCGGTATGCAATACAGCTTCTCCGTGATCAATTTTACCGGCGGGTAACTCTATAAATACTTGCTTGAGGGGGTAGCGAAACTGCCTTTCCAGCACCACCCCGCCGTCTTCGGTCAGCGCAACAACGACCACAGCGCCTGGGTGGGTGACATATTCACGGCCACTGATGGTGCCATTAGGTAAACGTGCTTCGTCGTAGCGCACAGTCAGCATTTTGCCTTGCGCCAGAATCTCGCTGGAAACAGTGGTTTCAATTAAATGCTGGTCGCCTGGATGATCACTTGCAGATGCTGGTGAAGAATTACCTTGTTGGGTCATGCCTTAAATTCCATACTACCTATACCGAATGTTTGAAAGTATTGCAGTCGTTGACACTGCCGGATTGCAGCCCGGTTTTAAACCATTGCACGCGCTGCTCCGCACTGCCATGGGTAAAACTGTCAGGCACGGCATAACCGCGCGCCTGCTTTTGCAAGGTGTCATCGCCAATGGCGGTCGCTGCGCGCAATGCTTCTTCAATATCGCCGTCTTCCAGGATACGGAACTGCTGGTTGGCATGATGCGCCCACACACCAGCGTAGCAGTCAGCCTGCAATTCCAGTTTGACAGAGTAAGCATTGGCATCAGCTTCCGAGCCAGCCTGCTGCCTGGCCTGCTGCACTTTTTGTGAAGTCCCCAGCAGATTTTGTACGTGGTGGCCGACTTCATGCGCAATCACATAAGCCTGCGCAAAGTCGCCAGGCGCCTTGAAACGCTCCTGCAGTTCCTGGTAAAAGCTCAGGTCGATATATACCTTCTGGTCAGCCGGGCAATAAAATGGCCCCATTGCTGCCTGGCCTTGCCCACAGGCAGTTTGCGTGGCGCCACCGAAAATTTCCAGGTTAGGCGCGCTGTACTGCTTTCCTGCCGAGGTGAATATGGTTTGCCAGACCTGCTCGGTACTCCACAATACTTTGGAGACAAACTTCACTTTCGGGTCATTGCTATCAGCAGGGGCCGCTGAAGTTTGCGCAGCGGGTTGTGCTTGTTGCGCCAGGTTTAAAACCAGATTGGGGTCCACGCCAAAATACATCGCCACCAGTGCGATGGCAATCGTGCCTATGCCGATACTGCGGCCACCGATCAGGCCACTGCCACGGCTGTCTTCAACATGCTGACTGTCTTCCAGATCATCTAAACGCATATGCTCACCCGGACAAGTATGAAAAAGTATTGGATTATGAAAAATGTTGCGGGAATGTGATTACTTTAGCATGCAGCACTGATAAAATCACACCATGTTCACAGGGATTATTCAAACCGTCGGCCATATCGCCGACGTAGTCACGCACGGCGACGATTGCGCATTACGTATCGAAGCTTCCGATTTAGGCCTGCAAGATGTACAGCTGGGTGATAGCATCGCCGTCAATGGCGTATGCCTGACCGTCACCAGCCTGGACCACAACACTTTCGAGGTCATGGCATCCAAAGTTACGCTGGAAGTCACCACCGGGCTGGGTAAACCGGGGCCGGTGAATCTGGAGAAAGCCTTGCGGCTGGCTGACCGTCTTGGCGGGCATCTTGTCACCGGTCATGTAGATGGCGTAGGTACCATTACGGCTTTAGAACCCGTCGGCGAATGCTGGCTGCTCAAAGTGCGCGCACCGCATGCACTAAGCAAATATATCGCACAAAAAGGCTCGTTGTGTGTGAACGGAGTAAGCTTGACGGTAAACGCCATCACCCAGGATGAAGCCAGCATCAACCTGATTCCCCACACCATGCAACATACTGTTATGCAGTTTGCCAAACCCGGAGACGCAGTGAATCTGGAAATTGATTTAATCGCGCGTTACGTTGAGCGCATGCAAGCCTGGGAGCAGGAATAATGTCGGCACAGATCAGTACTATCGAAGCGATTATTGCCGATATCCGTGCGGGAAAAATGGTCATCCTGGTGGATGACGAGCACAGGGAAAATGAAGGCGACTTCGTGATTGCTGCCGAATTCGTCACCGCAGAACATATCAACTTTATGGCCAAGTATGGCCGGGGCCTGATTTGCCTGACGCTGACCGAACAACGTTGCCGACAGCTGAATCTGCCGCCGATGACACGCAAAAACGGTACGCGACTGGGCACCAACTTCACTGTTTCGATTGAGGCGGCAGAAGGCGTGACAACCGGCATTTCAGCCGCTGATCGAGCCACGACTATCCGCGCAGCCATTGCCAAGAATGCCAAAGCCAGCGACATTGTCAGCCCGGGTCATATTTTCCCGATCGGCGCCATGAATGGCGGCGTACTGGTGCGCGCAGGACACACGGAAGCGGGATGTGACCTGGCGCAACTGGCGGGCTGCGAGCCTGCCAGCGTCATCTGCGAGATCCTGAAAGACGATGGTGAAATGGCGCGCCTGCCGGATTTAATGCAGGTGGCTGCCGAGCATGATATCCGCATCGGCACCATTGCTGACCTGATTCATTACCGCGCAGCGCATGAAACCCTGATTGAACGCAGTGCCGAACGCAAGATTGAAACGGCTTTCGGACCCATGCAACTGATCGCCTACCGTGACAATATCGCACAGGAAACACATCTGGTGCTGGTCAAAGGCGATCCGCAAACTGCGGAAGAAACCCTGGTGCGTGTGCATGAGCCTTTGTCTATGATTGATTTGCTGGATAGCAGCCATCAGTCGCATAGCTGGAATCTGTTACAAGCCATGCGTACCATCAGCAATGCGCCGTGTGGAGTGATTGTGCTGATTAACCATGATGAAGATGGCCTGGGACTGACCGACCGCATTTTGCGGGCTGACCAGAAAATCACGCTCAACCAGGAATTGCGGAATTACGGCATCGGCTCACAGATCTTGCTAAACCTGGGCGTGAAAAAAATGCGCCTGATGGCAGCACCGCGCAAGATGCCAAGCATGGATGGTTTCGGCCTTGAAATTACCGGTTACCTCAGCGAAGAAGAAGCGCCACCCTTATGAGTGAACAATTACCTTTGTCCGAGATCAGCGAAAGACTAAACCTCACTGGCCAGATCCTCATCGCCATGCCAGCCATGCAAGACCCCTATTTCAGCAAAAGTGTGATCCTGATTTGCAGCCACGATGATGATGGCGCCATGGGCATGATCCTCAACCATCCGCTGCAACTCAATGTTGGCGACCTGTTTGAGCAACTGGATATGGCTTGTGACGCCCCGCATCAGCAGGATAGACTGGTGCATTTTGGTGGACCGGTGCAGGTCGAGCGCGGTTTTGTGTTGCATACACCTGCCACAGAATTCAACACCACGCTGGGTTTGTCCGAAGGACTGGCAATGACGTCTTCCAAGGACATCCTGGAAGCAGCAGCCCGCGACCAGGCGCCACAGGATATGTTTATCGCCCTCGGTTACACCGGCTGGTCTTCCGGTCAGCTGGAGGATGAGATCCAGGCTAATGCCTGGCTCACTTTACCGCTGGAAGACAGCGAAAATCTGCATAAACTCATCTTCACCCTGCCTAACGATGACAAAGTGCTATGGGCCATGCAGCAACTTGGGGTGGATTATGCCACCCTGTCCGAGGTGGCCGGGCATGCCTGAAGCGCTCAAGCACGGCAAGCAACCCCTGAATCAAAGCCATCTGCCTATTAGAGAACGCCGTTACCCTGATATCAGCGGCACCATACTCGCGTTCGACTTTGGTGAAAAGCGCATAGGCGTGGCAGTCGGCGAAACCTTGCTTAGCCTGGCACATCCTTTACTAACCATAGACGCGGAAGAGAATACCGCAAAGTTTGAGCAGATAACGTCGCTGTTGCAGGAATGGCAACCGGCATTGCTGATTGTCGGCCTGCCCATGACCATGGACGGCGACGCCCACGCCATGACCGCCCTGGCACAAAAATTCGCCCAGCGGCTGGAAGGCCGTTTTAACCTGCCGGTGATGATGATAGATGAACGCCTGACCTCGGCCGAAGCCGCGCAGTCACTGCGCGAGGCAGGCATTACCGGCCGTGCGCAAAAACAACATTTGGACCAGGTTGCCGCACAAACTATATTACAATCTTACTTTGATACCTATCACTCACGTTCATAGCACAGGACTCTCATGATACTGCCTGACCCCGAACAGTTACTGGATCAGCTTTACGACCAATTAAAACCCCGCATCAACGACAATACCGCACTGGTCGGCATTTATACCGGCGGCGTGTGGCTGATGGAAAAATTACTGCTACGCCTGCAAACAGAACTCGGGCGTGACATTGCCCATGGCAAACTCAGCGCTTCCATGTACAGGGATGACTATGCCAGACGCGGCATGAAAACTGTCGCCCAGCCTGGCCATATACCATTCGATGTGAATGACAGGCATATCATTCTAATAGACGATATTTTTTACACTGGCCGCACGGTACGCGCCGTGATTAACGAATTATTTGATTATGGCCGCCCTGGCCTGATAGAACTGGCCGCGCTGATAAACCGCGGTGGTGCACAGTTACCGATCCGCCCGGATATTGTCGGTGCCGATATTCCACTCCAGCCCCATCAGGCGTTCGAGCTTTCGATCAATACCCAGGGACGCCTGAACCTTACCGTGACAGAGACCAAACCAGCTGACGACAACTCTCCTGTAGATACTGGAGCCAATTAACATGTATAACCCGCAACTGAACGCGCAGGGGCAGCTACAACACCTGCTCAGTATCGAAGGCCTGCCCAAACGTATCCTGACGGACATCCTGGATGCCGCCGAAAACTTTGTCGGCGTGGCTGAACGCGAGATCAAGAAAGTGCCGCTGCTGCGCGGTAAAACCGTCTGCAACCTGTTTTTTGAAAACAGCACGCGTACACGCACTACCTTTGAGATTGCCGCCAAACGGCTGTCTGCCGATGTGCTGAACCTGAATGTCAGCACCTCATCGCAATCCAAAGGCGAGAGCATACTCGACACCGTCAATAACCTGATTGCCATGCATGCGGATATGTTTGTCGTCCGCCACCAACAAAGTGGCGCTGCACACTTTATTGCGCAGCATGTGCCACCGCACATCAGTGTGATTAACGCCGGCGACGGCCGCCATGCGCATCCTACCCAGGGTTTGCTGGATGTATTCACCATCCGAAAATATAAACCCGAGATGCACAATCTGCGCGTTGCGATTGTGGGTGATGTCTTGCATTCGCGGGTAGCCCGTAGTGAAATTCATGCACTCGCCACACTGGGTGTGCCTGAAATCCGGGTCATTGCACCACGTACGCTGTTACCCGCTGAGGTTGAAAAACTGGGCGTACAGGTGTATCACAATATGGAGCAAGGCCTGAAAGACGTGGATGTGATCATGATGCTGCGCCTGCAAAACGAACGCATGTCAGGCGCCTTATTGCCAAGTACCCAAGAGTTTTTCCAGACCTTTGGCCTGACACCCGAGCGGCTGACACTGGCGAGACCAGATGCGATAGTGATGCACCCTGGCCCGATGAACCGTGGCGTTGAAATCGATTCCAGCGTAGCGGATGGCAAACAATCTGTCATTCTGCCGCAAGTCACTTATGGCATCGCGGTACGCATGGCAGTGATGGCGATTCTGGGGGGAGGCAACGCCGCATGAATATAATCATCAAACAAGGTCGCGTGTTGGACGCCAGCCAGCAGCTGGATGCAGTCAAAGACATTTATATCAGGGAAGATAAAATTGTTGCCATAGGTGATGCCCCGGCAGGTTTTAAAGCCGACCAGACGCTGGATGCCAATGGCAAATGGGTACTGCCTGGCCTTGTGGATTTGTGCGCACGCCTGCGCGAACCCGGCAGCGAATATAAAGCCACCCTGCTGAGCGAACTGCGCGCGGCCATGGCTGGTGGTGTCACCAGCCTGGCCTGCCCGCCGGATACCGATCCGGTGCTGGATGAGCCTGGCCTGGTTGAAATGCTCAAACATAGAGCCAAGTCACACGCGCTGGCTCATGTCTACCCGCTGGGTGCAGTCACCCGTCAGCTGGAAGGCCACTTCCTGACAGAAATGTTTGCCCTGACTTCTGCTGGCTGCGTCGGTTTTTCACAAGCAGATACAGCGATTGTCGATACCCAAGTACTATGGCGCGCGTTTGAATACTCCGCTACCTTTGGCTACACCCTGTTTATGCGCGCAGAAGACCCTTACCTGGCGAAAAATGGCGTGGCTCACGATGGGGAAGTGGCTTCCAGGTTAGGCCTGAAAGGCATACCGGTGGCAGCTGAAAGCATCGCCCTGCAAACCATGCTGCGCATAGCCCAGAATACAGGCGCCAAATTACATATTGCCCGCGTCTCCACGGCTGAATCTGTCGAACTGATACGCCAGGCCAAGCAATCCGGCGTCAGCCTGACTGCGGATGTCAGCATCCAGCATCTGCACCTGACAGAAATGGATATCGGCTTTTTTGACAGCATGGCGCATTTAAAACCACCGGTACGCACGCAGCGCGACCGTGATGCCTTACGTGCCGGGTTACTTGATGGCACGCTGGATGCGATTTGCTCCGACCACACGCCGGTGGATGACGATGCCAAAGCCTTACCATTTGCCGAGTCGCACCCCGGCGCTTCGGCTTTGGAACTGTTATTGCCACTCACCATGAAATGGGCAGCGCAAGCCAAACTCACTCCTGCGCAGGCATTGCTGAAAATCACCCAAGCACCTGCCAACATTCTAGGCATCGCCGCCGGTACTTTGAAGGTTGGCGCCACTGCCGATGTGGTGGTTTACGACCCTGAAGTCGAATGGCGTGTCGATAGCCGTGTACTGGTCAGCCAAGGCAAGAATACGCCTTTCCTGAACCAGTCTTTGTCCGGCAAAGTTTCGGCAACCATCACCAGTGGCGAACTGGTGTTCCAGCAGGAAACGCTGCAACTGGGCGTCCAGCCAGGTATTCACGCCGTTTGAAAACAACAGGCCACTGCTCATTTTTGAGCGATGGCCTGTTAATCAGCGCAGCTTAAGGCTGCGCCTTAAGAATGCCCTTATAAAATATCCAGGTTAGAAATCCTGCTTTGGTCCTGGTTTTCCGGATTAACAAGCTTGCTGTTCAGTTTAATCTTCAGCCTTAAATCATTTACCGAATCAGCATTGCGCAAAGCATCGTCATAAGTGATCTTACTTTCTTCATATAACTCAAATAATGCCTGATCAAACGTTTGCATGCCCAGTTCGCGAGATTTGGCCATGATCTCTTTGATCGCGTGTACATCGCCTTTATAAATCAGATCCGAGATAAGTGGCGAATGCAGTAGCACTTCTACCGCAGCGACGCGACCACTTCCATCCACTTTGGGAATCAGGCGTTGTGATGCGATACAGCGCAGATTGAGCGATAAATCCATCAGTAATTGCTGACGGCGCTCTTCCGGGAAAAAGTTAATGATCCGGTCCAGCGCCTGGTTGGTGCTGTTGGCATGCAAGGTCGCCAGGCACAAGTGCCCGGTTTCCGAGAAGGCAATCGCGTAATCCATGGTTTCACGGTCACGGATCTCGCCAATCATGATCACGTCCGGCGCCTGGCGCAGGGTGTTTTTCAAGGCCGCGTGCCAGTTTTCGGTATCCACGCCCACTTCACGCTGGGTGACAATACAATTCTTGTGGCCATGGATAAACTCTACCGGATCTTCAATGGTAATAATATGGCCGTAGCTGTTTTCATTCCTATGACCCAGCATCGCTGCCATGGAAGTAGACTTGCCCGAACCGGTGCCGCCGACAAAGATCACCAGGCCGCGTTTGGCCATCATCACGTCTTTGAGCACTGGCGGTAGTTTCAAATCCTCAAATTTCGGGATATTGGTATTAATGACGCGGAACACCAGCCCGGTTGCGCTACGTTGAATAAAGGCGTTGACGCGGAAGCGTCCCACTGTGGACATACTGATGGCGAAATTGCATTCACGGGTAGTCTGAAACTCCTGCGCCTGCTTGTCATTCATCACTGCGCGCGCTATTTCTGCGGTTTGCTGGGTGTTGAGCGTTTGTGATGACACTGGCGTCAGTTTGCCGTCTATCTTCATCGCCGGCGGAAAACCGGCTGTGATAAACAAGTCTGAAGCTTTTTTGGTCACCATCAGCTTCAGCAAGTCATTTACAAACTTCTCGGTCTGGGCCAGGTCGGCGCCAGTTTGTATGCTATCCATCGTCTGTGCTACCCAATAATCGAATCGCGGTTGGCCGCTTTGGTCCGCGCTTCACCGGCACTAATGATATTGCGCTTCACCAGGTCTTGCAGGTTCTGGTCCAGCGTCTGCATGCCAACGTTTTGCCCGGTCTGGATAGCAGAATACATCTGCGCAATCTTGTTCTCACGGATCAGGTTACGGATAGCCGGTGTGCCTATCATGATTTCATGTGCCGCCACGCGGCCCTGTTCATCCTTGGTTTTACAGAGGGTTTGCGAGATCACCGCACGCAAAGACTCTGACAGCATGGAGCGCACCATTTCTTTTTCAGCAGCCGGGAACACGTCCACCACCCGATCTATCGTTTTGGCAGCGGAACTGGTGTGCAGTGTACCGAATACCAGGTGACCGGTTTCAGCGGCCGTTAGCGCCAGGCGTATGGTTTCCAGGTCACGCATCTCACCGACCAGGATCACATCCGGGTCTTCACGCAAGGCTGACCGCAAGGCGTTATCAAATGATTGCGTATGCGGGCCGACTTCACGCTGGTTGACCAGCGATTTCTTGGAACTATGCACAAATTCGATCGGGTCTTCCACGGTCAGGATATGCGACATTTGTGTCTCATTGATGTAATCGACCATGGCAGCAAGCGTAGTCGACTTACCTGAACCCGTAGGCCCGGTTACCAGCACAATGCCGCGCGGCGTATCGGCGAGGTCTTTAAACACACGGGGTGCATTCAGCTCTTCCAGCGTCAGCACCTTGCTCGGAATGGTACGGAATACCGCACCGGCACCACGTTGCTGGTTAAAAGCATTGACCCGGAAACGTGCCAGATCGGGGATTTCGAAGGAAAAATCGCATTCCAGCTTTTCCTCAAACACCTTGCGCTGGGTATCATTCATGATGTCGTACAGCATGCGATGGACTTCAGCGTGATCCATCGCCGGCAAATTGATCTTACGGATGTCGCCATGCACACGTATCATCGGTGGCAAACCGGAAGATAAATGCAAGTCTGACGCTTTATTTTTGACAGAAAATGTCAATAAATCTGAAATATCCACAATTCACTCCAGTGATTATTTATATAATGTTGTTTTGTTATTAACCTGCATACCAGAGCTCGCCTTACCCAGCCATGACCGCCCCTATTCACGCCCCTGCTGACAATATTGCTGAGATACAGCAAACCATTGCACAGGCAAAAGCGCGCTTTCAAATGTCTCAAAACGTGACGCTGTGCGCAGTGAGCAAATCACAACCGGCTGAAGCTATCCGTGCAGCTTATGCAGCAGGCCAAACCGTGTTTGGCGAAAATTACCTGCAAGAAGCGCTCAGTAAACAGGCGCAGTTACAGGACTGTGCAATAGCATGGCACTTTATCGGGCCGATTCAAAGCAACAAAACACAGCAAATTGCCCGTCAATTCGATTGGATACACTCGGTTGACCGCTTAAAAATTGCGCAACGCCTGTCAGATGCACGCTCACCAGAGCTTGCGCCGCTGAACATTTGCCTGCAAGTGAACATTAGTGAGGAAGCAAGCAAGAGTGGTGCCAGTGGCCAGGAATTGCTGGAACTTGCCTTACAGATCAAACAATTGCCACACTTGCACTTGCGCGGGTTGATGGCGATCCCGGCGCCACAACAAGACTTTGCAGCCCAACGTGACCAATTCCGGCAGGTGCGCGCGCTGTTCGAGCATCTGAATACGCATGACCTGCAACTAGATACCTTATCGATAGGCATGAGCGGCGACTACCAGGCCGCGATTGCCGAAGGCGCTACACTGGTACGCATAGGCACCGCGATTTTTGGTGCGCGCCAGCCCAAACCTTCCCCAGATTCAGATTTAGCCAGCAAAGGAGCTGCTTAACCATGTCTTCACTCGCATCACCCCGCATTGCTTTTATAGGCGGCGGGAACATGGCGCAAGCCCTGATCACCGGCCTTAAACAGCGCGCCTTCCCCATGCAGCAGATTACGGTGATAGACCCTGATGCCGGCAAGCATGATCGATTGCAGAAAAATCTGGGCGTGCTTACGGCGCAGAGCTTATCCGGGCAGGCATTACACGTCGATGTGATTGTGCTTGCGGTGAAGCCGCAGCAGTTGAAAGCAGTAGCAGAATCACTTGCGCCTTTCCTGCAATCGCAACTGGTGATTTCAGTCGCGGCCGGTATACGTACCGCAGATTTAAGCCGCTGGTTGAATGGCTATCGCACGCTGGTACGCACCATGCCTAACACGCCGGCGCAAATCCAGGCGGGCGTGACCGGCGTGTTTGCCCTTGCTGATGTCAATGACACGCAGCGTCAACTGGCAGATACATTGCTACAGGCAGCGGGTGAAGTAGTATGGCTGACGGATGAAGCACAGCTGGATGCCGTGACCGCCATTTCTGGTAGTGGTCCGGCCTATGTATTTCTTCTGATTGAAGCCCTTACGGAAGCGGGCGTTGCACTGGGACTGGATCAAGCACAGGCACTGAAGCTGAGTATCGCAACATTCAGAGGTGCCAGCCTGCTGGCCGCTGCCAGCGAAACGCCTGTTGCCACATTGCGCGAGCAAGTCACTTCCAAAGGCGGCACGACAGAACAAGGCTTGCTGAGCCTCAATCAGCACAATATCCATGCCATCATGCAACATGCGGCACAACAAGCAGCCAACCGGGCAAAAACCCTGGGCGACGAACTGGGAGGACAATAATGTTAGGTGAGATGACCGTATTTTTGCTGAGGACCGTATTCGGCATATTGACGTTTTTACTGGTGTTGCGTTTCCTGATGCAATGGACGCGTACCTCGTTTCAAAACCAGCTCGGGCAAATGACCATGGTGCTGACCGATTTCATGGTCAAACCGACGCGCAAGCTGATCCGCCCGGTCAGGCAATGGGATATCTCTACTTTGTTGCTGGCTTACCTGATGCAGCTGATTTTGTTCGCCCTGCTTTCAACACTGACAGGCTTGGGCGCTGCGCCTGTATTGTGGGTGTGGCAGGCGATTTTTGGCGTACTGGAGCAGATCGTAGATGTATTCTTCTATGCCATTCTGCTGATGGCGATTCTAAGTTGGGTGAACCCTTACAGCCCTATTTATGGGGTGATAAACCAACTCAGCTATCCTATTCTCGACCCCTTACGCAGGGTGTTGCCACAGATCCAGGGCTTTGATTTTTCAGCGCTGGTCGCACTGATCTTGCTGCAAATGATCAGCCATATCGTGTTGCCAGGGCTGGCAGCCAGCATATTTTAGTACTCTAGCCTGGGCGACTGCTTAGTCGCCCAGCATTTGATTTACATCCAGACAATATCGAACTCTTCGCGCCCGTACTGGGTATCCGGGTGCAGTGTCACCGGTTTTTTAATAAAGTCAGAGAGGCTGGCCAGGCTTTGCGATTCCTCATCGCCCAGCATATTAATCACTTCAGGCGATGCCAGGATTTTAAAGGCATTGGCACTCTTGAACTGCCGTGACTCACGCAACAATTCACGCATGATTTCATAGCTAATCGTTTGCGCTGTTTTCAGTTCGCCACGGCCCTGGCAGACCTTGCAGGATTCACATAGCAGATGCGCCAGGCTTTCCCTGGTACGCTTGCGGGTAAGCTCCACCAATCCCAGCGCAGAGAAACCATTCACATTGATACGCGCCCTATCCAGCGTCACCGCTTTGCGCAGCTCTTCCAGTACCGCTTCACGCTGCGCGTCCTCATCCATATCGATAAAGTCGACGATGATAATGCCGCCCAGATTACGTAAACGTAGCTGGCGCGCGATGGTTTGTGCGGCTTCAAGATTGGTTTTAAATATGGTGTCAGACAGGTTTTTGCCACTGACAAAGCTACCAGTGTTCACATCGACCGTGGTTAATGCTTCAGTCTGGTCAAAAATCAGGTAACCACCAGACTTTAGTTCTACCTTGCGGGAAAGTGCTTTTTCGATTTCATTTTCGATATCATAAAACTCGAACAGGGAGCGCTCACCCTTGTAATGAGTCAGCGGCTTGACGGCGTGAGAGACATACAGCTCGGCAAACTCTTTCAAACGCTCGAACATTTCGCGGGAATCAACGCGGATATTGGTGGTTTCCTTGCACACTACGTCGCGCAAGATACGACGCGGCAAACTCAGGTCATAAAAAATCAGCGACCGCTCACCGACGGTTTTGCTCTCAGTCTGGATCTTGCTCCACACCCTGCGCAGGTATTCAATGTCAGCCAGTAACTCTTCATCAGTTGCAGCCTCTGACATAGTGCGGATGATATAACCGCCTTCGCGCTCTTCCGGCAGTAAACCCAGCAAACGGTTACGCAAGAATTCGCGTTCTTCCTCTATATCAATGCGTTGCGAGACACCAATATGTTTTTGATAAGGCAAATAAACCAGGAAGCGCCCGGCGATACTGATTTCAGTGGTCAGGCGCGCACCCTTGGTGCCAATCGCTTCCTTGATCACTTGCACGATAATCGATTGACCTTCATGCAGTACTTCCTGGATCGGCCTGTCAGTTTTGACATCGCCTTCTTCAGAGTGACATTCCATAATATCGGCAGCGTGTAAAAAAGCCGCGCGCGGCAAGCCAATTTCAACAAACGCAGATTGCATGCCGGGCAGCACCCGCACCACGGTACCGCGATAGATGTTACCGACAATGCCAAGTGACGATGCCCGCTCTATGTGTAACTCCTGGACCACACCTTGCTCCAGAATCGCCACGCGCGTCTCCTGCGGCGTGACATTGATTAATACTTCCTGCGCCAATGACATTTTGCTTTACCCGATCCCAAACCGTTAGCGTTTTTTTCCAGAGTTTACCACGCGTGCAACAACTGCGCCGTTTCATGCAGCGGCAAGCCCATCACCCCGCTATAGCTGCCGTCGATACGCGCAATCCAGGCACCCGCGCGGCCTTGTATTCCATAGGCACCGGCTTTGTCCATCGGTTCACCGCTAGCCACATAATCCTGCAAAACATCCTTAGGCACTTGCATCATTTCCACGCGCGTTGTGTTCAGTAAACAGTGCACTTCACCAGTCAGAAAAACCGCCACCGCCGTATGCACCAGATGCACACTGCCACTCAGGCGGGACAGCATTGCCATCGCCTCGTCAGCATTCTCTGGTTTGCCAAGAATCTCTTGTCCCAGCGCCACGGTGGTATCCGCAGCCAGAATGGGTAATCCGCTATTTGCATGCGTGGCGGCTATCGCCAGCGCCTTGGCTTTTGCCAGACGTTGTACATATATAGCAGGGTCTTCACCGGCTAGACAGGATTCATAAATATCCGCGGGGACAATCTCGCACTGCACCCCGAGTTGCGCCAATAGTTCCACGCGGCGCGGGCTGCGCGATGCCAGAATAATCTTTTTGTGTTGCATAATTAAGTAACCTGTTGGAATTGAAAACGTGACTGGTATAAGCCCGACAAGTTACCACAAAGGCGCCGAAATTTGCGGCAAAGCCATTTTGCCAAAGCAACACTGGCGCTGACAGCCCTTTCCGGCATTGTGTACAATAGCCGCTCACCTCACACGACAATTTAAGAAAACCTGCATGAATTCGATTGAACACCTGCTACAGCGTGCCGAACATTTGATCACGCGCCTGGAAACCCTGTTACCTGCACCGCTGGCTGAACCTAACTGGCAAGTCACTGCCTGGCGCTGGGTCAAACATGGTGCGCAAGGCCAACTGCATGCAGTCGAACATCCGCATACGGTTTCGCTGGAAGATATCCGCTTTATCGACAGGCAAAAAGCTGAAGTAGTACGCAACACAAAACAGTTCCTGCAAGGCCTGCCCGCCAACCATGTACTGCTGACTGGTGCGCGTGGCACCGGCAAATCGTCATTGGTGAAAGCCTTGCTGAATGCTTATGCAGACATTGGGTTAAGACTGATCGAAGTCGATAAACAGGATTTAACCGACTTGCCGCAAATCACACAATTGATCAGGAACCGACCGGAAAAATTCATTATTTTCTGTGACGATCTCACGTTTGAAGCCAACGACACCGGTTATAAAGCCCTGAAAGTCATCCTTGACGGTTCGATTGAAAACGCTTCATCCAATTTGTTGGTGTACGCTACTTCCAACCGCAAAAACCTGATGCCTGAATATATGGCGGACAATCAACCGGTGCTGGAAAAAACCGGTGAGATTCGCCCGAATGACACCATAGATGAAAAAACCTCGCTGGCCGAACGCTTTGGCCTGTGGCTATCTTTCTACAGTTTTGACCAGGATGAATACCTGAACATTGCCGAACACTGGCTCAAAAGCTTTGGCGTCAGCATGGATGACACTGCCCGACATGCTGCCTTGCAGTTTTACCATACCCGTGGCGCCCGCAGTGGCCGCGTCGCTTTCCAGTTTGCCAAGGATTACGCCGGCAAACTCCAATTGAAGTCTTAAGGATGGCAAAACTAGTCCAAGTCGCGGTCGCCATCCTGATACGACCAAACGGTGATTACCTGCTCGCCAGCCGGCCTGATGGCAAAGGCTGGGCAGGCTGGTGGGAATTCCCCGGTGGCAAGATTGAAACTGGGGAAAGCCCTGAACACGCATTGATTCGTGAATCACAGGAAGAGTTGGGCATTACGCCGACCCGGATACAACCATGGATCAAACGTCGCTACGACTACCCTGCCACACATGATGCAGAAGCTAAAACCGTATTGCTGCATTTCTTTTTTGTCAGCGAATGGCAAGGTGAATTACAAGCGCGTGAAGGCCAGCAGTTTGCCTGGCAGCATCCGCAAAAGCTGAATGTCAGCCCGGTGCTCCCCGCAAATGCCCCTATCATGCAGGCACTGTCATTGCCCTCTGTGTACGCCATCAGCAATGTACAGAAAATGGGGGAACATACTTTCTTGCAAGCATTGAGAAAACAATTGGATCAAGGCCTGCAACTGCTGCAAATCCGCGAACTGCAACTCGACGAAAGCAACCTCTCTCAGTTGAGCACAAAAGTCTTGTCATTGTGCGCGCCTTACGACTGCCGCTGTTTGTTAAATAGCAGCCCGGAACAAGCCTTGCAACTCGGCTACCAAGGCGTGCACCTTAACAGCCAGCGCCTGATGACCATGATTACTAAGCCAGATAACCTGCTCACTGGCGCTTCCTGTCACGATGCTGAGCAACTGCAAAAAGCACAGGATCTGAAACTTGACTGTGCCCTTCTCTCGCCGGTGTTGCCGACATCAAGTCATCCTGAAGCAAGCGGCTTAGGTTGGGAGAAATTTAGTGAAATGCTAAATGGTCTGGAAATACCGATCTATGGTTTGGGTGGCATGCGACCGGAACATGTTTCACAAGCTCAAGCCAGTGGCGCGCGTGGTATAGCTATGCAACGAGCGATCTGGATACAACCATGACTGGACCCACCTTGCATCGCATCTGTCTTCAAAACATAAACTCAAAGCGGGGATTAAATTGACAAGGTATCTTTTAGTATTTATCGCTTTCGTTATCAGTGGATGCGGCACACTCAGTCCCAAGTCCAATGCAGACTGGGTTGGATACAAGGAAAGTGGAAAGGGGTCATATTACGCCAACAGCCACCAGTCAAAAAAGACGGCAAGCGGTGAGCTATATAAACAGGAACTTAAAACAGGTGCACATAAAGTATTGCCATTTGGTTCGCTGGTTAAAGTGACAAACGTCGATACTGGTAAATCGGTCCTTGTCAAAATTAACGATCGTGGCCCCTATGTAAAAGGACGGGTAATTGATCTCTCAAAGTCTGCATTCAGTGAGATTGGCAGCATTTCAAACGGTGTGATTGATGTGCAAATCGAGGTTATCGAATAATATCCCACTCAAGCGTTAGGTCTCACATCACTCAAGGACTCACAACTCTGCATAGCGCTGGGAAACTCTTATATTCGTCTACAGATTTTTAAGCCTAATCCAACCATCAAGTGCGACTGGTGAAAACGCACTTTGATGATACAGTTTTAATAACGAGGGTTGTGCCACCATTATCGCCAGCCCCTTTCTTCAACCGTTAGGAATTCAAAATATGCCGATGGGGATTAGACAAGCAGTTATAGCAATATGGGCAACACTTGCTATTGATGCATTGCTAGCCTTATATGAAAAATTGACTGGTCATGCTACAGATGGCGAGTTTACATTTGCACTCATTCTTTATTCGTTGCTTTGTATTTTGCCTTACAAAATTAGTAATAAAAGTAATGCTGCTCGCTATGCCTATTTAATTATTACAATTGCATCAGCTCTCATAATGCTTGGTGGGGTCGGTTACGAAAAAATGAAACTTGAATATGTTATTTCAATTTCTCTTATTCCAGTTGAAATCTTTATTCTTTATCGGCTATTCCAAAAAGGCACATCTGATTGGTTTAGAAAAGAAAAATGACTGCTAACCCATCCCTCAAGCGGGACGTGCTAAAGCGTGCCCCTTATGCCAAACGTTAGGTTTTCTTAGTTCAGTACATTAGGATTGATATGTACATTCCACCCGGCTTTAATACAATTACACCTTACTTTTTCGTTAAAGACGCCGAGTCTTTTATAGCATTTCTAGTCAACGGGTTGGGAGGTTCTGAAACTTGCCGCACCATGCGCCCCAACGGTCATATTTTGAATGTTCAGGTAGTTATTGGTACATCTACAGTTATGGTTAGCGAGGCAACAATAGAATACCCAAATATGGGTTGTGCTTTTTACCTGTATGTTGAAAATGCGGATGCCTCAATGAAACGAGCCATTGAACACGGGGCATCTCTAGAAATGGATGTGCAGGATATGCCTTATGGAGACCGCCAAGGTGGCGTCAGGGACAAACATGGGAACATTTGGTGGGTGTCGGAGAGAGTGCTGCATGAGCCATACACCTCTTAACCCTAAGCCATCATTCAAGCGGGACGCCTAACGGCGCCCCTTAATTCAAACGTTGGGCATAATAATTATGAAAATAATCAGATTTTTTGTAGTTGTATTATCCCTTTGGAGCTTTGGAGACACAGCAATGGCTGAAGGAAGTGCGGCTATAACGTTGGAGCAACTAAACCAGATGTTTGAAAACATGCGATCGAACCCTGGTTACAAGAAATGGAACATCAACGGCAATTTACTTTGGGGCTATTTTTTACAGACCCCAACCCAAAAAAACTTCAAACAGTTGCTGAATACCTCACAAAGAATGGCTATCGCTTTGTTAATATTTACCCGACAGACGATAAGAAAACTTTTTTTTCTGCATGTGGAAAAAATTGAGCATCATAGTCCTGAATCTCTTAATGAACGAAACCACGAATTCTACAAGCTCGCTGTAAAGGTATCACCTTGAGTCATATGATGGAATGGACGTTGGTCCTGCTAATTAGACTCCAATGCCAAACCTATCATTCAACAGGGACGCGCTAAAGCGCGCCCCTTATGTTAAACGTTAGGCTTCCAAAAAACCACAATGTTGCACATTCACGAAATTGAAACAGAAAGGCTGCTTCTGCGTCAATGGCAGCGCTCTGATTTCCTTGCCTTTGCGCAAATGAACAGCGACGAAGAGGTGATGCGGTACTTCCCGGCAAAGCTGAGCGAGCAAGAGAGTTACGCAATGGCCCAGCGATGCCATGACCTTATTGAACAGCGCGGCTGGGGATTTTGGGCCGCTCAGGAAAAATTGTCTAATGAATTCATTGGATTTATTGGTCTGCACATACCAATTGCCGACCTACCGTTTTCGCCCTGCGTGGAAATTGGCTGGAGGCTCGCTCAGTCCTCATGGGGTAAAGGACTGGCGACAGAGAGCGCCCGTGCCGCGCTTGAGTTTGCCTTCAACAAATTGTTGTTGCCTGAAGTGGTTGCTTTCACTACTCTGGAAAATGAACGATCGGAGCGCGTTATGAAGCGACTTGGTATGCAAAGAGATCAACTAACTTTCCAACATCCGTCGTTACCAGATGGTCACCCTATGCGTGAGCATTGCTTGTATCGCCTATCTGCCGCGGCCTTTGCCCAACAGTCAAGCAGGGTGCCTGATGGCAACCCTCAATTCAAACGTTAAGCAAAATTCAATGCAACTCCTTGCGCTTAACATCATCAGGTTTTATCAACACTTTATTTCCCCGTTCAAGGGTTTTTGTTGCGCCTACAGCCATCACACTGGGCATGCAAGCTGCTCTACTCTTGGTTTTCGTGCAATTCAACGATATGGCGTAATTGATGGTTTTTTTGTTTTAAGAAGACGACTTTATCTTTGTGGAGTATCACATCGTCGCTATTCGCCGCCAAAATTAAGGCCGCATCGGAAACAACGAGGAGATTGTGACATTGGGTGTGACTTACCTTGCGATAATGGTTGCAAACTGCCAAATCTAAAATCATGTCCCATGTTCAACGTACTTAACTGTGCAGATGCATGTAACTGTGATTGGCCTTCAAGCAATAAAAAGGACGAGAAAAAGGAAGAGGAAATTCATCTTCCTCCGAAACTCGAAAGAAATACGTTTGCTAAAAGCTCCATTGGCTAGTCAAGTCAAGCGGGCTAGCCGGCGGCTGGTGCTATAGAGTATTAATTTTCATTTTTAAACTATAAAACGAATATGCCCATCACTCCCTTTCATTTTGGCCATGGTGCAGCGATTCATGCTATAGCACCTAAGCATGTCAGTTTTTTAGCCTTTTGCACTGCCAATGTCCTGATTGATATTGAGCCACTTTATTACATGATTACGGGGCAGTATCCCTTACACAGATTTTTTCATACTTACATCGGCGCAACCATCATCACGGTGATTACCGTGCTTATTTTCTTTGCTGCGCTAAAGTTGTCTTCAAGAATAACGTTACCTAATCCATTTCATTGGCAAAGCTTAAGTCCTTTTCCCATTTGGCTAGGTGCAGCAACTGGCAGTTATTCTCACATTGCGTTCGATAGTCTCATGCACGCCGACATTGCTCCACTCTCACCATTTAGTAAGACTAACGTGCTTTATCAGCTGATCCCACTCGGAGAACTTCATCTTTTTTGTCTATTCTCTGCCTTTTTAGGTTTGGTTATACTAGGTATTCGTCAGTTACTTAAGTCTAAACGTTGAGGCTAAACGATTATTCAAGGGCTTCTTTTGGAAACCGCATGAACGTCAAACGAATCATTGCCAACATCGCAGTGCCACAAGAATCTGATGCGGATGCTTTCTATCAAGGTATTCTTGGTCTTGATCTTGCTATGGATCAGGGATGGATTCGCACATATGCTGGCTCTGCCCAAATGCCAGTACAAATCAGTGTTGCCAGTCAGGGCGGTTCCGATACGCCAGTACCTGATATTTCTATTGAAGTAGACAATCTTGATGAGGCACTACGGCGAGTCATGGAAGCTAATATTCCACTAGAGTATGGCCCTGTCAGCGAACCATGGGGTGTTCGCCGGTTTTATGTCAGGGATCCTGTTGGCAAACTCATTAATATTCTTCAACATGAATAGCTCATACTCTATGACTCAAAAAATAATCGATAATTGCAGTACTAAGAAAGTCCGTGATCCAAAACTTGGGCTACCCAGGATACTGGCGCTTGCCTTTGTTTTCTTATGGTTTTTTATTGGTGGAATTGCGCATTTTGCCTTTACTGAACTCGAGATGAAAATTGTGCCTCCCTGGTTGCCTGCACACAGGGAGTTGGTGGTGATTAGTGGCGTCTTTGAGTTGGCAGGCGCTATCGGAATTTTATTCACCCGCACACGCCGCATTGCGGGTTGGGGACTGATTCTGTTAACTATTGCAGTGACACCTGCTAATATTTTTATGTTGCAAAACGCCAGCCAGTTTCCCGATGTGCCTTATTGGGCGCTAGTCGCTCGCTTACCTTTGCAGATGCTGTTGTTGTTATGTATTTGGTGGGCAACCAAGCCTCCTTTATTACATCGTTAGCGCATCTAAATAAAATCCATATCATGCTGCACCAAGGCTGCAATTCAAGTCGAGATAAAGCCCGATAACTTTAGAAGTATCGAAGCGCTCATTGACTTAGAGACTTGGGACAGGAAGTTAATTTTTTGATGGCCTAAACTACTACCAAACTGTGATTGGCTAACTCCCGCGCCTTCGCTTTAGGCTACAATCGTTATCATGTACGAATCAAAAAATAAGCCACCTATTCCACACAGACTGTTCGCCAAGCGTGTTGCGCTCCATGCTGTTATCGCTATCGGTTTGTTGCTGCTTTCACTGGCTATAGGGATGGCGGGCTACATGCATTATGAGCAGCTCGCGTGGCGCGATGCCTTTTTAAACTCGGCAATGCTGATGGGTGGCATGGGGCCTGTGGATGCGCCAAAAACAGATGATGGAAAAATCTTTGCCGGCCTATATGCATTATATGCGGGGCTTGTTTTTATAGTCACGGTTGGTTTGGTTCTGACACCAATTGTGCATCGCATCATGCACAAGTTTCACTGGCAGCAAGATAGCCAGGCTTAATCAAGAAACCAAAATATCAATATTAACCTGCCCCAAAAAATGACTACCTCTAAACCTGCTCAGCCAAATAATCCTTTACACGGCGTTACGCTTGAAAGTATCGTGACACGACTGGTTGACCATTACGGCTGGGAAAAGCTTGGCGATAAAATCAATATCAATTGCTTTAACAACGATCCATCGGTGAAGTCCAGCCTCAAGTTCTTGCGCAAAACACCCTGGGCCAGGGAGCAGGTGGAAAATTTATATCTATCCACCTTCTAAGTAGCTGGCACCGACTTTAATGCTGTTTTATAAACGCTGCAATCGTATCTAACATACATTTGTCACGTAGGGGTTTTGCCAGTTTGGCCGCCATATCGACGTGGCCATACCCGGCAAACTCGGCAACTTCGACCGGACCGCCTGCGGCCTTGATTTTGGCAGCCAGGTTGTAAGTGTTTCTGGGCCAGACGGTGCCGTCTTTTGTACCTACCATCAGCAACATGGGTGGATTGTTGCCGGTGACAAAGTTAATCGGTTGCGATTTTGATCGCTGATCTTCCGGGCCAAAAATGGTTTTCAATCGATTACTCTTTAGCGGCAGGAAATCATAAGGGCCAGCCAGGCCTATCATGCCTGCGAAGTCTTGTGGTTTGCTGTTCTGTTTTGCAAGAAACTCGGGATCTAATGTCAGCATGGCGGCAATATGCGCACCGGCTGAATGCCCTGCCAGGAAAACACGCTCGGGGTCACCGCCAAATTCAGCCGCATGTAGTTTGACCCATTTGGCGGCTTTGGCCGGGTCTTCCATAAAGCCGGGGAACAGCACCTCAGGGTAGACGCGATAATCTGGAATCACTGCAATAAAGCCCTGCGAAGTCATAGCTTCGCCTATAAATTTGTAGCTACCGCGATTGCCGGAATCCCAGCTGCCACCGTAAAAAAATACCACGACCGGTAAGGTTTTGTTTGTTACGGTGCGGGTGTTTTCTGTTTTTCCATTTAACTCAGGATTTTCACTCACCGGGTTTGCCGGAATGTAGATATCCAGTGTTTTCCTGGGTGAATCACCATAGGCAACACCACTGGTGAGTCGATATGCTTTATCGGAAATCACCGCATTGAGTATGTTCACCGGCGAACAAGCGCTTGTCAGCAAACCCATGATGACTAGTGCGGTGGTGTAAAAACTGGCAGGAATGAGAGTGGGAATCGCATGAAAATTAGGCATAGATTATTGTTAGTGTTTTCAATAAGGATCATTGGATGAATGATTAACGTATTAACCTAATCAAAAAGCTATGAGCCTTTAGTCCCGAAAAAATTCAATTCAGATGTAGAGGTTTATACGCCACAACGATGACCCACGATATTAGACAGATTGCCTGCCCAGCACCAATCATGATTTGATTTGCTAATGCCTTACTGATGCTTAGGCGTAATTTGATAGGTGATGCCTTATGCAGTTGCCTGCTGATTCACGATTGCCACTTCTGGAACCGATGCTTTCCCCTCTTCTATCCATGCTAAAAACTGCTCAAAGGGTAAAGGTCGGGAGAAGTAATAACCCTGGATTTTTTCGCATTGCAATGACTGGATAATTGCCAGGCAGTCGGCATCTTCAACACCTTCGGCAACGACTTTTTTACCCAGCCCGTGGGCCATGGTGATGATGCCCTGGACGATGGCACGGTCTTGTGCTGAATGCGCTACGTTACGAACGAAGGATTGATCGATTTTCACCAGGTCTATCGGCAGATTACGCAGGCGTGACATGGAAGAATAACCTGTACCAAAATCATCCAGCGCCATGCGGCACCCCATGCTGGTGAATTCGTGCATGATCTCGACAGCGGTATCTTCATCCACCAGCAAGCCGTTTTCGGTGATTTCAAGTGTGAAAATACTGGCTTCTACATCCCAAAGCTTTAATGCCTGCGCGAGCAAATATGGCAATTCCCTATTGATCAAATCGTCAGCAGTCAGGTTGATGGAAAGAAAAATCGGCTGCTGCGTTTTCTGTTTAATGGTGCTGGCCAAGCGGCATGACGTGTTAATCAGCCAGCGGATAAACATGTTGCCCAAGCCCTGTTGGTACAGCACTTCGATCACCACCGGCGGCGGAATGAATTCACCATTTGCTTTGCGACACCTCAACAATGCCTCGGCGCCCATGCATTCCCCGCTATGGGTATCCACAATCGGTTGCAGATATAAAGCCATACGGTCATTTTCGAACGCTTCCAGTACGTCCTGCCGCAGTTGTGCGTTGGCATCTGCATGCTGGCTTAATGCTTCTGAATACGTGGCAAAAGATTGATAGGTGCTATCCGCGTGCTCTAGTGCCAGACGTGCTTGCGAAAGCATATCTTCGGCTTTTTTGTGGGTAGCATCGCGACACACACCGCCGATCACCGGGCTCACAGAAAACATCTGGTGATTGGCATTCACGGTGAATTCAAATGGGCGTCTAAGCTTCGCCGAGAGCAGGTCGAGCTTCACGCTATGGTCTAGCTGCGGTGATAACACTGCAAACTCGTATGCATCAAGGTGGAACAAGGTATGGTCTTTAGGCAGGCTTTGTTGCAGGCGTTTTATGATTTCAACGGCGACTTCAGGCATACGGTGGCGATGGCCATCCAGCATGGTAGAACTCAGTTTAAAGCTGATCAGTAGCAAGCCTGCTTCGGACTGGCTAAAGATCAGCAGTTGCTGCAATTGTTCCATCAGCAAGCGGCCGTTAGGTAAATGACTATGCTGATGGTGGCGTCTGGCGAACTCGAGAGCGGTATGGTCATACCTGGCGGCTGACTCTATCAAGCAATGCGAAAGGCAATGCTTAAGCGCTTGCGTTTTAGAGTTTGAAAACCATTGCGGAACGGATATGGCACTCAATAATGTATCCACGGAGGTAATGGAAACACCTTCTGCATACAAGTCAATCCAGATGACAGCCAGGTCATTGAAAGCCTCTGTAAATGCATCCAGATCATGACGCTGGACCAGCTTCTCAATAGCGCTGCTATATTGTTGCACCAGCGCCCGGTTCACCTGCGGCTCATTCATTAAATGCGTTTGTATGTGTGCTACTTGCGCAGACTGCAAGCGGAGTGCGCTACGCGTAACATCAGCGGGCTTCAGGCCAAACTGCAAAAGGCGTGCTGCCAATGCATCGGCTGATAACGGCTGGTAACGCCTAAATGCTCTTTGCTCTGACGGCTTGTCACTTTCAAGCCGTGCTGCGCGCTCAGTAGGTTGTATGTATTGCATGTTTAATCGTAATAGTGCGCCGGATTAAGCCCGTAGCAATCTGGGGGTAAGCCACGCACGATTCTATATGCATCGCCGGCTGGCGTCAGCGGACCATGAATCAGGTCCAGGGTGACAGGCGATTTCATACGTACTTTTTGTGTATCCAGCAAGATCATCACGCGCGGTTGTAATCGCCGGATCTGGTTCTGCTGAATCACGACTGCAACTTCGCCGCTATTCAGCTCAACCAGCGAGCTGACCGGGTAGATACCGAAAAACTGGATCAGCTGGTCTATCAATGACTCGCTGAATTTTTCATTCTTGGTGGTATATAAGTGCTCTAGCACCTGATGACTGAACATGCCTTTGGCATACGGTTTATCGCTGGTCATGGCGCAATAGGTATCCATAATGCCGGCAATTTGCCCGAGTAAAGAAATATCGGCGCCTGCAAGCTGATTGGGATAACCGCTGCCATCAAACCGCTCATGGTGTTCAGCCACAATCTGCATCACATCCTGGCTGATATCGGTATTGGACCGCAAAGTATCCAGGCTGGTCTGCACGTGCTGCATCACCAACAGGAACTCGCTTTCCTCCAACCGGCCTGGTTTTTGCAGGATTTCGGTAGGAATCTGGATTTTGCCTAGATCCTGAAACAGGCCAGCCATGCCCAAATCTTTGACATGCTTTCTCGGCAGCGACAGGAAATGACCGAATGCCATCATATTGATGCTGACATACAGCGCCTTGTTGTAGGCATAATCATCAGTTTGCCTGAGGCGGGAAAGCCACAACAGCGCATCCGGATTACGCTCAATGCTCTGCAACATATTATCGAGCGACTGGCTGACATGCACCAGATCTACATTGGTGCCTAGCGCGATCTTCTCAAACACATCGCGGGTATCCGCCTCAGTTTTGGCAAACTGCGGATATACCTCAACAATCTCAAGCTCCACCGGAATACTTGAAGCGATTGTTTCCTGTTGATCCGGGGCTGTTTTCTGCAGTTTAATCAGGTCACTGTCCGCATTTTTCTTTTGCGGAGTGCTTAAACCGTAAAGCCAGCTGTACAGCCGGTTCCAGAATGATACCGAGGCCTGCTGGTGATGTTTTTGAGAAGTTTGCGCTGATACAGGCTTTACATGTGTAGATACATTTGCTGATTTCGCAGAGGTCGATTGAGGTGATGCCACATCCACCACAGGCGGCACTTTACCTTCGCGCAACGCGTGTACAACCTTTAAAAAACTATTTGGAGACTGTGACCTGCGGGATGTCGCAGTAGGTGAACCTTCATTTACCTGGCTGGCGGACGCAGTGCGGGAAACACCTGTCGCTTTCTCACGTTTAACTGGCGCGAAATGCATACCGGTAGACATATTTTTATCTACCATGACTTCACGGCATAGCGTACGCAACTCACTCAGCTGCGTGTCATTCTCTATCAGGAAACCCTGCAGGATAAATGGACTATCCAGCCATGGAATGTCTAATTCAGCGACAAACATACCGAGCGCCAGTTCTCCGGTACGCATACGCTGCAATGTGTTGGTTGTCATTGCCCTATAACCTGTTGTTAATATTATTACCGATCATCAATGGATATGCATCCTGAGTAAATACCAGGTCCGCATACAGATAACGGCTAGCCAGGAAGTAAGTTAAGGAGGGCTTGAGAAAAGTTATGTTAATCGTATTAACGATATTCATTATCGTTGCGTAGTAAATGATTTACCAGCACATGCAGCAACATTGGAAGCTAAAAATTTAAAGAATAAAGGGGGTGCGAATTCAGCTTTAATTTGCTGTTTTGACAGGCAGGCTGACAACTTGCTCATGAATCCTGCCTGTTTTGTCTTTGAAGCAAAACCGGAATTTGATCTGCTCACCAGTTTTAAACGGACTTGGTAATTCAAACAGCATCAGGTGCAAGCCGCCAGGCGCGAGCTTGACTGGCTTATTAGCTGGAATAGTCAGTGCTTCCACATGGCGCATTTTCATCACACCGTTTTGCATGGCCATGCTATGCAATTCAGTCGTGCCAGCACGTTCGGTTTCAACATAGACCAGGCTTACATTTTCGCGACTGCTCAGCGTGAGGTAAGCAGCTGCCACAGATTGGCCAGGGTTAGTCGAGCGCACCCAGGCATCACTAATGGTAACCTCCGCTTGCGCTATGCTGGAACCCAGCATCAAGCAGCCAGCTAAAACAAGGTTGGATAAAATGCTGGCCGGTTTTTTCATGATGATGCTTTTTAACATGGGCGCATTACTCAGCTTTGTTCAAGACTCAGATTCGTCCAGGTCAGGCGGCGTTGCATCAGGGATCCTGAATTTTTCGGTGGCCCAATCGCCCAAATCCATCAATTTGCAACGCTCACTGCAAAATGGGCGGTAGGGATTAGCGGTTGAATACACGACCAGTTCGCTACAGCCCGGGCACGCCACCTGGCGGGGTTTGACCGTTGTCTGCATTAGTTGTGTCCAGGGCCGGTGAAGTTACAGATGATCATCTTGAAAGGGATATCCTGCTCGCAGGCTTTAGGTCTTTGCACAAAATCCAGTTTCTGGAAACGGATATTAATGGCGTACTTGTTGGCACTCACCTCAGGGAAGCATTCATCGTGGCCTATTTCAATGCGCAATAATTGTGCGGGTTTATGGCCGGATAACTGCTGCTGGTAAGCCCCTTTATGCGCCACGAGCGACAGTACCTGACCGCTGCCGCGCAATAGCTGCAGAATCATGCGGATAGCTTCGTACATGGGCATCAGCTTCGTTAACCACTGGTTAAAGTCAGTTTTGCGACGCTCGAGCGACAAATACAACCAGTGGCGATAGGAAGGTAAATCAAACTCACAGACGCCACCCGGGATACCGGCACGTTGCTTCACGCTCATCAACCAGTCATTATCGCGCAACGACTGGCCTAGTTTCTGGTGATCCGACCTTAATGCCGTTGCACAACGGTCAAGGCTGGCCAAGGTATCGCTCAATGCATCTTGATCGATATTCGGATTGTTCTGCAAGAATGAAAGCTGGACTTTGTGCCTGTCCAGTTCCTGCAATAAATCGACTTTTAAATCACCACGATCAATCAGGTCCAGGATTTGTAGCAGCGTCAGCAGCGCCACATGATGATTCACCTCATGGCCTACTTCAATATGGTGCAACATCTTTACAAACAAATCTTCCAGGCGGAGATATGTTCTGATGCGCTCGTTAAATGGAAACTCGTAGCTCGACACGGCAGCCTTTTCTGTCAGCTGATACTTGAAAAGTATGCAATAAAAGCCTGATTATGAAACCCTTTTTACTCACTGGCAAGTTTTTGAGAAAATTTGATGAAACTTGAGTACTTTTTCGTGTAAATCTGGCAATGTTTGATCGTTTTCGATCACTGTATCAGCAATCTCCAGTCGTTCCTGACGGCTGCTTTGCGCGGCAATAATGGCTTGAGCCATCGCTTCAGAAAACGTATTACGTTGCATCACGCGCGCGAGTTGCGTGTCTTCACTGCAATCCACAACCACCACATGATCGATGATGGCCCAGTCATCGCGGCTTTCAACAAGTAACGGGATCGCCAGAATGACATAAGGATGCGCGGAATGTTGCTCAATCTGGCGTATAGCCTCTGCACGGATGGCCGGATGCATGATTTGATTGAGCTTATCCAGGGCATCCGGGTCTGCAAAAACCAGTTCGCGCAGTCTGCTCCGGTCTAGCTGGCCATTTTCCGCAAACATGGCATCACCAAATGTCTGCCGCACGGTTTGCATGGCAGCACTCCCGGGAGCGCTCATCGCATGTGCGATCTCATCCAGGTCAACGACAGGGACACCAAGCTCAACAAAGGTTTTGCCCACCTCGCTCTTACCACTGCCTATGCCGCCGGTGACGGCTACCACTTTAGTCATCAGTTACCCATCAAGGCATCAGATAGAAAGCGGCCAGCGTTTGACCGTAAAACAAGGCAGCAATGCCACCTAGCGCCAGAAAGGGGCCAAAAGGGATGGCGGTCTGGCGGGTTTTACCTTTGAATAGAATCAAACCTATGCCAATCACGCTGCCGACCACTGAACTCAGCAATATCACCGCAGGCAGTAGTTGCCAGCCAAACCAGGCACCAATCGCGGCCAGCAATTTAAAATCGCCGTAGCCCATGCCTTCTTTGCCGGTGACGAGTTTAAATAACCAATACACAGCCCATAGTACAAGGTAACCGGCCATGGCACCCACTACAGCAGAATTAATATCCGTGAATCCGCTATTCAGATTCAGCAACAAGCCCAGCCACAACAACGGCAAGGTAATATCGTCAGGCAATAACTGGGTATCGAAATCGATAAAGGTTAAAGCAACCAGCGCGATGACAAATACCAGGGCAAACAAGGTCAGATGGCTATAACCATATTGCACGGCGACCGCAAGGGATAATGCACCAGTCAGCGCTTCAACCAGCGGATAACGGATAGAAATTGGTGTTTTACAAGCCTTGCATCGTCCGCGTAAAAACAGATAACTGATGACAGGAATATTTTCCAGCGCGCCTATCATATGGCCGCAATTCGGGCAGGAAGAGCGCGGAACCACCAGGTTATATTTTGGCTGTTCTGGCACATCTTTACCCTGCAAATCCAGGCAATTGGCATGCCATTCACGCTCCATCATTTTGGGCAGGCGGTGTATCACTACGTTGAGGAAACTGCCCACCAGCAAGCCGAGGACCAGGCATACACCCTGCAGAAAATGTGGTTGCGTTCTTAATAAATTTAAAACAGGTTCAAGGAATTCTGTCATGATACCGATAACACTATTAAGGTTGCTGCATCATCTCATCGTTAATACAAGTAAGCAAGATTAAAAGCCGTGTGTGCGTGGCAAAACCTGTTGGAAAGCCGAAATGACGGGCTTGAAAACAGATTCAATGTCACCATTTATGTGTAAGATGAGAATCACACTCCAGTCGAGTGACTTCGCATCTGAATCTTACTAGTGAAGGAAGTTGCCTATGTCTGATCAAATCAAATTCACGCCTCCTACCGAAGTCGAGCTGGCCGAAGTCGAGCTGGGCCAGGTGGAACATCCGGCCTGGGACGAACCGGTGATTTGCCGGGTTGAAGTCGACCTGCCAGGATGGTTGGCAAACCTGACCGGACAATCACACTGGGAAGTCTACAGTGAGGAGGAAGAGGAAAATTGCGTCAGCTTCGCCATGCGCGCTTCGCACAAACATGGCTTGCCAACCATTGCCAGCCGCTCGGACCATACATTGCAAGCTGAAGTGACGCTTTATCATAACGGCTATGCGGTAGTCGATGTGGATGGCGAATCGCTGTTTGACGGCGCGCTGACTAACGCAACCAATGAATGCGCGAGATTAAGTTATTACCACGTCAGTGGCGAACCGATTGCGCTAAATTAGCTGAGGTTTAGTCGGGGCAGCATGCGTTCTCACAATGCATGCTGCAGCAGTTTTACTGCTGGCGGCTGACAGAAAATTGCGCCAGATCCAGCAATGCTTGCTTGGCAGGGCCTGATTCAAAACTATCCAGCGCCTGACAGGCTAACAGCGCCTCTTTTTGTGCGACTGAACGCACATACTCAAATGCATTCACTGCATGCAAAATCTCAAGCACCTGTTCTAACTGGGCTACCTGCCCTTCCAGCAATGCCTGTTTTACCAACTCGGCCTGTTCCGAGGGCGCCTGCTGAATCGCATAGAGCATAGGCAAAGTCACTTTGCCTTCCGCGAGGTCATTGCCTAAGGTTTTACCGATTTTTTCACTATCCCCGGTTAAATCCAATACATCATCAATCAGCTGGAATGCCGTTCCTAAATGCATGCCATAGGTTGCCAGTGCTTCCTCACGCTCTGGACTTGCCTGGCATTGCACCGCACCCAGGCGTGTGGCCGCCTCAAATAACTTGGCTGTTTTAAAATGAATGACTTGCAGGTAATCCTGTTCACTTACGCCAATGTTGCGCACATTCAGCAACTGCAACACTTCACCTTCAGAAATGGTATTGGTGGCGTCAGCCAGGATTTCCATCACGCGCATATTCTGCAGCTTGACCATCATCTGGAAAGCGCGTGAATACAAAAAATCACCCACCAGTACGCTGGCTGGGTTTCCATAGACGTGATTGGCGGTCGATTTTCCACGACGCAGGTCTGAGGCATCCACCACATCATCATGCAATAAGGTCGCGGTGTGAATGAATTCGATAATGACTGCAAGCTGATGATGCGCTGGCGTTACACCACCAGCCAGATCACCAGACATTAATACTAGTGCCGGACGCAGGCGTTTGCCGCCACTATGGATGATGTATTCTGAGATTTGGTTAATCAGTGGAACTTGGGATGACAAAGACTGGCGAACAACGACATCCACCTGCTGCATATCGTCTGCAATCCGCGCCAAACAAGCATTAAGAGACACTAAAACACCAATGAAAAAACAAAGTTAAAGCATACCATATCTGACACACCTCTCGCTATGCTGGCATGTGCCTAGTGCTTGGTTAGCGCCTGCTAATGCTGGTTATATATTCGACAGATGCTTAGCAACTATATTTATACCTATGTTTAAACGATGTTCAAAATGAAAAAAGCCCCAAGTGACACTTGGGGCTTTAAGTTTTTCCAATGCTTAGAAACGCTAAGGCATTAGAAATTGGCAATCACAGATAAACGGGCCGCCAGTGGCGAACCCGGTGTGATGTTGTTGTTAGTATGCGCAAACAGGTAGTAGTCTTTATTCAACAGGTTTTCAATGTTGAGTTGTACGCGCAGATCCTTATTCACTTGCGCAAACACGGCTGCATCCAGACGTACATAACCCGGCAGCATCACGCTGGTAGATACGGTAGGTGCTAGTGCATACATTTCTGAACGGCTGATCACTCCAAGCCCAGCACCCCAGACTTCATTGAAGTCATAACGGTTCCACAATGAAAATGTGTGACGTGGCACCTGGGCAACATCCGCACCCGCCGGGATGACGTTCAATGCATTAGCACTGGGCTGAGCTTTGGTGAACTCGGCATCCTGGTAAGCGTAACCACCTGCAACACTCCAGGCATCGGTTAACTTGCCGTTAATGCCGATTTCCACACCTTTGACCTCTTGTCCGTCGACTAGTACTTGATTAGTTCCCGGATTGGCTGGATCTGCCACAGCAAATTTGTTACGTTCCAATTTATACACGGCAGCCGTTAGCGCGAGATCAGGTGAGTAATCCCACTTAACACCCACTTCCATATTATTGTATCGCTCAGGGTCGAATGACTTGTTAGTAGCTGTCAAACTTGCAAGTTGTTCACCAGCACGAGGCACGTAGCTTATTGTATAACTACTGTATACAGACAGGTTTTCCACCGGTTTGAAGATTAATCCAACACGTGGTGAGAATAAATCATCGCTGGTCTTGATGTTGTAGTTTGTGTTTGTCGCCGTTAACCTGTAGTTAGTGTAATCAGTATTGAAGCGGTCATACCTTAACCCCGCAATTGCAGACCATTGTTCACTAAATTTCATTTGATCCTGGAAATATGCTGCATAAGTATCATTTTGAACGTAATTATCAGCATCTGTGCCATTTTGGCGCCAGGTAATAGGTGCATTGGTAGTAGGATCGCTTAATGGAACGGTAACAGACGTAGTGAGATTATTGAAAAAGCCTGTTTGACGAAAATTAGAAGTGCGCTGGCGACCCAATTCCACACCCACAAGTGATTCATGCTTGATGAAACTGGTATCCCAGTTAAAAGTCAGGTCGGTTTGGTTAATCAGATTTTGGCGATCTGTATCGACGTTATAAGCAGCAATGGCTACTCGTGATAGTGGTGTAACAGAACCATTTGCAAATACGTTCTGGTAAAACTTATTGTAGTTTGCATAGCGAGTACGGTTTTTCAAAGTCACGCCATTATCAAACAAGTGCTCAAACAAGAAATTGAAAGCGGTCACTTCGGTATGTGTAGGGCTTAATCTTGAATTACCAAAAAATGTGGAGTCATTTGTATCTACCGGGCGGCCATTACGTGATGGAATGCCACGATCAGCGATTCTTTCGTCTTTAAAATATTCAAGGCCTGCAACAATTTTAGTATTGTCAGATGGTTTGATTGTCACGGTTGGGTTAATCGCCTTACGCTCTAGACTCACACCATCACGATAGCTGTTGCCGTCTTCGTACATGGCATTCAGACGGAAAGCCGCCACATCATTGATAGCCTGGTTGTAATCAACGGTACCGCGGGCCTGGTCAAATGAGCCATATTGCAAGCCAATTTCGCGCAAGCTGTTCCAGTTTGCCTCCTTGGTGACCCGGTTAATCAAACCGCCTGCACCGCCACGGCCAAAAATCATGCCGTTAGGGCCTTTCAGGACTTCAACACGCTCTACGTTATACAGGTCGCGATAATACTGTGTGTCATCGCGAATGCCATCCTGGAAAAAATCAGCAGTTGAAGCAACGCCACGAAAGATAAATGTTTCGCGGTTTCCTTCACCTTGTGCCGCACCCACACCAGGTGTGTAGCGAACTACATCTCCAAGATTCTGTACTGCCTGATCCTTCATCTGCTGTTTGTTAAACACGGTGATTGATTGTGGAATATCAATCAGGTCTGTTTCAGTTTTGGTGGAAGTGCTGGATTTTTTGGTGACATAGCCATTTGTTATCGGTTTTTCTTTGGTGGTTTTGACATCCACATCCGGAAGTTGTTGAGGCTCTTCGGCAAAAGCTGGCTGTGCACTCGCAAAGAGTAATCCAAGTATGACCGCCATCGGCCGCATACGGAAAGCGCGCGTGTTATACATCATATCCCTTTAATTTAATTAGTATTACTGCGTTTAATAATGAGAAGCCATCTCATTCCAGAATACTAATAAATGGGAAGTTAAGTTTCCGTTGTTTTTTTGTGATTTTTTTGTGAAGATGCTACACAATAATGGTGAATGTAGAACCCTTTCTAGGTTCAGAAAACAGATTTAAGCGCCAGCCTTTATGTTCACAAATGCGTTGAATCAGTGATAGCCCCAAACCCAGGCCATCAAGAGGCAGTTCACTACCCCGCACAAAGGGTTTCAACATCTGGCTCTGCTTGTTTAAATCAATGCCAATCCCGGTATCCACCACCGAGATTGAATGGCCTTCTAAAATAATTTCAACTTTTCCGCTGTCCGTGTAATTGAGCGCGTTTTTGAGCAGGTTGGATAACACCGTTAACAGTAAATCTGCATTCACTTTCTTTTCAACTGTCATGTCTTTTTTAATGACATTAAGCACGATTTTCTTTTCTAAAAAAGCTCGTTGCCAGCGAGCAAAAGCCTCGTCAATGATGTGTTCCAGGCTTTGCGTCTGCGTTGGGTTAATCGCCGTATGCTCTGCCCGCGCAATCATGAGTAATGACTGAATCAGTTGCTGCATTTCCGCGCTGGCACGCGCTATGCGCGTGATCCGCTCATAGTCGGCATCGTTGTTTTGCTTATCCTGTAACAACAACTCACAGCTGGAAGAAATAATCATTAATGCGCTACGAAACTCATGGCTGACATCGCTGGTGAAAAGCCGCTCACGCCAAAGTGCGTCCTTCACTTTGGTATAAGTATCTTCAAATGCTTGCGCAAGACTGCCAATTTCGTCATTGGAAAATTTTTCAGCAATGGCAGTTTCATGTAATGACTGCTGTTTCCGTTTGGCGAATACTTCAGATAATTTGACGATAGGCGCCAGGATTTGCCGCGCCAGTAGCCAGCCCACCAGCCCCCCCAGCAACACAATTAACAAAAGACCTGATTTTAAGACAATGAATAAATTTTTCTCAAAGCCATCTTCATAATGACTTTGATCTTGCACTAGGATGTAATCAAGCCCATCTACCGTTTGGCGATATATGTAATAACTGTAAGGCTCGTTCTCAACTTCAGTAAATCCATGTGGAAGATTCACCAGATGTTTAGATAGTTCTGGATGCTCAGGAGATGCTGGCGTGAACAAATGCAAACCCAGTTTTGCCAGGCTGGCATCGGTATGTGTTGGGTTGGAGATAATGAGTTTTAACTTGATATCCATTTGATCGGAAATTAACTCATCTTCCATGGCATGAATGATTTGATTAATGCCAAGCGAAAAAGCGCCGCCGACAAATAATGTGATCAACGTGAATGCAATCACGATACGCCATCTGATCGAGATTTTATTCATGTTTGCTCAACACCGACCCTGTAGCCAATGCCGTGAATTGTATGGACCAGCTGCACATCAAATCGCCTGTCAATTTCGCTACGCAATTGATAGATGTGCGCACGGAGATTATCGCCACGCGTAGAAACATCACTCCAGAAATGTTCTTCCAGAAAACTACGTTTGACGATATTGGGGCTGTTTTGCATCAGGCATTCCAGGAGTTTCAACCCTAGAGGCGGGATTTTGAGTACCATTCCGCCACGCGTGACTACCAGACTTTCCCGTTCAAATACCAAGTCATGCACAATTAATTTGGAACGCACCAGCCCTTTGCTACGCCGGTGGACAGCCAGTGCCCTTGCTTCGAGCTCAGACAATGAGAATGGTTTTACCAGATAATCATCGGCTCCTGAATCGAACCCTTTCAGACGATCTTCCAGCGTATCACGCGCGGTCAACATGATGATAGGTGTAAAGATATTGCCATCCTGGCGTAAGCGCTTAGTGAGCTGCAAACCATCCATGCCCGGCAACATCACATCGAGAATGATCAGGTCAAATTCATGTGTGACCGCCAAGTGCAAACCGGTCAGACCATCTTGAGCACAATCAACCTTGTGATCTTTAGCCAGGAAATCAACGATATTCGCCAGGATATCTTTGTTATCTTCAATCACTAATATGCGCATATTCGATAGGAAGGACTCATTGATTCATTAAATTACCGCTTATCCACACTGGCGGAAAAGGAGCAATAAAAACAGACCGGACCATTTCAGTGACTTATCACTCAGACACGAAGTCACTCAAAATTAACCGCAATAAAACGCATCACTCCTCGCAAAAACCATTCATTTGCTGAAGGAGTCTTTGCCTACATAGCGCTTTCAAGCCATCACGCTTAGCAGCATAAATATGCTGCTAACTGATGATAAAAACCGTGATCATAATCCATCAAATAAAAAAAGGGCTAGGTGATTAATCACCTAGCCCTTTTATTTTTTTGGCGCGCCCGGAGCGATTCGAACGCCCGACCCTTTGGTTCGTAGACACGGCCTCGCGCAACTGTTTTTCTATTAATAATCATACAGTTACTTATATATATTTGGGTGATTGTGAAACCATTCTACGCGCTTTAAGTCTTTGATTTATATAACACCACTATTTATCTATCACCCACTTTTAAGGCCAAAAAATGGACATTCACAAAGCCCAGGAAATTATTGACGAAATAGAGGTGATTTGCAAAAAGCATAATGTCGCTTTGATTGGCGGCTCGATCACTAACAATGTCCGTGCCGAGATCCGCATACTTGCAGCTGATGATTTAACGAGTGATGATATTGACCACCTATCCAGTGGTGATGTGCCTTATAAAGTTGAAGGCATTACTGTGGTAAACGGCATCGCATAGCGAAAAAAAAGCCACCTTTCGATGGCCTTCAAACTCGTAGTACAACAGCACTCACTTGCAATGAGTGAATAAATATTATCACAACTCAAACTCAAGTGCATTTACATTTGGCAACTTGATTAACTCCCTTGCCTGTTCATGATTGGCATTAAGCCATTTATTAAAATCACCAGGTTCAACAATCACAACTGAACGCTTTTCTTTGCCTGGCTCATGAAATTGCCGCATGAATGGATGTTCATCGGCATTGACCGTCAGCATTGAAAATGAGCGTACTACTTCACCCGTATCATGGTCCGGATAACTTTCCCATAGCGAGCCTATTGCTGTCGGCTCATTGTCTTTGCGGGAAATCGCTGCCCAGTCTGGTTTTCCGTCTCGATATAAAGGCTCAAAGAATTGTTGAGCAAGCACTAGCCCAAAGCGTTGATGTTTCCACGCCGGGCTGAATGTTGGTTTTTTATCAGCCGTTTCGCTGCGGGCATTATATGTCCACCTACCATAATTTTTTTTAGTTTTAGCCCATAGCGGTTCTAGCCCGAATTTTCCTAATTCACATCTGAGAATTCCATTATCCATAAAAATAAATGGTGCCTTATCCATAGGCCAGGTGTGCCCTTTCCAATCAGCATCTGGAAGGTCAATCTTAAAGTGGTCTTTTACCCATGGATTACTGCTTCTTTTAATCGGCTGGTAATTACTACACATATCCTACATCTTTCAATATTTTTTATTGTTACAATAAAAACATTTGTCAGAAATCCCGAAAATCATGGCTCAGCGCACAATAACAATAGTGGATTGCAACAACTTTTATATTGAATGTCAACGCGTATTCAATCCAATGTTGTACGGTAAGCCAGTTGTCGTTCTATCAAACAATGATGGCTGTGCGGTTGCCAGATCAAACGAAGCAAAAGCCCTAGGTGTTCCAATGGGGGCACCATGGTTCAAATTGAAAGAGCTAGCCAAGCAGCACGGAATCATTGCTTATTCTTCAAATTACGCGCTGTATGCAGATATGTCAAACCGGGTGATGTCACTACTCAGGCAATTCTCGCCAGTGCAGGAAATTTACAGCATTGATGAAAGCTTCCTGGACCTGACAGGCTTTGAGCGTCGCGACCTGATTAAGTACGGTCAGCAGATACGAAAGACCATATTACAAGGTACCGGGCTTCCGGTTTGCGTGGGCATGGGTGCAACTAAAACACTGGCAAAGCTTGCTAATCATTGTGCGAAAAAACGAACTGAATTTGATGGTGTGTGCAATTTCAACTATTTTGATGATGAGACGCTCGATGCTCTTTTAATGCAAATTGAAGTTGGCGAGGTGTGGGGTGTAGGTCGCAAGTTAGCGCCGCGTTTGAATGACCTGGGAATCATGACCGTATTTGATTTAAAACGGGCAGACCCTACCCGCCTCCGCAAGCTATTCAGCGTGGTGATGGAAAAAACCATTCGCGAATTGAATGGCACGATCTGCATCGAGATGGAAGAAATCGCACCACCCAAGCAGCAAATTGTCAGCTCCCGCAGCTTTGGCATGCCGGTGACCACCCTGGAAGATTTGGCGCAGTCTGTTTCACTTTATATTAGCCGGGCCGCCGAGAAGTTACGCCGACAACAATCGTATGCCGGATCACTGCATGTATTCATTCACACTAGCCCGTTCCGGACTGATCAGCCGCAGTATAGTAATGGATTTACAGTGCCACTACCCTCACCCACTGACAACACAACCAGGCTGGCCAGTATCGCAATGTGGGTGCTGAAGCAGATATATAAGCCAGGCTATCAATATGCCAAAGCCGGGATCATGCTGGGTGAGATTGTGCCGGCCGCTGGAATTCAAAATGATATGTTTAGCAACATGGAGCCAGATAGCAAAAGCGACAGGCTCATGCAAACCATGGATGCAGTGAATAGGAAAATGGGGAAAGGTAAACTGATTGTCGGCAGCCAGGGATACGGCCAGCCGTGGGCGATGAAGCAAGAACGTAAGAGTCCGAGCTATACTACGAACTGGGATGAATTATTGAAGGTTAATTAAAGGGAGAGGTAAATGACCGCTAAAGTAATAATTTCTTTGAAAGCTGATGTAAGTCAATGGAATAATTTCTATGGAAAAATGGGTGTTTCCGTAGATGCGGCAATTAATTCTGGACAAATCATTTCCATTTCGCCTTATACATGGATGCTAAATAAAAATGATTGGGCTTTTGTGGCGAGGATAATAGAAGCGGCAGATGCACATAAAATTCCAACAACTATTATTGAAACTAATATGGATTTAGTCACTCAATTACATCACTAGATTCAACACCCAGCCTGCCCTGCTCGCTTTTCGCATAAGCATAACAACGGTTATAATCAACCGCGCAAACTGCCCCGGCCTGCTCTAAGGTTTCGATGTATTGCTGGGCGCCGGAGTAGGCTTGCTTGTAGAAGCCGGGCGACTCTTCTTCCAGTCTAATAGCGGCTGGGTTGCCGTCGTCTCCGGCAAGTCCGCCGGCATCATCTTTGGGCATTCCATTGCCACTATTTGCGGCTTGTTGCTGGCGCAGCTTGTCAGAAATATCAGCCCGATAACGATTAATAGTTGCTTTGTCATTATTGATCACCCTTCCGTATTGAGTGCCTATGTGTTGAATGTCGGCTATGTGTTGCTTGTCCTGGTCAGCTTTGTTGCGGAAACCTTCAGCCTTCAATTCTGCCAGCTTGCCTGTATTTTCCGCTTTGGCGATATCTAAGGCATGCTTTAGCTCGGTATAGTCTTTGATGGCTTTGTCGCGTTCTGACGTGATGCTGTAGAACTGCCAGGCTATGATTGCTATAAGTGCGGCCAGGATGATTGCGGGCAGGTGCTTTAGTACAAATCCGCCAATGATTTTAAACATCGGCAGGCCCTTTGCTGGGTGTGAATGAAATATCAACAAATCGCGGGTCGCCAAACTCAGGAAGCATCAATGTGTAAGCAATGCGGCCGTGAGGTTTGATGCCTGGTGGATGGCCGTTTTCTCTTAAATTGCATTTTGCACAAATAAGGTCTATAAATCTTTGCGGCTGTGTATTGGCCTTTTCAGCCCAAGGAACAACTAGGATATCTAAATCACGCGTAAAGGATCCATGCATCATCGCGGCATAGCCATATCCCCAAGCAATGCATCGAATAATTGAATAGATGCGCGCATAATCAGGATCAATAATTCCATATGTTGGCTGAAGTGATAACTGTTCTTCACTCATGGCAAAAACGTCCTTCTGCCAGACTTCGGCGCGCGCGTTGATAAATGACACCATCTGATTGTGGCATCCGGATGTTCCCGATAAAGCCCGTACTGCGTCAGGATGGCATCATTTATCCAGCCATCCAGCTTGTTCTGCGGGTCGAATATATCAACCGCCTGGCCTTGCTTGTGACTTGATCCTGCCGCGCCAATCGGACACGACTGCGGGCGGAATCCGCCGTATTGAGTGCCGGAAATAAGTGAATCTGTATTCGGATTATTTTTAAGCTCAATACCTGCTTTTTTGGCGGCCTCAAGAAGCTTGTTAACCTGAATCAACAACTGCGCTGCATACGCTTGGCGCACTTCGGTCCAATCCTCATTTTCTGACCATTTGCCAACGTATTGTTCGATGGTGATCATTTACCGCCCTCTTCCTGTGTAGGCTCAGTCTTAGACTTCCAAGCCACAGCAGCACCAAATCCAGCCATCAACAAACCAAAGCCTGTACCAAAGTCCACAGCCCCCCATGGTTGACCGCGATAGATGGCATACATGGAATTCAACAAGAACACATTGACAGCCATGCCCCCATAAACGCGGGCCGGGTCATATGTCACACCATCAACGCCAGTTAAGCAGTCGTGAATAACCTTCGTGATTAACGAGAACATGCTACTTCCCCAAGAACTCACGCGCGGCAACGTATGCAGCTGCGCCAGCCGCAATCAGGCCGAATGTCCATTTAAGAAAGTTTCCAATCCAATAAGCCGCCCGGAAGCCACCTTTAGCCGTCTTGAATAACTCAAGCAGTTCGCCGGTAGTATTGTTGATCTCATTGGTTATCTTGGTATTTTCGGCAACCGCTTTTTTTAGCTGAACGAAGTCTTTTTCGAGTTCGGTCAATCTGTCGTGTGCGTCCTGGTTCATTTATACTTCCTTTATTCAGCCAAAAAAACCGCTCGAAAGCGGCTGCTTAATATTTATAGTTCTGAAGCTATCTCTAAAAGCTCTATTAATTCCTGATCATTTATTCCTATTACTTGCGCCAGTGTGCGCAAAGTTTGGTTCTGGCTATTGAACTCCAACCGTTCATCCCACTCGATTTGCATTCTCTGGCGTAATACAGGATCACTAATTGCGTCAATAGCAGGCTGAACCAAAGCTAATTTTCCAGCATTCAGTAATGCGATCTTTGCTTGTGCGCGCGATACAGTGATGTTCTTTATGAATACCCATTGAGTACCGTTCCAAACTTCGTCTGTCAGATTACTCGGATAGCTTGGAACTTCTATGCCAGTGACAGGCGGCACAGGATCGGAGCTTGAACCGATATATTTGCCCTGTTCATTAACAAAGTATTTCGTCTGCATGATTAGCCTATGTATGTAAACTCAAATGCATACTTCCAGCTTAAGGCTGTGGGCGTTGCAGCGTTCCCTGTGGTCTTAACTGAAATTGCAAGAGAGTAACCGGATGGCAATGTCATCCCAATATTTGTTGAATCAGAGATTACATTTATGAGGGGTAGTATTGTTCCACCCGTGCGCATGAATGACGCGGTAACCCTATCGCCAGGCGCATAACCAAATTCAGCAACAACACATTCAAGAATTATTCTTCCTCCAAACGGCACTTTCCCTGTTAAACCATGTGGGCGAAGGAACGACTCTCCTGAAGCTGGGGTATAGGGGGAGCTGAATGATGTTCTTGCATGGCGCAATTCACCTATTAGCCCCCTTACCCATTCAGGAGATGCTGCTTTTGTAGAGGAGACGCTAGTATGCGTTGGGTCTGATGCATTATTTTCTGGTGCTGTTATTGACGCTGCTGCTGCTGCTGCGGATGCAGCACTTACAGATGCTTCTGATGCACTGTTGCTTGAGTCTGTGGCACTTGTAGCAGAAGACGTTGCGCTATTACTTGCATTGGTTGCTGACAACGCAGCATTGGTTGCGTTAGTAGATGCAGAACTGGCTGCATTTGTTGCTGTAGTTGCAGAAGCTGAAGCGCTGGATGCTGACGTTGATGCGGCACTTGCAGAAGCTGCGGCAGCTGCGGCATTTGCTGCACTCGTACCATCACCGGATATAGGAAGCCAAAAAGACTGTACAAACAAAGACCCAGAATTATGCTGTTGCAAGCATATCTGGGCGATATTATTTCTCTGGATCAGGTCTTTATAAGCATAATCTGTATCTGGTGCCCATGTACCTCTAGGGTTACAACCACCAACAGCAATAAGAGCATTTGTTTGCTCAGATAGAGCATAAGGCTCAATAATGCCGTCCTTAAGCTTATTATCATCACGCTGGATTGCTTGAAGGTTTGCATTGATGTCATTGATAGACGTTGAAACGTTAGCCAGTTCAGTATCTAGGCTGGTCGTTTTAACAAGAGAACGCCCGGCGACGTTATTTGCTTCGTCATCTGCAAAGCTAGTGCCTGGCGTATAGTCTGGTGCGGTGCTCATAGGTCAAACTCCTGAATTTGACCTATCCTATATTGCGCGCTAGATTTCCATGCGATTACTTACTTTGAAGCCTTTTTTGCTGGTTGCTTTTTATCAGATTCTTTGCTTTCACCTTCTGCTTTAAATGACTCAATCAACTCATCGATCATTGCTTCTTTCGAGCCATCTTCTTCTTTCATGCTTTTTCCGCAATGTGGGCAATAGTTGTTTTCCATGATGATTCCTTATTTATGATAATATTTCTCAATGACATTAATAGAATTTAAGTTGCTAAAGATGGCTGTGGTTTGCGTTATTGCATTCTTTGCCGGCCTGTTTGGCTACTTAAAATAATCACTCTGCCAGCATTACTTCAGTTGCATTGATGATGGCCGGGCTTTTCAACATGCGAACCAATCCAGGCGTTGCGCTACCCTTCTGTGCGCTTTCCATCAATAACGCTGCGCCATTCGGGTCTTGCAATACCGTTAGAAGTTTCTGCTGTAATGCTTCATTTGGCTGCTTGTAAATAAAATCACGCACTCGCAATAACGAGGCCGCACTCAATCCCTTGAACACCGGAATATTGGCCAGGATGCCATCCTTCGTTTTTGCATTGAATAAAAGGTTTTGGAATGTGTCACTGCCAGCCATTTTCCCGCGCATGCCTTGTTTTACATACTCAATATCGTTCAAAACATTCTGGTAGCTTTCCAATTGCGCCGGGCTGGCTGTATTCGCCAGAGTAGCGCCTTTAAATCCTGTAGCCTTCTTCGCAATGCCGTCGCCGTTATCCCTAAGAGCTTTTGCCAAAGTTTCATAGTTTAGGCTTATCGGGATATCCATATCGCGCTGTGATGCCGGAATAAACTTGTCGGCAATGGCATTGCCTAGATCCATCTGGTTAATTGGTTCTGATCCAGCTTTAAACGCGCGATTCCCTTCAAGATATGCTGGTATCTGCTTTTCTAGTTCAGACAGGTAATTGCCTTTAGTGTCACGAATCGCATTTAACTCGTTTGCCCCTAGTCCAGATTGGCCACCGGTATTTACCAAATCATCCAAGCCCATTTTTATACGTTGAGCATCAGCACCAGTAAGATTGTTTAAATCAAACGGGATCCCTTTTTCACTTGCAATAGTGCCTGCGCGGCTGGTCGCTTGCTGCATAGAGGGCCGTTGCATTAACGCTTCAATTTCAGGCGTCATTTGCACTTGTTGACTATTTGCTGCATTGAACAAAGGTTCACTTGCATTGGCGCGCGCATCAACTAATAATTGTCTTTGCACATCGTCACCGCCATGCTGACGAACAGCATTAGCCAAAGCCTTAGTTTGACCCTCCATAGTATCTTGGAAAGCGCCAGGGGCTGCGCCGCGCATGACACGCTCCATAGTTGCCAGTTCGTCACTACCAGCAGCCTGGCCAACAGTAGGATTAAATCCTGGCGTACTACCTTTCGCGGCTTTCAAGTTTTGAATAACTTGTCCAGGGTTCGCCCCAGCTTGCTCAAGTAATCTTTCACCTAAAATCGCCTCTCTGCCTTTTTCATAGAGCGGGCGAACAGCTGCGCCTACTGCTTTGCCAGTTTCGCCAGCAACCTTCGCCGCAATAGGGAATGCGCCACCTACTATCGCGCCGGTGGCCGCATCATCAGGGTTTACTAAACCAACCGTTGCACCGCCATTGATAGCGCCACCTGCAACACGTGTAAGAGCGTTAACAGCCGACTCACCAAGACTTGCTGCAGGGGCTTTCCCAAGCGAGAAGCCGCCAGATGCAATTGCTTCACCAAGGGCAGGCGCTACCTTACCAACAACTTTGCCAATCGCGCCGCCAACTGGTAGCGTTGCCGCAATCTCTGCACCAAGCTTTCCAGTTGTATATAAGCCGGAATCAGTATCGACCCCCATGGCACGCAGATTCTTGGCAATGTTATCGCGCATTTCTGCGTTGTTACCGAGCGGACTATTAGTTTTGTGTTTCCCGGCAATCATTTCTGCCATAGTTGGCGGCTTTTCAAATAGCTTCTCTGCAGCATATTGAATTGGCTGGGCAATGGTTGCCCCAATCTGTCCAATGCCTTCAGCGGCACCGCCAACTAGATTTTTAAGATTGCCAGGCACGTTGCTTAATGAAAGACCTGAGAAAATGCCATCATCTTTTTTTGGTTGCGATGTTTTGGAAGAAAGGTATGCATCCGGGTCAAAGGTTGATACAGTCTGTGTCGTTGCTTTGGGTGCCTTATTTGCAAGATAAGCATCAGGGTTGAAGCTGTTACTTTGATTTATGTTCGATGCGTTTGCAATACTGTTTGTATTTGGTCCAGCTTCTGCATGCGCCGTTGTAACTACACCATTTAAGCCGGCTTTGGCTATTGTTTTCATGCCTTTGCTTACTTTGTCGATGTAGTTGCGTGTTTCGTCAGGCATATTATCAATGCCTTTCCGCTTGAGGTTGCCAATGCCCCAATTATAGGCAGCAAGAGCACTACGAGTGTTCCCAGTTTGTTTAACCAAATCACGCATGTAACGTCCTGCGCCGTCTATAGATTGGGCAGGGTCAAGAGGATCAATTCCATATTGCGCAGCCGTATCTGGCATAAACTGCATCAGTCCAACAGCGCCAACTGGGGATTTAACATTTGGATTGCCATTAGATTCTGCCTGCATTTGCGAATGCAGAAGTCCTTTTGGAAGCCCATATTTAGTTTCAGCTTCATCAAGTAGTTTTGCATATTCCATGATTACTGTCCGTTCAACTGAAGAATCTGTTTTGCACGTGGATCATTTGGGTTTGATTTGGCCCAAGAGATAGCTGCCTGATCTTGTCCGCTTGATGCTGGATTAGTATTTGCAGGAGTTTTCGATTTAACTGACGTATTCGGCGAGTCAAACTCACTAAAATCCATTGGTCCTGCGCCATAATTGCTACGAAGATTATTTACTTTTGCCTTGCGCAATTTAACGGCACGCTCGTTATAACCGACAATCTCGCCAAGGCGTTTTTTTACAACTTCAGGATCATTGAGGTTGGTAATCAACTCATTCCAGGCCCGTTGGGCATCTCCATCAGTTTGCACGCCTTTGTTTAGCTGTAATGAAGCGTTACGGGCCTTTTCTAGCATGGCCTGCAAAGTCGAATATGCCTGGCTAGACTCATCACTTTGACCTAGATAGTTTTTGGCACCGGAAAGAAAGTTTGTGAACGTGCCAAGCTTCAATGTTCCATTTTCAATTTGTGCTTTGATTGCACTCAAGTCTGAATTAGTGCCAGCTACCGTGCCGATGGCCTCTAATTCTTCCTGCTGCATTTTCAATGCAGGAGTCGGCAATGTCGCATTGCCCTTAGATCCTTTTGAAGTTGTCGGCTTAAGCTTTTCATTGGCTGTTTTAGCTTGGACTAATCCTGTATTGGCATTATTTAAATTTGTAGAAGCCACAGTCTGATCAACTTTGGCAGTGTTCAGATCAGCGGCCGTATTGGCTTGATTTGCTTTGCCAGTATTTTCATCTGCTCTAGTAGTTCCAATTACATTCAGGTCTTGATTTCCAGTGAGGAGGTCGATGACTCCAACATCACCGGTATTATCAAAACGAGTCTTACCCTGGGATAGCAATAAAGCATTTTGCGCATCTACTGAGTTCTCACCATTGGTAAGACCATACAAAATCGCCGCTTTCTGCATCTCCAGCGGATTCACATTGCCCTCAAGCGCTGATGCCCGCAATCCTATTTTTGCCGCTTCCTGTGGCGTGGCGTTACCAAGGTTTGCGGTTATTGCATTGCGCTGATCACCTTGAATAGTTTTTGGCAGATGGGTGATGTCTTTGTCGCCCAGAGCAAGCATTTGTTTTAATGTTGAATATCTGTTTTGCAATTCAGGGAATTTGGCTACATATTCAGGCGCAGGCAGTTCTTTCCCGCCATCAATGAAGGCAAGCGGCTGTGTTGGTGGTTGATATGTACCTGAAAGAGACGCATTGAAATCACGGCGGCCATCTTCGCTATCAGCACCAATACCGGCCAACAATGTTTTAGCTAATCCGTCATCGCTTCTGGCTAACTGGGCAGCTCGTTCAGATTCAGCTTCTGCATTCATCTTATCGGCTGCGGCTTTGCGATAAGCAATATCAGCCCCGGCCTGCTGCCCTTGCATAAAACTATTATTTCCGCCATTTGCTGATGAAAGCATCTGACCGATCGACATGCCCAGATTTGTGCGATTTTGCATCTTGGTGCCTTTAATTATAAATTACTGTGAGTTGTATTTCTTGTCATAAGCCTTGCCTATACCTGCCGCGCCTCCAGTAAGAATTCCACCAAGCACTGAGCCGTTATTGCGGACTGAACCTACGCCAGCTTGTGTAGCGCTTCCATTGCGTGAACCAGCAGCATTAATACCTAGAAGATCGCTTGCCAACGTACCGCCCTTTAAGCTCTCGTCGTTGTACATAAGGCCGGTTGCATTACTTCTAGATAGCAATTTAGCCCGGTTTAAAATGTCTTGGCTGGCGCTTGATGTTGCTGCGGCTTTTGATCTGCCGTAATCGCTTGATAAATTGCCTTCGGTGCCGGTATAAATCTTACCTTCGCCACCAGAAGCACTTAAAAGCGCATCTTTTAATGAGCTTTCGTTCTTGGAGGCCGCATCTTCATAGCGTTGCTCACGTGTTGTTGGATCGAAAGTATTTTCAGCAAAGCCGGTTATGGTGTCAGCTTTCTTTGATTGAAGGCGTGAGTTTTCGTCAGCGCCGGCATTGATAATCTTTTGCTGCTGTTTCGCAGTGTCGGCTGCCGCTTCTTGCTGTAAATAGGTACCGCCTAATGCAGCCCCTACTGCTAATATTTCACCGCCTGTGCACATGATTCACTCCCTAAGCTGATCTAACCGTGCCGCCGTAATTAGCGGTTGCACTACTGTTGTATGTTGGTTTGGTTTTTTGCCCGGCAACACTTTCAACTCCAGCGCGGTACTGGTTACGGTCTTGCTGATTTCTCAGCACATCAAAGAATCCTGTTAGGCTTGCTGCATTGGCTGAATCTTGCGCGGCTGTGGCGTTATTCGCCATGCCCGCATAAGCCTGTTGCACCGCGTCACCAGAAGTAAGCCCGGCCTGAATTGAATTGATCAGATTAACTCGGGTTTTCTCATCATTCGACCTGGCTTCATTAGCCGTCTGCGTTCCGATGTTTGAGGCTTTCAAAACGCCTTGTTGATAGGTATCAAGCACATCACGGTTTGCATCAATATCACGGCTACCACCACTCAGGCCATTTCTGGCCAATTGAAATTTAAGCTCACGCTCAGTAAGCATTCTTTCTTTATCAATATCTGTTTTCGCGACATTAGTAGCATCAGTACCAATTTTTGAATATAGATTTTCTCTTGCTACAGCGTTGGGATTTTTAGTTAAAGCTTCGTCTTGCGTTTTTTTAACAGCATCGTCATAAGCTGCTTGGTTAAATATTTTTGTGTACTTTGACTGTCCAACATCTGCCATTGGTGAGCCAGTTGATTTTGTTGGCACAGTGACATAAAACTGATTTTTATCGACACTTTTTGGTGATGAAATGCCAAACACTTCATTTAGTCGCCGAATACCTGCTGCAATCCGTCCATCTTCAGCCGCTTTACGTTCTGCCGCGCCACCATCGCCTCCACCGCCTTTGTGTAATTTACGGCCTAGCTTACCGCCATCTACGGATTGGTTGCCATCAATGTGTGCAATGTATTCTTGTCCTAAATATCTCATGTCACATCCTTCAAAAACCACTCACCAACCGATTTATAACCAAGCGCCTTATACAGCCTGGCGACCTTCATATCTCCGGTTCCGATCCCTGGCCTGATTTGTTTGGCCCCCATTGAAATACACCATTGTTCAAAACGTTTAATCAACTTGACTGCAATCAATCCATTTCGGTGTTCAGGAGAAATATATAACGTGTAGTCAATTCCCATGCGTTCCGTCGTATACCAAGGCATATAAACATCGCCCATCATTACGCCGATAACTTCTCCGGACTTTTCAGCCACCACCAAGAATCCATTAGCAATCATTAGGCGGCATGTTTCTGCAACACGTTCAGGGCTGTATAAAACATGCTTATACGTTGTTTCATCGTGAAGTGCTTGGCCCATCTCAACGAGCTTCGGAATATCATCTAGAGTGGCGTTTCTGATCATAAAGGGGCCAAATTGTCATAATAGTAAGTAAGCTGATGTAGCTCGAAATCTTCATCATCAAAGTTGCGAATCACCGGCGCAATACTCACAGCGCATAATTCCACCGGCATCAAATAGCCAGGGCGCGAATCGCCTTGAATAGTCACAGGTGGATTTGTCACCAACTCAGTGCTGCGTGGGTCATAACGATGTGAAATTTGGCATGAGCCGCTAACGACTGCATCCATAGCCTGAATCTGTTTAAGGATGCCAGGTGACTTGAAGTCAAGATATGCAAGCTCAATATCTACTGAGTACAGGACACCATCGTCAGTTTTTACTGTGCGGTCCAAGCGATATACATCATCGCCGGAGCGAATATATAGTTCGGCGTTTAGCTCATCCAGATAATCCAGATTGAAAGGGAATTCGTAAACGCTCCAAGCATAGATACTGGCTGTTCGGCTGAATGTGTACACAACTGCAGTATTGCCAGAGTAAAGCCAATACTGGCCGCCGCCTCTGTAATACTGAGCTTTAGCATCTGTTATGTTAATAAATTCACCACTTATCAACTCACGATCAATAGGTGATCCAACGTCAGCATCAATGAGGTTCGTCGTCACATCCTGGCGCGTGATTGTCCTTACACCTGCCGGAGAGAGAAAAAACACATCGCCGCCCATATTGGCATGGGAATAAGGCAATACTGATCCAACATCAACCGCCTGAAGGAATGCATTCAATGCCGGGTCAACATCAACATTCCATATTTGCGATGAATCTGCGAATAATACAACCAGTCTATTGCTGTAAAACCCCAATGCTGTAGCTTCATTAGCTCCTGATTGTTGCAGTCCAACCGGCAGAAACCCCGCATCATTTGCGGTCGTCCAATCGCGCGGTGTATTCGTCGCACAATATCTGACTACATCGCCATCAATGCCAACGGCCCAGATCTTCGATGCAATTTTTGTGACTTGTTTTGTATTGGGGCAATTGGCATCCATAACGGCATAGGTTTGTGTTTCCCATACAATAGATCCATCATTAACCGTTGCCCCGGCTGTCGTACTCCAAGCAGGTTCTGAACCGCTCGTTGTCGCAGTAGATTCACAAGTCCAGATCACGTTTCCATCAGTTACTGTCTGACCTGCTGCGGTTGGCCATACAGGTTCTTGCGATGGTTTTGTTTTGGTTACAAACGTCACGCCGCCTGAAACGACTGTTGTACCATTCACCGTTGGCCATACAGGTGCAGATGCCGCCGTAGTGCCTGGGGTAGTAACTTCGTAAAAGTATCCATTTGGCGTTGATGGCTGCACCTTGTCACCATTAACCAATGCAGTAGTTGCAGGGAACGTTCTGATCCCGTTACTTCTGTTTGTATCTCGACATGTGAATGTTGCAGTACCAGAAACGACTGTTCCACCTGCCGTTGTCGGCCAAGCCGGTTCTACAGATGATGTTGTTCCTGCAACGGTTACTTCATAGCGATGACCGTTTGAAACCGTTGGTTTCCTGAATTGACCAAGAATGACAGCCGCGCTAGCAGCCCATGTAGCATCACCAACAGAAACATCTGTTACTTTGTAACGTAATCCATTTGGGACTGTGGGAACTTTGAAATTCCCTAATGTCTCGATGTTGTATTCCACCCATGTTGCAACACCATTTGTAATACTTGTCGCCACATAACGAAATCCATTAGATGTTGTTGGCTGAATAACTGATCCAACATAAACAACTGCCGCCGCTGACCAAGGAGATGGGTTTTCCATATAGTGGTGTTTAATCTCACCGCCAACATATTCGACAGCAGCGTACATAAAGCCATTAAACACATCACCGTAATGCACTTTATCCAGCGTTAATGCTGGCGTGACAGGGTTTTGTACGTTATTGGCTTTGAATAGCGCATTTGCATGCGAGATAGGCGCTGTGCCGCCGTAAAAGGTATTAAGTTTGCCATTACCTGCAAATAAGCCTTCAGTGCCAGCCTCTAGCGTTGCAACCTTCACAGTTCCTGGCCGCTTGCGAATTGTCCGGCCTTCAGTAGCATGCGCATTCTTCAATACACGCAAACGGTTGGCGTCAGAAGTTGATAAACCTTTCCTTAGATCAAGTCCGAAATCAAACCGATCAAAGCTGATAGTCTTTGGCACTTAGACGTCCTGATCTGATGAAACGCTTGCATATGGCGATGGCACACGCTCAGTGCGCTTCCATTCAGTGCGTGATCTATGCTGTGCTTTAAGACGCAATAACATTGATTCAAGCTGTGATGCATATCTGTCTGCATCTGGCTGGCGATAATGCGCCTTGGCGTTTGCCAATGCATACAGCTTCACCATTTCATCAGGCAAAGATAACCTATCGCTGTTGTCTACCAGAGGGAGTAAGGTGCGCTCGTACTCAAATCGTAGTTTGTAGGTGGCTGATTGTGGAATCGGCCATATTTCAAGTTGGTCGCGGCGCTCATATCTGCAAGGAATAGTTCCAGGCGTAATGCCGCGATGTTTTAAATCAATTCCTTCAATGAGAGGCACATAATCACCATTCCAATACACAGAAAGGCTTTTTATGCGCTCTACATTGCAATCAGGCGGGTAATCGTAGAACTGCTGATTAACGCCGGTGTAACGCTCATATGTTGCTTTTAGCTCAATCCAATCAAATTGAATATATAAAGCCTCTTGCGCATCAATAATGAAATCATCGATCAATGCAGAGTTAACGATCTGAGCATTTCCGGCCATTCCAAAGCCCAAGCGGGATTGGATCTGTGACCGGATCTCACCAAGCGTTTTTTTCAGCGGCAATGCCATGGCTTATGACTGTGCCTTGGCAATTTCAGATTCAAGAGTAGCGATATCCCACTCATTTTGAACTTCGATGTTCAAAGATTCAGCTTTCTCGACCAATGCTTTGATTTTGTCGGCTTCTTCTTCTTCGATTTTCTCTTTCAGCTTATCAACGCCGAATAGATGAGGTGATTTAATGCCCAGACCTTTGGCTTTCTCGACCAGTTCATCCTTCTCGGAATCGTCGCCACTATCTTTTGGCGTTTGTGTGCTGACAGTTGTTTTCTTGCCTTTGAAAGATGCAACGAATTCATCAACATCACCCAGGGCAGTGAAAACTGGATTTGGGCGCTGTTCATTACCGATGTACAAACCTTCAAGGCGCGCATATTCATCATGTGGGTCAAACTCACCACTTGCCACCGGTGGCGTATCTTCTGTTTCAACAATGGCATCACTACCATGCAGGGCTTTCAGCACTTCAACTTCATGCGGATAAACTACCAGAGGCGTTTTTTCATTCTCTGACCGGCGAAGCAGTGCAATTACATAAGGTTGTTTCATGTTGGATTTCTCCTGGTTGTAAAAACGGTTAGAGCGGGCATTACACCCGCTCTTATTTGGTTAGGCGATTGCCAATACTGCGTTAGAGTTACGTTTACCAACACCAATGCCCCATTTTGCAGTCATTGCAAAGTGATAGGTGTATTGGTCAATTGGACGACCTGGATAGCGCATTTTCATGAAATCTTCTTTAGCTGCGCGCAATACAACGCCAGTGTCAGCAGCTTGGTTCAGGTTCAGGAAGTAGCAGCGTTTTGTCCAAGGGATTGTTGGTGCAGACAAACCGAAGTTGGTGTCAAAGTCAGGCACATAAGTCAATGGAATGCCATCAAATTTGATTGTGTCTGTCGCCATATCGATGTTCAGTTTTGAACCACCGCCATATGTGATCTGAGTAACGTTTGCAGCGATCACAGCGTTGCGCAGAGCATCGTAGAATGCAGAGCCAACAAAGATATGTGTAAAACGACCTTTACGACGGATGATGTCGCGTTTTGATTGCTCCATTGCATCTAACAGCACTGCAAGAGTGGTGCCCAAGCCTGTACGGGCAATGTTCTGCCAGTAAGCGTTAGAAGCCGGGATGCCACCGATTGTGCCGGATGATGGTGTAGTTGAAACCAATGCGTCAATGCCTGGCACTGCGTCGGCATACTGAGAGCCATCCAACCACAAAGCAGCGTGGATGAAGTCTTTTGCGCCTTCTTCCAATGCCATGAACTGTGATTCCAGCATATTGGTCAACTGAATGACTTCTGACTTGGTTGCAGTGGACTTGCCGATATCATCATTCACTTTGATGCCGTTGCGGAACAGTTCATCTTCGTTCAGCACAAATCCATCATGGAAGTTAGTGTGATTGTATTTCGCCAACTCGTTAGGGTTGCGGCTGTTGTAAGTAACCTTACCGTTGCCAGAGTAGTATTGACCGTTACCGTCATTGGCTTTAAAGACGTTGATAGTCCAGCCATCAGGGCCGGAAACCAGGTCTTTTGCTTTAGGCACAAGAATATCCAGCAAAGGACGTTCAACGTTGATTTGGTCAATCGGCTTGTTTTTGCCATACGCGGTGATGGCGGTTTTAGAGATTTTGGCGATTTCGCCAGCGTTCAAAGGCATAGTAATACTCCAATCGTAAATTGAGGGGTCATTTCACGGTTGGGCGACTACCATTACAGCCCTGCGCGGTGGCGAAATCCGCTAACAGCCGGTACAACAAAGCGTTAAAAGTCCATTCCCATTTCTTGCAATGCAGCTTCCTGCATATTTGCGGGTTGTCTATTACCGCTCATGTGGCCATTGCCACGTAAAGGCGTTGCCTGGCGCGTATTCACTGCTGCACCAGCCATTGCTTTTTTAATTGCTTTGTATTGCATTTCTATAGCTACCGGCCATTGGCTTGGGTGCATCTTTTCGCGTATCTCAGCGATTGATTCCTGCAATTCTGGCAACACTGCCGAAAAGTCAGGATCTGTTTTGCGCCAGTTATCTTCCATTTTCACAACCTGATCAACGGCATCATTAATCACTTGCTGGCTTTGTTGCGCTGATTGAGTCTGCTCAACCTGGCGCTGGTTATCTCTGTTTGCGCGGTTTTGCAGATTACGTGCGCGCGCCACCTCTATTGCTGTAGCCTCATCAATCTCAAGGTTGTCAACCTTCTGCTGCAAGTCAGGATGATCATTGATAATCGAACCGCCAACTTGCACAGGCTTTCCATGCAGGTCTTGAAACTGTTTTAACTGAGCGTTGATAATCTCAGAGAATTGATTTACATCACCAGATGCAAGAACCTGTCTGTATTGCGAGAATTCAACTAGGTCACTTGCAGCAGCTTCATCAGAAAATCCAAGCTGGCGCAGTGAGTCAAACGATTCTCTGTAGCGCTGGTTTTCCTGAGTTAATGTCTCAACCTTTGCCGTGGCAGTCTTATAACCTTCAGTAATCTTTTGAAACCGGTCCTGGGTGCTTTGCTTTGCGCCTTCAAGTGGTTTCAGGTCATCTTCAGTGATAACCTTTGCAGCTTCAGCAGCTTTTTCGGCCTCGGCCTGTTTAGCAGCTTCCGCTTCTGCAATTTGTTCTGGTGTTTCACCAGCTAGTTGTTCTTCTTCTGGCTTTACTTCACCAGTGCCATCATCTTCGGTTTGTATTGCTTCCCAGGCAGACTCACCAACATCTTCAACTACCGCTTCTTCAACTCCGTCAGCCCCCGTATCAGAATCGCTTGATTGATCACCTCCACCTTCGGCTGGATCAACGGCATACATAGTCAGAAAAGAAAACAGGAAGCAAAGCAATTTATTCATGTGGTCGGCACCTTAGTTGTTTACACGTGCCATGAATTTACAACATCGCATATTTTTCCATGCGATATTGGTATTGCATGGGCAAAGAAAAACCCGCCGAAGCGGGCAGAAGTGATTTTGCTTTAGACCTTGGTTATTTCTGATTCTTTAACATTAAACCAGTCATTGATAGAGTAATAAATCTCATCATCTTCATGCCGTTCATGACTTGAGCAAGAGCACGGAGAGACATCAACCTCTGAAATGATCAGTTCATCACTTCGGCCTTCCATTTTCACATTATCACCTACTTTGAATTTTGGAGTTTTCATGGTTTTTCCTAAAGAGCCGCTGACCAGCGGACAGATTCATTAACAGCAATGGCTGTACCCGCTAAATCACGTAAACCAACAGTGATATTTGTTTCATCTACAGCCGATACAAATGCCTGTCTGTTAGCAACCGTCTGTTTGATCTCAACTTTTGAAGGTGCAAATGGCAAACCATGAGGAATCAGTGTGCCATTCTGTGCTTGTGCTACACCACCAACAGGGCTCTTTGCGTAAGAGTAGTCAATCAAGTCAGCAACCATTGTTCTGTTCGCTGGCGTGTTGTTGATGTAATGTGCCGCCTTACCTACAATCTTCCCGTTAATTGTGGGGCCAAATATGGCGGTATAACCAACGCTTGTCAGAACCGGAGATTGCAAAGGGAGAAACTCTGAAATCATGCTGTGGTTTAACCCATCAGAATCAGAGACAGGAATAATTGCGCGCTCAACACCAGTCTGTGTCAGCCCGCCCTGAACGCCCGTATAAAAGATTGGGTGCTTGCTATCTTTTCTGGTCCTTGTAACCATGCCATTGACTGCGCCACCTTGTGACGAGGTACCACGATAACGAGTGGCTACAGCTGGTGCGCCAAGTTTACGATAGCCCATTTTTGGGTACACCCATTGGCGTTTAGGCTCTACAGTGTCAGGGGTGAATACAATAGCCTTCGGCGTAATTAGTGGGCAAATCCATTGCTGTGTCTGCGACTGATTTGGTGCAGCATTAGTCCAGTTCTTTGGTAGAGGCAGCTTGATCCAGTCAGACCCGTTTAATCCTGTCCAGGCTTTTAACCCGTCCATATATACGATCATTGTGTTACCTAGCCCGGCAATATCCTTCCCATTGCCGTTTCCGTCGCCATAGCAAATCCAATAACGATCCCAATCCTCATCATATCCAACCCCGTGAATATGAACTGTTGCTGGATATTGAAAACCTTGCGTGGCTCCGTATTCGTAAATGTCGAATATCAGAGTAGCCACATTTGTGTTGTAGTTATAACTCCATACACGGCGGGCCTTTCTCACGTCAGCAGCTTGGTTGCCTGCGCCGCCTGTTGTCTGGGTGCCTTCCTCTGAAAACATCATGACGCCATTCTTACCGAATGCAGAATCATGAAAGCAGTAATGCGGGGCTATTTTCCCTCCGATGGTTGTATGCACCAACTCCCATGTGGCAGTCAGCCTGCCAACACCAAAATTCCATCCGGTTGATTGATAGACCAGGCTTAAATTTGTACCTGTTGGATTTGTTGTTTCATCACAGGAAGCCAATGCTTCGCCGTTAGGCAACTCAATGAAGTTCCGAAGCTGAGACCCATTCACAACAGGGAAAGTAAATATGTCCGTCCATGTCGGCGTTGATAGCGTGTCAACGTTGGTGCTGAAACTAAGGGTAGAAGTAGATGTTAGGTTTCTACCGTAAAAGGTCACCATATCAGCACTTAGCTTTAATGGCTCATTAACTGCATTGATGTATGCAATATTTTTGAGGCCGAACCCGTTATTCTGAGGCGCCACAATTGGGCCTTTTGTAATCATAATGAAAACCTTTCTGTCACTACAGCATATTGATCAGCAACAACCCCATTTTGGGCTTGCTTTAAAAACACTTGTCTACGCTCATAAGGAAGGTCCAATTGCTCGCCTGGGGCAACTGTTTCAAACACAGAAAATGAGCCGTTTGCATCTAGAACATTGTCAGAATCTTTTAAACCTATCCGCAAAGTGACTGTATTAGTTGGCGGATTGATAATTGTGATTCCGTCCCTGTTTTCGTTTTGATAGCAGATCCGAAAGGCTGCTGTGGTTGCTGTGTTGTCTTGAAAAGCATAATGGCGCTGGGTTACATCTATGAATTTATCCGATGCGCTTAGCGAGTTTGCAACCTTGCTAGATGGATCAGTGGCTACAACAATTTCCTCGCCGTTTTCATCGTAGAGAATGCCATCTCCTACACCAGCAACGCCATTAATATTCCCATTTGCTATTTGGGCCGCACTCAATGCTTCGTTAAGGTATGCGTTTTTGTAATTAACCAACACAGCCGAACCTTCAACAAGCAATGTATTAGCATTGCCGTCACTAAGAGCGTTCCCCATCCAGTCAGCATAAATGCCACGATTCAGATTGAGGCTATTTTCTCGTACGATGTGGATATTAGGCATTTACTACTCCCTCTTTCATGACTTCAAGCGACTGGTTATCGGCCTGCTGTTGTTTAATATCGACTTCTTGCTGATCAATGCTGCGATCCGCCTTCAATTGCTCGTTTTCCTGCGTGACAGCTTCAAGTTGCTTTTTCATTTCTTCCATCTTCTGAATTACTTCAGGCGGCAGTTCCGGTTCATTCTCAACATCGTTGCCTTCTTCATCAGTCAGGCCGAGGATGTTTTTCACGTCCAGCTTTTCGTCAAAGCGCTTGAATGTTTCATCCAGCAAGGCAATAACAACGCTTTCAAGCTGTGTGTTGTTTTCTTTTTTCGCTGTGATAAGCGTATCGAGTGCTGTTTGAATCTGTGGCAGCAATTGAATCCATTGATCACGCTCACGCATCTTGTTAGGCTTGGAAGTTGATCCGGCGCGAATGGTGATGTTCACTAGCTCGAATAAGTCTTGCTTGGTAAGTGTTGGCCATACGCTATTTGCTCCGAATCGCTTCTTAATTGTGGCTTCCGGCACATTCTGAAGCAGTAATTGCGCTGCATATGTGGAAATGTCAGATAGCCAATCCTCAACTACATCCAATGACTCACTGGCGCGCCCTTGTTGGCCGCTGGCAGCGATTTCCGCCTCTGTAGCTGTCTTGGCCTCACGAATTGCACCAACTGCGGCATCCTGGGTGTTACCAACGCGCTCCATATCGTACAAAACGCCGCTTGGGTCATACATTGATGGGTTGTAAGGTATTTCAGGCAGGCTAACCATCTGATTAGCGAAGATGGCAGGGTCAATACTGTCAGCAGTAACGCCAATCACATCAGTGGTGATATCTCGCGCATTGATTTTGCCGATTTCTTCATCCGTAATGCCAGCCGCCTTGTTGAAAACCCGGACCGGTATATTCTTGCGACGATGCTCTTTTGCATTCGTGCGCATAGTGTTGTATTCGTCCTGCAACTCGATCAATTGCTCGACAAATGAACGTGGATATTTGACGCCTTCTACCCGGCGAAGCTGTAGCCCAAAGAACGGATACCATTTAGCACCTAATGCAGTAGGTTGATATGGTGGCCGGATGTACTCTTTGGCACCTTCGCACAGCGTGTACACGGTTAAATCGGCCAGTGACCACACTTCATAGACGATGATCATCTTATCGTCGTTGTCGTAATCTTTGTTTTCGTCCTTGGTGTCATCTTCCTGATCAAGAACGTAGGTATTCACGCCAGTTGGCGGTTTTTTCTTAAAGAGTCGCTTAAACTCTCCAATAGTCATCTTGATTTTGTGTGCAATGGCCGATGCCTGGTCAAACTCATCAATGTCACGCACACTTGCATCCAGGACGATTAAATCATCAGCCCGCAATACATCTGCTACAAGCCCCTCGGCAGCAACTACTTCAACTTGATTCTCAAGCGCCATGACCTGCTGCTGCAATTCAAATAGCTTGGAGGTATTTTCAGCGCATTCCTGGCCATCCGGATCTGTTTCTTCCAATAGCAGGTTTATGCGTTCAATATTGTCCTGCGTATCGTTGATGCGATTGCGAATAATCGGGTCGTCACGATAATCAACCTGGTAAATGAGCTTTACGAAGCCGACAGTAGACGTTAGCGCACCGCGTACAGCAGCTTTACCACGCGTTTTCAGCTTGGCATCCTTAACCAGGAAGATATTTAAGGCATTTTCAAGTGTCTTGGCAAACTTCTTGATTGTCGGATAGCCGGTAGTGTCTAGCCGCTCATCGACTTCTACCGCAATCTCAGGTGCGCGCGCATAGATAGAAGGTTGAATAGCCTCCAGCATAGAGCCAACCAGATTGACGCGGACAAGGCCCTTCTCGCCATCCTCTTCTGGATCGCCATTTGCATATTTGCGCGCTTCTTTCCAACCATTCGCCCGGTCTTTGAGTTGCTTATCAAAGGCTTTGATGCGTTTAAGCAGCCGGGCGCAATGGTCTTGCTCATGCTTTTTTTCAGGGCTAACCGGCCCCTTATGATCATTTACCTCCTCGAGCATTATTAACCGCCGATGTCAGAGAGGATGCGACCTTGTACAGAGCCTGATGCGTAAGCGGTAGTAACGATGCGGAAGAATTGAGCCAGGGTTATTACTTGTGAATTCAAGCCACCTGCAGTTGTCACCCATGGTGTGCCGGCATCAACCCATGTAGAGCCATCAACCGATGTTTGACTTTTGACAGTGCCACTGAATGCGCCAACCGGTGCATATAAGTCAACCACAACCTGCATGCCAGGCAGAAAGCCTGCTTCTTGAGTGTTGATAGTCGCGCCGTTTACAGCAGAACTCAGAATCGCGGTTTGTTTCTGTTTCATGATTAATCTCCAATAGAGCGTTTAAGGAAAAACGTGTATTGGCAGATTAACTGAGCGGTCTCTATTCCATGCGATATAGCTAAGACCGATATTTTGACTTTTCTTTTTGCTCCGTGGTGCGGCTGTAAACCCAGCCGATAGTGCCTGGCTCTGGCTCTTTCTTGCGTTCTTTGCTGGTTTTCAACATAGGTCGACTCATGCAGGCATAGCGCCAATCATCTGCTGGGTGATCCTCCATGTCGCTGTCCAAATCTTCGGGTTTATTCTCATCGTGCTGCAGCAGTGGAATTGTCCTGATCGAGTCGATACAGGTATTGAAGCAATAAATCATAGGCTGATCATCAATGCCAACCATGCGCTGCCGCATCTGATCCCAGCCATTTATGCGTGAGTTGTCAGCTTTGCGAAATTTAGCGCCTACCTTGACCATTCGCTCAGCCACACTTGGGCCGCCATCAACTTTCCAACATGACGGATCTGCTACGCCATAAGATATATCCTCACCCTTCTCGCGCTTTACGATGCCATTACCTACTTCTTCGGCAGATAACTTCAAGCCAACGTTATACTCGCCCTCTTTCATTCCGTACCATTCACGGTAACGAACAATCGCACCCTTTGGAATATGCAGGCCGCCATCACTGATTGCCCACCATCCATTGCTAAATGGCCGCGCAGAGCCCCAGTCGAATGATCTAAACCGTGTCCAGGTGCGAGGTATTGCAAACGGGGGAATGATGATATTGCTATTCCAGCAGTCAAAGAATGCTCCGGCAACAACATTCCAATCCCCTTCAAGCCAGGCTTTAACAAGTTCTGCGCTACCGGATGCTTTAATCAGCGCGATATATTGCTTGTCGTCTCGCAGGTATTGATTGTCTTTTAGCTTCGATGGTATGAAAACACGCATCAATCCAGTAGTTTTGTCCAGGTATGGCGTATAAGGTGGCGCGCAATCAATAAATCTCTGTTTAACCCATAGATGACCTTTGCCGCCCGGGTTGCCAGATGAACGAATGCGCTTTGGCACCCCCTGAATACGCAAGCATGCTTTCAGCTTGTCATAAGCCGTAGGTGTTGCGTGATTGGTTAACTCATCAAAGCCAATCCATGCATATTGATGGCCTTGGTAGTTTTCAGCGTCCTTATCGCTTTTAAGGTAGCGCATCTTGAGCGTTTCACCGCCCGGAAAGTACCAGCAATTTGAGAACGGGAACTCAGCAGAGGATTGAACCTTGTACACGCCGCCGTATGCAGGGAATATCTCAGAAGCCCTGATCTGCAACTCTTCCAGTTCAAGGTATGTTTTACGGAAGATAATGCCGCGCCATAATCCACGATAACCGACACCGACGCCTTGCAGGTAATCGCCAAGCAGGAAGTCGGACTTACCACCGCCGCGAGCACCACCAAAGAATAGCTCATCACACCATGCGGCCAGAATTGCCGACGATTGCGGCCCTCTTTGCGGCTCCCAAAGTTTGCGTACAGCTTTCTCAGCCCACTTTAAGTTGTGGTCATCGACTACAATCATTTAGGCAGATCAATTCCGTGCGCTTTGAGCCACTCTTCTTTTGGCAATTGCGGTGCTGCACTGGTATTTTTAAATATATGCTCACCCTGTTCACCAGGGCCGGACAATTCAACTTTATCGCCGTATTTCTTAGGATTCCACTTTGCCAGCAGTTTCAAGCGAGTTTCAATCCGCAACTTTGACCTCTGTACATGCTCACCGTTTAATTTCCAGCCTACGATTTCACCCTCTTTGGACTTATTTTCCATCCAGTCATTCGTGCCATCGTCAGCGATCTGCATGGTTTCTTCAGCAATAGCATCGTGTCCATCTTCACGGGCGCGCGCGAAGCGTGTAGATAAGTGCTTTGATGCACTCCTAACCTCCTCATCATTACTTTGCAATAGCTTGTTATCCTCATCAATCCAATTATAAATAGTCTTGTAAGTTGGCATGCCTTCACTACGGCAAATCTGCCTTAATGGCTCACCGTCAGCTATTCTTTCGCAGACTGTTTGGAATAGTTCATCCGTGAACTTAGATGGAATGCCTCTAGCTTTCTTAGTCACAGTCATAATCCCCTCTCTAATTCAGCCGCGGCGCGGACGATGGCACGTCGGGTTGCTTCCACATCTCCTTGATTTATGATCCCGTAGGTAAATCCTAAATTGACAGCCAACCTCAGCGCATCCCCATCATCAGATAGTGGATTCCATAATGAATCGCCGCCCCGGTCATTGCGAATAACAACCCCCCCTGCTTTACTCTCGCCAGGCTGCGCAACCATGGCATCAACTTCACCGACAATGGCATACCGAGCCGCCTTTGCCGCAAGTAGTAACAGTTCTTTATCTGATGCGTTCATCATCACCCCTTCGCTGCACGTCAAGTTGCCGCATAAATTCCTCTGTCATTGCATCAACAATATGATTCCTAATCAAATTTTTAATATGCGCCGGTGAATCATGCTCCAATTCCCTGCTGTCGATTGCATATCCAACAACATCTTTACCTTTATATGAAACAAAAAAGTGTTGGCGGCGCAATTCATTTTCTTTACCTACATGAAATTTTAAAATTGAAGCAGTGTGCAACTTCATTTCATTAAGTGAAGGCACTATTGTTGCCGGCCCTACGGCTGTGATTGGTGCCATAACTGGAGCTAGTTTTATTTCATTTAAGTGATAGTTCAATGCCATCCTCATGACAGGTTTTAGCAAAATTGAATATTCCCCCAACCCATCTTTGATACCTTCAATAATGCTTTCTAACGCATCAGCCTTTTTCTGATTGGAATCCCTGGCTGATTTTAATTGCTCAATGTGGGATTGTTTTTAGAAAATCTCCGCTTCTTTGGCTTCTAAGGCTTCACGCATTCGGCGCTTCTGATTTCTTCCAAATCGTCTACTCATATCAAACCTCCTCAACCATAGATTCAATCACCGTATAAACGCCCAGTATCTTCTGCACTTCAATCTTCTTGAACATGTGCACCTTGTTGTGGCCGTCTATGCGGGAATAGCTCATCTTTACCTGGCCCCTGTTGTAAAAGTCGACCAAGTGCTTCAAAGCAGTTCTCACAGGCAATTCAGCCCTCAGAGCTATTGCGGCGACCGGCTGCCAAGTAGGAAGCATCTGATTCCATATCAGTTGCTTTTGCTCGTATTCAATTTGCGCATCAGTGGTCATATATCTCCCTGCTACTGACTAAATGTAATTTCAACTGCCCCGCCTTTGAATGGCTCACCTCGGGCAAGTTGATATGTAAAATGGGTGTCGTCTATTCCGATTGCATCCGCTATGCCGTCGATCAAGGCCTTGCAGCGTGCGAAAGCATTGTCCAGGTCATAGCGTGCCTTTGTTGCTGGCCTGAATACGATGGAAAGCATCACCGGCTTATCGGTGGCTACCTTCACCTGATTAACCCTCGTCATGTAGTGAGCGTCTTGGCGAACCTGCTTTTTTCGCTTGGCAATCTCTGACCAGTGAGCCCTAGCATTTGGGCTTAGTACGTTTGGCGGGTATGGGTAGATGACTTTCATGACACGTAGACCATATCTTCAAGCTTTGCCATTTCAGCATCTGTCAAATCATTGAATGGGCATCCAATAAGCTCATCGGTGCACCAATCATCAAATTCTGCGATTCTTCCATCCGGAGCGGTAACCTTGTCAACATAGTCAAGCTCATCACAGTCATTGAAAAATATAAATGTCCAATCACCGATAGTGAACTCAAAGTTTCCGCAATATCCCTCTTGCCACTTGCCTTTGCCGGCTACCGAAACAAGGGGCAATTCCCCCGAGATAGCTTTTCGCAAAATGTCAGCCGCTTCTTTCATGCTAATAGCTGGATTCACTATGCTGCCTCCTTCAATAACCCATTAACCTGAAACCATAGTTCACGCTCTGTGCCGAATTTAGCTTCGAAGGCAAGTTTGCCAGCGTGGAATGCAACACCATGGCCGCCATTTCTGTGATGGTCTGGGCAAAGTGGAATCACGTTGTAGTGGTTACTTCTCTGCCCGGCGCCGACGCCATATCTCAAATGATGAATTTCCGCGGGACAGTTTGGATAACCTAAATTCAAACAGACTATGCAACCTAGCCCGGCAACGCGATTAAGGTGATTCTTTTCGGCTTTGGTCATGCGAATAGCCTTTCCTGCTTCAATTCTTGTGCAATCCATTCACAGGATTTTTCGAACATGCTTTTATCTTTTTCACATGCAACAAGTTCAAAACCAAAGTTATTGCAGGCAATAGCATGGCTACCGCTTCCCAAATGAGAATCGAATATTTTCTGGCCAGCTTTGGCATAATTAGCAAGGCAGTACTCATAAAGCTGGATCGGCTTCTGTGTTGGGTGAATGCGCGTTTGATTCAAACGCTTATTGCCCTGGTACCCTTGAATCATCCCATGCCAGCGATAGCGGAATATCCGTGCTGCAGTCTTGAATGACGTGTAAGCCAGCTCAACATCCGCGAAGCTGCTTTCTCCGTTGTCCTTATCCCATACCAACCAAGCTGGGCTAGATGATTTCAATTCGTCTGCAAAGTGGTTGGCACCCCAAATTATTTGGTTTTTTGAAATGCGCTTCAATTCATTGAAGTACTCGGCGTCCGGTACCTCCCATGATTCCAAGCTGTCATAGTGCTTTCCACGCGGCACACCAAGATTTGAATAGCCTTTGCCGTAATAGCCTGATTTATTCGGACCTTCAAAATAAGGCGGGTCAACGATGGCTAAATCAAAATAGTTATCTGGTACCGTGCGCATGAAATCTTTGCACGGCATGTTGTGCAAAGTGGCTAACCCTATTTGAACCGGCTGAATCATGCGAACCTCATAATCTGCTCAATAATCGAATCGACATCCGCCCTGCCCTTGTAATTGCTGAATACCTTATCTAGCAGTACATTCATGACGGCGCTGTAAACCATTTCAAATTCATCGTTTTCCATCTTGGCAAAGCTGATGCTCTGGGCTTCAAGTTTCATGTTTCCGTCAAGGTCGAATGTCTGCTCGTAAAATCCGGCCAGAATAGTCACCTCTTTGCGGAAGTGGTCGAAGTTCTTTGCGACTGGCATGCCGCGATATTGCTTATGCTTGCGGCCAGGCTCCCAGTGGTCAAAGCCAAGATTCAGCAATGCAAAAAACTTGCGATGGTATTTTGAGTTGCGCGGCAATTTCGCTTCAATCTCTATCACCTCGCCTGGCTCTGCATTGGCAAGACGTGAACGGAAGCGGTTATAGGCTACTTGGTCGCGGTCACTCATACCTTTGAGTTTGCCGTCAGGTAACTTAACCAAATGTATTTCGCTCATCTCTTCTTCCTCTTCTCAAATTGCCGCATAACTTCAGCCTTCAATAAATCAACGTCATGGCGGTTGTTTGTTTCGATTGCCTCCAGCCTCATACGCGGGCCGATGTAGCAATCTATTACCCATCTTGCATAACAGCTAATACAGCTGAAGTCGTATTTGGCGCTGTAGTGCGGCTCAGTGTTGGTGCAGCCGCAGGTCATGCGGCTTGCGCTAACTCTTTACGAAGCCCATTAAAAACATCCCGGAAAATCGCATACTGCTCTTGTGATGGAATGCTTGATAAAAACTTGTGCGCAATTCCACCGTTTTTCATCAGTACAATTCGGGCCTTATCCACGCCATTTACAAAGAAATATGTTGGATGCTTGCGCCATTGAGTAATGGTTCCTGCATCAATAAGCGCCTTAATCTGCTCAGGAATTTCTGTAAGCTCAATAAGGGCAGTTTTTGATTCTTCTTTTTCAATAGCGGCTTTCGTTTTTTCAATGGAGTCATTCAGAGTCCTTAACGCGTCGTTTTGCCGATCCCACTTGCTTAACGTTGCCTGGCCATTGCGCTTATCGTTTAATGGCTGTCCTTTCGCTTGCTTTACGCAATCCATATGCGCCTGCAGCTTTGCATCAAACTGAGCCTGTTTATTAACCAATGAAGCTTTGAGAATGTCTAGCCGATTCATTTCGCCACCCCACACCCATCAATCACCGGCGCAAAGTAAACGGTAATTGCAATGCCGATTAAGCAGGCAGCCAGAATAAGAAAGCACTTATCGCCATCGGTTAAGCGGCCTTTGAATGCAAGCAAGGCGGCGCGCAAAGGAATGTCATTGCGCATGAAGTAAATGAAATTGCGGGTTTTCTGCAGGATGTTCATGCGGCTTTCCTCAACATATTTTTAATCTTGGCAATGTGCTGGCGATTCTTTTCCTTCTGCTCATCGGTCAGCACTTCGTCGGATTTGGTCAGCAGTTTCATGCCACCCAGCAGACCAGCAACGAATCCGCCATCTTTTGGCGCTGGCAGAAGCGATTGGGCATAATCCAGACTGATACGGTTTTTATTCACCGCGTCATCAAGCGCGGCTTTCCTGCCATCAGGGTTATGGCCAAGACTTGGAAACCATTTCGGCTTAATGCCATTGGCTTTGTTTTGCTCAACTATGCGGTTGTAAGCGTCTTTGAATGCCATACGCGCAGCAATGGTGTCTCCTTCATCCAGCAAAGGCTGTGCGACCTGGGCGGCATAAGAGATTTCATCATTCAGCACAGCGCTATCGGCTTCACTGCGCGGATAGATCGCCCAAGCTTCATCAGCGCCCGGGCGGCCATCTGGTGAGATACGGTCTATCATGGCAATCACATCTGCTGGCTTTGGTGCGAAACGTCCGTTTGCCTTGTCTTTCACATGGCGGTTTAATGCCTCGCGGACAATCGCCAAGCTGTATGCAGACAATGCGTTCCACCAGATAATCAACGTTTCCTTGGTGATCTCTTTGTCGTAAATGCCAAGCGTGGCTTTCATAAACTCACCAAATTCTTTTTTGTCCTGTTCAATCATTCACTACCTCGCCTTCAATCACATTGCTACCGCCACCAACAAATTCATCAACCGCCCGCTCGTTGTTCGCCTTCACCTGTTGCGTTTTGGTCTGCATACCTGGCTTTGCGCTTCGAACCCAGTTACGCCATGCGGCCAGCCAATCAGATTTCTTGCCATTGCGCTGATTTGCATTAGCCAGCCAGTGATCTTTGAACTTCTCAGCCTCTAGCCGGATTTGGCTTTCAGAAAGGCTTGAGTTCTCAAGTGCCCAGGTTCCCCATGCTTTCGGCAAAACCCAGTCATCAGGAAGGCGCGTGCCATTTTTCTGTGACGATTTGCTTTGCGAATCGGCTAACAATGGTTCAATACCCTTATCTGGTTCAATCGAAGAGCCATTGGGTCTTGGGTCTTGGGTATTAGTTGTTGGGTATTGGGTATTAGGTATTGGGTTATAGTTAGTTGTCGTTGTGTTCAACACCTGTTCAACACCTGTTGATTTCTTGTTAGCCCTTTGTTCAGCACTTGCCTTACCAGCTTTACTTTTGCTCAACATAAATGATTGATATTTAAGGATTTCTTCATTGCAACGTTTATTGAAATAACCTTCATCGGTTAATAAAAAAAACTCAGTAAGAACATCGCGCAATGCTGCTTTTTCATCATCTGTATGCGCCAATAGCAATCTTGAGAGGCGATCAAAATCCTTTGTAAGAGGTTTTTCAGTGTCGTAATACAGCTCAATTGCATCAGAAAACAACGAGCGTTCAACACGTGTTAAATGTCGTGTTGCGTTGTTGAAGTCTGGAATGTTCTTCTGATAGAAGTGCATGACTTATGCAGCCGCCTTAAACTCAATCAGCGAATACTCAATAACCCGGCATGACTCGCCAAAGCGGTTGCTGATTTTCTTAGGCACTTTATTCAGCAAATAACCGGCATCACGAATTTCACCTATGCGGCTGGCTAATTCGAAAATGCCTAAATCAACAAGCGCACTCAGCCGATCAATCGACTTGCCACTTTCAAGATGAGCAAGCAGTCTTCCTGCCTGGGTGTTTGGTTTAATCATGCGGCGTTCTCCAATGATTGAAGTTCAGCGAGAAGTTCTGCTTTGCGTTTGTCGATATCGTTTAATGGCTGAATCTCATAGCCAAGTTTGTGAGCCATGTATTGCAAAATAAGCACTGAACCAGATTCATTCATCAGGTTAATCAGAACATCCAAATCCAGGCCGCCACGGCCATTTGCAGCACGGCTTAATACCTCACGCGGCTTTTTTATCTTCTCCGCCAATGTCTCTTTTGAGTAACCAGATAGCACGCATGTCGTAGAGACAGCCATTGCACCATTAGCCAATTGTTTGACGATTTTCTTATCAGTCATAACTAGCGCTTCTGCTTGTGCAACCTGCACTGGATATAGATCCCTACTCATTTTGTGACACTCCGTGACAATGCGTGACAATTGAAATTAGCCGAAAAAATAGACAGCGGTTAAGCTGTCTACCGTGATTTATGAATTTCTCAATACAGACCAATCAACATCGGACCGAAGTGATTCGCATCTGACTTTGCCGGAGGTTTCTCTCTCAATATTTATGCAGAGGGATTCGCCAGCTGGCTTATACCCATATGCGATATTTAAAAGATGTTTAAAAGTCGTATTGCACCGTGAAGCAAAGTCTTCTTTTTCTGGCTTGCTTCCTAGTGACTTTAGAAATTGATTTAGGTCATGTTTCATGAATAAAAATATACACCGTTCAGTGTATGTTTGCAAGCACTATTTGGTGCATATAAGCAAAACTCTAAAAATGGTTAAATGCATTCATGGATGACTTAGCAGAAAAACGACGTCAAATATTGGCCGGGCTTGTTACGGATGATGTTTCTTTAGCCGACGTGGCCAGGATGTTTGGCAAGCCGGATAGGCAAATTAAAGACATGATTTCTAATCGAAAATCATTTGGCGCAAAGGTCGCTAGATCAATGGAGGAATTTGCAATAAAGAATGGATACACCAATGTGTACCCATATTTTTTTGATGGATTAAGCAAACAAGGCGAAAATAAAGAGGCAATAAAACGAGAGCCTCACAGATCAGAACTGGTTAAACCAGGGATGATGGTTGCTGGCGTGAAAATCAACTCCATGGAGGAGAATTTGATTAAGCATTATTCAAGACTATCTGGTACCAGTCAGAATATCATCGACATGATGGTAAACAAGCTTTATAGCTTAGAGCATCCCAAAGACTTGGCGGCCAATCCTAACAATCATTCAAATGGCACGAAACTCCCTGCTAAAAAAATTTAGGCACCCCAATTTAATATGAGATATACCTTATTAGTTTTGATATTTGCGATGCAAGGTTGTGCGACAACCACAACAAAGATTCCAGAAGGAATGCGTGTCGCTCCTGAATCAGCTGTGTCCAGCTGCGAATTCAAAGGCGATATTCACGGAACCTCGATGTTTTATGGTGTTTTAGTTGAATCGGCTTTGGCAAAGGCACGGCAGCAAGCATTCACCCAGGCAAAAGAATTGGGCGCCAATACAGTGGTTTGGCAGCCATTTCAAACGCAATCCGGATCAACAACAGTCCACGGCAATGCGTACAAGTGCTAAAGACAATATAGCGAACAACATCATTCGGCAGAATGTAAGGTAAGCATGCGCAAGCTGAAGAAGTGGCACCGGCTGGGGATCGTGCTAACTTTTATATGGATAATTTATGCTTTTACTAATTGCGCAATCGAAGGCTCAACAACGGAGAAGCTTGTTATACAAACAATTTGTTTACCTATTCTTGCTTGGTTGATTACATTTGTATCAATCGGAATCTATCGCTGGATCATGCGCGGCGAATAGTCTGTGCAATTGATTGCACAAAGTAATTAATTCATTAAAGCAGAAACAGTGTTTGTCCTACATAATTTCCGGACAAAAGCCTATTTGTAAATTCAAGAAATTGTCATAATCTTCCGTTATTGTATATACATGCAAATATTGCTCTAGAGCATATACTTATTGACCTATAGTATGTTTGTATATACAGTAGCGAGATGCATAACTTGGTTATTTCTCCTGAAATCTTAAAAAAGCTTACTGATAAGCACAACGTTTGTCGCCGTGAAATCGAACAATGCTTTGAAAATAGGTATGGACATTACCTAGAAGATACAAGAGAAGAACATAAAACTGATCCCGCTACAAAATGGTTCGTATCTCCAACGAACCGCAATCGAATGTTAAAGATTGCTTTTGTATTCAATCACGGGAATGTATATATTAAAAGTGCTTACGATGCCAAGCCAGCCTATATTGAACTGTATGAGAGCCACTGTTTCAAATAGTAGTAAGCGGTTAAACAACTTAGAATGGAGAGTAATATGAGTGCAACTGACAAGATTCTGGGAACAGAAGAAGCTTGGGATACGGATGCGCTGGGCAATGAGGATGACTATGTACGTGTTGCTAGTGCAGAAATCACAGAACAGATTGATGAAGCGCTGTGCTTACAATCAATCTCGATAAGGCTCGAAAAGAGTCTAATTGAAGAATTCAAGGTTTTAGCTGAATTCCATGATGTTGGGTATCAGCCATTAATGCGTGATGCCTTAAAGAGATTTGCCAAAGCAGAAATGAAGAATATTGTTTCTGGTTTTGTTGAATCTCAAAGAAATTTGAAACCTCAAAAGAAGCTCCCTAAACCTGAGCAAACTTATGTGGAAAAACAACGAAAGACTGCATAACTAAAACCCGCTCCGGCGGGTTTTTTATTGTCAAGGTGGAAGGTAACCTTTTGCCGTCCACTGCTCTCCTTGTTCCAAATCTTTAACACTGACAACAACGGCTGTATTTGCAATTAGCCTACCATTCATCCGCTTTGCGCCATCTTCTGTCGCATATCTTTTAGATATGATGACATCATCGTGAACGCCATCATAAATTGCTACTTTATAGACCGTTACTGTCGTTGGTCTCATATCCGATCTAACTACTGATAGTAATCCCACAATAACCCCTAAATAAGATGTGATGGCTTTTGTATTCTAGCACCCTATCCAACCGCCTGCTCTGGCTGTTTTTTCATTTGTGGAATGCTGACTTCATCTAGGCTAGAATAACCCTTCCCACTAACGGGAAGAAAGGGTTGGTCTATGTTAGGCCAATTTTTGAATCCCCCTTCCGGCATCATGTAGTGACTGACATGATTGCTTAACCAAATGGGAGATCCACCGAGACAAACGCAAAAATGCATCCCAGAGGGTTGCATATCAAATAAAGAGTCACCTTTAAATGGTCCCTTTGCAGGGATAATGCGGATAGCGTTGGTTAAGCCAGGCAACTAAAGGCCCGGTCTCCACCGGCAAGCCTTTTTGTTACCTGAATGTTGGGCGCTATCTGTCTCACCTACCACACCGCCAATCGGCGGTTTTTTTTCGCCTATCAAAAGTCAGCATGTTCATTATACACCAAACATACACCATTTAGTGCTTGACACTATACACCGTTCGGTGCATACTTCATCCATCGCACCAAACATCACAAACCGGAATGTCAGCGATTGGAAAGCATAGGCCAGGGCCTTGTTAGTACGCCAGCAAATGTGATGTGAGGTGCCTTAATAAAGGATGCTGAAATGTTTAACCAACCACAAGACATACAAACACTAGCCTACGGTAGAGACGGTAACGTTGTGTTAGTTGACTGGCCTACAGCGCAGAAACTTCACGCTGAGAATCGCCGCTTTGTGCATAAGCCTGAGAGTTTGAAGACTTTCGTTCATCCACACCATGCGAATGATGATGGTGATCTGGGTCCGGAAGCAGCCTGATCATGCGTACCGTTGAAGAATGCTTGGATGATCTGCAAGACGATGCATTTCCATACTCCGAAACATTGTTGGAATTTATGGATGAAGAAACTGCAGAGGGAATGCTTAAGGCTCTATGTCAGGCCGCTCAAACTGGAAATACAGCCTCCCTGCCTTCTTTGGCTCTATCACTCGGCAATGCAATCAACGAAGCAATGCATAAACGTGCAGCAGGTGAAAGCTTAAGGACTCGCACACCTTTCGTAACCAACTTTGATGAATTGAGGGATGTGGCATGACTAGCGAAACAAACATTGAAAACCAACTCGGCTACCTGCCAACCAATAAGCGCGATTTCCTGTGGTTCGCTGAAGGTGTATGTGCTGGCGCAAGCATCGTGTTGGTTATTTTGGCAGCGGCATTTTATTTCGGAGGATTAGGCAATGAAACAGTTAATTGCAGCAATCATAGTTTTAACCAGCGTGTTTGTAGTGATCGACTACAACAGCCCTAAGCCTCAAGTGTTGGCGCTTTCTTTGGAATATTAATCATGGCCACTTTCAGCGATGAAAAGAAGAAGTTAATTATTGGCTGCATCGGCGCAAATATCAACCTTGGCAATAAGCAGATCACAAGGCTATTAGCGGCTCAAGGAATTGAGGTTGGTTATACCACCGTACGCGATTATCGGCACAGACATTTCCCGAAGTCAGCGCGCGCAGATTTTGTCGCATCAGCATTTATCAAGATGCGCGTGAAAGATGGCAAACGGGTTACGCCATCGGAGCTTGTTGAAAAGCTTGGAATAAACATGAATTACGCATATCAGCTGGCGCGTAAGTGCAACACGCAAATTGCTGAAAAGAAATTAGGCCTAGATAAGCCATTGTCAGCGCCTGTTTTGCATAAAACAGGAATTATCACCAGAACTGGAAATTTGACAGTTCACAGAATGTTTTAACTAAGCCGGCATAGTCTCGGCGGAAAGGTTTTTATGTCAACGAATTTAGCAACAATCAAGAATGAGATTTACGCGCTGAAAGATACGTTTCAGACACGCCTTACCAACCAGTCATTAAATTTTGAAGTTGAGGCCGGATTTGCGGTGCAGCAGTTAGAGGGCAATGACTACCTGCTTGGTATTGCAATGAGTAATCAGCAAAGCGTTATCAATGCAGTGACTAACGTGGCAGCCATCGGAGTAAGTCTTAATCCAGCGCGCAAGCAGGCATATCTGGTACCACGCGATAACAAAGTGTGCCTGGATATTAGCTATATCGGCTTGGTGGATCTGGCGACTCAATCAGGTTCCATTGTTTGGGCTAAGTCTGAACTGGTTTACGAACAAGACCGCTTTCAGATGGGCGAGCCCGGCAGCATGCCTGATCATAAATTCAATCCGTTTGCAAAAGACCGTGGCGAGGTTATTGGTGCCTATGTAGTAGTTAAGACTCCAACAGGGGAATTTCTATGCGATGCAATGAGTATTAAAGATATTCATGACATCCGTGACCGGTCAAGTGCTTGGAAAGCATGGATTAGCAAGAAGAAGTCTTGCCCATGGGTAACAGACGAAGGTGAAATGAGTAAAAAGACCGTCATCAAGCGCGCTTCCAAGATGTGGCCTAAAAACGAACGCTTGAACATGGCTATCCAGCACTTGAATGTTGAACTGGATGAAGGTATCGAGTTTGCGCATCAATCACGCTCTGGCGGTGCAGAAGTGGCAAACAAGGCCATGGAAGAACGCAAGCAGATGGCCAGAACTAAATTAATCGAGCGCCTTGAGGATATCGCAACCAAAGAAGGCGAACAATCCTTAAACGACAAAATAGCTTTACTCAATAAGAGCCAGCAGGACTTGATAGCCCCGGATATCGACCGCCTGCTGGAAATGGCGCGCAAGTCTGATCAAGATGTCATTGAAGCTGAAAAGTTGGCCGCCAATGGATGACTTACAACGGACTGAGCAATGGTTCAAAGACCGCCTTGGTAAATTTACTGGCAGCCGTTTCGTTGATGTCATGGCGAGAAACAAACGCACCGGCGAGCCTCTCAAGGCATATCACGACCTGATCATGGATATCGTGGTTGAACGCATTACCGGTGAGCCAATAGATGGCCCGCAGGGATTCGCACTTCAATGGGGGACCGATGTCGAGCCCGCCGCCAGGGAAGCATACGAACTTGAAACCGGAATGTCTGTCGTTGAAACTGGCTTTCTCGTTCATCCAAAGTTTGATTTTGTCGGCTGCTCACCAGATGGCCTGATTGATGACGATGGCGGCCTTGAAATGAAATGCCCTAAGGCTTCCCGCGTCCACTTAGAAAGATTCACTGATGGACTTCCAGAAGAATACAAGCCCCAGGTGCAAGGCTGCATGTGGGTGACTGGCCGCCAATGGTGGGATTTTGTCAGCTTTGACCCCCGCATGCCTGCATCACATCAATTGTTGATTATCAGCATTGAACGCGATGACGACTATATCAAGCAGTTGGAATCAGCAGTAATTGAAGCTGAAGCATTAGTGCAGGTACGTCTGGCCAACATACTGAAAAAGGCCGCCTAACCCCCTACTGGCTAACCACTATGCCAGTTAACAGATAACTTTAGGAGAATGAAATGAATATAGATGTAGCAGCACTAGGCTTTACACAAGAAGAATTGCAAGAGCGTGTTATTGATCGTATATGCCAAACACTTCTCAGCAGTATGGCATACGACGACGAGAACGATTCTGAATGGCCGATTGAAAGTAAATTTCAGAATGCGATTAAAAAGCATGTTGAGGCAAAGGTTCAAGAAACAATTAATAAACTTGCTGAAAAACATGTATTGCCAAATGTTGCTAATTACATTGAAACCATGACATTAACTAAGACTAATCAATGGGGCGAGAAGGTGGGCACAGGTAAAACCTTTATTGAATATCTCACAGATCAAGCTCAAGAGTACATGAATGAAATGGTTGATTACCAAGGTAAAACCAAGTCTCAATCAGGTAGCTATTCATTCAATGGCACCCAAACAAGGCTTACTCACCTAGTTAACAATCATCTTCACTACAGCATCGAAACAGCTATGAAAGAGGCTTTATCAATTGCCAATAGTTCTATTGCAACAGGAATACAGGAAACAGTTAAGGTTAAATTATCCGATATTTCTAAAGCACTAAAAGTGAGTGTGACAACCAAATAACCCCACAAGCTGGCCTAAGTGCCAGCCACCACACGAAGGGAACCTGGGAGATGCAAGGGTGACTACTTGCTCCGTGTCACAGGGTACTAGGTTCCCGCCGTGTGGTATCACTGAATAACGCAATGCCAAACTAATGGAGAGAGTAAATGAAAACAGCATTTCTTTGGACTTGTGGTGTAGTTCTTGTCGTTTGCAGCATTGGGAGTGATTCAACTACTAATAGGCAATTTCTAACGATACTTGCGCACATTTATTTAGTCGGTGCGATTGTGAGTAGCAAATGATCTCTGACCTAGACCTATCCCTCCTAATAGACCAGCTAGTGATTGATTACAAAGCTGCTGGTAAGTCTAGGGAGTGGATAGAGAGGTGTCTGTATTATGAGGTTGAACGTGCTTGTGATGAAAATTTCGGAGATGAAAATGAATAGAAACGAAGTGGCATTGACGATACTTTGTGCAATTTTAAGCAATAGCGAAAGATGGCGTGAAATATCAAAGCTTGCAGGTGAAAAGTCATTGACCCGCACAGGGCTTAATAACGACGAGCTTACTGCGAAGAATATAAACAAGGCTTTCAAAATTGCAGACCAGTTTATAGCTGCATGTGCAGATAAAAATGGCGAGCACAGCCCACTTTGATGATTTGGTATTTTGGAAGGAAGAGGAATGATGTTTGATGAAGATAACCCAGTGACAATGGCTAACTGTGAATTGTATAAACAGGCTCACGAACTAATACAAGCTATTGAACCACTTGGCGGTTCGCCTGAGTTAACGGCTGTTTGCACATTGGCTGCGAAGTTAATGCAAGGGATTGAGCAGCAGGAATATAAATTCAGGCATATATGCAAAGAGTTTCAATCTATAAATGCGCCTACATTTATGGGTGAGCCTGTTATTAAATGTGATTACTCGCCATTCCCAAGAAGAAGTAATGCTGTGAAATGATCTACGACAAACGAACTGAGGGGAAATAATATGACTAGAGAAGCGTTTGAGAAGTGGGCTAAAGATAAATACTTTGCGATGAATTTTTCTGTGCTTGATAACGGAGAATACGACGACGATAACATTGAATCAATGTGGATTGGCTACCAGCAAGCGGTAGAACATTGCAAGCAAGGAGAGCCGGTCGCTCATTATGCCGGGAATCTAAATGGAACGATTGAATTTAAAGTAGCCATTTGCAACGCCGATTTAGATTTGCCAATTGATACTCCCCTATTCGCTCACGCAATGCCAAAGAGTGAGGCTGAACAAAGGATGTTGCATGATTATCCTAAGTTGCTGGACTTTTTCACCAAGTATGCGATGGGTAGAAAAATTAAATCATCGTGCTTTAAATGTGGGAGTAATAGAAACAATCCAGCTATCACTCACTTGGAGTTACCAGACATTTATATTTGCGATGTTTGCGAAGTGAATAAAACTTATGTTGGCGCTAATGAGGAATTAAAGAAAACCACCCTACAGCCTACCACTGATATTAGTGAGTGGAAAACCAAGTGTGAGAAATTAGAGGCTATGGTCGATAAGTTGCTAGACCATTGCCCAGACGGTGAATGCTTAACATGTGGCTCTATTGTATGCCCTGATGAAGAACCTTTGCACTTTCATCATGATGGCTGTCCTGCATGTGCGCAACGCCAAGCACACCGTGAAAGCCTAACATGATCAGTTACTGGTTGGCATTCTTTATTGCAGTTCAATCTTTGTCCCTTGGATATATTATTGGAACGCATAAATCATCAAGGGATAGGCAGAAATTGCGCCTATGGCCTTACATAATTAACACATTACGTGCAGCAGAAAAGCGACTGCCTGACAAAGATAAAGAGACAATAAAATCAATAATTGATGTAGCTCAGAGCATAGATGAGGATAAATCATGACCCTCACCCAACTAGCATCACAGCATAACCTTGACCCTGTGGCTGAACGTTCTTTCGTACAGACAAAGCTCCTTTCTGAGGAGAATTATGCGCCTTATTGCGGGCGGGTAAGTTGCTTTGGTCGCTGCCCATATAAAAATGGTCAGTTCCAATGTGTCCGCTGCGGATGGAGAACGAGCCACACCGATGAATTTATTGCAGAGTATCAAACAACGTGGGGGATAAGGACAAACAAATGAGCGAACATAAGAAAGAGTTCGAAGATGAAATGCATTATCTTCTTGACGCTGCATGTGATTATGGATCAACTGGATTATCCACAGACTTTGATTTGGGAGAGGCAATAGACAGGGCGTATTCTGCTGCAACAAAACTTCAAGATGACACCATCACCTCCCTCGAAAAACAGCTAGCAGAATGTAGGGCGGTTATAGCGGCGAAGGATGAGGCGTTGCAGAATATTGCTGATGACTGCGCAGATGATGCCCCGCCATTTAGAAGCATTGGCGCCAGCGGCCCAGTTAAAGAAGTTGCTCGCACAGCCCTAGCGCTCAAGCCTGGTGATGTTGAGCTGGTAGAGGTTGCTGATAATGATTGCGGCAGTATTAAATGGACCAACGAAAAATGGCCACATATATGCAAGCTTTACGCATTGAAGCAAAAGGAAGGTGAAATCACATCATGACAATCTGCCTATCACCGAAAGAGCTAAAAGAATTGACCGGGCACGTCCGCAGCGATGCCCAGGTTAAAGAGTTGTGCCACATGGGTATTGAACACAAAATCCGGCGCGATGGTACAGTGGCCGTCAGCCGTGACCATTACGAAGCTGTGATGTCAGGCGTGCCAGCTAATAAACGCAAAGCGCAGAACGATGACAAGGTGAACTGGGAAGCTGCACGTGCCTAAACCACGCAGGAAAGAAAATAAAGGCCTGCCGGAGAGATGGACTGCTCACCATGGCGCCTATTATTACTACGTGCCCAAAGGCATGGAATCTGCCTGGGAAGGCAAGAAGAAATATAAACTTGGCAACTCATTGCCAGAAGCGTACGCAAAATATGCTGAGATGGTCGATGTTAAAGACAAAATAACCACTGTCGGGGAGCTTCTAGATCGCTATGTGTTGGAAGTAGTGCCGACTAAGGCCAAAGCCACGCAAAACGGTAACCATGCGTTCATTAAGCGGTTACGCGCCACATTCTCAGAAACTCCATTGCTTCCATTTCACCCGCAGCGCGTTTATCAATATGTCCAAGCCCGCAAAGCTAAGGTTTCTGCACATCGCGAAGTCGAGATCCTATCCCACGCCTACACAAAAGCCGTGGAATGGGGTTTGATTGCTGCGCACCCATTTAAAGGCGAAGTACGGCTTGAAGGTGAGGCATCCCGCAGCCGTTACGTTGAGGATTGGGAAGTGATTGAGTTCTTTAGTCTTGATTCCAAGCGCAAGAAAGGCAGCGTATTGATGATTCAGGCCTATGTGAAATTAAAGCTGCTCACCGGCATGAGCCAGGGCGATTTATTGCGCCTGCAGATACCTATACACAAGCAGGATGATGGCATTCACATCATGCGGCATAAAACTGCAAAGAAAGCTGGCATTCGCACCATATATGCATGGACACCGGCACTTAAATCAGCATGGGAACAGGCAGTATCCGCACGTCCCTGCCTATCATCCTTCCTGTTTTGCAACGCGAAAGGCAAAGGCTATGTGAATGAGGAAAAAGGCACCCAGGCAGGATTTAAAAGTATGTGGCAAAGGTACATGGCCAGATTGTTAAAGGAAACTGATTTGAAAGAGCCATTTACCGAGCATGACTTGCGTGCAAAAGTTGGCAGTGATGCAAAATCGCTTGAACATGCAATGATGCTTTTATCGCATGCAGACCCACGCACAACGCAGAAAACATATCGCAGAAAAGCCGTTTTAGTGAACCCATTACAGTGAATCTATCACCCAAATGGCTTTTTATCACCCAAACAAGAAAAAAGCCGATTAAGTCATAAGACCTAACCGGCTGTTTCTATTACTAAATTTGGCGCGCCCGGAGCGATTCGAACGCCCGACCCTTTGGTTCGTAGCCAAATACTCTATCCAACTGAGCTACGGGCGCCAAGGTGTTACAACGCTGTTGCAACAAGGACAGCATTATAACACAAGTTTAATTTTTTTGGCGGTGAGCGAGGGATTCGAACCCTCGATACAGGTTTAAGCCCATATGCTTCCTTAGCAGGGAAGTGCCTTCGACCACTCGGCCAGCTCACCGTTTTAAACGAGTACTACATTACTGCTCAACACAGTATTGCTACTGCATCGAAGGGCGCCATAGTACTCGAAAACCCTTCGTAAATCAACGCAAAATTAAGGAAACACGGAATATGTGTTGAGCGGGATGAAGAGCAAGGCGCGCAACACGCAAAAACCGAGATAGTACGTGGTTTACAGCGAGGTTTTGAGTACCGGGCAACGCAGCAATTCGCTCGCGCAGACACTTAGTCCGGATTTCCTTTAAGGATGTTTCTGGTCAGATCAAGCATCGTCCAGTGCAAATGCTTTGTGCAATACACGCACTGCCAGTTCCATATATTTCTCTTCAATCACCACGGCAATCTTGATTTCACTGGTTGAAATCATCTGGATATTAATGCCCTCTTCCGCAAGGGTGCGGAACATCTGGCTGGCGATGCCCACATGTGAACGCATACCAACACCCACAACAGAGACCTTGGCAATTTTGTCGTCGCCACTGATTTCACGTGCCTGGATATGACCCTGCACTTTGTCGCGCAAAATACTCAGCGCTTTATTCATTTCGTTTTTGTGTACGGTAAACGTAAAGTCGGTAGTGCCATCCGCGCCAACGTTCTGGATAATCATGTCCACATCAATATTGGCATCAGCCACGGGACCTAAAATCTGGTAAGCAATACCAGGTTTGTCAGGCACGCCTGCCACAGTCACTTTTGCCTCATCGCGGTTAAATGCAATGCCGGAGATGATTGGATCTTCCATGTTTTCCTCATTTTCTTCAAACGTAATCAATGTGCCATCGCCCTCTTCCTCAAAGCTGGAAAGCACACGCAGTTTCACTTTATATTTGCCGGCAAATTCCACTGAACGAATCTGCAATACTTTGGAACCTTGAGATGCCAGCTCCAGCATTTCTTCAAAGGTAATCTTTTCCAGGCGGCGCGCTTCTGGCACCACACGTGGGTCGGTGGTGTATACGCCATCGACATCGGTATAAATCTGACATTCGTCCGCACCCAGGGCCGCAGCCAAGGCGACGCCGGTGGTATCAGAACCACCGCGACCAAGGGTCGTGATATTGCCATTAGCATCTACACCCTGGAAACCGGCGACGACACAGACATAGCCATCATCAAGGTCTTTTTTCAGGTTATGTTGATCAATATCCAGAATACGGGCTTTGGTATGCGCATCATCAGTCAGGATTCTCACCTGTGAACCGGTATAGCTTTTAGCTTTAATGCCCAGTTCCGACAATGCCAGCGCCGTCATGCCTATCGTCACCTGCTCGCCGGTAGACAGCATCACATCCAGTTCGCGCGGATCAGGATCCGGCATGATTTCTTTTGCCAGTGCAATCAAGCGGTTGGTTTCACCGGACATGGCCGACACCACCACTACGACCTGGTGACCCATGGCTTTGTAGCGCGCGACGCGCCTGGCCACATTGCGGATACGCTCAGGATTTGCGACTGAAGTACCGCCATACTTTTGTACTATTAATGCCATTATTAAGCTCTAATTATCAAATAAATTAATGTAATTTTTGTTTTACCCACTCAGGCACACTGCTTAATGCCTGTGGCAACTTACTGGCGTCTGTACCACCCGCCATTGCCATATCCGGCTTACCGCCACCCTTACCACCTACCTGGCCGGCAACATGATTCACCAGCTCACCAGCCTTAAGCTTGCCAATTAAATCCGCAGTCACACCTGCAGCCAAACTGACTTTGCCGTCAGAAACACTTGCCAGCACAATCACGGCCGATTTGAGCTTATCTTTCAGTTTATCCATGGTTTCACGCAGAGCGTTGGCATCAGCACCTTCCAGAGTCGCTGCCAATAAGTTAACACCATCGACATTCTGCACCTGGTTCACCAGGTCATCACCTTGCGCGCTGGCCAATTTCGATTTCAGGCGCGCCAGTTCTTTTTCCAGGGACCTGACGTTATCCAGCACTTGGGAAATTTTGGCCGGTAATTCGTGTGCAGGTGCTTTGAGTTCACCAGCCACTTTATTAATCAGCACTTGCTGTGCTTGTACCAGTTTGAGTGCACCTTCACCGGTGGTCGCCTCAATACGGCGTACGCCTGCAGCGACACCGCTTTCAGATGTGATTTTGAACAAACCTATATCACCGGTGCGGCTCACATGCGTACCGCCGCATAACTCTCTTGAAGTCCCGATATCCAGCACGCGCACTTCATCGCCATACTTTTCACCAAACAGCATCATGGCACCGGTTTGCTGGGCGGCTTCAATATCCATCAATTTCGCCAGCGTGTCGGTATTGGTCAAAATCTCGGCATTGACCAACGCTTCTACTTTTGCGATTTGTGCATCGGTCACCGGCGCATTGTGCACAAAGTCAAAACGGGTTTTTTCAGTATCGACCAGGCTGCCTTTTTGCTGCACATGTTCACCAAGCACTTCCCGCAAGGCTTTATGCATCAAGTGGGTAGCTGAGTGGTTACGCATGGTGGCGTGCCGCGCTTGCAGGTTTACCTTGGCGGTCAAAGCGTCGCCAACAGACAAAGTACCGGTTTTCAACACGCCGTGGTGGCCGAATACCGCTGCCTGGATTTTCTGGGTATCTTCCACTTCAAAAATACCATTGGCAGACTTCAGCTCACCGCTATCACCAATCTGGCCACCGGATTCAGCATAGAAAGGCGTGTCATCCAGCACAACTACGCCGACGTCACCTTCATTCAATGATTTAACCGGAATGCCGTCTTTATACAAAGCTAATACTTTGGCCGGTGTTTCCAGTTTTTCGTAGCCATGAAAACTGGTGACCTGGCCTGCATATTCAAGGTTAAGCGCCATTTTGAATTTACCGGCAGCGCGCGCCTGCTCTTTCTGGCGTGCCATGGCCGCATCAAAACCAGCGGTATCGACTGTCACGCCGCGTTCACGGCAAATATCCGCAGTTAAATCCAGCGGGAAACCGAAAGTGTCATGCAGTTTAAATGCCAGGTCACCATTGAATACCGCTGGCTTGGTCGCCAATTCTGTTTCCAGAATCTGCATGCCGTTTTCAATGGTTTCGAAGAAACGGTCTTCTTCCTGCTTCAGAACTTGCACAATACGCGCCTGGTTGCTCACCAACTCAGGATAAGCCTCACCCATTTCCAGTACCAAATCGGCAACCAGTTTATGGAAAAATGCAGCACGACAGCCAAGCTTGTAGCCGTGACGGATCGCACGGCGGATGATACGGCGCAGCACATAGCCGCGGCCTTCGTTCCCGGCAATGACGCCATCAGCGATCAGGAAAGAACAGGCACGGATATGGTCAGCCAGTACTTTCAGGCTGGGGCTATCCAGGTCAGAAGTATTGGTTTCACGTGCTGCGGCTTTAATCAGCGCCTGGAACAAATCAATTTCGTAGTTGGCGTGTACGCCTTGTAGAACGGCAGAAATACGCTCCAATCCCATACCTGTATCGACAGAAGGTTTAGGCAACGGATGCATCACACCCGCTTCATCGCGGTTGAACTGCATGAACACGTTGTTCCAGATTTCGATAAAGCGGTCGCCATCCTCATCCGGGCTGCCTGGAGGGCCGCCTGGGATATGGTCACCATGATCATAGAAAATCTCGGTACAGGGACCGCAAGGGCCGGTATCGCCCATCATCCAGAAGTTATCTGAGGCATACCGTGCACCTTTGTTGTCGCCTATGCGGACAATCTTGTCGGCCGGGACACCGATTTCCTTGTTCCAGATATCGTAGGCTTCGTCATCCTCAGCATAAACAGTCACCATCAGGCGCTCTTTAGGCAAGGCATATACTTGAGTCAGCAGCTCCCAGGCGAATGTAATCGCATCGCGCTTGAAATAATCGCCAAAACTGAAGTTACCCAGCATCTCAAAAAACGTATGGTGACGCGCGGTATAGCCTACATTTTCCAGATCATTATGCTTGCCGCCTGCGCGTACACATTTTTGCGAAGAAGCGGCGCGGGTGTAAGCGCGTTTATCAAAGCCGAGGAACACATCCTTGAACTGGTTCATACCCGCATTGGTGAACAGCAAGGTGGGGTCACCATGTGGCACCAGCGAGCTGGAAGCCACCACCTGATGGCCTTTAGAAGCAAAAAAATCCAGGAATGCCTGGCGGATCTGTTTGCTGGAAGGTTTACTTCCGTAACTAACTGTAGTCTTCTGGACTGTCATCTTCTGCGTGTCTATTCAAAATTTTCTTGATTACATCAAACGTAAACCCCCGACTCTGTAAAAAACGGGCCTGTTTAGCCCATTCTTCACGCGTGGTCGGGGACGCTTTAAACTTTTTGCGCCAGACTTCGCTGGCGCGCTCCACTTCATTGACCTGTAATGTCGCTACTGCTTCGGCCACCAGATGATCATCAATGCCTTTTTCCCTCAGTTCATTGGCTACCCTGGCAGCACCGAACTTGGCCTGGCGGGCATGTACCATCTGTTCGGCGTAACGGGCATCGCTTAGCCAGCCTCGCGTTCTGAAATCAGCAATCAGTGCCGGGATATCATCTGTTTCGCTGGCATAAGCTTTCAGTTTCTGGGCCAGCTCAGCTGCGGCGTATTCTCGTTTGCTTAAATACTCTAGGGCGCGCTGGCGCAGTGACTTTTCAGGCTGCTGACGCAAATGATTTAATCATCCTCAGTTCTGGCTGCGGTCATACCATCCGCCAGGATATTGGAGTTAGCCCGGATCTGCGCTTCAATTTCAGCAGCAATGGCCGGGTTTTCGCGCAGGAATTCCTTGGCGTTTTCTTTACCCTGGCCGATTTTCTCGCCCTTGTAGCTGTACCACGCACCTGATTTCTCAACCAATTTGGCATTGGAGCCTAACTCAATCACTTCGCCCAAACGCGAGATGCCTTCGCCGTACATGATGTCGAATTCAGCCTGTTTGAATGGGGGCGCTACTTTGTTTTTGATCACCTTGACGCGTGTCTCTGAACCAGTGACCTCATCACCCTTTTTGATCGCGCCGGTACGGCGTATATCCAGACGTACAGAAGCGTAAAACTTCAATGCATTACCACCAGTAGTGGTTTCCGGATTACCGAACATGACACCGATTTTCATACGGATCTGGTTGATAAAGATCACCAGCGTGTTGGTACGCTTGATGTTACCCGTCAGTTTACGCAAGGCCTGCGACATCAAACGTGCTTGCAGGCCCATATGGCTGTCGCCCATCTCACCTTCAATTTCAGCACGGGGTGTCAACGCAGCAACCGAGTCGACCACCACAATATCCACGGAACCGGAACGCACCAGCATATCTGCAATTTCCAGTGCCTGCTCACCAGTGTCCGGCTGGGAAATCAATAGGTCTGGCACATTCACGCCCAGCTTGGCTGCGTATTGCGGGTCCAGCGCATGCTCGGCATCAATAAATGCGGCCACACCACCCAGTTTCTGCATTTGAGCGATCACTGACAAGGTTAATGTGGTTTTACCTGAAGACTCAGGACCATAGATTTCAACAATCCGCCCACGTGGCAAACCACCTACACCAAGCGCGATATCCAGGCCTAATGAGCCGGTGGATACCACCTGTAAATCTTCACCGATATCAGCATCGCCCATACGCATGATAGAGCCTTTGCCAAACTGCTTTTCAATCTGGGAAAGTGCGGCGGCGAGTGCTTTGCTTTTGTTGTCATCCATGGTGTTGCCTTCTATATGTAGGGGAAAATGCGCTTTTCATTTAAACGCTATATAATCAGATAAATAACTGCTAATTATTTCATAAATCGACCATCAGTGATATGGCATTCGAACGATTAGTGCTATGAAATGTCAACCGTAGTAAGGCATACACGTTTAATAGCAATAAAGCATTAATCGTTGTCCGTGAGAGGAGCCTTTATGAAGATCGTTAAATACATTTTAGGATTTGCGTTAAGCGGCATGGCGGCATTGTCCGCGCAGGCAGACAGTAACTGGTCAGCTAACGTTGTGATAGGCAACCCGTATGCACCGCCGCCCGTATACTATGCGCCACCACCCGTTTATTACGCACCACCACCAGTGGTGATATACCGTCATCCGCAGAGTACCTACTACACCGCTCCAGGCTACGCTTATGCGCCACCAGCGCCTGGGTTTATCCAGTTTGGTTATGGTAACGGCTATCGCGGTTATGATCGCGGCCCCCGAGGCCCGCGCGGTGGCGGCTGGGGCAGAGGTGGTCATGATCACGGCCACCACCATCATCATTAATTGAAATCGACAGCTCAATCCCCAGCTGTTTCAATCAAATTTAGCAAGCCTGTCAGCACATAGCTGGCGGCTTGTTGACGGATATAAGCCCTATTGCCATCAAAATGACGCGTTTCGACAATCAGTTTCGTTGATTTCTCAGGTAATCCACGTATAGCCCAACCGAAACATACTGTCCCTACCGGCTTTTGTAATGACCCACCGGTTGGCCCCGCAATGCCGGTCACAGAAGAACTTATCTGTGCGCGACTATGTTGTAATGCGCCAATCGCCATTGCCTTCGCGACTTGCTCACTGACCGCACCATGCACCTGAATCAACTCGGTTGGCACACCTAACATGTCTACCTTAGCTTCGTTGCTGTAGGTCACAAAACCACGGTCAAACCAGGCAGAACTGCCCGCAACGGCGGTGACTGCCTCTGCAACCATACCCCCAGTACAAGATTCAGCCAATGCCAACTGCCAGCCTTTGGCCTGTAAAGCATAGCCTAAATCTGCGCTGAGTTCTTCAAGGGCTTGCATCACAGTCACCTTTGCATAAGTTGCAACACCAGGATTGCCATCGCTGCCGCCAATCCATCATCAAGCATGACACCGAAGCCACCGCCGATATGCTTATCTGCCCAACTGATAGGGAATGGTTTCCAGATATCGAACAGGCGGAATAATACAAATGCGGCCACCCACCAGATCCAGGTCATGGGCACGGTCACCAATATCGCTGCCATGGCAACAATTTCATCCCAGACGATGGCGCCATGATCGCTGACCCCAAGCGCGCGACCGGTGAATGCACAACACCAGATACCCAACACGAATAGCAGTATTAATGCCAGCCACTGCTGCACCAGAGGCAAGTAAATGATTGCCCAGAAAAGTGGAAAGCCCAGCAAAGTACCGGCAGTACCGGGAGCTTTTGGGAACAAGCCTGTACCTAGTCCCAGGCTAAGGAAATGCAAGGGATGCGAGAAAAGCAGCGTCACATCAGGGTCAATACGTGAATGATGATTAGTCAAAATGCAGATAGCCTTTCTGCGACAATTCAATGGCAGTTTCGCCATTGAGCACTCTCAGTCCAGGAGCTTCGGTGATCGTGCCGATCCGGCTTAAAGGAAGCTCAAGTGTGTTTGCCAAAGCCAGCACTTCATCGCGCCGCCGGGGCGAAGCTGTGAAACAGAGTTCATAATCATCTCCTCCCGCCAGCACCGCTTGCTGTATGTCTGTCAGAGGCAATGAGGAATGAAGCAGCTCCGGTTTAGGCAGCGCTGCCCAATCGAGCTGAGCACCTTTGCCGGAGGCCTTGAGTATATGGCTTAAATCTGCCAGCAGGCCATCGGAAATATCGAGCGCCGCATGCACAATTTCCTGTAAGGCCAGACCCAGTGCCGCCCGCGGTTGCGGTTGATGCATGGCAACAGCGAAATTAGTTACATCAACCAAATCCAAGTCCAGCTTACCCAAACGGTGCTGCAGCCATAAAGCCGCTTTCCCCAATGTGCCGCTCACCCAGATATCATCACCAGCTTGTGCGCCGTCACGCCTGATGGCTTTACCCACCGGCACTTCGCCAAAAATATTAATGGCGATATTCAATGGTCCGCGTGTGGTATCGCCACCAATCAGGGACACACCAAAGGTATCGGCGCAAGCGAATAAGCCCTGGCTGAACGCGCTCAGCCATTCACCATTGATCTCAGGCAACGCAATCGATAATGTGGCCCATTTAGGCTTTGCCCCCATCGCAGCCATATCGCTGACATTGACTGCCATGGCCTTCCAGCCGATTGCGTAAGGATCAGCCTCGGAAAAAAAATGCGTGCCGGAGACGGACATATCGGCGGAGATGGCCAGTTGATGTCCGGGAGAAACACTGATCAATGCTGCATCATCGCCCACTCCCAGATCTGCCGGGTTCAAACCTGGTAGCCCGGGACGCGTGAAATATTGCGCGATGAGATCAAATTCAGCCATGCCGTTTTTTCCACCAATGCTGTAACAGAATGACCACCATCCAAGCCAATACGATGCCGACCAGGTCGGCGCACCAGTCATAAATACTTGGTTGTCGTGTAGTCGTCATCACCCCTTGCAACACTTCCATCAAGGCCCCAAAAACTGTTAAGCCAATAGCGATAGCCAGCCTGTGCGCAGGGAAAGCCATCATGCCCCAGAATGTCACGCCACCAAAAGCAATGATGTGCTGTATTTTATCTTTATAGACTGAGCCATCATTACTCGGCGGCATTTCCATCAATAACAAATAGGTAAGCAGGGTGAAACATGCGATAAAAATCAGCGTGGCAATGCTTTTGTAATTCATGGTTCGTTTATTCTTTAACGGTGGAAGCCGGACGTTGGGCAGATTTTGGCCTGAATGATTTGACGATAGTTTCCGCGGTTTCCAGGTAAGGCATTGGTTGACCATCGGTTGCCAGTAAATCCAGGCAATAAGGCACGGCGGCAAAAATGCCGGGCACCAGCACATTGCCGTCAGCATCTTTCAATCCTTCCAGGGTTTCCTGTATAGATTTAGGCTGGCCTGGCAGATTGATAATCAGGCATTGTTTGCGTATCACCGCCACCTGACGCGACAAAATGGCAGTCGGCACAAAGCGCAGGCTGATCTGCCGCATCTGTTCGCCAAAGCCCGGCATCTCGCGATCGGCAATCGCCAGCGTGGCTTCAGGCGTGACATCCCTGAGTGAAGGGCCGGTGCCGCCGGTGGTGAGGATCAGATGGCAATGCTCGTGATCGACTAATTGCGCAAGCGTCTCCGAAATAGTCGCCTGCTCATCGGCAATCAGGCGTGTGACAGTTTCAAAGGGAGATAGCAGGGTTTTTTCGAGCCAGGAAGACAATGCGGGTATGCCCTTGTCTTCATAAACGCCCTGTGATGCGCGATCACTGATGGATACCAGCCCGATGCGCGTGAATTGTACTTGCATAACTTTTGGTCTGTTAAGTTTGAGGTTGATATAGCATGGGACTGGATTGAATGCTCAGGATTGAATTGCTCGGAATCCAGTTGGTCTGTGTTAATGTACCAGCACATCATAACATTAGCCGACACATGCGTCAGACTAAAAAGTGTCATTGATTATGGAGAAGTCAGATGAAAGTTTTATGCAACACAGCGCATTTCAGCTTTAAAACCAGCGTGTCAGCCAATTGGTTTCCCAGCCTGCTCCTGCCGGTAATAATGGCATTATTCATGACTTCACCAGCTGCGTTTGCTGATGACAATCTGTATGCCAAAAATTACCAGGCGCAGAATCAGGGTAATTTGCATTCACTGCAAGCCAGGCCGGAACCCGAGTTACTGAGCGGTAACCGCCGTGATGATGACAATATCACCATGCTGGAAAGTGGCCATGATCTCATGGGTTTCAGTAACTTTGAATCGGGAGAAGTTGCGCCGGAGCAAGCGCTTGAGCATGGCCGTGCTATTCAGGCGGATAAGATTCTGGTCTACGTTAAAAAAGCGGGCAATACTTCGCCTTCCTCAAAAATGGAAGTGATCAAGGAAGCCATTAAAAAAGGACAATCACTGACTGAAAAAGATATGGCTGCCCAGCCTGGGAAATATCGCTATTACGCGAGTTTCTGGGCCAAGCTGCCGCCACCTGTATTAGGCGTACATGTGATCAAACTGGTGTCTCGCCCATCTTCACAGGGTGGTGACGAACCTGAGGCTGCAACGCCAAGTGAAGGCGTTCGTGTCATTGCCGTGATTCATGGCTCAGCGGCTGAAAAAGGTGGATTGTTGCGCGGAGACCAGTTGCTAAGCATCAACCAAGAAAAGGTAAATGATGCAGCAACCTTATCCGGCCTGGTCAAACGGTTCAAAGGAAATACCGTTACCTTAAATATCGAACGGAAAACTGAACCCATTTCATTACAAGTGACTCTCTAACAGCAGGCTTTACCAGCCTATTGTCATCTTTATCCAAAAACAGAAAGTGCTTTACATGTTTCAAGTGACATTCGACCATCAGGCGGCCCGTGTCGCCTCTGGCCATCTCGACGACATTGCGTTTTTACGCGCATTATTTGAGGATATCCGCCCGCAGCATGCGACAGATACCGAAAGCGCCAGCAAGTCCATACAGGCGCTTTGCTTTTTGTTACAGCAACAGCCGCAGTTTGCCCTGGCATTACGCAATAGTATCCTGCGCCTGCTGGATGAGAAAAGTGTCATTTCGCTTTATTCAGAGCACGGCATCCAGTCTGACCTGGGATTTTTCACCGAAATCTACCGACGGTTTTCTCACAAGCTGCTGCCTGAAGTGCCCGATCCTAAATACCTGAAAGATATATTCGGGCAGATTTTTTACCGCAACAGTGATGCCTATTGGGTGACCGGCGTGCCGAATACGGTATGGCGCGACTTTATGCACACCCTGGCGCTGGGAGAAGGCAATCAGGCGCAACAGGAAAGTTGCACCCAGGAATTGAAGGATGCGCTGCAAGTGCTCTCCTATCGCCTGTCTGCCTCCGGCCTCGACCCTGAGCTGATTTTGCAGCATGAAGACCTGGAGAATAATGCCTCTCCGTTTATCACGCAGAATATCGAGATACAGAAATTCCTCACGCTCACGGTCATCAATGCCAACGATATTCAGCACCTTTATGAAGTGCTCAAACGTTGTGAGCAATTGACCAACGACATCCGCAAAGCCAATGCCAAAACCGGCACCAGTATTTCACTGACGGCCCTGATGCAAAGAATGCTGCAGCAAATCCACCGCATGCAATTACTGGTCGATATCCTGCATGGCCTGTTGCTAAAACATGATGTCAGTGATGCGATTGCGCGGCTGTTCAAACAACTGGTGTATGCGGAATGCAAGAAGAATAACCTGTCCGATTACTGGCGGCAGAATACAGAATTGCTGGCTTTACGCGTGACTGAAAATGCCAGCCACACCGGCGAACACTACATTGCCCAGCACAGGCAGGAATATTACAAACTGATGGGCTCGGCCATGGGCGCCGGAGTGATTATCGCGTTTATGGCCATGTTTAAGATCATCATCGCCAGCTATCACTTTGCGCCCCTGGCTGAAGCCATTTTCTTCAGCCTGAATTATGGGCTAGGCTTTGTCCTGATCCACCTGCTGCACTTTACCGTTGCCACCAAACAGCCCGCAATGACGGCGGCTACAATTGCATCGACGATTGATGATGACGGGCACGATAGCAAAAACATCCACAGCCTGGTCAACATTGTCGCGCAGACCACCAGCAGCCAGACCATCGCCATTTTAGGCAATGTCATTGTGGTGATTCCTATGGCCATGCTGATCGACTGGCTGGTGGTGCAATACAGTGGCCACCATTTCATTGGTGAGGCCAAAGCCAATATCCTGCTTGACTCCAACAACCCTTTGATCAGCCTCAGCGCGCTTTATGCTGCGGTGGCGGGGGTTTGCCTGTTCCTGTCAGGCCTGATTGCAGGCTATCACGACAATCTGGCGGCTTATAACCGCATTCCTGAACGCATTGCCCACCTACCCCTTTTACAACGCCTGCTGGGTAAAGAGCGCCTGCTGCGTATCTCAGAATATATACGCCATAACCTTGGCGCCCTGGCCGGTAACTTCTATTTTGGCTGCCTGCTTGGCTTTGCCTCCGGGCTGGGCGTGATGCTTGGATTACCATTGGATATCCGCCATGTCACTTTTGTAGCGGCATTCTCGGGTTATGCATTCTCTGCACTGGATTTCCAGATCAGTTATTACATACTTGGTACGGCCTTACTCGGCATTTTTGTGGTGGCTACCATCAACCTGCTGACCAGCTTTGGCTTAGCCATTTTTGTTGCCATGAAATCACGGCAGGTACGCTACCGTCACTGGAAGGCTTTTGCGCTGGAATTACTGACTTTGCTTTATCGTCAACCGTGGAAATTCGTATTGCCACCTAACAAGAATGAGATTCAGCGATTAGTTGATAAACATTAAAGACTAAAACCATGGCGCTAGCGGGCAACTCGGTGATTCAAGCTTTCATATTCAAATAGGAATTTCTTTATGGCCTGTGCAGGCCTGATAGTTTTTATCAGGAAGTTTTTTCTATTAAAAAATGAAATATCCCGTCTTCTTTTTTAAAGGACAGTAACGTAACCGGGTGATTGGTAATCAGGTTACGGATATTTTGCTCACTACCCAGTGCGGTCGTTTTCACCAGAATCACCTGGCCCGTTGCCAATTCGTCTATGGCTTCCTTGGTTTTTAACATAGGTTCAGGGCTTTCCAACCCTGTTAAATCCAGTTCTAAATCAACATTCTGCTTCACGACTACCCCTAGATGGACAGCACTGTGGCAATTGCCCGGTGCTATTTTAAATTGTGCTGATATTTGGTTGCGACAGTATTAACCATGACTCAATGGCCTAGTGCAGCGTACAAGCTTGTATTGAACAACAAGCAAGCTGCCTGGAATGAATAGACATTAAACGTTAACTGCCCAGCCTTCGCTATTCTGCGTGTTCATCCGGCGCTTTTACAGTACCTTCAGCCAGATCCCGTATCATCTTGAATAATTCACGGCTACTTTTAGGTGGTTTGTTAGCCGCCTGTTCTTTTTGCGCATTACGAATCAATGTACGCATCCGTTGCACATCAGTACGTGGATACTCCACAAGAAACAACTCAAACGCCTTTGCGTCTTCTATCAAACGGGTGCGCCAGCGTTCCATCTGATGAAAGCGGGCATTCTCCTCGATATGCTTTCCTTCCCATTTCCGCAACTGCTCCACGATAGGCGCCAAGTCAATGTCGCGCATCAATCGGCCTATGTACTGCAACTGGCGGCGGATGGCGCCGTTGGCAGTGAGTCGTTTAGCCTCGACAATTGCGTCATTCAAGGCTTCATCCAGCTGTAATTTTTTTAATCTGTCTTTCGGCAACTCCAGCAATTGACGACCAATTTCCTGCGCGGCATCAGCCTCTGCTTTTAATTTGGTTTTACTGGGGGGAAGAGATGCATCAAGGGGTTCTGCTGTCATGGTAAAAGCAATCTGTGCTAAATCACGGTATGATACCAGCTTTAACTGCCAAGCAAAAAACAAGCGCCCATAGCATGCAACTGGATCAACTCAAACAAATCTCGCAAGACATTATTCAATTGGCCAGTCAGGCAGGCGCTAGCAGCGCAGAAGCCGAAGTGAGTTTCGGCACCGGCCAGAATGTCTCGGTGCGTCAGGGCGAGACTGAAAATATCGAATATAACCGCGACAAAGGCTGCTCGGTCACCGTTTATTTCGGACAAAGAAAAGGTTACGCCAGCACCTCTGACCTTAGCCAGCAGGCACTTAAAGATACCGTAGAGGCTGCCTGCAATATTGCCAAATATACCGCAGAAGATACTTTTTGCGGCCTGGCAGATGCCGAGCGCATGGCAACAACGTTTCCTGACCTGTCACTGCACCATCCCTGGGATATTGATGTCGAGCAGGCGCTTGCGCTGGCAACGCGCTGCGAGGCGGCAGCACTGGCGGTTGACGCACGCATAAACAATACCGAAGGCGCCAGCATTTACAGCCAGAGCGGCGCATTTGCCTATGCCAATAGCCATGGCTTTACTGGCGGTTATCCGAGCTCACGTCACAGTATCAGCTGTTCAGTGATTGCGGAATCCAACAACCAGATGCAGCGTGATTACTGGTACAGCAGTGCCCGTGATGCGCAAGATCTGGCATCGCCGGAACAAGTCGGCCAGATCGCAGGCGCACGCACGGTCAAAAGGCTGGACGCGCGCCCGATCAAAACCGGCCAATACCCGGTGTTGTTTGAGGCGCCGCTGGCCAGCGGCCTGATTGGTACGCTGATCAGCGCTATTTCCGGTGGCAATTTATACCGTAAATCCTCATTCTTGCTGGATAGCCTGGGGCAGACGATTGCCAGCCCGTTGTTACATATTGAGGAAGATCCTTTCATCCTCAAGGGTGCAGGCAGTAGCCCGTTTGATAATGAAGGGGTGGCATGCCAGAAGCGTATCCTGGTCGAAAATGGCGTCTTGCAAGGCTACTTGTTGGGTAGTTATTCGGCACGGAAACTGGGCATGCAATCGACAGGGAATGCTGGTGGTGCGCATAACATCCTTGTGCGCACCACCGGACAGTCATTAGAGCAACTGCTGCAAACAATGGATACCGGCTTGCTGGTGACCGAGCTGCTTGGTCATGGCATGAATATGATTACCGGCGATTATTCACGCGGTGCCGCAGGTTACTGGGTAGAAAAAGGCGTGATTATCAATCCGGTTGAAGAGATTACCATTGCCAGTAATATGCTGGAGATGCTGAAAGGCATCATAGCGATTGGCAACGATACTATCCCGAATAGCTCCAAACTGACTGGCTCGATACTGATTGATCGCATGACGATTGCCTCTGCAGACTAAACAGGCAGCCATGCAAATAAAAAAGGCTTTGCAATGAATGCAAAGCCTTTTTTATTAAACTGTTTTACTGCCTGTGACTTATTGAGTACCACCTGTAAACACTGTTATTTTGCAGGTGCTTCCAATGTCAGCAACGTCTCGTCAATACCGGCGACCACATTGGCTGCATTTTCTTCCATCACCACAGGCTCTTCTGCAGGTTGCTGACTGACTTGATCAACAAGCGGTGGCAATGCCTCTTGTGACTCTGTCGCCGCTGGCGTATCGTTTAAATCAGCTGCCACATCAGGCACAGTTTGTTCAGTGGTCACTGCGGCTTCTTCAACTGCAGGTTGCTGGGCCTCAGCATTGACACTGACAGCGCTTACATTTTCTTCAATCGGCGCATCTGACTGCAATACAACCGAGTCAGCAGGCACTGATTGCTCCAATGATGTCCCTTTTGCCGGTGTTTCATCATCTTCTGGCTCAAACTCATCCTGCAACAGTTCTTGCGGCACAATGCCATCCTGCACCAGGCTGGCTCGGCGTTGCAGGTAAGCATCACGCATAAACGCATAAGGATCAATAGACGCATCATCCACCAGGTCTTTAGCATCCAGCAACTGTGTACGTTTGTCCAAAAACTGCACTAAACGCACCTGGTTGTGGGCGCGGATCTGGCCGGTGTTGTGCAGGTAAGTGATAGGGTCAGAAGTCACGGTATCAAATGCCAGGCCACCCGCGTCACGCACGGTGCTTGGTCCCAAGATAGGCAATACCAGGTACGGGCCTGAACCCACACCCCAGTGGCCCAAGGTCTGGCCAAAATCTTCCTGGTGCTTAGGGAAATTGTCTTTGCTGGCCACATCAATAAACCCGGCAATACCGAAAGTGGTGTTGATGACAAAACGCCCTGCATCAGTAAATGCCTGTGCGAATTTCAGTTGCAGCAAGTCATTCACTACCGTGGTCAAGGTACCCAGGTTATTGAAGAAATTACTGATGCCAGTACGCACTGGTGTGGGTGCAACAGCTTTATAAGCCTTGGCAACCGGCTTCATGGCATATTGATCAACCACATCGTTGAATTTGTATATCCCCCGGTTGACGCCTTCCAGAGGATCTTTGTTGGTGGTTGCACACCCGGAAAGTCCACAGAGTACGGCAATCAATAAAACGGATTTTAGTTTTTTCATATTTTTCATTATATTTAGATGAAGCGAATCGGTATCAATGCCTTTATAAAATTTAGTCATGGCATGTAAGAAGCTTATCTATCCTACACATAGCCTGCAATCACTTTTACGGCGCCGATTTCAAAAATTGAAGGGCAACACCGCTCTCGCGACCTACAACGAAAACCTTACTACTACCTTACCAAACGCTGCGTAAAACGAGTTTATTCTACATCAAATGTCATTTTTGCTTCACATTATTTTTGTATATTCCCAGCGCCTCTTGCCGCTGTACAGCATGATTTACAACAGGCATCGGGTAGTCCACCTCGGGCATGCTGACAAGCTGGTCTTTTTTGCTCACTGTGCCTGCCCACGGTGCATGAATCACATTGTCACTCAGCGCTGCTAACTCGGGCACATATTTGCGGATAAACTTGCCATGCGCATCAAACTTTTCCGACTGTGACTGCGGATTAAAAATCCTGAAATAAGGTTGCGCATCACACCCGGTTGAAGCAGCCCATTGCCAGCCACCATTATTGGCAGCAAAATCAAAATCAATTAATTTTTCGGCAAAATATTGCTCTCCCCAACGCCAGTCAATCAGTAAATCCTTCACCAGAAAACTGGCCACTACCATGCGTAAGCGGTTATGCATATACCCGGTCTGGTTCAGCTGTCGCATGGCCGCATCCACTATCGGGAAACCCGTACGCCCCTCGCACCAGGCCGCAAACCAGTCGCGGTTATTGGGGAACTGCAACCTGTCATATTCCAGCCGGTAAGCACGCCCTGCCAACTGCAAATCCGGCCGGTGATAACAAACCTGAAAATAAAAATCACGCCAGATTAACTCGCTCAACCAGGTAGCTGCACCTGCATTGCCAGCCAGAGACAATTGCCAGGCCGCATGGGCCAGCTGACGGATCGAGATTGTGCCAAAGCGCAAATGCACCGACAAATAAGAGACACCTTTGATAGCCGGATAGTTGCGTGCCTCGTCATAATCTTCTATCCGCTGCAGGAAGTCGTTAAATAGTTGCTGTGCACCTGCGATGCCGGTCGGCAAGCGCATGGTTTTTAAATTGGTACGAGAGAAGCCAAGACTTTCCAGCGAGAGCATAGGCTCTTTGGAAATTTTCGCCAGAGAAGACAAATACTTCTGCACTGGATAGGCCTTGAGGTAAAACGGATTCAGCTTGGCGAGGTGTGCCCTTTTATAAGGGGTAAACACCCCATAAGGCTTGCCGGTCTGGGTCAGGACTTCATCCTGTTCAAACAGCACCTGGTCCTTGAATAGATGCAGGGTCTGGTCAGCGGCCAATAAAGCCTGCGCCACCTGCTCATCACGCGCAATCGCTAACGGTTCGTAATCGCGATTGGCGTACACAGCAGCCACTTCAAGTTGTTGCGCCAGCTGAGGGATTTCCTCCAGCGCTTTGCCATAGCGCACCAGAAGATCACCGCCTGATTTCCTTAGTGAGTCTTTGAGCTCAGAGACACTTTCCCAGATAAACTCGACACGCCTGTCATGCTTGTCAGACAGGGAATCCAGGATATCCGTATCAAACACAAACGCAACATAGACTTGTTCGTGCCGCTTTAAAGCATGATACAAGGCAGCATGATCCTCCATGCGTAAATCGCGACGCAACCAGACCAAAGCTTTAGACATGATTATTCCCGGTGATAAGGATGACCACTTAGGACCGTATGCGCGCGATAGAGTTGCTCGGCCAGCATCACTCTCACCATGCCGTGCGGCATGGTCAATTTGGAAAGGCTGAATAACCATTGCGCTTGCGTCTTCAATTGCGCATGCAAGCCATCCGCCCCGCCAATCACCAGCGACACATCACGGCCCATCTCCTGCCAGCTTTTCAATTTATCCGCCAGTTGCAGGGTCGTCACAGCCTGGCCACGTTCATCGAGCGCCACCAGGTAATCTTTACCAGCGACCTCCAGGATACGTTTGGCTTCGGCCTCTTGCACGACTTCGCTATTTTTGCCTGCCGCACGCTTGTCAGGCTTGATCTCGATGATGCGGGTTTCCAGCTCGCGCGGCATGCGTTTTAAATATTCTGCACAGGCGGACTCAACCCAGTCAGGCATTTTATGTCCCACCGAGATGATATTCAGCTTCATGAAGTGATTGCGACTAGAGTAAAACAGTGGAAAAGCTGCGCGCCGGCCCAGTTCAAACCGTTACGAAGCTTGCATGCCACGCCGGTTTTAGGGTTGAGTGCCATTTGCACCCTGCTCTGAGCGCACATAATGCAGATGTATTGATTAAGCGGCTGAAGCTGCGCGTCGAGATTGCGACTCGCTCCATAATTGCTCAAGGTTGTAGTAAGCACGGGTAGCGGGCACCATGACATGGATGACAATCTCGTCCAGGTCAACCAGTACCCATTCACCGTCCTTTTCACCTTCGATACCACGTGCGTCAACGCCTTTTTCTTTCAGCTTCTCGCGCACATTGTCGGCAATCGCCTTGCATTGACGGGTGGAATTACCACTCGCCACAATCATGTAGCTGGTAAGCGTCGTCAGCTTATGCACATCCATGACGGTAATATCAAAGGCTTTAATATCTTCCAGCGCGTCGACGACGGCCAGTTTCATCTCCTCAAGGGAGATGGTTTTATCTATAGGTTGCATATGCACACTCAATGGGGTTCAGGCAGCTTGCGCCGGGATATGGTCTTTTTGTTCGACGATACGGTTATGCGTATCGACATAGACCAGTTGTGGGTGATAGTTGGCTAACTCAGCCTCAGTGTACTGTGAATAACAGGCGATAATGATCAGGTCATCCGGATCTGCCTTGTGCGCAGCGGCACCATTGACAGAAATCACACCGGAGTGACGCTCGGCGCGAATCGCGTAGGTGGTAAACCGCTCGCCATTGTTGATGTTGTAAATCTGGATCTGCTCATATTCGCGAATACTGGCAGCTTCCAGCAAGGCTTCATCGATGGCGCAGCTACCCTCGTAGTGCAGCTCGCTGTGCGTGACACGCACCCGATGCAGCTTTGATTTCAACATGGTTCTTTGCATTGCATCCCTTCAGTTGATTTCCCGCCAGCGCGGAAAAGGTCGTAATTATAAAGTTATCAATAGCTTAGCGCAAAATAATTTTCATAAAAACGTGACTATTTTCCTAGAGGTTTACTTCGCAATTATCAATCAAACGCGTATTACCCAGTTTGGCCGCGGCCAGCACCACTAGTTCAGTTTGATCTGGTCCAGGCAGACTCAGATCCTGTTGCGCACGAATCTCTACATAATCCACCTGCCAGCCCAGCTGTTTGAGTGCCGAAGCAGCTTCCTGGCATAGCAACTCGTAATCCCGCCTGCCACTTTCCAGCGCTGTTCGCAGCTGTTGTAATTGCGCATACAGCTGGGCGGCCTGTGTTTTTTGTTCTGGGGACAGATAACCGTTACGGGAACTCATGGCCAGCCCGGAGAGCTCGCGTTTGGTATCTACCCCAACGATCTCAATGCCAAAGTTGAGCTGCCGCACCAGTGCCCGGATCACCATCAGTTGCTGGTAATCTTTTTTACCAAACACTGCAAGATCAGGTTGCACCATATGAAACAGCTTGGTCACCACCGTCGCCACGCCGGCAAAATGCCCGGGGCGGCTGGCACCGCACAGAATATCCGCGAGTGGCGGCGGCTGTACAATGACCTGTTGCTGCAAATCCTGGCCATTAAAGTCAGGATACAGCGCCTCTACCGCCGGCGCAAAGACAATATCTGCACCCACTGCACGCAACTGATCGCAATCTGCCTGCAATGTACGCGGGTAGCTGCCAAAATCTTCATTGGCGCTGAATTGCAAGGGGTTCACAAAAATGCTCACCACCACGATGTCTACCCGGCTCTTGGCCTGGCGGACCAGTTCACAATGTCCCGCATGCAAATTACCCATGGTGGGCACAAAACCGATACGCTTGCCAGCCTGACAATCAAGAAACGCGCGCAATTCGCGCAAAGTATGAAACAACTGCATGGGTGGTTTTTTGACTCTCTGGGCGCTAAATATCGCAGCAATATAACACAGCCCATTTTTAATGGATGGCAGCAGTGCATTGACAAGCGGTCAAATCAACGCCTATAGTCGTTTATGCAATCCTGCTACAAATAATAATTGAGGGAGTATTAAGCTATGAGTGTGGCATCCGAATTCAAACAGTTTGCGCTTAAAGGCAACGTCATGGATCTGGCAGTCGGTGTGATCATTGGCGGCGCATTTGGCAAAATTGTAGATTCATTAGTCAACGATATCATTATGCCGATCATAGGCAAAATCTTCGGCGGCTTTGATTTCAGCAATATGTATGTGCCTCTGAACGGCCAATCAGCTGACCTGGCATTAGTGGAAGCGAAGAAGCTGGGAGCGGTGCTGGCCTACGGTAACTTTATTACGATTGTGCTGAATTTCATCATCCTGGCGTTTATCATTTTCCAGATGGTCAAATTCATGAATAGCCTGAAGGAAGCCGCGCCACCTCCACCGCCTGCCGCCACGCCGGAAGATATCCTGTTGTTGCGTGAAATCCGAGACAACCTGAAAAAATAAATCCTTATTCTTTTCTTAAAACAAAGGGCGCCTCAGGCGCCCTTTGTTTTATCCGCGTCATACCTAAAGGGTTTAAGCCTTACTGAACAGAAGGCTGCCCTTCATACGGCTGCACCTCGTAAGTCTGGCCCTGGGAATTATCTGAACCATCATTATTGAGAAATACGATCACACTCACCTGGTCATCAATAATATCCAGTTCGGTGGTCGGGTAAAAAGCACCCTGCTCGTCCTTGTTGATGTTGTGGTAATGCCAGATTGAAGCCACCACGCGGCCACTGTCTTTTAATTTCACATCTTCAGCCCGTGCCGGTTCGCCCAGCAAGGCAATGATTTCCGAACGCTTGAGCTTGCTGACCGCATTCACAAAGCCCTGCTCGTCCAGGGGGACTTTCTCGGCGGCGAGCTTCTCAGTGGTCGGGCCAGCCCAGGCAGGCTGACTTAAAGATACCAGCGCCAACGTCGCCAGCATGTAAACCCAGGATTGTGTTCTCATCTTAACGCTCCTTTTCAGATAGTCAGGCAATCAAAACAACCATTGGTTCACGCCAATGCCGCACGACGAATATTACACAGATTCTATCGGGTAAGGCTCTTCCGGCAATTGCTCTACCAGCAACACGTGCACGCGGCGGCTATCAGCATGCACAACAGTCACACTCAGGTTATCAATGCGAATTTGCTCGCCCCGTTTTGGCAAATGGCCGAAATGGTTTACCACCAGGCCACCCACTGTTGAAAACTCTTCATCACTGAATTCGGTACCGATGGCTTCATTGAGCTCGCCGATTTCAGTCAGGGCTTTGACACGATAGGTGGCAGCCTCCTGCTGGATAATATTGCCTTCGTTTTCGTCATCATCGTACTCATCTTCGATATCACCGACGATCTGCTCAAGCACATCTTCAATGGTGACCATGCCCGCCACGCCGCCGTACTCATCGACCACGATGGCGATATGGTTACGGTTACTGCGAAACTCTTTCAGAAGCACATTCAAACGTTTGGATTCAGGGATAAATACCGCCGGGCGCAGCATGTCGCGCAACTCGAAAGACTGGTCAGCATAATAGCGCAACAAATCCTTGGCCAGCAGGATGCCGATGACATCATTTTTGTCATCTTCAATCACGGGAAAACGGGAGTGGGCGGTTTCGATAACGAACGGCAGAAAGGTTTCTGCCGGTTGCGTGATGTCAATCACATCCATTTGCGAGCGCGGAATCATGACATCGCGGACTTGCATTTCACTGACCTGCAGGACACCCTCGATCATGGCGAGGGAGTCACCATCCATCAAGTGGTTTTCATAAGCCCCATGCAGCAACTCAACCAGCTGCTCGCGATCTTCTGGCTCGCGCAGAAGAAAATGACTTAATCGTTCTAATAAAGAGGGTTTATGGGATAACTTTTCCGGCTCAGAAGCCATACGTACTGCTGAAAACAGCATCCTGTGTAAAGAGATGATTTAAGCATACATTAAAAACCATGAATATGTCACCTTAAGCAAAGCCGGAATCAGCGCTCTGTGCGTCATTTCAGTGAGCGATTGGCACTTTTTGGCACAAATCTGCTAAATTATCTGCCTATGTTAAATCGCCTGACTCCCGCCTTCACTGCGCTGCGCAAATCGCTGATTGCCAAAATTATTGCCGGATTGATTGTTTTCTATCTCCTGTTTGCCTGGCTGGCAGTCAACCCCCTGGCAAAATGGCTGCTGCCCTGGGTGGCCGAAACGCAATTGGCAAGTAAAGCCAGCGTTGAAAAAGTCACTTTCGACCCTTTCCGGCTGACGACTACCATAGACCATTTTTCACTGACTGAGAAAAGTGGCGCGCCATTGGCCTCGTTTGACAAGCTGGTCGTCGATATGGAATTTAGCGGCCTGTTCAGCTGGGCCTGGAAATTGCGGCAGGTGACAGTAGCATCGCCGCGTATCAATATTCACATTTCCAAACAGGGACGCCTTAACTGGGCAGACCTGATTGCCAAGCTGAATGAAGATCCGTCCCCGCCAGATAAAGATTTACCACGCGTGATTGTTGAAAATATCGATATCCGTCAGGGCGATATCGAATACCTGGATGATCATCATACAACGCCGTTGCAAGCTTCTTTGAAACCGCTGGATTTTGAACTGGATGGTTTCTCGACACTACCTGAGGACCGCGGCGACTACCTGATTGCCGCCAAACTACCTTACCAGGGCGGCACGTTAAAATGGAAAGGTAACTTCGGCGTTAATCCGCTGGCGTCACAAGGCACGCTGGCGATAGAAGGCCTGCAAATCGCCAAAGTGGCGCAATGGGTCAACACGCAATCGCTCCCGTTTCAGCCCGATGCAGGTACTTTTTCCAGCCAGCTTAAATATGATTTCTCACTGCCGAACCAGCATCCCAGATTATTGCTTGCGGATGCCAAACTATCGGTCAACGCACTGGCAGGGAAACTGTTGCAAGGCGACCGCCTGGCATTGAATCAAATCACCTTATTCATCAAGCATTTGTTGCTGGAGCAGCAGCAGGATACCAACGTTACGACGCAAGCGATTACTGTCAAGCTGGATCAACTGCAATTAGAAAAACCACAAGCTACATTCTCACTGGCATCAGCCAGCGCTACATTACCTGCCCTGGCATTCAATCACAGCGACCATGCGCAGCTCAGTTTTGAAAACCTGGACCTGCATTTCAATCAATTACAGTTACAGCACCAGCAAAAAAATCTTTTCCACTTGCCTGCTTTATCGATAGAGCAAGTGAGCCTGAACCTGGCCGAACGGCGGGCCGATATCGGCAAACTCTTGCTGGCAGATGGCAAACTGACGGCGACACATCACGCCGATGGCAGCCTGGACTGGCAACAGGCATTTGCCTCGGGGGCGAGCACGCAGAGCGTCGAGAAAGCAGCCGAAAATCAAGAAACAACACCTGCTACGGAAAAACAGGAAACGCCTTTTCATGTTGCAATTGCGAACGTTGCGCTTGCACACTGGCAACTCGCCTATCTTGACCAGCAATTTGCCAAACCACTGGAAGCAACTGTGTCTGACTTTAATCTGCAGCTGGCACTGAGCCAACAGACAATAAATCAGCAGTCCGACTTACAGATCAAACAGCTGAAAGCCGAAGCTAATCAGATCAGCGTGCAATCGGATAGGAAATCAGTCGCTCAACTAGCCAGCCTGACACTGACCGATAGTAGCCTGGCATTGGCAGAACAAAAAATCAGCCTGGGTGCACTGCAACTGAACGGCCTGAAAACCAGTGTCATCCGCCAGGCTGATCAACAATTGAACTGGCAATCATTACTGGCTTCCGCTACACAGAAAAACATCACAGAGCCCCAAACGCAACCGGTTACCTCAGTGCCAGTTAAGTCTGCCCCGGCAAAAAAATCAGCTTGGGCAGTTGGCTTAAAACGTTTCGCCTTGCAACATGCAGATATTCATGTTGAAGACCAGACTACATCCTCGCCGGTGATTCTGGATGTGACGGATGGCAGGATAGAAGTGGCCGACCTGAGCCAGCAGATGGCGCGTTCGTTATCTATCAAAGCGGCCTTCACACTGAAACAGGGCGGACAGTTTAATGCCCAGGGCAAGTTATCTCCGGCACCTTTTAAAACGGATTTGCAATTATCGCTGACCGACCTTTCACTCAAACCTTTTGCGCCTTATATCCAGCAAGTCGCAGTGCTCAACCTGCAAGATGGCAGTGCCAGCATGCAGGGAAAATTCCAGCAAACTGCCAGCGGCACGACAACATTTGATGGCGGATTTAGTGTCAGCCACTGGTCATTACTCGAGGAAGCCAGCCAGCAACCCTTTTTGCGTTGGGAAAAACTACAAGGCGATGGCCTGGCACTTTCATTGGCGCCCAACCGCTTGCAGATCAGTACACTGACACTCAATAAGCCGCAAACTAAATTCATTATTTATCCGGACCGCAGTCTGAATATTTCGAAAGTGATGCGCAATCCGGCATCTGCTCCTAAGCAAGAAATGACCAAGCAGACCAATACAGAACCATCAGCACCACTTTCATCCAATACTGTCGCAGACACCAGTGCTAAAAGTAATACAGCAGACTTTCCTGTCTCGATTGATACCGTGCGTATCAATGGCGCTGAACTGGAGTTTGCTGACCTGTCACTGCCACAACCTTTTGGCACTAACATTCACTCCTTAGGTGGCGTGATTAATGGCATTTCCACCAACCCAACGGCGACAGCACAGGTAGAGCTGGATGGCAAAGTCGATGATTATGGTGCTGCGCGCATCTACGGCTCATTACAGCCGTTCAAAGCGACAGCATTCACCGATATCAAACTGGCATTCACTAATCTGGAAATGAATCGACTGACGCCTTACTCGGGAAAATTTGCTGGCCGCAAAATTGAGTCAGGTAAGTTATCGGTAAATCTGGAATACAAAATCAAACAGCGGCAACTGGCTGGCGAGAATAAATTCGTCATTAAAAAGCTGACTCTGGGTGAAAAAGTAGATAGTAAAGATGCTCCTAATCTGCCGCTGGATCTTGCCATTGCTATCCTGGAAGACAGTGATGGCGTGATTGACCTGGATTTACCCATCAGTGGCAGTCTGGATGACCCGAAATTCAGTTATGGCAGTATTTTGTGGAAAGCCTTCACCAATGTGCTGACTAAAATAGTGACCTCCCCGTTCAGCGCGCTAGGCAAGCTGTTTGGCAGTAGTGAAAAACTGGAAGCCATCGTGTTTGATCCGGGAAAATCCATCATTTCACCACCAGAACTGGAAAAACTGCACGCCGTCAGCGCTGCGCTAGGTAAACGCCAGCAATTAAAACTCGGTATTACCCCCGGCTACGACAGCGCTATCGATACGCGTGCCATCCAGGAAACGACCCTGCGCAAGCAAGTGGCCGAAGAAATGGGCGTACGCCTGGATGCGAATCAACCAGCGGGGCCGATAGACCTCAACAACCCCAAAGTGCAATCAGCCATTCAGGTGCTGCATGACCGGTTAACTAACAAAGGCTTGCTCAAGCGTTTGGCAGGCAAACTGGAAAAAGCCCCTGCCGGTTTTTATGCACAGGCGCAGGAGGCCCTGACCGTCAGCATTCAGGTGTCTGAAACCGATCTGCAAGCACTGGCAAAGGCGCGTGCAGATGCTATTCAGAAAGTATTGAGCGAGGCGGGAGTGAGTCAGGAAAGAGTAGCATCGGCAACCGCTACACCTGTCAAAGGTGACCGCGACCAGGTGCCTAGCAAGCTGACTTTAGATGTGATGAAGCGATAATCCGATATGCATTTCAATAGTATGGTCACTGTAGTGACCATACCGAATCACATCACCAGCACCGTCAGCAACTGCTGGAAAAATCGTAATGCCGGAGAAAGAATCATACTTAATATGCCGGTGAATAGCAGCGCGATCAAGATCAGCATGCCGTAACGTTCAATACGCGAAAAGGCGATTGCGGCTTTCATCGGCAACAGGCTGACGGCTATCCTGCCACCGTCCAGTGGTGGTAATGGCAATAAATTCAGCACCATCAGCACCAAGTTGATCTGTATACCGGCAATACTCATCTGTGCGAGAAAATCCTGGGCGGATGGCGCAAACAATTCAATCCGTGCCAGTATCAGGCCCCAGCCTATCGCCATCACAAAATTAGAGGCTGGCCCGGCCAACGCCACCCACAACATGTCTTTCTTGGGACGACGCAAGTTAGCGAAATTGACCGGCACCGGCTTGGCCCAACCAAACAATACTCCGCCTAACAGCACACTTAAGGCAGGCAGTAATATAGTCCCTATGGGATCAATATGCTTGAATGGATTTAGGGTAATGCGCCCCAAGCGCTCGGCAGTTAAATCGCCGAAATACTTGGCCGCATAGCCATGCGCGGCTTCATGCACCGTAATCGCAAACAGGATAGGTAAGGCATAGGCGGCGATTTTTTGTATGGCGGTTAATTCCATGTGCTGTCTAGTTTCACTTTCAACTTCTGGCCTTAATTAACAAATTCTGGTACTTATACAGGCCAGGGAGCAACTCCGGCACGCACAAGCTCGGGCGGATCCTGCGTCAAATCCAGTACCGTGGTGGCGCCTACATGCAGGATATCGCTGTCAATCACTGCATCGACCTGATGCTCCAGGGTTTCGCGGATTTCCCAGCCAACTGACATGGGAATTTCGTCATGGGGCAGTTGTAGCGTCATGCTCAGTAACGGCATATCCAGAGCCTCTAGCAAAGCTTGTACCACGATATGTTTGGGCACACGCAAACCGATGGTACTACGTTTGGGATGCTGCAGCCGCCTGGGCACTTCGCGGCTGGCTTCAAGTAAAAAAGTATAAGCGCCGGGTGTGAGTGCCTTCAATAAACGGAACTGGCTGTTATTGACTTTGGCATAGGTGCCGATCTCGGCCAGGTCACGGCAAATCAGCGTGAATGGATGTTCATCATCTACGCCGCGCAGTCGCCGGATACGCGTTTGGGCATCCTTATACTCCATGGAACATACCAGGGCATAACTGGAATCAGTGGGGCAAGCGACCACACCGCCCTGCTGAATGAGCTGGGCAGCCTGTTGTATCAATCTCGCCTGCGGATTCTCCGCGTGAATAATAAAGTATTGTGCCATGGCTACTGTAAATGGCCCGCTTCCGGCCAATCCTGCCATACCGGCACGCACCCAAGGGGCAAATCAGGTAGTCGTCCCATTTCCATATGGGACAAACCTGGTCCATGATAATCAGAACCTTGTGAAGCTTTGAGGTCGAACTGGTGCGCCAGCTTGGCAAATTGTGTGTACTGTGGCGGCTGATGACTGCCTGTGACAACTTCGATGGCCACACCGCCCTGATCGCGGAATGTATTCAATAATAAATGCATGTTGACGAAGCCCAGGTCATATCGCCCCGGGTGCGCAAGAACCGCCACGCCGCCACTGTCTTTGATCAGGGTTAATGCTTCTTCCAGGCTCATCCATTCATAATTCACATAGCCAGGCTTGCCTTTGACCATGTATTTCTTGAATACTGCCTTCATGTTTTTGGCATGTCCCTGCTTGATCAGGAACTGGCCAAAATGGCTGCGGGTCATCACGCTATTGCCTGAAAACACCCTGGCACCTTCGTAAGCATCGGCAATCCCGGCCTTGGCGAGACCTTCTGCGATCTGCCTGGCGCGGGAATCACGTCCCTCGCGTACTTTAGCAAATGCTTCGAGTAGCGGTGGATGCTGCGGGTTAACCCGCAGGCCTACAATATGTAAGGTACGATTTTTCCAGGTCACTGAGATTTCCACGCCATCAATAAAATGAATGCCATGCTGTTCAGCCGCTGCCCGCGCCCGTGCCAGGCCGCTGACTTCATCATGATCCGTCAATGCCAGTACACGCACGCCTTTGCTGGCAGCGTGGGCCACCAGCTCTTCTGGCGTGAGCAAACCATCTGACATGGTAGAGTGGCAATGCAGGTCTATAGGGACAGTCATGGTGGATGGATAATGGCAATTCGGTGAGTGGATGAAAGTCGCTTGCCCGGGCAATCAGGAAACGAACTTTACATTTCGACAGAAATCATAGCAAAATAGTGCCCTCACAGATAGCAGGAATTCAGTCACTGATCCCCTCATGCAAGTCATTATCGATTTATTGCCCGTTATTCTCTTCTTTATTGCCTACAAAAAAGCCGGCATTTTTGTTGCAACCTCTGTTGCCATCATCAGCACATTGGTCCTCATGCTGGTTGTCTGGCTCAAACGCGGCAAAATTGACAAGATGCTGATGATCAATGGCGCCGTGATCACTATATTGGGAGGCATCACCTTATTACTGCACGACAAAACCTATATTATGTGGAAACCGACCGTGATCTACTGGATAGGCGCACTGGCACTTTTATTCAGCCGCTATGTGTTCCAGAATAACCTGATCGCACGCATGTTAGGCAAAATCATAGAACCGCCAGCCAGCGTATGGGATAAATTAAACCTGTGTTGGGTCATCTTTTTGATCGGGCTCGGCAGTTTGAACCTGTATGTGGCTTTTCACTACACTGAAGAAAACTGGGTCAACTTCAAACTATTCGGCACTACCAGCCTGATGTTCGTGTTTATCATCAGTCAGGTGTTTGTGCTTAAAGATTACTGGATAGAGCACACGCCTCCAGCCTGATATCAACTAACGGAATAACCTTAATGTTATATATGATTTACGCACAGGATACTGCCAACAGCCTGCCATTGCGCTTGCAGCACCGTCCTGCGCACCTGGAGCGCCTGCAACAATTGCAAACAGAAGGCCGTTTGATACTTGCCGGGCCTTTACCAGCCATCGACAATGTAGACCCGGGCGAAGCCGGTTACAGCGGCAGCCTGATTGTGGCAGAATTTGATTCATTACAAGCCGCTACCGAGTGGGCGAATGATGACCCGTTCGTACATGCAGGCGTTTATGGCAAAGTTTCTGTGAACCCTTTCCGCAAGACGTTGCCATAAAATGCTGCAAACGGAAATTACGCAGCGCCTGCAAGCCCTAAACCCTGAGCAACTCGACATTCAAGACGATAGTGCTATGCATAAAGGACATGCAGGAAATACCGGCGGCGGGCATTTCACCATCACGGTAAAAAGCTCGCTATTTTCAGGGAAATCACAGATAATGCGCCATCGCATGGTGTACCAATGCTTGCATGACTTGATGCCTCATCGCATACACGCGCTCAGTATCAACGCAATATCTTCTGATGAGTCATCTGATTGAAACAATTCTATTTTTTAATATTGCACCATTTCGTTTTTTAAGGATATTGCATGAAATTTTTGAAAATGATGTTGGCGATTGCATGCTTCAGTGCGTTGCCACATGCTTATGCAGCTGATGCTGATGCGATTGCGACCGTTAACGGTAAACCGATCAAGAAAACCTGGGTTGAGTTCATCCTGAGAGATGCTGAAGCCCGTACCGGTCAGAAAGCCAACGATGGCATGAAGGCCGCTGTAGTGAATGAACTGGTGGGTTCTGAACTGGCTTACCAGGAAGCACAAAAGGCCGGTATCGATAAGCAGCCTGACTTTGTGGCCAGTGAAGAATTGGCTCGTCGCAAATTACTGGTCAATGCTTTCCTGGCTGACTTCATCAGAAAAAACCCGGTGACTGAAGCAGAGAAAAAAGAAGGCTACGAGCAGTATAAAAAAGAACTGGGCGACAAAGAATACAACGCGCGTCACATTCTGGTAAAAACCGATGTTGAAGCTAAGGCCATTGTTGCTGACCTGAAAAAAGGCACTGACTTTGCCAAGATCGCCAAGGAAAAATCACTGGATCCAGGCTCTAAAGACAAAGGTGGCGACCTGGGCTGGTTCTCTCCAGCTGGCATGGTTAAACCATTTGCTGACGCTTTGTTAAGCCTGAAAAAAGGTGAAACAACACCTGAGCCAGTGCAGTCACAATTCGGCTGGCACATTATCAAACTGGTAGACACGCGTGCATTGCAAGTACCACCTTACGACAAAGTAAAAGATGGCATCGAGCGTACGATTCAGCAACGCAAGCTGGAAAAATACATGCTGAGCCTGAAAGACAAAGCTAAAATTGAAGTGACTGGCGTTGAGAAAAAGACTCCTTAATTCTCGTCAGTAATAGTAAATCAATTAAAAAGCCAGCAACTGCTGGCTTTTTAGCATTCAGCGCCTTCAATTCCCTGATTTACCATTTTAAGTTTTCCTCGCTTGCGATTCTGCGATAAAATCAAGAATTGTTCTCATTTGCAGCCTTTCTCCCCATCCATGCAACTCAATGCACTTAAACCCGGCCAGTCCGCAATCATAGATGGCATACAGGCAGAACAGGCCCTGGTACAACGCCTGAATGCACTGGGGTTCCGCGCTGGCAAGCAGGTACAAGTCGTTCGCCAGGCGGCATTCAATGGCCCTTTGCATATCCGCATAGGTTCTACAGATGTGGTGATTCGCCTGCAGGATGCGCAGGCGATTTATTTGCTTACTCCACTCACTGACCCAGAATCTACTTCCGCATGAAACGTGTTGCTTTACTTGGCATGCCCAATACGGGTAAATCTACGCTGTTCAATCGTTTGAGTGGCGCCTCTGCCCGCGTAGGTAACTGGCCTGGCATGACGGTAGATCTGCTGAGCGCAAAAATACTGCTTGGCGGTCATATAGCAGAACTGGTGGATCTACCCGGCCTGTATGACCTGCACGGTTTTTCGGATGACGAGGAAGTGGTGCGCCATTTCCTGAGCCATCATCCGGTGGACCTGGCGCTGATCATCCTCAATAGCGCGCAGATCGACAGGCAACTGTCGCTGGCCTTGCAGATCCGCTCCCTGGGCTTACCGACCGTTTTACTGCTGAATATGGAAGATGAGGCCAAGCGCGCAGGCATTACCATAGACACGCAGGCCATGAGCCAGCAGTTGGGCATGCCGGTACTCACCATCAGCGCCAAATACGGCAGTGGCTGCCCGCAGGCATTGCAATTAGCTGCGAGCGTCATTGATAAGAATGCCCAACCTGTCGCCCCAAAACTGATTGCCAGCAAGCTGCAAGCCGATAAAGCCGTCGAAGAGGAGATGCAACGCATCATAGACCGCTCGGTGCAAATGCCTTTGCAGTTGAATACATCAACCACTGATCGCATTGACCGCGTGCTGCTACACCCATGGTTAGGTCTACCCTTGTTTTTTCTGGCGATCTTTTTACTGTTCCAGTTTATTTTCACCATAGGCGCGCCATTACAGGAAGCCACTGCCTGGCTTTTTGACACTGTACGCAGTGAATTACTGGACCCTGCACTGGCCGGATTACCGACATGGTTAAACGGACTGTTGCTGGATGGCCTGTACACCGGTCTCAGTACTGTCGCTGCTTTCGTACCTATCATTGTGCTGTTCTTTCTGGTCATGAGTATGGTTGAAGATAGCGGCTACCTGTCGCGGGCCGCTTTTCTCATGGATACGCTGATGGCAAAAATGGGCCTGGATGGGCGCGGTTTTGTCATGGTGCTAATGGGGTTCGGCTGTAACGTACCGGCGTTGATGGGTACCCGTGTCATGCGTAGCCGTCCGATGCGCTTGCTGACCATGCTGACGATTCCGCTATCATTGTGTTCCGCGCGTCTGCAGGTATTCCTGTTTATGATTGCCATCCTGTTCCCGCCTTCGCAGGCTGCGTTCGCGCTGTTTTCACTGTATATGGTCAGTTTCTTCACTATTTTCCTGACCGCGGTGCTGTTCAAGCAAAAATTCGCAAGCAGTGAACCGTTTGTGCTGGAATTACCGCCCTATCGCTTCCCTACCCCCAACCAGATCTGGCTGCGTGGCTGGCAAGAGGTCAAGCACTTCCTGTTCCGTGCCACAAAATTCATTGTGATCGGCGTGTTAATGGTGTGGTTACTGACGCATCTGCCTACTACTGCCGTACCCGCCAGCGCTGATACCTGGGCTGGCAGCATAGGCCGTTTCTTCGCACCGGTACTGGACCCCATAGGCATTGATAACCACCTTGCGATTGCGCTGATATTTGGATTTGTCGCCAAAGAGATTGTCGTCGGCTCGCTGGCTGTGATTTATGGCTTGCAAGGTGACGCCCTCAGCCACCAGATCGCTGCCAATATCGACTGGGTGCAAGGTATGAGCTTTATGCTGTTTACGCTGATTTATACACCGTGCCTTTCCACCATTGCCACACTGCGATCAGAAAGTAAAAGCCGCGCCTTTATGTGGCTATCGCTGATCTGGTCACTGGGATTGGCCTGGGCGATCAGCTTTATCTTTTACCAAACGGCGCGCGCACTCGGATACTGAACCCGCCAAACAATCGTGTCATCATGGAACAGCAGCCTCAGGGTTGCTGTTTTTTATTTAACGGTTACTTTGTAACTGCGGGACTGCGCGCTTTCTGCTAAAATACCGGCTTGTATTTTCACTGAAAAATCCAATCGCCTCATGTCCAGTCAAGCGCAATTTTTAAGCCTGCGCGGCAGTGCCGCCCTCTCCCAGTTCCGTCTCGATAAACTCTACAGCACCCTGAAAGTCAGCGCCCCTAACATTGCGCATATCTATACGGAATTTGTGCATTTTGCGTTTAGCGACACCGCATTAAGCGCTGCGGAGCAAAAAACCCTGCAACAGATTTTGACTTATGGCCCGAAAACCGAGACTGAGTCAGCCAATGGTGAGTTGTTACTGGTGATCCCTCGTATAGGCACGATTTCACCATGGGCATCACGGGCGACGGACATTGCACATAACTGTGGCGTGCTGTTATTGCGCCTGGAACGCGGCATTGCCTACTATGTCACCACACAGAATGGCCAGCCGCTGACTGACGCGGAAAAACAGGCTTTGCGTGCCGCCATACAGGACCGTATGACTGAAACCGTGGTTTACAGTGTGGCAGATGCCGAAAAACTGTATCACCATGCAGACCCGAAACCACTGTCTACCATTGATATCCTGGCTGGTGACAAAGCCGCACTGGAAGCAGCCAATAATGACATGGGCCTGGCACTGTCCCCTGACGAAGTAGATTATCTGCTGGAAAACTATCGCAAAATGGGCCGCAACCCGACCGATGTCGAACTGATGATGTTTGCCCAGGCCAACTCCGAGCACTGTCGCCACAAGATATTCAATGCCGACTGGGTGATAGACGGCGTTCAGCAGGAACTGTCGCTGTTCAACATGATACGCAACACGCACAAGCTGAATCCCGGCACTACCGTGGTCGCTTACTCGGATAATAGCTCGATTGTACAAGGCCAGAAAACCAAACGTTTTTACCCTACTGCCGACCAGAGCTACCAGTTTGTCGAAGACGACATGCACTACCTGATGAAGGTAGAAACACATAACCACCCGACGGCGATTTCACCGTTTGCCGGTGCAGCGACTGGTGCCGGCGGCGAGATTCGTGATGAAGGTGCCACCGGTATTGGCTCTAAACCCAAAGCAGGCCTGGCTGGATTCTCGGTTTCCAACCTCAACCTGCCTGGCTTTGAGCAGCCCTGGGAAAATTACTATAAGCAATCGAACTACGGCAAACCAGGCCGTATCGCCAGCCCGTTGCAGATCATGATAGATGGCCCGTTAGGCGGTGCAGCCTACAACAATGAATTTGGCCGCCCGAACATTGCCGGTTATTTCCGTACCTTCGAGCTGGAGACTACGGATGCCAATGGTCAGGCCGAGGTGCGTGGCTATCACAAACCTATCATGCTGGCCGGTGGTGTCGGTAATATCTCCGGCAGCCATAGCCATAAAAACGCTATTCCTGCCGGTGCAGCTTTAATCCAGCTTGGCGGCCCTGCCATGTTGATCGGCCTGGGTGGTGGTGCCGCGTCCAGTATGGATACTGGCGCCAACACTGAAAACCTCGATTTTGACTCGGTGCAACGTGGCAACCCTGAATTGCAACGCCGCGCCCAGGAAGTGATTGACCGTTGCTGGCAGATGGCAGATAAAAACCCCATTCTGAGCATACATGATGTCGGTGCTGGCGGTATTTCCAATGCTTTCCCGGAACTGGTCAATGATGCCAAAGTCGGCGCCATTTTCCAGCTGCGCGATGTGCATAATGAAGAGCCTGGCATGGCGCCACGCGAATTGTGGAGTAATGAAGCACAGGAACGTTATGTGCTGGCCGTGACCCAGGACCAATTACCACTGTTTGAAGAAATCTGCGCGCGTGAGCGTTGCCCCTTTGCAGTCGTCGGTATCGCTACCGAGGAGCGTCACCTGGCAGTAGAAGACAGCCATTTCTCAAACAAACCGGTGGATATGGATTTATCCGTACTGCTGGGCAAACCACCAAAAATGCTGCGCGATGTGAAATCAGTGAAAAAATCACTGACTGCCTTTGATACCAGCAAGATTGATCTACAAGACGCTGTTGCCCGCGTACTGCGCTTACCAGGTGTCGCTGACAAAACTTTCCTGATTACCATTGGTGACCGTACGGTGACTGGCCTGATTGCCCGTGACCAGATGGTGGGCCCATGGCAAGTGCCAGTCAGCAACGTGGCCGTGACTTGTGCCGGATATGAAACCAATACCGGTGAAGCATTTGCCATTGGTGAAAAAGCGCCACTGGCTTTGCTTGATGCGCCTGCCTCCGGTCGTATGGCGATTGGTGAAGCGATCACCAATATCGCCGCCGCTTCGATTAGCGAGATTGGCAATTTGAAACTCTCCGCCAACTGGATGGCCCCTGCGGGTCACCCGGGTGAAGATGCCGCCTTGTACGAAACGGTGAAAACCGTCGGTATGGAAATCTGTCCGGCACTGGGTATCAGCATTCCTGTCGGTAAAGACTCCATGAGTATGAAGACAGTGTGGAATGATGACGGCCAGAATAAAGCCGTGACATCGCCGATCTCACTGGTGATTTCAGCGTTTGCCAATACGCTGGACGTGCGTAAAACACTGACACCCCAGTTGCGTACCGACCTTGGCGACACTGAGTTGATTTTAATTGATTTGGGCAATGGCCAGAACCGCATGGGTGGCTCTTCCTTGGCACAAGTGTATAACCAATTGGGCGACACCGTGCCGGATGTGAATCAGCCTTCACAATTGAAAGCATTCTTCACAGCCATTCAGCAATTGAATAGCGACAGCAAACTACTGGCTTACCATGACCGCTCTGATGGCGGCCTGTTTGCCACCTTGGCCGAAATGGCTTTTGCCGGTCACTGCGGTTTTAGCATAGATTTGAGCAGCCTGCCGGGCGACAGCTCCAGCGTATTATTCAATGAAGAACTAGGTGCGGTGGTACAAGTGCGTGCCACCGAGGCAGCAGCCGTTGCGGATAGCCTGCAACAGTCACTGGGTGCTTGCGTGCATCGTATAGGCCAGGTGAACAACGGTCACGAAATTGTGATTACCCATGGCGAAACCCGCTACCAGGCTTCACGCATAGAATTGCATCGCATGTGGTCAGAAACCACATTCCGTATGCAAAGCCTGCGTGACAACCCGGTTTGCGCGCAGCAGGAATATGATCGCATCCTGAATACCGAGGATATCGGCCTGCATGCGCACTTGACGTTTGACCTGAAAGACAATATCGCTGCACCTTACATCAATACTGGCAAACGCCCGAATATGGCGATTTTGCGCGAGCAAGGTGTGAATGGCCAGACCGAAATGGCTGCCGCGTTTGACCGTGCCGGTTTTAACAGTGTCGATGTGCATATGAGCGATGTCATTAGTGGCCGTGTGTCGCTGAAAGACTTTGCCGGACTGGTCGCTTGTGGTGGCTTCTCCTATGGCGATGTACTGGGCGCCGGTGAAGGCTGGGCGAAGTCCATCCTGTTCAACAGCCGCGCACGTGACGAGTTCAGCAGTTTCTTTAACCGTACCGACACGTTCGCGCTGGGCGTCTGTAACGGTTGCCAGATGATGAGCAACCTGCACAGCATCATCCCCGGTGCCGAGCAGTGGCCACATTTTGTGCGCAACAAGTCTGAGCAGTTCGAAGCGCGCGTGTCTCTGGTAGAGGTATTAAACTCGCCTTCTATCTTCTTTAACGGCATGGCAGGCAGCCGTATGCCTATCGCCGTCGCCCATGGTGAAGGATTTACGGAATTTCCTGATGCCAACGCTGTCTCAAATGTGCTAAAACAACAACTGGCCACCGTGCGGTTTGTTGACCATGCGTCAACGCCAACGGAAGCCTATCCGTTTAACCCCAATGGTTCTGCCCAGGGATTAACCGGATTTACCACACCGGACGGGCGTTTTAGCATTATGATGCCGCATCCGGAGCGCGTATTCAGGACTGTACAGTATTCATGGCATCCGGACGATTGGCAGGAAGATGGTCCATGGATGCGTATGTTCCGTAATGCACGCAAGTTTGTTGCTTAAGTAAGTTTTGGCTTACGTAATAAAGCAAAAGTAATACAGCAAAGTAGTTAATTTTAAAAAATGAAAATCAGGTGTTTGGAGAAATTATGAAATCAATTAAATGTTTACTGGCCTTGGTCGCACTGTCATTTTCACTACAGGCATTTGCACTGACAGACGAAGACTATATGGAATTCACTGAGGCTTTAACCGGCGGCAATCTCAAAGTAGTTAAGAAATTCGTTGAAGCAGACCCTGCTTTGGTTAACCAGAAATTCTTTGCCTGGGAGCCCCTGCAAATGGCTGCCTCCAAAGGCCGCATGGATGTCGTGAAGTACCTGATTTCCAAAGGTGCGGATAAAGATTATGTGCACCCGGCTAGCAATAATACTGCCTTCCATATGGCGGCGTTTATTGGCGACACGCAATTGATGAAATATCTCGCTGCACAAGGTGTGGATGTGAACAAAAAACTGAAGGGCGATGTGTCCTTGATCCGTTATTTCAGGGAAGAAAACAACCCGAAAATGGTGGAATTGTTGACGCAGCTGGGTACTAAAGACGACGGTTGCAAAGAAGAAAAATGTTTCTGATCATCCGTGTTAGATAACGATTGATAAAAACGGTCATGTGCTACATGGCCGTTTTTTTTAATCAAAAATGCGCTATCGATAAAAATGTGACGTTGCAGAGGAGCTTGCATCACAGTGCTTGTCAATGTAACCAGAGTCACGCACACTGCGGCTTAACGCTAGAATAATATGGATGAATCGCAATAATGCGGCCGTTACCTTGGGGGGAACGATGAATCGTTTACGCATCAATCTTGTATTGATCTTGTGTTGTCAGTGGTCACTGCCACTATTAGCCGAAGAAAGCTTTTCACAAGCCACCACCACATTGGCAGCCTCTTGTGCCGCCTGCCATGGTCCGCAGGGGAATAGCCTGGGTGGCACACCAACCCTGGCAGCCCTGAATAATGATTATTTCATACAGCGCATGCAGGGTTTCAGAAGTGGGGCTATTCCTGCCACCGTTATGCACCAGCACGCGAAAGGCCTGACCGATGAAGAGATCATAGCCCTTGCCGCTTATTTTGCAGCCCAGCCCAGAGGTACGCCGTTAGTCGCACCACAACAGTCTTTCAAGGGAGCACAATAATGACCAGCACACTCCCTTCGGCACATCACATGCAATCACGCAGGCAGTTTGTGCGCTCGGTGATTTATGGTGGCCTGGCGTTCTATGGCATGCCGGCATTTGCCCGCGCCAGCCGCCCGCCTCTTGGGCATATCGTGATTGTCGGTGCCGGATTTGCCGGATTGACTGCCGCCAAATATCTGCGGGAATGGAGCGCAGGCAATATCAAGGTCACCATCATTGAGCCTAACCCACAGTTCATTTCCTGCCCGCAAAGCAACCTGGTGCTGGGCGGTAGCCGGACATTGGATGACCTGAGTTTTTCTTATGCGCTGTCGCGCAAGCAGCATGATTTACAGTGGATACAGGACTCCGTCACCGCCATTGATCTTGCAAACAAACAGGTGACACTCGCGCGCGGCAAGCTGCACTATGATCGTTTGATCCTGGCCCCCGGGGTGGATTTCGATTACAGCCGTATTCCTGGCATGGCGTCCCCGGTCGCCGATATTCCACACGCCTGGAAAGCAGGCAAGCAAACACTGCAATTGCGCCAGCAACTTGAAGGCATGCCGGATGGCGGCGTGTTTGTGATGACAATCCCGAAAGCACCCTATCGCTGCCCGCCTGGTCCTTACGAGCGCGCCTGCCAGGTGGCGCATTACTTCAAGCAACACAAACCACGTAGCAAAGTGATTATCCTCGATTCCAATGCAGATATCACCTCTAAAAAAGGCTTGTTTTTACAGAGCTTTCAAGGTGACTACCAGGGCATCATCGACTATCACAACAATAGTGAAATCCTGCAGCTGGATATTGCCAGCAAAACCATCAAAACGGATTTTGAAACCGTGCAGGCTTCAGTGCTGAATGTGATTCCGCCGCAACTGGCCGGCAAGGTAGCGCAGGCGGCGGGCCTGGCCAATGTGGATCAGCACTGGTGCGAAGTGGACTTTGTCACCTATGCCTCTACCTTGGACTCCCATGTGCATGTCATTGGTGACAGCATCTCCGCAGGCTTGCCCAAATCTGCCCATATGGCGACTTCTCAGGCAAAAATTTGTGCAGCCGCTATCATTGCCGTGCAATCCGGCAGGCCACCCAACCCTTTACCGGTATTTGCCAACACCTGCTACAGCTTTGTCGATGACCGGCAGGCCATGCATGTAGCCAATGTTTACCGCTACGATCCGGTCAAAAAAACCATGGCGACAGCTGAAGGCGGCGGCGTATCGACCAAAGCCAGCGTACAGGAAGGCGATTACGCGCAAGCATGGGCGCAGAATATCTGGGCGGATACGCTGACTTAATGACACTGCACTCACTTCTTGGCCGTCACTTAGGCAAATACTTGTTGAGTGGCATCATAGCGATTTGTAATGTCCTGGTGTGCACAGATGCAATAGCAGAAACGCCACCAGTGAATCAGGCTCTGTCCAGGTTGAAGCTACCTGCCGGGCTTAAGATCGAGCGTTTTAGTGATCTGAGCAAATGGGGCTCGCCGCGTATGCTGGCTTTGGATAGACAAGGCCGCCTGCTGGTCACCCTGCCCGACCAGGGCAGGGTGATACGGCTTAATCAACAGGCTGAAGTTGAGTTGATTGCGCAAGGGCTGAATGCACCGCATGGGATTGCGCTCTTGAATGAGGATCTACTGATCGCCGAGCAGAACGGCATAGTCAAACTACCAAAACAGGGCGATCGCTGGGGTTTACCGCAGCCATTTATCCGCAACTTACCCGACGGTGGGCATAGTTTCAAAACAGTGAAAGTGTCGCCGGATGGCTTTATCTATGTCAATGTAAGCTCCAGCTGTAATGTATGCGTTGAGAGCGACCCCTTACGCGCTACTTTGCTACGCTTTAGCGCCGATGGCCGACCTGCTGGTGCTTTGCTTACCATGGGCCGCCATGCACAAGGCGCAATCTGGGCGACTGGTTTGCGCAACACCCAGGGCTTTGCCTGGCACCCTGACACTGGTGAATTATTTGCCACCAATAATGGCGCAGACAACCGTAGCAGCAGCAAAAACGGCGCCGCGAATGATGATTTGCCGCCTGAACATTTCAACCTGATCACACCTGGCAAACAGTATGGCTGGCCGTATTGCTGGGCAGATATTAACCACCCTGCACAAATGTTCCAGGATCCCAACTTTACGGGCGAGACTGATATCTGCAAACAAGTGCAGGCGCCAGCCCTGACCCTGCCAGCACATAGCACGCCGATAGGATTGACGTTTTTACAGCACAGCCGTTTGCCGGAATCCATGCGGCAGGATGCGATTGTCGCCCTGCACGGTTCCTGGAATCGACAGCAGGCAAGCGGATATGCCTTGCAGCGTGTAGAATTCAGGAACCATCAGCCTGTCAATAGCGTCCTATTTATTAAAGGCTGGTTGCAAGGAAACCGGGCATGGGGCAGGCCAGTGGATGTGATCATTGGGGCTGATGGCTGGCTATATATCAGCGATGATCTTACAGGCTGGATTTACCGTGTACGCAGTGAATAAACAACTGCCTGTACGCGCTACTCCCAGATGAAGCCTGGCAAAATTGAACAGACCGGCCATTTAAGGCCGGTATTACAGGAGCAATTCATGAAACGTATTTTAATGTCGGTGGGCAGCCTGCTGTGCCTCAGTTGGCTCGGCGCAGCGCATGCTGCCAACCCGCCTTCACTCGTGATTCAGGTACCGGACACGTTCTATCAGCATCCGGTACGTTTATTGCATCCTTATGCGAACTACTGGCACAACCGCGGTGAGGCCGCTGAAAAGGCAGGCTTGTCCAGCTTTGAGAAACAGCATTACAGCACCTCCAGCTGTGAGTCAGAAGCGAAAGGACAGGCGCTGGTGGTGATTGAGCCCAATCTGTTCTATAACCCGCAGATGGGGGTGTTTCATACCGAGATTACTGCCAGAGTATTTACCCAAGCTACGGCAGATAGCGCATTAGGAAAGCCACTTATCACGGTAAAAGGGTCAGGCCAGTCACGTGGCTGGATCACTTATAACGTTGAGAACTTTGCCAGCAAATCTTACCAGCAAGCATTTGACCAGGTAATTCAAGAATTACAGAAAAACCCGGTGTTCCAGCAATCGGTTGCGCAAGCTCCGGTGCAAACGTTTGAAGCTTTATGCACCAGTATTAATACCATCACCCAACCAAAAATATTCTTCTAGGAGCCATTATGCTGTCGGGCCATCGTAAACAACTTATTTCCAGTATATTCACTGCCGCACTGTTCACTTTAAGCAGCCAGAGCCAGGCGCACGGACTGGAACCGGTCAATGGCCTGTTGACGCCAGAGTCGGTGATCCAGGCGGCAGATGGCAAACTCTATGTTTCAGAAATTAATGAGTTTGGCAAAGATGGCGATGGCCAGATCCGCGTGATTGATCATGGCAAATCCAGCATATTGGTACAAGGCCTGGATGACCCGAAAGGGCTGACGATCATCGGCACTGATTTGTTTGTCGCTGATAAAAGCAGGATCTGGCGTGTGCCGCTCAATCAAGCACCATCCAAAGCCGAGGTGTATATCGCCGCGACTGAGTTTCCTCAAGTGCCGCAATTCCTGAACGACCTGACCGCAGATGCCAACGGCAATCTTTACGTGAGTGACAGTGGCGATATCATGGGTACAGGCAAAGGTGGCGCCATTTATAAAATCACCCCGCAACGTAAACTCACTCTGGTGATTGATGGTAAAGCCGACCCACGTGTACTGGCACCAAACGGTTTGCTCGCCGATGCCAAAGGCGAACACCTGCTGATCGTGGATTTTACCTCCGGCGTACTTTACAACTATGAAGTGGCTGGCAAACGCCTGCAGGAAGTCGCCAGCGGCTTTGGCGGCGCTGATGGTATCGTCAGACAGGCGAATGGCACTATTTATGTCAGCGACTGGAAAAACGGCAAGGTTTACCGTGTAGAAAACAGCAAGGCTGTGTTGCTTAAAGACGGTTATCAGTCAGCGGCAGATATTGCCTTGAGCCAGGATGACCATCACCTGTTGGTGCCAGATATGAAAGCAGGTGTGCTGGATGTGATCCGCTTGAAATAGGGGTCGCGTCAGCAACAGGCAAAAAAGAACCACGCTTGCGCGTGGTTGAAGTGAGAGGATACACACGAAACCGCAAATTGTCACAGTAGCACCGCAGGGAATACAGTGTACTTTGGCAACGTCACAGTTACTTGCTTTGCGCAGATTTTTTGTCAGCCTCCTTTTGGGGGCTGACCGCTGGCTGCGCACCAGCGTGTTTGGCAGACCTGAGATGCTTGTTCATCTCGACTTGTTCCTGAGGAGTAGAGGTGGTTCTCGCCGTGCAAGCGATTGAAACCAGCAAGCCCAGCAATACGATTGAACGCGTCCTCATCATCGCTCCTTCATACGTTCCATTAATGCTTTATTCAACTTCAATACCGCACGGTGATTTGTATCCCGTGTCGTCACAATTGCACGATACGCCCCTCGCCTTACATTCAACTTACAAACAAAAAAAGGCAGAAAATTTGGAGTACACTGCATTCGTTTATATGGATAGGTAAAGACGATGCGCTTACTGATTGTTGAAGATGACCTGGTGATTGCAAACGGATTGGTACGTGTATTGACGCAGGCTGAATACGCGGTGGACCACGTCGCCGATGGCAAGCAGGCCATACGCGCGATTCAGGATGGCGTCTACGACCTGGTGATTCTGGACCTGGGTTTACCGACCATGGATGGCACGCAGGTGCTCTCCCACTTGCGCCAGCAATCCAACCCGGTGGCGGTGCTGATCCTGACCGCACGCGAAGATGTAGCTACCCGCGTGCAGGCGCTGGACCTGGGCGCGGATGACTTTCTGACCAAACCTTTTCATCTGGAAGAATTGGAAGCAAGGGTGCGCGCATTGATACGCCGCAGCAAACTTGGCAACAATTTACCCTTGCAGTGCGGTAATTTAAAACTGGATGTACCAAACAAACTGGCCAGTATTAACGAGCTCGCGATTACGCTATCAGCCCGCGAATTGCACCTGCTGGAAACCCTGATGATGCGCATGGGCAAGATTATTGCCAAAGAACAGATTATGGAATCACTCTGTAACTGGGATGAGTCCCTTGGTGATAATGCGATTGAAGTCTACATCCACCGCTTGCGTAAAAAGATCGAACCCAGTGGTGCGCGTATCCGTACCGTCCGCGGCCTGGGGTATATGCTGGAAGCTGAACATACGACCTTATGATGGCACCGCCGCGCTCGCTTAAAAACCAGTTACGGTTGTGGCTGTTACTGACCATGCTGGTAGTCCTGGGCATTTCAGCCGCTATCTCTTACTCACGCGCTTTGCATTATGCTACCCAGGCTTACGACCAGGCACTCTTACGTACTGTACTTGCGCTGTCTGACGAAGTCATTGTCGATGAGCATAATGAAGTCAAGATCGAGCTCCCCGAAGTCGCCAGCCACCTGCTCAGCTATAACGAGGGTGACCACATCTATATCCGCATTAGCGGGCCGGATGGCAAACTGGTGTTTGGTGAAGCCCGCCTGCCCTTGCCTTCCACGCCCATGGGGGGCAATCAGGAGTTTTATTACAACAGTGTCTATAAGGGCGAGCCTATCCGGGTGGTGACTTTTGCGTTGCCGGTCAGCACCGAGCCGAACGCGCGCAACATCCTGATCAGCATGGCAGAGACCACGGCCAAACGTGATGCCATGGTGGCCGAAATGGTCGAGGAAATGTTATTGCCGCAAGTGCTGATGATGATACTGGCAGCTATCGTGATCGAGCTGGGTATCTACTTTGCACTCAAGCCGATGCAGGATTTGAAAGACGCCTTGCATGAACGGTCTTACCGCGACCTGAGCCCGCTGGATACCAACTCGCCACCTTTGGAACTGAAACCTTTAATCCAGGCCATGAATGCATTGCTGGGGCGGGTCACTGCCGGATTACAGCAACAACAGCAATTTATTGCTGATGCCTCGCATCAGCTGCGTACCCCGATTGCCGGATTGCAGACACAGGCAGAACTGGCCCTACGCAGTGACCCGCCAGAGACGGTGAAAGAACCGCTTAACTTTATACTGCGCAGCACTACCCGCTTATCGCACCTGATCCAGCGACTATTGAGTATGGCGAGGACAGACGCAGCGACCACGCAGTTAAAATTTCAAACCGTGTCACTGACCAGCATTATTTATGAAGAGTGCGCGCGCTGGATAGGCCCCGCCACCGACAAGGGCCTTGAACTGGAGGTACTGATTGAAACACAGCAGGATCACGTCTGGGGCGATGCCCTGATGTTGTCTGAAATGCTCAATAACCTGTTGGAAAATGCCATCCTGTATACGCTGGAACAGGGCCTGATGCAGATCCGATTGTGGCAGGCAGGACGCTACCTATTCCTGCAAGTGGCGGATAGCGGCATGGGCATTCCACCCGAGCAGACCGCACGTATATTCGAACGTTTTTACCGGCTGAATCCCAACCAGGGCAATGGCTGCGGCCTGGGCCTGGCGATTGTGGCCGAAGTAGCTGAACACCATAATGCCACGATTAATGTCGGCGCCGGGCTGGAACATCCGGTGACACACGACACCGGCAGTCGATTCACGGTAAAATTCGAGTGTTATGACGCTTTGCCTGAGAACACTCGCCCTGCAAACACTGATCATCAGTGACCCGCAACTCAAATTCACACAAGTGCAATCCCTGTGGGAAAGCCATCGCGCTGGTCATTTGCAATTAAATCCATCGCTGCAATTAGTGGCTGAAGCACCTGTGCCTGGCAGGCCTTTACGCCCTGCCCTGGTCGCGCCCAAGCTGCTCAAGCGCCGCGCCATGAATACTGTCGAAGGCCGCGCCGCCCTGATTCATGCACTCGCCCATATCGAATTTAATGCCATCAACCTGGCACTGGATGCTGTGTGGCGCTTTACTGATATGCCAGCTGATTATTACAACGATTGGCTGCTGGTCGCCAAAGAAGAGGCTTATCACTTCAGCTTACTGCGGCAACATCTGCAAAGCCTGGGATTTGATTATGGTGATTTTGATGGCCATAACAGCCTGTGGGAAATGGTAGAAAAAACGCAATCCGACGTTTTGGCGCGTATGGCATTAGTCCCGAGGACTCTGGAGGCACGTGGGCTGGATGCTGCGCCGCCACTCAAAAATAAACTGGCACAGGCCGGTGACCATGCTGCTGCGGCCATTCTGGATATTATCTTGCATGATGAAATTGGCCATGTTGCGATCGGCAATCGCTGGTTCCAATTTTTATGTGGTCAGCGTGGCGTGGATTTTCTGGAAACGTTTGAATCCTTGCGCCAGCAGTATCAGGCGCCCAAACTGCGACCGCCCTTTAATATGGAAGCACGTAAACTGGCAGGTTTTACCGAAGCAGAACTCGCCTATTTAAACGCAGACACATTGTGAGAGCAGCTTAAACAGGCCGCTTTGGTGGCAGATGGCGGAAAGTGATGCGGCCCTTTTCCATATCGTATGGCGACATTTCAATGGTAATTTTATCGCCTGCCAAAATACGTATTTTATGCTTGCGCATTTTTCCGCCGGTATAAGCAATTAGCCTATGGCCATTATCCAGGGTGACACGATAACGAGCATCCGGCAATATTTCAGTCACTGCGCCCTGCATTTCAATCAATTCTTCTTTAGCCATGCGATATCCTTAAAATAAAAACAAAAAAGCCCGTACAAAACGGGCTTTAAAGCGGGTGTCAATCACCCAACCGCACGCAATTAAGCAATGACTTGAATCGCAGATGCCTGTTTACCCTTAGGGCCTGTCGTTTCTTCATAAGAAACGCGCTGATTCTCTGCAAGGCTTTTGAAACCGCTAGATTCGATCGCTGAAAAATGCGCGAATAAGTCATCGCCACCTGCATCCGGAGTAATAAAACCAAAACCTTTTGCATCGTTAAACCACTTAACTACACCTGTTGCCATTTGAATTTCCTTAAATAATGAAAGGGTTTCCCCAATTTAGGGCGAGAGTCAAGATGGCGGGATTAACGATAGAACCGAAAGATACACCAGAGAAAACAACAATGCTTGAACTTCGCGTGTGCACACTATGCACTTTTAATAAAACAATAGCAATCGTTAATTATAAATAATGCAAAAATAAATCAATGCGTTAATTCATTAAACCAGCAGCATGAGCCCTGTCCGTAGATTTAAACAGTAGAGGAAGAACTTAAGGTTACTCTTTAAGAGTGAGACAGTAGGCTGCCTGCCTAAAATTAAGGCAGCACACTCACTACAGGGTTAACAGGTTCACCACACCATCCAGCCCGACAATATTCAATGCATACCTGGCTTGCTGCTGCACTACCGGCTTGGCATGGTAAGCCACGCCAACTTCAGCCGCAGCCATCATTTTCAAGTCATTGGCACCATCACCAATGGCAATCGTTTGCTGGGCGGTTAATCCCCACTGATTTCGCAGCTTGACCAATTCATCTGCTTTGCGCTGCGCATCCACTATATCGCCCAGCACTTGGCCGGTCAGTTTGCCATCCACAATTTCAAGGGTATTGGAAACCGCATAATCCAGCCCCAGTGTTTGTTTCACATAATTGGCAAACACGGTGAAGCCGCCTGACACTACCATGGTTTTGATGCCATGTTGTTGACAGGTTGCTATCCAATGCTCGACGCCAGGATTAAAACGCAAGCGCTCAGCAATCACTTGCTGCAAGGCTGTCTCTGGCAAACCTTCAAGTAAAGCCACCCTTTTACGCAAACTGGCAGAAAAATCCAGCTCGCCCCGCATGGCGGCTTCGGTGATTTCAGCGACTTGCGGTTTGATATTCATCATATCTGCGATTTCATCTATACATTCGATTGAAATCAGGGTGGAATCCATATCCATCACACACAGGCCAAACTTTTGCAGTCTATGGGCATCTTCTACCACGGCACAATCTATCTGCTGGCTGGCGCAAAACGCTTTTACTTCAAGGTAATCGCCTTGGGCAACTGGCAAATAATATGCATGTTCAGCGATTTGCGCGAACTGTGTATAGCCGCCGACCAGGCCGTGAATATGCGTGAGATGAGCCATGCTGATGGCAGGCCCTTGAACCACTAAGCGCATGATAAAACCTACTGGAATTGAAAGGCTGGATTATACCAGTGGAAGCCGCAATGCTTGATTTGTCATGGTGAAGGAATATTTCTGTTTTAGGATTTTCTCAGGCGATGGTATGCTTGCCAAAAATTCAAACAATTAGTGTTTAATAACTTTACCATTCAGATTACTTAACTCAGATTACCTAGGGATCGTAATGAAACAAGAGTCTCAAACATTACCATGGCTAAACCTGCCTAATCTTCCATTACCGCTGAAAGCACTGTTTGTCGGGTATCTGCTGGTGATTGGCGTGGGCCTGTGTATGGCCGGTTTACAAATCATGCTCACACACGGCATGGCGGACGGTAAATTCGGTTTATCCGTCAATGACATCGTGTATAGCTATTATGGTGACCGTAGCGGCACCAAACTGGCGAGCAAGTTGAATGGTTCCATGTCTGACAAGGCACCGCTGGAAGTACGCCAGGACATTATCAAATGGGCACAGTTGGGCGCGCCGCAAGACCAATGGGAATCACATTACAAACAGGTGTTTGCCCAGCACTGTGTCATGTGCCACAGCAATATTCCCGGCATCCCGGACTTTACCAAATATGAAGAGGTGAAAGCCCGCGCTGAAGTCAACGAGGGCGCCACCATCAGTGGCCTGACCAGGGTCTCGCATATTCACTTGTTTGGCATCAGCTTCATCTTCTTTTTCATTGGCCTGATTTTCAGCTTTGCGGTCAATGTGCCGAAAACGGCCAAAGTGATTGCCATCGGCTTCCCGTTTGCGTTCTTGATCGCCGATGTGATGTCTTGGTGGCTGACCAAATGGTCACCGCATTTTGCCTGGCTAACCATTATCGGCGGCCTGGGCTATAGCCTGGCTTCTACTTATATGTGGGTGATCAGTATGTACCAGATGGTGATACTCTCACGTAATGGCAAAGTTTATGGCAATGCCTGGGCGCAAGACCTGTAAGCTCTGGCACAGATTACCTAATAAAAAAACCGCACTTAGCTGCGGTTTTTTTGTTTGCAGCCTAGCTTTGAATGGGCATTTGCGCCAAAATGACAGCTTAATCACAAAAACAGTTTATTTTCATGAATCTGCACGAATATCAGGCTAAACAACTACTGCAAAAGTATGGTTTAGTCACTCCCGCCGGTCTGGTTGTCCAATCTGAAGAAGCCGCTGCAGCCGCGACCAAAGAACTTGGTGGCGAAGCCTGGGTGGTGAAAGCGCAAGTGCATGCCGGTGGCCGTGGTAAAGCGGGTGGCGTAAAAGTCGTGAAATCGGCTCTGGAAGCTCAAACGGTGGCAGGTGGACTGCTGGGTAAACACCTTGTCACTTACCAAAATGCACCTGATGGACAGCCGGTGCACCAGGTACTGGTGGAACAAACCTTGCCGATCGCGCGTGAACTGTACCTGTCCATGCTGGTAGACCGTAGCCTGGAACGCGTGGTGATGGTCGCTTCGAGTGCTGGTGGCATGGATATTGAGGAGATTGCGGCAACGCAACCTGACCAGATTCTGCAGGAAATCTGCGACCCATTAAATGGCTTGATAGATTACCAGGCACGTAACCTGGCATTTGGCCTGGGCTTGAGTGGCGACCAGATTGCTGCGTTCACTAAACTGGCTAAGGGCCTGTACAAATTATTCAAGGATAACGACTTATCCTTACTTGAAATCAATCCACTGATCGTCACCACAGAAGGAAAACTGGTCGCGCTCGATTGCAAGATGACCGTGGATGATAATGCACTGTACCGCCAGAAACCTTTTGCGGAAATCCGCGACTGGTCACAGGACGACGCCAAGGAAGCGGAAGCGCATCATAGCGGCCTCAATTACATCGCCCTCAACGGTAATATCGGCTGCATGGTCAACGGTGCCGGACTGGCGATGGCGACTATGGACCTGATCAAGCTGCATGGCGGCATGCCGGCCAACTTTCTCGATGTAGGCGGTGGAGCGACAGCGGAAACCGTGACCAAGGCGTTCAAGATCATCCTGGCCGACCAGAATGTCAAAGCCATCCTGGTGAATATTTTTGGCGGCATCATGCGTTGCGACATTATTGCTACCGGTATTATCACGGCTGTGAAAGAAGTCGGCATGACCATCCCGGTAGTGGTACGCCTGGAAGGCACTAATGTCGAACTGGGCAAACAGATGTTGCGCGAAAGCGGCCTCAATATTATCTCGGCAGATGGCCTGACCGATGGCGCCAAACAGGCAGTCAAAGCAGTAAGCGAAGGTGTGTAGTCATGGCGATTTTAGTTAATAAAAATACCAGAGTATTGTGCCAGGGCTTTACCGGCAAACAGGGTACTTTCCACTCCGAACAGGCGTTGGCTTATGGTACCAGGATGGTAGGCGGTGTCACGCCTGGTAAAGGCGGCCAGCAGCATTTGAATCTGCCGGTGTTCAACACCATGCGCGAAGCGGTCAAGGAAACCCAGGCCAATGCCAGCGTGATTTATGTACCGCCGCCATTTGCCGCTGACTCTATCCTGGAAGCGGCAGATGCAGGTATAGAACTGATCGTCTGTATCACGGAAGGTATACCGGTACTGGATATGCTAAACGTGAAAGCCGCGTTGCTTGCGAATGGCACCAAACTAATAGGACCCAATTGCCCCGGCGTCATCACGCCGGACGAGTGCAAGATAGGCATTATGCCGGGCAGTATCCACAAACGTGGCAAAGTTGGTGTGGTTTCACGTTCAGGCACACTGACTTATGAAGCCGTTCATCAAACCTCTGCGCTGGGATTAGGTCAAACCACCTGTGTAGGCATAGGTGGCGACCCGATCAAAGGCCTGAACTTTATCGATTGCCTGGCGCTATTCCAGAATGATCCCGAAACCGAAGCGATTATTATGGTTGGCGAAATTGGCGGTAGCGATGAAGAAACTGCGGCTGACTTTATCAAACACCACGTCACCAAACCGGTCGCAGCATACATTGCCGGTTTGACTGCGCCTAAAGGCAAGCGCATGGGCCACGCCGGTGCCATTATCTCCGGCGGCTCAGGCCGTGCGGAAGACAAGATATCTGCACTGGAAGCAGCAGGCTGTGTAGTCGCTGACTCGCCTGCCGGGCTGGGTGAAGCGGTACTGGCAGCGATTCAGCGTGCTGCAAAATAAATCAACAGGAGACTGCATGAAGCGTATTCCCCGGACAAGATACTGGCCTGGCTTGCTGCTGTGCAGCGCTGCCCTGTTATTCGGACTGACGGCTGCAGAAGCCGCCAGTAAACACAAAAAGAAGGCTAACCAAGAAGCGGCGGCGACTGAAAGCACGAATGCCGAAAGCGGTTCGGATATCTCCTATCTGCTGATTGCATCTTCCAAAGGCGATATCGCAACGGTAAAAGCCTTGCTTAAAAGCGGTGCCAACCCCAACGTGACCGATTCGGAAAAAATCACTCCCCTGATGTATGCCGCCCGCAAGGACCAGGCTGAAGTCATACGTACATTATTGGACAGCGGTGCCAACATCAATGCCAAAGACCAGGGTGGCTGGACTGCCCTGATGTTTGCCGCCAAGAAAAATAACCTTAATGCCGTTAAAGCGCTGCTGGAGAAAGGCGCCGACGTTAAAATCCGCGATCCAGACGGATGGAGTGCGCTCGGTCTGGCGGCGACTTCCGGTTACAGTGAAGTGGTCGGCCTGATCATCGCCAAAGGCTTTGACCCTAATGTACGCGCCAGCGATGGCAAAACGGTGCTCATGTACGCGGCCAAAAGTGGCAATGTGCCTACCATTACAGCCATCCTCAAAAATGGCGCTGACGCCAATCTGAAAGACAAATTGGGCACCACCGCATTAATGATCGCCGCCAGGGAAGGCTTTACGCCTGCTGTGATCACTTTACTCGAACATGGTGCCAAAGTGGATGAAGAGGATGAGCACGAGTGGACAGCCTTGACCTGGGCTGTGAAAAAAGACCAGAAAGAGGTGGCCACTGCCCTGCTCGAGCGTAAAGCAGATATAGACCATCAGGATAGCGAAGGCACACCGCTGCTGCATTTGGCTGTCAGCAATAATTCTCCCGATATGGCGGATTTGCTCATCAAGCACGGCGCTGATGTCAAAACACGTGACCAGTATGGCCTGACTGCCTATGTCTATGCACTCAAGGCGCAAAACCCGGCCATGGTCGACCTCATTAAAGCCGCGGGTGGCAAATACTGAATGGCTGCTGCATGAAACTCGCCATTGCCCAAATGAACAGCATGGTCGGCGCCATGCAGAAAAATGCCGAACGCATTCTGGATTTAGCAAACCAGGCATTTGCTCAAGGTGCCCGCCTGTTATTGACCCCGGAACTCTCCCTGTGCGGATACCCCCCCGAAGATTTATTGTTCAGGCAGGACTTTTACGCGGCAAACCAGCGCGCGTTAAAATGGCTGGAACAGCAGCTTCCGGCTGACCTGGCGGTTGTGATTGGTCATCCGCATGAGATTGCGGGCAAACGTTATAACGCCGCCTCGGTGATACACTCGGGTCGCATTCAGGCGACATACCATAAACATCACCTGCCCAACTACAACGTGTTTGATGAAGAACGTTATTTTGAAGCAGGCGACTTACCGGTGGTGTTCGAATGGCAAGGCACACGTTACGGCGTCCTGATCTGTGCGGACATCTGGGAGCCCGGACCAGCTTTACAAGCCTTACAGGCAAACGCGCAAGTGCTGCTGGTCATCAACGCTTCACCCTACCATCTACACAAGCAGCTGACCCGTTACCAGGTCTTGCGTGAACGCGTCCGGGAAACCGGCCTGCCGGTTATTTATGCCAATATGATAGGCGGGCAGGATGAACTGGTGTTTGATGGCGCCTCATTCGCCATGAACAATCAGGGCGCGCTTATGCAGGAATTTCCCATGTTTGAGGATTGCCTGGGTTATATGTCACTGGCGCAGAATCAACCTGTGCCAACAGCCATCCGCGAGCACGACTCATCAGAAGCGATTGTCTATCAGGCCTTGCAGCTGGGCCTGAAAGATTACGTGAATAAAAACCGGTTTCCAAGCGTGGTATTGGGATTGTCAGGTGGCATAGACTCGGCCCTGACGCTGGCTATTGCCGTTGATGCGCTGGGCAAAGAGCGCGTGAAAGCGGTGATGATGCCCTCAGAGTTTACGGCGGATATCAGCATTCAAGATGCTGCTGACATGGCCAAATTGCTGGATGTTGAATACAGTGTATTGCCGATCAAGCCTTTGTTTAACGGTTTTTGCGACACGCTGGCTGAAGAATTTACCGGCAAGGCATTTGATACCACAGAAGAAAACCTGCAAGCGCGCATCCGTGGCATGTTACTGATGGCCATCAGTAATAAATTCGGCCACCTGGTCATCACTACTGGCAATAAATCAGAGACTGCCGTGGGCTATAGCACCTTGTACGGTGATATGGCAGGCGGATTTGCGCTGATCAAAGATGTGCCTAAAACACTGGTCTACAAGCTGGCAAACTACCGTAACAGCCTCAGCCCGGTGATTCCGGAAAGAATTATCACGCGTCCGCCGAGTGCAGAGTTACGCGCAGACCAGACCGACCAGGACAGCCTGCCCGCCTATGAAATACTCGATGCCATTATGGAAGCCTATGTTGAGAAAGACCTCGGCATAGAAACCATTATAGAAAAAGGCTTTAGCCGCGCAGATGTTGAGCGGGTGACCCGCCTGATAGACCGCAACGAATACAAACGCCGGCAGGCGGCGGTGGGCGTACGCATTACCGAACGCGGCTTTGGTAAGGACCGCCGTTACCCTATCACCTGCCACCTTTCATTTTGAAATCCTTGCATTATTTAGCCACTGCGGCATTTGAATTAAAAGCAGTGGTTGCGTAGAATGTTTTAAAAGTTAACCACGGAGCACATATGAAAAAACTTGAAGCCGTCATTAAACCATTCAAACTCGATGAAGTACGCGAGGCCTTGTCAGCGATTGGTGTCAACGGACTCACCGTGACAGAAGTCAAAGGCTTTGGTCGCCAGAAAGGCCATACCGAGCTTTATCGTGGCGCGGAATACGTGGTGGATTTTCTGCCTAAAATCAAAGTAGAAGTGGTACTCGCTGAAAACATGCTGGATAACGCGATTGAAGCGATTATCAAGGCGGCACATACCGGCAAGATTGGCGATGGCAAGATTTTTGTGACTTCCGTTGAACAAGTCATCCGTATCAGAACCGGTGAAACGGGCGAAGCGGCTATTTAAATAGCCGGACATTATCCCTAATCTGGCAGCTTTTAACTGGAGTTGCCATTTTCTACCTAACCAGGAAGATCAATGAGTTTTACCCTCCTTAAAACCATTGTGTTACTCAGCATCTCCAACCTGTTTATGCTGTTTGCCTGGTATGGCCACCTCAAAAACCTCAGCAGCAAACCCTGGATCATCGCTGCTCTAATCAGCTGGGGCATCGCCCTGATTGAATACCTGTTCCAGGTACCGGCCAACCGCATAGGCTTCACGCAGTTCAACCTGGCACAACTCAAGATCCTGCAGGAAGTGATCACGCTGGTGATCTTTGTCCCATTTGCCATTTTCTATATGCAACAGCCTCTTAAATGGGATTATTTGTGGGCGGGATTCTGCATCCTGGGCGCAGTGTATTTTATTTTCCGCACCTGACTTTCGCAGTGTGCGACACTACCTACTGACCCTAACGGGCTATATCTTTGAATAGTCCGCATCGCTATGATTGCCACATTAACAACTCCAATAAACCACGTTAATCAGGGAATACATATGATGAAAAAATTACTTGCCGCAGCTTTAATGTTAGCCAGCACCTCTGTTTTTGCAACGACAGCAACTTTCAGTGGTCATGATCCACTTGGATCCAGCGAAGCAAAAACCAGTAAAGTGACTATTTCGTACACAGCTGGTAACTTCGACCTATCAGGCGTTTTGGATCCAAGCCTGAGACTTCTGAACGAGACAAACTCTGGTCTGTACAATGGCCTGACATTAGTTAGCGATGCGGATGATACATTCACATACTCCCCTATCATCTTCCCTTTGCATGATTTTGATCTGACAAGATATACCTTCAGCTTTTCTAATCTGGCTGCTGGCACTTACACATTGAAATTTAACCTGATCTTGGGTGGCAACTACACTGGTAACTATACAATTTCACCTGTGACCATCCCAGTACCGGAACCAGAAACTTACGGCATGATGCTGGTTGGTTTAGGTTTGATGGGTACGATTGCATTGCGTCGCCAGAAAAACCGCTAACCTCTTAGCGTTAGCTGCAAATAAAAAAGCCTCAATCAATGAGGCTTTTTTATTTCTCCGGCTAATAAAAAGATGGAATCAAACTACCATCCTTATTTCCGGAAGAAAATCTCGCGTACGGCTTCTAAATCAGCTGGCGTATCCACACCACTGGCTGGCGCTTTATCAGTCACTGTCACTGCAATCTGATAACCGTGGTACAGCACACGCAGTTGCTCCAGACTCTCAATTTGCTCAAGGCTGGTAGCGGGCAAGCTGGCATATTGCTTGAGAAAACCGACCCGGTAGGCATAAATCCCGATATGGCGATGCGCATTCAGACTGTCCCGGTATGCAGCATCACGCGGATAAGGGATAGGCGCACGGCTGAAATACAGTGCTTGCCCTTTAGCATTCAACACCACTTTAACAACATTGGGATTTTCAAATGCGGCAATATCGTGAACAGGATGACAGGCAGTCGCCATGACTGCCTGGGTATCTTTACCCAGTGCCAGCGCTACTTCATTAATCAGTAAGGGGTCTATCAGCGGCTCGTCGCCCTGCACATTGACGACAATGGTCTCATCTGCCCAACCCATGGTTTGCACCACTTCAGCAATCCGGTCTGTGCCTGAAGGGTGATCCTCACGTGTCATGACTGACGCATAACCATGTTTCTCAACGACTTGTAAAATCGGCGCATGGTCTGTAGCAATCACTACTTCGTCAGCCTGGCTTTTACTGGCCTGGATCGCCACCTGAATGATCATAGGTTTACCGGCGATATCCAGCAATGGTTTGCCTGGCAAGCGGCTGCTGGCAAAACGGGCAGGAATCACAACTTTAAACATGTGCGCTTACCCTACTCGGTGTACTCGTGCTCTTCCAAACGGCGCGCTTCGTCTTCCAGCATCACCGGAATACCATCGCGCACCGGATACGCCAGGCGGGCTGATTTAGAAATCAGTTCCTGTTTTTGTTTGTCATACACCAGCGGCCCTTTGGTGACCGGACAGACCAGGATTTCCAGCAACTTGGGATTCATTTCATTTTCCTTCGCGTTGTTTTAACAGACTGATCACGCAGTCTGTTAATGTTTGCAGATGCCCGACAGGCTTCAACTCGGCAATTACCGGTAAAAACCAGGCATCACTTAAATCCAGATGCCGACATTTTACGGCATCTTTCTCTGTCATCAGTATGGTTTTACCTGACAAATCTATAAAATCAGCTTGCGTGTAAGCATGATGATCGGCAAATACTTTGGTTTCACAGGCGAGCCCCATCGCCTGGACAGACTGGAAGAACCGTTGCGGATGGCCGATACCAGCGATGGCCACCAAAGGCCGTTCTTGCAAGGATTGAATGGAGATACGGGCAGAAAAATCAGACACCGAGGTCCACTCTCCTACCTGCAAAGATTGTTTAAAAGTTGGCCGAGCTGAGTTTCTGTCAGGCAACTGACCGCTTTCAACCACCAGGTCAGCTTCATGCAAACGGCTTAAGCACTCGCGCAACGGCCCTGCTGGCAGCAAACGACCATTGCCCAAACCATGCGTGCGGTTGACCACTGCAATCTCAATAGTCCGCTGCAAAGCATAATGCTGCAAGCCATCATCACAGATCAATACATCGGTTTCAGGATGCGCCAGCAACAATGCATGACCACTCTCGGCGCGCAATGGATGCACCCATACCGGACAAGCTGTATGCTGCGCAATCAGCACCGGTTCATCGCCATATCCGGCAGGGTTACTGCCTGGAGTGACTTCACCGGTATGCTGGCCGCCATAGCCGCGACTTAAAATACCGGGCGCATAACCTGCCGCACGCAAGGCATTGGCTAGATAAATCACCAGTGGCGTTTTACCCACGCCTCCTACCGATATATTGCCCACCACAATCACCGGCACCGGTAATCTGGTGCTGGAGAAGAGTCCGCATCGATATAGCGTTCGGCGCAACGCTGCCAGGCCTGCAAACAGCCACGCTAATGGCAAAAGCATGCATTGCGCCCACCCTTTATATTGCCATTGCTGTTCGAACCATCCACGCCACATCAGTCGTCTTGAAACTCTTTGTGATACAGCTTGTTGTAATAGCCATTCAGCGCCAATAATTCTTTGTGTGAACCAGTCTCGATGATTTTGCCATGGTCCATCACTAAAATACGGTCAGCATTCTCAACAGTGCTCAACCGGTGCGCAATCACAATGGTGGTCCGGTTTTGCATCAGTCTATCCAGCGCATTTTGCACATGCAACTCAGACTCACTATCCAGCGCGGACGTTGCTTCATCCAGCAATAATATAGGCGCATTTTTCAATATCGCGCGCGCAATCGCAATGCGTTGCCGCTGCCCGCCGGACAAGCGCACACCTCTGTCACCTATTTCACTTTGCAAGCCTAGCGGCATGTGCTCGATAAACTCCCAGGCGTTTGCGGCTTTGGCAGCGGCAATCACTTCTTCTTCGCTGGCGTTGCGCAACGCACCATAGGCTATGTTATTGAAGATGGTGTCGTTAAACAAAACGATATCCTGGCTCACCAGGGAAAACTGTGCTCGCAGGCTATTCAACTGGTAATCGCGCACATCAACGCCATCAAGCGATACCGTACCCTCCTGCACTTCGTAAAAGCGCGGCAGCAGGTTGACCAATGTCGTTTTACCACTGCCGGAGCGACCGACCAGCGCTACTTTCTCACCGGCGCGCACATCAAAACTGAGCTGGTTTAAAGCACTTTTCTTCGCCTGCGGGTAACGCACGGTCACGCCCTTAAAGCTGAGCTCTCCACGCGCATGCGCAACACGGTAATCGCCACTTTCACGCTCGTTATCCAGGTCCATCAGCTCGAAAACGCTTTGCGCCGCCGCCAGCCCTACCTGTACATCTTCATTGGCAGCAGTGATATGTTTAATAGGCGCAATCAGCATCAGTAAGGCGCCAACGAAAGCAGCAAATTCACCGACGGTAAACTGACCCAACGCGTAATACACAACCAGGCCCAACGCTACTGCGGAGAGAATTTCAATCACAAAGCTATTCAAACCCGAGATTCTGGCAGTGCGTAATTCCAGCGTACGATTTTTCGCCACCACACTGGCGAACCGTTCATTCTCGAATGTTTGCGCACCAAAAATCTTGACGATACGCTGGGCTGAAATCGCTTCTTCAGCCGTTTTGGTGATTTCACCCACCGCTTCTTGTACCTTTTTAGCGTTAGCACGCAGCTTTGGCGTTGAGCGAGCCAGATACATGCCCATCAATGGCGCTACCGCAGCAAACACCAGCGTCAGCTTCCAGTCCAGGTAAAGCATGTAAGCGACCAGACCGATGACAGTCAGCACATCACGTAACACATTCAACGCCGAACGGGTCACTACGTTGGAGAGGCGCTCGATGTCATAAGTGAGTTTTGAGACTAACAATCCGTTGGAATTGGCATCGAAAAAACTTACCGGCAACATCAACAGTTTGGAAAATACCTGGTTGCGCAATATCTCCACTACCCGACGCGCGACAATACGCAAGCTGTATGATGAAAAGAACCCGGCCAGAGCGCGGACAGCCATCAGGCCAAACAGCATCAGCGGCAGTAACAGCATCTCCTGCGCGGACTCTTTCACAAACCCATCGTCAGTGATTTTTTTAATCAATGCCAGAAATGCGGTGTTACTGGTGGACAATATAGCCGTTGCCACCATGGAAACCAAAAAATGGAATTTAAATTGCCAGGCGTAAGCAATCAACCGGCGGTATAACTGGCCGGGATTAATGATTTTATTCTGCTCAGATTTCTGTCTACGGGACATGCAAACTCTCGGATACTATAAACAAATAGCCCGCCAAAGTTGACGGGCTTGTTTGCAGGCAATCACAGCAAGCTGCAACTCACACATTAATGCGAGTTTACCTGTGTTGCAAAGGTGATATGGGTGTAATTAGCCATGCGTGAGGCTTCCATAATATTAATCACAGACTGATGCGTCGCTTTTGCATCCGCGTTGATAATGATGGTTGGCTCTTTACCGGCCGGGCCGCTGGCGGCTGCTTGCGTTAATGCACTCGACAAATCTGCGACTACCGCACCATTTGCTTCTTTACCGTTTACCAGGTAACGGCCACTGGCATCCACCTCAACCGTAATCGTCAACGGTTTTTCCTGCGGTGAGCTGGCATCCGCTGTCGGTAAATTAATCTGCAATTCGCTGGTACGTGAGAAAGTGGCACTGACGATCAGGAAAATAATAATCACCAGCAGCACATCGATCAGTGGAATAAAGTTGATTTCCAACTCTTCATCGCGAACACCACGCTTGAAATTCATAGTTTGCCTTAAACCTTAGTTGCGATCGCCGTGGATAATTTCAACCAGCTTGATGGCTTGCTGTTCCATATCCACCAGGAAACCGTCCACTTTACTGCGGAAGTAGCGATAGGCAATCATGGCTGGCACAGCGACCACAATACCCGCAGCCGTGTTGTACAGTGCCACTGAAATACCGCGGGCGAACTGGGCCACATCGTGGCCGCTGTTGGTAAACGAACCAAACAGTTCCACCATACCGATCACCGTACCCAGCAAACCGAGCAACGGGGCGACAGTGGCGATAGTACCCAGGGTTGGCAGGTATTGTTCCAGCTTGTGAGCGACCGCACGGCCTGTTTCTTCAATTGCCTCTTTGGTAATTTCACGTGAATGGTTGGCATTTGCTAATGCACTTGCAAATACTTTACCTAACAGGGAGTGTGCTTCCAGACGACTCAGGGTTTCGCGCGTGACGCCGCCTTGCTTGAGCCAGTTTTGCACTTCAGGCAGTAATTGCTCAGGGGTGACAACCGATGCGCGCAAGGCCCAGGAACGCTCCACAATAATCGCCAGCGCAATGACTGAAGCGATAACCAGAGGCCAGATTGGCCATCCGGCCGCTAAAATGATTTCCCACACAGCAAACACTCCAGTTGTTTTTAAACTTCCGCTACTTTAGCGTTAACCAGCCCTAAGGGCAAGTTTTGTCCGGTATCGCCACCGTTACAATTGCCAACCATGACAATTACCGAGCCTATTCCCAATAACGCGGTTCGACCTGCCGCCAGCGCCTCACTATTGGCTTCTCGCCTGAGAGGAAATCCATCAGCACTGCACCATCGTTGTCTGATCGGAGTATTTGCGTCTCATGCGCCTCATAGCGTGCGATCACCTCGGCCTTGGGATGACCGAAGCGATTCAGGTAACCCACCGTGGCAATCGCAATGGCTGGTTGCGTGGCATTGACCAAGGCGGGGGTGGAAGAGGTTTTACTGCCATGATGCGGCATGGTCATCACCGTCGTGGCTAACTGATCCGGAACGGCCTCTAGCAACCAGCGCTCAGCCTCTTTCTCGATATCTCCGGTCAACAGTAAGCTGCCGTGGGCCGACGTCACTTTGATCACACAGCTCTTGTTATTGTCCTTCAGGTCTGCTGCCGCCTCTTTTGCCGGAGACAGCACACGGAAAGTCACTTGATCCCATTGCCATTGCTGCCCCTGATGGCAAGGTTGCTGCGGCAAAGCCGACACGTGTGGCATCGCCTGCATTTGCCTGAAAAAATCAGCATCCGGCGTCAATGAACTCAGCAATTTATTGGCCGGAACACCTGCCAGTACCGAAGCCATGCCGCCGGAGTGATCAATGTCATCATGCGAAATCACCGCGGCATCCAGCTGACGCACCCCCAGATGACGCAGATAAGGCAGCACGATACGCTGCCCGGCATCGCTTTCTTCGTTGTAAGCGGGCCCGGCGTCATACAGCATGTTGTGGTGCGCGGTCTGCACCAGCACACTGAGACCCTGCCCCACATCCAGCACAGTGACGCGCATCTGGCCTGGGTGCAACAATGGTTGCGTAGGCAGTAATAGTGGCAACCACAGTACCAGCCCGGCCCAGCGTAATGGCCAACCTCTAGGCAGCAACCAGACCAGCATACCTGTCATCGCCAGGCACCATGCCCACAAAGAAGGCGTAGGTAAGTACCAGACCGCGCCCGGCCACTGCCGTAACCAGTACAAGCCTTGCGCACACCATTCCCACAACGTGGCGGAAAAATGCAACAAAAAATCAAATGGCAGGATGGCCCCTGCGATGGCCAGTGGCACCACCGCCAAACTGACGACAGGGATAGCCAGGCCATTAGCCAGCGGTGAAATCAATGACAGCTGGTTAAACAGGAACATCAGCACCGGCACGAATGCCAAGGTAATCACCCATTGTGTCTGCAGTGCATTATGCCACCAGCGCGCAGGGCGCAAACGTCCGCCCAGAGCAAAAGCCAGTATCGCCACCGCGCCGAAGGATAGCCAAAAACCTGGTGCAGTGACCGCCCAGGGATCCAGCACCAGTACAACCCAGACCGCTGCACTCAATACCCAGGAAAAAGGGACGCGCTGCTTTAAGCTCAGCATCGCCATCATGGTCAGCAACATGAATAAGGTACGCTGGGTGGGGATAGAAAATCCGGCCAAGGCAGCATAGGCAATCGCAACCAATGCGCCTCCGGTGCCTGCGGCCAATCTGGAAGGGATACGCAACGCCCAGTCCGGGCGTAACCGCCACAACCAGCCTACGAACAAATAGCCCAGAGAAGCCAGCATGGTGATATGCAAACCGGAAATACTGACCAGATGATTCACGCCGGTATCCACAAACAATTGCCAGTCTGACCTGGCGATCTTGCTGTCATCACCAATCACCAGCGCCCTCAGCACTGCACTTTGTGGTGTGTCACCGAGGACGTTTTGTATGCGATTACCCACGCTGGCACGCCAGTATGCGACCAAAGCAGAGGGCTGCCAGACCAGCGGTTGCAACCTGCGCATAGGCGCTTTTGCCACAATAGACCCGCCGGCGCCGATCTTGTTAGCCAGGGACCAGGCGGCATAATCAAATCCGTGCGGGTTTCTGGTCGCATGCGGTCTCTTGAGGCGGACACGCCATTGCCATCGTTCACCCGCTTTTAACAACGGTAAGGCGGGTGATGCTGTTGGCGAGGCGCCACGATAGGATTGCTGATAAAGATGCAACCGTACACGTGTTGGTAGCGGGCAATCGGCCTTGAAACTGCGCTCAATGGCAAAATCCACATGCTGGCCACGTGCATCACGTTCAGGCACGCCGACAATCACGCCTTCTACGGTAATGACCTGCTGCTCACAGCTTGAGGGTAATTGCGATTGCAGGCGATGCCAGGCGCGCAGTTGTGCCCAGGCAAAGCCGAGGGCCGCAATGAGTACGATGACAAAGAGCTTACGGAAGACAGGCGAACAGGGATGGAACCGCGAACCTGGAGATTTTCTGCGGCAGGCCAGTAATCCAGCAAGGGCTAACACCAGCAGCCAGCACAACCACACGCCCAGTGACCACAGACGCGGTTGTTGCTGAAACAGCCATACACCAAACAACAACCCGACTGTGGCGCCCGGCAGCATGGATTTATTTACACCGTGATAAGGGCTTGCTCAGGAATTTTTTCTATCGTTTGCAATATGCCGTCTTGCAGGCGATATTGCTTGTGCATGCGCGCGGCCAGTGACAGATCATGCGTCACCACCACCAGCGCAGTGCCCCGCTCAACCTGGATCTTCAATAACAGATCAAACACGTGCTCTGCCGTTTGCCGGTCCAGGTTGCCGGTCGGTTCATCGGCCAGCACACAACGGGGTTCTGTCACCAAGGCACGTGCCAGTGCCGCACGCTGCCGTTCGCCACCGGATAATTCACCAGGTGTATGTTCTAAGCGATGGGCAAGGCCCACCAGCGTTAAATAGTATTCCGCTTGAGCCAGTGCTTGCGCACGTGGAATGCGGCGGATAAATAAAGGCATGGCCACATTTTCCAGCGCGCTGAATTCCGGCAGCAAGTGATGAAACTGGTAGACAAAGCCCAGGTACTGGTTACGCATGGCGCTTTTTTCGACTTCTGAAAGCGTTGCCAGCGGCTTACCCAACCATTGCACTTCGCCTTGCGTAGGCGCATCCAGCCCGCCCAGCAAATGCAGCAACGTACTTTTACCGCTACCAGAAGCGCCGACAATGGCGATATGTTCACCTGCCGCCAGGGTCAAATCCACTCCGGTCAACACCGAGGTATCCAGACCCTGATAGGTTTTCGCCAATCCCTGGCACTGCAAAATCAGATTACTCATAGCGCAAGGCCTCCGCCGGATTCATTTTGGAAGCACGACCGCTTGGATAAAGCGTCGCCACCAGGCTCAGGAAAATGGACAAGCCGATAATGGTCGTCACATCCGACCACATCAGTTTGGAAGGCAGATCACTAATGTAGTACACGTCTTTGGATAAAAACTGTACGTTAAAAGTATGCTCTATCCAAGGCACTACGGTTTCTATATTCAGTGCCAATAGCACGCCTAGCAGTGCGCCAGAAACCGTGCCTATCACCCCTATCATCGCGCCCTGCACCACAAACATACGTCGAATTGCCTGAGGTGTTGCCCCCATGGTGCGCAAAATGGCTATGTCGGCACGCTTGTCGGTTACCGCCATCACCAGCGTAGAGACAATATTAAACGCAGCCACTGCCACAATCAGCGCCAGGATAATAAACATCACGCGCTTTTCGAGCTGGATCGCCTTGAAGAAATTGGCATGCTGCTGGGTCCAGTCGGTAATGTAATAGTTGGGGCCTAGCGCCTGCATGAGTTCGCGGCTGACACGGTCGGCAGCAAACAAATCGGCCAGTTTCAGGCGCAAGCCGGACACCTGGTCGCCCATACGATACAGCTTGGCTGCATCATCCAGGTGGATCAGCGCCAGCCCGGCATCATATTCATACATACCCACCTGGAAAATACCAGTCACTGTAAACTGCTTGATACGTGGCACCAGCCCCGCCGGCGTTACCTGGCCCTGCGGCGCCATCAGCACCACCTTTTCGCCTATGCGCACACCCAGCGCCTGCGCCAGGTCACCGCCGAGCACGATATTGAATTTTCCGGATTGCAAATCCTGTAATTTGCCGATCTTCATTTGCGTGGACAAATCAGACACCGCGCCTTCAGCGCTCGGCAGCACGCCGCGTATCAACACGCCTTGCACAGCCTGGTCACGCGTCAGCATGCCTTGTGCCATCACATACGGCGCCATGCCCTGCACCGGGCTGGAGAAGGTTTTCGGTGGCAGGGATTGAATCTGGCTTTGTACATGTTGCCAGTCTGACAAGCCCGCATCAAAACTGCGCACTTCGATATGCGACGCCACGCCCAGAATGCGTTTACGCAACTCGTCCTGAAAACCGTTCATGACAGACAAGACGACGATCAGGGCCATCACCCCTAAAGCGATACCCACCATACTGGTCAGGGAAATGAACGAAATAAAATGATTGTTACGTTTGGCCCGCGTATAACGCCAGCCTATCCACAATTCATAAGGTAGCCGTTGGGCCAGCGCGTGTTTGAACGCAGAAAAAGAGGCTTTATTCATGCTCGCATGTTAACAGGTTTAAAGCGTAATTTGATGAGCGCCCACAGGTGATTAACCAGAAATCCCGCTCGCCATCATCAGCCATTAACGAGGCAACGGTTTCTATCAGTACTGGGTTTCAGAAGTACAAAATGCATTGTCAGCCAACTCTTACGCATAAATACAAAATCGTCCGACTCCTATAGCAACGTGTTCTGGATACTATAGCTCACAGGTCGATGACCGAGATACGATTCTAAAACTAAGGAGATTTAATCATGAATAAAGATATTTTCGAGGGCAACTGGAAACAACTTAAAGGTAAAGTACAGGAGCAATGGGGCAAACTGACCAACGATGACCTTGACGTGATTGAAGGCAAACGCGACCAGGTCGTAGGTAAAATCCAGGAACGTTATGGCATCAGCAAAGACGAAGCTGAAAAGCAAATCAACACCTGGGAAAAAGATAACCATCATTAATGTGATGTTTATACCCAAAAAAGGACAAGCCTGGCTTGTCCTTTTTTATTATGTAAAATCACCTTAAAACACAAGAATTCAAAACTAGCCGGTATTCCTTAATCCGGCAGCAATCCCGTTAATCGTCAGCGGAATCGCCAGTTTGAGTTTTTCATCAGTCTCGCCATTTCGGTAGCGTTGTATCATCTCAACCTGCAAGTGATTGAGCGGGTCAAGATAAGGCAAGCGTTCACGGATAGATTTCGCCAATACCGGCTGGCTGGCTAGCCGCTGCGTACTGCCTAACAGCAGATTAACGACCTCAGTGGTGATCCGGTGTTCCTGTTCGATGCGACTGAAAATCTCCTCGCGCAAACTGCGGTCTGGCAGCAAATGTGCGTAATGCCTGGCAACGATCAGGTCAGTTTTGGCCAACACCATATCGACGTTATTAATCAGCGTCTTGAATATCGGCCAGCCAACCAGCATTTCCTGGAGCAATCCCAAGCGTGTTTCCTTCACGCTGCCCGGTTGATGCAAGTATTGATGAATGGCACTTCCCAGCCCATACCAGCCCGGCAGCAGCAAGCGGCATTGCCCCCACGAGAACCCCCAGGGGATGGCACGTAAATCTTCAATTCGCCGTGTGGACTTGCGGGAAGCGGGACGGCTGCCCAGATTCAGCCCGGCAATCTCTTCAATCGGGGTCGTGTTAAAAAAGTATTCGGCAAAGCCAGGCGTTTCGTAGACCAGGCTGCGGTAGCTGGTCATGGCAGTGGCCGAGAGCGTTTCCATTACGCTTTCAAAGGTACGCCGTCTGGTAGATTCCAACTGATCAGAGGGGAATAAGGTGGCATCCAGTGTAGCCGCAATCAGGGTTTCCAGGTGCTGGCGCCCGACCACCGGGTCAGCGTATTTGTTGGCGATGATCTCGCCTTGCTCGGTGAGGCGGATTTGCCCGTCCACCGTGCCTTGCGGTTGCGCCATGATCGCCTGGTAAGTCGGGCCACCACCACGACCGACCGTACCGCCACGGCCGTGGAACAGGCGCAATTTTACTTTGGCTTGTTTGAACAATTCCACCAGCGAAATTTCGGCTTTATATAACTCCCAGTTAGAGGTCAGGAAACCGCCATCCTTATTGCTGTCCGAATAGCCAAGCATGACTTCCTGCTCGCTGCCCTGGTTGCGGATCACATGGCGTATGCCCAGCAAACTCAGCCATTTACCCATGATCATGGGCGCATCGCGCAAGTCGGCAATGGTTTCGAACAGAGGCACAATATTTAAATCCAGCTGGATATTGGCCGAACCCCAGACACCACGTAGCAATCCGGCTTCACGTTGCAGCAATGCGACTTCCAGCAGGTCGGACAATGTTTCGGTATGGGAGATAATATATTGGCGCACGGCATGACAGCCAAAGCGCTCGCGCATCTCACGCACAGCTTCCAGCACACCTATCTCTTTGTGCACCAGCTCGGAATATTGCTGGAAAGGCGAGAACAGCAAGCGCGGCTGTTTGAGTTCTTCCAGCAAAATACCTATTTTTTCGTCTTCATTAAATTCAGCATAATCAAATTCATAGCCCGCTTTTTGCAGTAGCTCGGTGATCACGGCTTCATGCACATCTGAAGACTGGCGGATATCCACAGTCGCCAGGTGAAAACCAAAAGATTCAATCGCTTTCATCAGTTTGCCCAGGCGCGGGTAAACCAAGGCTTGGCCATGATGCTTACGCAAAGAGTCGGCGATGGCCTTTAAAGGCTGCAATAGCGCTTCAGGACTGTCATACGGGATTGCATCCACCTCCTTTGCGATGGCCCAGCCCGCCCCCGCTAACAGGCTCTCGGCAGTTACCAGCAACCGGTCATGTACGCCATTAAGCGCCAATCGATACGGCTCATCCATACGATGTGCAGACTGGTCACGCGAGGCTTTGGCAAGTGCCATCACGGCTTCATCTACTTTTATCAGGCGGGTGGAGACCCCCAGCTCGCGCTTGAGCTCGGCCAGTTCATCCAGGTAAAAGCGGAACACTGTTACCGCCTGTAAACGCACAGCTTCACGCAAGGTGGTGCCATCCACAAACGGATTACCATCCCGGTCGCCTCCTATCCAGCTACCCATGCGTAAAAAGGCTGGCAAGTGGTAATCACTGCCAGCAGGCATCAATGCCAACAGGTCACGTTCCAGGTCCTGTAACAACTCGGGAATCACATGCAAAAAAGTGCTGTCGTAATAGGTGAGTGCATTTTCAATTTCGTTGACCACCGTCAGCTTGGAGAAACGCAGCATGCGCGTTTGCCACAATGCGGAAACAGCCCCTTGCAGCATCAAGGTATTACGTGTCAGCTGGCGTTCAGCATGCATATGCGCACGCGCAGCCAATAACTCGAGAATGTTGCGCTCAATATCCAGCACGCTTTTGCGTTGCACTTCTGTCGGATGCGCCGTGAGCACCGGTGACACCAGCGCATCGTCAAAAAACTGTTGGATGGTTCCTGCAGACACACCATCCTCGCGCAACTGGGTGAGGGAATAAGACAGCATCCCGGCGACCGGCGCAGGCTCGTGGCTATTGGCCTGTTGCTGTCCATAGAGATCCTCAGCCAGATTGACCAGGTGCTTGTAATAACTCAAGGCACGGACCACGCACACGGTTTGCGCTGGCGTCAATGCTGCCAGCAATTGCTCTAACTGTAACGAGGCGCTCTGGTCGTGTGTTTGATGGAATTTGGTTGCCGCCTGGCGGATGGCAGCAATCTGCTCAAACGCCGCCTGCCCTTCCACCTCTTGAATCGCCTGGTCCAGTAAACTGCCCAATAGTTGAATATTGTCAGACAGCCGCGTCTCGGCCGAAACCACCTCGCTAACCACTTGTTTTTTTATCATGGTGTCTTCTCCCCTAGCTCAGTGATACACTAGCAACAAGCAGGCCACCTTTATATTCTGATTTTTCACATATAAATCATGTGCTTGCAAAAGTCATCGCGTGAAGTAGTTGTGCACTCAATGTGAACATGCACCGATTTGGCCCTGTTGAAATCAGGCGAGAGGCCGGGCGTGAAAGAGCATCATGCATCTATTATGCAAAAAATGAGTCATATTCAGAGATGGCACGCGATGCCCCGATCATGTAAGTGGTAAACAGATGGATGAAAATCGACTGATACAACAGCTGTTACAAGCCTGGCAATCCATAGGCACGCAAGGCCTATGGCATCAGGATGCCTTTTTAGTGTTCATGTGCGTGATTGCCGTCGTGATGCTGTTCTTTACCGGCACAGTGATAGGCTTGTTTTTACAATCACTGTGGGGGATTTTTATCACCCACCGGCATTCTGCTGAGGCAGATAACTAACGATTTGGACTCCGGCGATTCGACTCCGGGTAATGCAGAGAACCAGTTCTGGGCAACCACGGCCATATTGACCTGCCAATCAGCTAACTAAGCAACACCAGATGCGAGCAACTGCCTGATGGCTTCCAGCTCCCGCGGGATATCAGCCGCATAATCCTCATACTGGCGGCCGCCGGTTCTGCCATACCAGTATTTACTATTCCACACATCACCCTCGACTTTATGCAGCACCGCGTGTATCCAGTTTGCCGCATGGTCACTGTAATCCTGCGCAATATTGTGCGCAGCATCCCAGTCACCGGCTTGTGCCAGTATGACGGCTTCCAGCAAATGCGCCTGGTTAGACATGCTCCGGATACTCGATGGTGCCTTTCTGGATGAATTCGATTTTATAACCGTCCGGGTCTTCGATAAACGCGATCACGATGGTGCCATGTTTCATCGGCCCGGCTTCACGTATGACTTTGCCACCCTTGCTTTTTACCAGCTCACAGGCCTGGTAGGCATCATCCACTTCAATCGCCAGATGGCCATAGGCTGCGCCCATATCGTAACTGGCTTTACCATAGTTATAGGTTAATTCCAGCACCGTATTGTTGTATTCGTTGCCATAACCGACAAACGCCAGCGTGAATTCGCCATCCGGGTAATCCTGGGTGCGGATCAGCTTCATGCCCAGCACGCCGGTATAAAAATCGATAGAGCGCTGTAAATCACCAACGCGCAACATGGTATGTAAAATTCGCATTATTACCCCTCTGTTATTTAACTGATTACAAGCTAATCCTACGCCCTGGTAATGCGCAGGTATTTGTCCATCAACTGCTCCTGAGTTTCCACTCGATCCGGGTCCAGCGGAATACAACTGATAGGGCATACCTGCTGGCACTGCGGTTTGTCAAAATGACCTACGCACTCAGTGCACAGGTCAGGATTGATTTCATAAATCTCTTCGCCCTGAAAAATAGCCTCATTCGGGCACACAGGCTCGCACACATCGCAGTTGATACATTCGTCGGTAATAAACAGGGACATTGAACTATAACTTTTGTTTGATGGCGGTTTCAACGCCGGGCGATACGAACTGGTTTACATCGCCGCCCAGGCGCGCTACTTCGCGCACCAAGCTGGAGGAAATAAACATGTATTCTTCTGCTGGTGTCATAAACAGGGTTTCCAGTTTTGGGTACAACTTGCGGTTCATGCCTGCCAACTGGAATTCGTATTCAAAATCGCTGGCAGCGCGCAGTCCGCGGATCACCATCTGCGCGCCCTGTGCCTGGACGAATTGCATCAACAGGCCATCAAACCCAACCACCTTGATATTTTCCCCGGCAAATACCGACTGCGCCAGGTCTACACGCTCCTGCAGGCTGAACAGGGTCTGCTTGCTGGTACTGCCGGCCACCGCCACAATGACCTGGTCAAACAGGTTTGCCGCACGGCGCACGATATCTTCATGCCCCCTAGTGATCGGGTCAAACGTGCCCGGATAGACTGCAATTCTGGTTTTACTCATGCCCTGATTATCCCGAAATCTTTTAAGGGTGCGCCGTTGGTGCTGGTGCGCTGGCGGCTTGCAGCAGATGGTAAAACACCTGACCTGCCTTGCCAGACTTGACCACTTGCCAGTCCGCATCGGATTTTAACGCATATTCGGCTTCAACATATAACCAGCCTTCTGCGGACAAATGTCCGGACAGTAGTGGCAACAACTTATGCAGCCATTGTTTATGATAGGGTGGATCACAAAAAACCACATCGTAACGCTGCGTGTTTTGCGCCAAAAACTTGAGTGCATCGGCCTGGCGGATATCGGCTTTGCTGGCTTGCAGTAATGCCTGGTTTTGCAGCAAGGCCTGAAGCGGGCCCCTGGCAAGCTCCAGCATGGTGACCCGGCTGGCATTGCGTGACAAGGCTTCAAACCCGAGCGCACCGGTGCCGGCAAACAGGTCCAGGCAGGTTTTACCAGTCAGCTCCTGTCCCAGCCAATTGAACACGGTTTGGCGCACGCGGTCCGGCGTGGGGCGAAGGCCATCGGCATCCGGGAATTTGAGTACCCGGCTGCGCCATACACCGGCATTGATACGCACTTGATTCATGAAGGTGATTCAATCGATTAGCAACGAAAAGGCTCTATTATAAAGGCGTTCAGGCCGATGCAGAGATTTGCATTGCCTTGCTGTAAAACGGTTCGTGCTATCATCCATAAAAATCAATAAAGGAAATATCAAATGGAGTTATTTGGGTTTGGTCTGCTAGGCAGCCTGGTTGGATTAGCGCTGACAGTATTCTGGTTATGGATGCTGGTGGATTGCCTGGCTGATCAAAAAGACGATAAATTGGTCTGGTTGCTGGTGATTTTCTTTCTGAACCTGCTGGGTGCGGTTTTATATTACTTCCTGGCACGGAGAAAACGTAAGGGTGCAGTGTTGTAAAAGGCCTCTGGGCAAATGCATACGACCAAAAGCCGACAGTTCGTCGGCTTTTGTTTTTCCAGCTTATTCCGCCCCTACAATGACGGTGGCAAAAGTCTCAGGATGGATACGGCGTTTAAACGCATCATTCACCTGCTGAACCGTCACTTGTGCAACGTGATCGTTAAAACTGTCCAGGTAGTCCAGTGGCAGTTTGTAGAAGCCAATGATATTCAGGTATTCGAGTATTTTGCTATTACTGTCGATTCGTAACGGGAAGCCGCCAATGAGGTTATCTTTAGCTGCCTTGAGCTCAGATTCCGTCACACCTTTTTCCACGAATTTCAACACCGTCTCGTTGACCAGTTTCAACGCGTCTTCAGCCTGTTCTTTTTTGGTTTGCAGGCCAATCTGGAACGGGCCTAGCTCAGCCATAGGCAAAAAGTAACTGTATACGCTGTAAGCCAGCCCGCGTTTCTCACGCACTTCTTCGGTCAGGCGGGAGACGAAGCCGCCACCGCCAAGAATATAGTTACCGACGTATAAAGGGAAAAAATCAGGGTCACCGCGTTTGTTACCCGGCTGACCGAGCAAAATATGCGCTTGCAAGGCAGGATGTGATAATTTTTTTACACTGGCAGTTTTCAAGGCAGACACTGGCGATACCGCTGCCACCGCCGGCCCTTGCGGCAAGCCTGAACTCAGGCGCTCTGCAATCTGCATGGCCTGGCTCTGTGTCAAATCACCCATCAAGGCAATGACAGCCGATTTGGCCGTGTAGTGCGTTTGGTAGAACTGGGATAAATGTGCCACGGTTAAGGATTGCACGGTGTCGATCTCGCCGCTGTGATCCAGGCTGTAAGGGTGCATGCCATATACCGAATGCATGAAGGCCTTTTGCGCAATGCTGTCGGGCTCGGTTTCCGCCTCCTGCAAGCCAGCCACAATCCGCGCCTGCTCGCGTTTTAACACGGACTCGGGGAAATCAGGTTTGTGCAATACAAAGCTGTAAGCTTCCAGAGCACTGTCCTGCTCACTGGTCAGAGTGCGTAATTTGAACCCGGCACGGTCCGCATCGAAATTGCCGCCCAGCACGGCGCCGATATCGGCAAAACGGTTGGTCAGTGACTCTTCATCCAGTCCGCCAGCAACCAGTGCCATCAGGTGATGGGTGACGCCTGCGACCCCGGAAGTCTCGGCAGAATCATGCGCGCTGCCTGCGGGAAAATTCACGCTGACATCCATCATAGGCAAAGCATGGTTTTCAACAAAATAGACTTCACTGCCATGGCTGGTGGTCCAGTGCTGGATCTTTAACCCGGCCAGCGCATGGATGGCGTGGCCTTGCATCAGCAACGCTAACAGGGTGATTTTCAAAACTTTAAAAGCGTTCATTCTGTTTCCTACATGACCCGTGCGACCAGATAAGCTAGCGCCACGGGAATTAAATATGGATGAGGTCTAGTGCTGGTGCGGACGTCCAGCCGGTTTGGCGTTCGGGTCCATAGGCTGCGGATCCAGCGTGACCAAAGTCAACTGGTCTGGGACCAGGTATTTTTTTGCCACTGCCTGCACCTGTTCAGAAGTCACCGCCTCTACCCTAGCAGCATTTTTTTCCAGCAGGCTCAATGGGTAGCCCATGGTTTCCAGCTGGCCGATCTGCATCGCCTGGTAAAACATGGAATCGCGCTTATACACATCGGCAGCAATCACCGCTGCTTTGACTCTATGCAACTCGGCACCAGTCACGCCTTTGTTTTTCACCTCGTCCACCACTTCCCAGATCGCTTTTTGCAAAGCCTCCAGTGCCACGCCTTCGCTGGGCGAAGCCGCGATTTCAAAGGTAGAAGCCTGGCCGCGGTTAGTGCCGTCATAGCCACTGTCGATATCCAGTGCAATCGCCTGCTCACGCACCAGTTTCTGGCTCAGTCGCGAGGAGCCATTACCACTCAACACACTGGATAGCACTTCCAGTGCATAGGGCTCCCAATCCTGCTCGCTGTAAGCAGTCCCGTTTTTCATGGAGGGTGCATGAAAGCCCATCGTAAAGTAAGGTAACTTGGCAGGCGCTTTGACAATCGCACGCCGCTCGCCCAGCTGGACTGGTTCGACTTGCGGTTTACGCGCAGGTAAGGGTTTGGCTGCCAGCTTGCCGAATGTCTGCTCGGCCAGCTTGAATACGGCTTGAGCCTGCACATCACCAACAACGACGACGGTGACATTGTTAGGCGTATACCAAGTGTTATACCACTCGCGCGCGTCTGCGGCGGTCATATTATCCAGGTCATTCATAAAACCAACCACCGGGCGGCCATAAGGGTGGGCGCGAAAAACTGAGGAATCGAACTGCTCACTGACGCGGGACTGTGGTTTGTCTTCCGTGCGCCAGCGACGCTCTTCCTTGACTACTTCAATTTCCTTGGCAAATTCGGCATCGGTAATCTGCAGATTGGCCATGCGATCCGCTTCCAGCTTGAACGATAACGGCAGTTTGGATTTTTCAAGTTGCTGGAAATAACAGGTGTAATCCTTGCTGGTAAACGCATTCTCCTTACCGCCTGCGGCTGCCACCTGGCGCGAAAACTGCCCAGCCGGGACTTTCTTGGTGCCCTTGAACATCATGTGTTCCAGCACATGCGCAACCCCTGTTTTGCCATTGACCTCATCCAGGGAGCCAGCACGGTACCATACCTGCGAGACAACGACGGGCGCACGGTGATCTTCCTGCACAATCACCTTGAGGCCATTTTTCAGGGTGGTTTGCACAATGTCGGCAGCTTGGGAAGTGCAGACAGTGAGCAGCGCAGCCAATACCAATAACGGTCTGCTGCGATTGGAAAAACTTTTTTTCATGGTGGAATCACTATAGAAACAGGTTGTAAAAGCAGACGGTGTGACCGATGGTTTATCTACTTAGTTCGCCTGAGTATGGTTGTAGAATCTGGGTTCTAAAATACACTGCCTCGCTTTTGATACACATGGCGAAGCCATGGTCGTGGCGGTAAATGTCGATTCGGCTTAAAATAGGCATATTACCGAGTTTTAAGCCGCCATGTTCAATCCATTTGCCAAAAAAACCGAGTCTTCATCCCCTGCCCCCGAAGAAACCACCAGCCTGAGCTGGACCCAGCGCCTTAAGAACGGCCTGGCTAAAACCCGCCAGCAACTGGGTGGACAACTTAGCGCCCTGTTTGGCGGCGGCAAGATAGACGAAGATATTTACGAGGAGCTGGAAACCATTCTGCTCACCTCTGATGTGGGCATCAACGCCACGCAGCACTTGCTTGAACAGCTACGTGCCCGCGTCAAACGGCAAGATTTACAAGACACCATTGCACTGAAACAGGCGCTGAAAGAAACGCTTTCTGAGCTGCTCTCTCCATTACAAGCGCGGCTGGATGTCAGCGGCCACCAGCCGTATGTGATGATGATGGTAGGAGTGAATGGCGCAGGCAAAACCACCACCATAGGCAAGCTGGCAAAATACCTGCAGGGCGAAGGGCATAGCGTATTGATTGCCGCCGGTGACACCTTCCGTGCCGCCGCGCGCGAGCAATTGCAGGTATGGGGTGAACGCAACGACGTGCAAGTGATTGCCTCGGAAAGTGGTGACCCCGCCGCAGTGATTTATGATGCGGTCAATTCCGCTATTGCCAAAAAAATCGATGTCGTGATTGCCGATACCGCAGGTCGCCTGCCGACACAATTGCACCTGATGGATGAGATCAAGAAAGTCCAGCGCGTGATTGACAAGGCATTGCCAGGCGCACCGCATGAGATCCTGCTGATGCTGGATGCCAATACCGGCCAGAACGCAGTTAACCAGCTGAAAGCCTTTAACGATGCACTTGGCGTTACTGGCCTGGCATTAACCAAGCTGGATGGCACTGCCAAAGGCGGCGTGATCGCAGCGATTGCACATTTGAGCCAGCAATCTGCACATAGCATCCCTGTACGTTTTATCGGTGTCGGTGAAAGTATTGATGACTTGCGTCCATTCGACGCCAATGACTTTATTGATGCCCTGATTGATTAGACGTGGCAGTATTTGACTATCCATTGTTAAACCAGGCTGTTAAAACCAGATGATTCAAACATGATTGCATTTAACAACGTCAGCATGCGCTACCCGAATAGCGCGCACCTGTTCCGCCAGGTCAGTTTCAATATCGAAAAAGGTGACTTTGTGCTGATCACCGGCCAGTCCGGCGCCGGCAAAAGTACCCTGCTCAAACTGATGGCAGGCATAGAAGCGCCCTCCGGCGGCCATATCCTGATCAATGAGCAGGATATCAGCCAGCTGCACCAGAATGCCATCCCCTACCTGCGCCGCCGTTTCGGCCTGGTGTTCCAGGATCACAAGCTATTGTATGACCGTAACAGCTTTGAGAATGTCGCCCTGCCACTCAGCATCCAGGGCATTACCGGCGAAGAGGCCGCCCGTCGCGTGCGCGCAGCCTTGGACAAAGTAGGCCTGCTGAACAAAGAAAAAGCCATGCCGATCACCTTGTCCGGTGGCGAACAACAGCGGCTGGCCATTGCACGTGCGGTAGTGAGCCGCCCCTCGATTGTGATTGCCGATGAACCTACCGGCGGATTGGACAGAGTCGCCTCCCTGGAAATCATGCAACTGCTCAAAGCGTTTAATGATGTTGGCGTCACCGTTGTCATCGCCATGCACGATGTGGCGCAAGTGAGTACCATCGCCTACAGGACCTTGCATATAGACCAGCAAACAATCACGGCGATGCCAGCACAGGTAGGCATGCTATGAAAAATTGGCTGAATCAACACACCCTTGCCATTCAACTGGTCATGCAGAGACTGAAATCTCATTGGCTGAACACACTTACGATTTCCATGGTCATTGGCATCACAGTCACACTACCTGGCCTGCTATTCGTTGGTCTGGATAACCTGCAAGATGCATCACGCTCCATCAAGCAGGATGCGCAGATGAGTGCATTCCTCAAGCCTGCGTTGAACGGCAATGTCATACAGCGCCTGATCAATGACGTGCAGGAATTGCCCCAGGTAAAAGAAGTACGCTTTGTCCCCAAAGAAGAGGCGATAAAGCAGTTGGGTGAACAGTTCCTGCAAAAAGACCTGCTTGCCGATTTGCCGCAGAACCCACTACCTGATGCTTTGTTTATCACCTTGGCCGACACAAATCCAATCACAGCCAAATCGGTGCAGGATACTTTGCAAGCGCGTGAAGAAGTGGAAGAACTGGTGATAGATAGCGTGTGGATGGAGCGCCTGAACTCCATGCTGGTGCTTGGTAAACGCATTGCGCTGATCTTTGCCAGCCTGCTGGGCATCGCCATGATCACAGTCATCAGCAACACGGTACGCATGCAGGTGCTGACACATGAAGCAGAAATTGAAGTGAGCCGTCTGATTGGCGCGACACATAGCTTTATCCGCCGCCCGTTTTTATATATGGGGAGTGTGTATGGCGTGGGTGGTGGCTTGATTGCGGTTGGCTTGTTGTTTGCGATTGTCTGGAATCTGAAACAGCCAGTGCAATTGCTGGCTAATAATTACCAGAGTAACTTCCAGCTGGTGTTTCATCTGGTGAATATTGGCGGGTTGATTTTATTGGCTTCAACGTTGATCGGCTGGATCGCGGCGTTTATTGCGTTGACGCAGAAGCGGTAAGCTACCATTCTACGATGATTAGATTATGCAAAAGATAGTGCACGCGCTACCGTCATCCCAGTTAATGCTTAGCTTGGTTGCACTCGAAGAGCGAATGCCGCACTTGCTTGGGTGTGGTTTGGTTTATTTGGTTTGAAAAAGTATTTCTTCGGATAATCCACCGTTCTTTTTCGCCTCTAGGCGAGTGTCTTTCCTTTGCTTGCCCAAAGCAAAGTCACCAAAGTAAAGGGCACCCTAGCCTCCGCTTGTTTCCTCCGTTGCTCATCAAAATAAGCGTTCGCGAAACTCATCCTAGCGGCCTGCACACTACGCAGGCCAACGCGGGATTCAAACAGTCGCTCCCTTCCTCCTTATTTTGACTCCGCTACTCGGCGCGTCAGATAGGGGCTCGAGAAAACCACACGCTTTTACGGAATTTAAGAATCCTCGCATTGCATCCCGCTCAACCACTTTTGAATTTGATCTTCAAATTCAAAAACTCACCTAGCGCCCGCAGCTCTTTGCGTCTAGCGATTGTTTCATCGTGGTGGTTTTAAACGGGCCCCTATCTGACGCGCCGAGTAGCGCAGGCAGCGGGGGAGCCTTCGGCCAGCGTTTGTTCGAGTTCCGCTACAAGCCACGAAGTGTGTGGCTTGTTAGGGCGAGTTTCGTTGGCCGCCCACGCTGATGAGCAACGCAGGATAAAAGCGGAAGCTAGGGTGCCCTTTCTTTTGGTTACTTATTCTTTGGGCAAGCAAAGAAAAGTAACTCGCCGACGGGCGAAAAAAAACGGTCAAGCACCAGAAGAAGTACCTAATTAAACCTACAAGCTAGTACCGCGTTTTTTCTCTATTGCAACCAAGCTAAATATTCACCTTGCCTGGATTCCGGCCTCCGCCGGAATGACGATCTTTGCAAGTGCGCTGGCTTTTGAGTCAGTCAATCGTTTGGCAGGTAACCTATCACTGAGAAACATAATTAGGCCCACTCCCCCCCTCCGGCGGTACCCAGGTAATATTCTGCGTCGGGTCCTTGATATCGCACGTCTTGCAATGAATGCAATTCTGCGCATTGATCTGCAACACTTGTGCCCCTTCCTGCTCAATAAACTCATACACCCCCGCCGGGCAATACCGCTGTTCCGGCCCGGCATATTTCGGCAAATTAACCCGCTCGGGAATATCCTGCACTGTCAGTTTCAAATGGCACGGCTGCTGATCATCATGCCCGATATTGCAGAGGCTGACTGAACTGAGCTTATCAAAAGTCAACACCCCATCCGGCTTGGCATACTCCGGCTGGCGGCTTTGTGCAGCTTCATCCAGGGTGGAATGATCCGCAGTGGTATGTTTCAAAGTCCAGGGTAAGGTAATGCCAAAATCTGATAACCACATTTCCGCACCACCCAGCATGGTGCCAACCCAAGTGCCCCAGCGGGACAAATAGGGTTTCACATTGCGCACAGCAGTTAAATCCTGCCAGACCCACGATGCACGCAGTTTTTGCGGATAACTGGTCAATATTTCCGGAGCGCCCTGCTGAATGGCATTGAACACAGATTCTGCCGCCAGCATGCCGGATTTCATTGCATAGTGGCTACCCTTGATTTTAGGCACATTCACCAGGCCCGCGCTGCAACCCAGCAATGCGCCACCCGGGAATGCAAGTTCAGGTAGCGACTGTATGCCACCTTCTGAAATAGCACGCGCGCCGTAACTGATGCGTTGCCCACCTTCCAACAGTGCTTTCAGTTTTGGGTGGGTTTTATAGGTCTGGAAAATATCAAATAAGGATAGATACGGATTGCTGTAATCCAGGTGCACTACATAGCCGACTGAGACCTGGTTCTCCCCATGATGATAGATAAAGCCACCACCACCGGTATTGGCATCCAGCGGCCAACCTAAAGTATGCTCAATCAGGCCTTTTTGGTGCAATTCCGGTTTGACCCGCCAGATTTCCTTGAAGCCCAAGCCGTATTTGGCCGGACTGGACGCGGCACGCAGGCCGTATCTTGCTTCCAGCTGTTTGGTCAGAGAGCCACGTGTGCCTTCGGCCACCAGGGTATATTTGGCGCGGATTTCAATCCCCGGCGTGTAATTTCCCGTGGGATTACCTTGTTTATCTAACCCCATATCGCCGGTAATCACGCCTACCATGCGGCCGGCGTCATCATAACTTGGCGTTTGTGCTGAAAAGCCGGTATAGATTTCCACACCCAACTCCTCCGCTTGCGTAGCCAGCCAGCGGCAAACTTCACCCAGGCTGACAATATAATTGCCGTGGTTGCGCATCAGCGGCGGCAAAGTCCACTCGGGCAATGTCCAGTCTTTTTCCTGACCCAACACCACAAAGGTGTCTTTAGCCACCGGCGTATTCAATGGGGCGCCCAGGGCTTGCCAGTCAGGCAACAGCTCCTGCAAAGCTTTGGGGTCTAACACAGCGCCCGAGAAGATATGACTGCCGACCTCAGCACCTTTTTCCAGAATACATACGCTCAGTTCCTGACCTTCCGTCTGTGCCAATTGCTTGAGACGGATGGCGGCTGATAGTCCTGCCGGGCCAGCCCCGACAATCAGCACATCATATTCCATTACATCTCTTTCCATGCTTCCTCCAACATTCAGTTTCCCGCCATCAGGCAATCGCCGGGATATCAATTAAATCGCTACGCGTCGCCCCTTGGGTGAACGCCTGGCAAAACGCAAGAAACTGGCGGATACCGCCGGTCTGGTATTTTTGCCGGTGCCATAAAAAGTAAAAATTTCTGTGAAACTGCAAACTATGGTTTTCGATCGGCACCAGGCTGCCGCGCCGGAACGCATCCTTCAACGCCAGCCTGGAAATACATCCTATGCCAAGACCCGACTCCACGGCACGCTTGATCGCCTCGGTATGCTCCAGTTCCAGCGTGATGTTTAGCCTGGAGTAATCCTGGCTAAACGCGCGGTCAAACGTTTCGCGCGTGCCGGAGCCTTTTTCACGCACTATCCACGGTTGCAACAGCAAGTCAGACTTGTAGATGGTTTTACCTGCCTGCGCTAATTGCGCCAGCGGATGCGAAGGTGCGGCAAAAATGACCAGTTCATCGGCAATCCATGGCGCCACCGCAATATCCGGGTGGTTACACTCGCCCTCTATCATACCCAAATCCAGTGTATGATTCGCAATTTGCTCAACGATGGTGCGCGTATTTTGCACCTGCAGCTGGATATGGCTTTGCGGATATTGTTGCAGGAATTTGGCCACGAGTAAGGTGACCAGATAGTTACCGACCGTCAGCGTAGCGCCGATTTTCAAATGTCCATAGCCTTGCTGGCCATGCAGCATGCGCTCAATTTCGCGGGCACGGTCCAGTAACTCCACCGCCTTAGGCAGTAGCTGTTGCCCTGTTTCGTTAATGCGTAAACTTTTGCCGACACGGTCAAATAACTGGATTTCAAATTGCTTTTCCAGCTCAATCAAGGCTGTGCTGGCGGCGGATTGAGATAAGGCCAGTTGCTCACAGGCACGCGAGACACTACCAGCGCGACTGATAGCGACGAATATCTCTAATTGCCTGATGGTGTATTTCATTGAAGTAAAAGGATTATGCAGGATTTGAGCCGCATCAACATCAATCTATAAAATAGATATATATTATTATAATAATCAATTTAATAAATATTACAAGCTAGCTTAAAATGCTCGGTTACGAGCTAGAACATCTATAGAAAGCAACGTTTTTTTATGAAAGCACTGGTTTTATGAAAGCATTAGTAGCGATCAAACGGGTCGTTGATTATAACATCCAGGTACGCGTCAAGGCAGACGGTTCTAATGTCGATATTGATGGCGTCAAAATGGGTATCAACCCTTTTGATGAAAACGCGATTGAAGAAGCCATTCGCCTGAAAGAAAAAGGCATCGTCAGCGAGATCATTGCCGTCACCATCGGTGGCGCAGCAAACCAGGATATCCTGCGTCACGCGCTGGCCATGGGTGCAGACCGCGCCATGCTGATTGAGACACAGGAAACCTTGCATTCACTGGGTGTGGCTAAAGTATTGAAAGCGGTGGTAGAGCGCGAACAGCCAAACCTGATTTTACTGGGCAAACAGGCCATTGATGATGATGCCGGTCAAACCGGCCAGATGCTGGCGGCCTTGCTGAAATTACCGCAAGCCACTTACGCTTCGCAAATCACGATAGAAGGCAATCAGGCGACGGTAATCCGCGAAATTGATGGCGGCACGCAAACGCTAGCTGTCAGCCTGCCAGCCGTGATTACTGCAGACTTGCGCCTGAACGAACCGCGTTATGTCAAATTACCAAACTTGATGATGGCAAGAAAGAAACCGCTGGAAAACGTGCCATTGGACTCCCTGAACGTCTCCCTCAGCCACAATGTGCAGCAACTCAAAGTTGCCACACCACCTGCCCGCCCTGCCGGGGTGATGGTGAAAGATGTGAATGAATTACTGAGCAAATTGCGTACGCACGAGGGGATCCTGGGATGAGAACACTGATTATTGCCGAACATGACGGCCAGCATTTGAATGAACAGCTCGCGCGTGCCGTCACTGCGGCGCAGCACTGGCAACAGCCGGTGGATGTGCTGATCGCCGGCGCCCAGCCAGAGGCACTGGCCGCACAAATTGCCGCCTTACAGGGGGTAAATAGCGTATTGGTCGCAAGTGATGCTGCCTTGCAGCACCCAACCGCAGAACACCTGGCTGATATCATCGTGCCGCTGGCCGCCGATTACAGCGTGGTGCTGGCTGCACACAGCGCCTTCAGCAAAAACGTGCTGCCTCGCGTTGCCGCCTTGCTGGATGTGAATATGCTGTCCGACGTGCTGGAGATTCTGGATCGCAACACTTACGTCCGTGGTATTTATGCCGGTAACGTACTGGCAACGGTGCACAACCAGGATGCGACACAGGTTTTAACCGTGCGTGGCAGCAAATTTGCCACTGCAACCTCTGGCGCCACAGCAGAAATTAAAGCGATTGCAACACCAGCAGCCCCGCAAGGCAGCCGCTGGGTATCAGAAGCATTCAACAAATCCGAGCGTCCTGCCCTGACTGCTGCCAAAGTGGTGGTTTCTGGTGGCCGCGCCCTGGGCAGTGCAGATGCTTTCGCGCAAGTGATCGCGCCACTGGCGGACAAACTGCATGCCGCCATTGGTGCCAGCCGCGCGGCGGTTGATGCCGGTTATGCGCCCAACGATTTGCAAGTTGGCCAGACCGGTGTGGTGGTTGCCCCCGAACTGTATATCGCCGTCGGTATTTCCGGCGCAATCCAGCATGCCTACGGCATGAAAGACAGCAAGGTGGTGGTCGCGATTAACCAGGATCCGGAAGCACAGATTTTCAAGATTGCTGACTATGGATTAGTGGCAGACTTGTTTGAAGCAGTGCCGGAACTGACAGCTGCGTTATAATAAGCGCTTAAAATAAATCCTTTAAATTCAAATCCTTTGCCTAGTCGCGAGTAAAAATCAAACATGAGTAATAAAAAATATTCCACCGAAACGATCCTGAGCGTTCACCACTGGAACGACACCCTGTTTAGTTTTAAGGCCACTCGCGACCCGGGTCTGCGTTTTGAAAACGGCCAGTTTGTGATGATTGGTATGGAAGTAGATGGCCTGCCACTGACACGCGCTTACAGTATCGCCAGTCCAAACTATGAAGAACACCTGGAGTTTTTCAGCATCAAGGTACCTAACGGTCCGCTGACTTCACGTTTGCAACACCTGAAAGTGGGCGACCCGCTTTTAGTGAGCCGCAAGCCGACCGGTACACTGGTTACCCACGATTTGAAACCTGGTAAAAACCTGTACTTCTTCTCTACCGGTACTGGCCTGGCACCTTTCATGAGCCTGATCCAGGATATCGAAGTATATGACCGCTTTGAGAAAGTAGTCCTGATTCACGGTGTGCGTTATGTGAATGAACTTGCTTATGCCGACTTTATCAGCCAGGAATTACCGAATAATGAATTCTTTGGCGAAGAAGTGAAAAACAAGCTGATTTACTACCCGACAGTGACTCGCGAGCCGTTCAGAAACCAGGGTCGCCTGACTGATTTGGTAGAAAGCGGCAAACTGTTTGAAGACATCGGCCTGCCACCGTTGAATCCTGAAACTGACCGCGCCATGATCTGCGGTAGCCCGGCCATGCTTAAGGATACCGCCCACATGCTGGATACACGTGGCTTCAAAGTTTCTCCACGTATCGGCGAACTTGGTGACTACGTGATTGAAAAGGCTTTCGTAGAAAAATAAGCCCTAAAGCAAAAAAACGCAGCAATATGATCGCAGTGTGCAGATATCAACATGACCAGGATATCTGACACTGCGATTTCTTTTGAGCCAGCGCAACCATCAGACCTGCTTGCGTTAAGCGCCCTGCTTACGCTGCTGTTTTCACAAGAACACGAATTCACCCCTGACACCGCCGCCCAGCAACGAGGCCTGGCTGTCATCCTTGAGCAACCGGACACCGGCCGTATCCTGGTGGCAAGGCATCAGGGGGAAGTGATCGCCATGGTGAGTTTGCTATTCACCATTTCCACCGCCCTGGGTGGCCGTGTTGCCTTGCTGGAAGATATGGTCGTGAATCCGACGCATCGTGGCCAGGGCATAGGCTCACAATTGCTGGCATATGCCGTGGAATTCGCCCGCACATACCAGATACTCAGAATCACCTTGCTCACTGATCACGACAATAGTGCTGCCAAACAAATCTATCAACAGCAGGGCTTTCAGCAGTCCGGCATGCAGGCGTGGCGATTGATACTTTAGAACTTTTGAGTTGGCGTCGTGCGGATTAGCGCCGGGCATCCTTCATGCCGATGGCGACCACAATCGCCAGCACAAATACGACGGACAGTAACAAAAAGCCCTGCGCATAGGCCTGGAAAGTACCGGCAGCAGTTGCGCCACACATTTCCTGCCGCCATTCGAGAAACACCGCCATCATGGTCACGCCAACCACGCCGCCTAACTGCCTGGCATAACTGACCACCACCGAAGACTGCCCCAGATGTTGCGGCTCCATCTCGTGCAAGGTAGCAAGGTTAAGCGCGGGCAGGATCATACCGAGGCCGATACGCCCCACCACAGTGGCGGCGACAATTTCCCAGTATTGCACCGTATCGGCCGCGAAGACGAACACCAGAAACGAGGCGCCAAATATGGACAAGCCCGCCAGCGTGATTCGCCTGGGCGACAATTTATCCGCCATTTGCCCGGCAAACGGGATCGTCAGCACCAGAGCGATGCCGGAAGGGAGCAGCAACAATCCGGCGTCAGTGGCACTGAAAGACAAGGCTGTTTGTAAAAATACCGGGATCAGATAGGTAGAGGCAAATAAACCAAAGCCATAGGCAAACGCGACGAAAGTACCGCGGCTGAATGTTGGTTTGGAAAACAGGTGTAACTGGATAATGGCGTGCGGCAAACTACGCGCATGGCGGATATAACAGGTCATCGAGACGACCAGCAATGTGGCATAACCCAAAGTCCAGAATGCGATCAATCCGCTATGGTGCAAACTGGAGACAAACTCGATCAACCCTATGGATGCAGCGGATAGCCAGCCAAGGCCTGACCAGTCAAATGGCTGCACTTCCCTTTTGCGTGGTGCCGGTAACCAGATGCGCGCGGCGATCAGCGCCAAGAATGCAAAAGGTACGCCTAACAGGAAAATGGCCTGCCAGCCAAACTCGTCCAGCATCCAGCCGCTGATGGAAGGCGCGATGGCTGGCGTAAAGGCAATACCGACAATCAGTATGCCTGATGCGCGGCCCTGGATATTAGGTGGAAATAAGCGCATCAGCGCCATGATGCCTAAGGGTTGCAATACCCCGGCGGCAATCCCCTGCACCAGTCGCGCGACCACCACGTGCACAAATGTCTGCGCATAAAATCCGGCCACACTGGCAGCAATCAGCAGCCATAGCGCCGCCATAAATACACGCCGCAGGCCAAAGCGCTCAAGCAGCCAGGCCGCAGGCAACATGGCAATGGTCATCGCCGCCAGGAAAGCTGTCATCGCCCATTGCACATGGTCCTGGCCTAAATGGAAAGTCCTGGTTAACGCTGGCACCGCTACATTAAAACTGGAGGTGCATAACACCCCTGCTATCGTCCCCAGGCCGATAATGCATAACACCATCCATTTATACTGCTCGCCATAGTGCTGCGTTAAGGCATCATAGGAATGCACTTTTCTAAACAATCTCACAGATTTCGCCTGTTCTTCTTATTCAGCATAAATACCCATACAGCATAGCCATACAGCATTGTGACTTACATTTACCGGAACCGGTTCACCGTGAAATGAAATAGGCTTATCCTGCACCAGACAGTTATCGTTAAAACACTAGAGCTGAATGACGATTAAAGGGTTGCGTCCTGGCACTACAGCTTGGTATATAACCTTACCCTGCTAAAACGCGCTCTTGATGACACCGCCATCTACGCGTAAAGCAGCACCTGTGGTTGCAGAGGATAGGGGGCTGGCAATATAGGCCACCAGATTGGCGACCTCTTCTGTAGTGGCGAACCGCTTGATCAGCGAGGTGGGCCTGACATGCTCAAAGAACTCCTGTTCGAATGCGGCTTGTGATTTGTTTTCGGCCTGCGCCAGCGCCTCAACAAAATCACCGACGCCACGAGAACGTGTAGGTCCGGGCAATATGCTGTTGACGGTAATCTGCGTCCCCGCCAAAGATTCGGCCAGACCACGCGCGACCGCAATCTGCGCAGATTTTGTCATGCCGTAATGAATCATTTCCGGCGGAATCTGCACGCCGCTTTCACTGGAAATAAACACGATACGCCCCCAGTCTTTTTGCTTCATACCGGCCAGATAAAGCCTGGCAAGACGAACACCACTTAATACATTCACATCAAAAAAACGCTGCCAGTCAGCGTCAGGAATATCTTCAAATTCTTTGGGTTCAAAAATACCAAGATTATTCACCAGCACATCAACCTCAGGATGAGTTGCCGCCAGTTTTTCAGCGACATCAGCCTGTGTCAAATCTCCGGCAAAACCTGCAACAGTTTTACCAGTCGCGCGCTGAATATCCTGAATCGCTTGCTTTACCGAACTTTCGGAGCGCCCATTGATGACCACTTCGGCACCTTCTTTTGCTAACAAGGTAGCAATTGCCAGCCCGATACCAGCTGTGGATCCGGATACCAGTGCTTTTTTGCCCGTCAGTTGCAAATCCATACAAGCCTCTCTATTGAATACAGTGGTTGATTGGTAATACAAAGCGCAAGTGTAGCAGAAGCAAACTGCAAGCTGGCTGCGTCACTGGGAATGTCCAGGAGTGCGGGTAGCTCCGAGGGCTTATCGCTAATGGGCTGATAGCATCAGACGCTCAGGCGTTACTAAAACTTGATTTTAGAAGTCACTAACGAAGCAGCCGCTGTCCTGGTTTCAACACCCAGTTTCTGGAACACGTGTTCCAGATGTTTATTGATGGTACGCGGGCTGGTACCCAGGATCTCACCAACATCCTTATTTGTTTTGCCTTTGACCGTCCAGTACAACACTTCCGACTCACGCTTGGTGAGCTGGAATACTTTACCCAGTGACTCAATCTGCAATTCGTCCGAGTGTTCGCGCAACACAATCACCCATTGCTCTTCACTGGTGTTGGCTACCGTGAGGCTGAGCCGTGCACTACCTTGATTCACGTTCAAAGTCTGCATGGTTTGTTTGGCGGTGAATTGCTGTACACAGTTTTCCAGCCACTGGTAAATCATGGGTGGCAGGGTCTGCACTGCGCTGTAAGCTTCTTTGGCTACCCATTCGGCAAAATATTGTTCCAGGTATTGCTTGGCTAAAGGCGTTTGCCAGACCAGCCGTTTGTCGGCAGGTAAAATGGCAATGGTGGCCTGGCCAAAGGCATCCAGGGCAGAAGTGGCCTGATGCATCTTGGTGGCATTCTGCACATGCGCTTTCACACGGGCCAGCACTTCGGCGGGACGCACAGGCTTAGTGACATAATCGACGCCACCGGCATCAAACGCCATGGTGACGTGTTCAATTTCCGTCAGGCCGGTCATGAAAATAACCGGGATATGCTGGGTTTCGGCGGTGGCCTTGATGCGCCTGCAGGTGGCAAATCCATCCAGACCGGGCATCATCGCATCCATCAGGATCACATGCGGCTGCATCAGGTGTGCGACCTGCAAGGCCATTTCACCTGAATTGGCGACACAGACCTGATAGCCCGACTCATCCAGGGCATCATGCAGATAAGCCAGGTTTTCCGGCACATCATCCACAATCAACACGGTGTAGTTTGGGTGGGTCATTTTGCATCCTCAATCAAGCGTTGCAGTGTAGCAAAATCAAAGCGTTCCATGGCCGCTTGCAGTGCGTTAATCAATGTTTGATGATGTGAATATTCCCGCGCCAAGGTCGTGAGTATTTCGCGCGCACCTTTGACATAGCCTACCTTGGCATACTGCATCAGGTTTTCCATTAATTCTGCAGGAATAGCGGGAGAGTCTTTTGCAACTGGTATTGCCTCAGATTCTGACAGCAGTAACTGGGTCTCTTCTTTGCTGTCCACATATTGCCAGACCAGGCCCAGGCGGTGCCCTACCCAATCCAGCACTTCGTCCAGATTCACCGGTTTAACAAAGAAATCCTGTGCCGGTATTTTGGCCTGGTTATCCAGGCTGCGGTCATAGGCATTGGCAGACACAATCGCGATCGGAATCTGCGAGTGATGCACCTCGCGGATAATATAAGCGGCTTCCCAGCCATCCATCACCGGCATCGCCAGATCCATCAGTATCAAATCAGCCTTCACCGCTTTGTACTGATTTACGCAAGCCTGGCCATTGGCCGCTTCGTGGATAATAAAGCCAAGCGGCTGCAAGGTATCCCGCAACAACTCTCTATCTACCTCTTCATTATCCACCACCAGAATAGTGCGGGGCGCACCTTCATAGCCGGTACGTTGCCGGACTGCCTGCTTGGACAAATGCGCAGTCTCGCGGATTTGCGGTAAAAACAGACGGATATCAAAACGCGTGCCATAACCAACCACGCTGTCGAAATGAATTTCGCCACCCATCAGTTGCGTTAGCAGCTTGCTGATGGTCAAACCCAAGCCGGTCCCGCCTATGCCGACCACATTCGCCGCACTGCCGCGCTCAAAGGGCTCAAAGATTTTCTCAACCTCATTTGGCGCGATGCCGGGGCCGGTATCCTGGATCTCGATTTGCGCAATCTCGCGCGCATAGCTGATGCGGAAAGTCACACTGCCCTTGGTAGTAAATTTCACTGCATTGCCAAGAATATTCACCAGAATCTGCATCAGGCGTTTATGGTCAGCCCGCACATACTCGGGCAAAGTGCCGACCTGTTCAAAATTGAAGGTCAGGCCTTTGTTTTGCGCCTGGATCTCAAACATGCTGACAATGTGGGTAATGAATTCAGGGAAGTGCAATGGCTTGACATCAAACGCCATCTTGCCGCTTTCAATACGGGCAATATCCAGGGTGCTTTCAATCAGCGACAGCAAATGCTCACCACCGCGGCTGATGGTTTTGATCGCCTGCTTGCGATGGTCAGGGATACTGTCATCATTGGTCAACAACTGGGCATAGCCCAAAATGCTGTTGAGTGGCGTACGCAACTCATGGCTGATGCCGGTGATATAACGACTCTTGGCCTGGTTCGCCTCTTCTGCCAGCCGGCGCGCTTTTTGCAGCTGGCTATCAGTTTTCTTGTGTGATTCAATCTCTTCCAGCAATAACCCGGTCTGCCGGTTGGACTCTTCCTGCGCCACGCGACGGCTGGCCGAGGTGAGTACCAGCCACCAAGCCACAATGCCGCCAAGAAACAGCAGTGCGACAAACACCTTGAGATAGCCAGAGCGAAAGCGTGCCATCAGTTCAGGATATTGCTGCCCTATGGTCAAGGAGTCATGCAGGTAGATCAAGCTGATGGTCGCGCCAAATAACAGCATGGCGATCACCATCAGCAACAGGAAGTGCGCCACGCCGCCGTTGAGATGCGGCCAGAAGCGCTCTGGCAGGATTTTCCTATTGACCGCTTCCCACTGCGCACTTAACCGTGCCTGCGGTTTACAGGCATCATGGCACCTTGCGTCCAGGCAGCAGCAAAGCGAACAAATCGCACCGCCATAAGCCGGGCAATGCGCCATATCGCTGACTTCGTAATCTCGCTCGCAGATCACGCATTGCTTGGTCGCTGAGGGTTGCAGATAGACCGGGCGTTGCCTGGCGAGGTAATATTTGCCTTTGGTATACCAGGCAATCAGCGGCGATAACAGCATCGCTGTGAATAATGAAATAAAGGTAGAGAAGGATTGCGCCACTACACCCATGACACCGGTATAAGCCGCAATCGAAATCGCAGAGGCAATAAACATGGCGCCCACACCCACCGGGTTGATGTCGTATAGATAAGCGCGCCGGAATTCAATGCCTTTCGGGCTTAACCCAAGCGGCTTGTTAATCACCAGGTCAGCGACCACAGCAGCGATCCAGGCAATGGCGATATTGGCATATAAACCCAGGATCTCTTCCAGCGCCTGAAATACATTCAGCTCCATCAGCACGATGGCAATCATCACATTAAAAGCGACCCACACAATACGCCCGGGATGGCTATGCGTAAGCCGGGCAAAGAAATTAGACCATGCCAGCGAGCCGGCATAGGCATTGGTCATATTGACCTTGATTTGCGAGACACAGACAAATAAAGCCGTGATGGCAAGGGCGATTTCGTGGTTGCTGAACACATGCTCAAAACCAACCAAGTACATGTGCGTAGGGTTGACCGCAGAGCTGATCGGCATATCCCGGGTAAATACCAGGTAGGCTAACAAAGCCCCTGCCAGCATTTTGAGCATACCCAGAATGACCCAGCCGGGGCCTGCCATTAATACGCCGATATTCCAGCGCCAGTAATTTTCTTTCGTTCGCGCTGGCATAAAGCGCAAAAAGTCGACTTGCTCGCCAACCTGCGGAATCAGCGCCACCCCGACAGCGGTCGCCGCGCCGAACATCAACCAGTTGAAATGCCCACCATTGGCGGATGTCCCGGCAAAATCACTCAGCCTGTGCAACACATCGGGATCCGCACGCAGAATCGCAAAAAACGGCAGGAACATCAGCGCGATCCAGATTGGCTGCGTGATCATCTGGATGCGGCTGATCAAAGTCACGCCATGGGTGACCAGGGGAATGACAATCAGCGCGCTGACCAGGTAACCCAGGTATAGCGGTAAATGGAAATACAATTCCAGCGCATAACCCATGATCGCCGCTTCCAGCGAAAACAGGATAAAGGTGAACGAGGCGTAAATAAACGAAGAGATGGTCGAGCCGATATAACCAAACCCGGCCCCACGCGTCAGCAAATCCATATCCAGCCCGTATTTGGCGGCGTAATAGCTGATAGGCAGACCAGTCAGGAAGATAATCGCGCCCACAGCCAGGATAGCCCACAGCGCATTGGGAAAACCGTAATTAATGGTGATGGTACCGCCAATCGCTTCCAGGACCAGGAAAGAGATGGCCCCCAGCGCCGTATTGGATACCCGTAAAATTGACCACTTACGGAACGCACGCGGCGTGTAGCGCAGCGCATAATCCTCTATCGTCTCGTTCGCCACCCAATTGTTATAGTCGCGACGAATCTTGACGATACGCTGTATCGGTTCGGCAGTAATTTCGCTAGCTAATCCGGGAGACGGCGTAGACAATCAATAACCCTTTAATGATGACAGGCTTTAATAACAAGCCTGCGGCAATGCTCCGCAGACCAAAAAACTTTCCCCACGCTATATTAAGGTCTGCAGGTAAATCAATCATTACGTTAATTGACGTAGCGATGAAAGGCAAGCAACATCACAGGCCTTTACATTAAAAAAGCGGACCTGGAAGATCCGCTTTCTGGAAATTTATTTTAAATTCTCAGGCAATCAGCCAGTAAGCACCCAGGCCCATCATCATGCCGCCCAGCAGTTGCGTCGTAGCTTTCAGCCAAGGCTGTTGCTGGCGCCCCAGAATCCAGCCCAGCCCATGCAATGTAGCCGTTGCCAGCACCATACCAGTTAATGAACTCCAGCTCTGTCCAAGCTCAACGCCGTGCACATAACCATGCGCAGCCGCTACCAATCCCACCAGGCTAAACTGTGACCATCTGGATAACTCTACCTTTGCGATCAGCAAACCACCCATCACCAGCACACTGGCCGCTACCATCACTTCAGCCAGTGACATTGGCAGCCACACCATTGCCAGCGCCGCAGACACTGCCATCACACTGACAAACAACACAGGTAATTGCCAGCCCTGTTGCACCTGGCGACGTGCTGCCCAGATGCCAAGTGACAGCATCACCAACAGATGATCCCAGCCGGTCAGTGGATGCAAAAAGCCAGTCGCGAACCCCGCCTGTAAGTCATGTCCAGGATGCGCGTATGCCACACCCGATAACACACTAGCCCCGATACCTAAAAGAATACTTTTTTTCATAGAATCTTCTCCCACAACATTCAACTACTAATAGATTACTTAATTTGCCCCAACCTCGGCCCTCAAAAAGGCTCGATCAGAAAATGATGGCTGTACGTTTGTGGCAAGGCGTGTAGGCGCAGGCAATACAATTGAGTACGGCAAGCCGACACAACACCGTCACGGACGTACAGCAATCATTTTTAAAGCATTAAGCCCTGTTTTTCGATAAAGCTGATAATCTCCTCCAGCCCCTGCTCACTCTTCAGGTTACTGAAAATAAAAGGCTTTGCTCCACGCATGCGTTTTGCATCCTGGTCCATCACTTCCAGCGAAGCGCCTACCATAGGCGCCAGGTCGATCTTGTTGATCACCAGCAAATCAGACTTGGTAATGCCGGGGCCACCCTTGCGCGGGATCTTCTCACCGGCAGCTACGTCGATCACATAAATCGTCAGGTCAGATAACTCGGGGCTGAATGTTGCCGCCAGGTTATCGCCACCACTTTCAACAAACACAATATCCAGCGTCTGGAAACGCTTGCTCAGCTGATCCACCGCTTCCAGGTTCATGGACGCATCCTCGCGAATCGCCGTATGTGGACAACCGCCGGTTTCCACGCCGATGATACGCTCAGGCGATAACGCCTCGTTGCGCGTCAGGAATTCGGCATCTTCCTTGGTGTAGATATCGTTAGTCACCACGGCAATGTTGTACAGCTCGCGCAAACGCTGGCAAAGCGCAAGTGTTAAAGCCGTTTTACCGGAGCCGACCGGGCCACCAATGCCGATACGTAAAGGCTCTTTGTAGTCGGTAACCGCGGGAGTGGGTGTTTCAAATTGGGTATGTATTTTCATGATCTGAATAATCTACTGTATTGCGTTTCGTGTTGGCAACCGGCAATGCTGAGTAAGGGGTTAAAGTTGCTCATGGCATCATCCGGCAATTGCATCGCGGCCTCTATTACTTGTGGCAAGCGCTCGCCCAAGCTCAGCAGGATGGTCTGCCCGGCCACCTGACCCAGCGGCACCGCCTTCATGGCAGCACTGGCCTGATTTTCCAGCCAACCCCAGATATAACCATGCAGCACCTGTTCGGCCGGAATTTGCCAGTGCTGGGCAATGGCTGCATATAAAGTCGGGAAAGCTGGCGATTCCAGTGCGTTAATCTGTGCCACCAATGCGGGCGACATGGGCTTGAGGTCATTCAGCAAACGCCGCAGGGAATAGCCCATTTGCCGCGTCTCTGCCCATCCTTCAGCGGTGTCCCGCCCTGCCTGGTAAAACATGTCCCACTCTTGCACTGCGACTAAATCCTGTGCCTGCCAGGCCTGGTATAAACGGTACAGCACCGGCAATTCAAAACGGGCCTGATAAATCTGCAAACTGTCGCCTATCCAGGCTTGTGCGGTTGCAACACTGGCAACCTCCCTCGACTCAATCGCCCACTCCAGCCCTTGCGAATAGCCATAAGCACCCACTGGCAACAGCGGGCTGGCCAATTGCAACAAGCGACTGAGTGCCAGGGCATTAACCATGCGCACGTCCATTATTTTTTGGCCGTAAAGAATGCAAGGCATCATCGCCATGGCGATGACCGCCGCCGTAAGCGCCGGCTTCCGGCTCAAAAGGCGCGTTAACCTCACTCACCTGCATGCCTAAACCCAACAGCATATCTCTCAGCACATAATCCTGCTCCAGGCGTAACCAGCCATCGCCAATCTGCAAAGGCACATGACGGTTACCTAAATGATAGGCGGCACACATCAGGTCGCGAGGTGTAGGTGCAATGACGTTATAGACCGGCTCTTGTGCTGCCACAATCTGGACGACCAGGCCATCCTCTGACTTGAGTAGATCGCCACCACGCAGGATGATGCCCCGGGTTAAAAACAATGCCGCTTCGTTGCCCGAGGCCAATTTCACGCGCAAGCGACTTTTCTGCCGCCGGTCAAAAGGCAGTTCGAGTGTGTCGTCTATATGGCCACTGACAGTGATACGTTCGGTTAAATGAATCATGTTTAGAATAAAAAGTAGCGTTGTGCCATAGGTAACACTTCTGCCGGCTCACAGACCAAAGGCATGCCATCAGCAAGCACTTCATAAGTTTCGGGATCGACGTCAATCTTGGGTAACCAGGTGTTATGTACCATGTCGGATTTTTTCAAGTCGCGTGTGCCTTTGACAGCGACTAAGGTTTTTTGCAGCCCCAGTGTTTTCAGCTCAGGATTATCCAGCCCGGCTTGAGAAACAAAGGTCACTGCTGTTTTGAGGCCACCGCCATATGCGCCAAACATGGGACGGTAATGTACGGGTTGCGGGGTTGGAATGGAAGCATTCGGATCACCCATCGCCGCCGCCGCAATCATGCCACCCTTGATAATGGTAAAAGGCTTCACTCCAAAGAATGCCGGTTTCCAGACCACCAGGTCAGCCAGCTTGCCCACTTCAACAGAACCAACCACATGCGAGACACCGTGAGTAATGGCCGGGTTGATGGTGTATTTAGCGATATAACGTTTGATGCGGAAATTATCGTTCCCTGCTGCGTCTTCCGCTAACGGTCCACGCTGGATTTTCATCTTATGCGCAGTTTGCCAGGTGCGGATAATCACTTCACCCACTCGCCCCATGGCCTGTGAATCAGACGACATCATCGAGAATGCGCCCAAGTCATGGAATATATCTTCCGCAGCAATGGTTTCGCGCCGGATGCGGCTTTCGGCAAACGCGATATCTTCTGCAATGGCCGGATCCAGGTGATGACAGACCATCAGCATATCCAGATGCTCATCAATGGTGTTGACGGTGAATGGGCGTGTCGGATTGGTAGAGGAAGGCAGTACATTCGGATAGCCAGCTGCCTTGATAATATCCGGCGCATGACCACCACCCGCACCTTCGGTATGGAAGGTATGGATGGTGCGGCCTTTGAACGCACCGATAGTAGTTTCAACAAAGCCTGATTCATTGAGGGTGTCCGAGTGGATGGCAACCTGCACATCCATTTCGTCAGCGACGCTCAGGCAATTATCAATCGCTGCCGGTGTTGTACCCCAGTCCTCGTGCAATTTAAGGCCAATCACACCCGCCCGCACTTGTTCACGCAGTGGTTCAGGCAAACTCACGTTCCCCTTACCAAGAAAACCCAGGTTCATGGGGAAGGCATCTGCGGCCTGCAACATGCGATGGATATGCCAAGGCCCTGGCGTACAGGTAGTGGCGAAAGTGCCCGTCGCCGGGCCGGTACCGCCACCAATCATGGTGGTGACGCCGGACATCAGTGCTTCCTCAATCTGTTGTGGACAGATAAAATGGATATGCGTATCAATGCCACCGGCCGTGATGATCATGCCTTCACCGGCAATGACTTCAGTACCAGCGCCTACCGCAATCGTGACGCCGGGCTGGATATCCGGGTTACCGGCCTTGCCAATGGCAGAAATATAGCCACCTTTGATGCCAATATCGGCTTTGACAATACCCCAGTGATCGATAATCAGTGCATTGGTAATCACGGTATCTGCGACTTCAGCTGCCAAGCCTTGCCCCTGGCCCATGCCATCACGGATCACCTTGCCACCGCCAAATTTCACTTCCTCGCCATAGATGGTGAAATCTTTTTCAACCTCAACCCACAACTCGGTATCCGCCAACCTTACCTTGTCACCGACAGTCGGGCCGAACATTTCAGCATAGGCGCGTTTATCCATTTTTACTGTCATTGTTTTTCCTTATTGCTCTGACTTTATTGCTCGCCTGCTATTTCAGCGCGCCCATGACTTTACCGGCAAAACCGTAGACCTCACGCTTGCCCACCAGTTTGACCAATTGCACCGTACGCGTCTGGCCTGGCTCAAAACGCACCGCAGTCCCCGCCGCAATATTTAAGCGGGCACCGTAAGCTAAAGCCCGGTCAAAAGACAACGCTTCATTCGTCTCATAAAAATGATAGTGTGAGCCGACCTGGATCGGCCGGTCACCCGTATTCGCCACATCCAGCGTCACCGTTTCGCGCCCTGTGTTTAATTCGATGTCGCCTGCTGCGACCTGCATTTCGCCGGGAATCATTTATAACTCCAATGAGTGTTATTTTGTTTTTTCAATCGATCAATACCATCAACGCTTGGCATGGTGCTGCAAGCGTAGAGGGCAAGGCGCACAACCGCAGACAGTACAATGAGTACGGCAAGGTTGTGCAACACCGCCATCTGCGCTTGCAGCACCATGCCTTTATGGAATCGGGTGGTGGACGGTGACTAGCTTCGTCCCATCCGGAAACGTCGCCTCAATCTGTATATCCGGAATCATCTCCGGCACCCCTTCCATCACCTCATCACGTGCCAGCAAAGTCGTGCCATAACTCATCAGTTCCGCCACCGTTTTGCCGTCCCGCGCGCCCTCCATGATCGCCGCGGAAATAAAAGCGACGGACTCAGGATAATTTAGCTTTAAACCACGTGCCTTGCGCCGCTCGGCCAACAGGGCGGCGGTGAAAATCAATAATTTATCTTTTTCTCTTGGGGTTAATTCCATAAGCGGCTAATTCCATAAATGGTGAGCTACGTAGACGAATGCTCTTTGACTGTCTCTGTGGCGATCAGGTGTTCCAGATGCGTGGCCTGATGGCGTCTTTTTGATAATACCACGGCCTTAAAATCTGCCAGCACTGCTCAAAATATTGCCTGGCCTGCTGCGATGCATTACCAATGTAACGGATACACAGCACCTCGGGTAAGGCCGTGATGCCTACTTTGGCATTTGACAACACTATCTCACGGCAGGCTTGTAACACTTCGGCAGGTACAGCGCCTGCACATACCAGAAAGGTGCCGAATACCGCTGCGCGCCCCAGACCCACTTGACTGGTCTTGACCAAATCATCCGCCTGCATGCGTGCACGCTCGTTCCAGATCAATCTACCATTTCGCGTGATACGCTGATTTAACTGGTAAAAACCACTTTGCCAGATTTCCTGTTGTGCCTGGCGGCCAAGACAAACGATATCCCAGGCCGCCAAAGTGGCATCTGCTGCCAGCGCTATTTCTGCAGAAAAGCCTACTTCTGCAGCATCAAATAAAATATTCTCCTGTGGCAACCATTCCAGGCCACTGCCTGCCGCCAATTGAAAGGTGAGCGTTTGTGTCGCTTTAGTACCATTTGCTTTGTACCATTTGCCGGCACCAGGCGTGGTCAACAAGGCTCTTGCACCTTCTCCTACTCGCACCTGTAAATGCAGTGCGTCGCCACCTGCCACACCACCTGGCGGATGCACCACCACTGCATGACAGATACCCTCGCCTTCCGGATGCAGGCTTTTCTGAACGACCAATGGGCCATGATGCAGACGATGTGCCAGGTAAGAGCGAGCATCACGTCTGGCAAATCCAAGTTCCAGCCTGGCTTGCCAGTGTTTAGCCGTTATACGCTGAGGTGGCGGAGCTATCGCATGTTTCAAATCGTCCATACCGGCATCATGCCACAGCTGAGAAAATTATTTTCAATACTTGCCACAGAGGACACAGAGAGCACAGAGATTTCAAACCAAACATGTGTTGAATTAAGTTTTTCTCTGTGAACTCGGTGTCCTCTGTGGCTGCAAATGCACTTACACAGACAGGTAACTCTTCACCTTGGCGGCATCCACATTATCGCGGGTATCTTCATGAATAAAACGGCCTTTATCGATGACGATAATTCGGTCAGCCACTTCCATGGTGAAGCTCAACACCTGCTCTGAGACAATGATGGTGATCTCACGCATCTTGCGGATTTCGTTGAGCACCCTGGCAATATCCTTGATGATGGAAGGCTGGATGCCTTCGGTTGGCTCATCCAGTAACAACACTTTAGGGTTGGTCACCAGCGCACGGGCAATCGCCAGTTGCTGTTGCTGACCACCTGACAGGTTACCGCCCTTGCGCTTGCGCATTTCATGCAGCACCGGGAACAAGGCAAAAATATCATCGGGAATCTCGCGGCTGGAAGACTTTTCCAACCCGGTTTCGATATTCTCCTGCACCGTCATGTTAGGGAAAATCCAGCGGCCTTGTGGTACATAAGCCAGGCCCTTCATCACGCGATCATGCGTAGCAGCGCCTTGCAGACTGACGCCATCCACGGTCGCTTTGCTGGCTTTACTCGGCAAAATACCCATCAATGACTTGAATAAGGTCGTTTTACCCATACCGTTGCGGCCCATAATCGCCAGGGTTTCGTTTTTGTTGGCTTTGAAGTTCAGGCCATGAATCACCTGACTTTGGCCATAACTCACCTGCAAATTCTCAATTTCAAACATGCTGTGCTCCTCTAATGGCCTAGATATACTTCAATGACTTTTTCGTCAGCTTGCACTTTTTCCATCGGCCCTTCGGCCAGGATCTTGCCCTGGTGCAGTACAGTGACCTTGTGTGCGATTTTCTTGACGAATTCCATGTCGTGCTCGATCACAATCACAGACCTGTTCTGGCAGATACGGTTAAGCAATTCAGCCGTCTGGTCGCGCTCTTTTGCGCTCATGCCGGCGACTGGCTCATCCAGCATCAACAACTCAGGTTCCTGCATCAGCAGCATGCCGATTTCCAGCCATTGTTTCTGGCCGTGGCTGAGCAAGGCTGATTCCATATCCAGGAACTCGGTCAGCATGATGTCTTCTGCAATCCTGCGCACACGGTCTTCCACTTCCTGTGTGCGTTTGAAAGTCAGGCTGCCAAACACACCGCGACCTTTCGGATAAGAGACTTCCAGGTTCTGGTACACCGACAAATTCTCGTAAATCGACGGGTTCTGGAATTTACGGCCTACCCCCGAACGCACGATTTCGTGCTCAGAAAGTTTGGTCAGCTCGGTATTGTTAAACTTGATAGACCCGGCGGTAGATTTGGTTTTACCGCAAATCAGGTCCAGCACCGTGGTTTTCCCGGCACCGTTAGGGCCCACCAGTACACGCAACTCGTTTTTGTCGATATACATGGTGAGGCTATCCACTGCTTTAAAGCCATCGAAGGAGACGGTCAAATCCTCTACTGCCAAGACGAAGTCGGTGTTACTCATGCTTCTGCTCCTCTTAATTTATTACCCTCGATTGCAGAAGTTGCATCTGCTTTCTTGCGCGGTGATCTCTTGGTGGCTACACCGGTAGAGTCTGTAGCCAGGGATGTTTCAATGCTTGTTTCGGTAAGTACTGCTTGCGCTTCTACCTTAGAAGTACTTACCTCAGGCTTTTTTACAGGTGCCTTGTCTTTGAACCAGCCATATTTAGTCGCGTACTTATCCCAGATACCAGCCAAACCGCTTGGGAAGAACATCACCACTGCGATAAACAGCCCGCCCATCAGGAACAGCCACATTTCAGGATAGGTTTCAGAGAATACGGTTTTTCCGTAATTCACCAGCAAGGTGCCGTATACCGCGCCAACCAGTGATGCACGGCCACCCACAGCACAGAAGATCACCATTTCAATCGATGGCACGATACCGACGAAGGAAGGTGACATAAAACCCACCTGCAGGGTAAACATGGCCCCACCCACTGCTGACATCATCGCAGCCAGGCAGAAGATAAAGATTTTGAAATTGGAAACGTCATAACCGGAGAAACGTACGCGCTCTTCTTTGTCACGCATCGCCAGCAACAACATACCGAACTTGCTGCTCATGATGTATTTGGACAGGAAAATCGCACCAAACAGCAACAAGCCGTTCACAAAGTACAGGATGTATTTGGCAGAATCACTACGGATATCCCAGCCCAGCATGGTGCGCAAGTCAGTCATGCCGTTCACACCACCGGTATAGCCTTGCTGACCGACAATCAGGATGCTTAAGATCAGCGCCACGGCTTGGGTAATGATGGAGAAATACACCCCGCCCACACGACGCTTGAACATTGCGTAACCGATGATGTAGGCGAACAATGCCGGAATGGTCAGCACGGCAAAGATGGTGAACGGCAAACTCTTGAACGGCTCCCAGAACCATGGCAAGGCAGTCAGCTGGTTCCAGTCCATAAAGTCAGGAATACCAGGGGTAGACTGGATTTTGGTGCTGAGCGGATCAGAAGCCTCCAGTTTCAGGAACATGGCCATCGCATAACCGCCAAGGCCGAAGAAGATACCCTGGCCTAAACTCAGGATACCACCGTGCCCCCACAGCATGACCAGGCCGACAGCGACAAACGCGTAAGTCAGGTATTTACCGATCAAATTGAGGCGGAAGATATCTACACCCAGTGGCAGTACAACGAAGATGATGGCAGCCAGTACAGCCAGGCTGATCGCACCTTCCTTACCACCCACTAACGGGCTGGCTTTGATTTTTTCCCATAATGTCATCAAGATTTCTCCTCTGTTGATGCGTTGATTCTATTGCGGCAGGGTTAAACACTTAATACGTCTTCTTACTTATAGAACTTTTACTCAATGGCTGCGCGGGACCATTACTGCGTTGCGCGGTGCTCGAAATCCTCATGTACTTTGTGTACATTGCGCTTTCTGTGCGCCGTGCGCCTTGTGCTGAATCCCGCTAGCTCATTGATTAACAGTCCTACACCCTTAATTACTTACGCAGTTTGGAGGCAAACAAGCCCTCTGGTTTCATCATCAGGATGGTGACGATGACGAGCAAGGTAGACACCTTACCCATAGAGCTGGTCATAAAGAATTGCAGGATAGATTGTGCCTGGGCGATACCGAAGGCAGAGGCAATCGTACCGACGATGCTGGCGGCACCACCAAACACCACCACCATAAAGCTGTCGACGATGTACAAGGTACCTGTGGTCGGGCCAGTGGAAGCAATGGTGGTAAATGCAGCACCTGCGATACCGGCAATGCCGCAACCAAGTGCAAATGTGACACGGTCAACTTTGGCGGTATTGATGCCTACTGCGCCAGCCATGGTGCGGTTTTGCACGGTGGCACGTACTCTAAGGCCCCAGCGGGATTTGTACATAAACATATACACACCGAAGGTCACCAGTGCTGCCAGCACCATCACGAACAAACCGTTGATTGGAATATCAATATCTGGTGTTGGATTCACGGAACCCAGCATCCACTCGGGCAATTCGGCACTCACTTCTTTGGCGCCAAATGAAGAACGGAAGATTTGCTGCATGACCAGGCTCAAACCCCAGGTGGCCAGCAAGGTATCCAGCGGCCGTTTATAAAGATGCCGGATCATGATGAATTCAATGAAGTAACCGACGGCGAACGCCAGCACAAAAGCAATCGCTATGGCAAATATAAAGTAATAATTGGTGAACCCGTAAGTTGCGGCCACTTTGGAAAGCATGACTGTAGTGTAAGCGCCTATGGTCATAAACTCGCCATGTGCCATGTTAATCACACCCATCTGCCCGAAAATAATCGCGAGACCTAGTGCCATCAGTAGCAACACTGTAAACATGCTCAGGCCTGAAAAGCCTTGCATCACCACAATATTGCCTATTTCTGCCATCGAATAACCAAACATAGCGGTCTCCTGTTAAATGCAATTTCTATAATGATTCTGTATTAAGTTTGTGTTACTTGGGTTTTATCATTTGGCCAAACGGTAGCCGCATTTAGCGGCTACCGTGTTAGCTATTTAAGACAACACCAGTTTATTGGTAGCCTTTTGGAAACGGATCAGGTTTGATGTAGCCAGAGGTGTAGACCACTTTCGCCTGGCCATCTTTGCCCCATTGACCGATACGCAGTTTGGTCGTCAGGTGATGGTTAGCTTCTACAGTCACAGGGCCTTCAGGTGCATCTTTGAACTCGTAGCCAGGCAATGCAGCTTGCACCTTGTCTACATCAAAGCTGCCAGCACGTTCAACCGCTGCTTTGTACAACCATGGGCCCAGGTAAGCTGCTTGTGTCACGTCGCCGATCACAGCATCTTTACCCCAGCGTTTTTTGAATGCTTCAACAAATTTCTTGTTTGCATCGTTGTCTTGCGACTGGAAGTATTTCATTGCTGAGTAGAAACCAGCCAGGTTCTCACCACCAATACCCAATACTTCATCTTCTGTTACGGAGATGGTCAGCATGGTTTGCTTGGTAGAGTTCAGGCCAGCTGCGTTCAACTGTTTGAACCAGGCCACGTTACTGCCGCCCACAACCGCTGCGTAAATCACGTCAGGTTTTTTCAGTTTGATTTTGTTGATCACAGAACCAAATTGCGTATCACCCAAAGCGATGTACTCTTCACCTACCACTTTGCCGCCCAGATGTTGCTCGATGTGTTTACGGGCAATTTTCATGGAAGTACGTGGCCAGATGTAATCAGAACCAATCAGGTAGAAAGTTTTGGCTTTCTTCTCTTTAGCGATCCAGTCCAGACCTGCCAGAATTTGCTGCGTGGCTTCCTGACCTGTGTAGAACACGTTTTTGGATTGCTCCAGACCTTCGTAGAAAGTCGGGTAGAACAGCAAGCCGTTGTCTTTTTCGAACACGGGCAAGGCAGCTTTACGCGAAGCGGATGTCCAGCAGCCCATTACAGAAGCCACTTTATCTTTTTCCAGCAGTTTCTTCGCTTTTTCAGCAAAAGTCGGCCAGTCAGATGCACCATCTTCCTGCACGACTTCGATCTTGCGACCCAGGATACCGCCCATGGCGTTGATCTGCTCAATCGCCAGTTTTTCAGCCTGGATAGAACCTGTTTCACTGATCGCCATCGTGCCGGTGGCGGAGTGCAGGATACCGACTTTGACGGTAGTGTCAGTCACAGCGAGGCCGGTGGTGTTCACTTTTGCTGTTGGGAAATCTGCAGCAAATGCGTGCCCGGTAACGAGACCCGCTGCCATCATGGCACCTAACATCGCGCCTTTGATAAAACCCCTTCTGTTCAAGGTACTCATTACAACTCTCCTTTAAAAATCAGTTCACTTCAAAATTAAACATTGCTTACTACATACTGTATTCAGGTACTGCATTTATTACGATGAGTGCTGTGTCCGGCCATCCATGGACGTTCAGGCTTAATGCCCTATCAGCTTTATTTGGTCGATCAGGCTAATGCCCGATCATCCAGGGCCTGGCCGTTTTCTTGGTTTGCATCTGCATCGCCGGTTTACCATTATCAGGATTCACCTTGGTGGTGGTTTTACAGGTATGTGAGCCTGTGCAACCACAACTTGAGCGACGGCCGCTGCGTGGCTCGTGGGCAGACTTCTCGTTACGTTCATGCGCGGACCGTTGCTGCTTGCCCATGATGGCCAGTTTCGGCACCGACAGGATGCGCGGGCTTTCTGACCCACAGCACTCGCAATCAGCTGGCAAACTGGACTCACTCATCTTGCGTAGCGCGGTAAACACACCACAACTGTCACACTCATATTCGTAAAGAGGCATCTGTCTATTTCCCTTCTAACTTATGCAAACCTGGCTTTTGAAAACTTGACCTTAAGTGCCTAAATCTTAGGTACTTGGCGCCACGCTAATGCCTGGCGGCACCTCGATCTTCGGTCCGTCAGCATTCGGGCGGATATCAAACTCAAAGATTTCAGTCGGTATCCACAAGGTTGCACACGCATTCGGGATATCTACGATGCCGCTGATATGCCCTTCTACCGGTGCAGTGCCAAGGATTGCCACTGCCTGTTCGCCGCTGTAACCGAATTTCTTCAGGTACTCGATCGCGTTCAGGCAAGCCTGGCGGTATGCAACGTGTACATCCAGGTAATGCTGCTTGCCAGCTTCATCCACCGAGATACCTTCAAAAATCACATAGTCACGATAAGTCGGTGTGATCGGGCTAGGCTGGAAAATCGGGTTTTTGATCGCATATTTCTTCACGCCGTCTTTGATCAGGCTGACCTTGATGTCCAGGTAACCGGCCATTTCAATCGCGCCACAGAAAGTGATTTCACCATCGCCTTGCGAGAAGTGCAGGTCACCCATGGAGAGGCCGCCATCCTTCACATAGACCGGGAAGAATATTTTTGAACCCTTGGTCAGGTTCTTGATGTCGCAGTTACCACCGTGGTCACGCGGCGGTACGGTACGTGCACCCTCAGCAGCCGCTTTTGTGGCAGCTTCACCGGACAACCGGCCCATTACGGCAGATTTCGGCTCAGGTGGCAGTGCCAGTGCCGGCACACGGTCCGGATCCGTTGCAATCAGCGCAGCTTCACGCTCATTCCAGGTTTCCAGTAATTCGCGTGATGGCAGGCAACCGATCAAACCCGGGTGCATGATGCCGGCATAACGTACTTTAGGCACATGGCGGGAAGTGGTATATACACCGTGGAAATCCCAGATCGACTTGCTGGCTTTAGGGAAATGGTCAGTCAGGAAACCACCGCCATTCTCCTTGGCGAACAGGCCGTTAAACCCCCACTGCTGGTCGTCGAAAGTGCCTACATCCAGAATCTCAACCACCATCAGGTCACCCGGTTCAGCACCTTCAACCCCGATAGGGCCGCTCAGGTAGTGCACCTGGGTCAGGTCCACATCACGGATATCGTTGGCGCTGTCGTTGTTACCGATCTGGCCGCCAGTCCAGTCCATGCACTCGACACGGAACTCGTCGCCTGGCTTGACCATGGCAATCATCGGCAGGTCCGGGTGCCAACGGTTATGAATCTGACCGTCTTGTTCCCAGGGCTTTTTATCCAAATCCAACTTCACTATTGTTTTCATTACACTCAGCTCCTTTGTGAGAAAGGCTTATAAGGTTTGATTAAAATTGCATCTGCAATGCGACTTTGAAGAAATTGTCGCTAGAGGTTGTCGGGGTATCTGTTTTGCCCACAGTGGCAGTGATGACTGAGTTATATGGGGCAATGATGTAATTAGCACCCACTTCAAAACGCTTGGTATCTGCACCGGTACGTGTATTAACGCTCGCAGCTGATGTCAGGCCATCTGCATCAAACTTCTGGTAACGGACGATAGGCATGATCTTGCCCCAGCCGACTGGATCGCTGAATAAATAACCAAGTCCTGCGGAGTAAGCTTTACCTTGTTCACCCAGAAATACATTGTCTGTATCGTAGTAGTAGTAAGCTGCTTCAGCTGAGAATGTGCCTGGACCTACATCCTTTTTCTCTAACAGAAAGTCGACACTGTAAGATTTATAATCACCGGCCAAACCACCAGTAGCCACCGCACCATCTTTTTTCATACGGCCAGCGATACCGATAGAGAGAATATCTTTGGCGCCAAAGTAGTTACCTGTGCCGTAATAGCCAGGCTCAGCATCCCAGAAGTTGTATTGAACGCGGCCGGCATACATCAGTTTATCTTTAACGGCTGCAGATTCACCTTGAGCCCCCACGCCACTGAAGCGGAAGGTTTTATCACCTTCAAATGCACCGAAAGAAACAGCCAAGTGATCTTCAAGGAAACTGGTTACAATCGCTACACCTTCATCACGACCAATGACACCGCCGTTCCAGCCGTAACGTGAAGCGATATTTGCCCAGTAGCCGCCACCCATGGAGTAGTAAGGACCTGCCATGTTCGCGCGGTCACTTGGAGACAGGAAACGACCTGCCCAAATTGCAACTTCAGGAGTCAATTGGAATTGCACGTTGGCGTCAATCACTTCAATATTGCTACCTACATCACTACCGCCACCGGATTTCTCAGTGTTCAACATCCCCTTGATGTATTTATTGAATGAGCCTGACAAATATAAACGCGCACTGTCCAGTGTGAAATCGTTAGAACGGTCACTGCCATTGTTGGACGCATCTTCAACAGAGTTGTAACTGGTGATAAAACCGAAGCCGGCACTGATATACTTGTCTTCACCAAAACTGATGGTGGCACCCGCATTGGCCATTTGCACACCGAGGCCACAAGCCATTGCTACCGCGGTATGCAAGGCACATTTTTTAATATTCATCATCTAAAACTCCCTTTCTCGTTAACTTCAAAACAATCACAGTCGATCAAAACTTGTGCCCAGATTAACGACAGGGACGTGTAGGACAAATACGTCAATTTGCGTAGGATGCTAAATAGCAAACATCGCTAGACTGCACATAACAAATTGAGAACAGGACTCGCAATGCGTCTTTTAACTTACTTATTTTTGATGGCTTTATTACCGGGATGTGGTGAGGTTTCTTACAAGCGCGGAGGTTCGCAGCAAGATATAGACAGGGCGCACCAAGCCTGCCGCGGCAGCGGCAATCAACTCGCCGCCTGCCTGGCAGAACAAGGCTGGCAAAAACCTCAAGTTGACGCCATGGACCCGCTGTTTGCGACAATAGAAACCCGTGACAACCATCAGGAAGTCATCAGCAAACCAAGTCCGTTTATTGAGATCACACCGGATAAAAAGGAAAAACCAGTCGCCGCTGCTGTTGCGAAAACACCACAGAATAGTGCTGCGACTACAACCAAGCCTACAGAGAAAGCAGCACCCACCGCAGCGGCAACGACAACCAACACGAACGCTGAAGATAAAACAGACAAAGCCGCCACCCACTCAACAGTGAACGACGGCCCGGATGTGACATACGCGATTAACTCATGGTGGAAAATGGGCGCGTTTCCAGACAAGCTGAAACGGGATCAAGTCTCATGCGAGAAAAAACTGGGGCCGGATTATTTACCCGACTACAAAACGCAGACGTTTAAACGCGCCTTTGTGGTCTGTATGCATGACTTGGGGTGGATGGCGATACGGAATATGAAATAGCAGGGCAATTGCTTAACTTGCAGTGACATAATCCACTGCAAGTTTAAGGTGCTGGTGTTTTAAATTTCAGTGACGGGCTCGCAAGCATTTTCAGGCGATTTCACTACTGGCGCAGAGATAAACACACCACGTAGGTTTTTAATTAACATGCGGTCACAATCTTTGTGAATCACTTGAGCACGCTCTACTTTGTCAGACAATCCTTCTTTGTAACGCACAGTTTGGAAAGGCTTGCTTTCTGCCGATTTACCAGCCGCAAAGGTTTGTAATGCAATATCGATGGACTGGGCATGCAGTTGTGAAGATATACCTTTAATATTTTCTCCCTGATTGCCTGTCCAGAACGATGAGGAGTCCGCACTATTTTCAGCAGCGGAAATGACCCTGATCATGCTTTTATGGGCCACTTCCGGTGTTTGGCCTGGTATGCGTATAACGACATTGTCATTGATAATAATGGTTTTCTGATCTTGTGTAAGCATGAAGGTTGGCGCGCTTTCGATGATCATCCTACGCTCAGAATAGGCTAGCGCTTTTAGATGCTCTGCCGCAGGCGTTAAAGATAGCCTGTCTATCGTCCTTTCTATTAACTCTCCATATTTAAAGTGATTGAGTGCCTCCTGATAGCTCGACAGCACTTGGTCAGCATTCAGTTGCAACTGATTTTTCTGTTCGTTTTTAACAGAGTTAATAATGAGGGCATGCGTGACGATTGCAGCAACAAGTCCTGCCGCACTGGGTGCGGGGTAAAGCATACCTCCTTTACCCGTCCCGGCTTCGTCCAGGCTATACACGCCATGGTAAACAACCGGCCCATCATTTGGTAACTCAAGCATCCATTGACTATTGCTTTTAAAAGGCAATGATAATGTGGTTGGCTTATTGGCTGGCTCAGCCATTGCACTTGAATTGAAAATAAGCATGTTTATAACCATGCTTACCAATAATAAAATTCGTTTCATTAATCCTCACCCTTTAAAAGCTTATTTTAGATTTGCTTCCGTTATTTGGTCACTGTAGGTGCAATTGTGGAAGTGATCATATTCCCCGAAAATGGGCTTAGAAACGAATCTTTACCGATTTCCATTGCTTGAAAATAGGCATTTGTCAGTCCAGGAAACGTAGTCGGCTCGTCCCAGTTTGATTCAGCACTTTTTGTCACTGAGACAGGCAAATACCAATCATAGGTATTGTCGGCTAAATTGACCATATAGCCCACGCCTTGCAAATTGCCTTTGGGATCGCTAGTGGGAATGTACGATGCATAAGTCCTGACGAAACCCAGACTGTTGATCTCAATCACCACTAACTTATTGATATTGTATTTTTGTTTAAAAGAGGAGAAATCCTTTGTAGCGACTTTGTCACCTTTTGCTCCAGAACTCTTTAAATCCTTTACATTCAAGGCTTCATCAATCACAAACACGTCAGCGCCCTTTTTCTTCAGCAACACTGCAAGCTGTTCTTTCACTGTTGGCAAGGTGTCGTATGTTAAGGTTTGAGTGTGTTTAGTGAGCGATGAGTTAGCAATTGAAGCAGCCGCTAGACATAACAAGCAGTCCGCACCAGGAAACTGGGTATCTATTTTCGGTAACGCAGTCATCGCTATACCGATACGTTGATTATTTGAAATCGCACTGTTCGAAAATGCGACTGGCGTTTGTGGTGCTGTCGCACAACCACTGATAAATATGACAAGTGCTACGGTTAATACCTTTAGATGAGTTTTCAATAAAAAATCCCTGATTAGTTTTTTATAAATTATTACAGCGCTAGGCTTAGTTGCTAAATTAAAAGCGCTTGCACTTTATCAAGAGATGTAAAGAATGACAATAGTCCTAATTGTAGGTAAATGCATCACATAAAATTTATTAAAGCCTTCCTGCAAATGCACTTAAGTAAGGCTATTATTGCCTGATCAAACCATGGAAGTTGACGAATCAGCTTAGGATAAATTCCTATTCGACTGTCAGTGCATTCCGACATAGCTATCAGATTTATGAGACTACTTTACTTTTGGACAGATTTTTAAAATGCGCTCAATGCATTTATTTCATGCTTAATTTTATGAGCATGTTTATTTGAGAGGGTAATACCATGATTAAAAATGTAGCGATGGGTGCAGTATTTTTAACAACTTCAGCGTTAGCCTTTGCAGATGGCGTCGCTGTCAGCATAGGTCAACCTGGATTTTATGGCCAGATTGTTTTAGGTGACCCCTACCCGCCCCCACAAGTTGTCTACGCGCAACCGGTGATTATCCAACCCCCACCTGTAGCTGTTGTGCAACCGCCTATGTATTTGCGTGTTCCACCTGGCCAAATGAAAAAATGGTCACGCTATTGCGGCCACTACGGCGCGTGTGGCAGACAGGTATATTTTGTCCAGGATTCCTGGTATCAAAACGTATATGCGCCTCGCTATGTATCTTACTCACATGATCATGGCGATTACAGGGGTAGAGACGACCACGGACATGACCATTATGACAACAGAGGTCACGGACCCAAGCATGGTGATCGTGGCCCTGGTAAAGGACGTGGCCATGGCAAAGGAAAAGACAAAGACTAGGCTTTTTTCCGTAATTCTTACAAAGTCATCAGCCATCTCCTGATAAACCATATCGGTCCTCACATTTATTATTTTGATTCGATGAAGAAAAATAAATGATGAATATTAAGGAAATTGGAATGATGAATGATTCCCAAAAAAACCTGGTAGAAGAAATTATTAATAACGTTGTGACCCCAGACGCAAGTAATGAAAGTCTACTGTCGCAGGAAAGAAACTTGAACATCAACCAGATTCTTCCTGAAATGCCGGTGGTTTGTTCGCAAGGCGGGCAGTTTGCAACAGTGGATCACCTTGAAGGCACTGACTGCATCAAGTTAAATAAGGATAGTACTGGCCAGCATCACTATATTCCGACCAGTTGGGTAACTAGCACTGAAAATGGCAAGGTTGTCGTTGATCGCCCTGGCGATGAAGCAATGAAAAATTGGTCGCTAACGCCAATTCATTGATGGATTGTTTGCTCTGAATGAATGTAATAAAAACAGACTCAAAGTTAACTCCTTGAGTCTGTTTGATTATCAGGCTTTCAATCCTGCTGGGTTTTATTATCCAAAAGAAAACAATTTAAACTTTACTCTTGGCTAACTTCAATCCTGCTTCAACTTCAGCTTTTCGGCCAGCATCCGCGTCTTCGCGTCCAATCCTCGGTGCGGCAACCAATGCTTTTTCATAATACGGAATGGCTTGCTTATATTCACCTTGTTCACTCAGAAAATCCGCATAGAAAAAGTTAGTATCTATACCAGCTGGATTTATCTGTAATGCCTTTTCAAGATAAGCTTTAGCTTTTTTCTTGTCACCGAATCCGATCGGCCAGCCTGGTACCTTGTAATATAGTGAACCTAAACTTGTGTATGCAGATCCCTGGAGTGCATTAGGATTAGATTTTTCGGCTGCAAGCAGCAAGTCACGTGCCTTCTCGGCAAGCTTTAGCGCGCCAAATCCACCTTTCGCTTTAGCATACCCAGCATTGGCAATGCCTTCCCAGATCAGGGCTTCCGGGGCATTAGCATTTCTCTCAGTGATGAGGTGCGCTTCTTCGGACAGATTTTTAAATGCGGACTCCTGTGCATCTTTAGGGGTGCTGTAATTTGCCTTCGCCCATTCGTGCTGCAAACTGGCAATACTCCCGTCAAGTTTTTCATCAGCGAGGACTAAATCGGAAAATAAACTGAGCAAGAGAACGGTAATAATTAGTCGAGAATGCTTCATGAGAATGCTCCTTTGAATTTATAAAAATTGACGTGCAATCTTTGTATCTTTTTTAATAGCACTGCTGATTAATTTTGGACACACGCCATTTAACCAGGCAAAGAATGACTGTGGCTGCCCGATAAACACTTCTTGTTGCTTTTTTTCAAGGCCCCGGACAATACGGTTGGCAACCACTACCGGCTCATCCATTTCACTGTTAGTCCTCTCCCACATGGCAACAGTATTGGCATCATTCATGGCAGTATTAATGCCTCTGGGTGCAATGTAAGTGACACCAATTTTGGTACCTGATAGCTCCCGGCGTAAGGATTGGGAAAATCCATGAATAGCGAACTTGCTGGCGCAGTACGTTGCAAAATGAGGAAAACCCAGTGAGCCGAATATTGAACCGACAAATACTATATGGCCTGTCCCTCTCAGCAGGTACTCAGCAAGCATGGCATTAGTGAGCTGAATGGGTATGGTGACATTTGTCTCTATCATTTGTCCGATTCGCTCTGGGCTCTGCTCTTCAAATTTGATGAAGTCCATGACACCCGCATTATTGATTAAAATATCGACCCCGCCCATATATCGACTGGCAGCTTTTGAAACTTGAGAAACTGCTCCAGTTTCACTTAGATCAATCCCAATAATGTGTGCACTCTTGCCAATCTGAGATAGCGAATTTTTCAATAGCAGCAATTTGGCCTCATCCCGGCCAACCAGTGTGAGCTCAGCGCCTTTCCTGGCAAGTGAGATTGCAAGTTCCTGGCCTAATCCACCAGTTGCGCCGGTCAGGAGAATTCGTTTTCCCTTGAGGTCCATATCAAGCCCTTACCATGAACTGCTCACCCAAATCAAGAAAGATATCAGCATACAGTTTGTAAAATACCTTGGCGGCATGCATCAATAATTGCTGATCTTTCTCATCGGAGATTTTGTTCACAATCTCCTCATAGAATTGCGTGTGCTCGACATCAAGAGCACCATGAGAAGCAAGATAACTAAAGCAGCTGGCTGGTAAATTCAGACTTTGAGAAATCGCTTTTGCTGCATGACTCGCCACTGCTGTACTCGTCCCTTCCAGCACTAATACCATGCCAAAAAAGCCGATTGGGTTGACCCGGTTAACCATATCATATGCATATGAAACCATCAGTTCAGTGGCCAGGCCTGGCTTGCCATGGCGTACTTTTTCTTTATCAAACCCGCAGGCTTCAATATCGTTCAGCACCCACTCCTGGTGGCCCATTTCTTCTTCAATATATTCGCCAGTCGCCACCCGTAACCATTCGTATCGCTCCTCTAAACGTCCGCCTGTAGACATAAGCAATGGAATAGTATGTTTAACATGGTGGTAAGCCTGTGTGAGGAATGCCACATAGGCTTCCAGGCTCAATTCACCTGCAGCACCACGTGTAATTAGCGGTAGGCTTAGCAGTGCATTTCTGTCCGGTTCGGTTGCTTGCAAAAGCTGTTCGTAAAAAGTCATGCCAATTCCTTGTATAAATGCTTAATCGCTGCCTGGTGTACTTTATAAATTGCCTGTCGTTTCAATCTGCCATTCGGGGTTAGCTGTTGATTGGCACTACTAAATGGGCTGACAGGCACCCACTGTTTGATACGGGCGTAATCTGGCAACTGTTGATTAATTTCAGCGATTGATTCGGAAATCAATTTTTCGGATATGCCTGGTTTACATACGATGAGTGCAATATTCCATGGCTGCGCTTCTCCATAAACACACGCTTGTGCAATGTACGGAGAATTCAATAAGGCACATTCAACCCATTCGGGTGAAACGTTTCGACCAAAGGATGTGATGAACATATTTTTCTTGCGCCCTTGGATATAAACGTATCCCTGCGCATCTAGGGTACCTATGTCTCCAGTGGCTAACCACTCATGGCGAGCAACGTCCGCTTGCCCGGTATAACCCAGGAAATGCGTCCCTTTCACCAATATCTCACCATCATCGGCCAGCTTGATTTCCAGATGTTGCAAAGGTTTACCCACACTGCCGACTTGATTTTCGGACTTGGTATTTAAAGCAACCACGGAGGCACATTCAGATAGCCCATAACCCTGATAGACGGGCACGCCAAGCTTATTGGCTCTGGACAATAACTGGCTCGACACAGCTGCACCACCGACGGCAAGAAAGCGCAAATTAGGCAGAGGCAAAGCCCCTGACTCAATCACACTGACCAGTGCATTGAGTAGCTCTGGAATGAAAATAGCCGTGTTGGCTTGCGTGTCCGATAGCGCATAATGCAATTGCTGAGCATCCAATTGAGTGCCATTCAATCCTACTTCCTTGCTGGAGAGTAAATGCACCTTTGCACCTGCAAGCAGGGCTGCATAAACGCCCGCTACATTTTCCAAAAGGGTAGACAGTGGCAATATGCATAAATGATTCGCTTCCCCAGTGATCCTGGTTGCTTCAACCACAGACTCGGCAACATTCAACATGCTTTCTACACATAAGCAGACACCTTTGGGGGTTCCGGTGGTGCCAGAGGTATAGGTAATTTTCACGGTTCCTTTTGGTAAACGCTTTGGTGGAACACTTAAATCGATTTGCATGACGCGCTTACCTGCAATCAGCAACGTCATTTTCCTTATGATTAAGTTTGCAAAAATCCTGCTGAATCGTTCAGGTTGATCTGTCATCAAGGTGCCGACACCGGCATCCAGAACCGCATGGTAGATTTGTGTGTCAGTGAAGAAAAATGGAAGTGGCACTGACGGAACTTCACAACCTAATATAGCGATGTCCAATACTACCCATGCCGGATGATTGGAAATTGCGAAAGCAATCGGCTGACAACTGCTATCGAATGCTAACTCGCGTCTCAGTTGATCAACTTCAAGCTGCAAATGCGCATAGGTAAGTGCTGTAGTACTACCCTGCAAGGCAATTGAGTGGGGGCTTAGTAAAGCATGCTTGGCTAAAGCCTGTTCGAAAGTAGCATATTGCATCTTTTACCTCGCAGGCTGACGAACAACCACGACTTGTGGTTGGTTATCATAGTAACGCCCCCAGTTGGCGAGCTCACCAGGGGGCAAACGCTTGGGGTCCACTGGTGATAAAGGCAGTACATCGACGCCACCTTTAATCAGTCCATTTTGTAATGTGTGATGCGCAGTGGCTACACAATACTGCACCCCAGCATTGATGCTATGTTGAATCACATGTGAGATAAGGATGCCGGCGTTTCTGGGATTGGCAACAGCAAGATTGCCGATCTCTGTGATATCCGAACGTTGAATATTGCAATTGAGGTTTTGCGATATAACGTTCTCAATCGGTTCATCCAGATACTGTTCCAGGAATAAACATGAGTCGCTTGCATCGCGCATCCCAAAAGCGGCCATCAATTGATGATTTTGATCTCGCAAGGCGATCAATGTAGGCATAAAATTTTTTACTTGGGCGCCGTATGCAAAATGGAAAACTGCTGCGATAAAGTTTTCGACTTCGGTACGGTCAGAATGCGTTGCATTTATTTCAAATGCTTTAATCTCTTGCAGGGTATATCTTTTTGGCTTTGCAAAAACGCGTAAATCATAGGCTCTTTCAGCAAAAAAAGCCTGAGGAAATACTGGGATCGGTGCGCTGAACATATCCGCTTTCAGTAAGAATACGATCCTAATTTAGCAAGCGACATGCCAATTAAAAAATTACTTTAAAATCATTAAGTTACTGAAATTATATTTATAATTCATGCAATAAATGCATAGCTAAAAAAGAAAAGCCCTGCAAACTTTGCAGATAATTTGTCGCCAAAATCGCGAATTAATTCTTACTTAGATTGGGGGCCAGTAACTTCCTTTCTAATCGCATGTATGTACCCTCTGGGTAAATAAATCTGGACGACTTGTTTTTGCACCTTTAAGAAATTTAGATATTTTTTCCAGACTCATTTCTTTTAAATCTAACTTTTCTTTCCAACTACCCTCTAAGAGACGTTATGTCACTGCATCAGATCAAATACGATGGCAACCGCCAAGTTTTGTAATTCATGAATTCGCCTGAACTTTTCTCCCGGGCTAGCACTCTCACTCCATGAGTGCTAAAATTAGTTTAAATCTCTTCTTTCACTAAGGAGCTTTACCATTAACGCTTTGACTATACCTGTTGTTTCATCCGCTGATAGCCTGGATACATACCTGCGAACCATTAAGCAGTTTCCAATTTTGACGCCTGAAGAAGAATACAGCTATGCCACAAGCCTGAACAAGACTGGTGACCTGGAATCCGCACGTGCGCTGATTGTGTCGCACTTGCGCCTGGTAGCCAGCATTGCGCGTGGTTACAGCGGTTATGGTTTGCCGCAGGCTGACCTGATCCAGGAAGGCAACATTGGCTTGATGAAAGCGGTGAAACGTTTTGATCCTGAGCGCGGTGTGCGTCTGGTTTCTTTTGCCATGCACTGGATTAAAGCCGAGATTCATGAATACATTGTGCGTAACTGGCGCCTGGTGAAAACCGCGACCACTAAAGCACAACGTAAGTTATTTTTTAATTTGCGCAGTATGAAACAAGGCTTTGAAACATTGAGCCCCGACGATGTCAATCGTATTGCTACTGAGCTGAATGTGAAGCCTGAAGAAGTTGTCGAGATGGAATATCGCCTGAACGGTCAGGAAATTCCACTGGACGCGCAGGTGGATGATGACGGCGAAGAAATGTACAGCCCGATTGCATACCTCCAGGATGAAGGCCCTGAGCCATCAGTCTTGCTGGAAACGTTGCAAACCGAGCATATGCAGACCGAAGGTTTGAGCAACGCTTTGCAACAGCTGGATGAGCGTAGCCGCCGTGTATTGCAGGCGCGCTGGTTGACGGAGGGCGATGTTTCTACCTTGCATGAGCTGGCTGCGGAGTTCAATGTCTCTGCCGAACGTATCCGCCAGATCGAGCAAAAGGCAATGCAGAAAATCAAGACCTACATGCTGGAAAGCAAGTAATAGTCATAAAAAAACGGGTGCCTAGGCACCCGTTTCTGTTTCTGTATTCCCTGATCCTTTAAGCCGCCTGCACAATCACTTCTTCATGCTGCAGGGCAAGCAGTGCTTTACCATTGAGTTGATCCAGTTCTGCGAGTTGCTGACGGATCGATAACTCCACCTGTTCCAGATCGGCAATCCGTTCCTCCAGCGTATCTGTCGCCTGGTAAATACGTTTGATACTTTCCACCCTGCGTTTCAGTTGCACATGGTGCTCGCGCATCTGGCTTTCCATAGGCGCAATCACTGCTTTCAACCAGCTTTCGGCATCGCGGTTGGCGGCTTCATATTCGAGAATCACATGGCTGGCCAAGGTTTCAAAAAACTTGCTGGTCAGGGTGAATTTTTCATGCGCGATCATGTTGAAGGTGGTATTGAACTGATCGCGGTAGATGGTTTCCAGTTTGTTCAGCGCCTTGAGATAGCGTGAAGTAGAAAACGGCGGCGGTGTTTTTTGCAGCAGGCCATGCTCTTTTGAGAACTTCTCGTACATGGCTTCCATCATTTTCTTGATTTCAAGCACATGCACATCGGCTTCCATCATGCGGCGTTTGAGGTCACTGAAAAAATCATCCATCGCCTGGCGCATGGTTTTGGTAAATGACGCTTTCATCATGTTGTCACGGGTTTCACGCACTTTGTTTTTGAGTGCAGGCATGCCGAGATGATGAAACAACTGGTTGGATTGCACAGAGAATACGCTACGTAACGCCTGGTAACGTTGCAAACCTACTTCAAAATTGACTTTATCCTGTTTGACCTTGCGCATCATTTGCGCAATCACATCTTCGTTTTTGCCTTGCAGGCAACGCAGTTCTTCGGTCTGGTCAATCACGCTTTGCAAACGTGTTTCCAGTACGCTGCGCGTCTGGAAAACCATGTCTTCAATTTCGCTATGGATACTTTCGCGCACAATCTCCTGCTTGGCAGGAATCAGCTCCTCGGAAAGATTTTTTTCCAGTTGCAGCAAGCGACTTTTCGCCAGCAACTGGTGATCGCCAGTGACTTTTGCCAGCAAGCCCTTTTGCGCCGAGGTAGGCAAAATCTGGTCGCGCGACAGGCCTAGTAATTCAGCAGTGGTCTGTAACTGACGCGACAGCTCGATTTGTATTTCGTCATCGGTTTTCAGCGGGTCCCACAAGCCGTCAATCTTATTGAGTACGGCGATGCGCCCTTTTTGCTTCCAGCGCGCACCACTGATATAACGACGCCAGACTTCCATTTCAGATTTTGTGACGCCGGTATCGGCACCCAGAATAAAGAGTACGGCATGCGCATTCGGTAACATACTCATGGTTAATTCGGGCTCGGCACCTATGGCGTTTAAACCTGGTGTATCCAGAATGACCAGCCCCTGCTTGAGCAAGGTATGCGGGAAGTTAATCACGGCATAGCGCCAGCAAGGAATCTCCATCAACCCATCCTGGCCGATCAGCATTAAATCGTCGGGATGATCGGGATGGTATAAACCCAGTGTTTGCGCTTCTTCGAGTGTCACGCGACGGGTGCGGCTGACTTCTTTAAATGCTTCGACCATGCTCTCGCGTGAATGGGCATCAAACTCGATCACCGACCATGCCTGTGGCATGCGGCGGTATTCAGTGATGGAAATCTGGCCAGCGCTGCTTTCGATCGGCAACAGCGACAGGCTGACTGGTTTACCCATGTCATAGCGCAACTCGGTGGGACACATGGTAGTGCGCCCGGCACCGGAAGGTAATAATCGATGACCATAATCTGAAAAGAAAATGGCGTTGATAAGCTCGGATTTACCGCGTGAAAATTCGGCTACAAATGCGACATTCAGCTTATCTTCGCGTAAACGGTTAAGCTGATGCTGAATACGTTCTTCAAGTTGCACATCGCTAAGCTGCTTATCGGCCAACCAGCGCCGATACTCCCCCAGTACATCAGCAATTGCTTCACGCCAGCGTGTATACAAATCAAATTGTTGTGCCAGTCTGTTATTTTCCATAGGACCTGCTTAATAGTTATTCGGTAACCTACTTAGGATCGCCAGTTTTTTTGCTAATCTATCACGATTTCGGAAAAGTTCAAATAAATCATGTAGGTATAGCCATTAATTCATAAATAAAATGAATTATCAACCATAAGATTAGAGTTATACGCATTTATGCGTATGCGGTTGTCATCTGCTATCATGCGCATTAGTCATATAACGGCCTGAAACACGACTTTCTTCAATCTTATGAGTGGTCTTCAACCAGATTCCCCCATCCCTACCCTGATCCAGCTGCATCAGGGTTCGCGCTTGCTGGAAATTCATTTCGATAACGACACCGAATGCATGCTGTCATGTGAGTTTTTGCGCGTGTATTCGCCTTCGGCAGAGGTTCGCGGGCATGGTGCCGGGCAGGAAGTCCTGCAAACCGGTAAAGAACTTGTCAACATCAGCGGGATCGAACCGGTGGGCAGATACGCCATCAAACTGATCTTTGATGACGGTCATGATACCGGCCTCTATTCATGGGATTATTTGTACTACCTGGCCCAGCACTATGAAAGCCTGTGGCAGGACTACATCACCAAACTGACCATCGCCGGGCAACCGCGCAAGGATATCTAAACATGCAAGACGAACAGCAAAAAACCACCCACTTCGGCTTTGAAACCGTGGCTGAACATGACAAACAAAAAAAGGTGGGCGAGGTGTTTCATTCGGTCGCGCAAAAATACAACATCATGAATGACGTCATGTCCGCCGGTCTGCACCGTTTGTGGAAGCGCTTTGCCGTGGATGTCAGCGGCGTGGGCCAGGGTGACAAGGTACTGGATATTGCAGGCGGCAGTGGTGATTTATCCAGCCTGTTTGCCAAAAAAGTAGGCACACAATCCGCGCATAATCCTGGCCAGGTGATTTTGACCGATATCAATGCTTCCATGCTCAGCGTAGGCCGTGACCGCATGATAGATGCCGGACTCACTATTCCGGCCGCACAATGCAATGCCGAAACCCTGCCGTTTGCCGATGAATCCTTTCACTGTGTCATCGTCGCATTCGGTTTGCGCAATATGACGCATAAAGACAATGCCCTGCGGGAAATGCATCGCGTGCTGAAACCGGGCGGACGCCTGCTGGTGCTGGAGTTCTCCAAGGTCTGGCAACCACTGGAAAAACTATACGATACGTACTCTTTCAAACTGCTGCCCAAGCTGGGCAAGTGGATCGCCAATGACGAACCCAGCTATCGTTACCTGGCGGAAAGCATACGCATGCACCCGGACCAGGAAACCCTGAAGCAGATGATGCATGACGCAGGTTTTGGCAAAGTGGATTATTACAACCTGACCGCAGGCGTAGTGGCATTGCACAAAGGCATTAAACTCTAAATTCTATGTTTAAACCATTGATTCAATTTGTGCTGCAACACCTGATGCAGCAAAACGACTGGACCGCGCCGCTACTGCAACCCTACGCCAACCAGACTTTAACTTTTGACTTCAAGGTCACGCAAGTCAACCTGACCATTCTGCCCAATGGCGAACTTGCGGTCGCGGCTGATTCTGCGACTGCCGATGCCACCATTCACTTACCGCCCAGCCTGGTCATGCGTTTAATGCGCAAAGACCCGCTGGCTGCCAGCCTGATCAAAATCGATGGTGATGTGGCGCTGGGCATCGAAGTAGGCAAAATACTCTCAGCCGTGCGTTGGGATGTAGAGGGTGATTTAAGCAAAGTTGTCGGCGATATCGCCGCCTACCAGGTGGTAGAACTGGGTCAGGAAAAATTCAAACAGCTACAGGCCAATGCCAGGAACCTCGGCGAAATGCTGGTGGAATACTGGCAGGAAGAACAGCCACTGATCGCAAAAAAAACCAGCATAGAACACTTTAACCAGTCTGTTGACCGTCTGCGTGAAGATGCCGATCGCCTGCAATCGCGTGTCGATAAATTGCTGGCAGCTTCCCCTTCATCAGAAAGCCGATAAATATGCACTGGTTTCGTTTCTATCAAATTATCGGTGTATTTATCTGGTATCGCCTGGACATTTTCTTTGTGCGCGAAGAGAAGTCGAATCTGGTACCTCGTCTTCTCAACCTGCTTTTTTTCTGGCGTAGTGCGCCGCAACAACGTGCGATCCGGCTGAGACTGGCACTGGAGAAGCTGGGGCCCATCTTCGTTAAATTCGGCCAGATGCTATCCACCCGCCGTGACCTGCTGCCACCGGATGTAGCCGATGAGCTGACCAAACTGCAAGACCAGGTACCACCGTTTGCGTTCAGCCAGGTGGAAGCGATTTTGATCCAAGCATTCAATGCGCCGCTGAACACTACCTATGCAGCATTTGACCCGGTGCCGGTCGCCAGCGCTTCTGTGGCACAAGTACATTTTGCCACGCTGCACAGTGGCGAACAGGTCGCCGTCAAAGTATTACGCCCTGGTATTGCAGCCATTATCCACAGAGATATCGCCTTATTACGCACTATCGCCTGGTGGGTGAAAAAACTCTCCAGCGAAGGACGCCGCCTGAAGCCGGATGAGATGGTGGAAGAATTTGCACGGCATACCGAACATGAGCTGGACCTGACCCTGGAAGCCGCGCAATGCTCACAACTGGGCCGCAACTTCAGCGACAAGCGTTTGCTGGTGCCTGCGGTATATTGGGATTACTCGCGTAAACAGGTAATGACCATGCAACGCATGTTCGGCACGCCTGTCCGTGATACCTCTGCCTTGAGAGACGCAGGCATTAATCTCACGCAGCTCGCGCATGATGGCGTTGAAATATTCTTTACCCAGGTGTTCCGTGATGGTTTTTTCCATGCAGATATGCACCCCGGTAATATCCAGGTAGTCACCGAAGGGCCCGATAAAGGCAAATTTATTGCCCTTGATTTCGGCATCATGGGCAGCCTGTCACCGACCGACCAGTATTACCTGGCGCGTAACTTCCTGGCATTTTTCAACCGCGACTACCGCGATGTCGCAGTGGCGCATATTGAATCCGGCTGGGTTCCGGCTGATACTAATGTGGAAGCCTTGGAAACCGCCATCCGAGCCATTTGTGAACCAATTTTTGAGAAACCACTTAAAGATATTTCTTTTGGCCGCACCCTGCTCAGCCTGTTCCAGATGTCGCGCCGTTTTGGCGTCAATATCCAGCCACAGCTGATCATGTTGCAAAAAACTCTGCTTAATATCGAAGGCATGGGGCGTGAGCTGGACCCGAATATCGACTTGTGGCATAGCGCAAAACCTTTCCTCAAACGCTGGATGAGTGAACAGATAGGCTGGCGCAGGTTGATCAAATCAGCCAAGCATGAATTGCCTTACGTGCTCGCACACGCGGCTGAAATCCCAAGGTTATTCGAGCAGTATTTACGTAACCAGAGTGAGTTTGCCAAACAGCAAAGCCATATTGATGCCATGCTGGCAACGCAACACAAACAAGCGACCTGGCAGAAATGGTTTATCAGCGCCATCGGCATACTGGTAGTATTACAACTTGCCAGTTTGTTCCTGTTATTCGCGAATTAAGTTGTGACCAACACACACAGAAGTAAAAAGCCTGGGTTTCAGGCTTTTTTTACTTTTCCAGACAAAACAAACCCTATCATTAAACAGGTTTTGTTTTAAAATCTGCGTTTTGCAACGGCCTTAAAAGGATAGAGATAGTGCTGCTCTGGTTTGTGATAGCGTATTTGCTGGTCTCCATTGCAATCGGCCTGTTTGCAGCCAGAAACGTCCACAGCACCAAAGACTATGCGGTCGCAGGCCGTCATTTACCGCTACCCGTCGTCATGGCGACGGTATTTGCCACCTGGTTTGGCGCTGAAGCTGTGTTTGGCGTTTCCGCTACTTTCGTACGCGAGGGCCTGACCGGTGTGGCGGCTGATCCGTTTGGCTCCAGTATGTGCCTGATCATTGCCGGTATCTTCTTTTCCAGCCGCCTGTACAAACTCAATATCCTGACCCTTGGTGACTTCTATCGCATGCGTTATAACCGTACGGTAGAAATCCTCACCACCATTGCCATCGTCGTTTCCTACATGGGCTGGGTCGCGGCGCAGATCAAAGCGCTGGGACTGATTTTCAACCTGATCAGCGATGGTTATATCCCGGAACAGACCGGCATGATTCTAGGCACCGCCATTGTCCTCACTTACACCACATTAGGCGGCATGCTATCGGTCGCTATCCTGGACTTTGTGCAGATGATTGTAGTGATAGGCGGACTGCTTTATATCGCCAGTATCGTTTCCGGCCAGACCGGTGGCGTGGGTCCGGTGATCGAGCACGCACGCAATGCTGGGAAACTGCATTTCTTCCCGCAATCCGCCAACTGGAGTGTGTGGCTGACTTTCCTGGGCGGCTGGCTGACCATGATGCTGGGCTCGATTCCACAGCAGGATGTTTTCCAGCGTATCACTTCGGCAAAAACGGCCAATATTGCGTTGTGGGGTTCTATCCTGGGTGCCAGTATTTATTTTTGCTTCACTTTCGTGCCTATGTTCATTGCCTATGCGGCGACTTTGATAGACCCTGCAACCTTTGGTGCGCTGGTGGAATCGGACTCTCAGCGTGTGTTGCCTACCTTAGTGCTCACGCATACCCCATTACTGGCCCAGGCAATCTTCTTTGGCGCAGTTCTGTCCGCCATTATGAGTTGCTCTTCTGCGACCTTGCTGGCACCCTCTGTCACTTTTGCCGAAAACGTGATTAAAGGATTTGTCCCCACCATGAGTGACCATGCCTTCCTGCGTGTCATGCGCCTCTGCCTGGTCGGCTTTGCGGGCATGGTGCTGTTTTATGCGCTGAATTCAGAGCTCTCTATTTTCGGCATGGTAGAAAGTGCTTATAAAATCACATTGGCTGGCGCATTTGTGCCACTGTTTTTTGGGGCATTCTGGAAACGTGCCAGCAGCCAGGGTGCGCTGGCTGCCATTATTTTTGGTATCGGCAGCTGGATACTGGTGGAAGTCATGGTTGGTGAAGCCAGCCTGGTACCGGCACAACTGCTTGGATTATTGGTCAGCGCGATAGCCATGGTGGCAGGCTCGCTGTTACCACAAAAATTCGGCGGCTCACCGCAACCGCCGCATGGCTATCTGCACGAACATGCTTCTCGCAGGCACACGGAATAACATTAATCTGGACACTGGATTAAACTTTAATCATTTTCAAATGACCAATTGATGAATAACCGTTTAAAGCAGTGATTGTTCCAGTTAACAAAAAACAAGGCATTCGTAATAATGCCCGGAATCGTTTTACTCACTCAGCAAGCATTCTATGGTAGTTAACAAGCGGTTTTACACCATCCTTCTCAGCGTCATTGTACTGACGGGCTTCCTGGCGACAAGCCTGATCGGTTACTTTGTCGCCAAAGACTCGCTGACTGAACGTTTGCAGCAAGAAATGCTGCCTCTCACCAGCGACAATATCTACTCAGAGATTCAGCGGGATTTGCTGCAGCCTTTGCTGATCTCTTCACTGATGGCTAACGACGTGTTTGTGTTTGACTGGGTCAACAATGGTGAAAAAGACGCCAGCAAGATGACCAGTTACCTGGCGCAGATACAGAAAAAATATAACACCATCACCGCGTTCTTTATCTCGGAAAAATCCAGGCTTTATTACCATCCTACCGGTGTGCTCAAAAAAGTCTCTGAAGCCAATGAGGATGAAAGCTGGTATTTCCAGGCAAAAAAATCTCCTAGCCCGTATGTCATTAACATCGACCACGATACCGCTGACCAACGCCGATTAAGCATTTTTGTCAATTACCGTATCGAGGATAAATCCGGTAATTTTATCGGCATCATAGGCGTGGGCCTGGCTTTGCAATCTGTGGTTGAACTCATAGAAAACTACCAGAAACGCTATGGCCGTGAAATTTATTTTGTGAACCGCCAGGGTGACGTCATGTTGCGCAGCAGCCAGTATCACTCCGAGCTGCACAACAAAAACAAGGCAGCGCTGGATAAAGCGTTCGTCAAAATCCTGACTTCACCCAGTGCCTCATTTTCGTTTAAAACCAATAATGGCAGTACGCTCTACCTCAACAGCAGGCTGGTGCCTGAGTTTGACTGGTATTTGATTGTGGAACAGGTCAACGACCCAAGTTCCGAGCGGATTGAAACTGCTTTCATTATCAACATGATAGTGGCACTAATCATCAGCGTGATTGTATTGCTGCTGGCGCATTTTGCAGTGCGTGGCTACCATGAAAGACTGGAAGCGATGGCCACCCAGGATAAACTCACTGGCGCCACCAGCCGCCAGGTATTTGAGTTTTATTTCAAGCAGGCAGTTGCGCGCTGCAAACGTCGCGATGAGTCCCTCTCATTAGTGCTGCTCGATATTGATTTATTCAAGCTGATCAACGATAACTATGGCCACCAGGCAGGTGACCTGGTATTGACCCGCATTGCGCAATTGATCAAATCTCACGTGCGTGAAGAAGATATTGTGTGCCGCTGGGGTGGAGAGGAGTTCCTGCTATTACTGGCCGGGTGCGATCTTGACCGCGCGCGAGGCATCACGGAAATCATCCGTGCAGCAGTGGCTAGCCTGCAATTCCATTTTAACAACCAGGTCATCAGGGTGACCATCAGTGCCGGACTGGCCGAGATGCAGCAGAGTGAAGAATTTGCTCAAGTCGTGGAACGTGCCGATCATCACCTGTACGAAGCCAAGCACGCCGGACGCAACTGCATCAAGCCCGACAGCGATGCAGATATCGAGCCCAGCTTGATTCAGGCGGGTTGAAGAAAAAAGCGTTTAAGAAAACTTAGCCTTAAACAAATGCGCGCGGCTGACAGGTCGCGCAGTAAAAAGTGGAACGCTGACCTAACCTGATAGTGTTAATCAACTGCCCGCATACCAGGCAAGGCAGACCAGTGCGGCCGTAGACATAGTAAGTCTGCTGGAAATAGCCCGGATTACCATCTGCACCAAAAAAATCCCGCAAACTGCTACCACCCGCTGCCAGCGCTGCATGCAATGTCGCCTTGATCTCTGCGACCAGCAACTGGCATTGCGGCAGGGTTAATTGCCTGGAAGGCGTTTCGGGGTGGATACGCGCCCGGAATAATGACTCACTGGCATAGATGTTCCCGACACCAACAACGATATGCGCATCCATAATGGTGGGCTTGATTGCCGCATTGCGTGACTTTAATTGCTGATGCAGGTAATTGCCATCGAAGGCATCATCCAGCGGCTCGGGCCCCAGGCTATTAAGCAGAGGATGCTGCGACGGCTCCTGCTCCAGCCATAATACAGCGCCGAAGCGGCGTGGGTCGCGCAAACGGATTACGCGACCATCTTCAAACGCGATATCGACATGGTCATGCTTCTCGTGCGGGAAGTAGCGTTCCAGCAGGCATAGGCGCCCGGACATACCCAAATGCAGCAATAGCACGCCTTTTCGGGTGGGAACGCCAGTGTCGCTCATCTCACCAATGTCGATCAGGATATATTTGGCCCGTCGCGTTAACTGCAATACGCGCTGACCTTGCAAATGCTGCGGCAGATCGGCTGGAATCGGCCAGCGCAGGCCATGATGGCGGATAGTGACTTCGCGGATGCGCGCGCCCTGCACCGGCAACAGCCCCAGGCGGGTGACCTCTACCTCAGGTAATTCAGGCATGGTGCTTACTTACTCTTGGGTGCCTGGATATTCACCGGCGGGTTGACCATCGTGAAGCCAACATCATTGGGGAAGTGATAAATGATGCCTTCATCCGGGCGGGCCAGCAGGTACTCAGGCGATTCCTGTATTTTGTCAAAATGCACCTTCTTGCCATCGCGCAATATCACTTCAAATGAAGGATGGGGCTGTCTGCGATCCGGGGTATACACTTCGACAGAAGTGGCCTGTGCTTGTGTCCAGGTGAAGTCCAGCCACTCATTCATTTCGTTCTGTGTTGGTTTAGCTTTAGGGTCATTCGCTGACCATTTGCCATCGGTCGCCAGTTGCACCTTGAGTGCATTCTCTTCCCATTGCTCCAGATGCGCCAGGTCAAAACCAGCCAGCTGTTTGCGCTCTGCCGGGGATAATGGATTTTTATCCACCATTTCAATCGGCTGTGTCGCTGCCGCTTCGCTATATTGCCCTGCCAGCAAATATACATTACCCGCATAGCCGACATATTGCTCTTCAGTCACCGGATTATGCGTACCAAAAGTGAACACATGCTCGCCTTGTTTGCCGGATAGAGTCACTCTTAACTCCGGTTGATCCAGTCCATACTTGGCAGCATCCTGCAATGGCAGTTTGGTACCACTGGTGGCGGCAATGACAGACAGGGCGCGCTGGACGGACATTTGATCGGCGCGGGCAGCATACGGTTTACGCATTACCCAGTAGCCGTCCTGCCGTTCAAAAATAGTCGGCGCCTTGGCCGGAAACTCAATCTTCAATGAATCTGCATCTGCCATTTTAAGCGTAGATACATCGAACTTGGCAATGGTTGCTTTCTGTTCTGGTTTCAGGTGCAGGAAAAGCGCAATCCCAACCACGAATGCCAGCAGCAACAGGTTCAATATCCATCTTTTTTTCATTGCAAGCAACTCCGTGCGCGATACGACTTTAACAATTCAAACTCAGGCTTTGCGGCGTTTCCACCACAAGAACATGCCCGCAATCAGAATGACTACCGGCAATACATATTGCGTACCATAGCCCACGATCAATGCTGCTATCGAGCCGGAAGGGATGTTGATATTGATATCCTTCAACGGCATAGGCTGGATGGTAATCAGGCGGTCATCGCCAGCCAGCCAGTTAATGATGTTGATCCCCAGATCCAGGTTACCGCCATTGGTAATAAAGGTATTTGCCAGGAAGTTTGCATTACCGATCACCACCACGCGCTGCCCTTTTTTACCGTACTGACGCTCCAGCGCCACACCGATATTGATAGGGCCAGGTTTATCCTTGCCATGGTCAAAACGTACTTTGAGGTTTTGTGCCCCGGCAGGGATTTTGTCTGACTCCAGCCAGCCGTTCTGGGCCACATCGATCAGGCGTCCCACTTTCCAGCCTAAGTCGTCCGATGCGCGACCATCGACTTCATGCGCTTCCGGGAATACGGTACGCAACATAAAGTTACGCGTCACCGGATGGTCACCATACAGGCTGGCAAATGACATTTTAGGGTCGGCGCCGTACTGCTCAGCAGTACGGTCGACCACCATGCCTGGTGATACTTTAATGCCAAGATAATCAGCCACTTCCTGCAATCCACGCAGGTTGTCGTCATCCAGCAACCACAGCACATTGCCACCGGCCTCGATATAGGCTTTGATTTTTTTGGCTTCTACCGCACTGACGTCTACCTGCGGTGCTGCGATCACCAGCATGGAACCGTTGGCAGGGACTTCCTGGGCAATGGTCAAATCCGGGTTGGCAAATTTAAAACCTTTGCTTTCCAGCTGTTTGCCGAACTCGCCGAGGTCGTGGTTTTTCACACCTTGCAACAAGCGCTCGCCATGCCCATCCAGGTACATAACCGGCTGGTTATTGGTGCGTGACAGGCGCACCAGCAGATTGGTCATTTCCTGTTCGGCAAACGGCGGATTGATATGCTCGCTACGCTTGTTGTATTCGACAATGGTTTCGCCATCGACCTTGACGCCGGCTTCCTGCGCCAGCTTGGGCTCTTCGGATGGATTGACGAAGGTGATGAAGATATTTTTCTTTTCACGCTGGTAACGTGCGACGAAATCAAGCATCCCCTTGCGGAAAGTATCGCCGTTATTTGCATCATCCTTGGTGGCGTAGACGGTGATATTGATATCGCCATCCATTTGCTTGAGCACGTTGACACTGCCCTGGGTCAGGATATTGCGGTTGGCCTGGGTGATATCCCTGGTCCAGCGATATTGACTTGAGAGGTAGCCCAGCATGACGATCAGGGCCAGAAACACCAGCACAAACATCCAGTTTTGGGCCAGCAACTGCAGTCTTAACTTACGATTAATTTTCATAATGCTTTCAAACTCAAAATCAGTTCGCGTTAACCGCGCAGACGATCAGCATCCAGGCGACGGATGGTCAATGTTAAAAATGTCACGATAAATAAAATAAAGAAGGCCAGGTCAGCGGTATCAATCAGCCCGCTGGCGAACGATTGAAAATGCGTAGAGAAAGAAAACTGGCCTGCGACGTTGGTAGGATCATTGGCGAAAAAACGTCCCAGGATCATCAGGATAAAAGAAAAAATAAAGCTCAGGATACCGGCGATAATCGGCTGCGATGTCAGGCTGGAGAAGTAAATCCCTAATGCACAGAAGCTGCCAACCAGCAAAAACAAGCCTATGGTATTCGCCACAATGTAGCCAAAATCGATGTCCGACCACAGGTTCAGCGTAGACAGCATCAGGCCTATATATATGATCAATGTCGCCAGGAAGGCCATCAGGCCTAAAAACTTGCCAACGACGATATCAGTGATCGATAACGGCGAGCTGAACAAAAATGGCATGGTCTGGCTACGGCGCTCTTCAGCAATCAGCCGCATGGATAGCAAAGGCACGGCGAACAGCATGATAAATGACGCTGACCCATACACGCTCTGCGATACAGATTGCGTAATACCAAACCTTTCTGCCGGGCGGATGGCACCGGAGGCAACATCCAGGTAATCAGTCACGCCATTGGCAAAGTAGTTACCAAACATGGCGGCGATCACCGCCAGGATAATCCACCCCATCGGTGAGGCGAACATGCTTTGCAGCTCTTTTCTTGCAATATTCAACATTGGAGGTCTTTCAACATAGGTGGTCTTGCTGGTCAGCTTACGCCGCTTTTGGGAGGTCGGTAGAACTGGCAGCGTCCTGATAGGTGAGCTGGACGAAGACATCTTCCAGGCTGGTCTGGTCAGGCGCGATATGGTACAGCCCCCAGCCGTGTTTCACTGCGGCCTGCACAATGGCTTCGTGCGGCTGGCTGCCTTCATTGAAACGGATACGCCACAGGCCATCTGCCGGTTCGGCTTCCGCCACCCCGTCAATCGCCAGTAGTTGCGTAACATCCGGCACCTGGCGCAGGCCCACCAGCAGCTTGTTACCAATGCGCTGCTGCTTGAGCACATCGATGCCGCCATTGAACACCAGCTTGCCCTTGTCGATGATCTGCACATGGTCACAGACCATTTCCACTTCCGGCAGGATATGGGTAGACACGATCACACTGTGTTCCTGGCCGATCTCCTTGATCAGGGCACGGATATCGCGGATCTGGATAGGATCCAGGCCGACGGTGGGTTCATCGAGAATCACCACCATCGGGTTATGAATAATGGCCTGGGCAATGCCCACACGCTGCTGGTAACCGTTAGACAGGTTCTCAATCAGGCGCTTGCTCATATGCGTCAAGCCACAGCGCTCTTTGGCATGCTCAACCGCTTTTTTAAGATGCTTGCTGGAGACATTGTGCAGGCGCGCAGCAATGGTCAGGTATTCGTCTACTGTAAATTCTTTATATAAAGGACGCATTTCAGGCAGGTAGCCGATTAAGGCTTTGGCTTCCTTGGGGCTTTCGATCATGTCGATGCCACAGATTTTGACGCTCCCGGCACTCGGTGCCAGATTACCGGTCAACATTTTCATGGTGGTCGATTTACCCGCGCCGTTTGGCCCTAGAAAACCTAATACCTGGCCCTGCTGCAGGTTGAAAGTCACATCGCTCACCGCGGCGCGACCTCCATAAAGACGGGTCAACTCAATTGCTTCTACTGTCAAATTTGCCATAATTCTTCCACACACTTGCTGCCCAGGGACTCTTTGATACTAATATTACTCACCGTTTGAATGCAATACCGGCAAGTAAATTCCTAGACAAAGTTTTCACCAAAAAGTTATAGTGACATACACGACGTTTTAACCTGCATCAAGACGCCAATTACAATTCATTTACAAATCGCACATTATGGATGAACTTGCAGCAACTGTCACGGACTAAACTAAAATTCAGCCTTACTTTAGCCCGCTTCGTGCCCGTCACCTTAGCCTTCAAAAACAGACTTAAAGAACAGCATTATTAAACAGGAATCCAGTATGCCTCAAACCCGCCATTTCAAGCTCAAACCTACTTTATTGCGCCGTCCGGCGTTGGCGCTGTGGCTTGCGTTAATGGCTCCTCCTGTCTGGTCTGCCAGCACCACGGCCACCATGACCACCCCCACTGCCGAGTTTGTTTACAAATACCTGCTCGGCGAAGTCGCCGCCCAGCGCGGTGAGTTTGTGCTCGCCAGCCAGTTGTTTCTGGATTTAGCCAAACAGACGCGCGACCCTTTGCTGGCAGAACGCGCCACCCAGGCAGCCACCATCGCACGCGCACCGCAACTGGCTCTACCTTCGGCAGAGTTGTGGTCAGAACTGGTGCCGGACTCCATCCCCGCTGCACAGACCGCCAGCCAGTTACTGATTGCCAACGGTGAATTGAAAAAAGCGGTGCCGAATATCCAGAAGGTACTGGCCGATGAACGTATCCGCCCAAGTGCGTTTATGGAACTCAACAGTCTGATGATGCGCGTGACAGATAAAAAAAGTGTGCTGGAAACCATACAGCTGCTGGCCAAGCCTTACCCTAAATTGCCAGAAGCGCATTTTGCCATCTCGCAGGCGGCCTATTTTGCGCGCAATGAAGCCTTGATGGAAAAAGAGCTGAAAGAGGCCTCAAAACTGCGTCCGGGCTGGGAAGCACCGGCGCAAATCCGCGGCCAGATGCTGAGCGAAAAAGACCCGCAAAAAGGCATCGCCTACTACCGTGAATTCCTCAAAGATCACCCCGATGCTGACCAGATCAGGCTGGCACTGGCTCGCACTCTGTTAGTCCAGAAAAATGCCGCCGAGGCCAAAGTGGAGTTCACAAAACTGGTGGAAAGACACCAGAACAATCCTGAAATGAATGTCATTGTCGGCTTGCTGGCACTGGATGCGAAAGAGTATGAGTTTGCAGACCGCTATCTGGAACATGCCCTGAACGTCGGCTTCAAGGAGCCTAACAGGATTTATTTCAACCTGGGCCGCTCTGCCGCAGAACAGCACGATGATGCACGTGCCCTGCAATGGTTTGACAAAATTAACGATGGCGAACAGTTCCTGGCTGGCAGGTTTGCCGCCGCGGCGATTATTTCGCGTCGCGATGGTATTGATGCCGCGATCACCATGCTGGACAACGTCAATGGACTGACTGCTGAACAACAGACCCTGGTCATTCAAAACCAGGCTTTAATGCTCAACCAAGCGAAACGCACTAAAGAAGCCTATGCGCTGCTCGAAAAAGCGGTGCAGACATATCCGGACAGCCCCGAACTTTTATATGATTACGCCCTGAATGCCGAACGCGTAGGTAACTTCAAGGTCATGGAAGATACTTTAAATAAAGTCATCAAACTCAAGCCGGATTTTGCTGCCGCCTACAATGCACTGGGTTATTCGTATGCTGACCGCAACATCAACCTGGTCGAAGCGAAAAACCTGATTGAAACCGCGACCAAGCTGTCCCCTGAAGACCATTACATCATGGACAGCCTGGGCTGGGTGTATTACAGGCTGGGCGACATTGGCCATGCGATAGAACAGTTACGCCGCGCCTATGCCATCCAGCAAGACCCGGAAATTGCCGCGCACCTGGCCGAAGTATTGTGGAAACAGGGCCAGCGTGAGGAAGCCAAACAGATACTGGATCAGGCACTGTCTGCCAACCCTGATAATGAAGTGCTGGCTTCGACCGCACAGAAACTGAAATCCAGCCTGTAATGCGTATGCTGCAAATGCCAATTCCCCTGGCGTGGGGCAGAATGGCTGCCGCCTGTTTGTTAGCAATCACGGTGACTGCTTGCAGCACCGTGCCCAAGCCACCTTTGAGCCAGACTGCCAACAGCGCGACGCAGCAACGTATGCAGAAACTGGCGGCCGTCCAGCAGTTCTCCCTCGAAGCCAAACTGGCCGTGCAATATAGCGGTAAAGGCTACACGGCCCGCCTGGAATGGCAACATGCAGGCCAGGAAGACCATATGCGGATTTTCAGCCCGCTCGGCCAACAGGTCGCGCTGATTCATCGCACCGCACAATCGGTGACGCTGACAGACCAGAATGGCAAGCAACACCATGCCGCCGATGTCGCCAGCCTGACCGAGCGTTTGCTGGGCTGGCGCTTGCCGCTGGCAGGTTTGAGCCAGTGGATATTAGGCATACCGCATAACGCCAGCCCTTACCAGGCCAGCTACCTCGCCAGCGGCGAACCAGCCACACTCACGCAGGATGACTGGCGTATCGAATACGAGGATTACCAGGCCACTGCACTTAATGGTATGACAGAGTCCTTGCCATACACTACCCGTTTGCAGCAGCAGGACGTCAGGTTGAAACTGGTGATCCAGCATTGGTAACTCAGCCCTGCTAATTTAACTCAACCCCAAACCAGGTATCAGGACCGCGCTGCATATAGCTTCCCGCAAAACGCTGCGTTTTTAACTAAAGATTCACCACCAGCTGTCGATAATGGCACTATGAGCCGTTATCTGTTTTCACTCAATTTCTCCCGTTTTTGGCTAGCCTCCAGCCTACTGGTACTCGCCTGCTTGCGCCCTGTGGATGGACAAGCAGCACAATGGCTATCGATCAAGAAAACAGACAACAACCAGTTGATGGTGGACAAACAGTCACTGGTAGAAGAAAAAACCTATATTAAAGCCTGGGTGAAAGTGGATTACCGCGAGCCGCAGAAAAATGTGGAATCGGTGGATCGTGTGTACAACCACGCCAAAGCCTTGTGGTATTTCGATTGCGCCAAGCGCAAAGCGGCGACCATACAGGTGTTTCAATATGACCAGGGTGAACTGGTCTATTCCGCAGGCACCACACTCAAGCAGGCTGACTTTATCGAGCCAGTGCCTGATTCCGAAGTGGAAATCACCCAGCAATATGCCTGCAAATGGCAAGCCAAGGAAAAACAGCGCGCTGAAGCCATCGCTAACCGTGCCGCCAACCCGATACAACCTGCGGTCGCCAGCGATAAAGATAAACCGGCTGCTACCAACAGTGTGGCTGAGCCAGCCCCTGCCACGCCCGCAGAAACCAAGCCTGCCGACAAAGCGGCCAGTAAACCTGCAGATAAAGCAACTGGTCAAAATACTGCCGCGGCGAAACCGGCAGAAGAAAAACCGGCAGCCGGGAAAGAGACTTCGGCCAAGGAAGCTGCCGCCAAAAAGTCTGAACAGCCGCCTGCTGCAGAGCATGCCAAAGACAAATCCGCAAAAGATAATAAAGAGGATAAATCCTGGGCATATAGTGGTCCACGCGGACCCGAGAAATGGGGCAGCCTCAACCCAGACTATGCCGTGTGTAACGCAGGCAGCCAGCAATCGCCGATCAATGTGGACAATACGATTACCGCAGCACTCAAGCCGATCAAACGCTTGCAGAAATTCCCGCTGAAGAACATCGCGCTGAAAAATCACAGCTTGATCCTCGATGCGGGGACCGGCAATATGATGGTGTTGGACCAAAAGCCATACCAGTTGAAATATATCAGCGTGCATGCGCCTTCCGAGCACCAGATCAAACAGAAGTCCTATGCGGCAGAATTGCAGATGGTGCATGAGGACAAAGCCGGTCATCGTGTGATTATTGCCGTGATGATGGAAGAAGGCGCGGCCAACAGCACGATAGACACGCTGCTTAACAGCGTCCCGAAAGAGAAAGAGCAAAGCAAGTCACTGGCTATCCGCGTCACACCGGCAGACTTGATGCCTGCAAAACCGGCTTATTACCGCTACACCGGCTCATTGACTTCGCCGCCATGCACGGAAGGCGTTCAGTGGATCATCATGAAAGAAGCCTTGAAAATCTCCAAGGGGCAACTGACCAGCCTGCAACAGGCGATAGGTGAACCTAACCTGCGCCCGATTCAGGATAGCCAGGGCCGCATGATCCTGGAGTAACAACACTTGGTAATTCATGCGCATGCTTTACAATACGCGCATGGATGCTTCATTATTTCTCGCCCCGTGCAAACTCAACCTGTTTTTACATATCACCGGCCGCCGTGCAGATGGCTACCATGCATTGCAAAGTATTTTCCTGCTGCTGGACCATGGTGATGACCTGCGCATCACACTGCGCACAGATGGGCAACTTTTGCTGCAAAACCCCTTGCCGGGTGTATTGCCGGAAAATGACCTGACCATACGCGCGGCGCGCGCTTTACAAATATCCAGCAACTGCCGGCTCGGCGCCGACATCCATTGCACCAAACGTACGCCTATGGGTGGCGGACTGGGCGGCGGCAGCTCGGATGCTGCAACTGTGCTGCTAGCCCTGAACCAATTATGGCAATTAGGCTATACCCGCCAGCAACTGATGCAGATTGGGTTAACACTGGGCGCCGATGTCCCGGTATTTATCTTTGGTCAACCTGCCTGGGCAGAAGGCGTAGGCGAGCAGCTTTCTGCAGTCGAATTACCGCCTGAGATTATGAATAAATACTATGTGGTGATTACCCCGCAAATTCAGGTTCCAACGGCTGAAATATTTGCACACCAAGCATTGACAAGAGATTCAAAACCATTGAGAATAGCGGACTTTTCAAACGGCGCTAATTCCAGCGCGTTCTGGCAGCAAGTCAGAAACGATATGGAACCGGTTGTTTGTGCGCTCTACCCTGAAGTTAACAATACGTTGGCCTGGTTAAAACAATACGGCGATGCTCGTATGAGTGGCTCCGGCGCTTCAGTATTTGTTGCGGTAGACAATGCAAAAAAAGCAGATGAATTGATTGCAAACAGACCAGAAAACACTTCTGGTTTTTGGGCAAAAGGGTTAAAATACCATCCGCTTTTCAGCTCGGCGAAAGATTAAATCGCCAGCAGTAAAGTGATAGTTAAGACAAGTTTTTGGGGAGTCGCCAAGCTGGTTAAGGCACCGGATTTTGATTCCGGCATGCGAAGGTTCGAATCCTTCCTCCTCAGCCAAATATAAAGCGTGTAGATTTAACAATTTACACGCTTATTTTTTTGTAGATTTCTGCCTCCGGCAGGAATTCGGGTTTTAAAACATCGTTTTCGCTGAAAAGGGTTCAACGTTGAGTAATGCCAACATGATGGTTTTTACCGGCAATGCCAATCCGGTACTGGCACAAGAAGTTGCCACGCATTTGGGCATTGAATTAGGGCGCGCCGATGTTGGCCGGTTTTCAGATGGTGAGATCATGCTCGAGCTGCTGGAAAACGTACGCGGCCGCGATGTATTCGTGCTGCAATCCACCAGCTATCCGACCAATGACAGCCTGATGGAAGTCATGGTGATGGTGGACGCATTGCGCCGTTCATCTGCCGGACGCATCACCGCAGCGATTCCCTACCTCGGTTATTCACGCCAAGACAGACGCCCGCGCTCTGCCCGTGTCGCGATCACCGCAAAAGTAGTCGCTAATATGCTGACCAGCGTGGGTGTCAACCGCTTGCTGACCATGGATCTGCACTCTGACCAGATTCAGGGTTTCTTTGATATCCCGGTTGATAACATTTATGCCACGCCGATTTTGCTGGATGACCTGGTAGAACAAAAGTATGAAAACCTGGTGGTAGTGTCACCAGATGTGGGTGGTGTAGTACGTGCACGCGCCGCCGCCAAACAACTGAATGCCGACCTGGCGATTATCGACAAACGCCGCCCGAAAGCGAACGTTGCCAAGGTCATGAATATTATTGGTGAAGTGGAAGGCCGTACCTGTGTCATCATGGATGATATGGTGGATACGGCAAACACACTGTGTGAAGCCGCTGCTGCCTTGAAAAACCAGGGTGCATTGAAAGTGGTGGCATATGCCACCCACCCGGTATTGTCCGGTGGTGCAGGCGAGCGCATCATGGCTTCCGAGCTGGATGAGCTGGTAGTGACCAACACCATTGCATTGAACACCAATGCACAGAACTGTCCAAAGATACGCCAGCTGAGTGCCGCCACATTATTGGCAGAAACCATCAAGCGTATCAGCCAGGAAGAATCCGTTTCTTCGCTATTTATGGATTGAAAATCCATAAATTAAGTTAAATAGCATGGATTGAAAATCCATAAATCAAGTTAGATGGCATGGACTAAGGCTGAATAGCCCAGAATTAAAAGTTTAGATTTACACCACCAGCTGGTCGCGGCGGGTGGATTTTAGTGCAGTACCACCATTTATGGTGTTTTTAGGAGTTCTCAAATGAGTATCGAAATTAAAGCCGTCAAACGTGACGTTAAAGGTACGGGTGCGAGCCGCCGCCTGCGTCGCGCTGGCAGTGTGCCAGGTGTCGTATATGGTGGTGAGCAGCCTGCTGTCTCCCTCGAGTTTGATCACAAAGAATTGTTTCTGCAGTTCCGCCACGAAGCGTTCCACGCTTCTATCCTGAGCCTGGTTCTGGATGGCAAAACAGAAAGCGTATTACTGCGTGACTACCAACTGCACCCGGTGCGCAATACCATCCAGCACATCGACTTCCAGCGTGTGTCTGCTTCAGAAAAAATCCACGTGAAAGTGCCTTTCCACTTCGTAAACGAAGATGCAGCACCTGGCGTGAAACTGGGCGGCGGTAGCATCTCCCACATCCAGACTGAAGCTGATATCAGCTGCCTGGCAAAAGACCTGCCAGAGTTTATTGAAATCGACCTGGGTAACCTGGAAACCGGCCACTCAGTACACTTGTCAGAAGTAAAACTGCCTAAAGGCGTTGAATTCGTACAACTGGCACACGGTGCTGATGCAGCGATCGCAACGATTCTGAAACCACGCGGTGGTGAAGACGATGCGGCTGAAGCTGAAGTAGAGACACCAGCAGCGGAATAATCGGCTTTACAGTCGTTTTAACGCTAAAATAAACGCGCACAACCTTGTGCGCGTTTTTTTATTAGCACGTTTACTCACAGCGGCCAATTTGATCGCTGCGCATTTTAATCAAAGACAATGGCATGAGCGGGATCAAATTAATTGTAGGGTTGGGTAATCCGGGCGAGAAATACACCATGACCCGGCATAACGCTGGCTTCTGGCTGGTCGATTTATTGGGACAGCAATCCGGTAGTCGCCTGTCTGCTGAAGCCAGGCTGTTTGGTATCGCCGGCAAATGGCAACCGCACACGGATAAATGGTTGCTTAAACCGACCACGTTTATGAACGCCAGTGGCAAATCTGTCGCGGCGATTGCCAATTACTACAAAATCACGCCAACCGAGATACTGGTGGTACATGATGAACTGGATCTGCCACCCGGCCAGGCCAAACTGAAGTTTGGCGGCGGGCACGGTGGCCATAATGGCCTGCGTGATATCCATGCCGCCTTGAATACGGCGGATTACTGGCGTCTGCGGTTAGGTATAGGCCACCCTGGCAACAAGGCAGAAGTGGTAAATTATGTGCTGAAAGCAGCGGGTAAAGAAGAACAGCAGGCGATTGATGAGAGCATTATCAAGTCCACTACCGTGACCGACCTGCTGGCTCAAGGGCAGTTTGAAAAAGCGATGCTGCAATTACATAGCAAATAGCAGCACGTGATGATTTGAGGTGTAGCTATTGCGCGACCGGATGTTGCTGCCACTGCTGCACCCATGCCACGAAATCATCGGGCCGCAATGGCCGCGAGAAATAGAAACCCTGGCCGTGATCACAACCCATATCGCGCAATATTTCCAACTGGCACTGGCTTTCAATGCCTTCCGCAATCACCTGCATGCCGAGGCTATGTGCCATCATGATGATGGCGCGGCACAAAGCTGCATCCTCACTGGAAGTCTCCAGTTCGCGCACAAATGAACGGTCTATCTTGACATAATCAATCGGGAATTTTTTCAGGTAAGACAATGATGAATAGCCAGTACCAAAATCATCCAGCGCCACCTGCACACCCGCCTGCTGATAAAGTGCCAGGCGTTCACTCACCTGGGAATTAGCATCCATCAGCAAGCGCTCGGTGATTTCCACCACCACCATATTGCGCTCAGTCATGCCGTTTGAAATATCTTTTAGCCAATCCTGCTGCTTTTTATACTCTGCCGCAAACTGCACCGGGGATTTATTGATCGCCACCTGGAAATCAGCATGCAAACTCTCCCGCCATGCACGGCATTGCTCAATCGCGGTTTTAAATACCCACTCGCCTATCGGCACTATCAGCAAGGTATCTTCTGCAATCCCAATAAACTCCATCGGCGGGATAACGCCTTTTACCGGGTGCTGCCAGCGTATCAGCGCTTCCGCTTTTAACACAGCGTTACTTTGCAGGTTCACCACCGGCTGGTATTCGAGAAAAAACTGCTGGCCCTTAATCGCCATATGCAAATCGTGCGACAGCAGCATGCGATTCTCTGCGTGCTCCTGCATACGCGGCGTAAAGTAGGTAAAGCAGTTACCGCCCTTCTGCTTGGAGGCATACATGGCCTGATCCACCCGTTTCATCAGGTCATCTTTATTACTGGCATCATCCGGAAAAATCGCAATACCGAGGCTGGCGGCGACATAAGCATGGGTATGCTCCAGCTTGAATGGCATAGACAAACTATCAATCACCTTCTGTGCAATATCCTCAACATAAGCAGCATGTGCCTCGGTGAGCATCAATACAAATTCGTCGCCGCCCAACCTAGCCACCAGGCCGTTTTCATCGATACATTGTGTCAGGCGCTGACCAGCATGTTTCAGCAACAGGTCGCCCTGGTCATGCCCTTGCGAATCATTCACCTCTTTAAAACGGTCGAGGTCGAGAAAAATAATCGCCACTTTATGGTTATTGTTCTTAACAAGTCGTAATTGCTGGTCCAGGCGGTCAAAAAACATGCGCCGGTTTGGCAAGCCAGTCAGCGTATCCACATTGGCGTATTGCCAGATCGCCTCTTCAGATTGCTTGATTTTGCTAATATCTGCCAAAGTGCCCAGCAAACGCAGAGACTTGCCCTCGTCATCACGCCTGAACACCATGCCGCGGTCATACACCCATTTCCAGCTACCATCCTTACACGCCATGCGGTATTCCATTGCATAATGGTCACGCTCGCCATCCAGTACCTGTTGCAGCATAGCCATCGCCGCCGGGTAATCATCCTCATGAATACGTTTATGCCAGCTGGCAGGCTGGTGATCAAACTCATGAGGCTGGAATCCAAGCATGCTTTTCCAGCGGTCAGAATACACAATGCGCGATTCAGGCACATACCAATCCCACAGGCCATCACCGGTACTTTCCAGCGCCAGCATCCAGCGCTGCTCGCTGGTGTTGAATTCCTGGTTGAATTTTTCCAGTGCCTGCTGGGTCTGGCTACGCATCACTGCGAAATAGGCTATTCCGCCCAGCAACATACTGAGGAAAATTCCCAGAATACCGATGCGATTGGCCTGCCCGTAATCAATCGTCGCTTCAAACGCAGGGGTGGAACGGGCCCGCAAGCTCCATTCCTGCCCATTGATGCTCAGCACATGAGACATGCCGTAAATCGCCTTGAGTGTGTGCAGTTGCGATTCGTCATTGCTGTGATACAACGGCGTCTGACCGTTGCCTTTCACATGGTCAAACACATCAATATGCAAATGCCTAAGCTCTGTCTGGTGCAGCGCTTCACTCAAGAAAACCGCCACATCGAAACGTAAAAATACCCAGCCATTGAGCAAGCGGCGGCGGTCATGCGCGGGAATATCCGCCAGCTTGCCGCGATAAAGTGGCGCATGCAACACATAATGTTTTCGCAGCGGCAAGATATCATCTATCATCGAATGGGTAGCCATTATCACCTGTCCACCATCCCCGGCCGCCAGCAAATCAGACCTTATCGCCGCATGACCAAAAGCATTCTTGAGCAATACTTCGCGGTTGGTATCGTTGCGCGGCTCCACATAGATGATAGGGGCGAACTCTGCCCCCTTGTACGAATTGCCGCGCTCCTGCAACAGTTTCTGGATAGGCATTTCCAGGTCTTTAAAAGTATCAGGGTGCTGCAGGTTGATATATTTGATAAACCCAATGGCACTCAGGCTGGCATCACCGGGGCGCTCAATAAAGTCGTTCACGTAGAGTTTGAATTCATCGGCAGAGACATGCTCTGAAGAGGTATAAAGCTGTTCAACACCCTTCAATATCTGGCGGTAGGCTTCTATCCTGTGCTGAATATCTTCCGCTGCACCGACGACGAATTGCCTGAATTGTATCTCCTGCAATGCTTCCGCATGGTGCCGTTCGCTGATCCACAGCAAAAGTGTAGTCAGCACCGCTCCCGAAAAAATCACCCCGGCAATCCAGCGCGACATTAGGAGTTGTCGCAACGGCGCCATATCGAAAAGAAACATTTCTCATCCTTATCCAGGAAGATGCATGACAGTTTTTATTATGCCCCCACTGTCATGCGCTGTATATTAATAATCCTGCCGCCGCCCGCTCCGGGTCGTGCATTGCAAGATACTTTTGTTGTATTTCTTTACTAACGGTAAAATATCACTTTTATTCAATGCCAGCCGCAAAAATCTTGCGCGGCAGCACACACTGAAAGCCACTCCATTATGAAATGCGGTATTGTCGGCCTGCCAAACGTAGGCAAATCCACCCTGTTCAATGCGATCACCAAAGCCGGTATCGCCGCAGAAAACTACCCCTTCTGTACTATCGAGCCCAATGTCGGCATTGTTGAAGTGCCGGATAACCGCCTGCAACCGCTGATCGACCTGGTCAAGCCGCAAAAAGTACAACCGGCGATTGTTGAATTCGTGGATATTGCCGGCCTGGTTGCCGGCGCTTCCAAAGGCGAAGGCCTGGGCAACAAATTCCTCGCCAACATCCGCGAGACTGACGCCATTGCCCACGTGGTGCGCTGCTTCGAAGACGGCAATGTGATTCACGTGGCTGGCAAAATCGACCCGCTGGCGGATATTGAAGTCATCAATACCGAGCTGGCACTGGCGGATATGGAAACCGTAGAAAAAACCATGCAGCGCGAAGGCAAAAAAGCCAAAAGTGGCGACAAAGACGCCATTGCGCTGGTAAAGGTGCTGGATAAAGTCCTGCCATGCCTCAACGAAGCCAAAGCCGTACGCACACTGAACCTGGATGCAGATGAAATCAACCTGCTCAAGCCGCTTTGCCTGATCACCGTCAAGCCAGTGATGTACATCACCAACGTGATTGAAGGCGGGTTTGAAAACAACCCGCATCTGGACAAAGTATTAGCCCTGGCAAAAACCGAAAAAGCACCCGTCGTAACTATCTGCGCCAAAATCGAAGGCGAAATCTCCGAACTGGAAGAAGAAGACAAACTGCTGTTCCTGGAAGAGCTAGGCCAGGATGAACCAGGCCTCAACCGTGTTATCCGCGCAGCTTATGATTTGCTGGGCCTGCAAACCTACTTCACCGCCGGCGTACAGGAAGTACGCGCCTGGACCGTGAAAAAAGGCGCCACCGCACCGCAAGCCGCAGGGGTGATCCATACCGACTTTGAACGCGGCTTTATCCGTGCCGAAGTGATCGCCTACAACGACTACGTGCAATACAAAGGTGAAAAAGGCTCGCAGGAAGCCGGCAAAATGCGCCTGGAAGGCAAGGAATACATCGTGCAGGACGGCGATGTCATGCACTTCCGCTTCAATGTTTAATTGACTTAAAAGACTACGAAAACACTATAAACGATTGTTGTCGTCCCTAGACACAACTGCTATAATCGCGGTCTTTCAAATGGTGATGTAGCTCAGCTGGTTAGAGCACAGGATTCATAATCCTGGGGTCGAGGGTTCAAGTCCCTCTTTCACCACCAAAATTCTATATAAGCCATTGATTTAATAGATCAGTGGCTTATTTTTTGCCTTAATTCCGACTATGGTGGTACACAAGGGTGCTACACATCATGTCTACCAATTTCCTTACTCAATCACGCCATAGATCAATTTATTATTTCCGGCGCCGCATCCCAAATGATTTGAAACACAATTTCAGTCACAATATACTTCTAAAATCACTCAAGACAACTTGCAAAAGACATGCCGTCATCTTGGCCCGTAGTCTTGCTAGCCAGGCTGACAGAATTTTTGAACATATCAGAAATATGAAAAATAAAAACAAAGAAGACGATCTAGTTGGAATATCTTATGGCTTTGAACTTCATTTCGATGAATATAAGCAGCCAATTCTAAAAGTGACTGATGCTAAGGATGAAGACACTGAGTCAATAACAAAGGTTGTTACAGCCGCGCTGAACGCTTCAAATAACAGGCAGCACTCCGAAGTGCTGGAGCAGCCTATTGGCGCGTCTAAACGCCACCACAAACGATTCCAAGACTATGTTGAATTGTATTGGGCTAAGGCAGACCTAAAACCCAATACGATTGCAAATTACAAAAGTAAACTCGAGGACGCCCGGCAATTCTTTGGTGAAAACTCGAATCCATTAACTATCAATCAAGTTGAAATAGTTAAATATTCTGATCATGTAAAACAGAGAATTGAAAACACTACGACACAAGGGCTTTACATACAGGTTGTAGTGTCGTTTGTTAACTGGCATCGAATTCGAGAAGGGCTAGGAATTCTGACTTCATCCACACTGATACCAACTAGGGTCACTCCGCAGCATGAAGACCGGGAAGAATTCAGTAATGATGATATGCGAATCATCTTCAAGAATGCATTCAAGTATAGCCGCCGTGAACCTCATAAGTGGTGGGTTACCATCGCCGCCGCGTTCTTAGGCTGTCGAATCGAAGAGCTGTGCCAGGTGAATATCAAGACCGACTTGCTACATGATCAAGCTCATAACATTTGGTATTTCAATTTCAACGAGTCTCCGGACTCTGATGGCAGCCAGAAGAAGTCTCTCAAGAAAATGACCAGTTGGAGGAAGGTGCCTATTCATAGCGCCCTGGTCAAACATGGATTTATAGACTACCTAAAATCACAATCCGTGAAAGGGGCGACTCGGCCATTCGAGTTAAATTGGTCAGCTAGGGTCGTTGAAGCAGATGGCATCCACAAATGGAGTCATTACATCACCAAATGGGCCGGTAGGGAACTGGCTAAACTTGCGGAAGATGTCCAGGTTGTAAAAGGCAAAAAAACATACTTTCATTCCATGCGCCATACATTTGCCAGATTAATGCAGGATGCTGGAGTGTCTGGTGAGATCAGCGAGGCACTCGCTGGGCGAAATGCCGGAGTTGGAGAACAAGAACGTTATGGAAAAATTAAGAACAATTATGTACTGCTATCTAAGGAGGGTATCGAGAGAGGCCTTCGGCCTCTCGAAGATATACTGGAGTCAGTTTTTAACAGCAGGTAATACCCCATATAAATACTATTTATAGTATTTATATATTTAAGTATATGTATTAATCTTCAGGTGGGGAGCAGAACTCCCCCTAACCCGTTTTAAAAAAAACGGGTTAGTTCGGAGCCTGGACACAACGCTAGAATTCTTCAGTATGGGTCCCTCCTGTGTTGCGTTTGTATTATCTGTTGATGGCGTAACTTACACAGGTCAGCTTACAGTTACTATCTCACTGGCACGGCTACAAAGACCCCATTTGAGGCAACTCCACCGCTAAGTCTAAGCCAGACCTCCTCTATAGACTCCGCCGAAATATAGCCACAACTATTGTTAGCTATATCTTCGGCTTTACAACTGTGCCAGAACGTTTGGATGCCGACAGATGCACAGAGGGTTACTATTTATATTATAGTCAGCGATGACTTAACTTTAAGAAAAGATACTGAAATAAATTTCAAGTTAGATATTAAGTCCACAAATCACTCTGCAAACAGTATTGGAGTCGCATTCAGCCGCATAATAACCCATCTGCAGAGCAGCCACTTTTGATCACCCTCCCTACCCCATAGCCAAGCACAAAATATCGCGTATAAGCACCATTTTTCCACTCATTGGTTGTGTGCATGTGAGTGGGCTGGATATCAGTAAGTCTTTAATTTGTTGGGTTAGCCGCTCTTAAGTATTGATACAGTGTTTCCCTGGTTACTCCATACTCACGTGCTAATGCGGCTCTGTTTTTATGGTTGTTGGCTCTATCTTTAGCCACCAGCTCAGTCACTTTGTCATGACTCAATGACTTCTTACGCCCGGTGTAAACACCGTTCGCCTTGGCAAGAGCAATGCCTTCGCGCTGACGCTCTTTAATCAAGCAGCGTTCGAACTCAGCAAAAGCTCCCATCACCGACAACATCAATTTAGACATTGGTGAGTCTTCACCGGTAAATGTCATGCTTTCTTTTACAAACTGCACAGCCACGCCCCTAGTGGTTAGATCACTAACCATACTCCGCAGATCATCCAGATTGCGTGCAAGTCGATCCATTGAATGAATAATAAGTGTATCGCCTTTACGAAGATGTTTTAGAGCTGCTTGAAGTTGTGGTCGATCAATACTTTTTCCACTGGCATGATCTGTGAAAAGTATATCCAGGTTTAATCCTGATAACTGTTCCTCTTGTCTGGCCGTCTTTTGATCTATTGTTGAAACACGAATGTATCCAACCGCTTGCCCTTTACTATTAATTGTCATGCGCCTCTGCCCTATACGAATGTGTCAGACTAGACTCTAGGACGCGGCCAGATAGGTGTCAAGGAACGGGGATACCAACTCTAATCTGACACCCTGCCAGTTACAATCTGACGTCAGGTTAAAGTACACCCTACTCAGACAGGTTAATTGCTATTTAAATTAACTTTTCTTACATCTGGAAAATGATAGCCTTGAATATCGAACCACGCAAAGACCTCCAACGCAATTTGGACAGCACTACCTGAACCATCTGAATTGATTTGTAAGCGAGTATGGTCCGTTGAATCAATTGTTTGACCATGACTTAATCGATTTCTAGTGGCGTAAAGCATTCTTGCATTTTTATAAAGAAGTGGTGCTTCAATGAGCATTGAACGCCTAATTAAATACAGAGGAGCTTCATGCAATAATCGTGGAAAGTTGTCGCCATCGGTGAGCAATGCATAAATTGGATCTTTTTTGGACGTCCTGCCGCCGCCAATTGCTGTTGTCATAATATTCAGATGTCCAGGTGGGACATGAGCGGCTAGCGCCTCTTCGTAATGCCTAGTTAACTCATGCTGTACAAGACTTTCAACTGCAAATGCAGAATAAAGTATGGCATCTCTATACCGATAGTTCATATGGGCATTTATAGCGTCTAATATCAGCTCATGAAACAGAGGGACTGCGTCTAAGTTTGTAAGGTTAGCCATTAGCTGCATAGCCGCAGCATTCATTGCAGTCTTAACGTTGTGTTCACCAAATAAGATCCCTTTACGAAAGCCACCTACAGGAGTGGCTCTTAATTTTACGTTTTCAAACTCGAGATCAGCGACAGATACTGCGATACTACTTAGAGGTAGCGCAGGCTGTTTAGACGATATGCGAGCAATTCTGAGCCAACTATCAACCATTGGTCCTAGCTCTCGCATACTCATTTCTTTTTCTAAAGCCAAGAGCAAATAATTCGTTATTACATGGAATTGATCATTACCAAGTTCAAATGTGGTGGGAATTTCGATTGAGTCAACAGCAGCCAACGGGTTCAATATATAGCCGCCCTGGACGGTTGAAAATGTCCAACTTACTGGATCGCTTGTATCGATATTCCATCGAATAATATTGTTAAGCCTAATTGAATAGAGTTTCAAGATGACCTCAGCGACAACATGTTTATCTCTTTAATAAGCAACCCAAAATTCAATTAATCTCCCTTCTTAGGAATCACCTTTGCTACAGAATCAAATAGCTCTTTCACTGAGCCAAGCACGGCATCAGATCGATCTTGATTATTATTGCTTGTGGGCGCAGTGAAAATAACATTTGTTGCGCCAGTTACGATTTGGTCACGCACAGCAGGTTCGCGTGTAAGATCACCATAATTTGGCAGTGATGTAGCTACCGCTGCTTTATGTGCGTATTCTTCTTCAAAGTCTCGTTCTTTTCTATATTGTGAAAAAGAAAAACCAAATGCTGCATACAGTGGGAACAACACTATTGAGCGTATCGCAATTGATGCCCACAAAATCTGGGAGGTAATAGCATGTTCATTTGGCATTAAAATGGCTGCACCTATTTCACCAGTAAATGAATAAGTAGCAGTAATCGAATAACTACCTGCAATTAACGCAATAAGCCCCCAAACTATCCGACCATATAGTAGAGTTGTTTTTCGCGAAGTAAATGCTTGAGATAACGAGCCAGCGACAGCGGGAGCAATCAATGCCTCAACCTCTTTATTAAGCTGGTCGTATGCTGCTCTGGCTGTGCCTACATCATCAAGTTCAGCACTTATGGTTCGAGTATTCCGCTCAGAAGTTAAACTACCAAACGCTGAAGATACCATGTGATATATTCTTAAGTGATAATCAACAGAATCCAAGTGAGAAGCAAAATTTACAAAATCCTGGGGATTCTTATTACCGTTGAAAGCCACAAACGAGGTATTCAAATTTGCAAGCATCGAGTCCACAGAGTTTAGAGTTGTCCATGAAAACTCATCCCAACTATCATTTAAGAGCAGCTGATTTAAAACATCCTTAATATGGTTCGCAGTTTTTTTTGCATCATCAAAAGACAAGCCTTCAGCAGAATCAGGAAACTCCCCATCAAGCTTGTCAAATGCCGGCAATGATTGCTCAACAAGTGTTCTGGCATTTGATTTCAAACGATTAATTACTATTTTCTTGGCCATCCTACTTCCTTTATAAGAGTCATGCTTAGTTCAATATCAACCTAGACATACAGGAATTCCTACATAGTTTACAATCTTTGCATATTTATAGATAAACTAACCTCTACTTGTAGAAAGTTTTACTAAATATGCAAGATATCAGAAATAGAATTGAGGATGCCAAATGGCTACTTGAGCGAATGTTGAGTTGGATTGCTGCAGCCGATGTTAAAACTGGAATCGTTTTAACTATTCAAATTGCTATGTTTGGTGGGTTAGCTGCTACCTATAGCACAGCTGATATGGTCAATCGTTCAAGCGCTGCCTACCTCTTTGTTGCTTTGGCTTACGGAAGTCTAATCTCCGCCGCGTCCTGTGCTGCGGTTGCTGCCATGCCCAGAATTTCAGGTCCTATACGTTCAAATATTTATTTTGGCCGAATTGTTACCGTTCCTGTGGCTAGTTTTAATGCAGCTTTTGAAAAACTCAACGATGCAACTTTTCTCCAAGATCTAACGACACAGATACATCGAAACGCTGAGATTGCCAATTTAAAACATGCCTGGGTACGATCAAGTATTGAATGGACTTTTTGTAGTTCGATTCCTTGGTCTGTGGCAATCCTATTATTAATTTAATGATTTGAGATAATTAATGAGTCTACAGGATGATCTTAAAGCTCTTGTCAGTGCTACTTTCTCTGATCTTTGGGATGTGCAACAAACAACCAGTGTACCTGAACCAGTAGATCTAACACTAGGCTCAAATCATGCGAAAAGCCTTGAAACTGCAACAGTGCTGTATGCCGATCTTGATGGTTCTACATCAATGGTTGATAGCATGCCTTGGTATTTCAGTGCTGAAGTTTATAAAAATTACTTACGTTGCGCAGCGTTAATTATCCGAAGTGAAAGCGGAATAATCACAGCCTATGATGGGGATCGCATCATGGCAGTATTCACGGGCGATGGTAAGAACACTCACGCAGTAAGAGCTGCGTTTAAAATAAGTTACGCAGTTGAGTACATCATCAACCCTGCTCTAGTTAAACAATATCCGACCAGTGATACCATTGTAAAACACGTCATAGGCATCGATACAAGCCCACTTCATGCTGCCCGTACTGGCGTTCGTGGAGATTCGGATATTGTTTGGATAGGAAGAGCAGCAAATTATGCTGCTAAATTGACATCACTGACTGCGGAAAGAGTTTGGATTACTGAAGATGTTTATAACAGACTCAATGATTATGAAAGATTCACAATTGCTGGCGAGCTTGCATGGCAACCTTCAATTTGGCATGCCATGAACAATCAGAGAATTTATAGCTCCGCTTGCACCTGGACTGAAGTATAGCCTTGGCATCTTGGATGTATAAGGACAATTTCAAAAATCCAGGAAAATTTAATCACGATACCTTACCAATCAATCGTGTTTCTATTGAGACTTCTTCTTTTTATAACGTGAGTATTATTGCTATATCACGTACACACACTGACCCGCTTTCATGTCAACTTATCCACACTTCTCTTAACCACTATTTTAGGGTGACACTTGTATGACAGTTGGGTGACATTTCACCGCTGCATACCCTATGATACGTGACATTTTAAGTAGACAATTATGTTTAAAATGTCACTTTTCTAAGCTCTCAGCTTCTGAAATGTCACATTTTTAGGGTAAATGTCATAACAAATGTCACAATTTTGGCTGAATTGTCATATAAGGATTGGACAACTGTCACCAGCGCACAGCATTACAAAGAACTGCAATAATAAATATTGATAAAGCATATATAGGACGTTCACCAACGCACTATCTAGTTAAACATATCTAGTAATAGCAACTTAAATAGTGGCGGTCTTGGAGAGTGCTTAATGCACATCTGATAATAGGACTTCTTAACTTTAAGTATCAGTCATTTTTTAAACATATTATCTCTGTGATAACGCATATATTCTTTTTGAAAATCATTAAACTCTCCACAATGTTTAGTAGGCTCAATGGCCCAATGTTTTAAAAGACCATCGGACAGCTCACTAGAAACAATCATTTTACCGTTATCAGAGAAAGTTATGTAGCCTCTATCAAATAGATGGTCCACATGCGGAGATAGAAGAAGTCCATTATTTCCGTCAATCTTCTCTTCATCAGTTGAATCTCTCCATGGCTTAATATGACTGGCAATTAAATGAGTTGCAACTGTTACTCCGCTGACCCTACATACGGACTCCACATCAGAAAGATTTTTACGGAATAACCCTTGCCCTCGCCGAGCCTTTATTAATTGAAGCTTAAACCTTTCTCCAATATCAGTCCGACTAGCAAGTAACTTTTCCTCCTCATCATCAAGATTAACGTTTTGATCAACCGTATCAATGGCGTCGTGCTTAGCTAATACACCCTCAACCTGACCATTTAATAACCGTTTCAGTTCGTTAGCCATAGGAACCGGCAAAGAGCATAAGTAAACTTGATTACCATCTCCATTCACTTTAATTGGCGAGTATTTGGATGGTAGAGTTGATGCTAAAGTATCCATGTGTTTACTCAGACTTAATGGGGCATCAACCAAACTAAATTCAACATCAACAAGCCATCCTTCATTACTCCAATTCGCTCCGACTTTACCGAATTGAGGTTTTGGTTCTGATTTAGCTCGCGACTGCGCTATACCAATTGCATTAATGGCCTGATTAAAATATGAAAAAATAACGTCGCCAGGTTCAACTTTGGTCATGTTGTCAAAGAATTGATTATGTCTACCATTTTTACTATATTTAGGAGACCACATGAACCCTTCATAGACCTCTTGCTTATAAGTTTGCCCCTGGCTTACCCACCAATACTTCATACATTTCCTTTTTGTTATTCTTAAAATTATTGAGTAAGCATAACACTTGAGAATAAGTTCAATCCATTCAAATCAGTGATGGACTTATAACACCACATACGAAAATTAAGTTATGCTTTAAGGTGATATACATTTTTAAATTCACACCACCAAGCTCAGTTCCGGCCTATATAAATCAATAGCTTAGTATAATCCTGGGGTCGAGGGTTCAAGTCCCTCTTTCCCACCAGATACAAAAACGGCTTCCAGAAATGGGAGCCGTTTTTATTTGTGCAATTTGCTTAACCAGATATGCATTTGCTGCTAAATATTCAATGACTTCTGACGACGATCTTAAACCCTACACTAGACCCAAAAGCTTTAGAATAGTGAGATTGAATTAATCTAAATATATTTCAAAGTCAGTACCCGCATGGAAATCACCAACAGTTTTGAATTAGAGTTTATTGCCTGTTTTTCCATGCATCTGGAAAATATCTACAGCGAACACAACCATCCCAAAGACACCAGACAAAGAGATAGGTACTCTGAATTGATTGCCTTCATCAAAGAGTCACCTTTTGAGCGTGCTTTGGAAAAATACAGGCAAATATCGCTCGCAGATACTGACATCAGCCTGTTCGACGAGTCCACGATCAAAATGGCGCAAAGACTGGCAAGAATTGAAATGGATCTGCCTCTGGTCCTTGATACACACGCTGATCATTAAAGCACTTAATCCCCCAAAGTAGGCCAGCCATTAAGTTAGTCGAAAACTTAGCAATCTCAGAAGATCTTAAAGCCATCTTTAAGTATGTGATCTCTGTGCGCACACTGTGTGAGCTGACTGCCAAAACCGGCAGCCTGGATCAACGCTTCACGCCCTCCCCCACTGCCATAGAAGGCATGCTTGGTCATTTGGCGGTGGCTTACCGTCGAGAGCATTACTACCAGACTGAGATCACCCTCACCGGTGAATACCAGAATATTTTTGTGCGTGGCCGGGCGGATGGCTATGACCCCGAGCTCAACCAGCTGGAAGAGGTGAAAACCTATAAAGGGCACCTGGACCGCATGCCTGAGAACCACAGGTTGCTGCACTGGGCGCAGGCCAAGGTGTATGCGCATTTGATGTGTATGGAGAAAGAGCTTCCCTCCATCAACGTGGCCCTGGTGTATTACAACGTGACTTCCAAAGAGGAAACGCTGCTGGTTGAAGAATATTCGGCAGATACCCTGCAAGCATTCTTTGAGTCATTGTGCGGCAAATTACTGGTGTGGGCGGAGCAGGAACTGGCACATAGAGCCAGCAGGAATAGCGAGTTATCAAGCCTCAACTTCCCGTATCCTGAATTCAGGACCGGGCAGAGAGTGCTGGCAGAGTCCGTGTATAAATCAGCCATGAAGCAACGGCACCAGTTGATTCAGGCAACCACAGGCATAGGAAAAACACTGGGCACCATCTTTCCCTTATTAAAAGCCATGCCAGAAGCCAAACTGGACAAGGTCTTTTTCCTGACTGCCAAATCATCCGGCCGTGAGCTGGGTTTGAATGCTGTTCGAACGATTCAAAAAACCAATCCTGGCTTACCCATCAGGACACTGGAATTAACCTCCCGCGAGAAGTCCTGCGAGCATCCGGACAAATCCTGTCATGGCGAGTCATGCCCATTGGCCAATGGTTTTTACGACCGCTTGCCCAAAGCCAGGAATGAGGCGCTTAAACTGAATATGATGGATAAAAGCACCATCAGAAAGATCGCGCTTAAACACCAGGTATGCCCGTATTACCTATCGCAGGATCTGGCGAACTGGAGTGATGTGGTGGTTGGTGATTACAACTACTATTTTGATCTGCACGCCTTGCTGTATGCGGGCACTGTGCTCAATGAATGGAAAGTTAGTGTGCTGGTTGACGAAGCGCACAACATGATCGAGCGGTCACGCAAAATGTATAGTGCAGAATTGAATTATGGCGCTTTCAACGAAATGTTGGCCCAAGCGCCCAAGTCGTTAAAAGGTGTGCTGGAAAAACTGAATATCAGCTGGATTGTATTAAACCGTAGCCAGACGGTGCGTTATGAAGTGTATGCATATATCCCGGAAGAGTTTGAAGATGCATTACAACGCGTGATCTCGAAAATCACCGATTACCTTGCGGAATATCCCACCTTCAATGATGCCAACGTACTCAACTTCTATTTTGATGCTTTGCAGTTTTCCACCCTGGCTGAATCATTTGGGGATCACTCCCTATTCGATATCACTAAAACCGAAACAAGCGTTGGCCTGTTTCAGCAAGACGCCACGCTATGCATCCGCAATGTGATCCCTGCAAAGCATTTAACCCCCCGTTTCCAGGCTGCCAATTCAAATACACTGTTTTCAGCCACATTAAGCCCCTCCTCATTTTTTAATGACATGCTGGGCATGCCTGAAAATACCAGCTTTGTGGATGTGGAATCCCCTTTTGATGCCAGGCAATTGAAAGTGAAAGTAGCCAGGCATATTTCAACCAGGTTCAAAGAGCGCCATTCCTCACATGAGCCAATTGTGCATCTGGTGGCAAAGCAATTCATGGAGCGGCCTGGCAACTACATACTGTTTTTAAGCAGTTTTGATTACCTGAACGATGTGCAATCCCTGTTCAATAGTATATATCCCCACATTCCCACGCGCTCCCAATTGAGGGTGATGTCGGAAATGGATAAACAGCAATTTGTGAATGACTTCACGCTCACTTCTGAAGGCATTGCCTTTGCCGTGTTAGGTGGTTCGTTTGGTGAGGCGATTGATTTAACGGGTGACAGATTAATCGGCGCTTTTATTGCCACCTTAGGACTGCCACAACTCAATGATGTGAACGAGCAAATGCGCTTGAGAATGGAAAAGATATTTGGCCTGGGTTATGAATACACCTACCTCTATCCCGGGTTGCAGAAAGTTGTCCAGGCAGCCGGCAGGGTGATCCGCACCACCAATGATATTGGCGTGATTCACTTAATGGATGACCGATATAACCAATCCAAAATTAAAAAACTACTGCCCAAGTGGTGGCCATCGCCAGATCGTTAGGGTCTTCATCCAGCAATAAGCTTCCAAAAAATGAACATTTTGGAGCTCGCTACATCATATAAGGTTACAAATTGATTTGATCAAGTAACCACTGAGAATGAAGCTTTCGGCAAAAATAAAATCAAAGCGCCTGGAAATCATCCAGATCGTTGAGAAAAATCACGCTTTATTCCCTCGCATACTTCTCAACGATTTACACGGTTATGATCTAGATGAAACATTCCTGGAAATTGTCGTCGACCGCACCTATGAATTCATGCCGGAAGACATTGGCAAAATTCAACATCAACTGGAACAGCTGCTAGACGTAGCTATTTACGCTTGTACACCCAACCAGTTACCAGACTCACGTCGTGAAAAACTATTAGCTATTGCGAAAGTTATCTGACCTCATAACTCAAACGCACTTTCGATATTGCATTTCACAATCCCAATGCAGTTGCCCCATATACTCTCAAACCTTGATGTTAGATATGATTTCTATGGATTACTGCTTTGTTTAAAACTTTGTGAAACTGGCAACAAAGCAAATGCATCTTTAATAACATCGCCATCAGGCATCGATTTCACGTGCCATCTAATCATTTCAATTCCAGCTGCGACAGTTGCTCTATCTTTTCTTTTGTCAGCCTCGATACGCTCTGCACTATCGTGAGATTTATCGTCTAGTTCAATAACCGCCAGGACAGTGCCGTCTTTTTTACAAACTACAAAATCGTAACTTAGTCGATTAATACGATTGTTCCACTCATAAAAATTAAATCCTTTATGCACACCTAGCACTTGAGAAACTTGCACTTGTGCCAAGATGATGTGCTCTGGTAACGCTTTTACCAGGCGATGGAAAAGTATTTGCTCTGGTTGTGATAACAATTGCTTAGCATAAAACGGCCACGCTTCATCTTTCCGCTTGCTCCCAGTTGGAGTCCGTGCCGTAAAAAGTTGCTTTCTAAAGAACAGCAGGATTAGAACAATTAAAACTGACACTAGAACAAACTGAGGTATGCCATTAAAAAATGCCAGTAGTTGTAACTTCATAGCCTGCCCTCTTTACGATGACAATCTCAAAACTTACTTACCAATACCTTGAATCTTTTTATCAATCACTTGATGAGTTGCTTCGTCTTCAAGCCATACCGATGAAGAACCTTCTCCTAGTTCACCCACAACTCTGTATTTTTTATCTTTTTCAGGGGTGAATGTGATTTCCCCTTTAACCTGATAAACCTTGCCAAATAGCTCCTGGATAGGCGCACCGTATTGCGTTTTTGCCGCAAGAGTTAATTTCACTTGTTTATTTGCTGGCACTTGTCTGTCGATGATGTATGGGTCCAGTCGAAAACCTTTTCCGCGATTTAACTCAACTGACCGCTGAAGGCTGTTCTTGATGGACTTACCATCGATGCTTTCAACATAAAAGAAGTCAGACTTTTCTGCATCATGCGCTTGGTATGAATCTGTTATGGTTACTTTTGAGAAGTCGGTATCCAATGGCTGCAATTGACCAGCAGTAATGTTTAGCTTGCCTGCAGGCGCTAGTGGCAATGCATATTGAGTACCATTTTCTGAATACACATAAATATTTTCAGAATGTGTAGGGGCTGCATAAACAACCAAATAAGCTGCGTTAGCTTGCAAAGGCAAGTCGGCGTAATAAGTCATACCGGTAAAGAAATTCGAATCGGTTTCAATACGGTAGTTTTCGATCTTGCCAATCTGTTGTTTATCTTTATCCAGCACCAATAAATTCGGCACCAGGATTGAGGCTGAAGGTAAATAACTGGCACTCAAGTATGTTTTAACTTTAACCAACCGTGGCTGACCGGTTTCAGTTAGCTCGTATGCTGCATAATAGCCTTTGCCATGTGGAAACTGGAATGTCGGTGTTTGTTCGCCAAACAAAATGGATTGCTCTACACCTGTTTTTAAAGGCGTATATGTCATATCAGAAATGCTTGATGCTTGCGGCGCTGTGGATTGCGCTAACTTCTGATTCATTAGATCTACAGAAGCACAACTGGCGAGTAATAAAGCAGTGACAACAACGATGAGGTAGTTAAACTTAGAGCTGAGACGAGACATTTATTTTTATCCTTATTATTAAATTATTATCAAATCACTACGTGATCCAACGATTTTTATCATCGAAGAATACAACTAGTTTCTCAGCTAATCAATTATCACAATCTGCTTTTGCTTAACCTCTTTTCCCCTCATTCGTTCTAGTTAACCTAGTAGCTTAGGTTTTAGTCACTACAGGTCATGACTACCAATTTAAGTAACCTCTTAAAATTAAATTGACAGGTTACATTTTTCATGCAATCATTCGCACCAATGTAACTCTTTAAATTAAATATTAAAGGTTACTAAATTCAAAACTCACGAAAGGAATGAACATGAAGAGTCATTTGTTATCAGGTTTATTTTTAACCCTATCCACTTTTACATTTGGCTTAACAGAAGCTGCTCAAGCGGCTGAGCAGCTGCATCAAGCTGTTGAAATCAAATATCTGAAAACCGATGTGCAAGACACGAAGATCTTTTACCGTGAAGCGGGCGACCCTAAAAAGCCTACGATCATCTTGCTGCATGGCTTCCCTACTTCTTCATTTATGTACCGCAATATCATCCCGGTATTGGCTGAAAAATATCATGTGGTTGCGCCTGATTTGCCTGGCTTTGGTTTTACCGAAGCGCCTGACAGGAGCAAGTTTGAATACAGTTTTAAACATCTGTCCGAGGTGATGGATGGCTTTACGCAAAAGCTTGGCCTTAGTAAATATGCGTTACAGGTATTTGATTATGGCGCACCGGTGGGTTTGCGTTTAGCGTTGGCGCATCCTGAACGGGTGACGGCGATTGTGACCCAGAACGGCAATGCGTATGAAGCCGGGTTGGGCAATGCGTGGGACCCGATCAAAAAGTACTGGAAAGACCCGACTTTGGAAAACCGCGAGGCGTTGAGACAGTTTTTAAAACCGCTGGGATTAGCCTGGCAATATACACATGGCGTAAAAGACACCAGCCTGGTCGCCCCGGAAACCTATACGCTTGATTCTGCCTGGATGGCGCGCGGAGAGAATGAAGAAATCCAGCTAGACCTGTTTTTGGACTATGCCAGCAATGTGGCGCTGTACCCGAAATTCCAGCAATACTTCAGGGATTACCAGCCACCGTTGTTAGCCGTGTGGGGCAAGAATGACCCGTTCTTTATCCCTGCCGGGGCGGAAGCTTATAAACGGGATAACAAGCAGGCTGAAGTATACTTATACGATACTGGTCACTTTGCGCTGGAAACACATTGGCGTGAGATCGCGGCGCAAACGGTAAGGTTTCTAGATAAACACATTAAATAGTTAAGCACATTAAATAACTTTTAGATTACAAGCCAGCCTCGTGCTGGCTTGCTGACACAACACTATGGCTGATTTGAAATATTTGAATACCTCTGTGGGCGGGCATTGCGCGCTTGAGCTGATCAACACGCAAGAGATGGTCAATGGCGTGCTCACGGACCGGTTGCAGGATGATGCAGCGGTGATCACCTGGGTGGAGCAGACGTTTATGCTGAAACCTGCGATAGCTGCCAAAGCATTGAATGGCGATTTGCTGGCTGGCGTGCTGGAATTGCGAGCTATTTTGCAGCGCTATTTAAGCAATCATCAGTTAGCCAAAAAAGAGTTCGATCACTTAAACAAAGCCCTCTCACAGTTTAAGTCTTACCAGCAACTGGTTGAGAAAGTCGGCGGGTTTGCTAGCCAGCAACGGATAGTCCTTGATTCAACCGAGGCATTAATAGGATTGATTGCCGATGCAGTGTGCGACCTGATTGCGCTGGGTGATCTGGCATTGATCAGAAAGTGCGAAAGCGACGACTGCGTGCTGTGGTTCTACGACACCACAAAAGGACATAAACGCAGATGGTGCAGCATGGCGACCTGCGGCAACCGGCATAAGATCAGGAAATTCAGGGCGAAGTAAAACAGACATTACCCTCACTCATGACAAAAACGGCTTCCATGGGAAGCCGTTTTCATTGGTCAACTTCTGGTCAACCTTTAAATTAAATCTGCGCCTGACCACCATCGACAAAGAGCTCGATACCGTTGATAAAGCTGGCATCAGGTGATGAAAGAAACGCGACAGCTTTAGCCACTTCCTCAGGGTTACCTACTCTGCCCATAGGAACCTGGGAACCCAGATAATCCAGCAGCCCTTGCTGCTGTGCAGGGTCATCACCCGCCAGTTCTACCAGGCCAGGGGTTTTGATCGGGCCAGGGCTGACCACATTGACACGAATACCACGGTCTTTCAGGTCCAATATCCAGCTGCGGGCAAGATTGCGAATGGCAGCTTTTGATGCGCTGTAAATACTAAACGCCGCGGTGCCTTTTACGCTGGTAGTTGAGCCAGTCAATACGATGGACGCGCCATCTTTTAGCAAAGGCAATGCTTTCTGTACGGTGAAAATCACGCCTTTTACATTCCGGCCAAAAATATCTTCATAGTGTTCTTCGGTAATCGCGCCCAATGGCAACATATTGCCTCCACCAGCGTTTGCAAATATCACATCAATCTGGGAGTGATCTTGCTGGACTTCATCATAGAGCCGGTCAATATCCGCCAGTTTAGACATATCGGCCTGAATGCCTTTTATCTTGCCGCCTATCGTTTTGATTGCGGCTTCCAGTTCTGCTGGCCTGCGGCCAGTGATGTATACACTCGCGCCTTCGTTGGAAAAGTGTTTCGCTGTGGCAAGACCGATACCGCTAGTGCCACCGGTAACGACAACGACTTTGTTTTCAAATTTACCTGACATACTGTTTCTCCTTAAGTAATTAATTCACGTGACTGCATGGGTTGAATATTGCCAGTGAGCCAATAAATGCACTAGACTGCTTTTATGAGATTAATTGTTCCAAAAATGAGCCAATATGCGTGATATCAATGATTACATTCTATTTGCCGAGGTGGTGAGTGGAGGGAGTTTCGCCGCCGCCAGCAGACGCGTGCGTATCCCTAAATCGACCATCAGCAGAAGAATCGGCTTGCTGGAAGAAAGATTAGGCGTTCGACTGATCGAACGGTCTACCAGGCGATTCCGCGTGACCGAAATCGGGCAATCGTTTTATGAGCGTTGCAAAGTGATCATGCTCGACGTTGAACAGGCGGATTCGATTGTCTCTGAGTCCCTCAGTGAACCGAAAGGATTGGTACGTTGTAGTTGCCCGCTAGGCTTGTATGAAACACTAGCGCCCGTTTTCTCCTCATTTCTCCTGGCCTACCCTCAGGCCAGATTACAGCTGGTGGCGGGTGACAATCCGGTGAACCTGATAGAGGACAGAATCGATATCGCCATCAGGGTGCGGACGGTACTGGATAGCGATGGCTCTTTAGTGATGAGGACACTTGGTCATTCCGAGCGCATTCTAGTGACTTCGCCGGCTTTGGCCAGCAAGATAGATCAATCCAGCCTGGACAGTTTATCTACCTTGCCGACCATTGCTACATCAGATCAAAATCATGCCATCGAATGGCAATTCCATCATGTGGCATTGGGTACAAAATCAATCTTGCATGAACCGGTATTGAGCTGTGTGGATTTTTCAACCGTGAGGGAGGCAGCCATTGCAGGCATAGGGATTGCACTACTCCCCGACCATACCTGTAGCCAAGCACTGAAAAGCGGCAAACTGGTGAGGGTTTTCCCGGAATGGAAAACGACCTTGGGTATTCTGCACATTGTTTTTACTACACGACGCGGATTGCCACCCGTAGTACGTGCATTTATCGATCATTTGGCCAGCCAAATCAAGCAGCACTCACAACAAGCAACCCAAAGCTAGATAAAACGCACCTTTAACCAAACATACCTTTGTAGTAGCCTGATTTCATCGCTATTAAAGAATCACTAACTTAAAAAACGCCCTACTGTTTGTATAAATAACTGTGGTTGTTCAGCATGCACCCAATGGTCCGTCGGCAAGCTGATAATCTCAACGTTTGGAAACTGGCTGTGAATCTCGGCCACATCACTCTCATTTACGTAATGGCTACGCTCACCGCGAATAAACAGGCTGGGCTTTGCAAAGTGCGCTAAGAGTGCAGCCTGAAATTTCGGGTAGTTATTTTTAATGGCTGGCAAGTTGATCCGCCACTGTAACTGCCCCTCTACTTTTACCAGGTTAGTCAGTAAAAACTGGCGTACCATCAGGTTGCTGATCGGTGCCTTTAATTCGCGATCAATATCATTACGTGACTCCGCATGGCTTAAGTCTACGGTCATCATGGCGTTGATCAAATGCGTGTGTTCATCGGCATAAGCGCGCATCGCCATATCCACAACAATCAACTTACTCACCCGATCCGGGTACTGTGTGGCAAATTGCATGGCGACCTTGCCACCTAAAGAATGACCGAGTAAACAGACCTGTTCCAGACCTAAGGCATTGCATAACTCCAGCAGGTCATCTGCCATGTCAGCATAGGTTTGCGACTCACTATGCGGGGAGCGGCCATGGTTGCGTAGATCGATACTGATCACCTGAAAGTGCTGCGCGAAATGTTTAGCGATGATGCCCCAGTTATCGGCTGAGCCGAACAGGCCGTGTATGAGGACAAGTGGCTGGCCTTCGCCTGTGGTTTGGTAGTGTAATTGCATGCTTAGATAGCCGGAAGAAACCGGCGGTAATGAAAGTTAAGAGACTTTTTTCTTGACGGCTGCGTCAAAGATTTCGTGATTAATCGGCGACTCAAGGCGGCCGTTATTCAGCAAGGTCAGCACCAGATCTATCGATGTTTCATTGATCACAATCGCGCCGTTCTCGACTTGCAGCCCCCAGTTTTTCAGCTGGTTGACCTTGACCAGTTCTTCCATGAATTTGGCATCTTTGTAGTAACCGCTTTTCTGTATCGAAGACACTTTGCGCAGGTAATTCAGGTTGGCGCCTATATGTTCTTTTAGCAAGGCAGCATCGCTGAATATTTTTAAATCGACAAATTCCTGCAATACCACATCGCGGTTTTTCTCCATACCGGCGCGGAAATTCAGCGTGCTTTCAAACTCTTTTTTATTGGCGATGAAAGTGGTGCCATCATAGGTAAAAAAATCCACCTGGGTATCTATGGTGAAGATTTCCTTTTCATCCAGGTCTTTCAGTTCCTGGTCTTTAAACTGGATAAACGACACATGCGACAGCCTGGTCGCATTATTGAATTTATTGATTTTCCGGTATGCATAGATGGCTTTATCCTGGTGCTCGAGTTTGATCACCATTGCCCATGCATCCAGCAATTGCTCATATTGCTCGACCTTGGCGTTGGCAGTGCCTTTTTCAATCTCAGCCTGGATCAGCATGACATCGGTATCGGATGAGGCAATGGTCAGCAAGCCCTTGTCCTGGTCAGCAGTCAGGAAGTCGTAATCGTCCAGTTGGTAGTCCTGGTCGAGGATCTTTTCGGTGACTGCGTTTTTGAGCTTTAGCTCCAGTTTGCTATCGGTATCCACCTTTAAAACCGAATACTTTGCCTGTTGCTGGCTGAGCTTTCTTTTTACCAGCCAGAAGGTGGTCACCCAATGTTTGAAATCACTGGTGCGCAGGGTTTGCAGCGTTTGTTTCACGTTAGTCGTCACTGGGATTCTCCTTCGCCTGCATCCTTCGTGACTTCAACATGAGTGACAAAGTACATTAAATTGGAAAGCCGTTTGATCGCGCAGTAATCGCCGACCTGGAAATGCGTTTTTGACAGCAGCAGGCCCTGTCGCTCCTGCGCGCCATCCTTGAACTGGCAGTCATACAGGCCGTACCCAGCCAGCGCCAGCACCGGGTTAACGAACACATTTTGTGTGCGGTATGACAGCACAAACATCAGGCTCAAGAAGATTGCCAGGCAGAGCAACAGTTTCCAGTCGCCTAAGTCAAACTTGTAAAACGACATCATATAGGGGATGGTGTAAGTGAACATATCCGCCGATTTATTGGATACTTTGGTAATCTTCACCGGCACGCCCTGCCTGATATTGCGTGCGGCACTCAGGGCAAATACGGCGCTTAAGGCAAAGATGACAAAAATCGCGAGCGCACGCATCGGGTGCTCAAAATAGAATGAATCTTCATTCAAGTCCTTAATCACCAGGATCAGGCCGAGTGGCGCGTAACCGCTGATAAACATGGCTAGCGCCGAAAAAAAATGCAGTTGCATAGTGTGAGTTTTTAACCAAAGGAAATGCAGGTGAGCCTGCGAACCATACCCGGCAAGAATACAGGCAGTTTCACTTGCAATCAAACCTGCGTAAAGTCAGCCCATTCCTACGTCACTATCAGAATAAGGTGTATTCACGCCATGACATGATTTTTTAATAATGGAACCTCCTAAATCCACTCAAGAAGGAAACATCATGAAAAATACAATCAAATCATTATTGCTGGTAAGTGCTTTGGCTTTGCCTTTGGCTGGTTTTGCTGCTGACGGTGATTCACTGGGTACTAAAGTAGAAGATTCAGTAATCACAACTAAAGTAAAAGCTGCTTTTGCTAAAGACAAAGTAGTAAGCGCAACTGACATCAGTGTTGAAACTGACAGCAATGGCCTGGTACAACTGACAGGCAATGCTAAATCAAAAGCTGAAGCACAAAAAGCAGAAAAAATTGCTAAGAGCGTAAAAGGCGTAACAGCTGTTAAAAATGAAATCGTTGTTGCTAACTAAGCAGCAATGAATACTTAGATCGAAAAGACTTACAACTCTCTATCTAAGAGCAACACTTGCCCATAGGAATTTTGACATTCCTATGGGCATTTAATTTGTAGCGCTTCAAAACGTCGAGCTTCAAAAATGCTGGGCAAGATTTGTTTCGCAATCCAATTCTTTCTCAGCCATGTGCCAGGATTGTTTACCATTCGATCCGGGTGACTCATGATGGTCAATACACCACCACCTGCATTCAATGGATTTTTGAATTCAACACTGCATGGGCAGCGCATCATCAGGCTCACGCACATCACCAGGCTTCAGTCAGGCATCAGGCCTGGGCGGGTAAGACCCAGGTTTCATAACGTGAAAGCTTAACTATCGCGCGCATCGGCTAACCGTCCTATAATGGCTTGAAATAGTCAAAGTGAGACCGCCATGATTGCGCATGCCATGACCATCATTGTGAATGAGCTGAATCATCACCTGACAGAAACGTACGGTATCAATGCGAATCATGCGCCCGCGGGGCTACGCAATATTTCCTCAGAGCAATTCCTGCCGCAACCCGGTGCAGAGTCAGCGACAGAGGAATGCCTTAACCTGACGCTGGTGAATATCCAACAAGACTCGAGTGACAGGAATACAAACCTGCCTTCGAGGGATACATCAGGCACAATTTATCAAACACCTCCCCTTTCTTTAAATTTACTGATATTGCTGACTGCTACGCACACTTCTTACAGCCAGGCATTATTAATGCTGGGAAGAGCCATGCGATTTTTCCATGTGAAGCCGCTATTTACCGAGAGCAATGTGTCACATGCCTCATTGACGCAATATGCACCTGAAAATGGGCTGGATAAACTCAACGAGTTTAGATTCAGCTTTGTCCTGCACTCGCCCACAGTAGAAGAGAACCAGCAGCTTTGGGCAACCCTGCAATCCGCTCAGGTGCCGTCCGCCTGGTACAAGTTAGGGCTGCTAGACCTGCCCCCCAATGCACAAAAAACCAAAGAGCTGCCTATACTTGAGCGGCGCATGATCACCAACAACGTCATTAAAAGCTAATGTATGGCTACCCATAAAACGCCCGGTGTATATGTAGAAGAAACTGCCAAATTTCCACCTTCAATTGCGGCCGTTGAAACAGCGATCACCGCCTTCATTGGCTATACCGAAAAAGCCGAGCGCGATGGCGCCTCGTTGTTGCAAGTGGCGACTGGCGTTTCCTCATTGCTTGAATATGAGCGTTTGTTTGGTGGTGCGCCGGCCGAAAAAGTCACCCTTTGCTTAAACAATCAAAACAAGGTGGTTGAGGCCAAAATCGATCATACGTTTTACCTGTATGACAGCCTGCGTTTATTCTTCGCTAACGGCGGTGGACGTTGCATGATTGTGGCAGTCGGTGACTATAGCAGCGAGATTTCTTCAGACAGTTTGGCACAAGGGCTGAACGCTATCGAAAAGCTGACCGAGCCAACCATCATTGTGATGCCGGAAGCGGTTGCTACAAACAATCATGGCGTAGCACTCTACGACGCCGCATTAGCGCAATGTGCACATGTGCACAATCGAATGACCATCTGTGATTTACACCATCATGTCACTGAAACAGACTTTGATCTTGCAGTGGATGATTTCAGAAATGGCATCGGCAATGAAAATCTTAAACATGGTGCGGTCTATGGTCCCTGGTTAGTCACTGCTTTTACCAGGGAAATCCGGTTTGGCAATATCACCCTGCAGCGCCAGGCAGATGCGACCGTCATCACACCGGAAAGCTTAACCAGCGATGCAAATACGCTCGCCCTTATCGCTCAGATACGATTGGCAGAACAACCTGCCGTAGGGCTTAAAAAGAGTAAGGTTACATACAAGGAAACGTCCAGGCGCCATGCAACGCTGTCATTGCAAGCACTGTATCAGGCACTTTATGCACAATTTGATCTGTTTAAAGATTGGGTAGACCAAGCCACCCTGGCATTGAATACAATCCCGCCCAGTGGCGCAATAGCTGGAGTGTATGCGCAGGTAGACAATAATCGTGGCGTGTGGAAAGCCCCGGCTAATATCTCACTCTATCAGGCTAAACCCATCGTTGATATCCCTGATGCAGTGCAGGATGGTTTGAATATCGATGCAATCGCAGGCAAATCTGTTAATGCTATTCGTACATTCACTGGTAAAGGCACATTGGTATGGGGCGCGAGAACACTGGCAGGCAATGACAATGAATGGCGTTACATCAGCGTGCACAGATTTTTTAAATTTATAGAAGCCTCAATCAGGCAAGGTATTCAGGCGTTTGTATTTGAAGCCAATGACGCCAATACCTGGACTAAACTTCAGGCAATGATTGAGAACTTTCTAATATTGCAATGGCGTGCAGGCGCACTGCAAGGCGCTAAACCTGAACACGCGTTTTATGTGGCGATCGGGTTAGGAAAAACCATGACAGCGCTAGATATCTTAGAGGGGCGGATGCTGATAGAAATTGGCATGGCATGCATCAGACCGGCGGAGTTTACCATCCTTAAATTCAGCCAAAAAATGGCGCAATCATAAGACTCTTATGCGCAATAAAATAGACAGGCTTGTTTAAAGCCTGTCTATTCTTATTCAGGATAAGGGAATTTAAGCGTACGCCGCAACGCCCACCTTCAGGCACTCTACTGCACACAGTCTACAGGCCTCGGCACATTGACGGCAGTGGATAGAAGCATGTTTTTCACACTCCTCTGCACACGCAGTACAGATTTCGGCACAATCCTGGCACACCAGTTCTACAAAATCACTGCCACGCGCAACAAATGAAGCGGTCAAGCGGCAAAAATCTGCACAGTCCATATCATGCTCAATGCAGGTTCTCATCATGGGGTCGGCCTCGCTCTCACAAGCAATGGCGCAATTTTCACAGGCATCCGCGCATTGCTTGCACAGTTGCATCAACAATTTAAGGTTTTGCTCGGTCATGATTTTGCTCCCGCTAAAAATCAGTCATCAGAAATAGAAAAGCCTTGCATATATCCTTACCTGATTGAAATCCGGTATGAACATCGCAAGGCAGTATATCTACAGCAGCTTACTTGTTCTGCTGGTTCACGCCAGTACCGCCTTCAGCAGGCTTTTCCTGGAAACGTTTGCTTTTTTCAAGGTTGCCTGGCTTGGACTGTTTGTTACCAGATCCCTGGTTGGCATTGCTACCGTTGTTGTCCGGCTGATCTTGCAGGTAATCGCCGTTTTTAGTGCTATTAGGCACTTCTTTTTTCTGCTGGTGCGCCGGTGGCACATCACCGCCCGTAGCATCTGCCGCAATAACAGCAGTGGTAGCACTCATAAACACACTGGCAAGTAAAACTGTGAGTAATTTATTCATCGTATTCTCCTCATAATTATTTGAATTGCCCTTGCAGGGGCAGTGATACTCATACTACTTATGCAAGCTTTTGTTGTATGTAAGCAGGCCCACGAATGTGCTGTAGGATAAAAAAGACCACCGCGAAAGGTGGTCTTTTCATTTTAGTGAGACGCTTAATTTAGCTGTCTTCATTACCGGTCAGACTGCCATGGCTACGTACCCAAGCAATCACTTTCAGTAACTCATCCGGTGAAATACCATTGTTAGGGTCAGAAGGATCCATCAGGCCTTTACCCTTGGCGCCCATACCGCCGTTTGTACCGTTCCACACGGTCTCGAACATGCCTTTGTTAGTCGCGTCCTTGGCATAGTTATAGTTAGGGCCAGTCAATGCAGGACCGACCTGGCCGCCGGCTTCAGGACCATGGCACTGGGTGCAGGAATATAACTGGAAGATTTTTTTACCGGCTTTGATCGCATCGTCTTTACCAACATAAGGGTTTTTGCCGGTGGCTAAAAACTCCTTGGCGGCTGGTGTATCAAACAACTCAGGCTTGATATCCAGTGCTGAGCCATCCTGTGTCTTAACGAATTTAATCGCTGGGCCACTGGCACCTGCTGATGCAGCTTCGCCTGAACCGGATTCATTTTTATTACAGGCGGTTAACCCTGTGATCAGCACCAACATGCCTAGACCTAGTTTTGTATTCATCGTTGTTCTCCTTGGTAAATGAAGTGTTCTTTTATTGCTTCATGCTTAATGCCAATCAAAGCATTGTTTGCAAATTGATTATGAATAAAAGAAAAAGGCTCGCCCATGTAACAAAGGCGGAATCTCCTGTAGGACGATTCGTACAAGGCACAATGAAAAAGGCATTGAATCCCACCGGACAGATAGGATTTAAGACGCAAAAAAACCCGGATTTCTCCAGGTTTTTCATCCTCAGCTAGTTAACCGTGTTGTTTGCTACCAGGTTGCTGAGATTTGCCTTGCTGGCTGCCGGGCGCTTGTTGCTTGCTGCCCTGCGCATGTTGCTGCTGCTGGTCTTTGCTGACTTTAGCGCCAGATTTGTCCTGTTGCTGATTTTTGTTGTTTTGTAAATTTGCCATTGTTAAATCTCCTTCGGAATATTATTAGGCCAAACCGTTACCTGAATGACCTGAAATGTTTCGTTTAGAAAATGAAGTAACGTGAGTCCATGATAAAAGTGTTTAGGACTTGGCTTTATCGTGAAAGCGCCTAATATGCTGTCAGAATTTCCAACCTTTCGCGGATTACTTTCATCTTTAACACCAATCATCTTTATAGGATGCAAGTAATCAAAATTCTGGGCAGATTACGTGCAACAAACACGCCTGCTGCTCATTCAAGGCCCGGATACAAAAAAACCTGGAGCAATCCAAGTTTTTTTATAACTAGCAAATACAAGCATCAGTTCCTGTTATTGCCTTCGCCTTGCTGTTTACCACCAGATAAAGGCTGGCTGCCAGGCGCCTGATCTTTATCCACATTGGACTGCTGCTTTTGTGCAGGATCAATCTGCTCAGTGCCTGCATCAATACCCTGCTCCTGCTGACCCTGCTTGGACTGGCCCTGGCCTTGTTGGTTTTGGCCTTGCTGACTCTGATTATGCTGACCCTGGTTTTTTTGATCCTGGCCAGGCTGGCCCTGATTTTGTTGACCCTGGTTTTTCTGGTCTTGGCCTGGTTGGCCCTGATTTTGACCACGTTGGTCTTGCTGGCCTTGATGCTTCTGATCCTGGCCTTGTTGCGCCTGACCCTGCTGGGTCTGGTTTTGCTGACCTTGATTCTTTTGGTCCTGACCAACTTGGTTGTCTTGTGGATTTGCCATGATATATCTCCTATATGTAATAAGATTCGGCCAGAGGGTTAAAAAAGGCCTGAATCCTTTGTTTTAAATATAACCCTGAGCCATCTTAGGTGACCAAAACACCCGCGGTTATCATCCAATGACGTATTCTGTTGTCAGACAAACTAATGCTAAGTGTTCCAAATTTAACTCAAAGAATCTGGCTCTGGATTTTCTAGCCATTCACCACTTCACCACCATTCGCATGCAGCACCTGGCCTGTCATATAAGAAGAATCCTGGCAGGCCAGAAACACATAGGCGGGCGCAATTTCACTTGGTTGTCCGGGGCGCTTCATCGGCACCTGGTTACCAAATTCGCTGACCTTTTTCTCATCGAAAGTGGAAGGGATCAAAGGCGTCCATACCGGGCCTGGCGCCACTGCGTTCACATAAATCTCATCCTCAACCAATTGTTTGGCTAACGAGCGGGTGAATGAAACCACCGCGCCTTTGGTAGATGAATAATCCAGCAACTCGGGACTGCCGCGATAGGCGGTGACTGAGGTGGTGTTAATAATGTGACTTTTTTTTGGCAAATGCGGTAAGGCAGCCTTGACCAGGTAAAACATGGAGAAAATATTATTCCTGAACGTATGTTCCAACTGTCTTTGCGTAATATCCAGGATGCTTTTTTGCGGAAACTGCTGGGCGGCATTGTTAATGACAATGTCCAGTTTTCCGAACTGCTTTAAGGTATTCAGCACGGATTGTTGGCAAAACGACTCATCCGAGATATCGCCTGGCAGTAATAAACATTTGCTGCCGTAAGACTCCACCAGCGCTTTGGTCTTGTGCGCATCCTCATGTTCTTCAAGATACACGATCGCTACGTGAGCGCCCTCTGCGGCAAAGTGCACAGCCACTGCACGGCCAATGCCGCTATCGCCACCGGTGATAATGGCCACCTTATCCTTTAATTTACCGCCGGCATTATATTCAGCATCGATATAAATGGGCGTTGGCGTCATCTCTTCTTCCGAACCCGGCTGCTCTTCCTGATGCTGGGGTGGATTAAGTTTTTCTTTTGCTGCTTCCATACAAGTTCTCCTTACAACTGGTGAGCAGAATTGCTCACCAGCAAACTCTTTTACTTAATGCATCTATCTAAATGAAAAGCCAGGCTGTGACCCCTGGCTTTTCAAGCCATCTCTTTTAAATGATGACGTCTTAGTTCTGCAGATTATTTTCAAACGAGGTAGGCTGCATAGGCTCTTTAGGCTGAGGAATATCTTTCTCGCGATTTGGCAAACCTTCAGCTGGTACTTCAGGTGGCACAATCACACCGCGCTCATGCGGCATTTTTGGTGGCACATTCACGCTATCTGAATCCATGTCACATGAAGGTTTTTTGGAGTTTGGGGAGTTATCACAGGGTGGTACTGCATTATTAACGGGGGGTTTTGCAGCAGGCTTTTTAACGGGCTTATCTGCCGCCCAGGCTGTGCCAAGCATTGGCATCACTACAAGTATCATCAGAATTAATTTACGCATGACAACTGCTCCTTTGTTGTTGAGAACCTGGTATCTAGCCTGAATACTATGGGCAGGCTGAAAAAACAGGCATAGGCAAAAACTGATTTGTGTGTAGGAATGGGCCCATTTCAATGCACGGACAGCACAAAAATCTATTTCATCAATGATGAATTCCAGGATTTTTTCTCATCCATATCTCGCGCGCCAGGCAATCAATAAACCATTGTCAGACCTGTCTGACATCACAATCAGTGGCGGACCTATGTTGGTCAAGTCGTCATATTTCTACACTCACAACCCATACATCACTATTTATTTATTTGGCGTGATGAGTCGGCTTTCAGCTCCTGATCCTGAAATTTTTATTCTGCACATACGCTGATAAAAAAGCCAACTGCCAGACCCGATACATAGTGATCAGCATTATTCGCAAATCAAGTCAGCTGGAGATCGTCACATGAGCAGCAATCTGAATCACGCCTTGCGATTTGAGCAAGCATGGCAGCCGGAAGTGTTTGATACACACACCGCGCTTGCGGATTCAACACAGGTACTCAATGACAATGGCGATAACACCAAATCACGTTTTATCCTTAACCGTTTATTTCAGAACTACTCAGGTTCTTTCGCCGTACGTTTGTGGAATGGCAGCATGCTCTACATTGGCAAAGACACCCCTGCCTTTACTTTTTGCCTGGAGAATGCATCTGTATTAAGAGACATGGTGTTGTTCAGTGACCCTACCCGTCTGGCAGAAGCTTATTTTGCGGGTGAGGTAGAAATTTTGGGGGATTTCAGTGCCGCCATGCAGCTGCACTATTACTTTGAATCTGTTTCCCTACCCCTGCATGAGAAGTTGGGCCTGGTATTTCGCGCGCTGACGCTGGCTGATAGCCAGACCGAGCCAGCCGCAGAATCTGCCCAGCCCGCACAACCTGTTCACTCCTCAACCGCACCATCCGTTATCCTTGATTACAATTTACCCGGCGACTTTTACCGCATGTGGCTGGATGACAAAATGATGCATTCCTGCGCTTACTTTGGCGATGCCGCACAGGATCTGGCACAGGCACAACACAATCAGCTAGACCTTATTTGCCTGAAACTGCATTTGCAGCATGGTGATTCGGTGCTGGATATTGGGGGTAACTGGGGCGGACTGGCTTGCTGGGCAGCCAGGCATTATGGTGTGTTCGTCCATAGCATTACCCAGAGCCCGGAACAATATGCCTATGCCCTCGCTGAAGTGAAAAGGCAGGGACTGGAGAAAATGGTGACCGTTGCGCTATGTCACTACAATGACTTACCCGATGACGCACGTTACGACAAAGTATTCAGCATAGGTATAAGGAGTCAGGTTGGTGAACAGCATTTGGCGTCTTATCTTGCCAAGGTTTATTCGGTGCTCAAACCGGGCGGCCTGTTTCTTGACCATGAAGTCACATTAGAAAGCCCTGGCCGCCAGCATGAAATATCTACTGCATTTATCAACCGGCAAGTTTTCCCTGATGGTGATTTAACCACGCTGTCGCACATCAGGCAGGAAATGCAGTCGGGCAGACTGGAAATATTCAATGTTGAAGGTTTGCGAAGGCACCATGCGTTGACATTGCGCCGCTGGATAGCGAAACTGGAACAACAGCATCAGCAAGTCACCCAGCTGGTCGGCGAGCGTACTTTTCGCATCTGGCGTCTTTATATGACCGCTTGCGCCATCCAGTTTGAACAAGGCGTGACCGGTATTCATCAAATTCTTGCCGTGCGCCGTTAAGGCGAATGCACCCATTACCGCTAGGAGTCAACATCATGCAAACCACACCACCACAATTATTGATCAGCAGTTCACTATTAATGCTGGCACTGAGCGGTTGCTCGCAACCTGCTAAATTGCCGGAAGCGGCTGGCTTTGGCCCCGAGCCTGATCTATCTTCGTACCAGACTGGCTTGATTCCAACCGTGCATGTGGCGAAAGCGGTCGGCTGGCCTGAAGGCAAAAAACCGACCTCGGCACCCGGCACCAATGTAGTAGCGTTTGCCAGCGACCTGCAACACCCGCGCTGGCTGTATGAACTGCCGAATGGCGATATCCTGGTGGCAGAAACCAACCATCATGAGAAAAAAGAGGGTTTCGACCTGAAAGGCTTAATTGCCGGTATCTTCATGAAAAATGGCGGAGCAGGCGCAGAGAGTTTTAACCGCATCACCTTGTTGCGTGATACCGATGGCGACGGTGTGGCTGACATCAAGCAAGTGTTTCTTGAAAACCTGAACTCCCCTTTTGGCATGGCACTGGTAGGTGACACTTTCTATGTGGCCAATGCCGATGCCCTGGTTAAATTCCCGTATCAGGAAGGCCAGACAAAAATCACCGCGCCAGGCGTGAAAGTGACCGACCTGCCTGCAGAACGTAACCATCACTGGACCAAAAACATCCTGCCTAACAAAGATGGCAGCAAGATTTATGTCACTGTTGGCTCCAACAGCAACGTCGGTGAAAACGGCATGGAGACTGAAAAAGAGCGCGCAGCGATCTGGGAAGTGGACGCGGCTTCCGGCCAACATAATATCTTTGCATCAGGTTTGCGTAACCCTAACGGCATGGCATGGGAACCCGACAGTGGCGCACTGTGGGTAGTGGTGAATGAGCGCGACGAGATAGGCAGTGACCTGGTACCTGATTATATGACCTCGGTGTCACAAGGGGGCTTTTATGGCTGGCCTTACAGCTATTACGGCCAGCACGTAGATACCCGTATCAAGCCACAAAATCCTGACCTGGTCGCCAAGGCAATCAAACCGGATTATGCGCTGGGCTCGCACACCGCTTCTCTGGGATTAACACCGGCCAAAGGTAACAACCTGCCGGATCAGTTCAAGAATGGCATGTTTATCGGACAGCATGGCTCCTGGAACCGTATCCCTTACAGCGGCTATAAAGTGATCTTTGTGCCGTTTGAAAGTGGTAAACCGGCAGGCAAACCGATAGACGTGCTGACAGAATTCCTCAATGTGGATGGCGAAGCGCAAGGCCGCCCGGTTGGTGTACTGGTGGATAAACGTGGTCACCTGCTGGTGGCAGATGATGTCGGCAATGTGATCTGGAATGTGAAAAGCAGCAAAAAAACGGCCACGAAATAATGCTTGAGGACTGTCGCCACGCTGAATGACATCAGGTGGCGATCGATTTATATAGCGCATGGTGATGATGTCTGAATTGTTAAATTAAACGGGTGTGCAAGTGGCTGCAGAAAATGGACATGCTTTAGAGAAGTTACGTTACATCCAGGATGACACGCCCGGCTACAGCCGCCAGGCTTACCGGGGAAAATTCAGGTATCTGGACCAGCGTGGCGAGGTATTGAAAGAGGAAAAAGACATCAACCGTATTGTGGCCCTGCGCATACCTCCCGCTTGGCAAACGGTATGGATCTGCACACGGGCCAACGGGCATCTGCAAGCCACCGGCCGTGATGCCAAAGGCCGTAAGCAATACCTTTACCATGCAGAATGGCGCAAGCAGCGCGAAGCTAAGAAGTACGAGCATATGATTGAATTCGGCCTGCAATTGCCAGGCATACGTGCCCATATTGCACGCGATCTGGCATCTCCGGGCCTGGGCAAGGAAAAAGTGTTGGCCATGCTGATCTACCTGCTGGAGAACACCTTGATACGCATAGGCAATGACGAATATGCCAAAAGCAATAAATCGTTTGGGTTAACCACTTTGCGTAACCGTCATGTAGAGATACAAGGCAGTGAGATACAGTTCCATTTCCGCGGTAAAAGTGGTGTGGAGCACAGCCTGAGCCTGCGTGACCGGCGCCTGGCGCGCCTGATACGCAATATGCGGGAGTTGCCCGGACAGACGCTGTTCCAGTATGTGGATGCAGAAGGTGAGCGGCATGCCATCGGCTCGGCAGAGGTAAATGAATATTTGCAGCAGATCACCAATGGTGATTTCACTGCCAAGGATTTTCGTACCTGGTTTGGCAGTTTGCATACCCTGATGGCGCTCAGTGAACTGGAGCCATATACCAGCGTCACAGAAGCAAAGAAGAATATCGTGGCGGCCATATGTGTGGCCGCCTCTAAGTTGGGTAACACGCCTGCCATCTGCCGCAACAGTTATGTGCATCCGTGGATACTCGAATGCTACCTGGCTGGCACCGAGTTCCGGCAACCGGTACAGGAAGCAGACTATAACGAAACCGAATTAAGTGCGGCTGAACAGAGCATGCTGTGCCTGTTACAGCAGCGATTGAAGGCTCGCACCTGAGCCATTTAAAAGTTTTAAAGGCAGTCCAGCCATTCATACAGAATTCTAGTTTGAGAAGTTTTGCTGACTCTCCTTCACATTATTGGAGATGAACAAGAGATGAAAAATATATTATTGCTGTACGGAAATGAATTAAGTCACAATGCCTTGAAGGATTTGATCAATGCCGATAGTGCCATGCACCTGGTAGAAGAGGTCAGTGATGCAGGCGAGGCGATTGCGAAAATCCGTGCGCAGAAATTCGACGTGGTGATCCTGGACGTGTCATCACCGGAGAAAAATGGCCTGGAGACGTTCTGCGATTTGAAACAGGCCTACCCGTCACTGCCTATCCTGATCATCAATGGCAGTGACCAGGTGGACCGCATGGCGAACTTCACCCGGCTTGGTTGTAGGGGCTATTTGTCCTATACCGCCGACAGCGCGCAAGTCATCCCGGCGATTAAATCGGTTGCGCGCGGCCAATCCTACCTGGTATCTACCCACGAGAAACTGGATGAAAGAGACCATCCTATGCTGCATGAGCGTTTGTCATTGCGCGAGCTGCAGGTGTTTTTCAAACTGATCAAAGGCCAGCCAGTCAACTCGGTGGCGGAAGAGCTATCGATAGCACCTGGCTCGGTCAGCGTGTTCCGTTCCAAGATACTCAAGAAAATGAATATGAATAACAATGCTTCATTGATTCACTATGCGCTGGATCATCATTTGATCAGTTAATTGCTAAGCCTAGTCACTATTCAACGGCATTATTAAAAGCTAGGCTCATGAATTTGAGACCTGGCTTTATTATTTCTATTATTTCTGTGTTAATGACAAAAAAATCTGCCACCCCACATTGGTCGGGTGGCAGATGCTGTGTAACTATTTAAATAAAAACTAGCTTAATAAAACGAGTGATCAGGACTTTTTGATCGCAAACTGCATTTGCTCGATCGCTTCCCATGAGATCAGCGAACCAATCATCACCACGGCAAAGCCTAAGCCTGCGGTACATACAATCGCCAGCGTCAAGGTAGAAATTGCGCCACGTTCACGGATGGAGAATATATATTTCACGCCACGGTAAACGAGTCCAATCGATGCCAGGATAGCGATGCCGTGCACAACGACGTTAAAGCTCAGGCTGGGCACCACATAAAACACCGAAGTTAACCAAAGCGGCGTAGTGGCAATGGCAATGATCAATAATGAGTCACGGAAGCTGGGTTTTTTGTCTACCATTTCAGCCAGGTTCTGGGTGATCCAGGCCATCGCCAGAATAACTGCAACCTGCAGTACAAATAATTCCGCACAAATCATCAGTAAACGGTTACCCGGCAAGGTATCCATAAACTGTCTTGGATAATTATGATGCAATCTGAGATACATCATGACGCACGGGATAAGCGATAAAGGCAGCACATAGAATAAGAGTAACTGCGTTACGCCCGGCTTTTCAGCTTTGGCTTTTTTCTCCGTGGCTTTCGGCGTCACGTAATCAAATAATCGGATAAGGTTCATGATGTACTCCTAACTACTATTGAAAGATTTTTGCTTGCCAGCAAGTCTTCCAGTCAATTTCAAATCAGGAATAAAGATCTGATTAAGCTAGAGAAGACAACAAAGAAGATCAAACTGGAATGCTGTTAATCGCTATTATGGAGACTTGCCAAAAAGTCACTACAAGTCTGCGTCTGATTTGCCTGTAGGAAAACACACGTTTTGATTGAAGGTTTATTCCCACAATGCGGTTTTTTCTAACCCTTTCAATCCATATATTTCTCTAAGGTCATTCTTTACTATCGGATCTGAAAACTGGTTCACAGGAAAACAAAACAGAAGGTTACAAGTTGGTTGTTAACCATGCATTCACCGGTAAAGCGATTCCTACAATCATTTACGACTCTCTCCGATGCAGCGACTTTACTGCCATTGGCATACTGAAGTTTCTATACATAACGACTTAGATTTGGAGAAACGATCATGGCAGATAATGATGATGTGATTGATACATTGAATGATTTGATTGAGACATCTAAAGATGGCGAAGCAGGCTTCCGCAACTCGGCAGAAAATGTGGATGACCCGCAATTGAAGGCGTTCTTCTTACGTCGCTCACTGGAGGTGGCTTCGAGTGCACAGGAACTGCAAGGACTGGTGCGCTCATTAGGTGGTGAGCCGGCTGAGTCCAGCACCATCGGTGGTGCATTGCACAGACGCTGGATTGATTTAAAAACTGCCCTCACCAGCAATGACAGAGTTGCCGTGCTGAATGAAACCGAACGTGGTGAAGATGTGGCACTGAACGCCTACCGCAAGGCGGCCGAAAAAGACTTGCCTATCAATGTGCGTATGGTAGTGACCCGCCAGCTGGAAGGCGCTAAACGCAACCATGATGAAGTAAAACATCTGCGTGATGCAGCGCGTGCTGCGGCAGAAGTACACTAAATCATGAAGCAGAAAAAAGCCCTGTTGTCTTGCAGGGCTTTTTTGTTACTTAAGCTGCTGGAAAAAGCTTAAACATTTTCCATAGCTTGCGTAGTCCATTCCTTTTTCACCTGTTCAAGCGTGCGGTTGATTTTTACCACACCACCTTCAGTAGAAATCACCCAGGTAACCGGTATGTAATGGTGGATGCCAGAGTCGTCTTTCTTAAGCTTGATGGTATCCGGGCCAGTGGTGTGATCTACCACCGCGAACTCTTCAGCTTGTGCAGTCACTACTGGCATATCTTCTTTAATTTCATGAGCTTCAATCATTTTAAATTTCCCTTCGTTGGCATTATTTAATCCAGATGCATACTGAATTGGAGCCTCCATTTTGCATGCAAGCCGTCACTGGCCTCTAGGGCGCTATGACTGAATGTTTTGTAGGAATATTCAACTGGATAAAGTGACAATCAAAATTTCCTTGTCACTGACACAAAAATAAATGTTATCTGACAGCTTTATCCACGAATGTCCTACGGCAAGTTTAAGAATGAAAATTTATGATTATTGATAGATAAGGTGTAGTCGTACAGAAATAGAGCTATTTCTTGAGACTAGGCTTTTCAATCACAGGAGAATATTGATGGCTTTATTTTATGTAAGCGCTAGCAAACCTAAACAAGACGTTCCATTTTGGACATCCAGCGTGATTGCCCAGGATATGGAAGAGAGCTACCGGATCGGCAAAGAGCGATTCGAATCCGAAAACCCTGATTTGAATATTGAGGATTTCACCTTGGTTGCCACCGGCGAATCTGCTGAAAAATCGATTACCACCTAACCATCAACTTTGCTGAGTCACTATTTTTGCTGAGTTACTATCGAACTCATTTGTATTGATCTATTTAAAGGAAAAAGAATGAAAATTCACACACAAAACACAGAAGAATTGACCAAACTTGGCGAGCTGATTGAAGACTTCAGGATTGCCATGCTGACATTTATCGATGACAAAGGTGCTTTAATCAGCCAGCCTATGGGTCCGATAGAGCTGGATGCTGATGGCAATATCTGGTTTTTTACCGACAGCCATTCCGAAAAAGCGCAGCATCTGGATGAATTGAACGTGGCATTTAGCGGCGAGCCTGATGGCACTTATGTTTCCCTGTCTGGTTATGGCGAGCTGGTGACAGATCAGGCTCGTAAAGAGGAACTTTGGTCTCCATTTGTGAAGCCGTGGTTTCCTGATGGCCCTGATTCACCAAACCTGGCATTGTTGAAGTTTGTACCGCATATCGCTGAGTATTGGGATGCGCCGCACAGTTCAGTGGTCAGGTTATTTGCGATGGCAGCTTCCATTGTCGCCGCAAGACCCATCGGATTGGGCGATCATGGACATCTCAACCATCTATAAGAAATGAGATTCTGGAAACAACAAACCCGACACCAGGTCGGGTTTGTTCATGCAAGTTAACGCTGGAATTACTTATTCATGACGTACATAGTCACTTCAAAGCCAAAACGCATTTCAGTAGCAGCTGGTTTAGTCCACATAGTCATTCTCCTGGAAGGTTAAGAGCGCATCACCTGATGCATCTCGTTAGGTATCACTATACGTAGATGGCTTGTACAAAGCTTGCGCAGCATCCCTAAAAATGACTCATGATTTCACGTAGTCACTTTATTTGGTAGCGTCGCCCGCAACCACCACCAGCCGAACACACCTGAAAATAGTGACCCGGTCAGGATCGCCATTTTGGATAACTGGATCAATGCTGGTTGGCCGGCAAAGGCCAGATTGGTGATAAAAATGGACATGGTAAAACCTATGCCGCCGAGAATCCCTGCACCGATCACATGCCTCCAGCGTAATGAAGAAGGCAACTTGCATACACCAGTTTTCACTGCAAGCCAGGCTGCCAATGCAATACCAACAGGTTTGCCTATGAGTAACCCAGCGATAATACCTAGGCTATTGCTGTGAGAGAACATGTCTTGCAAACTGCGCATATCAATCGCCAACCCGGTATTGGCAAATGCAAAAATCGGCAAAATCAGGAAAGCCACAGGCAAGTAAAGGGCGTGTTCCAGTTTATGCGACAGTGAATCCTGGTCATCCCTTGCAAAAGGAATGGTAAACGCCAGCGCAACGCCGGCGACAGTGGGATGTACGCCGGATTGCAGTGTTAACCACCACACCATCACGCCACCCAGTATGTAAGGCAGCATATAGCGCACCTGCCACCGGTTCAACAACAGTAAGCAGGCGATGACTGCCAGTGCAGCGAGCAGGTAAACGAGTGAAATGGAGGAGGTATAGAACACGGCGATCACGATAGCCGCACCAAGGTCATCAATCACTGCAAATGCCACCAGGAACACTTTCAAAGCAACGGGTACACGAGACCTCAATACCGAAAGTACGCCAATGGCAAATGCGATGTCCGTCGCCATCGGGATACCAATGCCTGGTTGGTACGCAGTGCCATGATTGAATGCCCAGAAGATCAGGGCCGGAGTTAACATGCCGCCGATGGCGGCAACAGTCGGCAGTAAAGCATCATTGAGACTTGATAGCTCGCCTGCATATAGCTCACGCTTTAACTCCAGGCCGATCAACAAAAAGAAAATGGCCATTAGGCCATCATTCACCCATTCTTCCAGGCTCAGGCCCATCCAGTGACTATGCCAAAACGCATGGTATTGCCCTGCAAAACCGCTATTGGCAATGACAAGCGCCAATAGGGTGAATAGCAGTAGCAACACACTACTGGATTGATCGGACGCAAAAAACCTGCGAAGTATTGGATGAAATAGCAACATACGCCGACATGTTACCCTGACACATACTTTGCCAATACACTTTTTACAGAGATTTGAGATTACTCTCCAATCGCAAAGCCAATGCCGAACATGGTTTGTGCCTGGTTGTAATCGAGCAGGGATACACCATAGCCACTGGCGAGCATGGCGTAAAACTTCACGCTTTCACTCTTGAGTGGTTTGTAGTGCACATCAAACTTCACGTAGCCTTTGTTATCACTACGCAAGTTGTTTCTCAGCGTCACGCTGGCCGCCGTATTCTGCGCCTCATTATCCCAGCGCAAACTCACGTCGCCGTAGCCCATGTACTTGCTGATGTCCGGGTTGTCGTCTTCTGATTTACTTTCCGGAATGCGCCACCATGGCTTGAACAACAGGCTGTAGCGCTCATTCAGTTGCCAGCCGCCTTGCAGGTAGATCCTGTTCCAACCGCGTGACAGTGGCTGTGAACGCCCATTGGACTCATGCACTACGCCCAGATTCAACATGTCGGGCATGACTGCCCACTGTTTGGTTTCACCAGGTTTATTGAGGCCTAACGACAAAATCAGTTCAGGAGAGTAGTTGTGGTCTCGCATGGGGCGCGACTGGTCTTTTTCGGTCACTTGCCAGAAAGATTGCTGCGTATAAGCCCCCCAAAGCCTGGCGCTATGTACCCAGTTATTCTCAGGCAACCAGTCAGACATATTCACTAGCTGGGTTTTCAGGCTGATCTGGAAATGCAGGTCATTGTTGCTCAAATCCCTGTCCTGGGTGTTAGGCCTGGAAGGTGAGGTAGGTACATCATTTGGATTGGTGGAATATGTCCCTACGACGTAATTCAATTGATGTGTTTCCAGGTCAGTGAAATGCAGTTCATCCTGTGGATTCAAGTGCCATTTACGTGCCAGATAGGTGGTTTTTTCATCCACCTTTTTTACCAGGCTCTCCTGCTTGGCAGACTGCACAGGGGTGGCAGCAGTTTTGCTGGAGGCATACTGCTCCGCTACTTGATCAAAGCACACCAGGCGGCGACTGGCATCATCGATAAACTCTGTCTGGCATGTGTGCAATGCCGCCTGCATTTCATTGCCTGTCGCGGCCTGCGCGCCCCCCGCCAGTATGAAAGCAACCATGATCTGGCTGCGTCCGTAAATCTTCATCATACGTATATCCCTTATTCTTTATATTCGTTTACTTTAAGCCTGTTTATTAAATTCGTACGATTACCACTGTTTGCTTTGTACGACTATTGATCTTGCACTACCCTTTTTTACCACTAAGCGCTTTAGTAGGATTGTCATTATGGCGCAGGGTTCATCATGGTCAGGTGCAGTTGTTCAATCGCATTCAACACCTCTTCGCTTAAGTGCACTGTGTACGCCGCGATATTTTCCTGTAACTGCGCCATGGTGGTCGCTCCGATAATGGTGCTGCCCATAAACCAGCGGTGGTAGACAAAGCTCAGTGCCAGTTGCACAGGCGTAAGCCCATGCGCCTGCGCCAGTTCAGCATACGCAGCGGAGGCCGCGGGCACGCCTGGTTTTTTATAGCGCTGCGCATAGCCGGTAAACAAAGTCACCCGACCTGGCGCATCCGGGTTTTTAATGTACTTGCCGGTGAGATGGCCAAAAGCGAGTGGAGAATACGCAGCCAGGCTGATGCGTTCGCGGTACAGCACTTCAGCCATGCCAAACTCCAGGCCGCGATTCATCAGGTTATAACAGTTTTGCAAGACTGAAATGCGTGGCAAGCCTTGCTCACGCGCAACGCGCAAGAACTCCATCAAGCCCCACGGTTGCTCATTGCTCAGTCCGATAGTGCGGACTTTGCCTTCTTTGATCAATTCATCCAGCGCTTGCAGTTGTGCCTGTATGGTCACCCATGAAATCGGCTGGCCGTCACTATCCAGCTCGGCTTTAGGATCAAACTGGTATTGGCCGAACATGGGCACGTTACGTTCCGGCCAGTGCAGATAAAGCACATCCAGGTAATCGGTTTGCAAGCGCTGCAGGCTGTCATGCACTGCCTGGCGGATATTGGCTTTATCCAGGCCGCTTGGCCCGCCACGTATCCACTGCATACCGCGCCGCGGTCCGGCGATCTTGCTTGCCAGTACGAACTTGTCGCGTGGCTGCTTTTTAATCCAGTGGCCGAGGATGGTTTCAGTGCGGGTGACGGTCTCTGCCTTGGGCGGCACCGGGTACATTTCTGCGGTATCGATAAAATTGATGCCTTGCGCCAGGGCGAAATCCAGCTGGTTGTCAGCATCCTCTTGTGTGTTCTGGTCGCCGTAGGTCATGGTGCCCAGGGCAATTTTGGAGACGCGAATGCCGCTGTCTCCCAAATACGTTTCATCCATTAATGTAACACCTGCTTTTCTGTCGGCACCTGCATTACGATGCTGGAAACCGCCTCTGGTTCCTTTTCTGCCGGCAAAACCCAGCCGGCATCTTTGCTGGCCACCATCAGCATGCGGCTGATGGCCAACACCAGCTCTTTGCTCAGGCTCATATTCACGTTGGCGCCACCAGCACACACGATCTGCATGCTGTTGAGCTGGTCATTAATCGACACAAAACGTGTTTCAATCGCCAGCAATTCCTGTTGATTACTAGCCGCACGTTGCTGGTAAGCCGTATCAAAATCCAGTGTTTCCAGATTCTGTACGGCTTCCGCTTCCTGTTCAAACTGTCGGGTAGCCGCTGCCGGAGATTGCAGGTTGTCCAACAGGCTTGCTGAATGCGCAGACGACACTGGCAGATGTGCCTCACGGTTGAATACAGAAAATATTTGCCGGGCGACGCGGTAAGTGATCCATACGCGGACTTCCTGCTCATTGTTGACGGCTGCCTTTAATAACAGCCGGTCCTGCTGGCTGTCATAGGCCAAATTAATTTGCTGTACTGATTGTGTTTGAGATTGCATATTGGACTTTCCGGAAGCTAGCGTTTCGCTTGCACACTCTGACAAGTTACTAAAAGCAGTCTAAAAAAGATAGGCTTCCACACGGGTTTTTTATGTAAATCTTATGAATCAGGAACAAGTGGCAACAACTGAAGCTAAAGGCTGCTTAGTCTCAAGTGTTGACATAGATACAATCCGATACAAAACGTTGCACCTTTCCGCGAATAAATTTCACTATTCTGAGGTCTGAATCACTAACAGCAGTCTTTGGTAGCTGTGCTTTTGGGAGAGACCTGATGAAAACGAAATATAGTGTATTAAGCGGTTTGCTGATCAGCCTGATGTTGATCAGCAACCTGGCGCAAGCGCACCCGCCCGGTCACCGCGGCGGCTGGCGTGGTAGTGTAGGCGTTTACGTGGGCAGCCCGTTTCCGTTTTATGGACCTCCGGCACCGTTTGCTTATTCATATGGGTACCCCTACTATCCTTACCCGTACGCTTACAGTCCGCCGCAAGTCATCGTGACGCAACCGCCACAACCACAGGTATATATTGAACAAGGTGGAGTGACCTCAACGCCTGATGTCTCAGCGCAGCCACCAGCGCAGGCAACATCACCGACAGCCAGTGCCGGCAATAATGCCGCTCAAGGCTACTGGTATTACTGTGAGCAATCCGATAGCTACTACCCTTATGTGAAAGAGTGCGCTGCGGGCTGGAAACAAGTCACCCCTACCCCGCCGCCAGCCACTTCTGGCAGATAGGATCACAAGATGAAATCATCTACCCGTATCGTGTGCATTGGTTTGGCAGTGGCTTTAACCGGCTGTGCAACCACCCCTGGCGGGCCCAGCAATATGGCCCTGCCTGGCACCGGCAAAGACTTTAACCTGTTCAGGGCTGATGATTTATCCTGCCGCGACTTTGCACTGGGCCAGATCGGCTCTAAAAGCGTTAACCAGCAATACAATCAAAGCCTGGCAGCAACGACCGCTGTCGGCACTGTGATTGGCGCCGCACTGGGTGCCGCAGCTGGCGGGGGTCAAGGGGCAGCCATAGGTGCAGGCGTCGGCGCCTTATCCGGTGGAGCGATCGGAGCAGACACAGCCGCCACCAGCGGCGACAATGCCCAGCAAAAATATGACAACGCCTACCTGCAATGCATGTATGCGGCAGGGCATAAAATCCCGGTACCGGCCAGCATGGCAAAAACCTATACCCAGGGCACCAGCTCAACACAAATCACCAGAACGCAAAGTACGATAGGCACGCCTCCAGTAAGGTCAACCTATTACCCGCCTCCACCGCCACCTCCCGGCTATCAGCGTTAAAACGAACCTGGCGGATAGTCATCACGCGCTGCCTGATGAATCCCGGCCTGTTTACCCTGCAGGAATATACAGTCCCGGGAGAAGTTCTACCGTAAGAGACAATGAAAAGATGAGTGATAAGTGACTGTTCCGCAAACTTAGCATTGCAGCCGTGGTCGTACAGTCATGCGAATAATCAAAAACCTGTTTATCCTGGCGCTCGCTTTTTCAATCCTCAGTTGTAGCGTGGTGAAAACCGCTTACAACAACGCGCCTGCGCTGATCGCATGGCGGCTGGATGATTACTTCAATTTCAGTGACGCGCAAAAAGCCAAACTCAAACCCGCACTACAGGAGTTGCATGCATGGCACCGTAAAAATGAGCTGCCGCGTTACGTTGCCTTGCTGGATGATATAAACAACGATCTAGGTCATGAGTTGAGTGCAGAAACCGCCTGCCAGCGCATCGAATCCATCAAATCAAATGCGCAGGCACTGCAAACGAAATTCATCCCTATCATTGTGGACATAGGCGCTACCCTGAGCGATAAACAATTGCAGCATTTCCAGCAAAAGCTGGAAAAACGCAATGCAGAATGGAAAGAGGAATGGTGGCAGGAAACAGCAGAAGAACAGCGCGAGGTGAGACTGGAGAAATCCAAAGAGTATGCTGAAAAAATATATGGGGATTTAAACGAAAAACAAATAAACATCTTAAAACAAAGCATTGCCAGGAATAATGTGGATCCGGCTACCATCTATTCTGAAATTCTACGGCGTGACGAAGATGCTTTGAATATTTTAAAAGCACTACGAAACCCTGCCGCGTCAAACGAAGAAAAAACGCAACTGGTCCGCGCAGGTTTTGAGCGTATGCAAAACAGCCCGAATCTGGCTTACCAGGCTCACATAGATAAAATCACGCAACAAACCTGTGAAACAACAGCCAGCCTGCATGCAAGTACAACTGACAAACAACGGTTGCATGCTCAACAGTGGGTGCAAGATTACAAGACGCAATTCACCCAGCTGCAAAGCAAATAATCTAATGGATTAAGGTGAGTAAACAACAGGCAAAAGAATGCCTGTTGTTTACTCATGCGCTTATTAAATCAACATCCCGCCTGATGCCTCTATCCGTTGCGCATTCACCCAGCGGTTATCTTCAGACAGCAAACTGGTAATCATGGGGCCGATATCATCCTGTACCCCGACTATGCCAAGCGACTCTATTGGTTCGTAGCCTATTGGCTCTCTATTGTGTAAGACTCCATTTGTTAACATGGGTTTATCTGAAACTACTATTAGCCTAATGATGCGTGGCTTAATTTCAGCAAGCCGCAATCAGCGGATTGGATAAGCACAAATAAAAATAGCGAACCCTAAGGACCCGCTATTTTTTGGCAGTGCATTAACAAGAGCAATAGTGCTCACAGCATAATTAGCTTAGAGTATAAAATCACTCGCGGTTAAGCTATTCACTCCGATGAGTGAGATTTGAAAATCAGAAATACCATCGCCATTTACATCACCATAAATAGAATGTGTATCGAGATCGAATCTAAGCTGCCCGGCTCCTCCAGCACCGCCACCTGAAAATGCCGCCGTTCCAACAAAAGTGAATGCGTCATTGACTCCCGTCGTTAGAGAGTTTGCGTCTATTAGAGATAAATCAATGAGGTCTGATTGGGTTTGAGTAAAATCTGTAATTTCGTCTGCAGTTGCAGCGTTACCCACATCAGCAACGCTAGAAAATATGAAATTGTCGCTATCTAATCCACCGGTAAGCACATCTTTTCCTGCACCGCCATTTAACGAATCTGCTCCTGCGCCACCATTTAGCACATCGATACCTGCGCCACCAAACAATATATCGTTGCCACCCAATCCATTTAACGTGTCATTACCACCCAGGCCATCCAAGCTATTGTCAGCATTATTTCCAAGCAAGGTATCTGCAAAACTTGAGCCGATAAGATTTTCAATACTAACAAATGTGTCTATACCAGCGCCCACGGTATTCTGAGAAGTAGTTAATGCCAAATCAACCTTAACGGCTTTTGTAGACTCGCTGTAGCTAGCGGTATCGTTACCATCACCTCCGTTAATGATGTCATTACCTAAACCACCATTCAGAGTGTCATCTCCAAGCTCTCCAAAAAGCTGGTCATTGCCTGCCTCGCCTCTTAAAGTATCTTTACCATCACCGCCGAATATAGAATCATTACCAAAATAACCTCGTATTGAATTATCGTCAGCATCCCCTGTAAGTTTGTCACTGAATTGTGAGCCAAGAATATTATCAAAGTTAGTCAAAACATCCTTGCCGGCACCAATCGTATTTTGTTCTCCAACAACAGATAAATTGACTGTGACAGCGGATGTTGAATACGCATAACTCACCATATTTTTGCCAGCACCGCCATCTAACGTATCATTACCAGCCGCGCCCTCAATAGTGTCATTATTAGTACCCCCAACAATAGTATCATCGCCGGAACCTCCATACAGATAGCTATTGTTGCCATTGCCTCCAATAATCGTGTCATTGCCTGCGCCACCGTCTATAAAGTTACCTAAACTGCGGCTATTACCTGTCAACACATTATTTCCGCTATTACCAATCAGGTTATATATGTCGTTGTTGTCAATTAAAATGGCGTTCTCAACATTTTTACCTAGATAATATGTGGTTGCACTACTATCTATTATTGCCACTTTTACAGTATCTATTCCGCCTGTACTACTTGCTTCCGTCACTCGGTCTTTTACATCATCAATAGTGTAAGTGTCATTACCATTGCCACCGGTCATCGTATCAGCGCCCAAACCACCATCAAGAATATCCGCACCGTCACCGCCAGACAGCGTGTCATTACCTACCCCGCCGCTCAATTCATTATCGCCACTATTTCCTGTAATCACATTATTTAAGGCATTACCTCTAGCATTAATGTTACCAGTACCTTGTAAAATAATGTTCTCTACGTTTTCCACCAGATTTAGGCTGTAACTAAACGTTGTTTTTACTGTATCAATGCCAGAGTTAAAGGCCTCAATAATGACGTCACTGATATCATCATCCAATATGTAAGTGTCATTACCTTTACCGCCTTCCAAGATGTCTGTTCCTAACCCACCGTCTAATATATTCGTACCTGTGGTACCAATAAGATGGTTATTTAAGGCATTACCATTTCCAATTACAGCACTCCCAGTCAGAATCAAGTTTTCCAGGTTCACCCCAAGCGTGTAGTTATTCAATGATGTTTTGACAGTATCGATATCCGTCAAGCTAATCTCGTTAATGATGTCAGCTAAGCTATCAATGATGTAAGTATCGTTACCATCGCCACCGCTAAGGCTATCAGCACCTTTGCCACCGTCCAAGATATCATTGCCATCGCTACCATTAATTGTATCGTTGCCCGATAAGCCATTGATGACATCGTCATCTAATGTGCCATTTAACGTATCAGCACTAAGAGTTCCCTTGATATTCGACATGCACTTCTCCTGCAGATTAAAAAATCTGTTTATATTTTGCTATGGGAAGTAACTTGAACTAGGCTTTCAAAATTACGCTAAAAATATCTTTGACCAGATATTCCAGATTACAAAGCGATTGTAATACAGAAAATTAGTGTAAAACTACAGACAAAATAAAATGTAAAAATTGCTATTTTTATTAACGTTGATGAGTTTTTATTTAAGCCTCAAAGATATAGATATTACTTTTTTCATTAAACGATACCCGTAACTCAGCGCGTATCGATAAAATAATCTTGCTGGGCTTGTGTCAGGTTTAGCTATTAAATTTAGCTTCAAAAAGTAAGACTCAGCAATAAAAAAACAGGCAAAAGAATGCCTGTTTTTTATTCAGGCGCAGATTAAATCAACATCCCACCTGATGCCTCTATCCGTTGCGCATTCACCCAGCGGTTATCGTCAGACAGCAAACTGGTAATCATAGGGCCGATATCATCCGGCACCCCAACGCGGCCAAGCGCTGTTTGTGAGGCAATAAATGCATTCACATCCTTGTTGTCCCGTACCAGGCCCTGGCCAAAATCGGTTTCAATCGCACCTGGGGCTACAGTATTTACCGCAATCCCCCTTGCGCCCAACTCTTTAGCCATATAGCGCGTCAGCACCTCGATGCCGCCTTTCATGGCCGCATAAGCGCTGTAGCCAGGTAAAGTAAATCGTGCAAGACCACTTGAAATATTGATGATGCGACCACCATCGTTGATCAATGGCAACAATTTCTGCGTCACAAAGAAAGTAGATTTGAGGTGGATATTCACCATGTCATCAAAAATCTGCTCAGTCGTTTCCGCAAATGGCGCAGTGATACCAGTGCCGGCATTGTTAATCAGGAAATCAAATTTACCGGCTTGCCATTCTGTTTGTAACGCCTGTTTCAAAGTGTTGGTAAAAGCATCAAAACTGCTGACCTTTGCTACATCCAGTTGTAGCGCCACCGCTTTGCGGCCTAGCGCCACAATTTCATTGACTGTTTCCTGAGCAAGGTCTTGTTTGCTTTGGTAAGTCAACACCACATCGATGCCTTGACGTGCCATTGCCAATGCGGTGTTTTTACCCAATCCACGGCTGCCACCAGTGATTAATCCAATTTTTGTAGTCATTTACTATCTCCTAAAATGATTAAAGGTAATTCAAAGAAAGCATTCAAAGTAAGTTCAGTTTATTGGTATTCGCATAACGGATAAATATGCAAAATTTGACTATACTGTTCGTTATTAATGAACAGTAGAATTTCAAAGAATGGTCGTTTAGAAGATGGATACTAATGAAAGTTTAAAGCGTTTCGTCCGTGTGGCAGAACTGGGCAGTTTTACCAAGGCAGCTGAAAGTCTAAGCTTGCCCAAAGCCAGCGTCTCGCAAGCCATACAGCAACTGGAAACCAAACTGCAAACCCAGCTGTTTCACCGCACCACACGCAAAGTGCAACTGACACCAGATGGTCAGCTGTTTTATGAGAAAAGCAAAGATGTGCTTAGCGAGATTGAAGAACTGGAAACCCTGTTTATCAGCGATGACCGTGAGGTTTCCGGCGTTATCCGCGTCAATATGTCACACCCGATGGCACGTCATCTGGTGATTCCCGCCTTACCGGAATTCCTGCAACGCTACCCTAACCTGTCGATAGACATCAGCAGCGAAGATCGTAAAGTGGACCTGATTAGCGAGGGCTATGATTGCGTGGTGAGAACTGGCGAAGTAGAAGAATCTGGCATGATCATGCGCAAAATTGGTGAAATGCAACAAACCAACTTTGCCAGCCCGGCTTATATCGCTGAACATGGCGAGCCGCTCAACATTGAAGACTTGCAGAACCACTACCTGATTCACTACCAGACCAGCAGCAACAAACGATTTGATGCGTTTGAATACAGTACAAATGGCCAATCCCAAAGCCACAAAATGAAAAGCCGCATCTGCGTGAATAACACCGACGCCTATCGTGCAGCTTGTGCCGCTGGCCTAGGCATCATGCAAGCACCTAGATTCGGCGCGCATGAGTTACTTCAAAGTGGCGGCTTGGTAGAGATTTTGCCAGCGTATACAGCACCGTCCATGCCGGTTTCGATCCTGTTTCCGCATCGAAGGAATTTATCAAAGCGGGTGCGGATTTTTATGGACTGGTTAAGTGAAATAATCACACAACAACTTTAAAATCAATCAGGCACAAAATGCCAATTCAAGCTAAACCAGACTCCTCTCGGGGCCCCTGGGGCAATGAAATTCGTACTCAGCCAGTCACCAGAGTTATGGTTATAACCATCTGGGCCAATTGCACCGTTAATACTTGGTGAGAACGGATTTCTCCCTAACCTACCTGCTGTGAAATACTCACGATCAAAGAGGTTGTTGATCAGCATGGTTGCTGACCACTCTTTATTAAATTTATAGCTGGTTTGAAAATTAAAGACTGCGTAGGCGGGGACTTTCCCCGGGTTTGTAGTCGGTGGGGTTTGAATGACTGTTACAGCGCCTGTTACCGGATCAGTTACAGTTATAGACCGTCTGATAACGCCTTCCCGATGTTCGTTATTTTCATTCCCGCGAATGAAACTATCTGAGTGCAAAACAGTGTTCAAGCCGACAGACCAGGAAGGTGTGACGTCATAACTGATATTTGCATTGATGTTATGCAACGAAACCCCCGGCATTCGACTTCCCGGTTTAACTCGAATAACTTGGCCATAGCCATTGATATTGAAAGAGCTGCTGTTGTCCCGGCTTAGCATTAAAAAGTCGTCTTCAAAGGTTGCATCTGTCAATGCATAATTAACACCAAACCTCCATTTGTCTTTTCTGCCAGAAAGCCCTGCTTCAATCCCACGACGTCGAGTCTTGCCTACCGTATCAAAAAAACCTTGCTGATTTCCAACTGTAATAAAGTAGATGTCATCCTTAAGGTCTGTTTGATAAGCGCCGAGGTTCCATTGCAAATTCTCGCTCAGCGTACCGCGAAGGCCGATATCGTATGTAGTTGCTTTTACCTGAGCTAGGTAAGGATCGCCCGATAGAGTTGTAGGGAGTGTGCATGACCGGTTTTCAGCAATTGATCTTGGCACCATTACACCGCCAGAAAGTGTGGGCGTTTTATCAAATGCACAACCCAGTTCAATCACACTCGGTGTACGCGTACCTTTGGCCCAGTTAGCAAAAAGATTCAGGCTGTCTTTTACTTGCCAGGAAACCCCCATTGAAGGGTTAAAAGAGTAGTAACTAAATTTTTCAGTTTCTGCCGGATCAAGCACACGATTAAGCCGCAAAGGTCTGTAGTTGAGCGGAATACCGGCGCAGTCAGACTGGGTAACAGTGCCATTGCCATCTGTGTCTCCACAAATATTATATTTGTCTGGCTCGGCAATTAAGTCCCCAATACTGTAATTAAGAAAGCCACTTCTAGCGGCAATTTTATTCGTGACATTTGTCTGGTTATAACGACCAGACATACTCAAATGCAGCGTTTCTACCGGGCTCCAGGTCTCGCTGAAATATATACTTTTTGTAACACTGGTACCTTCAAAATTATTATTGGCCAATGGCACAAACGCGCCCGCGAATTGAGGATGGGCTTGGGCAGGATCAAGATATGCATTCCGGTTACTATCCAAGAAACCCAGACGCTGCTCATTCAGGTAATCCGCATTGGCAGAATCAAGTGAAGCGCCAATCATGAACTTATGCTTTTCCAGCTGCCAGTTTGCCTGCATTGACATGCCATTAGTTAACTGATTAATTTGATTGTCAGTGAGCAAAGCGGTGGGGGTTCCGTCGACATATCCGGGTTGGCCATACCCAATCCCATCTACAGCAATTGGATTTCCATATATAGGATCAGTACCAAGATCGTATTGATCTGTTTGGGTTTGGGCACAATTTGAAGTGTTCAAGGTACTTAATGCCATTACATAATTTTTGATAACATCGCCGGTTAATGCATCCTTTGTGAAAAAGAAATCATCCTCAGCATAAATCACTCCTCCGACATTACTAAACAAACCAGGATTAAAGGGTGTAGCAAATGATGTTCTAAAATTTGGCTGATTGAAATAATCCGGATTGATTTCCCCTTCAAAATCTGGCGCTGGTGTACCTCGGTTATATGCATTTTTTTCGCTGAAATTTCGATTTTCCTCAAAAGCATACCGATAAGCTGCAAGCACCTCCTCTGGTAGTTCGGTATTTTTTAAATTTGAGTAGTTAGTAACATCGAGTACGCCATTACTGAAGTCTTGATAAAACTGCGTAGTCTGAAATTCGGCACTTGGGTTGTCTGGGTCCATCTGTGTGTAGATGACTGGAACCACAATGTAATCCGGCACCCCTTTGCCATTCGTGCTGGGAAACAAACAGGTGTATTGATCAGTGCTATTAGGCCGCCTGCGCGCCAATAACTCTTCACTGTAATCAGTCATCGCATCCCCGCCTTTTTGTCGGCGTTTACTGCTGCGACTGTAAAGCTGGCCAGTAAAAGTGAATGTGTCACTTACAAAATAGCTGCCACTGAGTTGAAACTGCGCTAATCGATTTTTGGTCGTGTCCGGGCTGGTAAAAACACTATCGCGATCTTTGTTATACATTTCCGAAGGTATCAAGCCATTACCGGTCAAATCAGTTTGTACAAGCAATGTGCTCAAGTTAAGGTCAAGTTTGTCACCACGATAACTTGCTTTTGAGAATAGTTGGTTCACTTTGCTAGGCGAGTTTTGCCGCCAACCATCTTCCAAGAAAAAATTTCCTGCAGCGAACAGGCCGATGGTGCCATTGTTCCAACCTGCTTCAGCTTGCAATTGCTTTCTACCAAATGAGCCCGTCAGGATATCCGCATCAATACCGGAATTATTAAAGCCGTCTTTGGTTTTCATGGAGACGGCACCGCCCAAAGTGTTCAAGCCAAATATAGGGTTTGATCCGGGAAACACATCTATACCTGCCAAAGCATTCATGGGAATCATGTCCCAGTTGACTACATCCCCGAAAGGCTCATTAACACGGACTCCATCCAAAAACACACTGAGGCCTTGAGGAGTACCGATTTGCGGACCTGCAGTGAACCCTCTGTACTGCAAATCCATCTGGAATGGGTTGCCTTGATAATCATTCACCGTCACTGACTGGAGCTTTCGATTCATTAAATCAGTGATACTCAAAGAATGTGATTCTTTAATTTCTTGTGCAGAGATACTTTGGACGTTACCTGGGATTTCTTCTTTGGTTAAACCTAAGCCCGGTAGTGGACCTACTTCGTAAAAACGTTTGGCACGAACTTCAACCTTATCTAGCTGAACGCTTTTGTCTTCCTTTGCAGCACGCTGAATAAAAATTTTGTCATCTTCAACCCTCCCTTGCAGACCCGTCCCATCCAGCATGCGCTTGATGGCTTCTTTTCGAGTCATGCGGCCTTTGATAGCTGGAGATTTTTTATCGACAATAAGTGCGCTATCGACTGTGAGGGATAAATTAGACTGGATGGAAAACTGCCGTAATGCGGCAGCCAACGGCTGCGCTGGCATATCCACATTCATGGGAATAGAAAAACTATCCTCTTGCTCTTTAGGCACTTGGGTATTGAGTTCTGCATAGATGACAGTTGGCGTCAGCAGGCTTATCAATACTGCCAGAGTGGCATTTCTAATGGTGTTATTTTGCATGGAACATCCGTCGATTACTGGTCGTGTTAGAGGTGTAACCGACGGCAGGGCAAAACGCCTGATATGGTGGGTTAAAAAGAAATGTAAAGAATTACCTGGTAGGTTCGATCACCAGTTTGTTATCCCTGGTTTTTAAAGCGACAGGCACTGAGCGTGGCAATGTGCGGATAAAGTCTTCTATCTCTACCGTTTTGAGTACTGCATTCACTTTAGGTGTGTGCTCACCTGCAAAGCTGGCAGTGACTGACTGCGGGCGGTAACGGGATAATGTATCCGCCACTTCAAACATATCTGCCTGATCAAATACGATGCGGCCACTGGCAAAACTGAAGCTATCACTCGCGTAGCGGTTTACTTTTAACGGCGCATTGCCCTGCATAATTTCAGCCACTTCACCATCGTGCAATATCAATCCTGTTTTTGCACCATCGGCTCGCGCCACTTGCACGCGGCCATGATCAACACTGATACGCACTTTTTTACTCAACTGGTTCACTGCAAAGCGAGTGCCAAGCACGGTGACTTTGGCCTGCTGTGTTTCCACCACAAAGGGGCGTTCAGGGTCTTTAGTCACTTCAAAAATGGCTTCGCCGCGCGTGAGTTTAACCAGGCGCTGATGACGGTAGAACACGATTTCCAGTGCGCTGTTGGCATTGGCGGTGATCACCGAGCCGTCATCCAGCGTGCGTTTGACGATTTGCGCCACGGCGGTGGTTTGCACTTGCGTAGATAGTGGCGCGGCTTGCCAGGTCTGATATTGCGTGCGGCCGAGAAAGCCCAGGCCAACACATAGCAACATGACGGCCAGGCCGGAGCCCAGCTTGGAAAGCTTTTTGCGGCGGGTGGATTGCTCAAAATACAGTTTTTGCGTCAGCGCGTTGGACAGATCTTTGAGCCGGTCAGTAGAGCTAAAATCATCCATTGTTGATTCAACCAGCTGATAGGCAGCCTGGTGCCTGCGGTCAGACAGCAACCACATTTCAAAGGTGGTGCGTTCAGGCGCATCCGGTGCCGCTTCACGCATACGCAAATACCAGCGCGCAGCAGCCTGTTTGATCGAATCGTCGTGTTTGTTTGTCACTGGTTAGGATTACTAGTCATCCGCAATCAGTTCGCGGGCACTGCTTAAATCGATAATGGCACGCATCACATGCCGCTCCACCATATTTTTGCTGATACCTAGCGCTGCTGCAATTTCAGTCTGGGTGTAACCTTCAACCCGGTACATCCAGAACACCTGGCGGCAACGTGGTGGCAGTTGTTCAAGTATCTGCTGGATCATCTCCAACCGTTGTTTAATGTCGTTGAGGTGCTCAACCGAGAGTGTCGGTGTTTCCAGCCATTCACGATTCAGCCCGACTTCAGCCTCAAGGGAAACGAAACGCTGACTGGTGTTGTAAGCATCCACAATCAGGTTTTTGGCGATGCTGCGCATATAGGCATGCGGCTCTTGCCCTTTATTCGTACTGGTCGAAACTGTGTAACGGATAAAAGCATCGTGCAAAATATCTTTAGCCACATGCGGGCATGCAACCTTAAAGCGTATATAGCCGAGCAAATCGGTATATGCCCATTGCAGATTAATCCCGGACCACATCATTGTCTTTTCCATGGCATGTTTGCCGCAAAATTTGTGCCATGCCCGTTAACTTAAGTTCAAGCCTGTAATGGTTGTAATAGGTTATAAAATCACGAGTTGCAACAACCAATATGGCTACATATAACCAGAATTATTTGGGCGCACAGTATTTGAATCGCCTTCTAAACCTGCCTAGACGATGAAAAAATCCCAATATCAACAATCCACTTCCAAACATGAATCCTGTTTGGGGTTCTGGTACGGGGACAAGCACATCAGGGATGCCAATCTGCCAGTTAATTTTTAAAGTCACATAGCCCTGATCAGTGATCTTTCCTTCAGCCCGTCCAAATGACCAGCTGTATTGATATGCACCGGTGTTAGGTAAAGTTAAACTTCTATTATCCTGATTAAAAAGACCACCAATCAAAAAAGGGACTGAAGGGCTCCCAATATCCGGCAGCGAATAATAAGCGCTGAAATCTCCTGACAACGCACCCAAGCTATCGGTCCTTGTAAAAGTACCTGCACCAGGATAATGACTAGGTGAAAAGTCAAACATCGGATAAAACAACGTTAGCGTCACATCGCCATTCGACAATGTACTTTGACCAATGAGGTTGTCTGGATCAAAGTTATCCGGGTCAATCACGCCAGTTTTAGCTATCGTTCCGGTAAATACTTCTTCAAAAGTTTGTACTTTTGCCTGAGCATGTGTGCTGACCAATATGGCCAGACACAGCATTAGTTTATTGATTTTAATCATGGTGCTGTCTCTAGCCTTTGGTGATTAGTAATAATGAGTGGTGAAGTTTGGGAGAAGCGCGTTTACTAAGCATTACACCCAGCAGTAGCAAACCGCTGCTGAACATCCATACTGTCGGAGGCGTAGGTACGCTACTGACCACTGCACCGTTTACTGTCACCCAATCTATGGTAAATGTGAGATATTGCTGGTTGGTCATAAAGCCTTTCAAGAGCCCAAATCCATAATCATTGATTACCCTTTCGCCAGTGATAGGCGAATAGATGGAGTGATCATATTGAAAGTTACCAATGATTTCATAAGGTATGCCCGGAAATTGCCAGGGGTCAGGCCAGATAGACGGGTCAGCAGAATAGAGATTGATATCAAAGTTGCCGGAAAACTTCCTGTTACCATCATCCCTTTCAAAAGTGCCGGCAACAATAAAGAAACTGAAATCATCATCAAAAAGATCGTAAGTGGTTGTCAATGACACATTGTTATTGATGAAAGTAGATTGCCCGCTGTACCAGATAGCATCATTCCTGGTGCTGCGGTCTAAATAACCGGTAAAACTGTCCTGAAACTGCTCAACTTTCGCTTCGGCATTCATGCTGATCAATACAGCCAGGCCGACAATAAGTGTTTTTATTTTCTTTAAAAGCATTAGCGTTACTCTCCCTTTATTATTTGATTCATCGTATCTATTTTGTGAAATAGCCAATACGGAATTTATCCCGTACCCGCCTGTATATGCGTAAAAAAAATTTACCCTGCACCAGCCGGTATGAAATGACTGGTGCAGGGCTTTAAGGCAGGCTTATCAAGATCAACTCGGGAAAGGGACTGACAATGCCTGGTACTACCTGTTGTTATTTTTATTCCAACTTGAAAGACACCGGGATCGTGATCCTGAATGTCTTCTTCCTTAAACTTTCTTTCACGCCCAGTTGCTGAATCGCTTTCTTAACCATGCGCATGGCTTCTTCATCCAACGGCACATGCTTGCTGGTTTCAGCCAATGACACTTGTGTCAGCTCACCCTTGGTGAACTGGGCAACGATAGTGACATCACCTTCCAAATGCCTGCGAATCGCAATCGTCGGATACTGTTTGCTTTTATTCACCAGCGAGCGTAACTGCTCACCGTAGTCACCCCATGCATCAGTGTCGCCGGCAGTGAGCTCGTCTGACTCTGTCGTGACCGGTGTACTTGGCGGTGCTGGGCGCGCTTCTTTAGTCGCGGCCTCTTCAGTCGGGCGGCTTTCGGCATGCGATGTTGCTGAAGTGGCGGCCGCTGCAGGTGCAGGAGCTGGCGGCGTGGGTTCTGTTTTAGTTTGTGTAACCTGCTCCGGTACTTTGTATTCAGAATCGCTATTCGCAGGCGCAGCCAGTACCTGTTTAGGTGTTTGTGCAGGCACCGGTGTCGGTGGCTTGGGAGTCACTTGCGGCTCAGGAGGTGTGATCGTTTCTACCTGTGGTGTCACCGGCTGACTAGGGGAAGGTGCCCTGGCTTTAATCGAGAAAAACTCGATTTCCAGCCGTTCAGGGATTTCCGGCAATTGTATTTTGTTCAAATGTGGGTAAATTGCGACGACCAGCGCATGGATTGCCAGCGAAACAATAACGGCACGCCACACTTTGGCATGGCTATCATCATCCATAAACACCAGGCTGGTCATGTTTACTACTTGCCCGATTCCGGTGACATCACAAAACTGAACTTGCTGATGCCAGCCCGCTGGATGGCTGCCAGTACCTTGGCCACAATGCCATACTCCGCATGTTCATCCGCATAGATCTCAACAGCCGGGTCCTGTTGTGCTTTTAGCGTACCCAGATTGCTGGTCAGGGTGTCCAGTGCCAGCTTCTGCTGGTCGAGGAAGACATCACCGGCATCGGTGATGCTGATATGCGCGGTCTTGGGCACAGTAATGGCGACTTCAGCACTGGCTTTCGGCAGCTTTACTTTCACTGCGTTCATCAGTAAGGGTGCGGTGACGATAAATACGGTCAGCAATACCAGCATCACATCCACCAGCGGCGTAACGTTGATCTCGCTCACCAGGTCTTCCTGTTCTGCATCGCCTAATATAGCCATGGCATTTCCCTCACTAGCCTTCTACACCGGATTGGGTGAGTAAAGACTGGAAGCGGCTGGCAACTTGTTCCATATCTGCACGGTGTACTTTCTGCCTGCGCATAAAGTAGTTATAGGCGAGTACGGCAGGTACCGCAGTGGCGATACCGATGGCGGTGGCAATCAGGGCTTCGCCTATCGGGCCAGCCACCACATCCAGTCCGGCTGAGCCGGTGGCGGTGATAGTCTTGAGCGCATTCATGATGCCCCAGACGGTGCCAAACAAACCTATAAACGGCGCAGTGGAGCCTATGCTGGCCAGGACAGCGACACCGCCATCCATGCGTTTGTGTTCGAGGTAGGCTTGCTGCTTGAGCGAGAGCAGGATGACTTCCTGGCGTTCGTTGCGGCGCAGTACTGAATTGGCCATCACTTCGTTCATGGCGTTCATACCGGCGTTACATAAGCGCGCAAAACTGCTTTCGCTTTTGGAGATCAGTAAAGGTAACTCATAGATACTGCGCGTCTGTTGCCACTCGGACAGGAAGTCTGTGGATTCGCTTTGCGATTTATACCAGGCCCAGCTTTTGATAATGATGATGGCCCACACCACCACCGAGAGCACGCCCAGCAGATACAACACTAAATCTACGATGTCAGGTACCAAATCCATAAATCACCCTTAATATCTAATTGCTTGCGCCAGACTTTGGCGGTTTAGCAAATTATTCTTATGCGCAATACGTAAAAACGTAGTCGGGAAGATATCCTGAATTAATCAGGAACATTACGTATTCACATCCCTATACTTGTTTAATCGCTGAGAGAGCAAAAAACCTGACGTCGTTAACAATATTTTACATATTAAGATGATTTACAGATGAAACGTTATGCTTTTCCTTCCAAACTCAGCAAAGTCTTTTTAAGCTCAACGCCCCAGCGATATCCCGACAGTGATCCATCCAACCGGACTACCCGATGGCAGGGAATAGCCACTGCCAGTGTATTGGCGGCACAGGCACTTGCCACTGCACGTATGGCTTTAGGCATGCCTATCAGTTGGGCAAGTTGCGTGTAAGTGACGGTACTGCCGACAGGAATTTTCTGTAATGCCTGCCATACGCGTTGCTGAAATGCAGTGCCCTGGATATCCAAAGGCAGATTCAGCCCCAGCCTGGGTGATTCAATAAAACCAATCACGGTGGCTACCATAGATTCGAACGCCTCGTCGCCACCAATGAGATTGGCTTTTGGAAACCTGTCCTGCAGCTCACGCAGCAATACTTCTGCATCATCGCCTATTGAAATAGCGCATATGCCTTTCTCACTGCTGGCGACGAGAATATTGCCCAGGCTGCATTCTGCCAGCGCGAAACGAATGGTAGTGTTTAGGCCGCCTTTAAGATATTGCCTGGGTTTCATGCCCAAGGTATGGTTCGCCGTCTCATAAAAGCGGCTATTCGATGCATAGCCAGCGTCATAAATGACATCTGTCACTTTTGATTGAGCAGCCAGTTTTTCACGCATGGTTTGCGCCCTGTGAGCTGAAGCATAGGCTTTGGGCGTTAGCCCGGTGATGGATTTAAACACGCGATGGAAATGGTAAGTGCTGAGTCCGGCATCTGCTGCCAATTGCGTGAGCGTAGGCATCACTTCTGCAGTTTCTATCAGGCGGCAGGACTGTGCGACTTTGCCTGCATGTACTTCAGGCAATGGCAGCTGATCAGGTTTGCAGCGTTTACAAGGGCGGAATCCGGCGCTTTCTGCGCCAGCAGCGGTTAAATAGAAGGCGACGTTTTCCGGGCGCGGTGCGCGAGCCCCGCATGAGGGGCGGCAGTAAATACCTGTTGTTTTCACTGCATAGAAAAACCGTCCGTCAGCCTGGGCATCATGGGCCAGCACCTGTTTCCAGCGAGGATCAGACATCACCTTTTCCGCGATTTCACTTTGCGTTTGTTTCATCATCGACTCTTTACTTTAAGTAAACCGAAGATACATGAGAATCAAATGCTAAACACTCTGACTCTTGCTTTTGAATCTCGGCAGAAGCAAGAACACACGTCGCTCGCTCATCCGCATACCCATATAAAGCTGAATTGAACCCTGTCCAGAGGCTATGCCTTCAGCTGCTTTCAAACGTAGTTAATTGTTTCTACAAAGAAATTCAAAGCGCTACCGAATGGCAACTGCACACCCCGAGACTCTCTTTTAGAAAAGCTATTTTTTCAGCTAGAATGTAAACCATGAATTAACATGTATTAATTTATTGCCTATTTTGAAAATACATGTAAGCATATTTATACAAATATAATTGCATCACAATTAAGCATTGCCAGCCAATTAGATTCATTGACAAATAAAACAAAAAACAATTGGAGACTGTATATGCAATATATCGTCGCTTCATTGAATCTAAAAAAAGCTTCTAAATGCGCAGCTTTTAGCTGGGTCATTCCCTTAAGCCTACTTTTTTTATTGGCGTTCACCAGTATGGCTGCCCAGGCGTTATATTCTTTCCCGGCCGCGCCTGGCGCACCCATGCCACCAGGCTGTACCGGTAGCGCAGGGATATACACCTGTTCTAATAGCTTGAATATCCAGGATCATGTGCAGTTTCTGGATACAGGCAATGTCACTGTCACCTTTAACAACTTGCTGACGATAGGCGGTTTTACCATAGGCAGCGCCACGCAGCTGGCGAATGTCACTTTTGTGGCAAAGGGCCTTGTGACGATGTCTTTCCCTTCGATGTATGCCAGCATCAGCGCGGGCAATAATTCCATCATTACTACTGCGGCCGCCTTTGTGAAAGGCAACCTGACCACAACTAACGGCAGCATGACGGTGTCGGGTACAGTCACCGGGAATGTGTCGGCAACTGGTTTAGGGTCAGTTCTGCTGTTATCGAATGCAGTTGTGAACGGCAATATTATCGGCGCCACTGGCCTGGTGACCCTAAACAGCAATGCGGTGGTCAATGGCAATATTTCCACTACGGCAGGCTCAGTCATCCTTTCCGGCGGCAATCACATTTCATCCACCGTGAATTGCAGTGGTTGCTCACTGATTGTGAATGGTGCCAACAATGTGCTTGGGGCGGATATTAGCGTAGGCAATGTGGTCGGGGCACTTTCGAGCAACACCAGTTACAACGGCGCGATCACCGCCAATCTGTCATCTATCATACTGGGCAGTGGCTCTAGCGTGGCAGGCAATATCACGGCCACCTCTTCAGGATTAGGCGTTTCGTATATTTCAGCGTTTCAAAGCGTGATTAATGGAACAGTGACGGCCACCTCGCAAGTGTCTGCGCAATTGTTTTTGTATTCCGGCTCAGTCGTGCAAGGCGCAGTACAGATGTCCAACAACGGTGCTTTACTGGCGGCTGTGACTACCAATGTATTCGTGGACAGCTCATCCGAGATCAACAACTCGGTCACCGTCACAGGTGTGATCGATAACTGGGGGAAAATTGCCGGTTGCGCCAGAACCACTTCCAGTTATATCTGGGCGATTGTGATGGAATATAACTCGACCACTACCGGCGTGTGCTGTTTCAATGGCAGCAAGTGCTCAACCACCTCGTGCGTGTCAAACCCCTGGAGCTATAAAGTCAATGGCTGCTCGACACCCGCCAATAAATTCACCTGTGTAGACCCTTCAATTTCCAATGCTAACGCGGCCAGCGGGCATTTATTCACCCAGGTTGCCAACGTGGCATTTAATGCCGATGTAGTGGCGCTGTCTGCCGACAGCACCGTGAATACCAGCTTTGTGTCCAAAGGCGATAATAGCAAAACTGTCACCCTGAAGTTCCTGGATTGCGGCGACCCCAGCATATTAGCCAACCAGACCTGTAGCGGCACGACTACGGAAATCACCTCGCAAAGCGTGACGTTTACCGGCACCGATAACGGCAGGAAAACCATTTCAACCACGATTGCCAATGCCTACAAGAATATTCGCTGCCAGGTGACGGATAGCAACGCCAATAACCCGACTTCGCGATCAACCGATAATTTTGCAGTCCGGCCGGAGGCTTTTACCAGTGTGACTTCCAACGCCAATGCGGACACCCTGCTCGGCCTGAATGTCACCGCCAGCCCGGCCATTAAAGCCGGCAGCCCATTCACCTTAACGGCCAGCACCGGTCTTTCAAACTACACCGGCACGCCCAAGATCGATACCGACAAAGTTTCAGCGCATACGGGTGCGGTCAACACCGGCCTACTGACAGGTGTATTTTCAACGACTGCGAATGGCAACGCCAGCGGCAGCAATTTCACTTATAGCGAAGTCGGGTATTTCCGGTTTATGCCTTATGGCGTCTATGACGATAGCTTCACCCAGGTGGATGCCAGCGCAAGGGATTGTGCGGCAGGTTTTTTACCGCTGGGGACGATGAATGCATGCTCATTTGGCTATGTATCCATCAGCCCTTACTACGGCAGGTTTGTCCCGGACCACTTTTTTGTCACCCCTGACTCTAGCGTGACGCAAGCCTGCGGAGCATTCTCTTACTATGGGCAAACTGCTACGCCAAGCACGCCAGCATTAACCACCCCGTTTATCCTTACCGCCAAAAATGCAGCCGGGGCTACCACGCAAAACTACATAGGCTCACCCGCATTTCTACTCACCGACTGGAGTAAATACCAGTTTGCCGCCACACCCTTGAATGGTGCCACGTTGACTAGCGGATCCGCGGTTCCGGCAGTGACAGGCAACTGGGCGAAAGGGGTGGCGAGCATAGTGGCGACACATACGCTTTCCCGCCCGGCATTACCGGTGAGTCCGCAAACCATCACCCTATCTGCGCAACCGCAATATGTGGATGCAGGCGTCACGATTTCTTCGACCAAAACCATCCTGTCATCCAATGTGACTTATTTGTATGGCCGCTTGAATGTGCAAAGTGCGCATGGGTCAGAGTTACTGGCTCTGCCCATCCAGATCGAAGCGCAATACTGGAATGGCAGCGCTTATGTCAGAAGTGCTGGCGACAGTTGCACCTCAGTGCCATTGTCCAGCATTGTCCTGAAAAACTTTAAAGGCAATCTGTCTGCATGCGAAACTTACCTGTCTGGCAGCCCCACTATGAGTAACGGCAAATTAAGTCTCAAGTTAGCCGCACCGGGGATAGGCAGCGATGGTCGACCCAATACCGGCAGCGTGGATATTGCGGTGAACCTGGGCACAATCACTCCGGGTGATCAAACCTGCCAGAGTAGCTCACCCATATCGGCGACAGCGGGGATATTATCTCCCTGGTTTGGCCTCACGGTCGCCAACGCGCGCGCCACATTTGGCATCTATAAAACACCAATCATCTACATGCGCGAGAGTTTTTAAACCTGTATGCTCACAATGCCTGCGGTATCTCACTGACCAGGTAATCCACAAATGCGCGGACTTTATTAGTGATCGCATGCTTGTCACGAAAGCAGGCATAAAACTCCAGCGGCACTGTATCGGATTGAATCGCATTCATACTTGCAGGATCAGGTTGAAATAACGCAATCAACGCACCACGCTGAATATCCTGATTGGCAATAAAAGTTGCCAGCCGCGTAATGCCTGCTCCTTCCACCACCAGTCTATGCAGCGAATCAATGTCATTACAAATAATGCCGGGCTTGATTTCGGGCTCATAACGGATGCCGTTACGCACAAATGTCCAGCTAAACAGGCGGCCATCTACCGGCATGCGGAACATCAGGCAGTCGTGGGTGGTTAAATCTTCCGGGGTTTCCGGCACACCTTTTCGTTGCAGATACCCGGGAGAGGCACAATAGACAACTGGTGCGATGGCAATCTTCCTGGCAACAAGGCCAGGTTCCAGTTGCTCCTTGAAGCGGATACTGACATCAATATCCTCGGTGATATGGTCCAGGCTCCGGTCTGATAGAACTACCTCAATCGAGAGTTTTGGAAAGTTGCGCGCAAATTGCGGAATGAGCGGCATCAGGATATGCCTGCCAAAAGCGACTGATGCACCGACCCTTAACCGCCCTTGCGGCTGCCCATGAAATTCAGTTACCGCAGACTGGGCGCGCGCCAAGCCAGCGATGAGATGCTCCACTTCAGCGTAATACAGCTCGCCACTTTCGGTCATCGCCAGATTGCGTGTAGTACGAATCAAAAGACGGGTGCCAAGTGATTTTTCAAGGCGCTGTATATTCTGGCTGGCTGCGGCAGCAGTGATGCCCTGCAACCGCGCACCGGCCGCAATACTCCCGGCCTGCACTGCCTTGACGAAACTCTCTATGCTTCTCAATGTATCCATATCACTATCGATTAAATAGGTTATTCGATAGTTTATATTTAAGATGATTCAATAATCAACCTGCTACCGGACCAATAAAGATAGGAATAAAGTGTCGCTTCAGCTTAAGTACGGTATCAATAAGGAGGATAAAATGATTACATCAACACATCGCACACGCAGAATTCCAAAAAGGTTTACCCCTTACGTATTTGCGTTTTTCATGGCGGGCATCATGGCCTTTTTAATGTCCATGGTCATCGTCGCTGCGAATAGCGGGATCCACAGCGGCTACTTATTTCGCGTGGTTCATGCCTATACACTGGCAATGCCGGTGGCATTTTTTTGCGTGCTGATCGTCAGGCCTATCGTGATGCATCTGGTATCTGCCCTGGTTCACATTGATTAAAGATGACTTCAACTGGCTATCTTTTGTGATTCCGCAAAGTTAGCCAACTCTACATCCACGCTGATCAGGTATTAAAACCTTGAATCTCACCCGATAACAACACACGTTTTCCTTGATGCGTGATTCCACGAGTTGGATTCGAACCACCACTGCTCTCGACGATAATGCAATGCTCAGAATCAATTACTCCCAAGCCAAACTCAGCGTCAACAATTTTATTTGAATCGTCCAAGAGATACATGATTACTAATCAGCCATCAATGTTGAGGAAGTGACTAAAATATCCACTACTATGACATGAATACTCGAATCGGCATAAATTTGCTTTTAGTCTACTCGATGGCAAATGGGAAGCCCTTCATGAAAGGATGTGGCGGAGATTTTCTGAACTTAATTTCCAGATTCGTGTGACAAGGTTTTTTCAGAACGTCGCCAAGGACTGGAGCTTTTTCTGAAGGAGCTTGAAAATCACTGTGCGGCAAATGCGGCATAAACCATATGCCAAGCCGGAACGTCTTCGTGTGTATCGCCTCCTGACGCCCCCCTACCAAGTTATGCTTCATATGCACAAGAGTTAAGGTGGCCACTAATCGCCCATTTCATCAAGCCATTCCATTTATTTATTTATATCTCAAAAACTCCAAAAACTACTTAGATTGTTATTTTCAGATTAAGGCACTGTTAAATATATGATTTTATTGAAATGGCACTCTCAAATTGAATTGCAAAAATCTCAAGTTAAATTGCAAACGACATTAAGCAAAAATTTTAATTTCCCCTCTTGAAATGTGGCTTTACACCCCAAATTAGCAATCAGGGTGCGCGAGTGCTAAAATGCGCGCTGTAACTCTATTTCTGTTATTTTTTATTAAAAACGCTTCCCAAATAATACTTTAGGAATACAAGGAGACTTTTATGAGTATTCGTCCATTGCACGATCGAGTGATTGTTAAACGCGCCGCTGAAGAGCGCACTACCGCTTCTGGTATCGTGATTCCAGATAGCGCTACTGAAAAACCTGATCAAGGCATTGTGCAAGCCGTTGGTAACGGTAAAAAAGATGAAAATGGTAAATCCATTCCACTGGACGTTAAAGTCGGTGACAAAGTATTGTTCGGTAAATACTCCGGTCAAGCAGTTAAAGTCGACGGCGAAGAGCTGTTGGTGATGCGCGAAGAAGACATTTTGGCAGTTGTTGAGTAATTCTGAGGAGTTGCAAACGGGTATTGCTGCGTTGCATCTATCCTGTTTCAGACCTCATGATTAAAACAATTTCCAGTAATCCTTATTGAACATTCAAAATTCAGGAGAATTTAAATGGCAGCTAAAGACGTAAGATTTGGTGATGACGTTCGCCAAAAAATGGTAAATGGTGTCAACGTATTGGCTAATGCAGTACGCGTGACTTTGGGCCCTAAAGGCCGTAACGTGGTGTTGGAGCGTTCTTTCGGCGCGCCTACCATCACTAAAGATGGTGTTTCTGTCGCTAAAGAAATCGAATTGAAAGACAAGTTCGAAAACATGGGCGCACAGATGGTGAAAGAAGTTGCTTCTAAAACCAATGACATCGCTGGTGACGGTACAACAACGGCAACAGTGCTGGCACAAGCGATCATCCGCGAAGGCATGAAATCTGTAGCGGCTGGTATGAACCCGATGGACCTGAAGCGCGGTATCGACAAAGCAGTTGAAGCTGCTGTGGCTGACCTGGCTGCACAATCCAAGCCATGTACAACCAGCAAGGAAATCGCACAAGTAGGTGCTATTTCTGCAAACTCCGATAGCTCAGTTGGCCAGATCATTGCTGATGCAATGGACAAAGTGGGCAAAGAAGGCGTGATCACTGTTGAAGATGGTTCAGGCCTGACCAATGAATTAGATGTAGTTGAAGGTATGCAGTTTGACCGTGGTTACCTGTCTCCTTACTTCATCAACAATCCAGAGCGTCAAATTTCGTTGCTGGACAATCCTTTCGTGTTATTGCACGATAAAAAAATCTCTAACATCCGTGACCTGTTACCTACACTGGAGCAAGTCGCTAAAGCTGGCCGTCCACTGCTGATTATTTCAGAAGACGTAGATGGCGAAGCATTGGCAACCCTGGTGGTGAACAACATCCGCGGCATCCTGAAAACCACTGCTGTGAAAGCCCCTGGTTTTGGTGATCGTCGTAAAGCCATGTTGGAAGACATTGCTGTGTTGACCGGTGGTACCGTGATTTCTGAAGAAGTTGGCCTGAAACTGGAAAGTGTTCAACTGACTGACCTTGGTCAAGCGAAACGCATCGAAGTGGGTAAAGAAAACACCATCATCATCGACGGCGCTGGCAACGAAGAAACTATCAAAGCCCGTATCGGCCAGATCAAAACTCAAATCGAAGAAGCGACCAGCGACTACGACCGTGAAAAACTGCAAGAGCGCGTAGCCAAACTGGCTGGTGGTGTTGCTGTGATCAAGGTTGGCGCGACGACTGAAATCGAAATGAAAGAGAAAAAAGCCCGCGTGGAAGATGCATTGCATGCAACACGTGCTGCGGTTGAAGAAGGTATCGTGGCTGGTGGTGGCGTGGCACTGATCCGTGCCCGTGATGCGATTGCTAAAGTCAAAGGTGAGAACCTGGACCAGGAAGCTGGCGTAAAAATCGTTCTGCGTGCGGTTGAAGAGCCATTGCGCCAGATCACGCAAAACGCTGGTGTTGAGCCATCTGTAGTCGTGAACAATGTAGCGGCCGGTAAAGGTAACTACGGTTACAACGCTGCTAACGAAACTTACGGCGACATGATTGAAATGGGTATTCTGGACCCAACTAAAGTAACCCGTTCTGCATTGCAAAATGCAGCTTCAGTGGCTGGCTTGATGCTGACGACTGATTGCATGGTTGCTGAGTTGCCTAAAGAAGATGCGCCAGCGATGCCGGATATGGGTGGTATGGGCGGCATGGGCGGTATGATGTAATTTTGCATTTAAGCAGCTCAGTGATACTGCGTTGCGCAAGTCTTGCCATACTAAAATGTATTGTCTTCGACTTGCGCGCCTTATCTCACTTTCCTGCTTAACGCAAAATGCACTAACTAGCATTTCAGACAAAACCCGCTTTGGCGGGTTTTGTTTTATAGGCTTTCTCGGACATAATCACGCATTGTGTTGTCGATACAAAGCAACATCCTCAAATCACGAAAGAACGCTTAATGACAATTGAATTAAAAACCCTGACCCAGCGCCTGAGCTACATCGTAGGTGAAAACCTGGCCCACCAGCTCAAGAATGATAATCTTGAACTGGATGCAGACGTAGTTGCGCTTGCTGTGCGCGATGTGATGACAGACCAGCCATCGCGTTTATCGAATGAAGAAAAGCAAAGTGCGGTTGAGCAGGTGCAGAAAGAAGCACAGGCTAAGCAAGCAGCAGCGCAAGAAAAAAATAAAGCCGCTGGCGTTGCTTACCTGGCTGAGAACGCTAAAAAAGAAGGCGTGGTCACTACCGATAGCGGTTTGCAATATAAAGCGCTGGTGACAGGCAACGGTGCAAAACCTGCGCCTAGTGACCGTGTGAAAGTGCATTACAAAGGCACGCTGATTGACGGCACTGTATTTGATAGTTCTTACGACCGTGGCGAGCCTATCGTTTTTCCGGTGACTGGCGTGATTTCTGGCTGGGTGGAAGGTTTGCAGTTGATGCAGGTTGGCAGTAAATTCGAGCTGACTATCCCTTCTGAACTGGCTTACGGCGCGAATGGTAGCGGCCCGGTGATTGGTCCGGATGCGACCTTGGTATTTGAAGTTGAGTTATTGGGTATTGAGTAGTCTTCAATAAAAGTGGCTTATTAAAAAACCCGCTGTTGCGGGTTTTTTAAATTCTGAATACTCGTCTATATATTTAGCTATGGCTGGCGTGAGATTTTGGCTTGAACACATAAAACAGGTTAGGTTCGCTGACAATGTAGATATTGCCTTCATCATCAATGGAGACGCCCTCAGCCTGTGGCACACTGTTGTGCAGGCCGTGAAAGCCTTTCCACAAGGCTAATGATCCAAGGGTCTGCCCTTCTTCATTAAATTGTTTGAGCAACTTGGATTCATCACTGAGCAAGAAAAAGTGGCCTGATTTTTCGTGATAGGTCACAGAAGATAAATCCCGCAATGCCCACTTTAAGGCTGAATCAAATTGCCGCATGTGCTGCACTTGTATCTGGCTTTGCTTGCTTTCATCCGGCTCATAAAGGCCTGTGACTGACATCACGTATTTGGGATCACGTTCTTTAACCACGATCAGGCGGTGATGCACACTGTCATAAGTCACACCTTCAAAATTCTTGTTGCCGCGCTCATTCATGCCAAACCCTAATAACCTGGCATCCTTGATGGAGATATCGCGCGTCTCAGGTTTGATTTGCAGCAGCCACAATTTGCTTTCACGCTCATCGGCCACCACATAATAATCCTTTTCCAGGTGCGAGATACCTTCGAGGTCATCGGTGCCATGTAACTGAATTTCACGAATCGGTTCACCATCAAGGCTGAACTCGACGATAAGACCTTTGTCATTGAGCACAGTAAATAAGGTACCGGTTTCATGATTGAACGCCAGGCCTGAGGCATTTTTGTAATTGGCCAGCGGCTTGCCTTCGATGGCAACCTCATAATCCGAAAGATCGAGGCCATGATGATCATGATGTGTGAATTGATGCCAGACATGCCAGGCCAACGCTTCTGCTTTCATCGCATACAAGGTGGAGGCGATGGTTGCCATGACGGCAAAGCCAAAGACTACTTTTAACAACTTCTTTTTATTAAACTGCAAAATAATCTTCTCATTCATTTGAGCTAATAACCTCACTGCTCTGGCAAAGTATAGTTCCTACTGTTATAGGACAAATACATGACAGGGGTGCGACACGCAGCAATAGCTCTGCGACAGGATTTAGCTGGAAAAGTTGAACCAGGGTTAGAAAGTAATTGTGCAGCCACTCATCGTATTGAGTGGGATTAAGCACAAATAAACATAAACTCCAGACAACCTGGCTGGAATTCAAGGCATGGGATCAGGCAGATTCCTGGCGTTGGCCACGGCCTAATAGAGCACTGACGGCATCTTGTGCCGTTTTTTGATTAGTCAGCAATTGATTCACTTCATAAGTAATCGGCATTTCGACGTGGATAACCTCAGCACGCCGCATGACCTCACGCGCCGTGTTCACGCCCTCAGCGACGTGTCCGAGACCAGCCAGAATGCTATCCAGTGATTTACCAGAAGCCAGTTGCAAACCTACTTCACGGTTACGGGAATATTGACCAGTACAGGTCAAGATCAAGTCGCCTGCCCCGGCCAGCCCCATAAATGTATCGGCTTTAGCACCTAATGCCATGCCAAAGCGGGTGATCTCAGCCAGGCCACGGGTGATCATGGCTGCCCTCGCATTATTGCCAAAGCCCATGCCGTCAGAGATACCGGCGGCAATCGCCATGACATTTTTTACTGCGCCACCGACTGAAGCGCCAATCACATCGGTGCTGTTATACACACGCAAACAGCTGCCATGAATTAATTGGGCCGCCTGTTGGGCCAGCTCTTTATGATTGGCTGCCAGCGTGATCGCCGTAGGCAAGCCGCGCACCAGCTCGGCAGCGAAACTGGGGCCGCTCAATACGCCCCATGGATAATCACTACCCAGTTCTTCCTGGGCTACTTCAAATGGCAGTTTTGCCGTTTGTGGCTCCAGGCCTTTATTGGCCCAGATAAAAGGCTGGCTGATGCCCAACGCTTTCAGCTGTTGCAAAATCGGGCGAAAGCCCGCAGTTGGCACCACGGAAAGAATCAGGTCTGCACCGGCAACCGCTGTCGCCAGGTCATCTTCAACCGTGAGTTTTTCAGGGAAAGGGAATTCACCCAGATAAAGCGGATTGGCACGCGCCTTACGCATGCCGGAGACATGGCCACTGTTACGCGCCCACAACACCACGTCGTGTTGCAAGGCAATATGCATGGCGAGTGCGGTGCCCCAGGCACCTGCACCCAAAACGGCGACTTTACTCATTGCTATTTATCCAGAAAAAAAGTAAGCCAGCGATGACTTACTTTTTACTTAAATAAAAATTAGTTAGGTGCGCCAGCGGCTTGTGCAGCCTGCTGTTGCTGTTGCAGGTATAACGCTTCAAAGTTGATCGGGTTCAACAATACTGGCATGAAACCAGCACGTGTCACCATATCGGAAATCGCTTCACGCGCATATGGGAACAGGATGTTAGGGCAAGCCACTGACAGAATCGGCTCCAGGTTTTCCTGCGGTACATTACGGATCGCGAAAATGCCGGATTGGTTTACTTCGACCAGAAATGCCGTTTTGTCTTCAATTTTAGCAGTCACCGTCACTTTGATAGACACATTGAAAATGCCATCCTGAACTTGCTCAACCGCATTGCCCAACTCTACGTTGATTTGCGGGGTAGTACGCTCGGTGAAAATAGCCGGTGCATTCGGCACTTCGATGGACGCATCGTGCACATACAGTTTCTCAATGCTGAAAACTGGGCCTGCGTTCTGTTCTGCTTGGTTTTGTGGTTCCTGAGCCATGAATCTATCCTTGTAATTTCAATACGCAAAGCCGCTATTCTAACTGGTCATACACGGCCTGACTATGTGTTTTTTGTGATGGTTTTTATCTGGATTTCTATCCCGCCATTATGCTGCGAGCAACGGGTCCAACTCGCCACGTACATCCAGTGCATGCAAATCATCAAAGCCGCCGACATGGCGCTCGCCTATGTAGATTTGCGGCACGGTACGGCGTCCGGTTTTCTCCATCATTTCCGCGCGCAATTCAGGTTGCAAATCTATGCGGATTTTTTCAATTTCGGCCACGCCTTTGTTGCGCAACAAGCGCTCGGCATTGATGCAATAAGGGCAAACTGCCGAGGTATACATCATTACTTTTGCCATGACTACCTTTCTGACTTCACTTTTTGCCCAAGCTAATCGTTTGCTCAAGCCTGCTAATATTATTTGCCAAGAGGCATCTTGGCCTCGAGCCAGGCTTGCATGCCACCTTTTAACTGATGCAATGCAGTAAATTGCTGCGCTTTCAGTATCTTTGCGGCGGAACGGGTACGGTTACCTCGCTCGCATACCAGCAATACAGGCTTATCCTTAAACTTTTCCAGCTCTTTTATTCGCGTCGCCAATTCAGATAAGGGCACATTACGCGCGCCATGCAAGTGCCCTTGTTTGAACTCATCCGGCTCACGCACATCCAGCACCAGCAGCTGTTTGCGGCTCATCAGCATCACCGCTTCTGTCGCCGTCACCAATGTGGTGCCTGCCGCAGAGCGGCTGAGCATGGGCACCAGTAATGCCAGGCCAGAACCGAGTGCCAGGCCGATTAATAATACATTTTCTTTAAAAAATTCCACGTGATCTGTTACCTTCTATGTTGTCGGATCCGCAGTCAGCATCAGCCTTAGGTATGCGCGGCCTGCGGTTGCGATTATAATAGCCTAATTCATGAATCCGACGTCCCGTCACCACTTTTAAAATTGTTAGCCATGTCAATCAAACCTGTTATTTTGCTCATTCTGGATGGTTTTGGTCATAGCGAAACCACTGAACACAACGCTGTATTACAAGCCAGCACGCCCAACCTGGACAACCTGAAAACACATTACCCGCATGGCCTGATTAACGCCTCCGAGCACTACGTTGGCCTGCCTGATGGGCAAATGGGTAATTCTGAAGTGGGCCACCTGAATATTGGGGCGGGACGTATCGTTTTTCAAGACTTTGAGCGCATTAACAATAGCATCAGCAGTGGCGAGTTTTTTAAACTGCCTGCGCTGGTTAATGCCATGCAAACGCTGAAAGCGCAAAACAAGGCTTTACATATTCTGGGCCTGCTTTCCGACGGTGGCGTACACAGTTACCAGCCTCATATCCATGCGCTGGTCGAGATGGCCAAACAGCAAGGCCTGAGCAAAGTCTATATCCACGCCTTCCTTGATGGGCGTGACACGCCACCTAAAAGTGCGCAACCTTATCTCGAGGCACTGGAGAATCACCTGCAAGCACTGGGTGTAGGCAAGGTCGCCACGGTGAGTGGCCGTTTTTACGGCATGGATAGAGACAAACGCTGGGAACGTGTTTCAGTCGCCTATGAGTTACTGGTCAATGGCAACGCCGAATATGTAGCGCCCGATAGTCTTGCAGCTTTAGAGCAAGCATATGCCCGTGATGAAAGCGATGAGTTTGTGAAATGTACGGCGATTCGTGCAGCCAATGAAGTTCCTGTGCGTATGGAAGATGGCGACGCGCTGGTGTTCATGAACTTCAGAAGTGACCGCGCCCGCCAGCTCACGGACGCCTTGCTGAATCCGGCATTTGATGGTTTTACACGTAGCCGTGTACCAGCATTCAGTCACTATTTAACACTGACGCAATACGATAAAAACCAGCGTCTGGCACACCCTGTTTTTGCTCCTTTCACCGTGCCTAATACCTTTGGCGAATATGTTGCCAACCTAGGCCTCAAGCAATTACGGATTGCCGAAACTGAGAAATATCCGCACGTGACGTTTTTCTTTAACGGCGGTGAAGAAACCGTATTTACCGGCGAAGACCGCATTCTGGTGCCCTCGCCTAAAGTCGCAACGTATGACCTGCAACCGGAAATGAGCGCTTATGAACTCACCGACAAGCTGGTGACGGCGATTGAGTCCAGGCAATACCAGGCAATCATTTGCAATTATGCCAACGGGGATATGGTTGGCCATACCGGCAACCTGCAAGCCGCCATTAAAGCAGTGGAGACGCTGGATGCCTGCGTAGGCAAGGTCGTCGCTGCCGCACAAAAAAGCGGCGCTGAAGTGATTATTACCGCGGACCATGGCAATGCCGAAAGCATGTTTGACCATGACAGTGCCCAGGCACATACGCAACATACCACCAACCTGGTGCCATTTATTTATGTTGGCCGCTCTGGCACAGTGAACGTTGACGGTGCACTGTCTGATATCGCGCCGACCTTGCTGACATTGATGGGCTTGCCAAAACCGGTTGAAATGACAGGTGAAAGCCTGATTGTACTGAGTGAAGCGGCTTAAGCAGACATTGGTGAATGCCTGATACCTCATTGCTAAATCTTACTCTACGCAACTGTTTGTCAGCGGCCGGGTTTTATGCCCTGCTAGCCACAGGACTATGTGTTCTTCTTACAGTAGAAGCACTGCCTGCCAGGGCAGCAAGTAGCGACAAAGCAGATGCCGCCAAAGGCGACCTGGAACAGGTCAAGGAAAAGATACAGCAGCTGGCCAATGCGATTAAAGCCTCACAGCTGGCCCGGCAAGACGCCAATGAGGCACTGAAAGCTTCCGAAACCGCCATCAGTGCCTCACGTAAAAAGTTACGTGATATCCAGGATGCACAGCAGGAAAACCGCAGCAAACTGCAAGATTTGCAGAAGCAAATGTCGCTGCTGCAACGTCAGGTCAACCAGCAGAATCAATCGCTCAGCCAGCAACTCAACCAGCAATACCGGCATGGCAATAATAGTCCGTTACAGATGCTGCTTCAGCAGCAGGACCCAGCCAACACGACCCGCAATCTGAAATACCTCGGTTACCTGACGGCAGCCCATCAGGAACAAATACAGTCATTGCAGGATAACCGCGATGCCATAGAGCGCGTGCGCACCGCGACTACGGAACAACTGCATGAAACAGACCGGCTGGCGACGCAATACAGCGACACCACGCATAAACTGGTGAACGAAAAATCAAAGCGTGCTGAAGTGTTGACCCAGCTTTCCAAACAAATCGAGACGCAGGAACAGCAACTGGTTAGACTGAAAAAGGATGAGGAAGCCTTATCCAAACTGTTCCAGCGACTGGCCGCCGAAGCCAGGAAACGTGAACAGGAAGCCATCGCTAAAGCCAAACGTGAAAAAGAAGCGGCGGCCAAACGCCTGGCAGAACAGGCACGCAAGAAAAAATCCAGTGGCCGCACATCCGAACATTCACCACAGTCCAGGGTAGACGGACAAAATAAAGATGATGCTGAAACTGAATCTCAAAGCAGTACAGTGGTCGCCAAGAATGACACCCTGCCGGAATATAACGCCTTAAAAGAGAATTTCGCCCAGTTGCGGGGAAGATTGCGCCTGCCGGTGCGTGGCGAAGTGATCAATCGTTTCGGCAGCGCCCGTGCAGAAACCGGCGTCAGCTGGAAAGGCCTGTTTATCCGCGCCAAGGAAGGCAGTGAAGTCAAGTCAGTGGCCGGTGGCCAGGTAGTGTTCGCTGACTGGATGCGTGGCTTTGGTAACCTGATTGTGGTTGATCATGGAAATGGCTACATGAGCCTGTATGGCAACAACGAAGCCCTCTATAAATCTTCTGGCCAGCCGGTGAAAAGCGGCGATACCATCGCGGCGGTGGGCAATAGTGGCGGCAATGCCGAGAATGGTGTGTATTATGAATTACGCCGTAACAGCATTCCGTTTGATCCGCTGCAATGGAGTTCGGTGAAATAGGCATCATGGATTGGATGCCTGATGCAAAAAAGCGCAGTGAACTGCGCTTTTTTTATGCTGCTTTGCTATCACAAGCCTGCTTTACAGACTTGTGATTAAAATTGTAAACCTACTCTGCTTTTGCACCCTCTTCAGCAGGAATTTCAGGCTGTGGTGTATTGGCGCGTGCTGCTTCCAACTGTTTTTCCAGCTCTTCTTTGGATACAGTAATGCCAGGCACACGCTCGTCGGACGCAGGCTCATAACCGCCACCCGCTGAAGACTTGGCTTCAGCCGGGGCAGGCGTGGCAGCAGAGGACTCTGCCGCGGGAGCTGCTGTCTCAGGTGCAGGGGCTTCTTCCTTGCCGCAAGCAACTAAACCCAGTGCTAAAATAACAGTTAGCAAGTAAGTGTTCAATCTCATAAAGTTTCTCCTTGTATTACTTCTGATTATAGTTAAAAAAACATTGCTATCGTAAAACCACTGGCTTACTCGCCAATCACATGCATCAACACCTGCCGACGGGCTGGTTGATGCCTATGTTCAAACAGGAAAATACCCTGCCACTGCCCTAACGCAACCTTGCCGTTGATCACAGGGATAGACAAACTGGTTTGCGTTAACGCTGTTCGTACATGGGCAGGCATATCATCCGGCCCTTCCACCGTATGTATAAAAAGTTCGTCGCCATCTGGAGCTAAGCGATTAAAAAACGCTTCCAGATCCACTAATACATCACGGTCATAATTTTCATTAATCAACAGGCTTGCAGACGTATGCTGTATGTATAAAGTCAGCAAACCACTCTGGACAGAAGAGTGCTCAATCCACTGCGCCACTTGCGGTGTAATGTCATAAAGGCGTCGCCCTTGCGCATTAATACTCAGTGTTTCATGACTCTGTCTCATGCCTGTTTTCCACTACAAAACGCAATCATAAATAGCTGTCCAAGTCCCGGGCTTGAGATTCACATGACCAACTTACCAATAACGCCATCCACCACCCCAATACGGGCGATAGCCCCACGGACCACCGTAATAACCAGGGCCGCCATAAAACCATGGGTCCATACTACGCAAACGGGCGGAATCACGTTCACGTTTTAGCCTGGTTTCCGCTTCTACACGCGCTTTCTCACGCTTGTTAATTTCATCAGCAATGGCATTCTGCTGAGCCAGTGCGTTAGCCTGCTGCATATAATCCAGAACGCCTTTTGAAATCCCTTTTTGATGCCAGCTCAACACCTCTGAAGGTGTCAGTGAGTAGCGGGATTGCGACTGCTTGATTGCCTCAATGATCTCGGCATCTGATTTGCCTTTTTTGCTCATGCTGACAATCTCTTCCAAAGTCAAAGTAGATTGTGCGGGTGGCAACAAAGCCGCCAGTTGCTCTGGCGAAATTCTTTCAATCTGTACAGGCTGCGGTGGCTGTGTAGCACAGCCTGCCAACCCTGCCAGCAAAGTAGTTACAAGAATTAAACGCAAGCATTTAAACTGATTCATGATCTTTCCATTCTAACCCGCAAAAAGAATAGGGCCATAATCATTATGACCCTATTCAATGAGGTTGGTTCGCCACTACAACACCATCAGGCTTTATTAAACTGCATTCTCCCGGCTTCAAAAGCCACGTGTATCGTATCCTTGGCTGCAAAATGCCCGGCCAGGATCTCTTTTGCCAACGGATTTTCAATCTCGCTTTGTATCGCCCGCTTCAATGGGCGCGCCCCGTATACCGGGTCAAATCCGGCATTGGCGATTTCAGCCAGCGCCGCATCACTGATATCCAGGTGCATATCCATGGCGGCCACACGTTTAGCCAGCAACTGCAACTGAATATTCGCAATTGACCTGACATGCGCTTCACCCAGTGAGTGGAACACAATCACCTCGTCGATACGGTTGATGAACTCTGGACGGAAATGTGCTTTCACCTCACCCATCACCGCCAGTTTCACCACCTGGTAATCCTGGTCAGCCATGCTTTGTATCATCTGGCTTCCAAGGTTAGAGGTCATGATGATCACGGTATTCTTGAAGTCTACCGTACGGCCCTGGCCATCGGTCAGGCGGCCATCATCCAATACCTGCAGCAACACATTGAACACATCCGGGTGCGCTTTCTCTACCTCATCCAGCAAGATCACTGAATACGGTTTACGGCGCACGGCTTCAGTCAGCGTGCCACCCTCTTCATAACCAACATAGCCGGGAGGCGCACCAATCAGGCGGGAGACGGAATGCTTCTCCATAAACTCGCTCATATCGATGCGGATCAGGTGTTCTTCGCTATCGAACAAAAAGCCGGCCAGTGCCTTGCACAACTCGGTTTTACCGACACCGGTCGGGCCCAAAAACAGGAAGCTGCCATATGGCCGGTTAGGGTCACTCAAGCCACTGCGCGAACGGCGGATGGCATCTGACACCAGGCGCACAGCCTCATCCTGGCCGACCACACGTTCATGCAATTTATCTTCCATGCGCAGCAGTTTTTCGCGCTCGCCAGTCATCATTTTACTCACCGGGATACCGGTGGCACGACTGACCACTTCTGCGATTTCGTCAGCGCCGACTTCAGTGCGTAACATTTTATGTTTCACTGCTAAAGGTGCTTCAGTGCTGGAATCATGCTTCAACTGCGCCTCCAGTTGCGGCAATTTCCCATATTGCAACTCCGACACGCGTTGCCAGTCGCCCTTTCGGGTAGCGGCTTCCATATCCAGTTTGACTTTCTCTATCGCTTCCTTAACGCCAGCAGACCCCTGGACCGCCGCTTTTTCAGCCTTCCAGATTTCCTCCAGGTCGGCATATTCTTTTTCCAGCCTGTCGATTTCATCTTCAATCAGGGTAAAGCGTTTCTGGCTGGCTTCATCTTTTTCCCTGCGCACGGCTTCGCGCTCAATCTTGAGCTGGATCAAGCGCCGGTCGAGCTTATCCATGACTTCCGGTTTTGAGTCGATCTCCATCTTGATACGGGATGCCGCCTCGTCAATCAGGTCGATGGCTTTATCAGGCAAAAAACGGTCTGTGATATAGCGATTGGATAATTCTGCCGCCGCGACAATGGCCGGGTCAGTGATCTCCACACCATGGTGTAGTTCATATTTCTCCTGCAAGCCACGCAAAATGGCGATGGTTGCTTCTACGGATGGCTCATCCACCAGCACCTTCTGGAAACGGCGCTCCAGTGCGGCATCTTTCTCGATATATTTGCGGTACTCATCCAGCGTGGTGGCGCCGACACAGTGCAACTCGCCGCGTGCCAGTGCCGGTTTCAGCATATTGCCGGCGTCCATGGCGCCTTCAGACTTACCGGCACCGACCATGGTATGGATCTCATCGATAAAAACTATGGTCTGGCCTTCATCCTGTGCCAGCTCTTTCAACACCGATTTCAGGCGCTCTTCAAATTCACCACGGTATTTAGCACCCGCCAGCAATGCAGCCATATCCAGGCTCAGCACTTTTTTGTTTTTGAGTGAGTCCGGCACTTCGCCATTGACGATGCGCTGAGCCAGCCCTTCGACGATGGCGGTTTTACCAACGCCAGGCTCACCGATCAGCACCGGGTTGTTCTTGGTACGGCGTTGCAATACCTGGATGGCGCGGCGGATCTCGTCATCACGACCAATCACCGGATCCAGCTTGCCGGCGCGCGCACGTTCGGTCAGGTCCAGGGTAAATTTTTTCAGGGCTTCGCGCTGGCCCTCTGCCTCCTGGCTATTAACAGAATCATTGCCGCGCACCGCTTTGATGGCCTGTTCCAGCACAGTTTTATTGACGCCATGCTGTTTCAGCAATCTGCCGGTTTCGCCTTTGTCTTCAGCAAGTGCCAGCAGAAACATTTCGCTGGCAATATAGGTATCACCATTCTTCTGGGCGAATTTATCGGTGACATTCAACAGGTTATTAAGATCACGCGAAATGGTGACTTCGCCACTGTTTTCGCTGATCTTGGGCAGCGCATCCACCGCCTGTTCCAGGCTTGTTTTCAAGGCGCTGACCTGCGCACCGGCTCGCGACAGCAAGGTAGCTACCCCACTATCATCCTGGTTCAACATGGCCAGGAGTAAATGCGGTGCTTCTATTGTTGGCTGGTCGGCACCCACCGCCATGCTTTGCGCATCGGCGAGTGCCTGCTGGAATTTGGTAGTGAGCTTATCAAAACGCACGGTAAACCCTTTCACACTAAAGTCATGCCACATACTGCGGCGGGATAACCCTATAATGCGGCGGGTTTTTACGTTTTCAATAGAGGGGGATCAAATTTGCGCGAGTTTCCGCTTGATCATTGTGGGGGAAATGGTACGACCAACAACCCTTTTTCGGCACTGTTCACCGCCAGCAAAGCTTGTCCCCGCGCGTTTAGCCATTGCGGATAATCCAGCTTACCATTGCTATGCACGGCTATTGCGGGCAAACCCCAGGTTTTGCCGCCATCCAGTGAAGCCATGGTCACAATATCCATACCCTCATTACTGCGCTCCTGCCATGCCAGCCAGACCTTATCCCCGATACTGAGTAAAGCAGGATGTCCGGCGTTCTTTTTAGGGTCGCCGATGCGTCTTGGCGGTGTTGTTACCCAGGCTTGCCCATCCATGCGCACCAGCCGCAACCCGGGCTTGTCACCGGCACCGTCAAAATAGGAAAGATGGTAGCCAAACCCTTCACCCACAGCCAGCGCCGCGCCGTGATGCGGACAACCATCAATTTTCCAGCGCCCGTAGCTGGCACGCACGATAGCGGGCTTGCCCGATTTGCCAGCGCCCGGCCTGTTGATTTCGGCCATGGCATGGTCGCGCTCACTCCCGGCAAACACATGTCGCCACAAAACAGCTACCGTGCCATCAGCCTTACTTGTTGTGGCAATCCGGCAACATTCACAACTGCTGTCGGCCAGCTTTTTCTCGGTAGCAAAACTTTTACCTTGGTCAGTGGAAACAGCGTAATAAATCGCAGCACCATCATAGGGCTTACCGGCCGCTTTGGCCGCCAGTAAATCGCGTTTATCTACCCAGGCAACGGTAATTGAGCCATCGGCGGAAAGCTGTAGCGCATCAAAGCGATGCGTGATTTCTGCCCGGTCGTGATGCACGATGTAATAAGGTGTTTCAAAACTTTTTCCGCCATCCACAGAACGTGAAAACCAGATATAACCGGCAAAAGGCTTTTTAAGCGATTCAGTCCAGCTCAGATACAGGTTGCCGTTGTTGGCAACCGCGATTTTGGGCCTGGCTTCGGCATCAGCGGCCACTTTCATAGGCGTAGGGTTCACTGCCACTTCCGTACTGAAGTGTAGCCCCGCATCTTCGCTGGATGACACCCACACATGCCCTTTGCTGGTACGCGCCTGCCAGAGCCGGCCATCGGCGTCAGTTGCGAGGCTGACAGCCAGGCCAGGCCCGGCATGTTCTGTATGCGCGTCGTGCGCACCGGCCTGATTCAACACACAAAAACTACACACCACCAGCAACCCGCTAATCAGCCATTTCACCGATCAAAATCCTTACTTAACTAGATTAAAAAATATAATTCTTTACAAATGACAAAGCTGCTAAAGTTAGGGTGTCAGACGCCGTTAACCCAAATAACTGGACGAATAACGACTACCTGTCGGATAGCAATAAAACTTATGGATATGCAAGCAACCTTTGATCATCATAGCACAGCGTGGCTACAGCCTTTGGCGGCCAGCATGCCTGATTTGCCCATGCTGGCAATCAACCGCCGGGCACAGTGCGTGGCTGCCAACGAGATGGCAAAAAAACTGCTGGGCGAGAGCGTAGACGCTTTACCTAAAGACATGCGCCAGGCATTGGTACAAGCCATGCGTGACAACCAGACCGAAGTGACCCTGCACACCCGTATCAACGACCTGAATCTTGCATTTAAATGCCGCCTTTTTTATTCCCAACATGGCAGAAGTGCAGTTGGCTTGCTGCTGGAACAGCAGGAAAATGCCCTGGCCGAGCAGTTGGTGCATATGCAATCCATCGTACATTCGCTGATTGAGATGAGCCCGGACCTGATCTCGATCAAAGACCATGATAATCGCTGGATGATGGCAAACCAGCGCATGCTGAACACTTTCCAGATTGATAACTTTGATTATGAGTTCCTGAACAATCTGCAAATTGCCGATACCTTGCATCCGGTATTCCGCAACAGTTTTGAACATCACGAGAAATCCGACCAGACCGTGTGGCAGACCCGCCAGTCTTACCATAATGAAGAGTTGGTGCACTTGCCACAGGGTGGCTATAAAACGCTGGAAGTAAATAAAACCGCTTATTTCGACCAGGGCGAGCAGCCCAGCCACCTGATTACAGTCGCCCGTGATGTCAGCGAGCAGAAATTTATTGAGAACCAGTTGTTGAACCGCAGCGCGGTGCTGGACACCCTGATCTCATGCGACTGGATGCTGCACTCTGCTGAGCGCTGGCAAACTGTAGCAGAAAACGTATTGCAGCAATGCTGCCTGTCATTCCGCTTTAGCCGCGCGACTTTGCTGCAACATCATACGACCACGGCACGCAAAAAATCCGAGACACGCTCTCAGGCGCTGTTTCACTGGGCCACCAATGGCTTCCACTCCACTTACGAGCACTGGGAAAAAATTTCATTCCTCACCCCCGAGCTGAAACGCTGGCATGACCTGCTCTCCAAAGGGCAACCGGTGATGTGCGATGCGCATACCTTGCCGGAAGACGAACGTTTCCTGCTCAAGTCACATGACACCGTCAACCTGGTGATCGTGCCGCTGATGATAGATCACGAGTGGTGGGGATCCATGGTGATTGAACGCTGTTTCGATGCAGAAAGCACCAGCTCACAGGAATTAGGTTCATTGATGGCCATTGGCCGTACTTTGAGCATAGCCATTGACCGTGAACAAACCGGTAAAAGCCTGAAACTGGCTAAAATTGCTTTCGACAGCACCACCGAAGGCATCATGATTGTGAATCCTTCCGGTGAACTGGTGGGCATCAACCAGGGCTTTACCCTGATCACCGGCTTTGATGAATCAGAAGTACTGGGATTCAAACCGCAAATTTTCCGCCAGCGCCCACGCGGCCTGTTCGGTGCCCTCAAACGTCATGGCAAATGGTCTGGCGAAATTGAGAATGTACGCAAAAATGGCGAAAGCTATACCGAGTGGATGACGATTACCGCCGTACGCAACCATGCCAACGCAATTACCAATTACGTGGGTGTGTTTGCTGATATCACCGAGATGAAGCGCTCACAAGTGCAACTCAACTCCCTGGTCAACCATGATCCGTTGACCGGCCTGCCTAACCGCAGGTTGATTAACCACTTGTTCACGCATGCGATCCAACGCGCAAACCGTAATGAGCAACAAGCGGCGGTATTATTTATTGATCTGGACAGGTTCAAGAATATTAACGACAGCCTGGGCCATTACACCGGCGACCAGTTATTACTGGGCGTGACCGAGCGCATCCAGGCCTCGTTGCGTGAATCTGATATTGTCGGCCGCCTGGGTGGGGATGAATTCATTGTCTTGCTGGAAAACCTGCACAGCAAGGCAGATGCTGCTCACAAAGCACAAGACATCCTGGAGACACTCAAGCGCCAGTTCATGATTGACCATCATGAAATCTTCATAGGCGCCAGTATAGGCATTTCCATGTATCCGCATGATGCAAGCGATGTGGAAGGCTTGATCAAAGCCGCTGACCTCGCCATGTACCAAGTGAAGAACAATGGCAAAAACCATGTGTCATTCTACGATGCTGCACTAAGCCGCAATGCGGTGGAGCACTTCCAGCTGGAAACCGAGTTGCGCCAGGCGCTGTCGAGAAAACAGCTTAAAATGTTCTACCAGGCGCAGATAGACCTGAATACCGGCATCATTATCGGCGCTGAAGCGCTGATACGCTGGCAGCATCCGACACAGGGCCTGATCCCGCCAATGAAGTTTATTCCGCTGGCGGAAGAAACCGGCCTGATTCTAAGCATCGGTGAATGGGCGTTGCGCGAGTCAGTGCGTCAGGCGCATGCATGGCACAAACGGCATCCTGAATTCAAGAAGATTGCCATCAATGTGTCCGCCGTGCAGATCATGAAGAGCAAGTTTGCCGATACCGTCTATGGCATATTGATGGAAAGTGATTGCGACCCCTCGATTATCGAGCTGGAAATCACAGAGAGCACGCTGATGCAGCATACACAGCATGTGGTGGATACCTTTAACCAGTTGAAGAAACTGGGCATCAGCATTGCGATTGATGACTTTGGCACCGGTTACTCATCGCTGTCACACCTGAAACGCCTGCCATTGGACCAGATCAAGATTGACCGCAGCTTTGTCAAAGATTTGCCGGATGACAAAGATGATGCGGCCATTACCAGTGCCATTTATGCGATGGCCACCCAGTTAGGCTTTACCGTTGTTGCTGAAGGAGTAGAAACAGAAGAACAGGAAAAATTTTTACAGCGTTTGGGTTGCCAGACGGCGCAAGGCTATTTGTACGCCTACCCGGTCAACTCGGACGACTTTTTGCAGTTATTAGTGTTAAACAATCAAAGAAAAATAAAACGCCATGCCTAATCACGCCTCCGATACTTTTTATATCGACATAGAACAACTCCAGATCGGACTGTACATCCATCTGGATTTGGGATGGATGGACCATCCTTTCTCCATCAGCAACTTTAAAGTCACTGACGAATCGCAGATTGAAACCATTAGATCCCTTGGGCTCACACAATTACGCTATGACCCGCGCCGCAGTTCCAGCACACCACTGAGAACCAGCAGCAAAAATGACAATGTGTTTGAATTCCCTTTGAGAAAGGCTTTTTCAGCCAAACTGGAAGTGATAGACGATAGTCCGGAGTTAAGCGCGGCGCAAAGACAGCAACTGGCGCTCAAGCATGCTATCAGCGAAAGCGAGCAAAAATTCCTGAAAGCCAGTTCAGATGTGTGGAACATCCAGAAAATGTCGGTAGAGCATCCTGACCAGGCCTATGGCATGGCGTCCAGCGTGGTCCTGGACCTGGTGGCCAGCACGCTGACAGAAGGTGATATTGCGATTCACGCCATGAACGGCCACCGCATTGGCGACCAGCATTACCAGCATGAACTGAATATCCTGGTGCTTTCCATGTTGCTGGCGAAAAATCTGAATGTCAGCGATGAAGATGCCATCATTCTTGGCATGGCCGCGATTCTGCACGACATCGGCAAACGGCAGATCAGCGACAAGATATTATTGAAAAAAGACCCGCTCAGTGTGCGTGAAACAGCGATTTACCAGACTCATGTCGTGCTGGGCCTGAATATGCTGAAAGAAGTGTCAGTGCCGAAAAAAATACTGTCCATCATAGGCCAGCATCATGAATTTGCCGATGGCAGCGGTTACCCAAAAGGCCTGCATTGCGATGAAATCGATCCCTTATCGCATATCCTGATCATTGCGAATATGTACGATAACTTGTGCAATCCTTCTAATCCTGCACTAGCAAAAACGCCTTATGAAGCACTGAGTGTCATGTTTGCCCAACAGCGCCACCAGTTTGACCAAACGATTTTGCGCCGCTTCATCAAGTGCTTGGGCATTTACCCGCCAGGCAGTGTGATCCGCCTATCCGACCAGAAACTGGCAACTGTGCTGTCGACCAACCCGCAACAACCGCTGCGCCCGTTTATCCAGTTGCTCAACGATAGTAATGAGGAAGATGGCGAAATCATTGACTTGCGCGAAACCCTGGACCTCAACATTATCCAATGCCTGAAACCGGATCAGTTGCCTAATATCCTGCAGAGAATGCTGCGCCAGAAACAACGCACCAGCTACTTCATCGATAAAGTCACCAGCGTCTGATCATCCAACTTTGCTTGTATATTCCCCGTACGTTAGACGTACGGGTGTTTGAGTATATGTCTGCCATCAACTTGCGTATCAATGGCTGCCCTCCCTTGAATCATCAATGATGCATATGCATGCCTGAGGTGGACTCACTAGTTTTAGGTTCAGCTGCAATAGCGTTGACAGATATCGTTGCCTTCTTTCCGCTTTTATCCTGGGTGACCAACCTGATAGGCACCACTTCACCCGCTTTAATCTGGTGATTCAACTCCATCAGCATGATATGGAACCCACCCGGTTTCAGTTCAACGACCTTGCCTGGTTTCAGCTGTAAACGGTCCAGTTTTTTCATCCTCATGATATTGCCGTCCATGGACATGGAATGGATCTCGGCTTTACCGGCAACTGGTGTAAGCACCTCTATCACGTCCATGTCTTTATCAGAAGCAAGTGCCATGTAAGCACCTGCCACAGGTTGCCCGGGCACAGTGGGTTTCACCCACGCGTTGGATACTTTTAAATCTGCATGAGCGAAGACTGCAAAACCGGCCATACCGATCATGACCAATCCATGAGTTAAGTAAGACTTCATGGTTCAACCTTTCTATTAACAAACGACAAATGTTGAAGATGCGCTATCACGTAGTACTGCGTAAACCAAGGTAGCCCGCCAAAACGGGAAAATAAGGTAATAGGCAGCGCTCCATCAATAACACCAGCAATAGCGACAGTCCGAAAAACGGCAATAACAACCCTAAGGCAAGCACTACGCCTATCATGGCCCAGGCATAAGGTGCAGGCTTCCGGCTAGCAGGTGGTGCGCCCAAGGTGCGCAATAAAGAAGTATTGCGGAGACGTTTCCACCAAAGCACAACGCCACTCACAGAAAGCAATACCAGGCCTAAAGCGGTCAGCGCCCCTAATGCCTGGTTCAGCCATCCAAACAACTGACCTTCATGAATCGCAACGCCTAAACCAATCACACGATCCAGCCAAGGCCGGTCGGCAAAGTTTTTCCTGCTGGCTATATTTCCATCAGCATCAAAACTGATATTCACCCGCAAAGGCCTGTTCTGCGCATCGGAGCGTGCCGTCCAGTTTGCGGTTTTTTCAGAGGGAGGTGCGATCAGCACCGGTGGTGCCAGCTGCAATGGTGACACTGTCGCTACCAGATGATCCAACAACCGGTAGTCCTGTGCCTGATCATGTGCATGCACTGCCATGCTGTGACCTTCATGGGCTGCATGTTCACTCACAGCCAAGCCACCGGTAGTCCAGTCTTGTGGCGGTGATTTTGGGGTTGCTGCAATGCTCCCTGTTTGGACTTGCCGGATTTCCTTTAACATGCCGCCCCATGATTTGGTCCATGGCAGCCCGGATATCAACAGGAACAATGTAAAAAGCGATATCCAGAAACCAGTGACCGCATGCAAATCGCGCCAGAACACCCTGTTGCTCTTGTTGAAGCGCGGGTAAACCACGCCAGCCAGACCGTGCCCTGCTTTTGGCCACCATAAATACAAGCCGGTGATCACCATCACAATCGCCCAGGAAGCAGCGAGCTCTACCAGGTAGGATCCGCGTGCACCCAGTAATAAATTTCCATGCAGCTCGTGCATCACGCGCATGAATCTGGCATCTTCGCGAGCGATGTGAAGAACCTCCAACGTCTGTGGATGCACATACACGCGTGAGGTCACCGCCCCCTGTTTGACTAATATGCGCACTGCTGAGTGAGCGCTGACGGGTAATTCATAGGCATGCAATACAGAACCCGGCACAGCCTTCAGTGCCTGCTGTACCTGTTGATGAGCTGGTGCGGCGATCCCTGTCAGCACCAGATGTTCATACGGGGTATCCAGTACCGCTTCTACCTGCGGTTTAAACAGGTAAATGCCGCCTGTGACAGACAGCAATAAAATAAAAGGAATACAGAATAGCCCGGCATAAAAATGCCAGCGCCAGACGATTTGATGGGCGGGCCAGCGGCGTAATTTCATGATGTCATCCAATCTGGTCGCCGGGCATCAGTAATTAAACCTGATCTGCACATAAGCAGTACGTTGCGGATAAGGATGGAAAATATAGGCTTTGTAATTATTCAGATTGTCCACGCCTACTGAGGCTGTCCAGCGATCAGCAAACTTGTAATTGGCTTTTACATCCATGATGAAAAATTTGCTTGCGCCGCCAAATACATCCGGGTTGCTATCACTGTTATCCAGGTAGAAATACTGCCTGCCGCTGTAACGCGCCGCCAAACTGTAAGTGATATTGTGCCCTTGATGATAAGTGGCCACGCCTTTGATCATCGCCCTCGGGATGCGTAATGGCTTATTGCCTTCAAACTCAGGGTTGGCATCATTTCTCACAATCTCGGCATGGGTGAACGTGGCACTCCCCATCAAATCCAGGCCATGCACCACCACATCCTGCCATTCACTGGCCAGTTCTATGCCATAGGTGCGGACATGATCGATGTTCTGGATAAAGGTACAACCAGCCGCGCCTGCGGTACAGGTGCCGGAACCAAATGGAACCGCATTACCATTAGTGGTGGTTTGCGAGACCAGGGCATCGTATTTATTTTCATGAAACAAACTCGCGCGTAGCAAACCGATGGCAAACCGGCGTTCCGCAGTCAGCTCACTCGATATCACTTCTTCCGGCTTCAGGTCCGGGTTATTCTGCACCAGGGCGGTGCCAGTTGTAATCTGCTGATATAACTCACTCACCGTTGGAAAGCGGAATGCCTGGCCAAACGCCGCCCTGAAGCCCCACTCAGGCACAGGCTCAAAGCTGATGGAAAGCTTGGGAGAGAATTTGTTATCCGTTTTATCGGCATAGCGGCTCGCCTGCAGACCCGCTCCCGTTGTGGTTTGATTCAAGCCGTCACTGGCTTCCCAATGTTCAAACCGCCCGCCAAACGTGACCGCCCAGGCCGGATTCAACTGCCATTTATCTTGTGCATACACCGCTTGTGTCTGCGTCTGGCCGCGTGAACTGGCAAACAATGACCCTTTATTGCTGCCAGACCAATCAGCCGTGTTATTGGTATCACTTTTCAAGGTGTATTGGTCTACATGATAGCCAACATCGATTTCGTGCTTGTCACCATGGCCATCTGTTGGGCGCAATGTACCGCGTGCATCAAATACGGTCCAGCCGGTACCGCTCATATCGACAATACGTCCTATACGATTCAGATAAGGATTGCCAGCCGCGATTGTTCCGTTTGCTGGTGCATTCGCGCTACTATTTCTATCTTTTTGGTAATCATAGTCAGACAGCGTCAGGTTCCAGTCAAAAAAACCTTTGGTATTACTTTTCAGGTCTATCGCCTGCATCACATGAAAAGACGCTACTTCTGCCGGGCTAAATCCTGAAATATCGTAACGTTGACCATTAAAATTGACGCGGCCGTTATACACCGGGTTGCCTGCAGCATCTTTAATGTAACTGTCTACATCAGTACGGCTATCCAGATCCCAAAGCCCTAAAGTGTAAGTCGCGCGCACTGTCTGGCTGATATCGTAAGCGGCTTTCAGTTTGACGTTCAACTGTTCTGTACTGTCTTTACCAGTAGCGCCAAAGGTCACCCTGTTCAGATTTCTTTCATTCCTGTCCAGATAAGCACCAGTTACTACCGGCGCCGCTCCAGGCGCTGTGGTCGATCGCAAGGCATTGGCAAACTGCATAGGCTGGCTTTCGTTTTCGAGACGATCCACGCCCAGCCAGAAACTTAAATCATTGACTTTGTCACCGACCGAAGCCGTCTCGTGATTCCCTCTAAAGGTTTTATCAGTGCCGTATAACTCAAAATGCTGCGCAAACGCCTGGGCTGTTGCATGCGCTTCAAATTTGGTCGGCATGCGCGTGTTCATGCTCACCACTCCACCAAATGAATTACCCGCATACAACGCTGAAAATGGACCATATAAAATGCTGACGCTCTCAACTTCTTCCGGGCTGACCATGCCCCAACGTGGCGGAAAACTAAACGAATTGCCCAGTAAATTGGATAGCAAAATACCATCGGCATATACCATGGTTTGGGCGCTGGATAGCGTCCCTGTCGTACGGGTGGCAAGTGGACCGTTGCGGTCACCAATGTATCGCTCACGCACCTGAAAGCTGGGCAAGTATTTCAGCGTTTGTTGTGACGTGGTTGCATTCACCGATTCCTGGATCTGCTTCCGCGAGTAAGTTTCTACCGTGGCAGGATGTTTAGTAATCCTGCTATCTACTGTCCCGGTCACACTAATGTCATCCAGCTCAATGACTTCATTATGGTCAGCATAGGCTGACGCCGGGAACACCAACAATGCGGTGGTAATTATTTGGGCAAAACAGGTCAGGACTGGCAATATCGCCAATCTGATTTTTGTGTCATTCATTGCGAATTTATCCTTATTCTCTTATCGACATGCCATTCACTCTGCGGCCACGCTGTGACCATCAAAGTGAATGATCCTGCATCAGGCAGCAAACACCTGCCGGGTCGCTTCATCCGGTTGCCACCGGATCAGCGAGCCGATATCGCAATGGAAATAAGCACACAGTTTGTCCAGGTGCTCGGTGCAGGCGTTGTAAGCAGGTTTTTTGACGATGCGGTGCAAGGTCATGCGGCTGATGCCGGTAGCTTCAGCGATTTCTTTGAGGGTGATGTGGCGTTTCCACTCCACCTGTTTGGCAAATATCATTGCCTGAAGGTTGATAACAATCACGAGATGACTCCATCCATACCTGCGGCGCAGGCATTACTCAGAAGCCGACCTGTATCGGGCCGGGACTAGATTGAGTGTGGAGTCAGTGGCGGTGCGCGTGAGGGATGCGCAGTGGGGTAAAAACTGGAAACAACTGGTGGCTGGTAAACGCTGAGAGCGATCCCGGCCTGGGCTTGCTGGAACAGGATATAGGCAGGACTGTGCGCAGGCAATGTCACGTGATCCAGTGCCATGTGACAGAACGGGCAATGATCAAGATGGTGGCTAATTGAAACCGGTTTTTGCGAAGGCTTGTAATCAATCAGCGTGGACAACTGCTTGCCTTGTGTAGTCATCACCTGCACCAGTAACTTGCTGCCTTGCGTAGAACAGATCTGCCCGATGAAACTGTTGCCTTGCTGCATGGGGAAAGCCAGGCTCAGGGTAGGCACAAGGCTGACCAGCAGCATGGCCATGATGGCCAGCCGTGCTATCCAGCGCTGAGTACCTATGTTCTGCATCCGGCCATTCTAACGGGAATCACGTAGAATAAGCAATCTTTGTACATTATCCAGGAATGTTTCATGGCCGCTTCCAGCCTGCTTGCTTTATTAGACGATATCACCACCATGCTTGATGACGTTTCCGTCATGAGCCAGGTGGCAGCCAAGAAAACTGCCGGGGTATTGGGAGACGACCTGGCACTCAACGCGCAACAAGTGACAGGCATTGCAGCAAAACGGGAGCTACCGGTGGTGTGGGCGGTCGCACGGGGCTCATTCCTGAACAAGTTGATCCTGGTACCGGCTGCCTTGCTGATCAGCGCTTTTATTCCTTGGTTGATTGTGCCCTTGCTCATGTTGGGCGGCGCATTTTTATGCTACGAAGGCTTTGAGAAAGTCTGGCACTCATTGCATGCAAAACATGACGCGGCAGATAAAAAAGCTGTGCAAGAATCAACTCAAGACCCGCAGGTTGACCTGGTCGCGCTCGAAAAAGAAAAAGTGAAAGGGGCCGTACGCACTGACTTTATCCTGTCGGCTGAAATCATCGTCATTTCGCTGGGTGTGGTGGCCGAAGCGGCGCTGACCCAGCGCATCCTGGTACTATCAGTGATTGCCGTGCTGATGACCGTTGGAGTGTATGGCCTGGTTGCATTTATAGTCAAAATGGATGACATCGGTTTATGGCTGATGCAGCGTCAGGGCCAGGGCTTGTTACCGCAACTCAACCGCAAATTTGGCTGGGGCATGGTGTCGGTCGTGCCCTACCTGATGCGCTTGCTCAGCGTGCTTGGCACTGCAGCCATGTTCCTGGTCGGCGGCGGCATTATTGCGCATGGGATCCCGGCGTTGCACCCACTGGCTGAACTGGCGTTACCATGGTCTTTACTCGTCAATGCTGCGGTTGGCATACTGACTGGCGCACTGTGTGTTGTGCTGGTAAATAGCGTGAAGTTATTTATCAGGAAAGACTAGTTTTTTTCTAACCCCTTGTTAGAATTAGAAAAAACAGGGGGCTTCATGACACTTTCAGGTAAAGTCATTTTTGTTGCGTTATCGGTTTTAGTCATTTGCACCGCCGCTACCTTCTATACGGCACCGCTGACAACCCTTTGGTTGAACAACATACACTGGCTTTCTACCAACACGGCTTGCCTGACGCTGGCCGTGCTGGGTTATCTCCGTGCCAGTCCTGCACATAGGCCTTTCAAGCGCTGGTTTGTCATTGGCGCCCTAGCCTATTTCACAGGTGGTCTGTTATGGGTATTCGAGGTATTTACCCGCCACGCCGATTTCCCTGAGCAATCTGACATCTTTTATCCACTGATGGGGCCATGCCTGATCATTGGCTTCATCATTGCCCTGCGCAGCCAGCTGTCGCATTCCAAAAGCTGGGCCTTCATCATAGATGCGCTGTCATTCAGCATGGCTATCCTCGGGTATATCCTGATTTCCTATTTACCTAAATCAGCCGATGTCACGCCTTTACAACTGGCTGTGCTGACCGCTTACCCGGTCAGCATGCTGAGTGCCGCACTGGTTTCATTATTATTGATTCCCTATTTAAGACCCACCTGGATGATGCCCTGGCTTTTGCTAAGTGCCGGACTGACGCTGGAAGGCTTATGCTGGATGCAGTGGAACCTGAATGCCCTCAACCACTTGCCGCAAACCAGCCTGTGGACCAATGCCGGTTTTTCTGTGGCTGACCTGCTGATAGGCGGAGGACTCTATGGCTGGCAGATTCGTACTGCCTTACAAGGTGCCTATCACCAGCAGTGCCGCAGACTGCGCAACTGGATACCCCTGATTGCCTTTGTATTCGGTCTCAGTTCGCTGTTAGTGGTCTGGTGGCAAAGCGGCCCGCATCCTTATGCTTACCATGTGGTAATCGTCTCAGTCGTGTCTACCCTGGTTTTTTCGGCCATCAGGCAAAGTATTTTGCTGGGAGAAAGCGAGAAGTTATTACGCGCAGAAAAACGGCTGGCAGAAAAAGACAAAGAATACTTGCAGCTCTCCCGCACTGACCCGCTCACAGGCCTGCATAACCGCATTGCCATGCTCAATATGCTTGAGCATGCCGTGATCAATGGCGCCAGTGACAGTGGCATGGTGACCTTGCTTATCCTGGATCTCAGGCATTTCCAAAGTATTAACGACAGTTTTGACCACAAAACAGGCGATGCTTTCTTGCGCGAAATTTCGCAGCGGCTGCAATACATTAACCATGAGTGCGGTGAGCTGGGGCGCGTGCATGGTGATAAATTTGCGCTGATTATCAGCCAGCACAAAACCGATACCCAGTTAATGCAGCTGGCACGTAATCTGTGCAGCATTGTGCATAAACCCGTATTGATCAACGATCACGAACTGATCCTGGATGCCTGTATAGGCATCAGCATGTATCCGCGTGATGCCGATAATGCCGAACAACTGACGCGCAACGCCAATACGGCACTGACTCATGCCAAACGCTCCAGCCAGCCATTTTTATTTTATAGCAAAGAGCATACGCGACAGGCCCAGAACCGTTTCACCCTGGATATTCAGCTACGCAAGGCCATCAAAAAACAGGAATTCTTTTTGCATTTCCAGCCCATATTCAGTCTGGGCAAAGAGTATCCGCCACGCATCGCCTCAGTAGAAGCGTTGATCCGCTGGAAAACCCCCAAGGGCGAAACCATTTGCCCGGCGGACTTTATCCCACATGCTGAACAGTCGGGGCTGATAGTGCCGATTGGTGAGTGGGTGATTGCAGAAGCTTTCCGGCATTTATCCCTGTTGATACAGTCACACGGACAACCCATTGGTTTATCTATCAATATCTCACCGCGCCAGTTCCGTGACCATCACCTGCCCTTGCGCATTGCAGAACAACTGAAAAGAAATGCACTGCCTCCGGCATTGGTAACACTGGAAATCACAGAAAGTGCCGTGTTTGAACATGAAGAGCAAGCGTTGGAAATCCTGCAACAATTAAAAGCCACCGGCGTGCGCATCTCACTGGATGATTTCGGTGTCGGTAACTCTTCGCTATTCAAGTTGAAGCATTTGCCGCTGGATGAACTGAAGATAGACCGTGCATTTATGGTAGATGTGCCGGAGAGCAGTGCGGATACTGAGATAGTCAGCACCATTGTAAAAACAGCCAGGATTCTGGGCATTTCCGTGGTTGTGGAAGGGATAGAAACGCAAGCGCAGCTGGACTTCTTGCGCACCACGGAATGTGATTGTATACAGGGATTTTTGCTGGGCAGGCCTATGCCCATAGAGAATATTCAGGCGCTGCTCAAGCAAACACAAGACTCATCGACAGCTTAAAAAGGATTGTTTAAAAAAGAATTTTGATTGCTACGGTGACCTGGTCGCCCACAACCACCTTGGCACCTTTGCGCACTTCCGCTTTCAGGAACAAGGCGTAACGGCCATCACCAAACGCCGGGAAAATCGAAGTATGCCAATGCTGGCCATTTAGCATGGCATCGACTTTCACCGCGCCCCATCCACGTCGTTTGGTTTGATGGTATTGGTTGAGCGTATGAATTTCTTCACAGATGGAGACGGGCAAACTCACATAGTGCCAGGTGCTCTTGCTACCCTGCCAGATTTTGATCGTATCCGAAAACGTGTATTCCAACCCTTCCATACGCACTCCTTTTCACCTGGCAGTGATCAGGTCGGATTCTTAAAACTATCCAGCACAAGTACACCTACGCCCACGCAAATCGCACTATCGGCGACATTAAACGCAGGCCACGCCCATTGCTCATAGTAAAACAGCAGAAAATCGACTACGTAGCCCAGTGTCAGCCGGTCATAGAGATTGCCCAATGCGCCGCCTAACACCAGGGCAATACCGAAACAGAACAGTGTTTTCTGTGGATACTTGACCAGCAAATAGACCATGACTACAGATGCCAGGGTAGATACCGCGGTGAAAAAACCGTGCTGCCAGCCACCTGCATTGGCGAGGAAACTGAATGCCGCACCGGTGTTGTGGTAGCGTACCAGGTCAAAAAAACCGGTCACCGGCACATGCTCGCCATAGACAAATGCCTGCTGGACCAGATGTTTGGTGTACAGATCTAGCACAATCACAATTGCACTGAGAAACAGCCAGGGCAGCGCCGAACGCATATTACGCGTATTGAATTCAGGCATATTTACGCACTTCACCACTACCAAACAGGTTGCTGACGCAACGGCCACAAATGCTTGGGTGCGCCGCATCACTACCTACATCGGCACGGTAATGCCAGCAGCGGTCGCATTTCTGGTACACGCTTGGTTTCACCAGGATTTTCTGCGCCGCCGCATCTGCCACTTGATAAGTAGTCGCCGCAGAAGTGATGGTGACAAAGCGTAAATCATCTTGCAGGCTGCTCAGCGCTTCAAATGCTTCACCCGCCACGTGAAATTCAAGCTCTGCTTGCAGCGACGAACCAACCTTGCCTTCACCACGCAAGAGCTCGATTTCCTTGGCAGCCTGGCTACGCAAATCAATCATGATCTGCCAGTGTTGCAATTGCGTATCGCTCAAGCCATGCGCAGGCAAGCCATACCACTCTTCCTCAAACACGGTCGCTACTGCATCCAGTCCCAGTGTCTGCCAGATTTCATCCGCAGTAAAACTCAGGATAGGAGCCATCAAACGCATCAGCGCATGGGTAATGTGATACAGCGCACTCTGCGCGGCACGGCGTGCATGCGAAGTTTCACCACTGGTGTACAAACGATCTTTCAGGATATCCAGATAGAAACCACCCAAATCCTCAGAGCAGAAACCAACGAATTTTTGCACCGCCAGATGGAATTCATATTTATCGTAATCAGCCAGAATACCTGCCTGCAATTCATGCGTCAGGTGCAAGGCGTAACGGTCGATTTCCAGCCACTGCTCCACCGGCAATAAGTCCTTGCTGGCATCAAAGTCCGCGAGGTTAGAAAGCAGGAAGCGCAAGGTATTGCGGATACGGCGATAACCGTCAGCGACACGTTTGAGAATTTCATCACTGATGGTCAGCTCACCGGAGTAATCGGTAGAGGCTACCCATAACCGCAGGATATCGGCACCGTAAGTGTCCATCACCTTTTGCGGTGCGACCACATTGCCTTTGGATTTACTCATTTTATGGCCGGCACCATCCACCACAAAACCGTGCGTCAGCAAGGCGTTATAAGGTGCATGGCCGTCAATCGCGCAACCGGTCAACAAACTGGACTGGAACCAGCCTCTATGCTGGTCAGAGCCTTCAAGGTATAAATCTGCCACCGGTTTACCCGCAGCGGCGCGCACTTTGGCTTCTGCCGCCAGCGAGGGATGTTGCGAAGAACGGATCACCGCATAGTGCGTGGCGCCGGAGTCAAACCAGACATCCAGGGTATCGGTGACTTTTTTGTATTGCTCGGCATTTTGCGGCGCATGCTGATTGAGGAAAGCATCGCCATCCAGGCTAAACCAGGCCTCCACACCTTGTTGCTCGACCTGTTTGCAGACAGTCTCCAGCAAATTCAAGGTGTCAGGGTGCGGTGCGCCGGTTTCTTTATGCACAAAGAATGGCATAGGTACACCCCAGTTACGCTGGCGTGACACGCACCAGTCCGGGCGATTCTTGATCATGGCTTCCAGACGTGCGCGGCCCCAGCTAGGGAAAAACTCGGTCGCATCCACCGCTGTATTGGCCTGCTCACGCAAAGGTTTGCCATCTGTACCAACAGAGTTCATGCCGATAAACCATTGATGTGTTGCCAATTGCATCAATGGCGTTTTATGACGCCAGCAATGCGGGAAGCTATGATTCAAGCGTGCAGAGGCAAACAGCACAGCATTTTCCTGCAACTTTGCCAGAATGATCTTGTTGGCATCCTGGCGGCTCAGGCCACGGATTTCAGTAAACTCGACCAGTTCACTGTTAAAAAACTTGCCATCGCCACCGATGAGCACACGCGGTTTTTCATTAGGGAAATTGGCACGCATCACCAGCCAGTCATCATTACCGTGGGCAGCAGCGGTATGCACCAGGCCGGTACCGGCTTCAGTCGTGACGTGATCGCCGGTAATCACTGGCACCTGGCGGTTGTCGAATGGATGTTGCAATAACAGTCCACGTAAAGCATCACCTTTCGCGCTGGCAATCACAGAAGTATTTTCTTCGGCATAGCGCGCTAGTGTTTTTTCAGCAAGCTCGCGTGCCAGGATCAACAAACCTTTGCTGGTTTGAATCAGGTCATAATCCAGCTCGGCATTCACGCTCACCGCCTGGTTCGCTGGCAGTGTCCATGGTGTCGTGGTCCAGATCACCGCGTAGGCATCGCCCGTCACATTGACATCAAATGCTTTACCAAGCGCGGAGTTATCCACCACCTTGAAACCGACATCAATCGCCGGTGAGTTCACATCTTCGTATTCAACTTCGGCTTCAGCCAGCGCGGAACCACAGTCCACACACCAGTGCACAGGCTTGGAGCCCTGGTAAAGATAACCGTTTTTGTAGATATCGCCCAAAGCACGCATGATGTCAGCTTCGGTATCAAAGGCCATGGTCAGGTAGGGGTGATCCCAGTCGCCAAACACGCCCAGGCGGATAAAGTCTTTTTTCTGTTTCTCAACCTGCTCGGCCGCGTAGGCACGACATAGCTCACGGAACTTGGCCGGATCTATATTTTTGCCGTGGGCTTTTTCCACCACCAGCTCAATCGGCAGGCCGTGACAATCCCAGCCCGGCACATAAGGGGCGTCAAAACCACTCATGGTTTTGGCTTTGATGATGATGTCTTTGAGGATTTTATTGACCGCGTGACCGATGTGAATATCACCGTTGGCATAGGGCGGGCCGTCATGCAGGATGAATTTTTTGGCGCCCTGGCGCTTGCTGCGGATACGCTCATATACCTTGCGTTGTTGCCAGCTATTCAGCCAGGCAGGTTCACGCTTGGCCAGATCCCCACGCATGGGAAAGCTGGTCTCAGGTAAATTCAACGGGTATTTAGAATCTTTGTTTTGGTCAGTCATTTAAAAATCTCAACATTGCATGCCCTGCATTTTCATAAGGCGGGGCACACTATTTCTTTTAACTATTTCACCGCAGCGGACTGGAAGTATTGTTTAGCGTGCACTACATCAGCTGCAATTTGCGCTGTCAGTGCGTCCAAGCCGGCAAATTTCATCTCATCACGCAATTTGTGCAAAAACTCCACATGCACATGCTGGTCATATAAATCACCATTAAAATCAAACACATGCACTTCCAATTTGAGTTTGGGGATACCTTCAATGGTGGGTCGTACGCCCAGATTGGCAACTGCCGGTAAATTGTTCAATTTTACCGCATAAACCCCGGTGAGTGCAGGCCGTTCGTGGCGCATATGCACGTTGGCAGTGGGGAAGCCAAGCTGCCTGCCTAACTTTGCCCCATGCACCACCTTGCCGCTGATACTGTAAGTGCGCCCTAGCAAAGTATGCGCTTTTGCAAAATCGCCTGCTGCCAGCGCATCACGCACCAGCGTGCTGGACACGCGTTCACCGTTGAGTTGTACTTCAGGCAACGGAATGACATTAAAACCATGTTCAATCAGGGTTTGCACCGTGCCCGCACGTTTGGCACCAAAACAGAAATCCTCACCCACCATGACAACATTGGCATTCAATTGCTGGCGCAATACCTGCATGAAGGTGGCCGGGCTTTGCGCTGCAAAGGCGTGGCTAAAGCGTTGCACGTAAACGCACTGCACGCCAAACTCGGCAAAATATTCCAGTTTCTCACGCATGGAAGCCAACCGCGCAGGTGCATTTTGCGGCACAAAAAATTCGCGCGGGTGCGGCTCAAACGTCATCACCGCAGGCACGATGCGGTAGGTTTGTGCATAGGCAATTAACTGGCGCAATAAAGCCTGATGGCCAAGGTGCATACCATCAAAGTTACCAATTGCAATCGCTGCGGGAGCAGAAGACTGCGGAATATGGCGGAAAATCTGCATTATTTAGCCACTCGTTTCATAAAGTCCGCGGGGCGGAAGCCCAGTAATCCGAGCATGGAAAAATAGACCAGCATGCCCATGACCACAACGCCAGCCAGGTGTAATAAGCGCACCAACGGGGGCATTGCCAGCCAGTCGCCAGCCCATGTAGCCACCAGGTGCAGGGCCACGGCCATGACAGTCACCGCCAGTATCAGTTTGGCGAGAAACAAAAACCATCCTTTATTCGGCACGAATGCGCCGCTGCGTTGTAGTGTCACCCATAATAAAGTGGCATTTAAACAGGCGCCCAGCCCGACCGCCAAGGCTAACCCGGCATGGCGCAATGGTGTGAAATAGAGAAATAACACATTGAGTATTTGCGTCATGACCAAGGTGAAAATGGCGATTTTGACCGGCGTTTTCACATTTTGCCTTGCGTAAAAACCGGGGGCCAATACCTTCACCATGATCAGGCCTAGCAAGCTCAGACTATAGGCAATCAGTGCGCGTTCGGTTTGCACCACGTCAATCGCGGTAAATTTACCGTAATAAAACAGGCTGGCGACCAGCGGCTTGGAAAGCACCGCCATGGCGACGGCGGCAGGGATCGCCAGCATAAAGGTCAGGCGCAGGCCCCAATCCAGCAATTGTGAAAATTCGGCTGAAGACTTATCCACATGCGCCTTGGATAAGCTGGGTAATAAAATAGTACCCAGGGCAACACCAAGCACACCGGTAGGGAACTCCATCAAGCGGTCTGCATAATAGAGCCACGACACGCTACCCGTTGGCATAAAGGAAGCGAAGATATTATTCAGCACAATCGAAATCTGGGCGACAGACACGCCAAAAATCGCTGGGCCCATCAACTTGAGTATGCGGCGTACCCCTTCATCCTGCGTATTCAGCGCGTAACGCGGCAACATGCCTATCTTTTGCAAGTACGGCAACTGGTAAAGCAACTGGATGATGCCGCCGACAAATACCGCCCATGCCAGCACATAGACTGAATTATTGAAGTATGGCGCCATAAACAAAGCAGCTGTAATAAAACTCAAGTTCAGCCACACCGGCGTAAAAGCAGGCACCTGGAATTTGCTGTGTGCGTTGAGCACACCACCGGCCATAGACACCAGCGAAATAAACAGAATATAAGGAAAGGTAATGCGCAATAAGTCGGTGGTCAGCGCGAACTTGGCCGGATCATCGACAAATCCCGGCGATGTCAGCCGCACGATCAATGGTGCCGCCAGCATGCCAACGATGGTGATACCCACCAGAAACAGCCCCAGCAAGCTGGAGACATGGTTGATCAAGGCTTTGGTCGCTTCCGGCGTGCGCTGTTTGCGGTATTCGGAAAGAATAGGTACAAATGCCTGGCTGAACGCGCCCTCGCCGGAAATGCGGCGCAACAGGTTGGGGATTTTAAACGCGACAAAAAATGCATCGGTCGCCATTCCAGCACCAAAAATACGGGCAATCAGCGTATCGCGGACAAACCCCAGCAGGCGCGAGATAAACGTCATGCCACCGACGGTGGCCAAAGCTTTAAGCAAGTTCATATGGGGTGTTCAGGTTTCCGGCAGTCTGGTAAAAAATGCTTGGTGCGGACAACATTTGCTTTATTATTCCGCCTGCAATTTTCAATCTTTTAGAACAATTGTTCTTGAGTCGGGCGATTTTACCACGCGACTATTTCGAATCAGCAGAAATATGATTTTCGCCTTGCAAAAACAGAGCAAAAACAGTATTATGCACGGTTTCGTATTACACCCCTTTTGAAAAGTTACAGGATAAACAGATATGGCAAATACCGCACAAGCACGCAAACGCGCGCGCCAATCCGTAAAAGTGAACGCGCACAACGCTGCGTTACGTTCAACTTTACGCACTGCGATCAAAAAAGTAATTAAAGCAATTCAAACTGGTGACAAAGCTGCAGCAGTTGCGTCTTACCAGGAAAACGTAAGCGTGATCGACCGTATCGCTGACAAAAAAATCATTCACAAAAACAAAGCTGCCCGTCACAAAAGCCGTTTGACAGCTGCGATCAAAGCATTGTCAGGTGACGTACCTGCGACTTTGACTTCTGTGAAAAAAGCAGTTGCTCCTAAAGCAGCTCCGAAAAAAGCTGCTGCTAAAGCCGAAGCCGCGCCAGCCAAAAAAGCTGCTGCCAAGCCTCGCGCGAAAAAAGCTGCTGAATAATTTCAGTAGGGGTGCTTACTAAAAGAGCCGGACAGATGTCCGGCTTTTTTATTGCCCGTCATTTGTAGCGAATACACTAAGTGCCTCTTGCCTGGATTTCAAAAGTTCTATGCTGCTGATCCCCGCTCCGGGAATGCTTAGTGCTATTACTGTATTCTTTGCTACTGAGATCGTGATTAATACCAATAAAAAAGCCCGGGTTAACGGGCTTTTTTATACTGACTTTTATTCGCCGATATGCAATTCGCTGCGGGCAACCTTGGCTGTGTTTAATACTGCCTGCGCATCCTCCCCTATCACAGTGAAATGACCCATCTTGCGACTTTTGCGCGGCTCATGTTTGCCATATAAATGCATCTTCAGATTACCGTGAGCGTAAGCTTTATCCCACGCTGGCTCTTTTTGTTTACCGCTGTACAACCAGCTATCGCCGAGAATATTGACCATCACGGCATTGCTGTGCAGGTTGGGGTTACCCAGCGCCTGTCCAGTGATGACGCGCACCTGCTGTTCAAACTGGTTGGTGATGCAGGCATCCAGCGTGTAATGACCGGAATTATGTGGCCGCGGCGCAATTTCGTTAATCAGTAACTGGTTACCGACGACGAAAAACTCCACGCCTAACACACCGACATAATTGAGTCTGGCTGCCAGTTTCTTCGCCAGTTCCTGTGCATTAGCCTTGATCACTTCAGAACAACGCGCCGGCGCGATGCTGACATCCAGGATGCCATTCAGGTGGCTATTTTCAGCGGTTGGGAATGCAGCAATGTTGCCATGCACATCACGCGCCAGCACCACGGAGACTTCCAGGTCCAGCGTCAGCATTTTTTCCAGCACACAGACTTCCTGCTTGAAATTCTGGAAAGCGACTTTGGCTTCAGCCTGGTTGGCCACCCGCGCCTGGCCTTTGCCATCGTAGCCAAAACGCGCCACTTTAAGTACCGCAGGATACATGTCGCCATCTTCCGGCAAATCGCTTGCATTGGTGACTGCGACAAAAGGGCCTATAGGCAAACCAGCTTCTTTGAAAAAAGTTTTTTCCTTAATTCTATGCTGGGCAATGGCTACGGCATGGGCGCTTGGATGGACAATGGTCGATTTTGCCAGCGTTGCCAGTGTTTCGGCAGGCACATTCTCAAACTCGGTTGAAATTGCCACGCAGGTTTCAGCCATGGTTTTCAGGGCAGACGCATCATCATAAGCTGCACATAAATGCACATCCGCAATCATGCCTGCCGGACTATTTTTATCCGGATCGAGCACAGTGACTTTGTAGCCCATTTCGTGGGCTGCAATCACAAAAAAACGACCAAGCTGGCCGCCGCCTAACATGCCCAACATGGCGGTTGGCTGAATCACGCTGGATTCATTTGAATTATTTAAACTTTGATTTTGAATATCTGCTTGCGAACTCATCAACAATCCCCATCATGCCCTGACAGAATTACCTTGTGCGGTTATTCTAATTATTTGTAACGCTAAGCCAGGATATGTTTCTTGAATAAAAATTAAGGCTGCTCAGGCAAGGTCATGGCATGCACTTTTTCAGCCTGCTTCTGGCGAAACTCTGCCAGTTTTTGTGCCAAAGCTGCATCCTGGTTGGCCAGTACTGAAACTGCAAACAGACCGGCATTGGCAGCGCCTGCATCACCAATCGCAAATGTAGCCACCGGGATACCTTTAGGCATCTGTACGATAGATAACAATGAATCTTGGCCTTGCAAATGCTTGGATGGCACCGGCACACCCAGTACCGGCAATGTCGTTTTCGCTGCCACCATGCCTGGCAGATGCGCAGCACCGCCAGCACCAGCGATGATCACCTGGAAACCGTTAGCAGCCGCAGATTCAGCAAACTGGAACATCAGGTCCGGCGTCCGGTGTGCGGATACCACGCGCGCTTCATAAGCGACACCAAAATCCGCCAGCATTTGCGCGGCATTTCTCATGACCGGCCAATCGCTGTCAGAACCCATAATGATGGCTACCAGAGGTTTACTCATATCACACAACCTTTTTAGTTAACTTTTTCAGTGCAAAAACGTGTTTGGTTAAGGCTTAAATCGCCATGCAATAGCATGCATAGCGAGTTATAACACCACGAGGTTGTCCCTGTGGATTAGTTCTTTTTCTTCTACGTAGCCAAGTATGTTTTTAATCTCGCTACTTGGTTTGCGCATGATGCGGCGTACTTCGCTGGCATGGTAATTCACAATACCTCGTGCCCATTCCTTACCTGCAGCATCGACACAGGCGACCACATCGCCACGCTCAAACTGGCCTATCACTTCCACCACACCGATAGGCAGCAGGCTTTTGCCATCTTTGCATAATACATTTACCGCGCCGTCATCAAGCACCAGTTTTCCACCCAGGCGCAAATGATCTGCCAGCCATTGTTTCTTGGCGATGATTTTCATTTTACCGGCTTGCAGGTGGGTACCGATCGCTTCGCCCTGGCTTAACCTGATCAGGACTTCAGGCTCGCGGCCTGAAGCAATCACGGTATGCGCACCACTGTTGGCGGCGCGTTTGGCAGCCAGTATTTTGGTGAGCATGCCGCCGGTGCCGACTGCGCTGCCAGCGCCACCTGCCATCGCTTCCAAAGCAGGATTACCTGCCATTTCGGAATGAATAAACTCGGCCTTGGGATCTTTGCGCGGATCAGCAGAGTAAAGGCCTTGCTGGTCAGTGAGGATAATCAGCGCATCGGCTTCAATCAGGTTAGCGACCAGCGCACCCAGCGTGTCATTATCACCAAAACGGATTTCTTCAGTGACCACCGTATCATTTTCATTGATGATGGGAATCACGTTCAAATCTAGCAAGGTGCGTAAGGTTGTGCGCGCATTGAGATAGCGCTTGCGGTCAGCCAGGTCGTCATGGGTCAGCAGTAATTGAGCGGTGTGCAAGCCATGTTGTGCGAAACATTGCTCATACATTTGTACCAGCCCCATCTGCCCTACTGCTGCAGCAGCTTGCAACTCGTTGATCTCCACCGGGCGTTTTTTCCACCCCAGGCGCTGCATGCCTTCTGCAACCGCGCCACTGGAGACCAGCACCACATGCTTGCCCTGCTTAACCAGGGCACTGATTTGCTCGGCCCAGGCAGCAATCGCGGCCCTGTCCAGACCCTGTCCATTATTGGTGACCAGGCTGGACCCGACCTTCACAATCAGGGTTTTACTATCTTGAATAAGGGAGACACCCATACCGATTTTATTATCTGTTATTTATTCAATCACTTGTGGCGTTTGAGCCGGCGCTGCTTGCAGCTGGTCAGCTTCAGCATGGCGTTTTACACGCGCCTGGTCGATATGGTCCATGATGGCATAAGTAAGTTCTTTACAGCCAATACCGCTGATCGCAGAGATTGCGAACACGGGACCATCCCAGCCATAGGCTTGGACAAAAGCTGCGACTTTCTCAGCGCTGTCAGGGAGCATGTCGATCTTATTCAACACCAGCCAGCGCGGCTTGTCATAGAGTTCCTGATCGTATTTCTTCAACTCGTTAACGATGGCCTTGGCCTCTTTCACCGGATCGACCATTTCATCAAATGGCGCGATATCGACTAAATGCAGCAATAAAGAAGTACGTTGCAGATGGCGCAGGAATTGATGGCCTAAGCCGGCACCTTCAGCGGCGCCTTCAATCAGCCCAGGCACATCGGCGATCACAAAACTGCGGTTACTATCGACGCGTACTACGCCAAGATTGGGGTGCAGCGTTGTAAATGGATAATCAGCTACTTTTGGCTTGGCTGCAGAAACAGAGCGGATAAAGGTAGATTTACCTGCATTAGGCATGCCCAGCAAACCAACATCTGCCAGCACCTTAAGCTCCAGATAGAGCTCGAAAGCTTCACCAGGATCGCCTTTGGTACATTGGCGCGGCGCGCGGTTGGTACTGGTTTTAAAGTGAATATTGCCCAGGCCACCTTTACCGCCACTGGCGATCATCACCTGCTGGCCGTCTACATTGAGGTCGACCATGGCATGGCCGGTGGCTTTATCGCTGATCGTGGTCCCTACAGGTACACGCAGCACCATGTCATCGCCACCTTTGCCATAGCAATCTGATCCGCTGCCGTTTTCACCGCGTTGCGCCTTGAAAGTACGCGTATATCGGTAATCCACCAGGGTATTGATATTGCGGTCTGCGAGCACAATAACCGAGCCGCCTTTGCCGCCATCGCCACCGTTGGGGCCGCCCATAGGTTCGTATTTTTCACGGCGGAATGTGGCTACGCCATTGCCGCCGTCACCGGCGTAAACCTTGATAGTAGCTTCGTCAATAAACTTCATGTCAATTTGCCTTTTAAGCGCATTGTTGCGTTACACGGTGCTCTAAATCCTCATGTACTTTTGTACATTCCGGTTTTTTGCGCGCCGTGTGCCTTGCACTGCATCTTAAAATTTCAAATTGCCTGTGCTTAGTAACAGGCAATCATACAAGGCTACAATCTGATAACTATAAAGTAAAAAGCCCCGTCAAGCGACAGGGCTTTTTACATGAATCTGCGATTAAACCGCTTCGATGCTCACTGTGTGACGCTTCAACGCACCTTTGATAGCAAATTTAACCTTGCCTTCAACCAGTGCATACAGTGTATGGTCTTTACCCATACCAACGTTTTCGCCAGCATGCATTTTTGTACCACGTTGACGCACGATGATGCTGCCGGCGTTAACTACTGTTTCACCAAAAGCTTTTACGCCCAGGCGTTTGGCTTGTGAGTCGCGGCCGTTACGTGAACTACCGCCTGCTTTTTTGTGTGCCATGTTTTATTCCTTACTCTAGCAATCTGCCGATTAAGCAGAAATAGTATCGATTTGAATTTCAGTATAGCTCTGACGATGACCTTGAGTCTTGCGATAGTGCTTACGACGACGCATTTTAAAGATCATTACTTTGTCGCCACGGCCATGTGATACCACTGTGGCATTCACTGTAGCGCCGGCTATCAAAGGTGCGCCAACCGTAGTTGTTTCGCCGTTTGCAATCAACAATACTTTGTCGATCACAACAGTAGAGCCCACGTCACCAACCAATTTTTCAACTTTTAATTTTTCACCAGCGGTAACTTTATACTGTTTGCCACCTGTTTTGATCACTGCGTACATAAAAATGCCTTAAACGTCGCCTTTTAAAGAACCCGCAATTATACGCAATTAATTCAAGAATGCAAATACATTTGCGTATATTCTCCAGCGAATGCGGGTGGTGAATTGATGCGTTTCAGGCCAGCAGCGATTTACTTGCCGGTGCTGGCCGCCAAGGCTTGATTATACCGTGTGTGTAGAAGGCATACACACTTAATATGGCATTCAGCAAACCATCAGCCAATAAAGAAAAAACACCGCTTGGCGCACGATAGTCATTAATGCGATACAAAGGCGGCATTTCAATATTATTCAGTGAGCTTAATGGTTGAAAATGCACAGCGGCAACTTCCTGATCGGCCAGCATGACTTTGACATTAAACATATCGGTGATTGAAAGCTGCATGGATTGCCCGTTGCTTAGCCAGAGCAGGTAATGCCTTTTGTTCAGGCGTTCGGTATGGCTGATGATTAACTGGGACATGAAGAAATATCTCAATCTGCAAAAAGCAATATCCTAAACAGAATGGCGCTTGCCAAACAGCTTCAGTTTGGATTTAATTTACCATATCAGTTGCCCGCAACGAAGACGCAAGGCCCGCCTGTGAAAAAATACGAAATCATCGCTGAAGAAATCGCCAGCACCATACAGCAAGGCTTGCTTAAACGCGGCGATAAACTACCTTCTATTCGCCAGATTCAGGCCCTGAAGCAGGTAAATGCTTCCACCGTTTTCCAGGCTTATTATTTACTGGAAGCGCGCGGGCTGCTGGTCACCCGGCCACGCTCGGGCTATTACGTGGCCGGGCCTTTACGCACAGAGCGGCTACTTGCGCCAGCGAGTCCCACACACAGTGGCCTGCCGACCACCTTACAAGTCAGCGACCTGGTATTTACCATGCTGGACCGCATCAAGGATCCGCAACACGTACCATTCGGTTCAGCCTTCCCCAGCCCATTACATTTTCCGCTTTCAAAACTGGCCGACCATATGGTCGCTGCGGTACGCCGCATGCAACCCTCAGATACAGTCAGCGATATCGGTCAGGGCGATGTTGAACTGCGGCGACAGATTGCGCTACGCTATCAATTGGATGGCACGCAAACGGATGCCGCAGATATAGTCGTGACTAACGGCGCACTTGAAGCACTCAACCTGAGCCTGGCAGCGGTGACGCAGCCCGGTGATTGTGTGATTATCGAATCGCCCAGCTTTTATGCGGCATTGCAGGCGATTGAAAGAATGGGACTACGCGCTATTGAAGTGCCCAGCCACCCTGAACATGGTATTGATTTACAGGCACTGGAACAGGCCATCATTCAACACAAACCCAAAGCCTGCTGGGTGATGACCAACTTCCAGAATCCGACTGGCAGCCTGATGCCGGAAGCCAGCAAACAAGCGTTAGTGGCGTTGATTACGCGCCATCAATTGCCACTGATTGAGGATGACGTCTACCGCGAATTGTATTTCGGCAAGCAACGGCCTTTACCCGCCAAAGCCTGGGATACCGAAGGCTGGGTGATGCATTGCAGTTCTTTTTCAAAATCTCTGGCGCCGGGTTACCGGGTAGGCTGGGTGTCTGCAGGGAGGTTTACTGAACAAATTACCCGCCTGAAGATTTCAACGACTTTAGCTACGTCTATCCCGGCCCAACAGGCGCTGGCCAATTACCTGGCCAAAGGCGGTTACGACAAATACCTACGCCAGCTCAGGCACCAGCTGATGTTGCAACAATTACAGTTTTCACAGGCCATTCACCAATACTTTCCAGAGCAGGTACGATTCAACCTGCCGCAAGGCGGCTATTTTTTCTGGATGCAACTGCCGCAGCAATGCGACTGTTTACCCCTGTTCCAGCAGGCGATTGCGCATAACATCAGCCTGGCACCCGGGTGTATGTTTTCATCGCAACAACAATATGCCAACTTCTTCAGATTCAACTACGGACATCCACTGAATGCGCATAGCCTGCAAGCTATCCAGACATTGGGCAAGCAGATTACACAAATATCCAGCAAAACTGATATGGTTTTTTAATTAAAATCTGAATCTGTTTTATCTGGCGTAAACGGTCTATAGTGCGCTCGTCTCCAGTCGTTTTCGAGTGTCATCATGCAAGCCTCTCGCAGCAAAACCGTCATCCCCATTGTGGCCGCCCCGGTCACGGAAAAAACCATCTCTTTATATCAAAAGACGGCGAAGGTTTATCCGCGCACAGTCAACGGTTATTTCAAAAACTGGCGCTGGCTGATGATCTGGCTCACGCAAATCGTTTTTTACGGTTTGCCCTGGCTGCAATATGGCGAACGCCAGGCGTTTTTAATGGATATCAACGCGCAGCGTTTTTACCTGTTTGACATGGTGATTTTCCCGCAGGATCTGTTTTACCTGGCGCTGCTGCTGATCGTATGCGCACTGGGATTGTTTTTGTTCACCGCTGTCGCCGGTCGTTTGTGGTGTGGCTTTTCCTGCCCGCAATCGGTATACACAGAAATTTTCTTATGGATGGAACGCCGCATTGAAGGCGACCGCATGGCAAGGCAAAAGCTGGATGCCCAATCCTGGGGATTAAGAAAAACAGGTATTAAACTTAGCAAGCATGGTGTCTGGCTCGGTTTCGCAATGCTGACCGGCCTGTCGTTTGTCGGCTACTTCACACCTATTCGCGAACTGACCCCGGCATTGCTGAATTTTCAGCTGAGTGGTTGGGAATGGTTCTGGTTCGGTTTTTACAGCATAGCCACCTATGGCAATGCCGGCTTTCTGCGCGAGCAGGTCTGCAAGCATATGTGCCCCTATGCCCGTTTCCAGAGTGCCATGTTTGATAATCACACACTGATAGTAGCGTATGACAGCGCACGCGGCGAACCACGCGGCGGGCGTAGCAAAGGTCAGGACTTCAAGGCCCAGGGCTTAGGGTCTTGCATAGACTGCAACATCTGTGTGCAGGTATGCCCGGTCGGCATAGACATCCGCCAGGGTTTGCAATATGAATGCATCAGTTGCGGATTGTGTATCGATGCCTGTGATGAGGTGATGGACAAGATGCAATATCCGCGCGGGCTGATCCGTTTTTCAGCAGGCGGTAATACCAGTGAACACGGATTACTCAATCATATGCTGCGTCCGCGTGTGCTGATTTATAGCGCGCTGTTTACGTTGATATTCGGCTGGATGGCATACAGCATGCTGCATAAACCGGCCTTTAAAGTCGATATCATGCGTGACCGCAACATCATGTATCGCGAGACGCCCCAAGGCGTAGAAAACCTTTACCAGCTACATCTGTTGAATGCCACTGAACAACCTCAGCATTACCGCATCCGGGCCACCGGCATGGCAGATATCAGGGTGGAAAGTGAACAGTCACTCACTGTAAGTGCGACTGAAGAAGCTTTAGTACCGCTAAACCTTGCCGTGCCGCATACTGAAAAAACCGGCAGCCAGCGCATCACTATTGAAGTGACCGCCCAGCCTTCCGGTGAGACGGTATCTACTGACAGCACCTTTTATCTGCCAAAATAAACTGATCCCTGACTGAAGTTAATCAGCAGGTCATTCGACTACCCCTGCACCCGTGCAAGCTGGGCTGGCGCGCATCAAGCTGCCAGATTCAGCACACGGGTCTTTTTTTGCGGCAATACTTTAAGCAGTAATTTATAGGTTTCCAGCTCAAAATGAAGCGGCGTATTTTGCGCGCGCAACATTTGCAAATCTTCATCATTATCAGCCGCGCCTAAATATACCCAGTGCTCAAACACATGAATCTGGCGTATATCGTTTTCCATGTTGTATTCCTCAATGCCGATTTTTCCTGGATAAGGCCAGGTGCTGAGTTTATGCGCTACAAGCGCCTGCTGCAGACGCAAGCTGTGTATCTCGGAGGGTTCCAGGCCACAGCAGGCACCTTTGCAACGTTTAAGCCTGAAAGCCATACAGGGACCACTGCTGTCGCCTTCCAGCCCCAATAACTTGAGGCATAAACCATTGCGCTCAGCTATTTTGCGCAGCGCTTCTGTAGCCTGTTTTTTACTCTTAAAAGTGCCGAACAAGCCTGCCATTTGGCTGGGGTCTAGATCATTTCCATCAACCAGCCTGACCACCGGTTGTGACAGCGGGTCGAGTTGCCAGCTGCACAATGAGTGTTCATGCGTTAACTGGCGGTTGTACAACGGCTTTTGCACTTTGAGTAACCGCGTTTCCAATAGCAAGGCACTCAATTCGCCTGCAGTAGGAATCCATTCAAAACGTTTGATTTCCTGTATCAGTCGCACTTCCCTGCCGGAGGCTTTATTACTACTGAAATGCGCAAGCACACGGGCGCGGACATTGACGCCCTTGCCGATGTAGAGTGACACATCATCTTCACCATAAAACTTATACACGCCTGGTGATTCCGGCAACTCACCAATCAAACTGGCATCAATATGGGCTGGCAATACCGGCGCTGCCATCAGCTTTTGTGCTGCGGATTGAATCACGGCTTCGCCGAACTCCTGCCTTGCATCAGCCAGCATGTGCAATATGGCTTCAACATCGCCCATGGCGCGGTGTCGCGCGATGCCTTCGATTTTGTGCCGTGCTACGATCGCATCAATCCCATGGCTGAAATGTTGCGGGTATAACAGGCGCGAAAGCTTGACAGTGCATAACACCTTTTGCTGCAGGGTGATGCCCAGGCGCTTGAACTCTGTTTTAAGGAAGCCATGATCAAAGCGTACATTATGCGCAGCCAGCACTGTGCCTTCGAGAAAAGCCAGCAACTGGCTGGCTACTTCAGAAAAAAGCGGCGCGTGTTCAACCATGGCATTGCTGATACCGGTTAACGATTGGATAAACGGCGGAATCGCCATTTGCGGATTAACCAGGGTTTGCCAGCGGGCAGTTTCTACACCCTCATCAAATCGCACCAGCGCGATTTCGGTGATGCGGTCTTTTAACGGCGTGGCGCCGGTAGTTTCGAGATCAAGAAAGGTGATGGACGGCAGCATAAGTTTAATACTAGAGTGCACATCATGTGTTGTGCGTGCCCTATTCTATCTTAACTTAAACCATTTTTAGAGATGTTGCACAGCGTGTTTGGAAACCGCTTACCCCGCCTTAGCGCAGATTAACATCTATTTAATCAAAGTAAAGACCGTTGTATCCATTTGCATACATAACTACGTCAAACTACTATAGACAGTGGTTTGAATTGATGCTGTAATCCTTTAATTCTATTGATGACAATTAATATTCAACAACATGCCGAATTTATACCTAGAAAATCAGCTTTGTTTCTCACTCTACTCAGCTACACACGCCCTGCTTCGGTCATATAAGCCGGATCTTGATAAACTCAATTTAACTTATCCGCAGTATCTGGTCCTGGTAGCTTTGTGGCAATTCAAGCAGCTTTCGATTAAAGAGATCGCCGAGAAATTATTGCTGGAACCGGCCACTATCACACCAGTTGTCAAACGACTGGAAGTGAAAAAACTGACTACCCGTACCCGCCAGAAAGATGACGAACGCGTGGTGATTGTGACTCTGACGGAAGAAGGCCAGAATCTGCGCAGCAAATTGTCCGAGATTCAAAAAAGGGTTGCCTGCGACACCGGCCTCTCAGACGTTGCTTTTCAAAACCTGAACAAAACGTTGGGTGAACTCACTAAAAATGTGAGTGAAAAACTGGCTGACTAATCATTAGACGCGGATAAACATTTCCGCCGCAAGAAAGCATAAAAGGCAATGACTTAACCGTCATTGCCTTTTTTAATCATCGCGAGTTTTAATACGCGCTACGATCAGCAGCTGAATCAGGCGTTTTTCAATTGGCGCATAAACGCTTCGAATGAGCCTTTGGTCGCTTGCAACGCCTGGAGCTTGCTCACAGACTCTGCCAGAGAATCGCTCATCATTTCCAGCGCATCTTCATCCAGGCGTAAACTCATGGCGCCGATTTCAAGTTCAACGGTGCCGTGGCTTTCGCAGTAATGCACACGGAATCCCGCCTGGCCTGATAACAAAATTTTCTTACACATGGAATGTTCGCTCATGATAGTTTTTCATTCAATTGAGTTAGTAAGTGGCCGGTTTTCGCAGATGCAGATTGCTCGTGCTCGTTGACCAGCAGCGTCCATTGCACACACATACGGCGTGAAACTCGGCAAATCAGGTCTGAATCGGCATATTCGGGTGCGGTTAAAGTCTCGGCCAGGCGCAGCGCCTGTTTGGCCAGCTCATAGGTCGGCTTTTTAATGTATAAAGTAGCTATGTAAAGCAAAGATGCCATGACAGACTCGGCATCAGGCAATGCCGGGTCATAGCGCATGGTGTTGATACTCGCTGCCTGCATGGTTACCCTTTCAAACACTCATTTCTATTTCAGTTTGCATCACGATTCTGGCGGCGGCTTTACGCAACATTTCGTTGATGACAATAAAGCTGTCAGCCTCGAATTTAAGTGTGGTGCCGCCCACTTCGACTTCTACCGTATCAGAAGATTTATGATAAAGCACTTTACAAGCCGTTTTTCCTGCCAGCATGGTCTTGCCTACTACAGTTTGACGCTTCATCATGGATCTCCTTTTCGTTAAAAGACAGGTAAATGATAATTATTATCATTTAGGAAGTCAATCATTTTATTCGGAATGTATTTTTAGAGATTAAAACTTCAGGCAGCCGATGCTATCTCTGCCTGAAGACAGTCAAGAAACCACAATTGCTCAAAAAGAAGAGTTATTGATTGGCCAGCAGATAAGCCGTCGCCTCTTCACTAGCCATAGGCTGACTCAACAGATAGCCCTGGATCTCATCGCAACCATGTGTCAGTAAAAACGCTTTTTGTTCGGGAGTTTCCACGCCTTCAGCAATCGTTTTCAGCCCCAGGCTGCGAGCCAGGTTAATAATAGCGATCACAATGGCCTTGTCTTCATCATCGGTTGAAATATCACGTACAAACGACTGGTCCACCTTCAGTTTATATACCTTGAATTTTTTAAGGTAACTCAGGGATGAGTAGCCGGTACCGAAATCATCAATCGATAAGCGCACTCCGAGCTGGTCCAGCGCATCCATCATGCTCACGGCACCTTCCGGGTTTTCCAGCGCGACACCTTCTGTCAGCTCCAGTTCCAGAGATTGTGGCAGCACATGGTAACGTTGCAGGATGGCCTGCACCAGCGAAGGTAACTCAGGGTCGCGGAACTGGATGCTGGATAAATTGACCGAGACACAGATATTGGTAATGCCCGCCTCCTGCCAGCGCTCGATTTGCTGTACTGCCTGCTCCAGCACCCAGCTGCCGATAGAGATAATCAGGCCACTGGATTCAGCCAGCGGAATAAACTCTGTCGGCTGCACCTCGCCTAACTGCGGATGACTCCAGCGCAACAACGCTTCTACCCCCACCAGTTTTTTGGTATGCAGATCCAGCTGCGGCTGGTAATGCACCGTTAATTGTTTCAAGGCAATGGCTTGCCGCAATGCATTCACCAGTTGCAAATGACGGGTAGTCTGGATCTGCATCTGGTTACTGAAAAAGCGGTAGCCATTGCGGCTTTCCTTCTTGGTACGGTACATGGCAACATCGGCATTGCGTTGCAGGCTCTCAATATCCAGGCCATCATCCGGATAAATGGCGATACCGACAGATGCAGTGATGCTGAGTTGGTACTGGTCTATCATGAGCGGTTCTTCTATCGCCTTGAGGAGTCGCTCAACCACCTCTTTAGCGACATCATGCCCGGCACCGGCCAGTAAAAACACAAACTCATCGCCACCCAACCGGCAAATCGTATCTTCAGGGCGGACCAGGTTTTGAAAGCGCTTGGTCAATTCGATCAGCAGGCTATCGCCATACCTGTGCCCCAAGCTGTCATTCACATCCTTGAAATGGTCAAGGTCAAGAAACATCAAGGCAAACTGGCTGTCATTGGCCCAAGCCTGCTCTATCTCTAACGTCACACGTTCATTGAGCAGGTTGCGGTTAGGCAGGCCGGTCAGCGCATCATAATCGGCCAAAAAGCGTATGCGCGCCTCAAACTCCTTACGCCGCGTAATGTCGCGTAAAAAAGCGCTGTAATACCGTTCGCCACTACGTTCAATTTCAATAATGGTTAATTCAACCGGGAACTCCCTGCCGTCGCGGCGTATGGCCGAAATTTCAATAGCCCGTCCCAGCAGTCTGGATTCACCAGACTGCTGCAATCTTTTCAGGCCCTGATCGTGTGCCTCGCGGTAAGCCGGGGGCACAATCACCTCCCCGAGGCACCTGCCCACTACCTCACTACGAGGATGCCCGAAAATACGTTCTGCCGCCCGATTCCACTCGATAATATTCCCGGCCGTGTCCATATTGATAATCGCATCGAGGGCGTTTTCCATGACCAGCCGCGCTCTTTGCTCACTGGCCAGCAGGCTCTGCTGGTACTGCGTGCGTTCTTGCTGTACAACAAAACGGTCGAGTGCAAAATCAATATTCGTCACCATGTCTATCAGCAAACGCTGTGTGTCGGGATCAAAAGCATGTTCTTCTGAGGCATATAATGACAGGCAAGCAACTACTTTACCTTCACTATGCAAAGGTAAAAAAGCGGCGGCTTTCCACGAGAATTCTGAAGCGGAAGCATGCCACAAGGTCGCGACCGGATTGGTTTGAAAATCTTGCAACCAGAAAGGTTGATCAGTAGCGATGGCTGTACCACAAGGCCCTCTCCCATTAGGCTTGCTAGGGTCTGCCGAGATAGACACCTGGCTCAGGTATTCCAGGCCAGTGCCAACAGCGGCAGCGACGGTGACTTGCCTTGTCTCAGGCGTGACCTGGCCAACCCAGGCCAGTTTGGCGTGACCAAAATCTACAATGATGCGACAGATCTTTTCAAACAGCGCCTGCCTGTCATGGCTTTGAACAATTGCCTGGTTACACTGGCTGAGTGCCAGGTACAACTGCGTCAATTGCTGATGATGCTTTACAGATTGCGACGTGCCCATTACCCACTCCGCTATAGAAAGACATTGTAAAATTCACCCTGTACCTGCATTTTTCAGCGCTTGCACAGACTGCATACAAGATGCTGGCGTACTGCTTCAATATTAAGATATACAGCTAACAGGTGTAAATAATTCCCGCACAAATACCGTTAATATATGTTAAACGGCAAAAATCAAATCATTGAATATGTGGAAGAATGCACGGCAATTTACCCCCCTCACCACAAAATGAGGGTTGCAAATCAATTGAAAAAACAATGACTGTCAGACTAGTCTGAAGAAGATTAGTTACCGGCTTTTATGCGGCCCAGTATATTTTGCCGCGGCCCAATAACTTAGCTTGGTACATCGCCTTATCAGCAAGTGAAAGTAACTGCTCAATAGTGTTGCCCTCCTTGCAGATAGCCAACCCAATCGACGCGCCCAATTGGCGCTCTGCGGACTGGATCTTAAATACCTGTTCAAACACCATCAGGCATTTATTGGCGACCATTTCCACCGAAGCCGCAGCGTTGCCTTGCAGATCAGAAAGCACAATCACGAATTCGTCACCGCCAACCCTGGCCAGGGTGTCGCTACCACGGATCACCTTGCCCAGGCGGCGGGAGACTTCAATCAATGCCATATCGCCAGCCTCATGTCCCAGCTGGTCATTAATCGCCTTAAACCCGTTCAGGTCCAGATACAAAATGGCCGTGCTGGTGTTCTTCACTTCGGCAATCTCCATGGCCTGTTGCATACGCACGGCCAGCAACTTGCGATTAGGCAGTCCGGTTAAAATGTCATGATGTGCGACATGGTTTAATTCAAGGTTTTGCGCGGAGATTTTATGGTAAGCCTCTTTCAGTGACCCTATCAGATCCTCATTTTCAAAGCTGACCCGCTGGGCGTGGCGTAAAGACTTATTGAAATGAAAAGCGACGCCTATCATCAGCAAATAGAAAATGACGCTAAATACAGCCATGATGAAGTTAGGTACGCTGTTGCCTAACGCGAATACCAGCACACTAGGCAACATAGCAGGCAAGCTAAAAGCCAGGAAAGCGGGAATACAGGCAGCCATGGTCACCACCCCGCCCATCACCATCGCCTGAATGGCAGTTACCACAATAACCACCGTCATCGGCGAGGCATCCGTGATCAGAAATCCCAAAGCGCCCCATGCTACGCCAGACAATGCCAGTGTCAGGCAATATTTATTCATCAGGAGCGGGTTAAATCCATGCTTCTTCAGTTTGCGTTTGCAGCGATGCGTCAGCCACCAGCGCAATAAAATGACCAAATATACCAGCAGCATCCAGGTTAAAAACTGGTGGCTTTTGTCGGAATCCAGCTGTGAAATGGTAATCAGCAATCCGCCAAGCGCGCTGCCTATCAATGGAATATGGGCACTCGCCATCAGCCGATGAAACAACGCCTCGTCAATACGCCCCTCTAAACTCATTGTAATTCTTTACCCTAAATGCCTGCTTGCGCTATATCAATAGCAGAAATACACTGATTCATGCTAATACAAGCTTGCCGAAATAACCAGTTTCTCATCAGGGGTTTTCAATTCATTACAATCGCGCCGGAATTTCTCGGGCTACATTTCCAGATACTCACTTTCAGTTTTCGATAAAAAACGTGAGCGGCTCATTAAAGTTTCGATTTCAAACACTACCCGGGTTGGAACGACCACGCCACAAACCGGCTTTGCTTTTGCCCCTGCGCCATGGGGATGGTTTTAACCGTCGCAGCCTGCACCTTATCTAAGGTTCGATAAACTAAAGGTAAATTATTGGCCTTTGATACCAGCGTGGTAAACCAGACGCACTGCCTGGCGAATGACTTGCTCTCGTTGATCATAGTCACCAAAAAAGCTGCTTCACCACCCGCAAACACCAACTCATTGGACTGGCCGCCAAAATTGAGGGCCTGCACCGGGCTTTTGCCCAAACCGCGCCATTTACGTTGCGTGCCCGTCTGCGCGGCCTCAGCCGAGGCATGAAAAGGCGGGTTGCATAAGGTGAGCGTAAACTGTTCGCCAGGCAATATCACACCTCTAAAAATATTTGCGGAGTTTGGCTGGTGACGCAACGAAATGTGCTGTTGCAAACTATTAGCACCAATGATGTGTTGCGCGTTACGTAATGCCTGCTGGTCAATATCGACACCCACACATTGCCAGCCATATGCATGGCTAGCGATTAAGGGATATACCAGGTTAGCCCCGGTCCCAATATCCAGCATCCGCACTTGCTCAAGTTTTAACTTTTTGCTTTCTGCCAATAGATCCGCCAGATAATGTACATAATCCGCCCGCCCCGGAATCGGCGGACACAAATACTGCTTGGGGATATCCCATACGGCTACAGCGTAATCGTGTTTGAGCAAAGCCTGATTCAGTGCTTTCACCGCCTGCGGATTGGCAAAGTCTATTGAAGCATCGCCATAAACATTTGCTCGCACATATTGAGACAATGGCGGATGAGTTTGCACCAGCGCAGCAAAATCGTAACCGGCGCGATGTAAGTTACGGGAATGCAAGCTGGAAGAGGATTGATCGGGTTTCATCGAAAACTGAATAGCAAGAGTGTCGGCTAGAGTAGCAGATATTCCTTAAAATTAACCTAAGGCATGAACCAATCGCCACAGCACAATCAAAGCTATCAACTGTTAAATGACTAAGAAGAAAATGAGCACCCGATTATCCGTCCTTGATCTTTCCCCCATTGCTGAAGGCAGTGATGCGGCGCAATCATTTAAACACACGCTCGCGCTGGCGCAGCATGCGGAAAATTTGGGTTACCATCGCTATTGGCTCGCAGAGCATCATGGCATGCCGGGCATCGCAAGTGCGGCTACCGCTATCCTGATAGGCCATGTCGCTGCAGGCACGACAACAATACGGGTAGGCGCTGGCGGCATTATGCTGCCAAATCACTCACCATTGGTTATCGCAGAACAATTCGGCACGCTTGAGTCCCTGTTTCCCAAGCGCATAGACCTCGGCGTCGGACGTGCGCCAGGCTCAGACCAGCTCACAGCGCGTGCATTGCGCCGTCACCTGGACTCGGATCCGGATGCGTTTCCACAGGATGTGGTGGAGTTACTGGATTACTTTTCCGCCGAACCGAAACGGCCGGTCAAAGCGGTGCCAGGCAACGGATTGAATGTGCCCATATGGATACTGGGTTCCAGCCTGTTTGGTGCACAACTGGCTGCCGCCCTGGGCTTGCCGTTTGCGTTTGCCTCACATTTTGCACCGGCTTATTTGATGCAGGCGATTGAAATTTACAGAGACAGCTTCAGGCCCTCGTCGTACCTGGATCAACCGTATGTCATGCTTGGCTTCAATGTATTTGCGGCAGACACCGAGGAAGAAGCGGTTTTTCTAGCCTCTTCCATGCAACAGGCATTTATCAATTTGCGCAGTGGCAGCCCGACAAAATTGCCGCCACCCGTATTTGATCTATGGAATCAAATAGGCGGAGCCGAGCGGGCGATCTTGAATCAGGTATTGTCTTGTTCAGCGATAGGCACTGGCGAAAAGGTGCTGAGTGAGATCCAGGCTTTTATCGCCAAAACCGGCGCTGATGAACTCATGATCACTTCACAGATTTTCAATCATGAGTCACGTCTCAGATCTTATGAAATCACTGCCAGTGCTTACCATGCAGTCTTGCCAGCCTGATACACAGCGGTTCGCTTAAGTAAAAAGCCCCAAGGCATTAACCTTGGGGCTCGCGATGTTCTCAAAAGATTGAGCACTTAACCTTCGCCACGCTTCACCTTGGCTTCATACTCCTCCAGATCCACCAGGCCCTGCGCTTCAGCGATCGCCTTTTCTTCAGGCGTGATGGCGTCCTGCACAATATCCAGTCGTTTCCATGTCGGAATCGGCGTCACCTTGCATGGCTCGGGCACATATTTGGACTGATCAATCTTTTTGTACTTGTGTATGTAGCGCGGACAGTTAATCCAGATCTTGCTTACCGTCACGATGATCAGGTATTTAGCCTCGGTATATTCCGCCATTAATGCGTGCTCTCGCACCAGCTTCGCCGTGCCCTGCACCCGAATCCTGTGCGGCGTTTCAAAATCGATAAACAGCAGGCCGACCTTACCTTGCGCATCAATATTACCGACAGAATAAAACATGCCATTACCATCAAAGCCAGGGAAAACCAGGGTGCTTTCATCCAGCACTTTAACAAACCCAACACCACCGCCTTTGTACGACACAGTCGGCATGCCGTCTCTATCCACAGTGGAAAGGAAAAACATATCACGCGTGCTGATAAACGCTTTTTCTTCATCAGAAATGGTTTCATGAATCCAGCCGTTGTCCAGCAATTCAGCAAGCTTGGTGGTTTCAAATTCTTCTTGCAATGCCCGGTGCTCTGGTGAGTATAACGATGTCATATGATTACCTCCTGTGTAGGCGCTTATGGAGCAAGCCCAATTAATCCAACCCTAGTGACTTCTTTAAGATTTATTTTATGCGTTTTTATAACACAAGCTGCTTCACTCAAGTTATCTATTCTATGGGAATAAAGCTGAAATCCAAACAGCCGTCGATAACATTCATCATCACGCATACGATGGACACCAGCAGCACTTTAACCACCAAGAAAAAAACCCAAGGCGTACACCTTGGGTCTTTTTATGAATATGACTACAATTCTGTTTAATCCTGTGGCTTTAATTCTTGCTGAATCCGAGTGCTATCGGGCCATCACCGACTGGATCAACGTTTTATTTTCCGGCGGCACTTCCAGAAACTCCAGATTTGTTCTGAACCCTCTCAGGCCACATAGTGACGAGAAAACAACCCGGCAATTAAAACGATAATTTTTAAGCGCCGACCCCACATATACCGGGACATTCACATTGCACACTTGGCCGGATTTATATTGCTTGTCGGCAAAAAGACTCATCCCGGTGTGAGAAATATCGTGTGTGAAAACAATATATTCACCGCCCGTACTATCTACCAATCGAGATTTTTTTTGCCAGGAACGACGGTTTGGATCTATGGAAGTGCTTTGCAAACTACCGGGAGACATGGATGACTACTGCTGACTTTAACTGCATATAGCTTATTATATGATGGATCACCAAAGAACAGTCGTTATGAATGACTAATTAGTAAAAAGGATTGCTAAACGCAATCCTTTTTACTAGCGTGTTGAAGCGCCAGGTGCCGGTTCAGAGTCGGTAGGTTGTAATGGATTTTCTTCAGCGCTGTCGGCTTTTTGATGATTATGCTTAGCTTTTTTGTTCACATGACTATGTTTTTTTGCAGGCTTGGTTGATGTATTACGGCTATTTTTAGTTTGATCCTGGGCTTGTGGCGTTTCATTGGTACCAAGTTCTGCGCCATCAGTTTGTTTATCTGTGTCTGCAGCGTAAGTTGTTATTGCAAAGGCAGAGAATAATAATGCGATGAATAGTTTGCTCATAATAGTGTCCCTAAAAGATTTAAGTTTGGTCGTGGATAGCTTTTCTGAACTGCCTGAACATTAGATGGTAAATGGCATCATTGAGTTATCAGTGACAATCTCATAAAAGCGTAGGACGGAGCTGACTTTCGGGTAGTCTTTTATTTCCATAGCGAGCCAAGATAGGGTAACCATGTCTGGGTTAGAAGGTCATTGGCTAGATTTAGATTCGGCAGTTGGTTGTGCAAAGTTTTGTGGCTCCCTGTCATTGATAGGGAGTGGCATTGCCTGTTCTGATCCTGATATGGATTCGACCGCTGCACTCAATGGCTCACCAGCAGGAGGAATTTCCGATTCATTCCAGCTGATCAGCATCAAACCGGCAACCAACATCCCGAGTAAATAAAAAACGACAGTGGCAATACGCTTAAATCTTGTGTTCGTCATATAAATTTACGCCCCTATAAAGAACCTAGATTCCGGCATCGGGATTACTGATATTGTTTGGAAACTTCTTGTTTCTATCATCGATATTTTGGATATTTTGCTTATTCAGCGCTTTATCCAGATTACCCGTACTCAAAGGCTCCTTTTCATATCCGCGTGAATCGTCAGATGGATCCGTATTGGCAGGATCAATAGAGTTGGGATTCAATGGGTCAAGACGACTTTCATCGATATGATGCACACTGTGCACATTAGTATATTTGTTCAAGGCCATATTCTTCTCCTGACTGCAAAAATTAAGTGTGGGTTGGTCACACCCATAGTTCGAATATTGGCCTGATGCTGATTTCTGTTGTATACCTGTAACGCTGAAATTCCTGTAGGAAAAATCGTATGGCCTCATTGCTTGCCACCTGCAAGCTGAAAGTGAACAAGGGGTAAGGTCCCTCCTACACATAAATAAGATAAGGGCCGATACGTTTCAAAGTGGCTGTGGTATTAAATATATCCACTGTCTGAGAGTTCAAAAAGCAGACCCTTAAATTTCAATGATTGAAAGGATTTAAAATGAGAAAATTTCTACTCCTGTTAGCTCTTTCTGCTATCGCTCGTAAAGTCGTTGCTGCGGTTAAAAATAATCAGCCAACAGCCAATGCAGGGTCTGATGAAACGCTGCATCCATCAACCCACTAATACAAAAAAAGAGACTGTTTAACAGTCTCTTTTTTTTTAACAGCGCTCGGGGTCCAAGTTATTCTTTAAGAATATTGGTATTAAAACCAAACACCTTGCCCGCCCATATAAACACCACCCATACCAGCACGCCAAACGGCAAATAGCCTGCAAACCCCAATAGTGGCATTTCAGCATGAAGATGAATCACATTCACGTAGGGAATATCGTAAAGCCAGTAATTCGGGTTGGTGACAGGCAATGTCGGATGCGCACTGCCATAGTTCCAAACCTCCCAGAAAAATCCGTTAAACAATGAACTGAGCGCCATCAGCAGGACCGGGCTCCAGTTTCCGTTAGCAACATCGGTAAACGGGGTCCAGATGCCGCGCATCATCAATATGCCAGCAATGCCTATCAGGGGTGCGATCCACATTGCCCAGAACAAAGGATATGGCCAGAAAGGCACAGCGGCAAACAGCACAAAACTCAGATATAACATCGGCTTTGCCGGAAGAGCCAGCTTGGGACCTTGAGAATAGCGCGCGGCGATTTTAGGAAAAGCATTCAGCAAGGTATACCACTCAAACACGGCAGGCCATACGGTTGAGTAGGCAAAAATAAATATCCACACAATCGTGGTATGACTTAAACCAGGGATATCTGTATTCGGGTAATACCAGTTACCTAAGGCGAAATAATCGAAATATTCAAAGAAATACCAGCCACCAATCGATACAACTGCACTGATCAAAAATGTTTTGGGGCGACTTGCAAACAGTGAGTAGCCACCGGAGTAACGGAATGTCAGCCCATCAAGCACAAAGATAAACCCCCACCACATGGGAGTAAAGGCGTAATACACCAGATCACCAAACGGTGTCGTGCGTGTCCACATCAACCACCAGAAAAACAGTGTGACAACCGTCCCCGCCCAAAACCACCACGGCAAGGCACGCAGTACAGGCTTAGGTGATGGGGCGACCGGCTTAAAGCCAAACCATTGCGGAAATATTAAAAAAACAGCAAATGCTGCTTCGAGCAGGGCAACCCCAATAAAGACAAGTAGATTAAATCCAGGTGGGTCTTCAACAAACTGTGGTGGGAAAACCCCAAAGCCGGGCGGCAAATGCGTGGACGGATAAGCAAACCAAGACGCTACTAATGGAATTAATATCATTGCCACGACAGCCATCACCAGCGCAGAACGTGTTGAAGTTGCAGACATAAAAACACCCCTTATTAATTTATATAACGATTTATTGCTCAATGATGAGCTCTTATAAATATTAAATTGTTAAGTTATAGCGATCATTAATATAACCTACAAAACAAAAAAGACCCAAGGCGCCAACCTTGAGTCTTTATACATATTGTGGGCCTGTCAGCCGAACACCAAAATAGCGGATTATTAAGTCCGACGCACTACATTCAAAACCTAATTTCGCTGTTCAGTTAATTACTGATGGGGTTACGGTCATTCAGGCTAGGCATCGGTGTGTAATTTACATCAGTTGGTTTCGGCGGACTCATGTCAGCTGGACTAGCCTGTAATGTGTCTTTTGCCTGGATCTGGTAGCTTTCGCTCGATAGAGGCTTGTCGCTGGAATGATCAGCTGATGGCTTTTGTTGCTTCTGTATTGGTGTGATATGGGATTTTTTCAGATTTGATCTGCTTTTGTTGGCAGCATTGGCTGAAAAAGTCGTGACAGAAAATATGCAAATCAGAAGGGTTACTAAAAGTCTGCTCATGATGTTTCCTTAAATAGTAGTTTAATCGTCAAATTAGTATTCTTTAGTGATAACAATTAAAGCTTTCTTTTTAAAAATCATACATCGGCATTATGCTCATTCTCTGGTAGGAAGCGGCTGACGAGTATATTAAATGTCAATATTAATAAAAGAAAAACGGCTCGCATTTCTGCAAGCCGTCATTCGTGTGCTAAGACTATCTGGTGCTAAATACACATCAAATATCAGCCCTATTTAACGCCATAATTGATATCCACACGACGATCAATTTTGTGGCAATGCTCGTCAGGGCAATCCTGGCTGGCAAATTCATTGCCATAACTAATGGTCTCAAGTTGCGCATTTTTCACACCTTCGGCATTGAATGCATTTTTCACTGCCACTGCGCGACGTAAACCCAGATCTTTGTTATAACCAGCTTTACCTCTTTCATCTGAATGACCTTGCAATGAGATCTTACTTTGCGGATGATTCAATAAATACTTCGCATGCACTGCGATGAGGTTTTTATATTTCGGATCAAGGGTATCTTTATCATAGTCAAAATAAATCTGGCGGTTTGAAAGATAAGCGCCATAGACTTTGTATCCTCTGCCATCATCTTTCTCACCAACGGCATGTTCTGCAGCGACTTCCTGTTTTGAGGTCGGATTAGCTGTATGAGATAGATTCGTTGGTGTGCTTTTACAAGCCGCTAAAAACAAAGCAAGGGCTGCGATTGTGAGTGTGTGCTTATTCATAACTTCTCCTTATTTTTCTTCCAAATATCAAACCATCTGCGTATTTGACAGACATGAATGTCAATAACCAGCGTAGTACTCACTAGGAAAGCGCTTACTTGCTACCAACGCTTACAGACTAACGAAAATTGGCATAAACAATTATCGGAAGATTTCTATAAACCTTGTAGGAATTCTCTTGCCTCAGCTCTTTTTAAGTCAATAGCGAATCCGGTATCAACACTCAAACACTTCCATCTGTAAATCTGTCTATCTAAAACAGGCCAACATAGCGTCAGTCGCGAAACATGCGACTCTCCTACATCCATATCAGCGTAATCACACTCGTCACTACCAACTCCACTCCATACACTGGCTGCTCTAATAAAAATCTATTTGGAGATGAATATGACTACAGTGACGGGTTTATTTAAGGATCAAGACAGCGCAGAACAGGCTTATCGTTCAGCGACTGAAGCGGGTTACAGTGCGAATGAAATCAATGTCATCATGTCCGAAGAAACGCGTGAGCGCTATTATGGCAAGAATGCCACACTGGAAACTGAGGTCGGAAGTAAAGCGGCCGAAGGCGCGGCAATCGGTGGTGCGCTTGGTGCTACAGCAGGTGCCATTGCGGCGGCAGTTGCAGCTGTTGGGACTGCCATTGTTTTACCAGGCTTAGGCTTGGTCATTGCTGGCCCTCTGGCAGCTGGTATTGCAGGTGCTGGCGCAGGTGGCGTGACTGCCGGTCTAGTTGGTGCTTTGATCGGCTGGGGCATCCCGGAAGATACGTTGAAAAAATACGAAGCTGATGTCAACGATGGCGGGATTTTAATCGGTCTCAAATCAAGGAATGATGATGACACCCGTCGATTCCAGGCTGACTGGGCCACTCCATAACTGGATCGCGTTTAACGTAAGTTATTACTCACGAACTGCTACCAAAACCACCTTCGGGTGGTTTTAGTTTTAATACTCGGATACACAAAATTTTTACTTTCTAATGACTGCCGCCTTGGTAGACAAAAGACTCAAGGTCGTTAACCTTGAGTCTTCTACAGATGTTGGTGCTTTTGTGAGTGGAGCAGAGGACTAGCCACTTGAACGTTAAGCTGCTATTGCTCAAACCAGTGCGACTTCAACCAGGTTATCGCTAAACGTATTTGAATGCCCCATGTCGCCATACTCAGCGGAACTGATACAGTTAACAGTACCATTGTTGAGTTGCCGCCAATAGCCCAAAGTCGCCACCACTATGCCAGGATTTACGTCCGTAGTGACACGTGCCAGGCCTTCAAAAGCTCCCCTGTCGTTGAACACCTTTACTACCATGCCATCCTGAACGTCTCTAGCTAATGCATCGACCGGGTTGATCATCAGGTATTGCTCTCCCTGCACACGGATTTTAGACTCCATATTCGCATATGAAGAATTGATGAAGCCATGACTTTTCGGGGAAATGATGTTCAAAGGGAATCTGGCTGCCAGCATAGCATTGGTATCTGCTGATTCACGGCTGGCGACATATGCCGGTAATGGATCCAGATCTTCTCCAGGTTGAAAACCCTCGTACATCTGCCTGAAAGGACCTGCGACAAAGTTCTTCGCACCTTCGACCATGAACATGCATTTACCGGTAGGGGTAGGGAAATTACCTTGCCTATGAGGCGCACGGTCATCTTTAGTCCCTACATTCAACCTTGCAAATCCATGCTCACGCATATAGTTGAGATCTATCCCCTTGCAGGCAGGTGAACTCCAGTCGACATAGTTCTCCAGGCACTCGCCGTCACTCCATTTGAAATTGTCTTCTTCAAATCCCAGACGTTTTGCCAAGCGGCGGAATATCTCATTGTTTGGTAAAGCCTCTCCGGGAGGCTCTATGCATTTGGTGTTATACGTGAGATACAAATGGCCCCAGGATAAGATCATATCTTCCTGCTCCGCGCCCATGGCTGCCGGCAAAATAATATCTGCATAAGAAGCAGTATCCGAGATGAAATGATCGGCGACGATGGTAAACAGGTCTTCCCGCTGCAAGCCTTCGATCACTTTGTCAGTTTCAGGGGATTGTGTGACAGGATTCGTGTTCCACACCATGATGGATTTAATGGGGGTTTCCAGAGGCGTTTCGCCCAGCAGGGCTCTGCCTAATTGCAAGATGTTCACCACCGGCGTACCTTCGGGAATCAGGTCGGGCCTGCAAATCACGTCAAACCGGTAAGGATGCTCCCAGACCGGGAATTGCAGCGCCCCTCCCCCCACATGTCGCCAGGCACCGATCAGTGCAGGCAAAGAAGTGACTGCGCGTATCGCCTGACTGCCACCATAACTTCGCTCCAAAGCCACGCCTATGCGGATAGCTGCCGGTGGCGTTGAAGCATATTCACGCGCGAACAACCTGATCTCGTCGGCGGGGATACCGGTTATTTCAGCAGCCCATTCCGGGGTACAGGTTTTAGCCCTTTCCGCCAGCTCTGCATACCCGACCGTATATCTTTCGACGTAATCATGATCGACCAGATCTTCTTCAATGATCACGTTCATCATGGCCATTGCCAGAGCGCCATCGGTACCCGGCTTGGGTGCAATATGCCAATCCGCTTCTTTCGCCGTTTTGGAAGCGAAAGAATCCACCACCACGATCTTCGCGCCTCTTTTTTGCGCCTCTTTAATGATGTGCCAGTGATGTAGATTGGTTGAAACAGAGTTACATGCCCAAATCACAATGAAATTTGCATGTATAAAACTTTCGGGGTCTACGCCAGCTGTGGGCCCTACGGTGAGTAACCAGGCTGTACAGGAGCCTTCACCACAAAAAGTCCTTTCGCATACAGTGGCACCCAGTCGGTTGAAAAATGCATCCCCGCCGTTGAGCCCATGTACCAGCCCCTGATTGCCTAAATAACTCACAGGTAGTATTGAGCGGGGACCATCTTCTTTAATCAGCGCTTGCCATCGGTCAACTATGGTATCCAGCGCTTCATCCCAGGTGATCTGCTGAAATTGTTTACTTCCTTTTGGCCCTACCCGTTTCATCGGGTACAGAAGACGGTTGGGATGATAATGCCGCTTTTCGTAATCCTTCAATTTTACGCATAACCCGCCACGCGTCATCGGATGATCGGGGTTGCCTGAAACTGACATCAACTCCCCGTTTTTGACATGAAACTGCATGGAACAGGTATCGGGACAATCATGAGGACAGCCACCATGAAAGGTTTCAATTACATCTGCAACATCATTCATCTTCCACTCCTTGATAACGTGATCAACTGATAACGGCTAAAACAAGCAGACAAAAAACAATACTCCAGGCAATCTATTATCAGCATACTAACTTCGATTAGAAGTTTTATGTAGGGTTTTATATATCGTCCAACGCTCGCATTCACATCACCTTAGTATCAGGAGGCTATGTCTTGAGAGGTGCGACCATGACTAGGATTTGGAACTGTGAGTTAGCGAGTGTGGCGGATAGTGAAATCAGCTGCGCGAAATGAAACTGGAAATCTTAGATTGGCGTACCTGGTCGGAGATTTACCATGATCACCAATCTTATCCCAGGCAGTTGCTATCAAACCCTGATCGGCATTTTTCCTATGAGCTTATCCAGCGTCACAGGATAGTCACGGACTCTGACGCCAGTCGCATTGTAAACAGCATTCGACACTGCAGCAGCCACCCCACAGATACCAAGCTCTCCAACACCTTTGGCTTTCATAGGGGATGAGACAGGATCAGTCTCTTCAAGGAAAATCACTTCCTGATGAGGAATGTCTGCATGTACGGGGATCTCATAACCGGCAAGGTCATGATTAACGAAATAACCATAGCGCTTATCCACTTCGAGAGACTCCATTAATGCTGCCCCCACTCCCATGGTCATCGCGCCTATGACCTGGCTATGTGCAGTTTTTGGATTAAGAATGCGCCCGGCTGCGCACACGGCAAGCATACGCCGTATGCGGGTTTCGCCAGTGTAAGCATCCACCGCCACCTCTACAAAATGTGCGCCAAACGTTGACTGTTTGTACTTTTTATCAAGACCGGAAAATTCAATCATATCTTCTGCGGCGATACCCTGGTTTCCAGCCAATTCCGCTAGTGTGAGGCTCTGTGATTTATTACTGATTTTCTCGTCAGCAAACACCGCATCGCCGATGGGGAAGTTTGCTTTTTGCGCAATGGCCTCCCTTAATTTGACACAAGCGGCGTAAACACCTGACGTAGAGCTGTTACCGCCCCACTGACCACCTGAACCGGAAGAAACCGGGAAGTTGGAGTCCCCCAGCCTGACGTTGACCTTTGCTAATGGAACACCCATCATTTCCGCCGCTGTTTGGGCAATAATTGTGTAGCTGCCGGTACCTATATCTGTCATATCTGTTTCAACCGTCAGATAGCCACGCTTATCCAGACGTACCCGTGCAGCTGATTTCGTGACTACGTTATCCCGATAGGCGGAGGCCACTCCCAAACCGATTAGCCAGCGACCCTCGCGCCGTTCGCCAGGCTTGGCTTTTCGCTTGTTCCAGCCGAAGTGCTCGGACCCTACTTGAAAACACTTCACAAGTTGACGTAGGGAGAAAGGAGGATGTTGCTCCTTGTCTTCCGATTTTTTTGATTTTAATTTTGCAGGTTCTGATTTCGAGGGTGAGTCTGGAACAACCTGAGTGTCATTCTTGATACGGAACTCTATAGGATCCATGCCTAGTTTCTCTGCCATTTCATCCATTGCAACTTCAAGGGCAGCTAATCCTGAAGCCTCATTCGGCGCACGCATGGCATTGGCTTCCGGTAAGTCCAGATTAGACAACCGGTTAGACGTCATCCGGTTGGCCCCCGCATAAAGTGAGCGAGTCTGGAATGCGCCGGCTTCAGGACCGCCATCCGGCAAATTGCCAGACCAGCTTTCATGGCCGATAGCAGTGATCAATCCATCTTTCTCAGCGCCTATTCGTATTCGCTGAATGGTGGCAGAACGGTGGGTTGTATTATTAGGGATTAAAGCGCGCTGTAAAGTTACTTTAACAGGACGTTGCGCTGCTTTAGAGGCGAGGGCAGCCATTAATGCATCGGAACGCAAAAATAGCTTGCCACCAAATCCGCCACCTATATAAGGAGATATAACCCGTACTTTTTCCTTTGGGATTCCAAGGGTCTTTGCCATATCACCAACAGCCCAATCAATCATCTGATTAGAAGTCCATAGCGTCAACTGGCCACCATCCCAGGCGGCAATTGTTGCATGAGGTTCCATCATCGAATGAGACTCATGTGACGTGGAATAAGTAGCATCCATTTTTATGGACGATGCTAAAAAAGCGGCATCAAAATTACCGACGGCGCTATCTCCAGGCATGCCCATATCATCTTTGGGAATGCTCTTGGATCTTTGTGAGTCCAGGTCATAATAGCCTTTAGTACGCTCATATTTGACTTGGATGAGATGAGCTGCAGCGCGTGCCTGCTCAAAGGTTTCAGCTACTACAATAGCAATCGCCTGATGATAATGCTGTATTTCCGGCCCACCTAGCAAGAAGGCGGTATTGTATTTACCCTTACTTAACTTGCCTGCATTTTGGTGGGTGACGATTGTAATCACGCCGGGATAAGCTTTGGCCGCAGACAGATTAAAAGAAGTAATTCTGCCTTTTGCAATACCTGCCCCTAGAATATATCCATAGGCTTGATTAGCGACTACGTCATTCCGGTCGTATGCATAAGGTGCCGTTCCTGTAGTTTTAAGCGGACCATCAATCCGGGAAATCGGCTGACCTATAACTTTTAGTTGGTCTATAGGATTGTTTGTAGCGGGGGTATCGAACTTCATGCGCTTCCCTTCGCTTCATTTACCACTGAGGCAATCGTACGTTCAACCAGGCTCACTTTAAACGCATTGTCATGAGTGGTACGTGCATCTGCCAACAACTTACTCGTAATTGCCTTGGAACCGTTACGTAATCCACGTTCAGCCTCCTCAAATCGCCAAGGTTTATGTGCCACCCCTCCTAATGCAATTCTGCCGGATCCATCTCTTTGGATAATGGCTGCAACTGATACCAGTGCGAAGGCATAGGAGGAGCGGTCTCTTACTTTTCTATAAATATGGGTGCCCCCGATAGGTGGAGGAAGTGTCACTGCTGTGATTAACTCCCCATATTCAAGTGAATGTTCAATATGCGGTGTATTACCAGGAAGCCTGTGTAATTCAGCGATCGGTATCGTTCTGGGTGTTCCGTTTGCACAAACTGTTTCTATCGTTGCATCCAGCACCCTCATTGCAACCGCCATGTCGCTGGGATGAGTGGCAATGCACTGATCACTCACACCTACAATTGCATGATGGCGGCTGTAACCCCCAAGTGCCGCACAACCAGCTCCGGGTTCCCTCTTGTTACACGACATATTGGTATCGTAAAAATATGGACATCGTGTACGTTGCAATAAATTGCCTGCTGTTGTCGCTTGATTTCTGATCTGACCAGAAGCACCGGCAAGCAAGGCTCTGGAAAGGACTGCGTAATCGCGCCTGACCAATTGATTAGCGGCAAGATCTGTATTGCGCACTAAAGCACCTATCCTTAATCCGCCTTCTTTAGTGGGTTCAACCTTGTCTAAACCAAGGTCATTGATATCGATTAAATGGCCGGGGGTTTCTACCTGGAGTTTCATCAAATCCAGCAGATTGCTGCCACCTGCAATAAATTTTGAATTCTTGATACGTGCCGCTATTGATGCCGCCTGCACAGGTAAATTTGCCCGCTCGTAAGTGAATGCTTTCATAGGATTTTCCCGGCCACTTCTGTAATAGCTTCCTGGATATTCGAGTAGGCGCCGCAGCGGCACAAATTGCCACTCATACGCTCTCTGAACTCATCGGTACTCATCTTGATCGGGCGTGTCAGGTCGGCAGTCACATGACTTGGGATACCCGCTTTCGCTTCATCCAGCATGGCGACAGCCGAGCAGATCTGACCAGGCGTACAAAACCCGCATTGATAGCCATCATGCTTGATGAAAGCAGTCTGCATGGGATGGAGATTATTGGGGGTACCTATACCTTCAATAGTGGTGATGTCGTGCCCTTCTTGCATGACTGCCAGCGTAAGACAGGAAGTGATGCGTCGCCCATCTACAATCACCGTACAAGCACCACACTGGCCTTGATCACATCCTTTTTTGGTCCCGGTAAGATGCAAGCGCTCCCGTAATGCGTCAAGTAACGTCGTGCGAGAATCAACCATCAACTGGTGCTCATTCCCATTGACACGCAACAACACATTTACTTTGGAAGGCTCTGGCGTCTGTGAGGGCGGGATCACTGTTTTCGCTTCAGCCTCTGTCGCAATTTTTGCTATCGCTATCGCGCCGCTTGAAGCTGCAGTATTCCTGATGAAATTACGTCTGTGTGGGTCGAATTCAGCCATTCTCAGTCCTCAAATAAGCAGATTGCCGGATAACTCTTAAATTTATTTGAGCGCTGCATCGTGATTAGTAATCACAGTGGCTAAATGTATTTATGAGTCCTGGTGGATTCATGTTGTAAAGTTGAATTGCTAACAACAGGGCGAATCAGAAGCCAACATTAGGGTTGCTGGTACCAATATTGATTCTGTCGGGATCAATTTCTTCTGCATCAGGTTCTTCATCCGGCTCGAGACTTTCAGATAGCGAAGGATCAGGCACAATCGGCTCTATATTCCTACCCTTGGTCGAGGAATTAATAATATCCGGGTCAATGGTGTCCGGCTCGCTAGGGTCTGCTTCGTAATCTGCAGAGTCTTTATCAACATTATCGTCTTCAGTATCAATAGAAACCGAAATGTCCGGATTCAGACTACTTTCGATAGGGCTATCATTCCCGGCGTTTTCCTTAATCGTCAAAGCAACCTCCAAATCCAGTTATTAAACATTTGCTAGCCATATTTTCACCCATGTATATTCAAGGAAGTGTTTTATGGACTGGTCAAAAAAGGATAATGGATGATGGTTTTTTTAATCATCGGACAATTGCTTTGTTATATGTAGGAGAAACCTTACAAGTCCGATGTTGGAAATTAGTCGTTAGATATGAGTGCAGTTTGGAACTGCAAGTGAATAAGCTTTGCGATTAGCTTGCGAAAAAGCTAGCTAGAAATCCTGAAACAGCGGAATTTTAGGCTGAGGTCTAGCTGGATTCTTTAGCGAGCTTCTGGGCTTCATCAATCAGCGTGATTTGCGCGCCACTCTGGGCGGCAGCATTAGTGATCTCTAAAAGGTGTTTGGCCGGAATGCCATTGACGTTTAAGGTGAACCCAAGACCAGCATTCGCCGCATTGAGTAATTCTTCGATAGTTTTATCATCAAAGCTCATAGTGAATGTCCTTATTTATATATCAGATACTTACATCACTTGATTCCCAAAATCCAGGATGATTCCCGAAGGCCTGCGAAATAGGTGCGGGTAGACGATGTTCTCGGCAAGAAGGCGTAGCTATTTGAGTAAAAATCAATACTTCAACTGCAAGGTTTAATCCTTCAAGGAACCTGCGATACCAATTGTCATCAGAAATAAAGGCTCTTCACTATCAGAGCCGTTGTATTTACACTGCGCAAAAAGCCACTTTGATTAAAAAGCCACTTTGGTTGATTGGTAAACGTGAAAAAAATTCAACTCCCCCAAACTGCGGTTCCGTTTCTGTTTTTATATATCAAGCACCGCCCCTGGATGTTTGGCTCAGTGTTCGTCATTATCATGGGCGCCGCCAGTTCGGCAGTGGGCGTGCAATATGCGATGAAGCTGCTGGTGGATGCGATGGATAGCGCAGCCAGGGCAAGCGCCCAGGTCTGGGCGCCGTTAATTCTTTTCCTGGTACTGATCACACTCGAAAACCTGTTATGGCGCCTGGGCGGCTGGCAAGGCTCACGGGCCATCGTCGCCAGCGGGGTGGATATCAGGCTGGACTTATTCGAGCATCTGACCGGCCATTCGATGCGTTATTTCAACCAGCATTTTTCTGGCGCGCTGGGCAATCGCATCACGACTACCGCCTCTGCCACCGGTGAAATATTCGCCACCCTGTTCTGGCGCATCCTGCCTCCCATCACTGATTTCCTCGGTGCCATCATCGTGTTGACCACCATCCGCTGGCAAATGAGTGTGGGCCTGATGTTTTCTGTCTTATTTGTCGCCAGCTTGCTCATCCTGTTCGGCATCCGCGGCCGCAGGTTACATAACAATTACGCCAGACGATCTTCCGATGCCAGCGGCAAAATGATCGATGTCGTGAGTAATGTATGGACAGTGAAAGCATTTTCCGCCCGTCATCGCGAAAAAAACAGGCTGGCACGGGAGCTGAACCGGGAAGCCAAAGCCCACCGGCGAAGCTGGATGTATGTAGAACTCGCGCGCGTGATTCATGATATGTGCCTGGTAGTCACGGGCGCTGGCATGCTGGTCTGGTCTATCCTGCTCTGGCGCGCGAGCAGCATCAGTACCGGTGATGTAGTCATCGTCAGCACGCTTACATTCAGGATATTGCATGGCTCAAGAGACCTGGCTCTTGCCCTGGTCGGAACCGCCCAGCAATTCGGCATTATCAATGAAACGCTAAAAGTGATTGCCCAGCCACATTCAGTAAAAGATCCGGACGAATACGCCCAACTCAATGTCGATAGTGGCGGCATCCAGTTTCACAATGTGTCTTATACCTATCCGGATGGTCATAAAGTGTTTGACAACCTCACCTTTGAAATCAGGCCTGGTGAGCGCGTCGGGCTGGTAGGCGCTTCCGGCGCAGGAAAATCGACCCTCATCAGCCTGATGCAACGCCTGGATGATATCCAAGAAGGCCAGATACTGATTGACTACCAGCCGATAAATCTAGTTTCTCAAGACAGTTTGCGCTCAAAAATAGCGGTCGTCCCGCAAGACATTGCCCTGTTCCATCGCTCGGTATACGAAAACATTCGCTATGGCCGCCCGGACGCCTCCAAAGAAGAAGTGTATACCGCAGCGCGTAATGCCTATTGTGATGAATTCATCCGCGGCCTGCCCAAAGGCTACAGTACAATCGTGGGTGAAAAAGGCATTCGCTTGTCAGGAGGGCAAAGGCAGCGCCTGGGCATCGCGAGGGCCTTTGTGAAAGATGCCCCCATTTTGATACTTGATGAAGCGACTTCTGCGCTGGACTCCAAATCTGAAAAAGAAATCCAGTCAGCGCTAGCTTCCCTGATGCAAGGGCGAACCGTTGTCGCCATCGCGCATCGACTTTCCACCCTTTCCTCATTCGACAGGATCATCGTTTTGAAAAACGGGAAGATTGTTGAAGACGGTCCACCAGAAGTGTTGCGGGCAAATGGTGGCCTGTTCGCTGAGATTTGGAATTTACAGGCCAGCAGTTTAAATAAACTACAAACTTTATGAGGCTAGTGAAATCTGAATAGCCATCTGGCATTGAGAAAAGAAAAACGGCTCATATTTCTGCAAGCCGTCATTTGGATCTGCCTCAAAGTGATAGGATCATTTACAGCTGCTGGGGCCAATGCCATCCAGTTCATTTTGCGTATTAAAATCGACAATCTTGATTGTTGCATCTGGATATTGAGTACATAGATATTTAACTAATTTAGGGATTGCTGTTTTGTCCTGAGCAACAAGAGGTGACTCTTTAAAAACTGTTCCGAAAAGATCAACGTTTTCAGGCAACTTTTCTCCATTTGAATTGAATGCCATCACTCTAAATGGACCTGCTGGTGATGCAATCACATTGTTACAAGAAACCGAAGCCAGCATAAATATTGCAAATGAAACTTTCTTCATTTATTGATCTCCCTGATTTTGAATAATAAGTATTATGGATACTTTAATTGATATATCAGTTTACCTCAGCTTAAAAAAGCCTGCATCAGTCGCCAGTGATGGGTTAGGCCCATAGAGGAAATCCATCTGCACTAACCAGTAATGCGCGGCGTCATTGAGCAACGTCCTGGTTGACTGAATCGTTGGCCTGAAATGGGTGATCACGAAGAAATTTTTGAAAATTATTGGATAACAAAGTTGCGAACTGGGCGGAGAACGCATCACTCTTGACGGTGAATGAAGCACCAAGGGGAGTTTTCATAAATGTTATGGCAGCTTTTAATTCCGCTCTTGTATACGTGCTAATTACAAGTTCAGCTAACTGATCTTTGATTGCTTCCCAGCCTGCGGTTTCGCGTATGAATGCTACCGCCTTCTCTCTATCGGCCGCAGGAAGGTTTTTGAGTAACTGCTGGTTGTAGGTCTCCAAGGTCGCATCGATGATTTGCTCAAAGCGTGAGATTTTGAGGTATTCGATAGCGAGCGTTTTATCGGCCTGTTCACTGCCTATTGCACTGAACGAAAAAACTATTAGGAGAAAAAATGCTGCGATTGCTTTCATACGAGAACCCTATTATTGATAAAAAATTAATAGATACGATAGAGCTAACAAACTCAACGTTTGAATTAAGGGGCACGCTTCAGCGCATCCTGCTTGATGAGAGGGTTAGCCACGATTACGCTCAATAAGATGAAATAGCTTCTTACGATAAAAAGTTATAAAAGGAACAAGCACAGCTGCCAGAGAAATGAGTAAGCCGAACAAATCGTAGCCAATATTTGAGAGCTTCATAGCAATTTCTAAATGACTTGAAGACAGCTTTATAAGTGCCTCACGGATGCATACTCAATGACCCAGTATAACAACCAGATTAAAAAATTGCTTACCTTTTGAAGGTTGGTTTAGGCATGATTTACAACAGCAATACTTTTTGCTGTGATAGAAATAAAACCACGTGCTAAATAAAAATAAGTAGTGCCAGCTTTTAGAGCGGGCACCCAATGAGAAATATTACCGCCTACTTTTGAATGGTTAAATAGTTCTTTGAAGTTCGAATTTTCATTGTACTCAGATACGTCACTAAACTTGAATGTTGCACTAATACGTTGTTTTGATTGCTCGGTGGGGTAGTAATCAATCTCAAAAGCGACTGAGTTGCCCTCATAGTTAACTGATGTGGATTTTAAGTTTGCATCATGCAACTCAATTTTTTCGTGGCTCATATTTGTATGCCTAACGTTTAAAGGATGGGTTAGGGTATGTTTTATTTGGATGCCTTTTGCACCAACTCAAATTCGTGTGGAAGCATATATAAACCACCATAGCCGCTAATTCCATCTTCAATTTCCCACCCTATTGAAACACTAGCTTTCCCTTCTTCAGGAAAATCGTCGACTTCATACTCATTGTTAAGCATCCCAAGAATATGAGGCTTTTCATCCTCAGGGGGTATGGCGAGAAATTCTTGAGCTATTTCAAGCACACGCACGATATCACCTAGCTCGACTAAGTTTCCATGTTTATCTTTCATTGCACCTCACGATTGAATTAAGGGAGTGACTTTATCCAGCCCCATTTGAATGAGGCGTTAGGGTTAAACAATCGGCAAAATCTCAACAGACTCAAGCTCCACGTTAGAACAATGGAAGGAACCGCCAAACCCCCAGATAGATTCAATCTTAACGGATAAATTGGCTGGCTCAGTTGTTTGAAATGGCGAAACAGTGAAAGAATTAATGACATTTTGATGGTTAAAATCAAATAGCTCAAGATCGACTTAGGCGAAATGCATGTGGATGTACTGGTGGATCGCACGTCACAATTCTCACCGGAAGACATTGGCAGAATCCAAACTCAGTTGGAAAGCCTGCTTGGTGTAACGGTAGATGTGATAACTCCCAACCGACTGCATGATGAATATCGTGAAAGAGTTCTGGCTACTGCGGTAGCTATTTGATTGCGGGATTTTTTCCCGATGCGTTCGGGATTAGTGTGTTTTCTTTGACTGTAAATTTCTAGCGGAATATATTTGGAATTGCTTTATTCCTTTCCCGAGGAAATCTGATGACTAAAGCCCGGCATTCTCCCCCTGAATGTTGGGCTTTTTCCTTTGCCCAAGCGGCTCCCTCACGAATAAATATCAACTCCCTCACCAAACCAACATAACGGCCAACGATTGCCAGCGGGATTACCGTCATATTAGTCAGCCCCTGATTGCTGGGCTATGGCTCAAGGCGTGCGACTATGAGTAGGGTTTGGGGCTGCGGGTAGGAAAGTTTGAATACTATTATTGAATAGTCGATACCTTTGGAGTCATGACAAAACCTCTCCAATGACCATGAATATAACCTTTACCTACGATAACTCCACTTTTGATCGCGCCAATCATTTATTGGTTTGATCCCATCAACAAAGAAGAAAAAGATTTTAAGAAAAAATATGAAATCAAAGATGACTAGATTGAATTGCAAACAGAGCAATTACCGGATGAAACATTACGTGAGTTAATTCCTTTGTATTATCGCTATAAAGGCAATCTGAAAGATCTTTCAAGGTTTGCCACCTCTGAAAATGAAGCATGGTTTAAAGACAGTAAGGCATATTGGTTTGCATCAGTTTTTCAGTAAATTAAACCCTAACAAATAAGATTCACGTTACTTACAAGAACGAATACCGTTTTCAGTTGCATAATATTTGAAACCTATTATTTTTTTATCTAGTAATTCTGGCGCAGTTCTTCGCACATCAAGCTTTTGAAGAAACAGAGCACACTCTCTATTTTTTAAGCAAGTTAATGACTTCTCATATAACCCACTTGCCCCTAGATCCGCAAAGCACTTTGCATCCGCATACTTACCAACATTAATGTTTGAAGAAATACCTCTATACTCAACATATCGACCAAAATTAACTTCAGCATTGGCTTTCCATAAAGAATCTCTAAATGATTGATTCATTGAATATCTCGTTAGATTTGCACCTGCAATAAAGAAAATTAGATGGCTTATTAATAAAATTAGCCCGAGCATGAATTTTCGTTTTGTGGTCATTTAAAATCCTTGTAAGCATTTCGCGAGTATGGATAGGCAAAACAACCTAATATAAACATGCAGATGCTAACTGTACGATTAGTGAATATCATTGGTGCTCAATTTTCACAACTTCCACTGACTCAAGCTCTACAGCAGAACACTTGAACGAGCCACTCAAACCCCAGATAGATTCAATCTCGACTAATAAAGTAGCTTTGTCATTTGTTTGTACAGGCGAAACAGTAAAGGAGTTAATGACATTTTGGTGATTAAAATCGAATAGCTCCAGATCACTTATTGATGCAAATACAAAATTGGCAAGCATGCCTTTAGTCACAATCATCTGATAGTTTGCCGTACCTTCATTTATTGATGCATATTGGCTAACATGAATTGTCAACTTCGCCCTGTTGTGACCCACCTCAACTGGAAGCGATCTTTCCATAGAGAATTTAACGATCTCAGCATCATGAAATGTTGGCCACTCACCTAAGGCGGCAATCAGTTGATCACTCCCAGTAATATGCTGATATGGATTACTCATAAAACTACCTCTTAACGATAACCAGCGGCTTATAAGAAATACATCTGATTTTGTTCGGTGTTTGACTTGAGAAGACTGAGTAGATTTTGTGCTTTTTTCCTTAACGGTATCCAGCACGGATGATCCATATTTCTTAGGCTAACGGAAGCTACTTCTGTATATTCAACCACAGATAAAGGGATGCATTTAAAACTCTCAATCAAATCTAACAGAGCCTCTCGCTGATCCTGAGAAAAATTACAACTAGCATAATTGAACAGATAGTCAGAACCTTCAAGACCGAATTTTATTTCAGCCGAAACATTAAAATGCGTTAGTAAGTTGCATGCCTCTTGCGGAGATGCAGCCAATTCCTCAAGCTTTCTTATGAAGGAATAGTACGAGTTTTCGTAAATTTCACGGTCATCCTCTTCTGAAAGTTTTTCCATAATCTGCTTAGCTAATTAATTAGCGATAATGCTGCTTTTCTAGGCATTGTTATGCTCTTCAGCTATTGGCAAATACCCATCGTTTAGTAGTGAAGCATGAAACCAAAAGTTTCCATAACGACCACAAACATACATGTACGCTACAAACAGGAAAAATGAAATGAAACTGAGTGGAGTACTTTTGAGGTGTTCTGAATAATCTGCGAATACATTTAAAAGTAGCAGCAATATTAATAAAATAAAAAAGTGAATCCACATTGCTTTTATTAATGCCCATAATGGCCCAAGAAAGAAAGCCACCCAAGAAAATCCAAGTTTGACCTCAACTACTGGGCCAGATGGGTGCTTTAATATTACTTTCTGTTCCACCATTGTTATTTTTCTTTATGAATAATGAACCGGAACTTTAATGAGTTCTTAATGATTATGCAAAACAAAAAAGACCCAAGGCGTTAACCTTGAGCCTCTCGTGATGTACTGCCCGCCTAACAATCGAATTTGAATATCAACGCTAAGCTACTCCCGCCTTAACAAACCGAAATTCCCACGCCAAGCCAACATAATGGCCAACTTTCCCCACCGGGATTCCGTCGTATCAGCCCCTTATTGCTTGGCTATGGCTCAAGACGTGTGACTATGGGCAGTGTTTGGGGCAATTAAGGTTTGCAATTAGAATCAGTATTTATGCAAACAAACACTTTTATTTTAATAACTATTTCAATCCTTCTAAGCATTCCCCTTGGAGTGCCTGTTGCTGCGACGATCAAGAAATCCAAATACCTTGATGTTGCTCAAGAAATTATTGCTAGATATGCGGTTATTTCTATTTCTGTACTTTCCATCGTCACAGCATATTTCTGGGGCCTTCGCTTCGAATCCCATGCTGCAAACATTGTCTTATTACTGAGTTCTCTTGTTTGTTACTTAAGTTTAATTTCAATATTTTATAAGATTAAGCCTCGTCTTCTCGGTATTCCACTTGCAAGTGCAATAGTTGTTATTACGTTAATCATTACTTTTGGTACCGCTTTGTCTTTTGCGGTTGATGATAAGTCTAATCAAATTAGATTAGCTTCTAATTTGCATTGTGAGGTTTTCCAATTCGGCTTTGCTGGTGACCAAGGAGGACTTGATGTGAGTATTTATAAAGACTTGGGCCTGGGAATCAAGCGTAGAGTATTTCACGATGGCTATCTTGATGAAATTAATTATCCTTTTCAGAATCAAGAACAGGCATGCAATTATGCAAGGACAAAAATTAATCAGTAAATCTCTAATGTCACACCAAGCCAACATAACGGCCAACAATCTCCGTCGGGATTGCCGTCTTATCAGCCAGCTCCTGTTTGTTCGGCTATGGCTCAAGACATGCGACTATGGGCAGGGTTTTCGAAGTGCTGACTTGATATCGTTACTGGTTTCGTATACTTTTAACTCTTCAAGTTGGTATTGCAGTGAGAGAGATATGGCAGATTGGAGACTGCAAGGACAGGAAAAATACTTACTTGGGGTTGGACTCAAAAAATCAACTTACATAAAGTACACCGAAACATGGGAGCATGATCATTGTGAATTTTGTAATAAGAAATTCTCTGAGAGCCTTCCAGATACAGTGCATGAAGGGTACTCAACTTTAAATAGTTATCATTGGATATGTGAGGCTTGCTTCTCTGATTTTAAAACCATATTTAATTGGAAGATTTAGTTAAATAAACTTTATATTTTTTTATGAAATACTCTGATGGCAATATTGCTGAACTAAGGGATTTAATCGCAATTGATATTAAATATCGTGGCCTAGTTATCGCTTGCATTGGTAAAGGTGAATTTTTAAAAGAATATGTAAATCACGACTTTTCAGTTTTAGACAAAGGAATTATGGTTCTTACCGATTTTGGAGGTTTAATATATTATCCGGATGACTATAGAGAACATATTATTTTAGTCGAACGAAACTCATCTAAACATCCAATCAAATATTCCAGAAATCTTTGAAAATATGTTGGTTACTACCGATTACTCACTCTTTTCAGGAAACATCTCTCACAATGGAGCGCATAATTTATCCCAGCTTTTGGGTGTTCTCAGCATTAGCTATTCTGACTGGATTGAACACTTTAATTTCAAACATTCCCGTGCGCATTCAATGTTCAAGAGGTTGTTGGCTCAATGGTGTTTTATTTTCCACTCTAGGTGAGTTTGGGGCAAGGGTTGTTTTAGCTTCTCTATATTTTTCGGTAGCAGCCTGGATAGGGTTTCTAGCACTAAGTCTTAAAAGAAAAATGAAGTCTGAACAACGGGCGCTCTCAATTAAAAATGAATCAAGAAGAAAAGACAAAACTGATTAATGCATGGATCTCGTATCACAAAAATGGTACCAGCACTTCACAAACAAATGATCAGTTCTGGGCATGGGAAATGCTTGATAAATTTGTATCTGAGCAACCAGAACTAGCGTGGGAAGTCATATTAGGTATCTTGGCTGAAGATCAGTCTGCTGTCGTCATGACTAATGTTGCAGCCGGTCCATTGGAAAACTTAATGGCTAGACATGGCCGAAGCTTTGTTGATCGTATAGATCAGCAAGCTAGAAAAAACTCTGAATTTCGCTTCTTACTAAATGGCGTATGGAGCAGCAACATTGATCCCGCTATCCTAAAAAAACTTACTAGATACCGGAAAAACCCGTGGTAGCTCTGCCGCAAGCACAAATAAAGAACCTTAGCCCTATGAGAATACATGGTTACGCCGACGAAGGCTTAAATATTGAAGAGATCATTCCAGCAGAATTGGCTGAAATTACTATTCTTGCTACACCAGAAAAATTACGTCGAATTGCTAGTTTCTTAGAGGCATGCGCGATTGGGATGGAAACTAAAGGTAAATCATGGGAGCACGAACATTTATCCGATAAAGATAGCTCTTTCATTGACTCTCCACACGTGGTTGTATTCAATCCCAAGCATGATGATTAAAAGTCCCCGCGACTAAATAATTTATAGAGCGCCTCAAATGACTGCATCAATAAAACCCAAGTGTACGCTCTGTGTACTAAGTGTCATAGCATCCATCATGATTGCTATTGCTGGAATTAAAGTCTTTTTCACGATTATAGATAAGGTCATAAGTGGTCATGGCTTTGAACAATTCAAAACTTTTGAAGGATTTGAGTTCAACTATATCGGAGCATTAGGCGTTATTACTCTCATGGCCTTAGTACTTTTAATTGCGCCATTATTTTATTGGTTTGATCCAATGATCAGAGAAGAACAAGACTTCAAGAAAAAGTATGATGTCAAAGATGAATAGTTTTATGTTCAACATTCCACCAGAATCACTTTTCGCGAAGCTTATTCAAAGCATTTTTGCCATTGGTTACGTTTTACTTGTAGAGCAGCTACTTCATTTAAATTTAATAGCAAAAGGCTCATGGCTATTAGACTTTTCCAATATTTTACTGGCTACAATGATTGGCCTATTTATATTGTTTGTGCTTAATTTCGTGATATTACAGCATACATTTTTACGGCTTGGAGCGGTGACTTCTCTATCCGTTTTTATGTATTTCTATATTTACATTCTCTATGGCCATTACGCTCAATTATTCGATGGCCTTTATCGTACTCCACAATACATTCTTAACATGCTGTTTTTTGTATCTTTGCCTGTTTGTGCGGGTAAATTTATACAAGCTCGCTTTATCACCCCAAAACGCTGGAACGTATGTTAGCGATGAATCATTTGAGCGAAGAAAACAGCAAAAACTCCGTAACAAGCGCGCTCTTGAAGCTACTCACTTGGAAAATGAGGATGGTGATGTATTTAGTTTGTTTGATCTTGCTAAAACATCCCTAGCGAATCCAGAGAATCGCCGTAACGAGTTAATGACACGCATTAGAGGATTCGAGGAGATCTCAAAGAAATATAAACATCAAGCGATGTTCTATACGGTCACCTGTCCGTCACGTATGCATGCCCGACATTCGAAATCAGGTGATGCAATTCTAAATTATGACGGCACGACCCCAAAAGAATCTCAAAAATACCTCGTAACTATGTGGTCTCAAATCAGAGCTAAGTTACAACGACTAGGAATACAGATTTATGGCTTCAGAGTCGCTGAGCCACACCATGATGGCACACCGCATTGGCACTTATTGTTGTTCGTTGAAAGCGAGAAAGCAGATCAATTAACGGCAGTAATCCGAGATTATGCTATGCGTGAAGATGGCGACGAGAAAGGCGCGGATAAGCACCGCTTTGAACTCATTAAAATCGATCCCAAGCAAGGAGCAACAGGATACATCTCTAAATACATCAGTAAATCTATTGATGGCTTTGGTATAGATGATGATTTATATGGCAATGATTCCAAATCGGCAGCTGACAGAGTGTGTACGTGGGCTTCGGTTTGGGGTATTCGCCAATTTCAGCAAATTGGCGGCCCTCCCGTGAGCGTATACCGTGAGTTAAGGCGAATTAAAGGGGATGACCTATCAGGCATCCTTAAACAAGCGCATTTAGCTGCTGATAATAAGAAATGGGATGAGCTAATAGAAATAATGGGCGGGCCATTTGCCAAGCGCAAAGAGCAAACTATCAAAGTGTATCGTCTATGGAGTGATGAGCTTAATCGCTATCGAGAACCTAAAGGCTACAAAATCACTGGTGTAGAGGCAGGGAACGTAACTGTACTCACAAGATTGCACACATGGACTCTTAAAACTGATTACAAACCAAATTCAGAGCAAAAAGATCAATGGAAACCAATCCCAATCAAGAAAGCTCTAGATCCCCCGATCTTCATCAGCGAATATCTTAAAAAATAAGGGTTAGGCTTTTAGGTTTCCTTGGAGTACTGTCAATAACTGTACGGAATGACACTTTATCGCTTGGCTTTACGGCTTGTCGGAACTCAGCGTATACACGTCCGACAACAGCCAATTGTTAGATTATTTTTCTCGCAATTTATCGTAAAGTTTTCGTGCAATTGAATTAATTCGACCATTGTCACCGTTATTTAGAGCTTGAACGAGTTTGAGAACATCCGTATTTAGACTTTCACTTTCAACAAGAAATGTTAAATGATCGCTTATTAACGTTTTGAATCTTTCTCTTGGTTTATCGTTAAACAGTTTGGTAAGTATGATTTCGTCAGTGCTCAACACTTTATCAAAATAATACCTCCACCGATCTTCCGGAATCTTTAGTAATTCTGCTTTGGCTGTCGGGAAGGCCGCGTTGGAGACACCATATGAATTACCAAGATAAACACATAGATACGCTTGAACGCAATCTATAAAAGCTGGAGCCGGTATTGAACTTCCGAGCTTCGACAAGCTGGCCACTAATGGGGCTTCAGTATAGAAATTATTTATTGCGAAATGTGCATCGATTAAAGACTTAGCAGCCTTTTTAAAAGTAGAAGAGCGCAGATTTTCAGGTACATAATCGAAACCTTTTACCTTTAGCAAGGCATTTTTAAGACCTTTAGTCGCAGAAATATCACCTGCAGCCGTTGCATCTCGGTAGGCGTTACCAATTTGCCATTTATCTTTTTCTGGAATATGACTCCAAATCGGTTGAATCAATACACCTAAATTTCCAACGGCATGTTCCTGAGCCGCGCCCTGTTCATTTTTAATTCCTGACAACAAAACCGAAACGACGGTTTTTATATAAAACGGCGGCGAATCTAAAAGTTGTTCAATTTGAGGGTCAGATAATGTTAGTGACTCAGTGTAAAGCCGATTTCTTAACTCAGAAAACTCGATTGCTATAGATATGTCTGTTTCACCTAGAACATATTTAACACAAGAATTTACTAAAGAGGCTGCATCGATTTTTGATAATTCTTCATTGTTCTTTTCAGCTTCATCAGACAAGTAATGGCTTATTACTTCCAATGCATGCCTAAGCTTTAAGGCTCCAGTGCTATTGATTGCGCCGAGCTGTTCCGCCAAACTAATCGCACTATAGTCATTCAAAACAATATCGATATTACTATATTCATCGATATCATCATCATTAAGCATTTCTCCGATAAAGCTCATGCCTAATGTTTTTAAGGTTGACTTAAGCCTGACCATGGCTCTACGCCATGTATACTCAGCGCCCATGTCGTACGCTCCATGCTCAAAGGCACGTGCTATATCTGTTTTTTGCTTATCGTTTAATCCGTTTGCGTAAAGCACAATTTCTTGCGGCTCTGAGCAAGTTGCAGGTATCAATCTACCAGTGGGGCCAGCCCACACTAATTCTTTACCGGGCATCGGTCACGCTCCAAATTTTTTCGCTTCCATCTTGAGATTTATAAAAACAACACTCAAAACATTCACTGCGCTTCATTATTTCAAAAGCTCTAGTTCTAGCCCCACCTACGAGCCCCTCCTCTTCATTGCCTTGTGGCTTTACAAATATGTGATAACCAAGAACTTTTCCAGACGTTGTTATTACAGTCATGCCATCGTGGTTTAACATTGACTCAAGTAAAGAGCTATAAAGCCGGTTGGACGTACATGCTTCTCTTGTTTTTTCGACTTCTGAAGCAGCTAGTAACTCATACATATCAATTGGTTTTCGCAGGTAAACACCGTCGTTATGCCTTGCTTTTAAAGCGGTTAGCTTCTCTTCGTCATCTTGAACAACACCAATTAGATTTCCATGCCCAATAATTAATGCATTCCCAATTAGCTTTTGAAAGTAAGAAACTGAAATATCTTTGTATTGCTCATTTATATCTTGAGTTATGACCGAGCAAAGCTTTTGTAATTCATGACCATGAGAAGTCCCTTTACTGTTTAATGTAAGACAAATAAGAGCACTTGCTTCAGAACCCTTTAGAAGTACTGTTTTATTCCCCACATTTTGAAGGTAGGCAATACTATAGTCTTCGCCATTTTGGCTCAGCTCACCAACAGCCTGAGTCCTAAATGTAGGGCTTAATTCCGATATTTCAGATGAGACCACGCCGTAACTTATGTATTCTTCTTCTACGTTGATGTAGATAACCCATCCATTTCGTGACAATGGGGCACATAGTTTTAAAGCATTTGAAAATTCTTTTACGGTTCCTAATTTCCTATCTATCTCTACATTTTTGCAGAAAGGTAGGGTTTCAAGCACTGATTCAATATTATTTGTAATGAATATCTCCGGATATAACTCCTCACCTTCCTCTCTGTATGAAGAAGTAGAATCTACCAGATCAAGAATACCTTCTCTCAAATACGGATAATGTGGAAAGTTTTCTTGATATAGAAAGCTTCCTATCAAATCCAATACATGAGATCTCAGCGATCTCTCTTCCATCTATCAGTATCTCCGATTTATTTAAATAATCTAACGTTTGACATAAGGGGCTGGCGACTTCGGTGGCTCAACCTTCATTATTGAAAATTGTATCATCGAAGAATGCTTTCACCAGTCCTGCGCGATGGATGAGTTAGAGAGTAGCGAAAAGCTATTTTGCATGTGCAACAATGCCTGAAAAAAGCGTATAGAAAATAAAACCTACAAACCCAATCGCTACAAAGTAATGCGAAAAGACAATTAGAGACATGACGCGTGCTTTAAGCCATAAACCAATAAATATTGCCCACTCATTAAAATTGCTGGGGTTTTCTGATAGGCGTGTATATAAATAATCAATTGGTTTGTGGTTCTCATATTTTTCTAGAATATCGTAATACTCTTCAGCAAGAGAAAAATACTCTTCGTCTGAGACACTCTGACCCATGCCCGCTAGTTTACGAGCGAAGCGACCTAATTCAACACCATTGCGATGCATGGCTTGTGCGCGGGAAATGAAATTTTCTTGGCCAAGTAAAAGTGAGTAGACTAAAACTAAAATAGCCAAAGTTGCTTGAGTGGCGTTTAAGTAAATTACTTCAATGCCCGCGGAAATTCTAAATGTTTGAACCAGTGGAATGAAGACAAGCGCTACCGAGATCAATGAGACTGTCCATTGAGAAAGTTTATGATGCAATTCAAGCCGTTCGCTTGCTCGATAGCGAGATTTTGTTGTTATTTTTGTACGACGTAAAAGCTCATGCAATCTGTTATCTAATTCACTCACAAATTCCCTTTGCACTCCAACTGTAATTATAGGTACCCATGGGCCTCTATGGACTATCCACGATTTTGATACCTAGCCTTGCTTACGCAGACCTATTCATATGTTTCACGACTCATGCCATTTAGGTGTGAGTGCGTCTGGCCCTGTTATAAAACACTTCAATATAATCAAAAATATCAGCGCGTGCTTTAACTCTGGAATGATACACATGATTGCGGATTCTTTCCTTTTTTAAGCTGCTGAAAAAAATTCAGCCACTGCATCCACTCAATCACAGCCTTTAAATTCTTTAGTCTTTTTATATCAAGGGGTGTTTTAATAATCTTTAATTTTTAGATTTCAGCTAATTGGTATTTAGCTTTAAAGCCCAATAAGAAGTCTTATCAAGAACCCATATTGGTGAGAAAGAATTTTTATGAGCATCCAACTTTGAGGCTACTATACGGCTACTAAAAAATAAAAAAGGGTTACGATAAATCGTAACCCTTTGATTTTATTGGTGGCCCCTCTGTGAGTCGAACACAGCACCAACGGATTATGAGTCCGGCGCTCTAATTCATTACTTGGCATTGAGAAAAGAAAAAACGGCTCACATTTCTGCAAGCCGTCTTTTGTATTTTGGTAGGGTGTGCGGGGATCGAACCCACGACAAACGGATTAAAAGTCCGCTGCTCTACCAGCTGAGCTAACACCCCTCATTTCGTGTCTGGCGCTTTGTTTGCGTCAAATTTGAAAGAACGCGATTATGGGGGATTTACGGGGATTGGTCAATGCTGTTTTCGCTTTTTTGTATAAAAAGTTTATTTTTCATATATCCCGTAATTTTGGTCTTTACATTCCCGGGAATTTACCGCCCATCATGCCACCCATGCCGCGCATCATCTTCGCCATGCCGCCTTTGCTGAACATCTTCATCATTTTTTGAGTTTCTTCAAACTGATTTAGCAGGCGGTTCACATCTTGTACCTGCACGCCGCTACCGGCTGCGATACGTTTTTTGCGGGTGGCTTTGATGAGTTCGGGTTTGCTGCGTTCATCCGGGGTCATGCTGTTGATAATGCCTTCGATGCGGCGCAGGGATTTATCGACGTCATCAGTATTAATCTTCTGAGCCATGCCGGCGATTTGCGAAGGCATCTTATCCATCAGCGAGGCCATGCCGCCCATTTTGCGCATTTGCAGCATTTGTGATTTGAAATCGTTGAGGTCGAACTTGGCGCCGGATTTGAGTTTATCGGCGACTTTCTTCGCTTCATCAAGATCGACTTTTTTATGCGCTTCTTCAATCAGGCTCAGTACATCACCCATGCCCAGAATACGTCCTGCCATCCGGTCAGGGTGGAAAGGCTCCAGGCCATCGACTTTTTCACTGACACCGATAAACTTGATCGGCTGGCCGGTGACGTGGCGTACAGATAATGCAGCACCACCACGTGAATCACCGTCAAGCTTGGTCACGATGACACCGGTCAGTGGCAAGGCTTCACCAAAGGCTTTGGCGGTATTGACGGCATCCTGGCCCTGCATGGCGTCGACCACAAACAGTGTTTCAGTCGGTTTCAATAAAGCATGCAGGTCTTTGATTTCTGCCATCATGGCTTCATCAATCGCCAGGCGACCGGCAGTATCGAAAATCACCACGTCGTAGTAATTCTTTTTCGCCTGCTCCATCACCTGGGCGGCGATTTCCAGTGGCTTTTGCTGAGGATTGCTATCAAAGCAATCGATATCCAGCTGTTTTGCCAGGGTCTGCAACTGGGTGATCGCGGCCGGACGGTAAACGTCGGCACTGGCAAGCAATACTTTTTTCTTTTGTTCTTTGAGTAACTTGGCCAATTTGCCGGAAGTGGTGGTTTTACCGGCACCCTGCAGACCTGCCATTAAAATCACCACAGGTGGCACTGCCGCCAGGTTAAGGCCGACATTGGCTTTACCCATCAACTCGGTCAGCTCGTCATTGACCACTTCAATCACGGCTTGCCCTGGGGTCAGGCTTTGCAGCACTTCACGGCCATTGGCGCGCTCTTTGACGCGGGCAATAAAGTCTTTCACCACCGGCAAGGCGACGTCGGCTTCCAGCAAGGCCATCCGCACTTCACGCATGGCATCGGCAATATTGTCTTCGGTTAAACGTGCTTGGCCGCGCAGGTTTTTGATGACGCCCTGCAAACGGCCGGTCAGGTTTTCCAGCATGGGTGAACTCTCTTTAAAACAGGTCTTTGAATAAGCTAGGGATTTTACATCATGCTAGGCGAATACGCCGAGTTTTGCCATAATGTGGCGCATGATTCAACATCTTATTCCCTATCTGGTAGTCGCGTTTATCTATATGGCAGTGGCGATGGATTACTGGCGGATCGCCAGGCAAAACAAGCCTGCCAGCGAAACACAGGCATCTTTCCAGCTACATAGTGCCATGGTGGCATTGAGTGTTATTTTGCATGGCTGGTTGCTGTACCGTGATATGTTTGCCGTGGGTGGATTTAACCTGGGCGTCTATTACGCGCTTTCGGCTATCCTCTGGCTCACCGTGCTGATCTACTGGATTGCTGACCTCAAACATGCTTTACACAGCCTGCAAGCCTTTGTATTGCCACCAGCCGCCTTGTTTGTACTGATGCCTGGGTTTGCCATTAAAGACTATTATGTAAATACCGCTGGCCTGACGCTGTTCAGCCTGCATATTGTGCTTGCCATACTCGCTTACAGCCTGTTTACGTTCGCGGCGCTGCATGCATGCCTGATGCGCATGGCTGAGCGCGCCTTGCACCAGAAAAACAGCTGGCTGGCGTTGCCAGGCTTTCCGCCATTGATGGTGATGGACGCCCTGCTGTTCCGCGTACTACATATCGGCTTTGTATTGCTGACGATTACGCTGGTCAGTGGGATGCTGTTCAGTGAAGAGATTTTCGACCAGCCACTGCAATTCAACCATAAAACCATTTTCTCGATTGCTTCCTGGCTTATTTATGCCTGGCTGCTGTTTGGCCGCTTTAAGTATGGCTGGCGCGGCAAAACGGCTACGCGGTGGACGCTGTTTGGTTTTGTGCTATTACTGCTGGCTTATATAGGCAGCCGCTTTGTACTGCATGTGGTGTTAAACCGTTAACGGGTAACGGCGTTAAATAAAAAAGCAGCGATGTCGCTGCTTTTTTACCATTGCATTCGCGAAAGAAGCCCGCCAGCCATTAATGCACTTCCAGGAGAGTTTTAATCCCGCAGGCTGATAATAGGCCAGCCTTGTTCAGTGGCATAGCTAGTCAAAGTCGGGTCTGCATCAACCGCAACAGGATTTGTCACCAGCTTCATCAGCGGTAAATCGTTGTGTGAATCACTGTAAAAGTAACTGGTTTCAAAATCAGCCAGGGTTTGCCCTTTTTCCGCCAGCCATTCATTCAGGCGCGTCACCTTGCCTTGCTGGAAGCTGGGGGTGCCGCTCACGCCTCCTGTGAACTTTCCATCCACAAACTCAGGGTCCGTACCAATCAGGTGCTCAATACCATAGGCGGTGCCGATAGGCTTGGTGACAAAACTGTTCGTAGCAGTAATCACCATGCACAGGTCGCCATTGGCTTTATGCTGGTCCACCAATGCCTGCGCTTTTTGCGTCATCATCGGGCGGATCACGTTAGCCATGTATTTTTTGTGCAGTTCATCCAGGAAAGATTTCGGATGTTGCGCCAATGGCTGTAACTGGAACTCCAGAAAGGCATAAATATCCAGGTTGCCATTTTTATAATCCAGGTAAAACTGCTCGTTGCGCGCTTTGTGCGTTTTTTCATCGAGCAGCCCTTCGCCAATCAGGAAAAGGCTCCAGTTATAGTCACTATCCCCGGCCAGCAGGGTGTTGTCCAAATCAAATAACGCCAGGTTTTGTTTCATATCTTTTCTTAAATCACATTATTAAACAATCGTTTCATCTGGCACTGCCTCGCTGGTCGAAGTCAGCACCAGGAACACGCCCACCAGAATCACAGCCAGCGCGATATATTCCATGGTGTGGATATGCTCATCGGCGAATAGTACGCCCACCACAAATGCCACCACCGGATTCACAAAGGTATTACTGCTTGCCACCAGGGGCCGCACATTGTGCAACAACCAGTGGTAGGCAGAAAACGCCACCATGGAACCGAGCACAATCATGAAGACAATCGCCACCCAGGAGCGTGCTGTGATGGCTGTCGGCCATTGCTCGCCAAAGGCCGCACTGAAGATAAATGCGATCAGGCCACCACACAGCATCTGGCTGGCGGCACCCATCAGGCCTGTCGGCATCGCCATATGCTTGCTCCATACCGAGCCCAGCGACCACGACGCGGCAGCAAACATCAGCAAAAACGCACTCAGCCAATCGCCCTGTAAACTGCCGCGGGTATTCAGCAACAGAATGCCGACCAGGCCAATGGCAATCCCCAGCCATTCACGACGGCTGATCTTGTGTCCCCACAGGCTGGAAAAAATCGCCATCCAGATCGGTGCTGTGGCAATCGCCAAGGCCGCCACGCTGGATGAAACATGCAGTTGAACGTGAGAAACGGTGCCATTGCCCAGCACCGGCAACAATAACCCGACCAGCGCGGCACCCCGCCATTGAATCGGCGTTGGAGCGGCGTGACCCAGGCCGCGCAATATCACATACAGCAATGCCCCGGCCGCAGTAAAGCGTATGCCCACCATGACAAATGGCGGGAAACTCTCAATGGCGTATTTGATTGCCAGGTAGGTAGAACCCCAGATAAGGTAAGTACAAGTCAGCGCACTCACGATTAACAGCCACTGATGCTTAGCCGGCATTCAACATCCTTATATTCATTTCCAGCGAATCGTACGCAAACTTTACTGACTAAATTGATGACGCCACAAACTGTGTCAGGTCACTCTGAAAAATGAGGGGGTTGGTTATAGCAATCATCACTGCTCGCAGTTAAGGTTTCATCGTTAAACGCACCATATTCAAGCACGCTTAACGAATCAGCATTACTCTACTTGTGGATTCAGCTTTTCCACTTTGGCATAAAGCTTGTTCAGCGCGTTCAGGTATGCCTTTGCAGAAGCCACCACGATATCCGTATCTGCGCCCTGCCCGTTGACCACCCGGCCGCCTTTTGCCAGGCGCACAGTGACTTCACCCTGGGCATCTGTACCGCTGGTGATATTGTTGACCGAGTAAAGCAATAGCTCAGTCTCACTGTTAACTACATTTTCAATGGCTTTAAACGTCGCATCCACCGGGCCGCCACCAGTTGCTTCCGTGCGTTGCTCTGTGCCGTCACGATTCAGCGTCAGAACCGCATGCGGAATTTCTCCGGTTTGTGATGCCACTTGCAGGTAAGTCAGCTTGAACAACTCAGCGGTGTCTTGTACCACTTCATCATTGACCAGCGCATGCAAATCTTCATCAAAGATTTCCGATTTTTTATCTGCCAGTTCCTTAAAACGTGCGAAGGCGGCATTCAGCGCATCGTCACTTTCCAGCTCAATGCCCAGCTCTTTCAAACGGGTACGGAAGGCATTACGGCCAGACAATTTGCCCAAAGTCAGTTTATTCGCACCCCAGCCCACATCTTCGGCACGCATGATTTCATAGGTTTCGCGGTGCTTGAGCACACCATCCTGGTGGATGCCGGATTCATGCGCAAACGCATTGGCACCGACAATGGCCTTGTTAGGCTGTACCGGATAACCGGTAATGGTGGAGACCAGCTTGGAAGCAGGCACGATTTGCGTGGTATCGATACGTGTGGTCAGATTAAAAATATCGCTGCGGGTTTTAATCGCCATCACGATCTCTTCCAGGCTGGCGTTACCGGCACGCTCACCCAGACCATTAATCGTACATTCCACCTGGCGTGCACCGTTCATCACCGCAGATAGCGAGTTCGCCACTGCCATGCCTAAATCATTGTGACAATGGGTAGACCAGACAACCTTGTCAGCGCCTTTGACACGCTTGATCAACTCGGCCATGCGTTCACCCCACACCGAAGGAATACTGTAGCCAACGGTGTCCGGCACGTTGATGGTTCTGGCACCGGCATCAATCACTGCTTCAAACACGCGCACCAGGAAATCAATTTCGGACCGCACGGCATCTTCGGCAGAAAACTCAACGTCTTCGGTATATTCCAACGCCCATTTCACTGCCTGCACGGCCCGCTCGACCACCTGGTCTTCGGTCATGCGCAGTTTATTGACCATATGGATTTTGCTGGTGGCAATAAAAGTATGGATACGACCCTTGGCCGCGTGTTTAATGGCTTCACCGGCCCTGCGCACATCATTTTCACTGGCGCGTGCCAATGAACACACGGTGGAAGTTTTAATCACTTTGGCGATTTCGGATATCGCATCAAAATCACCTGGGCTGGCCGCAGCAAACCCTGCCTCAATCACATCTACACCCAGCTTTTCCAGCTGGCGCGCAATGCGGATTTTTTCTTCTTTGGTCATTGCTGCACCCGGGCTTTGTTCCCCGTCACGCAGCGTGGTATCGAAAATAATAATTTGTTCCATGAATTTATCCTAACCTGGTAGCCGGAATTTTACCTGCTTGGCCCATAATTGACTATAACAGTGGCGCAGGATTCCCGCCCCAATAAAAAACGCGCCAGGTTGGCGCGTTTCAGTGTTTTGTATGGCTTAAGTTTTGTTTTTTGCAGCCATTCTGTCACGCGTCCACAAGTAATATCCAGACAAGGTATACACAAATACCACGCTGAACAGTACTTCCGGAGGACTGTAAGAAATCAGCACGAACGCCAGCACCACTGCCAAAATCGCCACGAAAGGCACCGAATGACGCAGGTTGATATCCTTGCCGCTGTAGAATTTAAGGTCAGACACCATAGAACCGGCGGCAAATACTGTCAGGCACCAGGCGATCCATTTTACCTGCACCGCACCGAAGAAGATTTCGCGGCCATCTATATTGTATTCGTAAGACACCCAGACAAAACCTGCCAGCAAGGCCGCTGCCGCCGGGCTGGGTAAGCCCTGGAAATAGCGCTTGTCCTGGAACGGGTCATCGATCTTGGTATTGAAGCGCGCCAGGCGCAAGGCCGCACAGGCACAATAGATAAAGGCCGCAATCCAGCCCAGTTTATTCATCGGCTGCAAGGCCCAAACATACACGATCAGCGCAGGCGCCACGCCGAACGACACCATATCCGCCAGGCTATCATATTCAGCGCCGAATGCACTCTGGGTATTGGTCATACGCGCCACGCGGCCGTCCAGCCCATCCAGCACCATGGCGATAAAAATTGCAATCGCTGATTGCTCAAAATGCTGGTTCATGGCCTGCACAATGGCGTAGAAGCCACCAAACAGGGAAGCAGAAGTGAACAGGTTAGGTAGCAAATAAATGCCACGCTGACGCAAACTGGTATGTTCTTCACGTCGTGACAGGCGGGTCTGTGGTTCAGCCATACAAGAGCTTTATAAAGGAATATGTGCATTGTTGCGGGCAATCACAAAAAATGCAAGCAAAGCCGGGCAATGCAAAAGCCCGGACATACGCACCGGACGCATTATGTTGCTGTGATAAAATGCGCGTTTATTTCAGCTACTTATCGCCATTTCATGCAGTTTTCCCTACACAATACCGATGGCCTCGCCAGACGCGCCACCGTCCACTTACCCCATGGCGAAGTACAAACCCCTGCGTTTATGCCAGTGGGCACCTACGGCACAGTTAAAGCCATGTCGCCTTTGGAACTGAACGATATCCAGGCCCACATCGTGCTCGGCAATACCTTTCACCTGTGGCTGCGTCCCGGTCTAGAGGTGGTTGCGGCACACGATGGCCTGCATAAATTCATGGGCTGGGACAAACCGATACTCACCGACTCCGGCGGCTTCCAGGTGTGGAGCCTCGGAGATTTACGCAAAATCAGTGAAGCAGGTGTCAAATTCAAATCACCCATTAATGGCGACAGCTGCTTTCTGACTCCAGAAGAATCCATGCGCATCCAGCGCGTACTCAATAGCGACATCGTTATGATTTTCGACGAATGTACGCCCTACCCGGCCACCCACCATGAGGCCAGACAGTCCATGGAACTCAGCCTGCGCTGGGCGCAACGCAGCCGCGATGCGTTTAATGTTTACCAAAATCAGACCATCCCGCAAGCGATGGCGTTACAGGGCGGCGAGGAGGAAGTCCGGCAGCTGGTCCAACAAGGCGTTCAAAGAATTGAAGCCAGAGATGATGCGGCTAGCAGCACTCAGAAAAATGCCTTGTTCGGCATTATCCAGGGCGGCATGTTTGAAGACCTGCGCGATGTTTCGCGCCAGGGACTGGAAAAGATTGGCTTTGATGGCTATGCAATTGGTGGCCTGTCAGTCGGCGAACCCAAAGAAGACATGCTGCGCATTCTGGCGCATACCGCGCCGCAAATGCCAAAAGACAAACCACGCTACCTGATGGGTGTCGGTACGCCGGAAGACCTGGTGGATGCCGTCAGCTATGGCATCGATATGTTTGATTGCGTCATGCCTACTAGGAATGCGCGTAACGGTTGGCTGTTCACGCAATATGGCGATGTCAAAATCAAGAATGCTACCCATAAAACAGATACACGTCCGCTGGATGATGAGTGTGAATGCTATACCTGCCGTCACTTTAGCCGCAGCTATTTGCATCATTTGTACCGGATTGGCGAGATTCTGGGTGCGCGGTTAAACACGATTCATAACCTGCATTATTATCAATTTTTGATGCAGGGGATGCGGGCGGCGATTGAAGAAAACAGGTTTGAAACGTTTAAAACTGAATTTGCGAGGAAACGAGCAGAAAAGCGTTAACTGTAATGACTCTTCAATAGTTGATTAATTTAAATAGCTTCTGTTTCGCCTCTAGGCGACCTTCTTTTGCTTGTCCATAAGAAAGAAGGCAAAGAACAAGACCCCTAGCTTCCGCTTTCTTCCTCCGTTGCTCGTCAGCGTGGGCGTCCAACGAAACTCGCCCTGACAAGCCACACATAACGTGGCTTGTTGCGGAACTCAAACAGACGCTGGCCGACTCCTCCCACGCTGACTGCGCTACTCGGCGCGTCAGATAGGGGCCCGTTTAAAACCACCACGATGTAACAGTTGTCGGGCGCAATTGGCAGAGGGCGCTAAGTGACCTTTTCAACTCTCTAGAATAAACCCAACAACTAAGTACATTGTTTTGTCTTTAAATGCTTTTAGCTTTGTTTAATTTCAATTGTTGAGCGGGAATGAATGTGGCGAGTCTCACGTAACTGAAAGCGTGTTGTTTTCACGGGCCCCTATCTGACGCACCGAGTAGCGCAGGCAAAATAAGAAACAAAGGAGCGACTGTCTGAATCCCGCGGTGGCCTGCGTAGTGTGCAGGCCGCTAGGATGAGTTTCGCGACCGCTTATTTTGATGAGCAACGCAGGAAATAAGCGGAAGCTAGGGTGCCTTTTCTTTTGGTTACTTATTCTTTGGGCAAGCAAAGAAAAGGAACTCGCTGAGAAAGCGAAAAGGAATGGTTAATATCTGAAGAAATATTTATAAACCTGTAAGGATTAGAGCCAGTGCAAGACTTGCTCTTCGGAAGTTACCAAGCTAAGCATCAACCTTGCCTGGATTCCGGCCAACGCAGAAATGACGGATTTCTGTAGCGCGCATCATTGCACATAACAGCACTGTTACGCAGTGCGCAGAGCATAATCTGAGAAACCCTGCCTAAAGAATCCTTTTTATCAGCATACCCTCCCCTGGCTCAGCCTCACGCATATTCTTCTCCCGCCTGTGCTAAAATCGCGAGTTATTTCGTAGATTGATTCAGGAAGAAAAAAATATGTTGATTAGTAATGCCTATGCAGCCACTGCAACAACCAGCGACATCATGAGCTTTGTGCCCATGATTGTGATTTTCGTGTTGTTCTATTTCATGCTGATCCGTCCGCAAGTCAAACAGGCAAAACAACATAAATCCATGCTGGAAACGCTTAAAGCAGGTGATGAAGTGGCAACCACCGGCGGTATCGTCGGCAAGGTAACCAAAGTCGGTGAAAGCTTTATCAGCATTGAAATCGCCGCCAATACTGTGGTCAATGTACAAAAACATACCGTACAAACGTTGCTGCCGCCTGGCACAATCAAGTCAATTTAATTACAAGTGACCTTTTTCCAGTCCTTTATTCCGTATAAGAGTTTTTTATGAACCGTTATCCATTATGGAAATACGTGCTGATTGGCACAGTCATCGTCATCGGCCTGCTGTACACGATCCCCAACTTTTTTGGGGAATCGCCAGCAGTACAGATCAGCCCGGCTAAAAGCTCGCTCAAAGTAGACGAGAGCCTGTTGCAGAAAGTGGAAAACACTTTAACGCAGGCAAAAATCCCTTTTGATGGCATGTTTCTAGACGTCAGCGGTGTGAAGGTACGTCTGGCCAATACCGATACTCAGCTGCTGGCAAAAGACAAGCTGGTGTCAACGCTGGGCAAGGATTACACCGTTGCACTTAACCTGGTGCCGCAAACGCCGAACTGGCTGCAAAGTATAGGTGCCAAGCCTATGTACCTGGGCCTGGATCTGCGCGGCGGTGTGCACTTCCTGCTGCAAGTGGATATGAAGGCAGCGCTGGATAAAGCGGCTGAAAGTACTGTCGGCGATTTCCGCATGTCTTTGCGCAAGGAAAAGATCAATTATTACGGGATCGAGCGTCAAAGCCAGGTAGTGGTTGTGAAGTTTGAGTCTGAAGCGGAAGCGACCAAAGCGCGCAACGTACTGGCGAAAGACTTCTCTGACCTGACCTACAAGGTTTCTGGCGGTGATAAAGAATTTAGCCTGACGGCCAGCATGAGTGCCATGGCGCAAAAACGTATCCAGGAGTTTGCACTCAAGCAAAACCTGCAAACACTGCATAACCGGATCAATGAGCTGGGCGTGGCCGAGCCTATCGTGCAACAGCAAGGCGTAGACCGTATTGTGGTGCAACTGCCTGGTGTGCAGGATACTGCTAAAGCCAAGGAAATCCTGGGTCGCACGGCGACACTGGAAATTCGCATGGTGGATGAAGAAAAAGCCGATATGACGACTTTGCAGAAAGCGCAAAGCGGCCAGGTGCCGTTTGGTGACGAACTGTATTTTGACCGTGACGGCCGTCCGGTACTGGTCAAGAAAAGCGTAGTACTAACTGGTGACCGTATCACTGATGCAGGCCCTGGCGTGAATGGCCAGAATGGTTCTTCTGTCGTCAACGTGACACTTGATGGCCGTGGCGCAGGCATCTTCAAAAATGTGACCCGCGAAAATGTCGGCAAGCGCATGGCGATTTTGCTGATTGAAAAAGGCAGCACCGAAGTGGTGACCGCGCCGGTGATCAATGAAGAAATCGGCGGCGGCCGCGTGCAGATTTCCGGCATGGCGAATGCACAGGAAGCGACTGACATTTCATTGCTGCTGCGTGCCGGTGCTTTGGCCGCGCCTATGGAAATCATTGAAGAACGTACCGTTGGCCCTAGCATGGGTGAAGAAAATATCAAGCGTGGCGTGCACTCTACCTTGTGGGGTTTTGCCGCGATTGCCGTGATGATGATCATCTACTACATGGTGTTTGGTGGCGTTTCCGTCATGGCACTTGGTGTTAACCTGCTGTTGCTGGTGGCGATCCTCTCCATGCTGCAAGCGACGCTGACCTTGCCTGGCCTGGCCGCGATTGCGCTGGCATTAGGGATGGCGATTGATGCCAATGTGCTGATCAACGAACGTATCCGTGAAGAGTTGCGCAATGGCAATACGCCGCAAGCCAGCATTCACGCTGGTTACGACCGCGCGTTCGACACCATTCTTGACTCTAACGTGACCACGCTGATTGCAGGCCTGGCGCTGTTTATGTTTGGTACCGGCCCGATCAAAGGCTTTGCAGTGGTACACGTACTGGGCATTATGACTTCGATGTTTAGCGCTGTGCTGGTATCACGTGCGATCGTCAACCTCTTGTACGGTTATCGCCGCAAGATTGAGCGTCTGCCGATCGGTTAACCGAGCCGGCCCGAACGATTGCTGTCACAACCTATTTGAGAACAGATTATGGAATTATTCAGAATTAAAAAAGATATCCCGTTCATGAGTTACGGGCGTCTGACCACTTCGATCTCGCTGATCACCTTTATATTGGCGATCTTCTTCCTGATGCATAGAGGCCTGCATTACGGTGTCGATTTTACTGGCGGCACGGTGATGGAAGTGCATTATCCGACCACGGCTAATATCGCTAAAATCCGGGAAGTGATTGATCAAACCGGTCTGAAAGATGTCACAGTGCAGAACTTTGGCTCCAGCCAGGATGTGCTGATCCGCCTGCCGGTGAAAAAAGAACTATCGATTGCGCAATTGTCAGAAAAGATTTCCAGCTCATTGAAAAATGCGGACAGTGGCGCGGAAATCCGCCGCGTGGAATCTGTAGGTTCACAAGTCGGTGAAGAGCTTTACGAAAATGGCGCCTTGGCCTTGCTGCTGGTATGCGCGGGCATTATGGGTTACCTGGCACTGCGTTTCGAATGGCGTTTTGCGGTGGCCGCCATCATCGCCAACATGCATGACGTCATCATTATCCTTGGCTTCTTTGCGTTCTTCCAGTGGGAGTTCAACCTCACAGTACTGGCGGCGATCCTGGCGGTGCTTGGTTATTCAGTAAACGAATCAGTCGTGGTATTTGACCGCGTACGCGAAAACTTCAAGAAAATGCGTAAAGCATCTGCCGTGCAAGTGATTGATAACGCGATTACCCGCACCATGTCACGCACTATCATCACCCACTTGATGACGCAAACCATGGTCTGCTCCATGCTGTTTTTCGGTGGTGAAACCCTGCATAACTTTTCACTGGCGCTGACCATTGGTATTTTGTTTGGTATTTACTCTTCCGTGCTGGTCGCCTGCCCGATCGCCATGTGGCTGGGTGTGAGCCGTGCCAACCTGATTGGCGACTCAGAGAAGAAACCGAGAGAAGACGAAGCGGCACTGGCACCTTAAGCGCACATAACTCACGGAAACACTTAATAAGTGAGCGAGCGGTTGAAGTGCAAGGCACCCGGAACGCAGAAACCGGAATGTACATGTAGTACATGAGGATTTCGAGAGCGAAGTTTCAGCGCAGGCTAACCTTTAGGTTATGCCGTGACTAAAAAACCGCGCAACACAGCAATTCGGCCGTGTAGCCACTTAGTACGCGTTTCCCTTGGATTTTTAGCCACTGGTGGGTACACTAGTGGCTTCTTGTTTTTAGCCCCACTCCCTTGGACAATATTCCCTTAAGCTGGCAGATAGGCTTATTACTTCTGCTACTGTCACTCACGGCGTTTTTCTCCGTCGCCGAGACCAGCCTGATGTCGCTCAACCGTTACCGCATGCGACACATGGCGAAAGAAGGCCATCGCGGTGCCAAACTCGCCAGCCGCCTGATTGCTCAAACAGACAAAACCCTGGGCGCAATCTTGCTGGGCAACACCTTTTGTATCGTAGGCTCCTCCACACTGGAAGTGATCATCTCTGAGCGGCTGTTTGGCGAAGGCGACTATGTACTGATGTGGGGTTCACTGGCGATTACCTTTGCCATCCTGGTATTCAGCGAGATTTCACCTAAAGTCATTGCTGCCGCACATGCGGAAAAACTTGCCTATGCGACCAGTTACTTACTTTACCCTCTGATCTGGTTATTTAATCCGGTCGTCTGGTTCGTCAATCTGTTCGTCAAAGCCTTTGTTAAGCTCTTAGGTGTGCGCGTGAATTTTGACCAGGCACAATCGGTGACCACAGAGGAATTACGCAGTATCGTCAGCGATGCCGGTCAATATATCCCCTCGCAAAACCGCACCATCCTGCTCAACCTGCTTGACCTGGAAGACATCATCGTCGACCACGTCATGACTGCGCATACCCAGGTAGAGTTTGTCGACCTTGATCATCCGATAGACCAGATCATGGAGCAGCTGGCCAATAGCCGCCATTCAAGATTGCCAGTCAGGCAAGGTGACCATGAAGATATAGTCGGCATTGTCCACGTCCGTAAAGTATTGCCTTTATTACGTGATTTCCATATTGGTAAAATCCCGACCAAAGGCTTATTGCAGGCGGCGATGAGCCCGCCCTATTACATTCCTTCAGGGACGCCTCTGTATACCCAGCTGCAACAATTCCAGAAACATCATGAGCGCATTGCCTTGGTGGTGGACGAGTATGGCGAGTTCCGCGGCCTGTTAACGCTGGAAGATATTCTGGAAGAAGTAGTGGGCGAATTCACCACCCAATCGCCTGAGCGCACCAAGGATTTCCAGCAAAATGAAGATGGCAGCTGGCTGGTAGACGGCAGCAGCCAGTTACGCGACATTAACCGAAAATTGAAACTCTCCCTGCCGATTGACGGTCCACGTACCTTGAATGGGTTGATTCTTGAGCATTTTGAAGATATTCCGGATCCTGACACCAGCTTCAAGCTGGGTGAGCACAGACTGGAAATCGTGGATGCACAGGATCGCATCGTCAAGCTGGTCAAAATTTATCTTTAATTTCCACCCCATCTGGCACTTGAATTTTTTCATACAAAGCGCAAAATAAACTTAAGATCAGGTATGCAAAATTATGGTACGACCCAAGCGTGATGGCGATTTGGCACTGGATCCACAGATTGCCAAACCAAAACCTCCAGAGCTATATAAAGTGTTGTTATTGAACGACGACTACACCCCTATGGAGTTCGTTGTCGCCGTGATTGAACGCTTTTTTTATAAGTCTCGTGAACAAGCCACACAAATCATGCTCAAAGTACATACTGAGGGCGCCGGCGTGTGTGGCGTCTACCCGCAAGACATCGCTGAAACAAAAATGCATCAGGTGCTTGAGTCCGCGCAGGAAGCACAGCACCCGTTGCAATGTGTGATTGAAGCTGCTTAAGCAGCAAACCTGCATCAGGAGAATATCGAGGGAATAGCATGACATTCCCAAGCTTCAGATTAGCCCGAACAGTGTTAGCATCAGTAGTCGAGTCTGCTTAAAAAAGTCACTGATTGCACAATCAATCAGCATTGCAGATAAATATGTCGCAAATATGACTGAATAGCTCGAACGTACCATTGAAATTTTTGCATTTAGGCACGATATTAATAACCAGACACAGACGCGCGGGTGTACATTAATAGCATCTGTGAACATAGCGTTTTTCCTAGTGTATTTTTGTAGTGTAGTGGATTAAGGAAAGTCATCATGATTGCTCAAGAACTTGAAGTTAGCCTGCACATGGCTTTTATGGACGCGAGACAAAAGCGTCACGAATTGATTACAGTTGAGCATCTGTTACTGGCTATGTTGGATAACCCGACTGCCGCAGAAGTGTTACGCGCTTGCGGAGCCAAATTCGATACGCTGCGCGGCGAGCTTACCCAATATATTGAAGAACACACTCCCACCGTTGCTGGTACTGACGAGGTTGACACACAACCGACGCTAGGTTTCCAGCGCGTGATCCAGCGTGCCATGCTGCACGTACAATCCTCCGGTAAAAAAGAAGTGACTGGTGCTAACGTGCTGGTCGCCATTTACGGTGAAAAAGATTCACATGCGGTGTTTTTCCTGCATCAGCAAGGCGTGACCCGCCTGGATGTCGTGAATTTCATTTCGCATGGCGTAGCCAAGATCCAGGAAAGCGAGCCTAAAGCCAGCAATACCGAACAGGAAACCGAAGGTGAAAGTGTTTCTACAGGTGCGCTGGAAAGCTTTACCCTTAACCTGAATGCGCAAGTCGTGGCCGGAAAAATTGATCCGTTGATCGGCCGTAGCCTGGAACTGGAACGCGTCATCCAAACATTATGCCGCCGCCGCAAAAATAACCCGCTGTTAGTGGGCGAAGCGGGCGTGGGTAAAACTGCAATCGCTGAAGGCCTGGCCTCACGCATTGTGAATCACGAGATACCTGAAGTCCTGAAAGATGCCACAGTTTATTCTTTAGACATGGGTGCATTGCTGGCCGGTACCAAATATCGTGGCGACTTTGAGCAACGCCTCAAGGCTGTCATGAAACAGCTGGCAGAGAAGCCTGAAGCGATCCTGTTTATTGATGAGATCCATACCCTGATCGGCGCAGGCTCAGCCAGTGGCGGCACGTTGGATGCCAGCAACCTGCTGAAACCGGCGTTATCCAATGGCTCACTCAAATGCATAGGCGCAACCACTTACCAGGAATACCGTGGTATTTTTGAGAAAGATCACGCCCTGTCACGCCGTTTCCAGAAAATTGATGTGGCTGAGCCTAGCGTAGCTGAAACCATTGAGATTCTTAAAGGCCTGAAAACCAGGTTTGAGGAGCATCACAGCGTGAAATACAGTGCCAGCGCATTGACTGTGGCTGCTGAGTTATCTGCGAAATATATTAATGACCGTCATTTGCCGGACAAAGCGATTGACGTGATTGATGAGGCTGGTGCTGCGCAACGAATTCTGCCGAAAAGCAAACAGAAGAAAATCATTGGCAACAAAGAGATTGAAGAGATCATTGCCAAGATTGCGCGTATTCCGCCTAAAAATATTTCTACCGACGACCGCAATGCATTGAAAACGCTAGAACGCGATTTGAAAGCAGTGGTATTTGGCCAGGATAAAGCGATTGATGTATTGGCTTCCGCCGTGAAAATGGCGCGTAGCGGCCTGGGTAATGGTAATAAACCAATTGGTAGCTTTTTGTTTGCCGGCCCTACAGGTGTAGGTAAAACAGAAGTTGCGAAACAACTGGCTTATGTCTTAGGCATAGAATTGCTGCGCTTCGATATGTCCGAGTATATGGAACGTCATGCAGTGTCACGCCTGATTGGTGCGCCTCCAGGCTATGTGGGCTTTGACCAGGGTGGTTTGTTGACTGAAGCCGTGACCAAACAGCCATATTGCGTATTGCTGCTAGACGAAATTGAAAAAGCGCATCCGGATATTTTCAATATCCTGCTGCAAGTGATGGATCATGGTACGTTGACTGATAATAATGGCCGCAAAGCAGATTTCCGCAATGTGACCATCATTATGACCACCAACGCAGGTGCTGAAAACCTGTCCAAAGCCAGCATCGGCTTTACCAACAGTAAAGACGTGACTGACGAGGCTGCAGACCTGAAGCGCCTGTTCAGCCCTGAGTTCCGTAACCGTCTGGATGCGACAGTGTCCTTCGGTGCACTGAACCAGGAGATTATCCTGCGCGTAGTCGACAAATTCCTCATGCAGCTTGAAGATCAGTTGCACGAGAAAAAAGTCGATGTGACATTCAGTGATGAGCTCAAGGCTTACCTGGGTAGAAAAGGCTTTGACCCATTGATGGGTGCGCGACCAATGGCACGCCTGATTCAGGATACTATCCGCAAGGCACTGGCCGACGAGTTATTGTTCGGTCGCCTGAATGAGGGTGGTCAGGTTCACATCGATATTGATGAGAATGACCAGATCAAGCTGAACTTCAAAGAAGAGACCATTTCGGCTTAAACCGGATTAGGCTGATTCAAACTATGCGACCACAGCGACATGAACTATAATGTTGCTGTGGTTTTGCACTTTAAAGGTGCATTACGCGGGCCATACGAAATCCAAATTTACAATTAACTCCATTAAAGTATTTAAATCAATAGGTTACACACACATTCATCGCTGGTACGGTAATTGCTCATATCCAGTTGTCACATGCAATTACACCCGGTTTTGATTTTGTCCATGCAAAAAATTTTTTATTTACTACATTTGTTGTGTTTAGTGTTTGCACTGCAGACAACTGCTGCTGAACCGGCAGCCACAACGACGCTGCTACAAACCGGTAACTTAGGGGTGATTCTCTCCAATGCGATTGATGACTCCATGTCTGCAGATTTTGTAGAAGTGATCGGATTTGTCGACATGCTTGAAGTCCCTGAAGTCGATGTCGATAAAATCACTTTGCCAGCTTTCAGCTATCCCTTAAAACGGGCCAGCTATCACACGCCCGAGCACCATTTACCTGCATATCACATTATTTTCCCCTTCTGGCTAGACCGGCCGCCGCAACTCGCTTAGCAATACCCTCCCTCTTTCGGCCTGTCGTCAGAGTGTAATTTTAATTATTAATTAAGGTGACTATGTCATGATAGACAAGGTCATCTGAGAAGGATTGTTATGTTAAGTCATATCCGCTGGCGAAAAGCGCACAGACTCTTGTGGTTGTCTTGCCTGATATCGCCGATAGCGTTTGCCGAACCTACGTTTGACCTGAAAACATTGCTGGATAAAGCCATTGCCGAAAACCCGACGATGTCGGTCAGCAAAGCGCAGATTGAAGCTGCTGCTGCAGGCATCACCGTTGCCAGATCTTTTTCCAACCCTGATCTGGAAGTCATGGCAGGCCCGGCCAGATACCGTGGTGTACCAACACCTGGCGCCAGCGAAAGAAACTATGGTGTCACCCTTTCGCAACCGCTGGAATTCCCTGGCACGCGTGCTTCGCGGCGGGAACTGGCTGAACAGCAACTGACCTATGCCGAAAAAGGCATACAAACCACCAGCTTTGATCTGCGCAATCTGATCAAGCAGGCATATCTAACAGTGCAGCTTCGCCAGCAAGTCCTGGAAATGTTTGGTGCCAACCTGAACGTACTGCGGGAGATTCAAACCAAGATTAAACGCAAAGTAGATGTCGGCGAAGCGGCCAGATACGAACTAATCAAAGCAGATACCGAATTACTGGTAGCTGAACGCGATTATGCCAGCGCACAAACACGCATTGATGAAGCCAAAGCCATTTTACGCGGCATGATAGGGAATATGCCGGATGACTTTGATATCAAACCCCAACCGCCCGTCATTTCCACCTTGCCAGACATCGCAACCTTACGCCAGTCTGCAGAAAACAACCCTTATTTACAGCAATTGCTCACCGCCAAGGATAGTGCAGAAGCAAGGTTAAAACTGGAGAAGGACTTGCGCTTCCCTGGCCTGACATTGAAGTCTGACTTCACCCAGGATCCTGACCTGAATACGTTCAGGGTAGGTGTCGTGGTGCCATTGCCGGTGTGGAACCGGCGTGAAGGCCAGATCGCGCAGGCTGCTGCCGGCATCGATGAAGCAGACGCCAACATCAAATTGCAAAAGCAAGTGCTACGCAAGGAAATTGACAGTGCCTACCAACGCAATGTCATTGCCAGCAACCAGCTAAAAGTGTTTGAAAATGGTTTATTGCAGCAATCGGAAGCCACGCTCAGCCGTGCAGAAGCCGCCTATAAATTCGGAGAACGCGGCATCCTGGAATATCTGGATGCGCAACGCGTCAATCGTGATGTCAGACGTGACTATCTGGTTGCCAAATTCGATTATTTTTTCAGTGTATTGCAAATCGAACGTTTCATCGGTTCTGATTTGGTCCAACCATAAGGGAATGGTCATGTCTCGTATTTTAATTTCAACTTTGTTCACTGCGGCACTGGCGGTGATGTCCACCGCGTGCTCAGAAAAACCGGCACCAGCCGCAGAAACCAAAGCAGTGGTAGATCCTAACCTGGTGTCACTCACTCCAGAACTGGAAGCCAATATCAAAACCGGTGCTGTCACCGAGATACAGTTTGTCGATACCCTGCGCATACCCGGACGTATCCAGGTGGATGAGCAATATGAGTCCCGAGCCGGCGCATCTATCACTGGTCGCATCAGCACACTGGATGTCAACCTGGGGGATGAAGTCAAAGCCGGACAGCGCCTGGCTACCATCAAGAGTACAGAGCTCGCGCAATATCAACTGAGTTACATTAAAGCCAGCCAGCAAGTACAGTTACAGACCAAAGCGGTTGACCGCGCCAAGCAATTACTAGAAGCGGATGTGATCAGCCAGGCGGAACTGCAACGCCGCGAAGGCGAACTGCATGCGGCAAATGCCGAGGTGAATGCTGCCCGCGACCAATTACTGGTACTGGGTATGGCGCCTGACAATATCTCGAGGCTGGGTTTACAAAACAGTGGCATGTCTACCAGCCAGGTGAACTCGAAAATCACCGGTACTGTCATTGCGCGCAAGGCCAGGTTAGGACAAGTCGTTGCCCCGGCAGAAGAACTGTTTGTGATTGCTGACCTGTCGCATGTATGGGCAGTGGCGGAAATTCCTGAGCAGCAAATTGCGCATATCCGGGAAGGTCAATCGCTGAATATTGAAGTGCCGGCACTGGATGATGCAGAGCTGACCGGCACACTGGCATTTGTCGGTGATATCGTCAATCCGGCTACGCGTACAGTGATGGCGCGTGCCAATATCAGCAACGATAAAATGCTGCTGAAACCTGACATGCTGATTACCATTTTGCTGGAAGCCAGACCCGAGACTGTCATTGCGATCCCCTCTACAGCGGTGGTGCGTGAGAACAATGCCGACCATGTGTTCGCGCAAACGCTGAAATCCAAACAATACAAGTTATTACCTGTGACCCTGGGCCGTACTTATGACGGCAAAAAAGAGGTATTACAAGGCTTGCAACCTGGTGATCAAATCGTGCTGGACGGCGCTTTTCATGTAAACAACGAACGCAAGCGCAAGGAAATGGAGTAAAAGCATGATTGAATCAATGATTCGAGGGGCGCTCAAGCAGCGCCTGATTGTATTGGTACTTGCCGTTGCACTGGTATTTGCTGGCCTGTTTGCAGTAAAAAATCTGTCAGTGGACGCCTTCCCTGACGTGACCAATGTCCAGGTACTGATTGCGACCCAGGCCACCGGAAAATCCCCTGAAGAAGTAGAACGTTTTATCACCGTCCCGCTGGAAATTGCCATGACCGGCTTGCCTGGTCTGGTGGAAATGCGCTCGGTCAATAAAAATGCCTTGTCACTGATCACGCTGGTATTTACCGATAGCACCGATGTGTATTTTGCACGCCAGTTGGTGATGGAACGGCTGATGGAAGTCATGGAACGTATGCCTGATGGCGTGATGCCTATCCTGGGGCCGGTATCCACCGGTCTAGGGGAGGTGTACCAGTTCACGCTGGATAAACCGGATGACGGCAAAAAACCATTAACGCAGGCAGATCTGACCGAGCGTCGCGCGATTCAGGACTGGGTAGTACGCCCATTGCTTCGCGGCATTCCTGGCGTTGCAGAAATCAACTCGCAAGGTGGATACGTCAAGCAATACCAGGTGCTGGTCAATCCTGACCGCATGACGCACTTCTCTATCAAGCTTAAAGATGTGTATGACGCGCTGGCGCGCAACAACGCCAATAGCGGCGGCGGTATTCTGCAACACCATGCTGAGCAGTATCTGATTCGCGGCGTGGGCCTGGTGCAAAACCTGGACGATATCCGCAATATGGTGCTCAAGGAAGATAACGGCATTCCGGTCTATATCCGCGATGTCGCCGAGGTCACCATAGGCCATGAAGTACGGGTCGGGGTCGTGCTTAAAAACGGCGATACGGAATCCGTTGGTGGCATCGTGATCATGATGCGTGGCGGTAACGCCAAAGAAGTGGTCAGCCGTATCAAGGCACGTGTGGAAGAAATCAACAGCAAAGGGATGCTGCCACATGGCCTGCAAATCGTACCTTACTATGACCGTAGCGAGCTGGTCGATGCCGCGCTGCACACTGTTACCAAAGTGCTGATCGAAGGCATTATCCTGGTGGTAGTGGTGTTGTTCCTGTTCCTTGGCGATATACGCTCCAGCGTGATTGTGGTGGGGACTTTAGTACTGACACCTTTAATCACCTTTATGGTCATGAATCACTACGGCATTTCTGCCAACCTGATGTCGCTGGGCGGGCTGGCTATCGCGATTGGCCTGATGGTAGATGGCTCTGTGGTGGTGGTAGAAAATGCCTTTCACCACCTGGGTCATCGCAAAGACGAGAGCAAAATCCGCGTCGTGCTGGAGGCTGCAACTGAAGTCGCCACCCCGGTACTATTCGGGGTAGGTATTATCATCCTGGTATTTTTACCATTGATGACCCTGGAAGGCATGGAAGGCAAAATGTTTGCGCCACTGGCGTATACCATTGCCATCGCCCTGTTTGTGTCGCTGGTGTTATCGCTGACCATGACACCCGCCTTGTGTTCTTACCTGCTGAAAGGCGGTAGTGGAGAAGATACCAAGTTTATCCAGGTGATCAAACGCCCCTACCTGAAATCCCTGAACTGGGTGCTCAACAATGAGAAAAAAACCATCATCGCTTCCTGCCTGCTGTTTGTCGGAACGATTGCGCTGTTTCCATTGCTGGGTACATCGTTTATCCCGGAAATGAAGGAAGGATCCATTGTTCCGGGTATCAACCGCGTGCCTAATATCTCACTTGAAGAATCGATCAAGATGGAAAACAAGGGCATGAAGCTGATCATGGAACAGGTGCCAGGCGTTAAATCCGCCATCTCTGGCCTGGGTCGCGGCGAAAGCCCGGCGGATGCGCAGGCACAGAATGAGTCCACACCTATCATCAGCCTGAAACCGCGTGACGAATGGCCAGCAGGCTGGACGCAGGATGACATTGCGGAAAAAATGCGCGAGGTACTGGAGAAGTATATTCCTGGTGTGCAAATCATCATGGCACAGCCTATTTCCGATCGTGTCGATGAATTGTTGACCGGCGTGCGCGCGGATGTGGCGGTAAAAATCTTCGGTGAAGATCTGGATATGCTGAAACAAAAAGCAGATGAGATCGCCAGGATTGCCGGCACTGTGAAAGGCGCGACTGAAATCAAGGTGGAAAAAGTATCCGGGCAGCAATACCTGAACATCACCATTGATCGTCAGGCGATTGCCCGCCACGGCATTAATGCTGCTGATGTGCATGATGTGATTGAAACCGCCATTGGCGGTAAAATCGCGACCGAGATTTTTGAAGGGCAACGTCGCTTCTCTGCCGCAGTACGTTACCCGGAATCTTTCCGTAATGATGAAGAGGCCATACGCAATATCATGCTGACCTCGCCTAATGGCTCACGTGTTGCGTTAGATGATCTGGCAGATATTGAAATCAAGGATGGCCCGGCACAGATCAGCCGTGAATTGGCCAAACGCCGGATCGTGATTGGCGTGAACGTCAAAGACCGTGACCTGGGTGGTTTTGTCGCCGAGATGCAACAGGTGCTGGACCAGAAACTGCAATTACCGGATGGCTATTATTTGGAATACGGCGGCCAGTTCCAGAACATGGAACGTGCGATGGGCCACCTGATGATTATTATTCCGGTGACGATTGCGGCCATTTTCTTCCTGCTGTTTTTGCTGTTCCAGTCGATGCGCTTTGCCACCATGATTATCCTGGTGTTACCGTTCGCCTCGATCGGTGGCGTGATTGCGCTGTTCATTACGGGTGAATATCTGTCAGTGCCTGCTTCGGTTGGCTTTATTGCCCTCTGGGGGATTGCCGTGCTGAATGCCGTGGTATTGGTATCCTATATCCGCACCCTGCGTGATGAAGGCAAAAGCCAGCTGGACGCGATTCTGCAAGGCTGCGCCCAGCGCTTCCGGCCGGTGATGATGACAGCCACGGTTGCCATGCTGGGCCTGGTGCCTTTCCTGTTTGCAACCGGCCCGGGTGCCGAGGTACAACGCCCGCTGGCGATTGTGGTGATTGGGGGGCTGATTACATCTACCCTGCTCACCCTGATTGTGGTACCTACGCTGTATCGTAAGTTTGAAGAAAGCAAAATCGAGGCATAATGCCGCCCCGTGGTTCAGCACTCGAAAGGATATTGTCATGAAAGAAATTAAAGCAGTTATACAACCGGCCAGACTGGCAAAAATCCGCTCGGCACTGCGTAATATCAAAGGCTTCCCGGGCATGTCGGTGAACAAGGTCGAAGGCTGCGGCCATCACTTGCAAAAACCGAGCGTAGGCGTGCGGGAAGAACTGACGGATTATAGTCCAAAAGTGTATTTGTATATGGTGGTCCCGGATGAGTTGGTAGAAGGCATTTTGCAAACCATCGTCGAGGTAGGACACACCGGCAATATCGGCGACGGTATTGTCTGGGTGACGCCGGTGGAACGTATGATAAGGTTATCTGAACAGATCCATGTGCTGGATTAAACCAGTTGAGAACTACTGCCTAGTACCAGGTAATTATAAAACTCGCCAGTCCAGCCCCTCGTGCTGACTGGCGATTTGCACCCAGTCAGTTGCACACTGCAACACTTCACTCAACGCCTGCTGTGCCAACGCAGGCGTATTATTTTTCTCACTCAGATGTGCAGCCACCAGATGTTTCAACTTGCTGTTATCAAGTTGCGCTAGCAGCTTGGCACTGCTCTGGTTATCCAGATGCCCCAGCCAGCCACCGACACGCTTTTTGAGCGAATAGGCATAAGGCCCGGTGCGCAACATATCCAGATCATGATTGCATTCGAGTAACAACCCATCGCAACCTTGCAGCATGGCCACGATATGCGGCGTCACGCTGCCGACATCCGTCAATACGCCAAACTTCCGCATGCCATCACTGAACACAAACTGAGCAGGCTCTCTCGCGTCGTGCGGCACAGGATAGGGAATCACTTCAATATCCTGCAAAGCAAACGTGGTATGGGCGTCGATAATATGCACGCTCACAGGCTGCGTCGGCAGATAACGCTGGCACATGGTGTAAGTGCCGTGCGTTAGCCACACCGGCACCTGGTAGCGTGCCGCAAGCTTGAAGGCGCCACGCGCATGGTCATCATGCTCATGCGTGATCAAAATACCTGACAGCTGCTCCGGTTGCAGGCCCAGCCTGTTTAAGCGCAGCACTGTCTCTTTCACACTAAAACCGCAGTCAAGCAAAAGCCGGGTTTCCCCGGCTTCCACCACAGTCGCATTGCCTGCGCTGCCACTGCCTAACGATGCAAAGCGCATTCGGGCCTCAATTACTTGAGTTGTTCATACAGCAGGGAAACAATACGATTCGCCGTCGTGGACGTATTACGTTTGTTTTCAGCAGTCAAGACATACACATCTGTCGTATCATCCGCATTTTCCAGCACCTGGATATGGTACTGCTTGCTGGCTTTGTCGCCTTCTGAAGTGCCTTTCCAGAATTTGGTTTTATCGCCTTGTTTTACCTCTGAAGGCGCTGCGGATTTCTCATCCTCATCACTGCCCCAGAACTTCAGGCGTTCCAGTAAGCCTTTTTTCTGCTTGATAGGATCTTCAGCATCAGTATCGGCATACCGTACATAATAAATACCTTCAGAACGGTTTTTATCTTCGGTCACGAAACCAATACGATCCAAGGCTAGCCCGACGCGGCGCCAGGCGCGATCAAATGGCTCATTCAGTTTGAGCGTCACACTTTGATCAGCTTCTTTAACCACATCCGCACGTTTATCAGACGCTACCTGCGTCATGACCTGATCGGCTTTCTGCTCATCCAGGCCCAGCTTCACCATCATGCGGCGCAGCAACTCTGCATCCAGATCGGCATCAAACTCCTGGCCAGCCGTATTTTTCTTTTCAGCTGCATCTGCACGGTAACCGGTATCAATTTTACCAAGCTGCGTGTTCACATAATTTTTACCATCATCCGGCGCGCCCGCGACAGTACGATGCGTCATGTAAATCTCAGTGGTGCCATCTTTTTCACCACGCTCAAGCCGGGTGCGGAATTTACGTCTATCGGCAAAGCCGGACAATTTATCCAGCCAGGCATCAAACTTGTCACCATAGCCACGATTATCTTCTTTAGGCTTGATGGCATCCGACTGCAACCATTCGGTTTCAATCACGCCAACTTCAGGATTCTCGACTTTGACCGCAAAGCCTTGATCCAGCCAGAAATCGCGCACGATAGGCCAGATTTTTTCCGGCGGGGCATTCACCACCAGCCAGCGCTGCGAGCCCGCTTTGACCATCCGCACGTTCTTCATATCCGTCAGCACCGGCGCCGGACCATTCTGTTCCTGCGCTTCCTGATTCTGGCTATAGGTAGAGTAGTTGGTTGCGCCCGGCACATTATAGGTACTGCTGGAACGTACAGAACTCAGGTCAGGTGGTACCTCCAAAGACTTGGAACGGCCAGCACCCTTGTAGTCAGAGCTATTGTTCAAAAAGGGTATCGAATCGCAGCCAGCCAACACGACAACCAGACCTATCAGCAACGTACGCTGTAAAAACATATGACTCATTTAATTCATTTCCCTCAATTAAGATGTGATTTCCGCCTGTTTCATGGCGTGACGCAGCACTTCATGATATTGGGTCGACAGATTGACCAGTGGCAAACGGATGCCAGTAGCAATCAATCCCATTTGTTGTAATACCCATTTCACCGGGATAGGATTAGCCTCTACAAATAACTTCTGATGCAACGCAAACAATTTGGCATTCGCCGCACGTGCACTGGCCACATCGCCATTGAGTGCAGAGACACACATTTCATGCATCAGGCGCGGCGCGACATTGGCAGTCACCGAAATCACGCCTTTACCGCCGAGCAGCATCAGCGCCAATGCACTGCCATCATCCCCGCTGTAAACCGCAAAATCAGCGGGTACTCGCAGTAGCAAATCTGTGCCGCGCTCAATACCGCCGGTCGCATCTTTAATCCCTACAATATTAGGGACTGCAGCCAGTCTCAGGACTGTGTCATTACTGAGGTCACATCCGGTACGACCAGGCACATTATAAAGAATTTGTGGAATATCGACGGCCTCAGCCACGGCTTTAAAATGCTGGTACAAACCCTCTTGTGATGGCTTGTTGTAATAGGGTACAACCAGCAAACAGGCATCGGCACCCACGGCCTTGGCTTTTGCAGTCAGCTCTATGGCTTCAGAAGTGGAGTTTGCCCCGGTACCGGCAATCACCGGCACACGTTTAGCGACATGCTCAACCGTGGTCTTGATCAGCGTACAATGCTCATCCACATCAACAGTAGGTGATTCGCCGGTGGTACCGACAATCACGATGCCGTCTGTCCCGGCGTCGATATGAAAATCGATCAATTTCTTGAGCGCGTCCAGATCCAAACGACCATCTTCAAACATGGGAGTAACGATTGCCACCAAACTACCCGTTAACATACTTCTGCCATTCGATAATAAAGCGATTATTTTAACTGATTATGCGGCTGAACGCCAAAGAAGCGCGCTTCCTTACGCACGCATAACAACCGCGGGGGATAAATTTGCCTGACGGCCACCCAGCCAGAAATGCAGGCAATATTGGACTCGTTTAGCACTACATCAAAAGTTCTATCCACAATGATGGGATATAGATTCGGCTATAATAGCCATATTGACAAATTGACGGTGAGAAACGCAGCCTGCGTGTGACTTCATGCAACCTTTTAGCCATGATGTGATTGCTACGATGACAGACGCTACCGGCCAAAATCAACCTGGCATTGCCGATGATCGCCTGGTTGCGCATACTGACTTGGTTGAACGTATTGACGAAGTACTGCCGCAAACACAATGCCAGCAATGTGGCTACCATGGCTGTAAACCTTATGCAGTTGCCATCGCTCAGGGTAATGCAAAAATAAACCAGTGCCCGCCCGGGGGTGAAACCGGCATACGCACACTGGCAAAGCTGTTGAATCTGCCATACCTGCCACTGAATACCGACCATGGCATCAGCAAGCCCAAAGCGATTGCCATGATAGATGAGCAACGCTGTATAGGTTGCACACTATGCATCAAGGCCTGCCCGGTGGATGCGATTCTGGGCGCATCCAAGCAGATGCATACGGTGATCAGCCAGGAATGTACCGGGTGTGAATTATGCCTGGCACCCTGCCCGGTGGATTGCATCATCATGCAACCCCTGCTGCCTGATGATGCGCTGATGCAGATTGACCATGCGAAGTCAGCTGCCAATCTTGCGCGTCAGCGTCATCAACACAGACAGAGGCGGATGGAGCGCGAAAAACAGGCACGCATAGAAACCGGCAGCCAACGCAAACAGGGCGTTAAGTCGTCCATTGATTCCGGCACCGATGCCATAAAAAAAGCGGCGATTGCGGCGGCCATGGCGCGCGTGAAAGCCCAAAAAACAGGCGCTGTGTCTCCAAAACCGGATTAATAGTTTGTTAGATTGCATGCGCCTGCACATATTGCCATTATGAATGCCCAGAAAAGACTCGCCATTTTTGAAAGACTGGCCATCGCCATTCCCGACCCGGCCACAGAACTCGAATACACCACCACGTTTGAATTACTGATTGCCGTCATTCTGTCAGCCCAGGCGACAGACAAAGGCGTCAATATCGCCACCCGCAAGCTGTTTAAAGCTGCCAACACACCGCAGGCAATGGTGGATTTGGGCATTGAGGGCCTGGAAAGCTATATCAAAACCATAGGGCTTTATCACGCCAAAGCGCAGAATGTACTGAAATGCTGCATGCAACTAATCACCCTGCACGAGGGTCAAGTACCGGACAAGCGTGAAGCACTTGAGGCCCTGGCCGGTGTAGGGCGAAAAACCGCCAATGTGATTCTGAATACGGCCTTTGGTCAGCCGACGATAGCGGTTGATACGCATTTGTTTCGCGTCGGCAATCGCACCAGACTGGCGACTGGCAAAACGGTACTTGAAGTTGAACAGCGATTTTTAAGCACGACACCCAGACAATTTTTACAGGACGCCCATCACTTGCTTATTCTGCATGGCCGATACACCTGCACTGCACGCAGTCCCAAATGCGGTAGCTGCTGCATTGTAGACTTGTGCGAATATCGTGATAAACAGATACATCCGGTATTACCATCGGCAGAAAGTTAACCATGGCCTTATTCAACCCGAGTCGTGATGAAGTACGTCAGTTTTTCTTTGACGCCTGGGCCAAGTTCCAGCAACAGAAAGTGTTGACCGATCTTGAGAAAATGGCAGTCGGCATTATGCATTTGCACCCGGAATACCAGGCCATCCTCGATGCGCCTGATCAGCACCTGCAACAGGCCTATTACCCCGAGATGGGCGAAACCAATCCGTTTCTACATATGAGTTTGCACCTGTCTATCCAGGAACAGATCAGCATTAACCAGCCAACCGGCATCACGCAAGCCTATGGCAAACTTTGTACACATTATCAAGGTGAGCATGAAGCGCAACATGCCTTGCTGGAGTGCCTGGCAGAAACTATCTGGCTGGCGCAACGCAACCAGACCGGGCTGGATGCCGCGCATTACCTGCAGTTGATAGAGCAGCGCGCTGGCATTGCTCCCTCAACTTGAGTTGTGATTTATACCCCGCATCAGTTTTATAAATCCCTCAACACCTGTTAGCATTGGACTATCATTGCCAGGTCCATTTTTTTAGATCTCTGTATAAAGGAAACCAAGATGACGACCAATAAAATTGCTGCCATTTCCAGTGCTGTCGCTTTATCAGTAGCCGCCGCTGCCGCGCATGCGGTGGATAATCCATTTGAACTAAAAACTCTGGGCCAGGGCTACCAGGTGGCCGATGCCGACAAAGCCAAAGAAGGAAAATGTGCGAATGGCAAGTGCAGCGCAGACAAGAAAAAAGCCAAAGAAGGTCATTGTTCTGCGGAAAAAATGAAGGAGGGCAACCATCATCATGACAAGGCTAAGGAAGACGCCAGCGCTGACAAGTCTAAAGAAGGCAGCTGCTCAGCCGAGAAAATGAAAGAAGGCGCCTGTCACGCCAGCAAATAAAGCTAGCGCCGATCACGCATGGCACATTTGTCTGATATTCGCGGGGTTGGGTTAGGGCTCAAAAGAGAACTGATTCCGCCTTTCAAACAGCATGAGGGCAAATCACTACTTGCAAACTTGCAGTTTGTAGAGATTGCGCCTGAGAACTGGATAGGCATGGGTGGCAAATATGCCGCCGACCTGCGCTGGTTTGCCGAGCGTTATCCGATCGCCTGCCATGGCTTGTGCTTGTCACTGGGTGGGCCTGACCCTCTCAATGTCAGTTTTTTACGCCAGGTTAAGCAGTTTCTGTCTGACTTTGAAATCCCCCTGTATACCGAACATTTAAGCTATTGCAGCGACACAGCTAATGGCTATATTTACGATCTGCTGCCTATTCCTTTTACTGAAGAAGCGGTGCAGTACGTGGCGCAACGGATCCGGCAAACCCAGGATATCCTGGGTCAAAGAATTGCCGTCGAGAATGCTTCTTTCTATGTGGCAGCGCCGATCTCGGAGATGGATGAAAGCAGCTTTATCAATGCCGTGCTTGCTGAAGCAGACTGCAATCTGCACCTGGATATTAATAATGTCTATGTAAACAGTGTCAATTTCGGGTTTGATGCCTATTCTTTTATAGATCAGATGCCTGCCGGACGCATTGTCTACAGCCATATCGCCGGGCATTTGCAGGTAAAGGCTGACCTGTTGGTAGACACACACGGAGCGTCCGTCATCGACCCGGTGTGGCAATTACTGGCTTATGCCTATCGAAGATTCGGCGTATTCCCTACATTACTGGAACGCGACACGAACATTCCGCCCTTAACGGAAGTGATGCAGGAAGTTGACCATATCCACCTCATTCAGCAAGAAGTCACTCAAGCGCACTCGTCGAGCGTAAGTCGGGTAGCCTGATGAAACCACCACTACTTTTTCAGCAATATCAGGCGGCGTTTAATGCCTATCTACGTGATCCTGAACAACAGGTGCAGCAGTCAGGAATAAACACCGAGCGCCTGGGTATCTACCGGGAAATCGTTTTTAACAACTTCTTCACCAGTGTCAGTGCCTGCTTCCCGGTATTACTTTCAATACTGGGTAAACGACGTTTAAGTCAACTAACCAGGTGTTGCTTTAACAGTCATCACTTTGCCAGCCCGTTGTTCGCGGATATTCCAAGCGCTTTCGTCGACTATGTGCAAACACTGGATCTAGCTAAGCAAGACTTGCCGTCTTTTACCGCTCAGCTGGCTCATTATGAATGGGTAGAACTCTATGTGGCAAAGCTGCCGGATAAAGAAAGATTAACGTCGCCAGGCGCAGCAGTCCATCAGGCAAGCGATTTGGCTGAATCTTTTTTACAGTTAGCCCCGGCGCACATGTTGTTGCAGTACGACTATCCAGTGCATCAGCTATCAAAAAAGCATGTCAAACTGGCTGCATCTCCTGCTTATTTACTGGTATTCAGAAAAGCCGATTTTGACATTACGTTTATCGAACTTAATGCAGTCACTTATGATTTGCTGCAACGCATAAACTCAGAACAACGCCCCGTAAACTATCATTTAACACGGCTGGCCCAGGAAATATTGCCGGATTCACCATTGCAAACTGTCTTTGATTTTGGTTTACAAACGCTATATACCCTATATTTGCAGCTTGCTTTCGTTCAAAACGATAGTTAATCATCAATGTATTCGCTTTTTTACAACACTTTACGATGTGTTATTTCATCAAAAAACCAGCTGGTTGATTACAACCACCCCCTCAGATTGCGGCGTTGGCTATGGACTTAATAGAACTTTAATGAATTTCATGAGTCAATTCTTATGAATTTACTTACCGTATGAATAATTACCCAACAACTTTTTTTCAAAACTTTTTTTCACAACAATGCGCTGACCTCTAAAGCCTTGTTTCAGAAAAATGATAGAATGCAATCAAAGTATCTAAAAATTATTGATTATGCAGAATTCACTTGCTAAAGAAGCACTTAAACAGTTCCGTATTATTTTTGGAGCAGTCAGACAACATTTCAGAGAGATTGAATCGACTTGCGGAATTTCCGGTTCTCAGCTTTGGCTGTTAAACGAAATCGCCACCCATCCCGAACTTGGCGTTTCTAGATTGGCAGAAAACCTGTCCATTCACCAATCTACGTGTAGCTTGCTAGTTGAAAAACTGGTCAAGAAACAATTGGTCAAGAAACAACGGTTGACCGAAGATCAGCGTAAGGTTGGTTTGCTGGTAACCCCTGCAGGACACGCTACCCTGGCCAGAGCCCCGCAACCGGTAGACGGGATTTTGCCTCAGGTTTTGGCAACCATGGAAATAGATGCTCTCAAGAATCTTAAGGCCTCACTAGAGCTGGTGGTGTCCAAGCTGGATAGTAAAACATCATCTATGGGTGGTCATCCCATGGCAGACTTGTAATTACCATGCGTATTAAACTAAAAGCCGGCATTGCCGGCTTTTAGTTTGTGGACTGATATGAATGTACCGGCATTAATCGCCGAATACTGCTGCCTCGCGTGCTGACGCTTTTCTGATCACCTCAGATTTGGCCGCGTTGTCCATATCCCACCACTGCTGAATTTCCTCCAGGGTACGATAGCAACCCTCACAGAAACCGCTACTTTCATCCATACTGCAAACGCCTATACAAGGCGATGGAATGATGGTCTGATCAGACATGGCAACCCTTTCGCACGATTAACTCAATATATCCTTAACATTAGTACATTAGCCCACAGCACTTCACTCAGCGCATTAACTCAATGCACTCTTTATTCGGTGCATTTAGCTTAATGCACCGTGGCAATTCTTGAAACGCTTGCCGGAACCACATGGGCAAGGGTCATTACGTCCAACGCGAACGCCTTCCGGCAAGTTTAATGGCTGCTTGTCTGCTTCTGCCTTGCCGGTATTGCTCAAGGCATTGTCATAGTCGGTATGCTGATATTGCACATTGCCTACATCAGTCGCACGCAATGCCTCTTCAGCGCGACGCTCTTCGGCTTCAAGCTCTTCGCGTGAGCGGATTTGCACCTGCATGGTAATTTTGGTCACTTCAGTCTTGACAGTATTCAGCAACGACTCAAACAGCTCGAAAGCTTCACGCTTATATTCCTGCTTGGGGTTTTTCTGCGCATAAGAGCGTAGATGGATCCCCTGACGCAAATGGTCGAGTGCTGCCAAGTGTTCACGCCAATGGTTGTCCAGGCTTTGCAGCATGACCGCACGCTCAAAATTGCGCATGTTATCGTTGCCAGCCAGGGCTTCTTTACCTGCATAACTTTCATTCGCCGCTTCAACAATGCGCTCACGCAGGGTTTCGGCATGCAGATCAGGATTACCCTCCAGCCACTCGCCCACGGGCAGGATCAGGTTGGCATCTTCACGCAAGGCTACTTCCAGCGCAGGCACGTCCCACTGCTCTTCTACACTGCCAGGGGGAATATGCGTATTGAACAGGCTGTTGACCACATCTTCACGCATGGCACGAATCGTTTGACCAACATCGACAGATTCCAGCAATTCGTTACGCTGCTCGTAAATCACTTTACGCTGGTCATTAGACACATCATCGTATTCCAGCAATTGCTTGCGGATATCAAAGTTACGGCCTTCCACTTTGCGCTGCGCATTTTCAATCGCACGCGTCACCATGGCATGCTCAATTGCTTCGCCTTCGGGCATATTAAGACGTGTCATAATCGCCGCTACACGCTCGCCGGAGAAAATACGCAGTAGCTGATCTTCAAGAGACAAGTAGAAACGGCTTGAGCCTGGATCGCCCTGACGGCCCGAACGGCCGCGCAACTGGTTATCAACTCGGCGTGATTCATGCCGTTCGGTACCAATAATGTGCAAACCTCCAGCCGCCAGCACTGCGTCATGACGTTGCTGCCATTCAGATTTCAGCTGTGCGACTTTAGCTTCTTTGTCAGCATCAGTTAAACTGGCATCGTTATGGATGGCGTGAATTTCGCCTTCAGAATTACCGCCCAGTACAATATCGGTACCACGACCCGCCATATTGGTGGCAATGGTAATCATGCCAGGGCGACCTGCTTCAGCCACAATGGTCGCTTCGCGCTCATGTTGTTTAGCGTTTAGCACTTGATGCTCAAGTTTGGCTTGAGTCAGTAATTGCGAGATCAGCTCGGAGTTTTCAATCGAAGTGGTACCGACCAGAACCGGCTGGCCTTTCGCCTGGCATTGCTTGATATCTTCAATGACCGCTTTATATTTTTCCATGCCCGTGCGGTAGACTTTGTCCATTGCATCCGAGCGTTGCACCGGTCTGTGGGTAGGAATCACCACGGTTTCCAGCGCATAGATCTGGTTAAACTCGTAGGCTTCAGTATCAGCGGTACCGGTCATGCCACTCAGCTTCTGGTACATTCGGAAGTAATTCTGGAAAGTGATCGATGCCAGGGTCTGGTTTTCTTTCTGGATAGACACGCCTTCTTTGGCTTCCACTGCCTGATGCAAGCCATCTGACCAACGACGGCCTGGCATCATACGGCCAGAGAACTCATCAACGATCACGATTTCATCATTGCGCACAACATAGTGCTGGTCGCGGTGATAGAGGTTTTGCGCACGCAATGAAGCATACAGATGATGCACCAGCGTAATATTGGCAGGTTCATACAGACTGGAACCAGCGGGCAACATGCTGGCTTGTTCCAGCAATTGCTCGGCATGCTCATGGCCGGCTTCACTCATGGTGACGCTTTGAGCTTTTTCATCTACCCAGAAATCGCCTTCGCCCTCTTCTTCTTTTTGACGTACAAGCTGCTTGGCGACTTCATTGATTGCACCATAGAGATCAACACTATGTTCAGCCTGGCCAGAAATAATCAGCGGCGTACGTGCTTCATCGATCAAGATGGAGTCTACTTCATCCACCAGCGCATAATGCAAAGGGCGCTGTACGCGCTCTTCCTTGCTGAACACCATGTTGTCGCGCAGGTAATCAAAACCGAACTCGTTATTGGTACCGTAAGTAATGTCCGAAGCGTAAGCCTGTTGCTTGGCATCATGCTGCATTTGCGACAAATTGATACCTACAGTTAAGCCGAGGAAGTTATATAGCTTGCCCATCCACTCGGCATCACGCTTGGCCAGGTAATCATTGACCGTCACCACATGCACACCTTTGCCGGTCAGCGCGTTGAGGTAAGTTGGCAATGTGGCTACCAGCGTTTTACCTTCACCGGTACGCATCTCGGCGATTTTGCCGGCGTTGAGCACCATGCCGCCAATCAGCTGCACATCGAAGTGGCGCATTCCTAAGGCACGCTTGCTGCCCTCGCGCACCACGGCAAACGCTTCCGGCAATAACTTTTCCAGTGTCTCGCCCTGCGCGTAGCGTTGTTTAAACTCTTCGGTCTTTGCCCGTAACTGATCATCGCTTAGTGCCTGGAAATCTGGTTCCAGGTCATTGATTTGTTTTACGGTTTGCTGGTATTGCTTGACCAGGCGGTCATTACGGCTACCAAAGAATTTTTTAAACAACGAGGCTAACATGAGTCACACCGATATCCGCCGGAGCGGGGTTATAAGAAATAAACTAGGATTGTATAAGATATAGAGGCGAATTGTCTTGATTATTGCATGTCAGCCATGGAATTCGGTCAGGAATGGTTCCTGAGATATTCGCGAGGGTCTAGCGGATTGCCATTCAGGCGAATCTCGTAATGCAGATGTGGCCCGGTAGAACGGCCGGTGCTACCGATCAGCGCTACCTTCTGGCCCTTGATGACACGCTCACCGGCTTTGACCAGCAATCTGGAGTTATGCGCATAGCGTGTTTCCAGGCCAGAACCATGATCAATCTTCAATAAATTGCCGTAATCAGAGGTTTGCGCCGCGGTACTGACAATGCCGTCAGCGGCCGCGTAGACTGGCGTACCGGATGCAGCCGGGAAATCCAACCCTTCATGAAAAGCGCGATGCCCGCTCATAGGATCAATCCGCCAGCCATAACTGGATGAGCTATAAGCGGCATCAACCGGGCTACTATTTGGCAACATTTCGCTGAGCACGCTTTTTAACAATAACTTAGCCTCAATCTTGCCCTGATATTCATCGCGGAAATCCAGATCGGCCGACATTTGCTCTATGGTGGTTCTGAGGTCTTCTTCGGTGAGGGGTGCATCCTTCACCAATGGCCCGCCCTGGCCGATGACTTCATTGACAGACGTGCGCTCATTGATAGGTTCAGCACTGGACTTGATGCCTGCCAGTTTGGATAAACGTTGATTCTGTGCATCCAGGCGCAGGATACGTGCCTGTAACTCGCCGATTTGCTTGGCGTATGCATCCAGGTGACTTTGTGTGGAAAGCATGGCGCCTCTTAAATGCGGAGGCAAGATCGCTTTCACACCCTGGGTCTTGATGACCTGTTGCGGGGTGATAAACAATAAGGTCAGCACCACAGGCACCAGTATCAGCGCCAAGACCATGCCCAGGCTCTCGAAGATACCCAGCGTTTTAGGCTTGGCCATTTTTTCTGAAACAATAATGATATTAATCATGCCACGAACTCTCGCTTTTAACCGATTGCCCACAGGAATAGCCTGTGAGAATAGCCGGTGTAGTACAATATTCAAGCACTCTGCGAACAACCACGAATTTTAAACACGCACTTCAGAAAAACTCAGGCATGTTAAAAATCAATCGGATTTTCAATCACCATCACGAACTCAAGCCTTTATTGGACGAGGCTTTTGATCGTCAGCAATTACAGCAGTTATGGTGTGCGGTTGCCCCGGAACTTTCCAAACTTTCCCAGGTGCTGGCAGTAGAAGACGGCATACTCACTATTGGTGCGCAATCAGGCGCCGTCGCCAGCAAAATCCGGTTATTAGAAACCGGATTAATACAAAGAATTAGGGATTTTTGCCAAAATTCCCAAAAAATCAAAGGGTTAAACCTTAGCGCAATAAGAGTCAAAGTGCAAGTAAAATCTCGGGCACCAGCCAAGCAAAAACGCATCAAATCCCCTTCTGATCAAGCCTTGAATACACTTGAAGCATGTGCCGACCAGATTGAAAATCCGGCACTTGAAGCGGCTTTACGCCACTTCATTTACCGCCAGCGCGATTCATAACTACCCGCTTCCTCATTAAAAAAGGCTTTCTAAATGCAGGCCATGCAGGCACATCCAACAGTGAGTGCCGTACTCCATGCACTTCACTTGTGCGCATTCTTTAAATAGTGCAATAATGCACCACCCTGTTACACTTTATTTACAACTAAACATCTATACCGAGGAATCGATCACAAGCATTCACACTTTATTTTATAACTTAAGTAACAGGTCTTAAGTAGTCATTACGTTCAACGCAGTTTCACCAGGAACAGGAGAACACATGTCAGTCGCATTAATGTTGGCCATAGGCGCAGCAGTTTTGGCGGTACTTTATGGCGTAGTAATGAGTAAGTGGATTTCGGGATTACCTGCAGGCAACGCCCGCATGCAAGAAATTGCGGGTGCAATTCAACAAGGCGCGGCCGCCTATCTGGCCAGGCAATACAAAACCATTGCCCTGGTTGGCATCATCCTAGCTATTCTTATCGGAATTTTTCTCGGTCTTTACACCGCCATTGGCTTTGTCGTGGGCGCAGTGCTATCTGGAGCCTGCGGATTCATAGGCATGAATGTATCTGTGAAAGCCAATGTACGTACCGCGCAAGCTGCTACCAATGGCATTGGTGCCGCACTGGATGTCGCCTTCAAGGGCGGCGCCATTACTGGCATGCTGGTAGTTGGGCTGGGGTTACTAGGTGTTACCGGCTTCTATATTTTTCTTGGTGCTGAACAGGCTACCGACTTAAATCCCTTGATCGGCCTGGCATTTGGCTCATCGCTGATTTCAATTTTCGCGCGTTTAGGTGGTGGCATTTTCACCAAAGGTGCCGACGTAGGTGCTGACCTGGTAGGCAAGGTTGAGGCAGGCATTCCTGAAGATGACCCGCGCAACCCGGCGGTGATTGCCGACAATGTGGGCGACAACGTGGGTGACTGTGCAGGGATGGCCGCCGATTTATTCGAGACTTATGCGGTGACCCTGATTGCCACCATGGTGTTAGGTGGCCTGATGGCGGCTGAAGCCGGTGCCAATGGCGTGCTTTACCCGCTGCTGCTGGGGGCCGTGTCTATCGTTGCCTCGATTATTGGCTGTTTCTTTGTCAAAGCCTCTCCTGGCATGAAAAACGTGATGCCCGCGCTTTACAAAGGGTTGGCTGTTGCCGGTGTACTCTCGCTGATTGCGTTTTATTTCGTTACCCAATATGCATTTCCGCAAGGCTATACACACGGTGAAGTGACGGTTTCCAGCGAAGCTTTGTTTGGTGCGTGTGCCGTCGGACTGGTACTCACCGCCGCGCTGGTATGGATCACTGAATACTATACTGGTACCGATTACGCCCCGGTCAAGCACGTGGCACAAGCCTCTACCACCGGCCATGCCACCAATATCATTGCTGGCATAGGCGTGGCGATGAAATCAACCGCGCTGCCGGTACTTTCTGTGTGTGCGGCCATTTATGTTTCATTTGAGCTGGCAGGCCTGTATGGCATCGCCATTGCCGCCATGTCTATGCTGAGCATGGCTGGTATCGTCGTTGCGCTGGATGCCTATGGCCCGATTACAGATAACGCAGGCGGCATTGCCGAAATGGCGGAATTACCCAGCAGCGTGCGCGATGTGACTGACCCATTGGATGCGGTTGGCAACACCACCAAAGCGGTGACCAAAGGCTACGCGATTGGCTCTGCAGGGCTGGCTTCGCTGGTCCTGTTTGCCGATTACACACATAAACTTGAAGCCGCCGGAATTACAGCCAGTTTTGATTTAAGCGATCCCAAGGTCATTATTGGTTTGTTTATTGGCGGCCTGATCCCTTTCCTGTTTGCGGCGATGGCGATGGAAGCGGTCGGTCGTGCCGCGGGCAGCGTGGTGGAAGAAGTGCGCCGCCAGTTCCGTGAAATCAAAGGCATCATGGAAGGCACTGCCAAACCGGAATACGGCAAAGCGGTTGATCTGTTGACCACTGCGGCAATCAAGGAAATGATGATTCCTTCATTATTGCCGGTCGCAGCGCCAATACTGGTCGGTTTGTTCCTCGGCCCGGTGGCTTTAGGTGGCTTGCTGATGGGTACAATAGTCACAGGATTGTTTGTGGCTATTTCCATGTGTACCGGCGGTGGCGCCTGGGATAATGCCAAAAAGTATATTGAAGACGGACATCATGGCGGTAAAGGGTCGGATGCGCATAAAGCGGCTGTAACTGGAGACACTGTGGGTGACCCTTATAAAGACACCGCCGGCCCAGCCGTGAACCCTTTGATTAAAATTATTAATATCGTGGCATTATTGATTGTGCCGTTACTGCATTAACGCTTTTAAATCTACAAAACAAAAAAGTCGGCTTTAGGCCGACTTTTTTTAATGAGTACTGCGGATAGCAATTAAAACGCTGGTTTCACTTCCAGTGCGTTGTAACGCTCTACACCGCCAATGATCTCTGCATGCGCCTCTTCGATACCAGCCCAGCCTTCGATCTTCACCCATTTGCCCTTGTCCAGATCTTTGTAGTGCTCAAAGAAATGTGCAATCATGTCCAGGCGCCAAGGCGAAACATCACTTAATGTTCTTTGGTAAGCGTACAAACCGCATACTTTTTCAATAGGCACTGCCAGCACTTTGGCATCACCACCGGCTTCATCAGTCATTTTCAGCATACCCAAAGGACGGCAACGTACCACTACGCCTGGCAACAATGGTACTGGCGTAATCACCAGCACATCAACCGGGTCTCCGTCATCACCCAAGGTGTGCGGAATATAGCCATAATTACATGGATATTGCATGGAAGTACCCATAAAGCGGTCCACGAACAGGGCACCACTTTCTTTGTCTACTTCATATTTGACTGGATCGCCATTGGCTGGAATTTCAATAATGACGTTAAAATCGTTCGGCAAGTCTTTGCCGCTTGCTACCAAATTCAAAGACATCTTTTCAAACCTATTTCACGAAAAGCCGCCATTATAGGCGATTAATATAAAGCATTGTTTACAAACCGCATTATTTTTGATTATCGGCAGATTCAACCTCATCACGGCATGCCTGCCGCAAGTTAACCGGGATGACTTTAAGCGCCAAGTAGAGCAATAAAGGAATAATCACCAGTTCATCCAGTTGGCCAATCACAGGAATAAAATCCGGGATCAGGTCAAATGGCAGTACCAGATAACCTAGTGCAAGCCACAATAATATTTTTGCCAATCTTGGTGTTTGCGGATGCTTTTGCAGCGCACGGTAAAACGCGACTTCCTGCTTGAACCTGCCGGCCAATGCGGCTAATTGTGCGCGAAAACCCATATTATTTTTTAACGATTAACCTGCACCCTATTTGCGCTAATCAACCTGCAAAGTACGCCCGGTTAATTTTGCAAAAGCTTCCATGTATTTATCAGAAGTACGTTGTGCGACATCCGCAGGCAATGCCGGGCCAGGTGCGGTTTTATTCCAGTCGCAGGTTTCCAGCCAGTCACGTACATATTGTTTGTCATAACTCGGCGGGTTAGCACCTACTTTGTACTGGTCTGCCGGCCAGAAGCGGGAGGAGTCGGGAGTCAGCACTTCATCCATCACATGCAAAACGCCTTCTGCATCGACGCCAAATTCGAATTTGGTATCGGCAATAATAATGCCTTTACTTAATGCGTACTCGGCCGCCTGGGTATAAAGCGCAATCGCTGCTTTTTCAACGCGGGCCGTCAGGTCTTTACCGATCAGCGCTTCAACCTGGGCAATGCTGATATTTTCATCGTGCTCACCGACTGCGGCTTTGCTGGAAGGAGTAAATAAAGGAGCAGGTAATTGTTGTGCCAGTTGCAGTCCGGAAGGTAAGGGGATATCACAAACCGTACCTTTGGCCTGGTATTCTTTCCAGCCACTGCCAACCAGGTAACCACGCACAATCGCTTCCAGTGGCAATGCCTTCAGTTTTTTAACGACCACTGCACGGCATTTGACTTGCTCAACCTCATCTGAGGCAACCACAGATTCCGGCGCAATGCCGGTAAGGTGGTTAGGCACTACATCGGCCAGTTGCTCAAACCAGAAATTGGCCATTTGCGTCAGCATGGCGCCTTTGTGCGGGATGCCTGTGGGAAGAATCACATCAAATGCGCTCAAGCGATCCGTACTCACCAGCAACATGGTATCAGCGTTGATATCATAAATATCGCGCACCTTGCCCTGATGCAATCTTTTCAGGCTTTTAATCGAGGTTTCCAGCAAAGGTGCACGCATAGTATCTACCGCAAAGTCAAAAGCAATATTATAAATGCGCTACCCTGTTGCGGGCGAACAATTTAGCAGTCACCAATGGACTTAAAGTCTATTTAAGCAGCCACTGCTTCCTGTTCAGTCTGCTGGGTGATGGCCGATTTGGCATGTGCAACATATTGCGACAGGCGCAACAGGTTGCAGGTATAGCCATACTCATTGTCATACCAGCCTATCAGTTTGACAAAGGTAGAATCCAGCATGATACCGGCGCTGGCATCAAACACACTCGCTGCTGGAAAACCACGGAAATCACTGGAAACCACCTGCTCTTCGGTATACCCCAGCACACCTTTTAAATGGTGTTCGGAGGCATACTTCATCACAGCGCAAATCTCTTCATATGAGGTTTCTTGCACTAACTCTACCGTCAGGTCCACTACCGAAACATCTGCCGATGGGATACGCATTGCCATGCCGGTCAGTTTTTTATTCAACTCAGGAATGACTTTGCCGACTGCCTTAGCCGCTCCGGTGCTGGAAGGAATAATGTTTTCAAACACGCCGCGTCCACCACGCCAGTCTTTTTTGGAAGTACCATCCACAGTTTTCTGGGTAGCAGTCGCGGCATGAATGGTAGTCATCAGGCCGCGCTTGACGCCAAAATGATCATTCAATACTTTGACGATAGGCGCCAGGCCGTTAGTAGTGCAGGAAGCAGCAGAGACAATGCTTTCACCATGGTAATCATGGTGATTGACACCATAGACATACATAGGTGTGTCATCTTTACCCGGTGCAGACTGCACCACAATACGCGCACCGCCTGCGATATGCGCAGCGCAGGATTCCTGCGTCAGGAATACGCCGGTACACTCGATCACCACATCCACATGGTTGGATTTCCAGTCGATATCTGCCGGATTGGTATGGGCGCTCAAACGTATCCTTTTACCATCCACCACCAGGAAATCGCCCTCTAAGTGTGCATCATAGGCCAACCGACCGTGCACAGAATCATACTTAAGCATATACAACATATGCTCAGGTTCTTCGATACCATTGATGGCAACGATCTCCAGTTCTTCGAACTCAGCCTGATTTAATGCGGCGCGCAGCACCATGCGGCCTATCCTGCCAAATCCGTTAATGCCTAATCGAATAGCCATGTCGCTCTCTTTCACTGTTGGATAGTTATCATACAAGCAATTTTAATGCTAATTTACATACCGAACGTTAGACAGGCGGTATGCGCTTCAATAGAATAGGGAGTGACAAGCACTTCCCGTTGTAAATTTCAGCAACCTTGTTGGATATTTTGTGGATATTGCAGAACAATTACTGAACGGCATCCTGGACACAATGCCACTGCAAATCGCAGTGATTGATGAGACCAGCAGTATCATTTACGTCAATCAGGCCTGGCGTGCATTCGGCTTGTTCTACGGTCTGGATATCAACACCGACTGGTTCGGGATTGCCTACCTGGATATTTGCCGGGCGAATGAAGATACCAACCTGCCGCCATTGTTGTCCGGCATAGAAAAAGTATTAAGTGGCACATTAGGTCACTTTAGTATGGACTATCTGTGTCACACACCGACAAAACAGCCCACCTGGCTTACATTGAGCCTGCAACCCATGCAAAGTTCCCTGGCTGATGGCAAGCTGTTCCTGCTTTCGCTGACCAATATCACGCACCACAAACAGGTAGAAGACCGTATTTCTGCCCTTACCCATACCGATCCGCTGACCGGCCTGGCCAACCGCCGCCGGCTGGAGCAATTCATGCGCGATGAATGGTCACGTGCTATCCGTCACCAATCCAGCCTGAGCGCAATGATGATAGATGCTGACCATTTTAAACAGCTGAACGATAGCATGGGGCATGCTGCCGGGGATGAATGTTTGCGCAAACTAGCCGGGATATTAAAACGTTACAGCAACCGCCCTGGTGACATGGCTGCACGCTATGGCGGCGAGGAGTTCGTGCTGATCCTGGGACAGACCACGCAGCAGGAAGCAACTAAGATCGCCGAACGTATACGGCAGAAAGTCATGGAGCTTGATATCCGCTTTGCCGGGCATAGGCTGATGACTATCAGTATTGGTATCGCTTCGCTGGGTGCGCAGCATTCACATACGCTCAAAGAACAGCATGCGCGCAACCAGTCATTGAATTTCAGTGAGGATGGTGACCTGCTTATTGAACAGGCGGACAAGGCCCTTTACGTAGCCAAAAAACAGGGCAGGAACCGGGTGGAAGTTTACGACAAGCACCACCGCTTAACTGTGCCGCTTACTTTCTAGATAGTTGCGTTGTTAAAACCCAAACGGGCTTTAACAACATGGCAATCAAGTTCGCCTAAAAACTAAGTGCGGCTAATTCGTAGCGCGCTCTTCGAGGATAGCCACTGCCGGCAAGGTCTTGCCTTCCAGAAACTCCAGGAAAGCACCGCCAGCGGTAGAGATATAAGATACCTTGTCGTAGATATCATATTTCTGGATGGCAGCAATCGTGTCGCCGCCACCGGCCAGCGTGAATGCCTTGGTTTCGGCAATCGCTTTGGCAATGGTCTTGGTGCCATCGCCAAACTGGTCGAACTCAAATACGCCGACCGGGCCATTCCATACCACGGTGCCTGCTTTCATAATGATATCCACCAGCTCGGCAGCTGATTTTTCCCCGATATCAAAAATCATGTCATCTGCATCGACGTCTTCAGCTAATTTCTTGATCGCAGGCTCGTTAGCATCGAACTGTTTGCCTACCACCACATCTTTGGCAATCGGCACACAGGCACCACGTTCAGCCATCTTTTCCATCAGGCTGCGCGCGGTATCCACCAGGTCATTTTCATACAAGGATTTACCTACTTCATGACCATCGGCTTTCAGGAAGGTATTGGCGATACCGCCACCAACCACCAGCTGGTCTACTTTATCCGACAGGCTTTCCAACACGGTCAACTTGGTAGACACCTTGGAGCCACCGACGATCGCCACGAATGGTCTTGCTGGTGCCAGCAATGCCTTGCTCAATGCATCCAGCTCCTCTGTCAGCAAAATACCGGCACAGGCGACCGGTGCAAATTTGGCAATGCCGTGAGTCGAGGCTTCAGCGCGGTGAGCAGTACCAAACGCATCCATGACAAATACATCGCATAACGCAGCATATTTCTTGGCAAGTTCGTCTTTGTTCTTTTTTTCGCCGACATTGAAGCGACAGTTTTCCAGTAAGATCAACTGGCCTTCATCCGTGCCCAGGCTATCGGCAGGCGCATTCGGTGCCAGCCAGTTTTTCACCAGGCGCACCGGTTGCCCCAATAGCTTGCTCATCACATCCGCCACCGGTTTTAACGAATTTTCTTCTGAATAGACACCCTCTTCTGGACGGCCAAGGTGTGAAGTCACCATGACTTTTGCACCGGCTTTCAAGGCAAACTCAATGGTAGGCATGCTGGCGACGATACGGGCATCACTGGTGACGACACCATCTTTCACCGGCACATTCAAATCGGCACGGATAAATACACGCTTGCCACGCAAGTCCAGATCGGTCATTTTGATGAATTTCATACACGTACTCCGAGCGATATACCGCTTAAAAAGAAATCAGAATGGAATGTAAAAAACGGGGCAATCAAGCCCCGTCTGTCATTAAGCAATATGCTGCACCAGACGCAACAGATTGCAGGTATAACCGTATTCGTTATCGTACCAGCCAATCACTTTGACAAAGGTCGGATCCAGCATCAGCCCGGCATCGGCATCAAACACACTCGCGGCAGGGCTGCTACGGAAATCTGTAGACACCACTTTATCAGAAGTGTAATCCAGCACACCTTTTAATGCACCGGTGGATGCCTGCTTCATGGCCTCACAGATCGCCTCATAAGTCGTTTCCTTACTCAGCTCCACGGTGAGATCAACCACAGACACATCCGCAGAAGGCACACGCATCGACATCCCCGTCAACTTCTTATTCAGGGAAGGAATCACTTTACCCACCGCTTTGGCAGCGCCTGTGCTTGAAGGAATAATGTTTTCAAACACGCTGCGACCACCGCGCCAGTCTTTTTTGGAAGTGCCATCGACCGTCAATTGTGAAGCCGTCGCTGCGTGAATTGTAGTCATCAGGCCGCGTTTCACACCAAAATTGTCATGCAGGACTTTGGCTAATGGTGCCAAACCATTGGTGGTACAGGAAGCAGCCGAGATAATGGCTTCACCAGCATATTCCTGATGGTTCACACCATAAACAAACATGGGTGTGTCATCTTTACCCGGCGCAGACTGCACGACTTTTTTAGCACCACGACCAAGGTGAGGCTGGCAGGAGTCCTGTGTTAAAAAAGCACCCGTGGATTCAACGATGACTTCAGCGCCACCTTTAGTCCAGTCAATATTGCTGGGATCACGCTCGGCAGTCAGGTGGATGCGTTTGCCATTCACAAGCAAATCACCGTTATCGGCTTCTACTGTCCCCTGAAAGCGGCCATGTACAGAATCGTACTTCAGCATATACATCATGTATTCGATGTCATATGAACTATTGATGGCGACCACTTCAATATCACTGAACTCGGCTTCTTGAACGGCTGCACGCAGCACCATACGGCCAATACGTCCAAACCCGTTAATCCCCAACTTGACAGCCATACTCCTCCCAGAGAATACATTAGAACTAAAACTCAGCATTTTAACCTAAACCACATATACTGGACAGATTGTAAGTGGTTGATTTGATAAGCGACAACTTAATAAAATATGCCCGGTAAAACTTTTCGAGTTTTTCAGACCAATTCAGATAGAGAGTTTTAGCATGTCAGACAAAATAATTCTTGCGGGTGGTTGTTTCTGGGGAATGCAGGATCTTATTCACCAGCTCCCCGGCATTGAAAGTACGCGGGTTGGCTATTCCGGCGGAGATGTACCGAATGCGACTTACCGCAATCATGGTGATCATGCCGAGGCGATGGAAATCGTATTTGATGCCGAACGTATAAGCTTAAGGCAGTTACTGGTTTTCTTTTTCAAAATTCATGACCCGACCACTCCAAACCGTCAGGGGAATGACCTCGGCCCTTCATATCGCTCTGCCATTTTTTACCTGGATGCCAGCCAGAAGGAAGTGGCTGAACAATTAATAAATGAGATGAATAGCTCAGGCATCTGGCCAGGCAAAGTGGTCACCGAAGTGACACCTGCCAGTGACTTTTGGGTAGCCGAACCAGAGCACCAGGACTATTTGTTACGTTATCCGCAAGGGTATACCTGTCACCGGATCCGGCCAGAATGGATATTGCCCCGCGATTTGACAGAAGCGGTTTAAAGTACCTTTGGGGGAATTAGTCATTGCCTACGGTGGGCAATGGCGTGCTCAAGGGTTTGCGGGGCTTGCCGCCATAACGCTTGGCGGGATGGCGCAAAAAAGTGGATAGCTCATTCAACGCCTGCTGGTAAACCTCGCGCTTGAACTCGATCACATCAGAAAGTGGTACCCAATACTCACTCCAGCGCCAGGCATCAAATTCAGGATGCTCGGTCGCGCGCAATGACACATCCGAATCCCGCCCTATCAATCGCAACAGGAACCAGATTTGCTTCTGGCCTTTGTAGCTGCCACGCCACTCACGCTTGATCCAGCTGGTCGGCACTTCATAGCGTAACCAGTCACGGGTGCGCCCCAGGATTTTGACATGGTCAGGTTTAAGGCCGACTTCTTCCATCAACTCGCGATACATGGCCTGCTCGGGAGTTTCACCATATTTGATGCCTCCTTGAGGAAACTGCCATGCATGCTCTTTGATACGTTTGCCCCAAAACACCTGATTGTGGGTATTACATAAAATAATCCCCACATTAGGACGGTATCCATCACGATCTAACATAAAAACTGCCTTGAATATTTACTGCAATTTTTTCACACTTTACAGTTTAATGAAAGGACATCCATGGTGGCGTGGATGAAATGGCTGGCAGGTAATAAAAAAGCCCACCAACGGTGAGCTTTTTAATGCCTGGATTGCTAATTAGAATCTACGGCGCAATGACAAAGCACCCATCAAAAGCAAACCTGTAAATAGCATGGCTGAAGTCTGCGCTTCAGGCACCGGGATTACGGTCGCACTTACAAAAGTGAAGTCTGACTGGTTGGTGCAGTTATGGCAAGAATGTTTGGCAACACCAGGTGACGCACTGAATACTATGCTATCGACGGAGCGGAAGCCAAAAGGATTACTCAATTGCCATGCGCCGGTGCCGCCATCCACTGCGCCACTACCAAGAGATAGTACAGAACCCTCACCTGTCCAGCTCGCTGTATGTTTGCCAGTTGCCGTCAAATAAAACGTATCACTGCCACCGTCGGCAAAATTCACCAGGAATTTTGCGACCTCTTTCACATCATTGTACTCAGGACCATCAAACAGCAAGCCGATTGTCAGGGTTGAAAAGATGACTTCTTTAGAAAAAGTGCCGGTCAGTTTTTCATCGATATCAATCTCGCCAGCTGTTCTGCCACCAGAAATGCCTACACCGGTCATACCATCCTGTGTCTTTTTCTGGAAAGTTCTGCTACCCACAAAAGTGGCAGAAGTACCATCTGAGAAAGATGTGCTGTAATTCGATTGCCCATTTACAAAATCACTACCTAACACTGTACCTGTAGTTAATGCACTAGCAGAATTTGCTGCCATCAGGAATGATATGGCCAATATCAATTTACTACCTAAAGAAAATGTTTTTTTCATGTCAAAGCTCCTCTATTTAAATAACAAGTAATTTCCATACTCATTGTAGGGTAATTCATGCGTCGGGAGTTTTTCCCACCCTGCAAAAAGGGATTAAAAAGCCTTAATTTTCAAACATTTACAAATTTAGGTCATATTTGTTGCTTATAACTAAAATTTTCTGCAAACTCCGCTGTCAACCCGATTCGAATCAATGCGTTTTCCAGCCATGTATCTTGCTTCAAATATATCTATCGACCAAAAACCAATGCATAGACGCAAACCGAATTCACGGCATATCAGCCTGGGCATATTACTTACATTGCTGTTCAGTTTCGATACAGCTGCAGGCAATATTGCATACATTACCAATCAAGGCAGCGATTCAGTCTCCGTACTCGATATTGAGAACAGAAAAGTTACCCACACTATTGAAGTCGGCAAAGCGCCTGTAGGCGTGGCAATTGCCAGCAAACAACAGCGTGTCTATATCAGCAACGCCAACAGCCAAACCGTTTCCATCATCAACAGCCGCACCCAGCAAGTGATAAAAGAAATACCGGTGAATATCCAGGCAGTCGGCATTACCTTGAGCCGTGACGAGAAAACGCTATATGTCGCGGACTGGGGTGGCGCGCAAGTGATTGCCATTGACACAGCCCATCCGGAAAAACACAAAGCCTTCAAAGCAGGCAAAACCCCTTCCGGCATGGCGGTGAGTGCAGATAACAAGAAGCTGTTTATCGCCAATCGGGATAGCGATGATGTGACAGTGGTTGACACGCGTACACTACAAACGATTGCGCAGGTAAAGGTAGGCATCCATCCGTTTGCCCTCACTTTAAGTCCTGATGGCAAGACAGTATTTGTGGTGAATGTGGTCAGCAATACACTGACGCTGCTCAATGTAGATTCGCTACAAACCAGCGCTATGAAAACGGGGCAGCATCCTTATGGAGTAGCTATCAGCCCCGATGGGCGATGGGCGTATGTCAGCAACAACCATGCAGAAAGCGTGTCTGTGATTGATATTGCCAATGGCAACACTATCAACACCATAGCCGTTGGCGAGTTTCCCGAAGGCATTGCGTATGACAAAACAAACCAACAAGTCATCGTTGCCAACTGGGGCTCTGACACTGTGTCGGTGATTGATGCCAAGACCAATACAGTGACAAATACCATTGCAAGTCCAAAACTATGCAGGTCGTTTGGGCAATTTATTCTGGAAGCAAGATAACTGAATATGTTCCGCCTCCCACTTTTTTAGTTTTTTCACAGGATTGCCCATGAACTAGTCGCAAAGAGTCATTTTTTTAGGTAAAGTCACGGGTTATTTTAAAACTCAGAAGACTGATTACTTTTAAGCTTTAAAACATCTGTAAATATCAGGAGATTGAAATGAAAAAAATATTTGGCATCATTGCCGTTTCTTTATTGCCATTGATTCCATTGACGGCAGCTGCGCACGGTGCCGCGGCATTACGTTTTGAAAAAACTGTCACCATCAAGGCGCCACCGGCAAAAGTGTGGGCCTTGCTGAAAGACTTCGGCAACGTACAAGCCTGGCACTCCGGCGTTGAGTCTACAAAAGTAGAACAGAAGAAAGACGAAAACGGTGATGACACCACTTACCGTACCGTCAAACTGAAAAATGGCGGCACCATGTACGAAAAACTGCGCTCCATCGACGATGCTGGCATGCGTCTGAAATATGAGTACGTCCTGGATAAAAGCACACTGCAACTGTCAAACTTTTATCCAACTGTTTCTGTCACTGCCAAAGGCAGCGAAACTGTAGTGACCGTCAAAGGCAGCTACACACGTGCTGACTCTTCAAACATCCCTAAACCAGAGCAAAACGATGATGCAGCAACTAAAGCCATCAACGAGTATTTTGATCCAGGTCTGGAAAGCCTGAAAAAGGTAGCCGAATCGGGAAAGTAATTAGCCAGGGTTCTGGAAAAAGTTCGCAAGGCAACAGTAAACCCTGGTGGAAATTCTGGTAAGTCTTACGTCGTAGTATTGAAGTTTTTGCAAATGCAGTCCAGGCCAAAAGTCTGACACTGTCACAAATAAAGGGATTGTGTACCACACAATCCCTTTTTTGCTTATGCGGTTTGCGCTACACAGAATGAATATTCTGACAAAAAAAATCACTCATATTCTGCATAACTGACAAATCCTGTCATTTTTCGTCACCTATTATTCAACTTGCCTACCTTTAACAATTCAGTATCAATTTATAGAAATAAAGGGTAAAACGTGTTTAATTCTTTTTTTTCAATAAGTTATGGTCTATTTTTTTCCTGTGGCACACCTATTGCTTATAGCTTACCGAACACTGTTAGAAAAGCAGTGGCTGAACTGTAAGTTGTTCACTTTAAACTTTGACTGAAGGAAACATGATGAAAAAACACGTACAACAAGGTTTCACCCTGATTGAATTGATGATCGTTGTAGCCATTATCGGTATTTTGGCTTCTGTAGCGATTCCAGCATATCAGGATTACACACGTGATGCCGCAAATAACGCTTGCTTATCTGAATCAAGCGCTTATGCCAAGAGAGCGTTAACAGATATCACAACAGGCAGAACTCCTATTGCCGCACCTCCAGCTGCTGGAGTTGGAGCATGTAACGGTACTATACAAAGTGCTGCTGGCATGACCTTGGCTACATTGGGTCCTATTACTGCTACACCAAGAAACCCAGGCGATCGTCTAGTTACATGCAACCTGGCTACTGGTGGCACTTGTACTCTGGCTGCCGCACCTTAATACGTAATAAATCAATAAAAGCCCTGCACTTGCAGGGCTTTTATTTAATTGCCAGCTAAAAACCCAAGGCTAAAATCAACTCTTTTACATTATAAGGGTGCAAGAATGCGTATACATCATGGCTTCACGCTAATTGAATTAACTATCGTTGTTGCCATCATAGGTATCCTTGCCGCTATCGCAATTCCCGCCTATCAAAATTACACGCAAGCCGCGGCAGACAATGCATGTCTGGCTGAGGCAGACGCTTACGCAAGAAGAGTGAGCACAGACATTCAGCTTAATAAACCATCCGCCGATATTCCGGCACCCATAGCACGCGCCTGCAGTGAAATAAACAATGGCGCCGCAGTCACGACCGCAACTACTTTTTCCGCTTTAGCGAAAGCACCCGGCACCGCCAATATTAATTGCGACCTAAGTGCAGAGGTATTGTGCACCAGGACTGTCGCTACACTTTAATCTCTAACCTCCTTAGTAGAGAGGTCCAGACTACCAGCTGATATAATGAAAGTTTCATTTATACTGCCCAACATGCTGGAAAACATCACGCTCAACACTAAAGACTCGACAGCCACCGTGATCTGGATGCATGGACTGGGCGCTGACGGTCATGACTTTAAGCCTGTGGTACAGATGCTCAACCTGCCGCACATTAAATTTATCCTGCCGCATGCACCCTACCGACCAGTAAGCCTGAACAATGGTTACGAGATGCGTGCTTGGTATGACATCTTTGGCCTTGAAACGGATAGCCCCCAGGACGAGGCTGGCATCAAAAAAATGCAGGGCCTGATTAACACGCTGATTGAGAGCGAAATCTCTACAGGGATTTCATCTGATCGAATTCTACTGGCCGGGTTTTCGCAAGGTGGCGCGATTGCGCTGCATACTGCTACACGGTTCAGCCAGCCTTTAGCTGGCATCCTCGCACTCTCCACTTACCTGCCTTTGAAAAGTAAACTTTCCAGTGAGCAGCACCCTGTAAATCAACACATGCCTATCTGGATGGCGCATGGCCGGTTTGATAATGTCATCGCATTATCCACCGCGCAATCCTCGCGAGAAGTGCTGGAAGACGCTGGATATCCGGTGGAATGGCACGAATACGACATGCCGCATAGCGTATGCGAACAGGAGATAGATGATATCCGCAACTTCCTGTTACGCGTGTTACCTGCCTGATCTGCTTCCAACCTTCCGAGAATAATCCCGCAACCGGAAGACTTTTGTTAAAATGTCAGGCGTTTTAACAGGTTGACCTTCATGAGTGTTCCAAAAAAATCTCCCGATGCGGCAAGTGATACGCAAACTTTTGCACAGCGCATAGCCGCGTTGGAGACGATTGTCAGAAACATGGAGTCTGGAGAGTTGCCTCTGGAAGCGGCGCTTACCGCATATGCCGATGGCATGCAATTGTTGCACGCCTGTCAGGCATCGCTGCAAGAAGCTGAGCAAACTGTATTGATCCTAAATCAGCAACAGCAATTAACGCCTTTCGACATTGAGTGATTCGCCACAACCCTCACTTACCGTCATGAGTATTTCTTCATTTACATTTGAGCCTTGGGCAGCCATTCACCAGCAGCGCGTGGAAGCGGCGCTGGACGATACATTGCCTGTAGTGGATATCCAGCCGGAAAGATTGCATGCTGCTATGCGCTATGCTGTGCTAGGTGGCGGCAAGCGCGTACGTGCATTATTGAGCTACGCCTCTGCTGAGCTATTGGGTGCGCCAGCCAGTTCGGCGGATGCAGCCGCCGTTTCGGTGGAGCTCATACATGCTTTTTCGCTGGTACACGACGATATGCCGTGTATGGATGACGATAATTTACGTCGTGGAAAACCCAGTTGCCATAAGCAATATGGTGATGCCACAGCCCTATTAGTAGGCGATGCGCTGCAATCGCTGGCGTTTCAATGCATCGCTGATACGAATGCCCCGCAAGCGTTAAAGCAAGTGCAAGTGCTAGCGCAAGCTACCGGTTCACGTGGTATGTGTGGGGGGCAGGATATTGACTTGCAAAGTACAGGTAAATTGCTCTCGCGTGAGGCATTGGAAAACATGCACCAGTACAAAACCGGGGCACTGATTCGCGCAGCGACATTGCTTGGGGCGTATGCTGCTGACAGTACTGAAGAGATACACATAAACCTGCTCAATCAATATAGCCAGAACATGGGTCTGGCATTTCAGGTGGTAGACGATATTCTGGATGCCACCGCAGATACACAAACTCTGGGGAAAACGGCCGGAAAAGATGCCTTGCAGGAAAAATCCACCTATGTGAGCCTGTTAGGGATTGATGAGGCAAAAGCCCTGGTGACAACACTTTATGAACAAACTTTGCAGTCACTTGCCGGGTTTGACACACAGGCTGACTCGCTGCGAGGCATTGCCAGATTTATTTGTGAGCGCCCATTCTGACCATGACTTCCCTGCTGTCCCGCATTGCATCACCCACTGATTTGCGCACGCTGGACCGGGCGCAATTAAAAGCGCTTGCTGCCGAGTTGCGTGCATTCCTGATTCAAAGCGTTTCGCAAACTGGGGGGCATTTAGCCTCTAACCTCGGCGTGGTAGAGCTGACCATTGCATTGCATTATGTGTATCAAACACCTGATGACCGCCTGGTGTGGGATGTGGGCCATCAAACCTACCCGCACAAGATCCTGACCGGGCGCCGCGAAGCTATGGCTTCTTTGCGCAAGGCAGGAGGCATCGCCGGATTTCCCAAAAGGGATGAAAGCGCATACGACACTTTTGGTACAGGCCATTCCAGTACATCTATTTCTGCCGCATTAGGTATGGCAGTGGCCGCCAAAGCGACAGGCAGCAGTCGCCGCAGTGTGGCGATCATTGGTGATGGCGCAATGACCGCCGGCATGGCGTTTGAAGCCTTGAACAATGCCGGTGATATGGATACCAACTTGCTGGTGATCCTCAATGATAACGACATGAGCATCTCCAACAATGTCGGTGCGCTCAACAACTACCTGGCGCGCCTGATGTCTGGCAAGCTATATGACAGCGTGCGCCGCAGCGGCAAAAAAGTGCTGGATATCATCCCGCCGGTCAAGGAATTCGCCCGCCGCGCCGAAGAGCATGCCAAAGGCATGGTCACCCCCGGCACCCTGTTTGAAGAATTCGGGTTTAACTACATTGGTCCGATTGATGGCCATGACATTGATACGCTGGTAGATACACTGAGTAATATCCGCCAGTTGCAGGGCCCGCAGTTCCTGCATGTGGTGACACAAAAAGGCAAAGGGTATAGCCCGGCAGAAGATAACCCGAACAAATACCACGGGGTCAGCAAATTTGACCCGCAAAATGGCCATTGCCTGACGCTCAGCGAGCGCCCTACCTATACCCAGATATTTGGCGACTGGCTGGTGGACATGGCGGCAGAAGATCCTCTGCTGGTTGGGATTACACCGGCCATGTGTGATGGCTCCGGGCTTAATCGCTTTGCTGAAGCCTATCCACAACGCTACTTTGACGTGGGCATTGCCGAGCAGCACGCGCTGACTTTTGCCGCCGGGATGGCTTGTGATGGTTTGAAACCGGTGGTTGCCATTTACTCGACCTTCCTGCAGCGCGCCTACGACCAATTGATACACGATATCGCCCTGCAAGACCTGGATGTGCTGCTGGCGATTGACCGCGCAGGATTAGTGGGTGCAGATGGCCCTACGCATGCGGGAAGTTTCGATCTGAGCTTTTTGCGCTGTATCCCCAACATTGTGATTATGGCGCCTAGCGATGAAAACGAATGCCGCCAGATGCTTACCACCGGCCACCAGCACAAAGGCTTGGCGGCTGTGCGTTACCCGCGCGGCAGTGGCACTGGCGCAACAGTATCGCCAGCACTGGAATCTCTGGAAATTGGTAAATCGCAACTGGTTCGCCAGGGCAAGAAAATTGCCATTCTCGCTTTCGGTAGTATGGTGCAGCCAGCATTACAAGCGGCAGAGTCACTCGATGCCACGGTTGTAAACATGCGCTTTATCAAACCACTAGACGTAGCCATGGTACTTGAAATATCCCGCAGTCATGACTATATAGTGACTATAGAGGAAAACGCGATCATGGGTGGCGCTGGTGCTGCAGTGCTTGAATGCATGCAGGCACACCAGATTGTGAAACCTGTATTGTGTTTAGGGCTACCTGACCATTTTATCGAACATGGCTCCCATGAAACTATGCTGGCCGAATGTGGTCTAGACAAATCCGGTATTTGTGCGGCTATTGAGAAATTAATAGCTGAGTAGTATATTCAACCATTTATCAAATTGCGGGCACTCCCGCTTTGGAACCCTGATGAATCAACCCGTAATCCCCGCAGTGATTGAAGACGTACAAAACACTCCAGACGTGCGCCGGCTGGATATTAACAAAGTCGGTATCAAGTCTATCCGTCACCCGGTCATTGTCAAAGATAAAACCGGCGGCGAACAGCATACCGTGGCTGTGTTTGATATGTATGTGCATTTGCCGCACAACTTCAAAGGCACGCATATGTCGCGCTTTGTGGAGATACTCAACACCAATGAAAGCGCCATCTCCATCGATTCGTTTGAAACGATATTGCGTCAAATGGTTGAGCGCCTGGAAGCTGAATCAGGTTATGTGGAAATGCGTTTCCCGTACTTCATTAACAAGGCCGCGCCTGTTTCCGGTGTGAAAAGCCTGCTGGATTACGAAGTGACCTTTATCGGCGAAATCAAGAATGGCCAGTTTGAAATCACGGTGCAGGTCATGGTGCCAGTCACCAGCTTGTGTCCTTGCAGCAAGCAGATCTCAAACTACGGTGCGCATAACCAGCGTTCGCATGTCACCGTCACTGCCCTGCTGAATGAATTTATGTGGCTGGAAGACCTGATTACCCTGATTGAAGACCAGGCTTCTTGCCAGTTATATGGCTTGCTCAAGCGCCCGGATGAGAAGTTTGTGACCGAGCGTGCTTACGACAATCCCAAATTTGTCGAAGATATGGTGCGTGATGTCGCAGCACAATTGAATGAAGAAAAACGCATTGTGAAATACGTGGTGGAATCAGAGAATTTTGAGAGCATCCACAACCATAGTGCTTATGCATTGATTGAGCGTGACAAACGTATCAATTAATTTTTTTAGCGAAACAAAAACAGCCCGCATGCGGGCTGTTTTCGCATCTGCATTTTGTTAATGGCTGAACATGCCGCTGCGGGCATAGGGTTGCGATAAATGCAGTCCAAACATGACAATCGCTGCACCTAGTAAAGGAAACAAGGCAGCTAGCGTAAAAGTGAGCTGCCCGCCTAAGTACTGCAGTGAAAACCCGCCTAGTAAGCCACCCAGCGCACCGCCTATGCCATACGCGACACTGTTATAGATGGCCTGGCCTTTGGCCTGATGGCGTCCATTGAAATATTGCGTGACAATCTCCACCGCAGCCGCATGAAAGCTGCCAAAGGTGAATGCGTGCATGGTTTGCGCCAGCAACAATAATCCCAAATGATCCGGCACCAAACCCATCATGGAAAAACGTACAACGCCTATCAACAGGCTGGCGACTAGAATTGTTTTCAGTTTAAAGCGGGACATAATCCACGGCATTTTGATAAATATGCCAATTTCGCAAATCACGCCTAACGCCCACAACCAGCCTATCATGCCTTTACTGTAACCGTGTTCTGCCAGGTAAATGGAGTAGAAGTTATACATCAAGCCATGCGCGGTCACCATCATGGCACAGCCAACCAGAAGGGAAATAACCGCAGGTTGCTTAAGAATTTTCCATACAGAAAAACTGTCATTAGCATGAGGCGGTACATGTGCTTCAGGGAGTTTCCAGGTTAATCCGAACAACACGCACTGCACAAGCAGGATAAACCAGAGCAGGCTTTTAATGCCAAACCAGTCGGTTAAATAACCCAGTAGAATAGACGCCACGATGAAGCCCCAGGACCCCCATAGGCGGATTTTACTGTAATGGCCGTTGGTGCTTGCCAGATGCGCTAGTAACAGAGACTCGGATAGTGGCAAAGTAGAGCTGGTAAACATACTTAAGGCTGCCATGACCACAAACATGGTCATGAAATCATGCGCCCAGAAAATTGCTGCGAAACCAAACAACCCTAAAAATGCAGTGGTCCTGATCCAACGCACTCTTTGCCTGGTGTGGTCAGCCAGCCAGCCCCACAAATTAGGCGCGATGATGCGGCTGACCTGGAACAAAGACATGAGTATGCCAATATCGGCCGGTGAAAAAGATTCTGAACTGAGGTATAAGCCCCAATAGGGCACAAAAGCGCCGACGAAAAAGTAATAGATGAAATAAAAACGCGAGAGATTAAAGTGTAAAGCGTGACTCATTAAATACTCGCGTTTAAAGAATAACCCCGATCAGCTTGGCAGCCGTCAGCCGGTTAGAAAGTTGAAGGTTTGCTCATCTTTGTTGATTTATACTGTGGGGACTGTTGAGTGCACATCAGCATTCTGCCCACGATGCCGCAGAGCATGATCCATCAGCACCAGCGCCAACATGGCTTCTACAATCGGCGTCGCCCGGATGCCCACACAGGGGTCATGTCTGCCAGTTGTTTGCATCATCACCGGTTCACCCGCGTGACTGATCGAACGGCGCTCCTGCGGGATGCTGGAAGTTGGTTTAAAGGCCACATTCACCACGATATCCTGGCCGCTGGAAATACCACCCAATACGCCTCCGGCATGATTGGAGGCGAAACCATCTGGCGTCAGTTCATCAGAATGTTCACTGCCACGCTGGGCAATAGACTTGAACCCTGCGCCTATTTCTATGCCTTTGACCGCATTGATGCTCATCATCGCATGCGCAATATCTGCATCCAGCCGGTCAAAAATCGGCTCGCCCAAGCCTATCGGGATCTGTTGCGCAACGACTGTGATTCTTGCGCCCACCGAATCGCGCTCACTGCGGATCTGGTCCATATAGGCTTCCAGTTGCGGCAGGATTTGTATGTTAGGTGAAAAGAATGGGTTACCCTCTTGAGAAAGGGCATCCCAGCTGACAAACGGTACTTCAATTTCACCCAGCTGGCTCAAATAACCACGAATCTGTACACCGAATTTTTGTTGCAGCCATTTTTTGGCAATAGCGCCAGCGGCTACACGCACCGCCGTTTCACGCGCACTGGAGCGGCCACCGCCACGGTAATCGCGAATGCCGTATTTTTGTGTGTAGGTGTAATCCGCATGCCCAGGGCGAAACGTATTCATGATCTTGCTGTAGTCTTGAGAGCGCTGGTCGGTATTGCGGATCAGCAAACCAATCGGCGCACCAGTGGTTTTGCCTTCAAACACGCCGGAAAGTATTTCAACTTCATCCGCTTCGGCGCGCTGGGTCACATGGCGTGAGGTACCTGGCTTACGTCTATCAAGGTCAACCTGCAAATCGGCAGCTGACAATTCCAGTCCTGGCGGGCACCCATCAACCACTCCGCCAATGGCTGGCCCATGCGACTCGCCAAATGAGGTTAAGGTGAACAGCGTTCCAATGGTGTTGCCAGACATGCGATTCTCTCATTGAATAATTTTGTCTATTTTATCATAGACTGGCTTACCGCCTGCCTCCGCCTAAGTGCCCTGCCCTTGACTTGATTTCCGCACAACGAACGCTTATGCTGGACCCGCACTGTTTATTCGGACAACCATGGCGAAACGCAAACACACTCACCGCAAGCACAGTTTACTGGGGACTTCCAGCCCGGTCTCTGCATCTGAAACTGATACGGCCAGTGAAACGGCGCCAGCCTGTATCCATAGCATCAGCTACAACGTCAACGACATAGAATCCAGGCAGCTGACCATGCACGACATCGTGGAATGGCAGGCGCCGGCAGACCATACTTCCTGGATCAACGTCCATGGTGTGCTGGATATTGCTTTATTACAGGCAGTCGCCCGCCGTTTCAAACTGCATCCGCTGGTGCTGGATGATATTCTCAATACCGAACAACGGCCCAAGCTGGATACCTACCCGGATTACCTGTTTCTGGAAACGCGCCTGTTTTACTACGATACTGACACCATGAGTGTGAGTTCTGAGCAAATCAGCATTGCTTTGGGGCGGGAGTGGTTACTTAGCTTTCAGGAGCGCCCTTCCGGCAGTTTTGAACCTGTGCGTGAACGTTTGCGGCAAGGCCAGGCATTGCTGCGCCAGAGTGGACCGGATTACTTATGCTATGCCTTGCTGGACAGTTTGATGGAACGTTATTTCCAGGTACTGGAAGCCATCAATGAAGATGCCGAACGTCTGGAAACACACCTGCTCGATCAACCCAGCCCGGATGATTTACAGAATATTCACCGACTCAAGCATGTCACCATCCAGTTGCGGCGTGCGGTATGGCCGTTGCGTGAGGTCCTGAACAGTCTGATCCGCAATGAACATGGCTTTTTCAGCCCGCAGACTTTACCCTACCTGCGTGACTTATATGACCATACCGCGCACTTCACCGAATCACTGGAAGCGATCCGCGACATGCTGAGCGGCCTGATGGATATTTATATGACTACCATCAGCCAGCGAGTGAATCTGGAAGTACGGGCATTGACGGTGGTCGCCATGCTGTTTATGCCAGCAACGCTGATTGCCGGGATCTTTGGCATGAATTTCGAAGAGATGCCATGGACGCATGACCCGTATGGTTTCTGGTGGGCAATACTGATTATGCTGGGCATTGCATCAGTGATGCTGCTGATGTTCTGGCGGCGCCAATGGTTAGGCAGTCGCCACCGCGAACAATCATCAGGCCGCTAAAGGCGTTGCTCGCGGTAATTGTTTGATCACATCCTGCAACTCGAAATAAAGCGCCAAATAATCACGCGCACCCGGACTGTTAGCATCATACTCAAAAACATGTTGCCCCATGCGCCCGCATTCGGCGAGGGCCGCATGTTCCGATATTCTGGTCACCAGTACTTCCTGACCAAACAGCCTGCGCATCTCCTGTTCTACTTCTGCGGTCATTTCCTTGCGTTTATCGGCGCGCGTGAGCACATACCGTCGCTGCACCCGACGCTTCAATACGGGCTCCAGCGCATTCAGCGCCTTTTCTACCTTTACGGCAGAATGAATGGATAAATAATCCGTCGACACAGGTACCAGCACCAGATCGCTGGCAAACACGGCACTCAGTGAAATCACACCAATGCCTGAGAAACAATCCATGAATGCTGTGTATTCAGCATGTGTTTTATTCAATTGCGCCAAGCCTTCGCTCAATCGCTTTAATGTGGCAGGTCCGCGACCAAACTGCGAATCGAGGTTCATCAATTCTTTATTCGCCGGGATCAGCTGCAAGCCATTGCGTAAAGGCTGGATTAAATCTGCCAAAGGCGTGGCGGACTGATAAAACCTGAACAGGTGTTTTTGCATATCGAGGCCTATATGCTTGTAAGTCTCGGTCAGTCGTGCCTGCGGGTCCATATCAAGCAACAATACCTGGCGACGTTGGCGTTGCCAGGCGGCGGCAAGATTGAGCGTTGTGGTGGTTGAACCTACGTCGGCTTTATGATTAAAGATGGCTATTTTCAACATGATGAGTAAGTGCAGAATCGGTTTAATAAACCAGATGCTGTAAATGAATTGCTAGTCATCATAAACGATGTTGTTGCCATAGACTACCCCGATGCCAGTTGACTTGACTGCATATGAAAGTAGTGGACAAAAAGAAACCCGCTAAGGCGGGTTAAAAGGGGGTTTGGATCAGGAGGAAATCAATGCTAGTCGCTGATAAATCAAACTAAGGACAAATCAACCAAGCTAGCCATTAAACAAAACGTTTTGTGTTTCGCTTAAAGATGGCTCTAGTTTAGGAGAGAGTTATTGCAATTATTTGACCGAGCTGTAACTGAATTGTAAAAGTCGAAATTTAATTGTTATTAAATTGTAACCAATACATTCCAGCAGCTTTTCCTGTCCACGAATACGAATGGCTTGAAGACAGGCATGGCAGCAAGTAACTTTCCGACATGCCTGTCTATTTAGATATTATTAGTACTAAACATCAGCTGAAGAAATCGCGCGCTTTATCTACCCAGCTTTTGTTTTTCGGGCTGTGCTTACCGGCATCTGCCTGGGTGCTGCTTTCAAACTCACGCAACAGCTCTTTCTGTTTTTCGGTCAGCCGTACCGGGGTTTCTACCACTACATGTACCATCAAATCACCATGCTCACTGGAACGCAACGGCTTGATGCCTTTGCCACGCAAACGGAACACGCTGCCTGTTTGTGTTTCTGAAGGAATCTTCATCTTGGCAGCGCCATCCAGCGTAGGCACTTCAATTTCGCCCCCCAATGCTGCGGTGCTAAAACTGATAGGCATTTCGCAGTGCAGGTTCGCACCTTCGCGCTGGAAGATCGCGTGCTCTTTCAAATGGACAACCACGTATAAATCACCGGTTGGCCCACCATTAACGCCGGCTTCACCTTCGCCGCTCAAACGGATGCGATCACCCTCGTCAACACCGGCCGGAATTTTGACGTTCAGCGTTTTGTTCTGCTTGACGCGTCCACCACCGTGACAGGTAGGGCATGGTTCTTTTACCATTTTGCCGCTACCGTGACATTTCGGGCAGGTTTGCTGCACAGAGAAGAACCCCTGCTGCATACGCACCTGGCCATGACCATTACAGGTGGTACAAGTCACCGGTGAAGTACCCGGACGCGCACCCGAACCATGACAGGTTTCACAATTGGTCTGCACAGGAATACGGATTTTTGTTTCAGTCCCCTTCGCTGCTTCTTCCAGTGAAATCTCGAGGTTATAGCGTAGATCTGCACCACGATAGACATTGGAACGCTGGTTACGGCCACCGCCTCCACCACCAAAGATATCTCCGAAAATATCGCCGAACGCATCGCTGAAATTACCGGAGTTAAAGCCGCTGAATCCGCCACCACCCATGCTCTGGTCTACACCGGCATGACCATACTGATCATAAGCGGCACGTTTTTGCTCGTCGCTCAGGATTTCATAAGCTTCTTTGGCTTCCTTAAAGCTTTCTTCAGCTTTCGGGTTATCCGGGTTGCGATCAGGGTGAAACTTCATTGCCAGTTTCTTAAAGGATTTTTTAATCTCCTCGTCACCAGCATCGCGGTTTACACCCAATACTTCGTAGTAATCTTTTTTTGCGGCTGCCATAGTTATTCCGTTTTAATGCGCTTGCGCCATATAAACAAACACACTCGCGTTAGCGAAGTGTGTTTGCCGACTTCATAAAGAAGGGCGAGTGTTGCCACTCGCCCTTTAGCGTTAGTCTTTTTTCACTTCTTCAAACTCGGCATCTACCACATCGCCTTCCACCGTTTTTTCATCCTGTGGTTGTGCGCCTTCGGTATTGGCCTGCGCTTGTTGCTCAGCGTAAACTTTCTCGCCCAGCTTTTGTGAAACTTCCATCAAGGCATTGGTTTTCGCCTCAATAACATCTTTGTCATCACTATCCTTGGCTACTGCTTCCAGGTCTTTAATGCCCTCTTCGATCTTGGCTTTTTCATCGGCATCAATCTTGTCGCCATGTTCAGCCAAAGATTTCTTCACGCTGTGCAAGACGCTGTCTGCCTGGTTACGGGCGTCGACCAGTTCACGCAGTTTTTTGTCTTCGTCAGCATATTTAGCAGCATCTTCTTCCATGCGCTGAATTTCTTCTTCAGACAAACCAGAGTTGGCCTTGATGGTGATTTTGTTCTCTTTGCCGGTGGCTTTGTCTTTAGCAGACACGTGCAGAATACCGTTAGCATCGATATCAAACGTCACTTCAATTTGCGGCATGCCACGTGGTGACGGTGGAATATCGCTCAAGTTGAACTGACCCAGGCTCTTGTTGCCAGCAGCCATTTCACGCTCACCTTGCAACACATGGATCGTCACTGCATTCTGGTTGTCTTCCGCTGTCGAGAACACTTGTGAAGCCTTGGTAGGAATCGTGGTGTTTTTCTTGATCAGCTTGGTCATCACGCTACCCAAAGTCTCGATACCCAGAGACAATGGAGATACATCTAACAGCAATACGTCTTTAACGTCGCCTTTCAACACGCCACCCTGGATAGCCGCACCAACCGCTACCGCTTCATCCGGGTTTACGTCTTTACGTGGTTCTTTGCCAAAAATCTCTTTCACTTGTTCTTGCACTTTTGGCATGCGGCTCTGACCACCGACAAGGATCACATCAGAAATATCAGAAGGAGACACACCCGCATCCTTCAATGCAGTTTTACAAGGCGCAATCGTGCGCTCGATCAACTCTTCCACCAGTGATTCCAGCTTGGCACGGGTAATTTTCACAACCAAGTGCTTAGGACCAGTTGCATCTGCCGTAATGTAAGGCAGGTTCACTTCCGTTTGCTGTGCCCCGGATAACTCAATTTTGGCTTTTTCAGCAGCTTCTTTCAGGCGTTGTTTGGCCAGCAAGTCATTGCGCAAATCCAGGCCGTTTTCCTTTTTGAACTCATCTGCCAAAAAGTCAATGATGCGGTTATCGAAGTCTTCACCACCTAGAAACGTGTCACCGTTGGTAGACAACACTTCAAACTGGTGTTCGCCATCGATTTCAGTAATTTCAATGATAGACACGTCGAACGTACCACCACCCAGGTCGTATACTGCGATCTTGCGGTCACCTTCCTGCTTGTCCAGGCCAAATGCCAATGCAGCAGCGGTTGGTTCATTAATGATACGTTTAACATCCAGACCGGCGATACGGCCCGCATCCTTGGTTGCCTGACGCTGGCTATCGTTAAAGTAAGCCGGCACAGTAATCACTGCTTCAGTCACTTCTTCGCCCAGGTAATCTTCGGCGGTTTTCTTCATTTTGCGCAACACTTCAGCAGAAATCTGAGGAGGCGCCTGTTTCTTGTCGCGCACTTCTACCCATGCATCGCCGTTATCCGCTTTACTAATGGTGTAAGGCATCAGATCGATATCTTTTTGCACTTCTTTTTCGTCAAAGCGACGGCCAATCAGGCGCTTTACTGCAAATAAAGTATTTTTCGGGTTAGTCACCGCCTGGCGTTTGGCTGGTGCACCGACCAGAATTTCGCCATCTTCCTGATACGCAATAATGGATGGCGTAGTACGCGCACCTTCAGCGTTTTCAATCACACGTGGCTTGCCACCTTCCATCACGGCAACACACGAGTTGGTGGTCCCCAAATCAATACCAATAATTTTTCCCATATTCGCTTCCTTAAATTTTGTTAATCACATTCATTGTTTATTCAAAACCATGTTTTGATAATTGGGATGCCTGAACAGATTTCAAGTCCCTGTTTGCAATGTGGTTGTATAGATTATTTTGGCTGGATCACAGTAACCAGCGCTGGGCGCAATACACGCTCATTCAACGCATAGCCTTTTTGCAGCACACTTAATACCGTATTAGGTTCGCCTTCAGCCGGCACCATACTGATCGCCTGATGCTTGTTAGGATCAAATTTTTCACCCAATGGATTGATTTCGGCAATATTGAACTTCTCAAACACGCCCAGCAGTTGCTTGGCAGTGAGTTCGACGCCGTTTTTGTAACTGGTGACATCTGCATTTTCGACTGCCAGCGCGGCATCCAGGCTATCTTTAACTGCCAGAAGCTCGCCACTGAATTTCTCCAGCGCGAATTTGCGCGCTTTATCAATATCATCCAGCGCGCGGCGACGCACATTTTCGCCTTCTGCTTTCACATACAACACTTGCGCTTTGGCCTCTTCGAGCGCAACTTCTAGCGCAGCAATGCGTGCGTCGTGATTCTCAACAGATTGCTCTGGATTAACTTCGTTGACAGCTTGCTCATTAGCCGCCGTGTCTACGGATGTTTGCGGTTCTTGCATGTTACTCCCCTATGAATTCAAGACTTTTCATTTGACGATTTCACACACATGGGGATGACCCTACTGATTTCAAGGGCAAATGTGCGATTTAGCAAAAATGGGAGGATGGCAGATGAGATCTGCCTGAGTTATACCGGATTGGCAGTGGTCACAGTAGTCACTGCCGCGATGACGGCTGCAATATCGGGCACTTGCTGTTTACCGCCCAGATTGATAGCTGCCGCTTTGCGTCCACCAGCCACACCCGTCAAACCTGGATCAGTATCTGTATACAAAGCGACTACCGGTACATCCAGCGCTGCTGCCAGATGCGAAAGACCGGTATCCACCCCGACAGCAAATTGCGCTCCCGGCAGCACCGTTGCCAATTGCTGCAAGCTCAGTTTCGGCAGCACCAATGCTTGTGGCACCATTAAGGCGATCTGGCCCGCGCGATCTTTTTCAGCCGCCGAAGCCCATGGCAGGCACATCGTTAAACCCAACTCAGCGTAATGCTGGCCCAGGGCAATCCAGTGACTCTCCGGCCACAATTTACTATCGCGGCTGGTGGCATGCAAAGCGATCCACGATTTCGGCGGTAATGTGAGCGTTGTTGAACCAGCTGCAGAGTGTGTCGTGCCTAAACCATAATCCGGCAAATCCTGTGGTGCCGTATAGCCCAAACTGAGCGCCACTAGCGTGCGGATACGCGTCACCGCATGTTGCTGGTACGAGATCGCATAGCGATGCTGATAAAAGCGACTGGCCAGCGGCTCACGTATCGATTGAGCATCATAGCCATGATGCGGGCCACGCGCCCAATTGGCGATCCAGGCACTTTTCACCAGTCCTTGCACATCGATCACCGCGTCGTAAGCTTGTGCTGCCAATGCCCGCTTAATCGCCCTGATTTCATGCCATGTACTACATTGCAATACTTGTTTGCGCCAGCGGCGAACTGCGACAGTGAATACCTGATGCACATGCGGGTGTAGGCGAGGAATATCCGCAAAACTTTCTTCGACCAGCCAATCGATTTGAGCATCAGGATAATGCTGCAAAATATCCTGCACTGCTGGCAGGGCGTGAATCACATCGCCCATAGAAGTGGTTTTGACCATCAGAATCCGTTTCATGGCCGCTATTTTCGCATACAATCTCGGCCATGAAGTTTGCTTTTCTGATATTCAAATATTTCCCTTATGGCGGTGTACAGCGCGATATGTTGCGTATCGCCAGAGACTGCGTTGCGTTGGGTCATCAGGTGACTATATTCACGGGTGAATGGCAAGGCCCCCAACCCGCTGATATGCAGGTGAAAATATGTCCAAGCAGCGGTTGGCTTAACCATACCCGGCATGCCCGCCTGATCACGGCCATGCAGCAAGCTGTACACGCCGAGCACTTTGACCTGGTGGTAGGCTTTAACCGCATGCAACCTGTCGATGTCTATTTCGCTGCCGACTCGTGCTTTATTGCCAAAGCGCATGAAGAGCGGCCGTGGTGGTATAGACTGACCAGCCGCTACCGCTGGTTCCAGCAAGCTGAAGCATCGATTTTCTCACCTGCCAGCAGCACGCATATTTTCACACTGACACAGCAGGAACAGGCCACGTTCCAGCATTGGTACCATACACCTGGCCAGCGCTTCCACCTGATTCCGCCTATCCTGGATCCGCAACGTTTCCCGGCGTTTGACCGCGCACAAAGAAAGCAATGGCTGGCAGAAACATTTGGCATTCTGCCTGAACATACTGCATTGCTACTGGTAGGTTCCGGCTTTAAAACCAAGGGGGCTGACCGCGCAGTCACGGCCATTGCCAGTTTGCCGGAAAGTGTGAGAAAAAATGTCCGTATGCTGATCATAGGCCAGGACAATCCACGCTGGTTGCAGAAACATATCGAGGCACATGATTTAAGCAGCCAGATACAAGTGCTGGGCGGGCGCGATAATATTCCACAGCTGATGCAAGCGTGTGACTGGATGGTGCATCCGGCCAGACGGGAACTGGCTGGCCATGTTTTGCTGGAAGCTATGGCTTGCAGATTGCCGGTGGTCACTACAAATGTGTGCGGTTATGCCCCATATATAAAAAATGCAGGTGCAGGCATCGTACTTGGCAGTCCATTTACACAATCCGCACTTGATCAGGCGCTTTCCACAGCACTGTCCTCTGAACGTACAACATTCAGTGAGGCCGGGCTGGCTTGTGCCAAGCAATTAATGCAAAACAACCCAGGAAAGGCTGAAGCAAAGATACTCACAAAGTTAGCTTCGGAAAAGAACATTGGCTCAACCAACGCAGCAAATTAGTCCTGTGCCCGTATCCCCAGATACCCATCTTTGGCTGTCGCCTCAACACGCACAGGCATTACAGGAATATACTTTTGATGGTTTTATGGCACTACAGGGCTACACCGTACGTGCGGCGGCCAACCGTAAAACCATGCGTATCACCATTGCCGGTCAGTCTTATTTTATCAAGCAGCACGAAGCCACCGGCTGGCGCGAAATTGTTAAAAACTGGCTAAGCTTTAAGCGCCCCATCATAGGTGCAATGACGGAAGTGCGCGCCATCCAGGCGCTGGAAAAAATAGGAATCGCGACGACGCCTATCGCGGCTTACGGTGTACAAGGTCATTGTGCGGCCAGCCAGCGTTCATTTCTGCTGACTGAAGATTTAGGCGATATTCATTCTCTGGAAGATATTTGCAAAAGCTGGCGATCACAACCGGCCTCTGCTGCAACGCGCCAGGCAATGTTGATTGCGGTAGCGAAACTGGCGAAGAAGTTTCATGCGGCAGGCTTGTGTCACCGTGACTTTTATCTTTGCCATATCGCCTTGCAGAAATCTACATCTCTAACAGCTGACACCGAATTTTACTTGCTGGACTTGCACCGCGTATTACAAGGCGTTTCACCAAACGGCATAGAAGTGCGCAAAGACATTGCCGGACTGATTTTCTCTTGCATGGACTTTGGCTTTACGCGTGAGGACTGGCAGTCATTCAAGGTGAATTACCTGCCACAAAGTGACGAATTCTGGAACCAGGCATTCCAGCGTGCTGACCGCCTGCATGCCAAATTTCATAGCCCGAAACAGCAGAGCAAATATCAGCAGCAGCGCGATGCCACCGACTTGTAATACCTGAAGCATTGATTAACCCAAGTTACCGGTCATTTGCGCTGGGTCATTGCGCTGCGCGACCAGGCGTAAAGGGGATATTACGTAATTTATCTGCAGCCGCTTTGCTGTCCTCACTGCGTTTCAAGGCATAAGCCTTGGCTTGTTCCAGCAAGGCTGCGGATGGCAGGTTAGGATCATCCGGCAACGAGGACAACTTTTCAAAACTTTCTTCGTAGGTGTTGGCTACCTCTTCATCGATCTGGGTTGCCATCTCATCAAAACTGACGGCGCCCTCGCGCCCTTCGAGCATAATCGCATTCCATTTGCGATTGGCCTTCTGGTCTATCAGCGTAAACTTTTGCACCTGCTTGCGGATCGCCAGCTCCTCATGCCAGCGGTATTTGGGTTCGGGCAAATGCGTCAGCAATAACGCGATCGCGACCATCCAGCAGATGCCACTGAACCAGCGCCATTTTTGCAGATGGGGATGATATGTTGCACTTGCAGGCAGGCATAGCAAAGCGCTGACGATACCGGTCAGAAAGCCGCCGATATGCGCTGAATTATCGATGCCAGGAATAATAAAGCCCATGATGATAGTCAGCGCAGAAAAGGCTACTGCTCCCCAGAACAGCCAGCGGAATTCGACTTGTTGCATCCTGTGCCTGTCATACCAGACATACACCAGCAACGCACCATAGATACCAAAAATCGCACCTGACGCTCCGCCGGAAACCGCTTGATTGCCCTGGATCACCAGTGACAACAGGTTACCGGCAATACCACTGACCAGGTAAATTCCCAAAAAACGCAGAGGTCCAAACATGCGTTCCACCAGCTTGCCGCCATCCCATAGTGCCAGCATATTCATTCCCAGATGCAATGCACCGAAATGCAGGAACATGGCAGAGCCCAGCCGCCACCACTGCCCATCGGCAGTCGCTGGTGCAAAGTTGGCACCCCAGGTCAATTGCACGTTGTTGGGGGAATGCCAGAAGCCGGCACCGCTGCCTAACATGATGGCGAACACCAGCAGATTCAGGATAATCAGCGCCCGGGTGACCGGTGGCACGGGGGCATGCAATCCAATCTGACTCAGGGGTGATTTATGCATTCGCGCTAATATCCTTCGCGTTATTTATCCATGGTAAGGCAGTTCCAACAGGGGTGGCTGCTTTAACCAATCACTCAATGTTTGCAGGTTCTGGTCCTGCATCGCCATTTGCGGATCAACCTGGTTTGCCACCCAGCCACAAAAAGGAATTTGTCTTTGCTCTAATACCTGGGCAGTGAGCAAGGCATGATTGATACAGCCCAACCGCATGCCTACCACAAGTAGTGTCGGCAATTGCAATGTCTGCGCAAGGTCTGCGATAGTGTGGCTTGCATTCAGCGGCACAAGTAAACCACCAGCGCCCTCGACAATCACCACATCGACTAGCCCGGTCAACACGTCAAAAGCCGATTTGATCACTTCCAGCCGGATTTCAACGCCAGCCTCAGCTGCCGCCAGGTGCGGTGCGATGGCCGGTTGAAAACAATAAGGGTTTATCAGCTCAGCCGGTGCCAGTACATTGGATGCAGCCGTCAGCTGCATGACATCTTCGTTCTGCCAGCGGCCATCTATCCACTCGCAGCCGGAAGCGACCGGCTTCATGCCAGCTACTTTCAGTCCCTGCGCGGCGAATTGCTGCATCAGGCGCACAGTCACCGTGGTCTTGCCGACGCCGGTATCCGTTCCGGTGACAAAGAAATGACGAGGCAAGCTGGTCGTGACAATATCTACTGTGACCATATCTACACTGCTACGCCTGCCTTGCGCGGCATTAACTGGATAGGGCTGCTGCCGGGCGCTGTATAAGGCTGGCTACTGGTCCAGGCGTGCACGAATACGACTTCATAAGTCGCAGGCAGTTTTCCCTGCTGGCGAAAGACCTCATAACCCTGGCGTAATTTTTGCAAAAAACCTTTGCCAGTCAGGCCTTTGGGACGTCCAGCGGTGGCATTGTGCGCTCCTATGGCTTTCAGGTCGCGCATCACCGACTCCACAGTGTCGTAAGTCAGGGTGTAATGCATCACGTCCAGCACCGGGGCATTGAACCCGGCGCGGGTCATGGCATCGCCAATATCATGCATATCGATAAAGCGGCTGACATGCGTATGGTCGGCACCCGAAGCGGAGCGCAATTCTTTCAAGGTATCCGGCCCCAGGGTGGCAAACATCAGCAAGCCATCAGGGCGCAGCACACGGCGAAACTCCTGCAATGCGGCATCCAGATCATTACACCATTGCATAGCCAGATTGGACCACACCATATCCACACTGCCGGTTGCCAACGGGATAGACTCAATATCAGCACAAACAAAACGCGGTTTGGACTGCCAGAACCGGAACCAGGGAAATAATGTGCGGCTGCGAGACAGCATGCCCTCGGCTATATCCAGTGCGATGCCTTGTGCGGATTTATAATGTTGGAGTAAGGCATTCAAGCCATGTCCGGTACCGCAACCTGCATCCAGAATCACACCAGGTTTCAGCTTAACCACATCCAGACGACTGAGCATCTCTTCACGCACCTGTCGCTGCAAAATGGCGGCGGCATCATACCGTTTTGCGGCACGATGAAACGACTGCCGCATGCGCGACTTGTCTATTGAATATTCATCCTGCATTTAGCTCTCCGTGGTAGCGCGCACGGCAAACTCATCCGCCATAAAGGTCTCTACCGCTTCGCAGAAAGCATCCGCATGGGAAAGAAACGGGGCATGCGCCGCACCTGCGATCACACGCAATTTTGCCCGTTGCAAGTGCATGGCCAGCCAATGGGCAGCACTGACCGGCGCCAGCGTGTCACGGTCACCGTGTATGATGAGGGTGGGTTGATACAGGCGGCTGATTTCTTCACGCAAGTCGGTTTGTAACAAGATATCCAACGCCAGATTCAGACTTTCCTGCGTAGGCGTCGGCTTGGCAGCAAATGCAATCCGTAACTGGCGTACGGTACTGCGTGCATCTTTGGCATGCATGCATTGCAGCGTCAGGAAATTCAGTAACGTGGTTTGAAAATCCTTTTCAAATCGCTCATTGAATTGCTGGAAATGCCTGGCTTCTATGCCGTGCGGCCAATCCGGCTTGCTGACAAAACAAGGGTTGTTGCCCACCAGGATTAATTTTTCTACGCGGTCCGGCTGGTTCAATGCAATTTGCTGCGCGATCAAACCACCCAATGACCAGCCCAAAATGGTAGAAACACCAGGAATCTCTTCAGCGACTGTTTCAGCCAGGCTATATAAATGGTATGGAGTGACTGGGCGGCTTTGCCCCATGCCGGGCAAATCCACCAGGAATAAGCGGTAGTTAGCAGACAGGCGTTTGGTGATGCGTTCCCAGACGGCGCTGTTCATGCCCCAGCCGTGCAGCAGCACCAGCGGCTTGCCTTGACCCATGATCTCGATAAAGCAACTCATGCCTGCTTCCTGGCTGGAATCTCGCGCTCGGCGGCCTGTATTGCTGCAATCAAAGCGCGTACATCTTGTTCGCGATGCGTAGCAGACAAGGAAATACGTAATCGCGATGTATTCACTGGTACAGTCGGCGGGCGTATGGCAGGTACCAGAATGCCGCTTGCCTGCAGGTTTTGGCTCAGTTCCAGAGCTTCAAAGTTGTCACCCACAATCAGTGGCTGTATCGCAGTTTCTGACGGCAGCAAATGCCAGCGTGTAAGTGACAGCTCACTTTTAAGTAAATCTATCATGGCAAACAACTGCTGCCTGCGGGCGTCACCATGCTCAATTTCATGTACCGATGCCAGTAACGCTGCCGATAGCGGTGGCGGTGCCGGTGTGGTGTAAATATAGCTGTTGGCATGCTGGATCAGGTAATCGATCACCACCTGTTCACCGGCGACAAATGCCCCGGCAACACCAGCGGCCTTACCCAGGGTACCCATCATGATCAGGCGCGGCGACTTTAAACCAAGATGCTGCAAAGTGCCACGACCTTGCGGGCCCAGCACGCCGAAGCCATGCGCATCATCGACGTACAGGTAAGCATCATAGCGTTCGCAAAGCTCGAGGTAGGCAGCCAGGGGGGCGATATCGCCGTCCATGCTGAACACGGCATCGGCAGTCACCAGTTTATGCCGGGCAGTTGAAGCTTGCAGCAATTTTTCCAGTGCGGCTACGTCGTTATGGGGAAAGCGGTGGTGACTGGCGCGCGACAAAAAAGCGCCATCGTTCAGGCAGGCATGGTTAAGCTTGTCGGAAAATACCGCATCGTCGCGCCCCATCAGGGCGCTGATGACACCAATATTGGCCATGTAGCCGGTTGAAAACAGCAACGCCGCAGGTTGACGCACCAATGCTGCCAGCGCATGTTCCAGTTGATCATGGTAACGGTGATGGCCGGTGATCAGGTTGGAAGCACCGCTTCCGACGCCCGCTTCAGCTGCCGCCTGTTGCAGTGCGGCCACCAGCGCAGGGTCGTTAGCAAGCCCCAGGTAATCATTACTGCAAAAGGACAGAAACCGCTGGCCGTTGGCAGTGATATGCTCCGCTTGTGGCGAATCCAGTAAGCGGCGTTGCCGCGTCAGGCCTAGTGTTTTACGCTTTTCCAGGTCAGCGTGTAGAAAATCCAGCATACGCGGCCAATTAGATTTTTTTCAGGCCAAGCTTGGCGAATAGTGCGTTATCAGCATCTGCTTCAGGGTTACCGGTAGTCAGCAACTTTTCACCATAGAAAATACTGTTGGCACCGGCGAGGAAGCATAGCGCCTGCACCGCATCGCCCATGCTTTGACGACCGGCAGACAAACGCACAAAACTGTCAGGCATGGTGACGCGTGCCGCCGCAATCGTTCGCACGAACTCCAGCGGATCCAGCGCTTCGGTCCCATGCATAGGCGTGCCTTCCACCTGGGTCAGCAAGTTAATCGGCACACTTTCAGGTGGTTGCTCCATATTCGCGAGTTGCGCCAGCAGGCCAGCGCGTTGGGCACGGCTCTCGCCCATGCCGATAATCCCACCGCAGCAGACATTGATATCTACGCTGCGCACGCGGTCCAGCGTATCCAGACGGTCCTGGTAAGTGCGGGTGCTGATCACATCACCGTAATATTCAGGCGCTGTGTCCAGGTTATGGTTGTAATAATCCAGCCCGGCTTCTTTTAATTGCTCAGCCTGGCCGTCTTTCAGCATGCCCAAAGTAGCGCAAGTTTCCAGGCCCATCGCTTTCACTTCAGCAATCATTTTCAACACGGGGTCGAGGTCACGCTGCTTAGGCCCGCGCCAGGCAGCCCCCATACAGAAACGGCTGGCGCCGCTGTCTTTGGCTGCTTTGGCCGCGGCCAGCACGTCATCAAGCTTCATTAAAGGTTCGTTTTCCACTTCGGTGTGGTAACGCGCAGCTTGCGGGCAATAGCCGCAATCTTCGGAACAACCGCCGGTTTTAATCGACAGCAAGGTACTCACTTGCACGGCATTCGGCTCATGATGCTCTCTATGCACGAGTTGTGCCCGATGCAACAAGTCATTAAAAGGTAATTCAAACAATGCCACGATATCGTCCACCGACCAGCGTTCAACGGTAGGATGCTCGCAGGCACTGGAGGCTCTCAGGCCATCGATATTAATGATGGAAGTTTGCAGTTCGCTATTGCAAGCGCTAGAAGAAGTTTGTTGTTCCATAATGATCGCAGAAGTATAAAAGATGAGTGTTCAATGGGCTGAATTATAGGTTGTTTACCTACTCGCGTGAAAAAATTTTACAACAGATTAAATTTTAATCACTTTAATCCACTGCCCTGGTTACAGCATTGGTTAAGTGCCAGCTTGCCGTGTCCGCTATGTGCTGCACCGGCTCAAAAACAGCTGCAATTGACTCACGCGCCACTGTGCGATGCCTGTGTGCCTTCGCTGCCCTGGTATGTGTCCGCGCGCTGTCCACAATGCGCACTGCCAACCTCTACCGGTGCCTACTGTGGTATCTGCCTGCAACATCCGCCTGCCTTCGACCACACACTCGCCCCGTTTCGCTACGCCTATCCGCTGGACCGCCTGTTACAGCAATTTAAATATCATCAACAATTGCCACTAGGCAAATTACTGGCGCAATCCATGCTGCCTACCATAAATCCCTTATTGCAGGCAGACAAACCGGAGGTGATGGTGGCTATGCCCATGCATCCTTATCGCGTTCGGCAACGCGGATTCAATCACGCACTGGAGCTGGCCAGGCACTTGCAGACAGCCTTGCAGATTCCATTAGAAATGACAGGGTGCTCACGTACTCTGGACACGCCATCACAAGCAGGGATGGATATGAAAACCAGGACACGTAACCTGCGCGGCGCCTTCGCGTCACAAACACAGTGGCAGGGAAAACATGTGCTGGTTGTGGATGATGTGATGACAACCGGTGCCAGCATGCATGCACTGGCAAAAGTGCTCAAGCATGCCGGTGCCGGCCAGATCACGGCGCTGGTGGTTGCGCGTACTTTGAAAAGTACTGAGGATTAAAGGTAATTTAGGTAATTGGCGATGAAAGTAGACTAATGACTACTCATCCCGCGATTGTGGAGCGCCGCCAAGCTGACGGATACGCTGGCCGACAAAATCCGCCAAACGATCACTTAAAGGCAAACCTTGTGCCGTCTGTAATTGTTGCAAGGCCTGTGCGTTTTGGCCGCTGGCCTGCAATGAAATGGCATAAGCCACAATCCATTGCACCTGCCCGGGACGTAAGGTAAGTGCCCGCTCAAAGTATGGCAAAGCAGCCTGGTGCTGATTCAATTGCTGATAGGCGATTGCCTGCATCCATTGTACTTCTGCATCGCGTGCAAACGCATTCGCATTAGGTTTTAGCGTGAGCAACACTGCTTCTGGCTGGTTATGTGCCAGCTGCCATTTCCCCAGCGATCTGGATAATCCGGCTTGCTCAGGAAAACGTTTAATGCCCGCCTGCAACACAGTCACGGCTTCTGCATCCTGCTTGGTTTCAAACAGGTAAGCGGCCAGCAGCTGGCGCGCATCTTCTGATTGCGGATAAGTAGCCAGGGCCTGGCGCAGGGTTGCCAGCGCTTCACTGAGGCGCCCCTTCTGCTCATGGTCTACCGCTTTTTGAATCAGCACATTCGCTTCCTGTTCGGGGCGTACATGTTTATTCACGGTGCCATTAGATTCGGAGGATGCTGTTTCTTGACTAGCCTTTTTACCAGTGGCGCTGGATTCCAAAGGCGGTTCAATCACGGATACCACAGCACCACTGTCGGCTGGCTTGATAGAAAACTCGCCTTCCACCTGTGGCGCTGATTCACTCTTTGCAGGGGCACGGTTAGTGTTGCCAGGCGTAGGTGTGATTTTTTGACGGATCGCCGGTTTGGTCACAGAGTCAGAGAGCTCTGCCCGCCACTCACTGAACAAGGATTTGGTTAACTGTGGCTGGGCATCAACGGTTTGATTCTCGGCAGCGATGGTAGCGGCTGGTGTACTGACCACTGGTACAGGCGTTGGCTTGGCCGGTGATGCAGATTGATGCTTGGTAGCTTTATTTTCTGTGAGGTCACCTAGCGTAGACCGGTAAACCGATATCAACTCAGCCCGGTGCAGAAAACCCCATATGCCCAGGCCCACAACTACCAACACCAGAATAAGTCGTTTGATCCAGCGACCCGAACTGGTGCTTGAATGTGCCAAAACTGGCTTGATCTGTTGCCCGCCCCAGCCATCGGTGGTTGTCCCGCCCTGGCGTGCTTCAACATCCTTCAATACCTGATTAATTAAACTCAAAACTTTTCCTCACTGCCCGCTAGCGGCCAAAACCAGCCAGCGCTGTATGTAGGGTCAACCACCATTTGAAACCATGGCTCCACCAGCGGTGCTGTGCCTTTACACTAGCCTGTGTATCTAGGATCGCCGCTTTCACGTCTTCGGCAGACACGCCTTGCTGACCACGGCCATAGGCAGAGAGCAGGGATTTATGCGCCAGAATATTCAGCAACCTGGGGATGCCATTGGCATAGCGATAAAGCAGATGCATGCTGGCAGATGTAAAAATCATGCCACCCTGGTATCCGGCCACATGCATGCGATGATTGAGGTAAAAACTCAACTCTGACCATTGCAGGCCCTTTAACTGGTATTCGAAACTGATGCGCTGGCGCAACTGTCGGATGGAGGGATGATTGATACGTTCTTCCAGCTCAGGCTGTCCGAAAATGACCACCTGGATCAATTTGCGTTTTTCGGTTTCCAGGTTACTGAGCAGGCGCAACGCTTCCAGGGTTTCCAAAGGCATGGCTTGCACTTCATCCAGGCAGACAATCACATGTTTGCCTTCTTCGGCATAGGTGAGCAGCTTGCGATGCAAGGCATCTATCATGTCATGGTGGGTAAAATCCGGCTTGAAAGCGACACCAAACTCGGTCGCCAGGGTCATTAGCAAAGCATGCGGGTCAAGATAAGGGTTAGGGATAAAGGCGACTTTGCAGGTGGATTCCAGCGCTTTAAGCAGGCGGCGGCACAACAGCGTCTTGCCCGTGCCGACTTCGCCTGTGATTTTAACAAACCCTTCCCCGGACTGAATGGCAATCAGCAGCGTGTTCAGCGCCTCTTGCAGACTACGTGTCGCGTAATAAAAGCTGGTATCCGGGGTGATAGTGAATGGATACTCTTTTAAACCAAAGTGTTGCAGGTACATAACCCGCTCCTAGAAGCTCTCACCCTTCAGTTTATCAATTCGGCCCTGAGTTTCAAGCATATCTTCAGCCCAGTTATCTCCACCACGTACTACCGTGGATTTCAACAGGATAACCAATTCCGTTTTACGGGTGATTTCACTCTTCTGGCGGAACAGGTTGCCCAGATACTTGATATCGCCCAGACCCGGCACTTTGGTACGAGTGTTATCGATAGACTCGGACATCAAGCCGCCAATTGCGATCACATTACCATCCCTGGTGCGTACGATACTGTCAGTTTCGTTAATGTTGGAAGAAGCGGTCGGGATAGTATAAACACCGCCGTTTGCACTGGACAATGTCACGGTCCTGTTAACCTGCGTCACATCGCTGACGAACGGGTGTACGTGCAGGATGATATTGTCGTTCTTATCGATTTGCGGTGTCACATCCAGCGAAATACCGGAGAAATACGGTTGCAACTGGATATCCGGGGTCACGATCGCACCGCCAGTAGTGGTGGTCACATTGGTTCTGACGTTAGTTACAAAGAACGCATCATTACCGACCTTTAATACCGCTTTCTGATTATTAATGGTGGCAATACGTGGGCTCGAAAGCACCTCTACATTACCCTGTGTTTCCAGGAAAGTAAGCAAAGCAGAGAAGCCTTTACCCTGCACGGCAAGTGCAAATACCGAACCACCCAGTCCGATAGCAGAATTATTATCCAGGAAACCCGGATTCGCTGCTGGTGAAGTGGTGACATTGCCATCCGTGATATTGCCTGTGTTACCGTTGACGGTGCTGTTACCGCTGACATTACCGACGGTCACATCTCGACCACGCATAAATCTCGCTGCCGACCAGTTGATCCCTTGTTGTGAATCTTTATTCAATTGCACCTTGAGGATTTTTGCTTCCAGAATAACCTGGCGATCTACCGTAACCTGCATCAGGCTCAGGAATTTCTCGACCTGGCGAATTTCCTTGGGCATGGCTTTAATCATGATCAAGCCTGACTGTGAGTTGATCACCACCTTACGGCCACCTTCTTCACCAATCATGCTGTTCAGCGAGTTTGCCATTTCGCCCCAGAAATCATTATTGGTACCCATGCTGACATCAGATGCATACACCTGGAGATTGGCAGCGCCACCACCGGAGGCCGCTGGTGCACCAACAGCAGTACCACCGGAAGCTGCAGCAGCCTGGCCTCCGCCACCACTTGAATTGCTCACAGTGCCTGAAGTTACTTTAGTAGCTGAAGTACCTTTACGTGCGCCACTGATGTAGTTCACCTGGAACACCCGTGTCTGGATATTTTGCGGTTCAACAAAAATCTGTTTGCCGGTCATTTTATATTCGTAGCCGTACAAATCACGCAAGGCATTCAACGCTTCAAATAGCGTTACGTCTCTCAAGTTAATTGAGATATCACCTTTGAGATCTGGGCTCAGAGCAATGCTGTAAGGACTGCCGGAAACAATACCCATCAATACTTGGGTAGCGGGCGCTTTATTCACGACCAGGTCAAATCTTGGCTCAGCACGCTTGGCCAATGATTTTGGCGGCTCAATACGCAACGGCTCAAACAGTTCATCGCTCACCTCTTTAGATAGCGGCGCGACTTGTGCCTTTGCCAAGGCTGCTGATTTGCTCAGCTCACTCTGGATTTTAGGGTTGATTGATGCATTGCTTGGCGCAAATGGATTGCTGTTGCACCCTGCCAGTCCGGCACCAATGATCACCACACCCAACGTATTCACAAAAGTTTTCATAGCAGTCTCTCAATGTGTTTTTAACCTGGATGTTGAACATTTCAACAAGCAGATACTTATTACTTATTTCTTTGCTTTTTTAGTCTTTTTAGCTGTTTTAGCTTTTATTTTTGCCGGCGGCTGGGTTGGTACGATATAGCTGCTCAGCCCCAGTCCAATTACTTTTTTCTCACCTGTTTTACTGATAAATACTGCCTGCTGGTTTTTTACCGAAGCCAGTTTAAAACCGCTGTAAGTCTCACCCACTTGCACCATTTGGCCATTGACCACTGCAAATCCGCTTTTGCCGTTGTGTTGCAAAGCGGTCAGCTCCCATGGCTTTTCTACCTGTTTTTCTGCATTCGGCAAATATTCCATCACTGAAGGCGGTGGTTTGGTAGGATCAACCACCTCCGCATACGCTGCGCCCTGCACGAGCATTAACATCCACACTGCTTTTACTAATATGCGCATGCTAGATCCCCAACCATGCATTCTCGCCACTCAGGGTATATACCTGAACGGTCAGTTCACTTTCAGGATATTCGGCTTTCAGCTCCGCGTTTTCCCATGCCACTCTCTGGCCAATGGCTTTCAGCGATTGCGCATAATCCATCAGGGAAAAGTATTTGCCTTTCAGCCTGACTTTCACCGCATGCTGGTAAACGTGCGGGACGTTCTTCCAGTTATCTTCAGCCGTCGTATCCTGCGGATTATTGCCGGCAGGTGTTTTTTGTTCCTGTATCAGTTTTCTTTGCTTTTCAATAAAGTCGACCACAGGCAGTGATTGCATTTCAATCACCTGCACATCGGTATGCTTGTGCAATAGTTTCTTCAGTAACAGCACCATTTCCTGTGGCGGTACCATGTAGGCAGAAATTTTCACCAGGTCTGAGGACTGGCTGGCAATTTTTGCATTGACATCATCAATATCGCGCTTGAACGCATTGCTTTCAGGCTGTGGTGCAGCCTGGCTGGCAATGGTCGTCATCTGCTCGGTCAATGTTGCCGTGTCATTCTGTATCTTAAGAATCTCTTGTTGCGTGCTGGCTAACTGCGCACGTTTTGGCTCCAGCAGAAACGTATCCAGTAAACCGACCACAGCAAACAGGCCTGCGCCAAAAATCATCCAGCGCTCGCGTTTAGAGAGCGCCAGCCATTTACTATTCAGTGTGTTTAACTGTTCAAATCGCATCAGAATTGCACTTTCCTATGGCTGCTTAGCTTGTGGTTTCGCGGCTGGCTGCTGCCCGGTCTGACTGACAAAGTCATCCCAGCTCACGGCACTGACGGGTTTGCTTTTATCGCGAAGGTCCTGGCCCTTGACATCAAATGCATAGACTTTCAGTTTGGTGGCTTCTTCAGGCACGGTTGTACTTGCTGGTGCCGGCGTTGAAGATGGGGGTACAACAGCATTTGTAGCAGTAGCGGCACCAGTACCTTTTCCTGAAGCCGTTGGTGCAGGTTCTACAACAGCGGCCGACACGGGAGCTGTAGTGGCAACTGTAGGCGCTTGTGGCGCAAGCTGCTTTTGCAATTCGACCTGTTTGAACTGCAACCCGGAAAACTGGGTGCCTTCAAACACACGCTGCGCTGACAACAAATCCAGATATAGCGGGATATCTTCAGTTTGCAATGCCTGGCCAGACAGTGATACATGCTGTGCAGCTGGCTCAATTTTAAAACCAGTCAACCACACGCCCGATAGCTGCTGCGAGGCTAACCCACGCATGTAATCGATCAGGTGATAAGCATTTTCGGAGATGGATTGCTGGAAAATGGCCAGCATCTGAGATTGCATGTCAAACCGGCTATTCAGGTTTTTGAGCTCAGCTTCCAGCTTGCTGTTATCCACAGGCACAGCTTTTTTGGCAAACTCATCTACCTTTTTTTGCATACCTTCGTACTGAGACACAGTTTGGTTACGCTGTGCCAGCAACTGTGCATTTTCAGATTCAATCCCGGTGTAGAGATAAACCATTACAATGGCAGCCAGGACGTATATCCCGACTACGAAAGATAACGTAAACCAGTCTTTGGACTTTACCAGCCCGCTTTCAAACAGGTTGACCTGCTGACTCATGCTGCAGCCTCCTGACGCAAAGCCGCGCCCAATGCAGGTAGTAACATGGCCTGCTTCTCCAGGCTGGCAAAATCCTGGTTAGGCGGCAAATTGACGATATCTTCCAGATTGAATACATTGACCGGCACATACAGGCTGGTGCTCAGCCCGCTGACCAGGTAATCACGGTTAGCGACCGGTGAAACCACCAGGCGGTTAAGGCTTAGATAAGGAAACTGGCGGTCAAAGCTATCCAGTGAGCGTTGCAGCTCCAGCACAAGTTTATCAAAGTTGCTTTGGTATAACTCGCTTCTGTCATTCAGAAAGTCTTTGTCCAACTCGATCAGGCGCGCATGGTACAACTCACCTCTGGCGGTAAATGTCAGCAGGCAACCTCTGGTAAGCATAGTCAGCATGACCAGGGCACGGTCTTCGGTTTCCAGCAATTTGGCGATATTACGCTGCACTAACGCATGCACATCAATAGATTTCAGATTGAAACCGGCTTCCACAATCTGGTTACCAATCTGGGTCACAGTCGCTTTTCTGGCACAGATCGCCAGCATGGCTGGCTGGCGGTTGGCATAAGCAGGGTCGACAGGCACATCCACACCGTCTACCACGGCCTGTTCCACTGAATAGTCCAGCAGATCTTTTACTTTCCAGCGCAATGCCTGCTTGATCTCGGATTCAGGCATGGTGGGCTTTTCAATTTGCAATACATTGTATTGGTCCACATTCAGCATGACATTACACGGCATAGCCTTCAGGTCATTTTTTGTCACAAAATGCCGCAAAGTGGAAGTCGCCTGCAATGGAATCTGTTGAATCGCAGCGAGCGAAACGGTTGGTTTAGCGCCATCCAGCCCTGGCACTAATGCCACGGTGCTAACATGCATATCAGTGAAGCTCACCCCCACTTGTTGCTTGTTCTTTTGTCGTTTAAACCAACTCATATACATCCATTAATATGAATAAGAAAATTATTATTTAAAATCAAAGCATAAGACAAACATTTTAAAGTTAATCATAAAGCATTGCTTATTGATTGACCACAATTTTGACGCTGACATTACATGCTTGGTAATGAAAGGCCTCGACATGTGGTATTCATTACAAAAACTGTCAGTTGACGAGCTTTCTATAACAGGTAGCAACTTTAGTGCCTGCTTTGACACTTCAATCCACTGATTAAAATAATAAAACCACCTGTTCAGGTGGTTTTGAGTGGGCTAGTAGTTTTCACGCATGTAGATGATGGGGGCTTTGTAGATGCCGAAGGAGGCTCGGCCTGTCGGGTCTGGCACTCCGAACCAGGGAATAGCTCCGTTGATAGCATTAGCTTCAACTGCGTTGTTACAGGTCCTCTCACCTGCGGTAGCTGCTGCAAGATTCACTTCAAGATCAACACTTCCAGTATTTGGTCTGCCATCTCCACCAATACCTGGCGCAGATAGAGACATATTGAGCACCCCATTGTTCATGAGTGGACCGCCGGTTAACCTTGTTTCACAAGCATTTAGGTTACCTTGATAGTTTCTCATTACCACCGTTCGAGGGTCTATGCTAGTACAACTATCACCAGTGCTTCTGATAAACGTTGTCCCATTCCAGAATTGCGACTCAATCTGTACTTGCAGTGGCAGCAGTTCAGATCCATGTGCTGGAGTAATCGCGATTCGGCCAAAGCGATATTGGACTCCCCCAGTCAACGCAGTTTGATCTGATGTGATTGTTACAATGCCATCAACTTCTTGAGGTCTAGCTGAAATTGTCACTGATTGCGGACCAATAGCAGCTGCAGGGCGACTCAACCTATGACGAGCCGTAACATTTGCAACTCCATTTGCCCAAGTGCCGCTCGCTGGAGGCGGGTTTGTTATCTGACTGGGGCCCAATGTTGCCCCGTTAAGAGGCGTCGCAGTGAATTGATAGTTGTTCCAAACAGCCAAATTGAAACGGGCATAATCACCCGTATAGTTCTGCGTTATTGTTGGAGTTGTAGCTGCATTCTCTGCATTCATGCGAAAAGTTGTAACGACCCCAGGATCTTGTCCATAATATACAAAACCATTGCAACCCAAAGTTGTAGGAGTGCCGGGGATTAAGGTAAAGTGATCTGGGGTAAAACGCCCAAAATAATAACTTTCACCTGTATTGCCAAATCTGCACCCGTATTTTTTTGGCGTGCCTGAACCATTATTGTCGAAAGCAAGCGCTGAATTTTCACAATCCCCTTTTGCATTATCTACTGATGTAAAAGTATCGTCATAAACATCGTATGGCCTAAATTTGAAATGACCAACCTCGCTATACGTGAATGCACTCCCAGAGCTAGAGCCTGAGACTGCAGGAGTGAATAATCCTGAGACCACTCCGACTGAAGGCGCACCAGGATGTGCCAACAATGGCGTATAGGGGGTTAAGTAAGGAGGAGTGATAAGTGGATCCCTTAACTTGATTTTTGGAGTTCCATTATATCCAGACTCCCCACTTGTCGCAGTTAGGTTAAATGGGTCTCTGGAGGCCCTAAAAACAGGCACAGATGTTGGAGAGGGTGTCAAACTTTGCTGAGTTTGACTCGCATTGTTAGAAGTAATACTTAATGCAGGCGGACGGACTGCAAAATTATCACTCGAACAACCTGTTTTGTTTAAAGTTATATCCCGAACTCTACATCTTAATATTGGATTAGATACTTTTGGATAGGCCCCAAGCAAGGCATCTGTAGCTGCAAAGGTTACTTTTTTCCGACCATTATCTGATGCAACAAAAGGCACTATTTTGGTTGCTACGATATCAGTCTGATTCACTCCACAAGTTTTAGTGTTGATATCTTCCACCACCAAATCCACAATGAGTCCTAACGCGGCGTTATAGCCTGTAGATTGCGTCCCATTAGCCAATACGGCTACGATATCAATATCAAAGTCATTCCCAAGCAGTTTCGTATAAAGAGGGTTACGAGCTGCTGGAGTTGTAGTCAAGTTATTGTAGGTAAGACTATTTTCCATGCATTCAAATTTGTCCACACAAGGCGTATTAGTAAATGTAAAACTACAACTCTGTGAGTTGGTAGCTGTGTTCCAACATTTGACGCCACTCAAGGGCGCCTTGGTTAAACCACTGGCACCGAGTGTGTAAGTTGCAGCCGCACTACCTGTTATTGTTACGGTATCGATGGAAGCATTACTACCAAGGTTGAACGTTGAATCTGGGTTAGCTGTTACCGCAGGTGTGGTTGGGGAAACTGTTAAATCCCCAGTCAAAAGACCTGTAGACACTAGCTGATTGCTTGGACATGGCACTGTCGAGGAAAGACATGCTAGCACTTGGATATCTACAGGACATAATGTACCAGTGCCTGAATGGCGAATTTCCAAATGGTCGTAATTTGGTACGAAAGTTGACCCAACTACGAAGTCATAACTAAAGGTGTAGGTACCCGGCAAGATAAAATCATATTCAATCGCTATCCCTGTATCGATCTTTGTTGTTGATATTGTGTCGCTTAATGAATTTGTTTTTGCGATAGCACAAGCATTATTGCTGCTGCTCCAAAACGAATCCCATGCGCCTACACAATAATGATCAAAGCTTTGGTTTCGTTCACGAAAAGATTCAACCACATCCAGATTTGCAGGCAAACTGCTGCTCGATGGGCATGGCGCATTTGTACCGCCTGACAAGGGGTAAGTACCCACAATCTGCCTGCCGTTAGTATCTGTATAACGTACGCCACAACCCCTATCGTCTCCACCGAGGTAGGTATCTACTGCATGATAATAGCGCACGGGATTTGAACTGCTGATGGGGTACCCTAATGGAATGACCAAAGTCACTTCTGCCGTGATGTAATCAAGAGGATAAGTGTACTTCCAGTTTACAGTGACACTGGGGCCTGCAACGAGGGTACTGAATCGTGGCGCACTAAATTGTGAGGTAGTGCTTTGTGTTACACCTTGCGAGATTGTAGCTGGAGCAGGTGTAGAAACCGTGCGGTTAATATATGCTGTAGGAGTTAAGGTACTTGGAAAACCGAAGTGATCAGGTCCGATCAATCCACCATTAGCTCTCAGGTAAATACCATTATCCAGCTGTGTATTGCTCGGTATAGCGTTAGGGTTATACAACTGCCCGGTGTTGTTCAGCCTACGAACTTGAATTTGGGTGGTATCTTCGATATAAGTATGCAAACCATCGCCTGCATTAAGTCCACCACCAGAATTCAAACGTACTGTGGCCGCATAAAGATTACTCGAGCAAACCAGCCCTATAGCACTATAAAAAAATATTTTTTTAATGAATCCGTACACTACGTATTCCTTTTAGTTACATTCTTCACCAGCAGGATTGTTGTATCTGCACCTGCTGAGTGTGACGGTAATTCTTCGTTCAATGTAATCCTGGGACCCTGCCACTCCTACAGAAGCTGTCGATACAATATTGTATATACGAATATCCTGCGTTGTGCCTTTGTCCGTCCAATCAGTATGGGTACAATTGAGCACGATATTAAAGCCATTGACAGTAAATGGTGCTGGTGCCGGCGGACAATTCGCCATGTTGGCGGGTGTTAATACATGATATGCTGCCCATTCCGTCCCTGCCCTTGCTGCCAAATAAGCCTGCGAACCTTGTACATCCTGAATCGTCCCCATATTGGCAAGCAACGCCAAGCGCATAGCATAGCCTACCAATGCTGCCAGTATGACCAGTAGAAATATTGCCATAGGCAACATAAAACCTTTTGTGCGATAAACGATGCATTTCATGGCGAATTCACCACATTAATCAGATTCAATAGCCTTGCCACTCCGCCATTTTTTGTGAGTTCCAATTGTGCCGTTATCACGCCGGTGTGCTGCATCACGCCTTCGGTGTAGGTAAAGCTGCATGAAGTAACATTGCCTACGACAACATTGGCATTCGCTCCGTTAAAGTTAGCCGGATGTGCCGAAGGAATCGCAATATTGGTCACCATCAGCAAACGCTGATTTGCAAGATCACAGACATAGGCAACTGCACCGTTAACAATGTAAAAACGGCTGGCGGGAGAAGGTAATGGGAAGGTAGGGCCGACAAACTGCAGTTGATTCAGATTGTTACCTGGAGCTGCAAAATTACGAATAGTATCTCCATTGTAAACGTCAGCACCTTGTATACCGAGGTTATAAATGACCAGCTGGTCAGTAGCAGCCACGGTCACTGTGTCTCCCAGCACTCTCAAACTGTTAGACCCGAAATCATCTTGTTGGTAGCGGCCACCGGCCTTGATGGGTACGAACTCCACATAATCGCCAGCGGCTGAAACCCAAACACTATTTGGTAAGGCATTTCTGATATCGCGCGACATCCGGCGCAATGAAAAATCTGCGCGGTCGGCTAATTCGTAATAGGCCTCAGAGTTGACATAAGCCATTACCGAATGTCTGATAAAGGTCGAGGAAATGCCACCGATAATGGCTGTAACTGTAATGACAACGACCAGCTCTACCAGCGTAAAGCCATTCATTGATACCTCGGATTTTTTAAACCCTCGGCGCATAACGAACCTTGAAACCAGTCAGACTGATACGGGTATTAGCAGGGCCATTAACAGTCACCACAATGCTCAACACAGCATCTGCAGGCAATCCGGCAAAAGGCGCCGTGCCACCGACTTGAGCGATTGCCACCGCAGCGTTATAAGCAGCCAAACCAGGAATCGAGACATTACTACCAATACGGCAAATGCTCGCACAGCCACCGCCAGGCATGGTAAAACCGCCATAGTCTGCTACATTATCGAAAGGATTTATTGGATTGTAACGGCTTTCACCCGCTGGTCGCGGACCAATGCCGTTTTGTGAAGTAGCACAGTCAGCATAACCTACAGCAGAAGCAGCATTTGGGTCATCAGGGTCACAAAATGTGAAAGGCATCTGCTGGATTTCCTGCATCAGGGACTCAGCAATCGCAATGGCTTGCTTACGCGCAAGAGGGTCTGCAGAGTGACCACTCATCCAGGCTAATGCTCCAATCACACCAGCTATTGCTGTCGTTACAATCACTATAAAAACAACCAACTCCACCAACGAAAATCCGCGATTGGACTTTCGGCTGTGAATAGTTGTTTTGTGTGTTTGATTGTTTTTTTTGATCATATGAAACCGCAACTGATAAGCTAATGGTCAGCGAATATAACCAGTGTTAGCCTCAATATTTATCGCAACCGCTTGTACTGCATTTTTTCTGTTGGTTACAGTGTAGGTTGCTGCGTCATTTGGTAAAGCCTGCCCTGAAGCTTCAAACCCTAAAAAATTATTGGGTGGCGTGACTCTGACATTTCTGGAAAATGTCATCACATATGCCACTCCTGTTTCAGGATTGAGAACTGCAAGGGGACAATTAGGATCATTCGTAAAACATAATCTAACGGTACTCGGCTGCGCAACGGTATCAGTGATTGCAAATACTTGCCGTCGTTGAGCAACCGCAGTTTTTTGTGCATAGCGCAGAGTAGATGAAAGCAAACCCGCGTCTCCGCGGGTTTCAAAAATATCACCGCTTGCAAATCGAGGTGAGGCTACTCCTACCATGATTGCCATTAAGGCAATCACGACCACCAGTTCAACTAGAGTAAACCCTGATGAATGCCTCATACATGGTAATTAGTTACAATTTGCCGCAACCACAGCAGGTTGTAAGTTAGCCGTGTTGACCACTCCTGTATTCGCGTTATAAGTAAAGGAGCAGTTAGCGAAACCTACCGCATTGAATGTAGCTACAGGCGCAGCATATGCCACCGCATAACTATTTCCATCAAAGTTTTGCAGCGCCGCTTGAATGCCGCCCGCTGCCGACGTAGGGTAACCAACGCCAGCAACAATATCAACGTTTACACCGTCCATAGGCACTTGAGCACCTTGCTGACCCGCTGCTATCCACGCAGCACGTGCCATATTACCGGCAGAGCGAACTGAAGCTGCCAACCCATTCATACTTGCCGCACGTGCATTTGCCTGTACGTTAACAAATCGTGGTAATGCAGTTGCTGCCAGAATACCCAATACAGCAATTACCACTACCAATTCAACCAATGTAAAGCCAGCCTGTTTTTTCATTACCAAGACTCCTAATCAAAATTCCCTGCCTTTATTATCACAGTGACAGGTTCAAACTGCGTTAATTTTATGTCAGCAAAAAGTATGCCAGACAATTTTGGTCCATACCTACAATCAGCTTTAAACATCAAATCCATAACACTACTAAATCCAAATTTAATAATAGCCTTTCATCGGCTAATTACTTTTACCAATAAGAATCAAAAAAATTGGTCATTCTTATCAATTAGCCACCTTTAAGCATTACAGAACTCATATCCCATATTGGCAAGAAAACGCCTAATGCCAAAACCAACACTAGCGCGCCTAAAAACATAATCATAATCGGTTCAATCTGAGCACCTAGCGTTTTAACGTCATATTCCACGTCTGCTTGATACATATCTGCAATTTCTTGCATCAAATTATCTAAAGAACCAGATTCCTCACCTACCGCAATCATTTGCAGCACCAGGGGATTAAAGACGCCAGTTTGCGTTGCAGTCCTGAGAATTGTTTCACCTCGCTCTATTCCGGAAGACATACTGAGAATTTTGACAGAAATGTAATCATTTTCTACGGTTTGAGATACCAGTCTTAATGCAGAGAGAATAGGCAATCCACTACGCGTCGATAGCGCAAAACTTCGCGCAAACCTGGCCATGGTGCCTTTAAAAATAATCTTTCCTGCAATTGGGATGCGCATTTTAATGCGATCCCAATTCGAGCGTCCGGCAGCCGTACTGATATAAGATTTAAACGTCCAGCCAGCCCCTACTAGCATCGCAATCAATACAAACCAGTAATTGCGCATAAAGCTGGAGAATGCAATCAGTATTTTAGTAATAAAAGGCAGATCGGCATGCATGCTGGCGAAGACTTTTTCAAATTGCGGAATCACCATGATATTAATCACGACAATCGCGATAGCCATCGCAGTCATCACAAACATCGGGTAGCGTAAGGCTGACTTGATTTGCCCGCGCATAAAACGCTCGAATTCAATGTGCTCCGCTAACCTGGCGAAAATGTTATCAAGATTACCGGTGGTTTCACCTACACGAATCATGCTGATATAAAAGTTATCAAACACTTTAGGGTGCTCAGTCATCGCCATTGACAGTTCTCGTCCAGCATCCAGACTTGCGCGCAACTGACCCACCACACGGGCCAGTTTTTGATTGCCCACCGAGCTTTGGATACCCGTGAGTGCACGCATAATCGGGATACCGGCTTTGAGCAAAGTAAACATCTGGCGACTGAATAACATCACATCCAGGCTGGTAACCTTTTCTTCGAACAGGTTGAAAGCAACGGCAACCGCCGCTCTTTGCTTGATTTCAATAGGCGTGATTTTTGACAACATGAGTGCTGAGCCTAATGCGTCAAGATCTGAGGCTTCCTGCGTACCGGAGACCATCAAACCATCTTCACTACGTCCTTTGTAATCAAATACTGGCATCCGCTTTACCCTTCAAACTGGTTATCTACACGCATGATTTCATCGAGTGTCGTTTTACCCTGTAAAGCCAGCTGCAATGACTGGTCGCGTAAGGTTTTTCCTTTAAGATTTTCGCGCGCTTTGGTAATAAAGATATTGGTATCTGGCATGTTGGCTGCCAAAGCAAGGTCATTGGTCATCTCAAGCAACTCATATAAGCCAACCCGGCCCAGATAACCTGTGCGGTTACAATGCTGACAGCCTTTCCCAAGTTTGAAAAAAGCGGGAATTTGTTCTGAAGGTAGCACCTGACGTAACCAGACAGTTTCATTCTCAGTCGGGGCATGATCTACCGCACAGTGTGGACAAACCAGGCGTACCAAACGTTGCGCCATCACCCCAATCAAGGACATTGCTACCATAAAGCGCGGCACACCCATATCGATCAAGCGAACCGGGGCAGTGGAGGCATCATTGGTATGTAGCGTGGATAACACCAGGTGGCCAGTCATGGAGGCGCGCAAACCGGTTTGTGCAGTTTCCTCATCCCGCATTTCGCCGACCAGGACGATATCCGGGTCCTGACGCAAAATAGCCCGTAATAATTTGGGAAAGTCGAGTTCGATTTTTTCACTGACCTGGGTCTGGATAATGCCAGGCAAGCGATATTCCACCGGGTCTTCAACGGTAATCACTTTGGTCTCAGGCGTGTTGAGTTCGCTCAATGCAGAGTAAAGTGTGGTTGTTTTACCGCTACCGGTTGGCCCGGTGACGAGCACCATGCCGCTAGGCCGGTTGATCATTTTGCGGAAACGTACCAGCAAGTCCGGTGGCATGCCTAATTTATCCAGCTGGAAATGCGCCGTATTCTGGATCAGCAAGCGCATCACCACGGTTTCACCATATTGAGTAGGCATGGTAGAAATACGCATATCTACCGCGCGGCCTTTGACGGTAAAGCCAAAACGACCATCCTGTGGCAGGCGTTTCTCGGAAATATCCAGGCCGGCCATGATTTTTAAACGCATGATCAGCGCGGAAACGATTTTCATATCCGCCTGTGTCTGGAAGTGCATCACGCCATCAATGCGGAAACGGATCAGCAGTTTATTTTCTTGTGGCTCGATATGTACGTCAGAGGCACGTACCTGCACCGCATCTTCAAAAATGGTCTGTAGCAGTTTGACTACCGGCGCATCGTCAATACCCAAGTCCACGCCCATCAGGCTGGCGAGGTCGACATTGCTGGCTGCCAAATCCTCTTGCAGTTCCAGTGCCAGTGACGAGATCTGTTCAGTTTGTCTATAAGAACGATCAATCGTCTGCATCAGCAGACTTTCCTGCACGACGACAATTTCAATATCGCGCTTCAGTAATCGCACCAGTTCATCGTAGGCGTATACATCTGAAGGATCGACCATGGCGATGAGGAAGCTATCGACGCGCTCTTCCAGCAAAATGGCACGGAATCGTCTGGATTGTACTTCCGGCAGTTTTTGCACTTGCTTGACGTCGAGTTCGTACTGACCCAGATCAAGGAATGGGATATTCAGCTGATGCGCCACTGCCTCGGCAATTTGCCGTTCACTGGCAAAACCTTTATCGGCAATGACGCGACCCAGACGGCGGCCAGTCTTACGCTGTTCTTCCAGCGCTTGATCAAGCTCAGCTTGGGTCATGTAATTTTGTCTGACTAGAATTTCACCTAGTCTAATTTTTTCGGGTCTTGCCATGGCTTTGTAATTATTTATCGTAATAGACTTTCTCGTCTATCATATCACCAACATTCTAATCTTACATTTGTAAACAAACCCCTAAAAATGTTTCATATCGTGCTTTTTGAACCAGAAATTCCGCCTAATACGGGAAATATCATACGTTTATGTGCCAATGCGGGTGCCAGCCTGCATCTCGTCAAACCTTTGGGGTTTGAACTATCTGACAAACATCTGAAACGTGCGGGACTTGATTACCATGAATATGCCGAATTAAAAGTGTATGAAAACTGGGCCGCGTGCCAGCAAGCCTTGCAGGAAAAACGCATGTTTGCCATCACCACCAAAGGTAGCACCAGGCATACAGACTTAACTTTTCAAGACGAGGATGTGTTTGTGTTTGGGCCAGAGTCGCGCGGGCTGCCTGAAGACATTCGTGCACAATTCACACCAGCGCATAGGGTAAGGCTACCCATGCTGCCGCATAGCAGAAGCTTAAACTTATCCAACTCTGCTGCTATCCTTTTATATGAGGCATGGCGACAGATTGACTTTAGCGGTGGCGTTTGAAGCGGACAAAAAAAGCCCCGATTAAGGGGTAAATCGGGGCAACAGGCCTCATCGTAAAGGCTTCCGCTCAGGGAGGAAAGAAGCGGAAAGATGATTCATCATCATCGTATTTGTATGAGTGGGGGCAAATTCAAAAAGTTCCAGCCGATTTATTTATACTCATGAATACTGATTTGATATCGCCTGAGTGACTGCTCAAATGCCACATCATGCGATAATAATGCCATGCAATCTGAAATCGATTTATTACAGGGCCTGAACGACAAACAACTGCAAGCGGTCACCCTGCCGCATATCTCGGCCCTGATCCTGGCCGGTGCAGGCAGTGGCAAAACCAGGGTGCTGACTACCCGTATCGCCTGGCTGATCCAGACCTCGCAGACTTCGCCCATGGGCCTCATGGCGGTAACGTTTACCAATAAGGCCGCCAAGGAAATGTTGACGCGCTTGACCAGCATGCTACCGATTAACACGCGCGGCATGTGGGCTGGCACATTCCATGGCTTGTGTAACCGCATGTTGCGTGCGCATTATCGTGAAGCCGGTTTGCCGAGCACCTTTCAGATACTGGATACAGCGGATCAGCTTTCGGCCATCAAACGCGTGATGAAAGTCATGAATGTCGATGACGAGAAATATCCGCCAAAACAGGCCATGGGTTATATCAACGGCTGTAAGGAAGAAGGTTTACGCGCAGATGCCGTAGATGCCTACGATGGCCACAGCCAGAAACTGCGCGAGATTTACGCCGCCTATGACCAGCAATGCAACCGCGATGGCGTCGCCGATTTTGCCGAACTGCTACTGCGCTGCTATGAGTTATTGCAAAGAGAACCGCATATACGCGCACATTACCAGCAGCGCTTTCAATATATCCTGGTGGACGAGTTCCAGGATACCAACCGCCTGCAATATTTATGGCTAAAACTGCTGGGCGGTGCACACAACAGTATTTTTGCAGTGGGTGACGATGACCAGAGTATTTATGCTTTCCGTGGCGCGCGGGTCGGCAATATGTCGGATTTTCAGCGCGACTTCAAAGTAGAGAATATTGTCAAACTGGAAGAAAACTACCGTTCGCACAGCAATATCCTGGATGCGGCCAACGCCATTATTACCAACAACACCAATCGTCTGGGCAAAAACTTATGGACATCGGCAGGCAAAGGCGAGCCTATCCGTATTTATGAGGCCTATAACGACACCGACGAATCCCAATTCATTGTTGATGAAGTGAATATGCTGCAAAACGAAGGCGTGCCACTCAGCGATATCGCCCTGCTATATCGCAGTAATGCGCAGTCCCGTATTCTGGAACACTCACTGTTCTCGGCCAACATTCCCTACCGCGTCTATGGCGGCTTGCGTTTTTTTGAACGTGCCGAAGTTAAACATGCACTTGCTTATATCCGCTTGATCGCCAATGCCAACGACGATACGGCTTTATTACGTATTATCAACTTCCCGCCGCGAGGCATAGGTGCACGCGGCCTGGAGCAGCTACAGGAAGGCGCACGCCAGAATGACTGCAGTTTATGGCAGGCAGCCACCAACAAAGTTGGCGAAGGCATGCTGGGCAGCAAAGGCCTGGAAGGTTTTGTCGGGCTGATCCGCCATATGATAGACCAGACCTACGGCATCACTTTGGGTGAGGTGGCAGAAATGGTCATCAACCTGAGCGGATTAATGGCCCATTACCAGAATGATAAAGAAGGCGAAGACCGTGTAGAAAACTTGCAGGAACTAGTGACGGCAGCCGTTGCCTTCAGCAAACAGGATTTAGGCAATCACCATAACATGGAAGAAGATGCTGACCTGATGACCCAGTTTCTCAACCATGCGAGCCTGGAGGCCGGTGACCACCAGGCAGATGTAGGCCACGAAGCCCTGCAATTGATGACGGTACATGCCGCTAAAGGCCTAGAGTTTCATAGCGTGTTCATCGGCGGGGTAGAAGAAGGTTTGTTTCCCCACGAGCAAGCAGCCTATGAAAATGGCGGACTGGAAGAAGAACGCCGCCTGATGTATGTCGCGGTGACGCGTGCCCGCCAGCGCTTGTACTTAAGCTACGCGCAAAGCCGCATGCTGCACGGGCAGGTGCGTTACGGCATCGCCTCGCGGTTTATTGATGAGATCCCCGAAGACTTAACCAAACGGCTTAACAGCAAACCTGCTGCCAAGACCTACGCCACCGGCGGCCAATATACGCCTGCAAAAAGCACACAATCCAGCTACCCATTCAAAATCGGCCAGGGCGTGCGTCATGGCAAATTTGGCGAAGGTGTCATCGTCAGTTATGAAGGCAATGCCAGCGACCTGGCAGTGAAAGTCAACTTTGGCAGTGCAGGATTAAAAACCCTGATGCTTGAATATGCCAAGTTGGAAAAGATTTAATGTTTTTGCTAGGTCTACTCTTTAATGTAGGTATTCATGCTCCTTACTAAAGACATGCAAGCCATACGACAATAAGTCTTCAGCAAATAAAAAACGCCTGCTAAACAGGCGTTTTTTATTAAGTCATTCGAAACGTTAGCATTATGCATGCACGACTGGCGCAGCCCTGAACACATCCTTGTAGCTGATATATTGGAATGCAAACATCAAGGCATTGATCACCAGCAAAGCGGCGAACACCAGCAATGGCATCAGCAATTGCGCCAACATTGGAATCAAGGCGCCTAAAATACCAATTACCAGGCCCAATCCCAGCATCACCACCAGCATGCCCAGTGTCATCACCAGCCAGGAGACAACCATAGGCAGTATGTATTTCAGCATACCTGCAATGCTGGATTTAATGGCTTTCGGTAAATCATAGCCGTTTAAGGCGATTAACATCGGTGAAAACCAGGTCGCAATAAACAGCGGTAACAGCAGCAGCAGCACTTTGACAATAAATGACAGGGTATTTTCCAGAAACAGTGTCATTTGGGATTCACTCATCCCGGCTTTGGTTGGCGCATGCGCCACCAATGTAGCCAGTTCACTACTCAGCAGGTAGGTCGCCAGCACGGCATATATTAGACAACTCAAACCAAGCAGCACCAGTGTTTTAAAATGCGTTTGCAATTGTTGCCAGACAATCCGTGGTGCCATTTCCCCTTGCAGGTCCACCTGGCGATACAGCATGACGACAAAGGCCATGCAGACTGGCCATATCACGACTGACAGCAGACCGAGAAAACCTAGCAATGGCAATGAGGGCAGTACCATGAAGATGACAATATAAGCCAGTGACCATAGCATCCAGACATGCGGCTGCGTTTTAAACAAGGCCAGACTTTCACGCACCCAGCGCAGGCCCTGTTGGGTTCCGGTTTCTGTCATGATTTTCCCTTTTTAATCTTTTTTAAGTTAACGCTTTACGGTTCAGCAGCACCCGCTCAAAATGCGCCGGATCCTTGGCATGAGTGAGTTCACCAGCGACCGGATAGTGAAAATCATACAGGCGCGATAACCAGAAACGCAAGGCGGCGCGGCGTAACAAAGCCGGCCAATGCGTTTTCTCGGCGGGCGTAAACGCGCGTACCGACTGATAGGCGTTCATAAACACCGCCAGTTTTTCATCGACAAAGGCGCCATTGGTGTCTACGCACCACTCATTGACCGCAATCGCGACATCATAGGCCAGCACATCGTGGCAGGCATAGTAAAAATCAATAAAGCCGCCCAGGGCATCGCCATCAAACAGCACATTGTCGCGGAACAAATCGCCATGAATGACACCATGCGGCACATCGTATAAATCCAGGCTATGCTGGAACTCCAGTTCTTCCTTCAACAAATGCTGCTGCACAGCTGTCAGCTTGGGCATGACTTGCTGGGCCGTCATCGCCCGCCAGCCTTGCCCGCGCTGGTTGTGCGACTGATCATTAAAGTCCAGCCCGGCAAAATGCATGCGTGCCAGTGTCAGCGCCACTGCTTCAATCTGCACCAGATTTGGCTGATCGACATCACTCCCTTTCAGGCAGCTGACCATTAATGCCGGTTTGCCATGTATGCGGTGCAGGGCCACGCCATTGCTATCGGCAATCGGTCTCGGACACAACACCCCATGCCGCGAGAGATGTGCCAGCAAATGCACAAAATAAGGCAGCTCATCAAAATCATTTTTTTCAAACACTGTCAGCACAAATCGCGCCTGACTGGTTTCTACAAAATAATTGGTATTGGTAATACCGGCAGCAATGCCGCGCAGGGTCTGCAATTCGCCAATATTAAAAGGCGTCAGCCACTCGCGCACTTCTTCCAGACTCAGGGTGGTAAAAACAGACATGTGATTTACAGGTCCGCCCATTTCGGGCAGACCTCAAAGATTAGAATTAGAATCGGAACAGTGTCCATTTAGGCACAGAAAGCGGGCGGGTCGGGCCATCGTTAACCCAGTCCCCATTCCTGTCTTCACGATGCAAATAATAAGGTTTGCCGCTAGGAGGCGTTACCTTGACCATGTAGACGTCGCCATTAATGCTGTATTCCTCAAGCTCGTTTTCACCATCTTTGCGTTTTGTAACAGTCGGCTGGTCGATCGGCTGGCCTTCAATGATTTTGGGTGGCGAAGGGACCTCCTCCAGCAACTCTGCATTGCCAGGGGCGGCTGCCCAAACCGGCAGTGCAAAACCGGCAGCACAAACAACAGCAAGCAAGAAACGGGGAAAGTCACGCATGGAGAACTCCTTAATCAGTGATTGCTATTCTAGCAAAAAGCCGCCACTAGTCGTCATCTGCAATCACAATAACCGCGAAATAATTATACAGAGGCACTAAACGAACAAACGCGGTGTATCTGGAGCGAATTTTCAGCGTAAATCCATTACAGATAAAGCTGCAATTTTCGCTCTGCGGGGGTGAGCTCAAACCCTGTCGTTTCATAATGCTTGAAGATAGCATCTACGATTTTTTGCGGTTCATCTATGATCTGGATTAAATCCATATCTGCTTCAGAGGCCATGCCCTCTGCCACCAGTGTATTGCGTAACCAATCGACCAACCCCGACCAATACTGGCTACCGACCAGGATAATCGGCAGTTTGCGGGTTTTGCCGGTTTGCACCAGCGTAATCGCTTCCATCAACTCATCCAGTGTGCCAAAGCCGCCAGGCATCACCACAAACGCACTGGCATATTTGACGAACATCACTTTACGCATGAAGAAATATTTAAAGCTGATGCCGATATCCTGGTAGGGATTACCATGCTGTTCAAACGGCAGCCTGATGTTCAGGCCCACACTGGCCCCGCGCCCGGGGAAAGCACCTTTATTGGCAGCTTCCATAATGCCGGGGCCGCCACCTGAGAGCACGCTAAAGCCGGAATCTGAGAGTAATCGCGCGATTTCTTCAGTCTGTTGATAGTAAGGATGATCCGGCTTGGTACGCGCACTGCCAAAAATGGACACCGCAGGCATGATCGCCTTGAGATTTTCAGTTGCCCCGACAAATTCAGCCATAATCTCAAACGCATGCCAGGATTCATGGCTTGCATCAGCGCCATTGAGCAATTCCGGTTCCACCATGCTCGGCAGCTTTTGGTTATTCATACGACTGTCCTTCAAAACTCAAACAAAAATTAGTGTACATGAAGTCGCTTTGAATTGCGTAAAATACGCCATTGAATTGATCCTTTGCTCACACCCTTTTAATCAGCGCCATTCAATCAGCCCTCTCGCAGTTGCCGATTGAATAAGACATGAGAATACAACAATGAAAACCCTGCTTTTGGTAGACGGCTCCAGTTATCTTTATCGTGCTTTTCACGCCATGCCCGATCTGCGCAACTCAGCCAACGAACCGGTAGGCGCTATCCAGGGCGTGCTGAATATGCTGCGCCGCCTGCATAAAGACTATCCTTCTGAATACAGCGCTTGCGTGTTCGATGCCAAAGGCAAAACTTTTCGCGAAGACTTGTACCCTGAATACAAAGCCAACCGCGTCAGCATGCCGGATGATTTGCGGGTGCAAATTGAGCCTTTGTACGAAACCATACGCGCCATGGGCTGGCCGCTGATTATTGAAGAAGGCGTTGAAGCAGACGATGTGATTGGCGCATTAGCCAAGCAGGCAGAAAAAGAGGGTATTAAAACCATCATTTCCACCGGTGACAAAGACATCACCCAGCTGGTGAATGCACATATTACCGTCGTCAACACCATGCGCGATGCCTTCCGTAAAACTGATGATGTGCTGGATGTAGCAGGCGTGGAAAACAAGTTTGGCATCCCACCCGACAAAATCATTGATTATTTAGTCCTGGTTGGCGACACCTCGGATAACGTGCCCGGCGTGGAAAAAGTCGGCCCCAAAACCGCCGTGAAATGGCTGACAGAATATGGCTCACTGGATAACATTGTTGCCAATGCTGACAGCATCAAAGGCGTGGTCGGTGACAACTTGCGCAAAGCCCTGCCGTGGTTACCGACTGCACGTGAATTAATCACTATCCGCTGTGATGTCGGCGTATGCGAACATTTTGATGACCTGATTCAACAGGCACCGGATATTGAAAAACTCCATTCCCTGTTTGACCATTTCGAGTTCCGCACCTGGAAACGCGAGCTGGACAAATTATCTGATGGCTCAACTTCAAGCACTGCCTCGGCAACACCGCCGCCGCCATCAGCTCCCGTTGCAACAAAAAATGATTATGTGCCTGACACCCGCCGTCAGTATCAGGCCATTTTTACAGAGGATGAGCTGGATAACTGGTTAGCACGCTTACAACAAGCCGAGCTGGTGTGCTTCGATACCGAAACCACTTCGCTGGACCCGCTACAGGCGAAAATCGTCGGCGTGTCATTCAGCGTCACGCCGGGTGAAGCGGCCTATGTACCCCTCACCCATGATTACTTTGACGCCCCTACCCAGTTGCCGCTGCATGCCACTTTAGACAAACTGAAACCTATCCTGGAAAACACGGCGATTAAAAAAGTCGGGCAGAATCTTAAGTACGATATGCATGTGCTGGCCAATCACGGCATACAGTTACAAGGCGTCGCCCACGACACCCTGCTGCAGTCGTATGTGTTTGAAAGCCACAAAGGCCATGGCATGGATGAACTGAGTGAGCGTCATCTGGGCATTACACCTATCCCATTCGAGGCGGTGGCAGGCAAAGGGGCCAAGCAAGTCAGTTTTAACCAGGTGACGGTTGAACAAGCCAGCGAATATGCAGCAGAAGATGCTGATATCACGCTGCAACTGCACCGTGCGCTTTACCCGCAAGTGGCAGAGTCCTCAAAACTCGACTTTATCTATGCACAGATAGAAATGCCTAGCATGCTGGCCTTGCAACGCATGGAGCGTCACGGCGTATTGATTGACAGCCATATGCTGAACCGCCAGAGCAATGAAATCGGCCTGCGCCTGATGGAACTGGAAAAACAGGCTTATGAACTGGCAGGACAGCCGTTCAATCTGGGCAGCCCCAAACAATTACAGGAAATCCTGTTCGGCAAACTGGGCATCAAGCCATTGAAGAAAACGCCTTCCGGTGTGCCGTCTACCGATGAAGATGTACTGCAGGAACTGGCGCTGGATTACCCTTTGCCTAAAGTGTTGCTGGAATACCGCGGCCTGGCAAAATTGAAATCCACCTATACCGACAAGTTGCCCAAAATGATCAATCCACAGACCGGGCGCGTGCACACCAACTACAACCAGGCCGTGGCGATCACCGGACGTCTGGCAAGTAGCGATCCTAATTTGCAGAACATTCCGGTACGCACTGCGGAAGGTCGCCGTATCCGTGAAGCGTTTATCGCACCACGTGGCAGCCATATTGTGTCGGCTGACTATTCGCAAATTGAGCTGCGTATCATGGCCCACCTTTCACAGGATGCAGGCATGCTAAGCGCCTTTGCCAACAACGAAGATATTCATCGTGCGACAGCGGCTGAAATCTTTGGCGTGGAAAAAACTGCTGTTGATAACGAACAACGCCGTTATGCCAAAGTGATCAACTTTGGCCTGATTTATGGCATGAGCGCATTTGGTCTGGCGCAAAACCTGAACATCGAACGCAGTGCCGCGCAGAGCTATATTGAACGGTACTTTGCGCGTTATCCAGGCGTGCGCCAGTACATGAGCGAAACACGTGAGCTGGCCAAACAGCAAGGTTATGTAGAAACCATTTTTGGCCGCAGGTTATGGGTACCGGAAATCAACAGCGCTAATGGTAATCGCCGCGCCGGCGCTGAACGTGCCGCGATTAACGCCCCCATGCAAGGCACGGCGGCTGACCTGATCAAACTGGCCATGATTGCCGTGGATAAATGGCTGACTGATGAGAAACTGCAAACCAAGCTGATTATGCAGGTACACGATGAACTGGTGCTGGAAGTGCCAGATACCGAGCTTGAGTTAGTCAAACAACAATTACCGTTGCTGATGCAAAGTGTCGCTACACTGGATGTGCCATTGCTGGCCGAAGTCGGCATCGGTAATAGCTGGGAAAGTGCACATTAATATTCATCCGTGTTAAGGTGATGCTTCGAACATTCGAAAGGGGAAATTACCATGAAATCATCCGTTATTATCGGCATCATCCTGATTGCACTTGGCACTGCTGGCCTTTTTTACAAGGGCTTTAGCTATGAAAGTAAAGAAACTGTCGCCAAAATTGGTTCGCTTGAAGCCAGTGCAGAAGTGACTAAAGATGTTGAGATCCCGCAGGTGCTAAGCATTATCCTGATTGTTGCGGGTGCAGGCATCGCATTGGTTGGCTTGAAAAAATAAGCTGGCCATCAATCCGTATCAGTCTTTTCTGACAAGTTTTTCCTACATGCTCTGACAGATTAACCATATTGTAAGCATTAACATTGCGATTCAAACATTTGATAACAACAATGAGGAAATGACTATGATTTGGACCATCGTAATTGGCATTATTGCTGGCTGGCTGGCAGGTTTGATTATGAAGGGTGATGGCTATGGCCTGATCTGGGATTTGATTTTGGGCATTGCCGGTGCTGTTGTAGGTAGCTGGCTGTTTGGATTGCTCGGCTTGAGTGCAAGTGGCGGTTTGATTGGTAGCATAGTGGTTGCGACTATCGGTGCTATCTTCCTGATTTTCCTGTCGCGTGCATTGCGCAAAGCCTAGCGTAATCAAGCATTAGTTAGATAAAAATCAAGAAATGGCGATGACTGGAAAGTCATCGCCATTTTGCTTTTTTAGACTTTTGCTCTTACTCAGTCCAGCATTTAATATCGCGCCGCCAGCGGTATAATACTCTGTCACTCATCATCCATCTCTCAGCATGCAGTCCTTTGGTATCTACATTATTGGCGACGAAATCTTGTCCGGCAAACGCCAGGATGCGCATCTGAGTAAAGTCATTGCATTACTTTCAGCACGCGGGCTGCCATTAAGCTGGGCATACTTTATCTCGGATATCCCCGAACAAATCACCAGTCATTTAAAAGCCAGCATGGCGCGCGGCGATATTGTATTCAGTTTTGGCGGCATAGGCGCTACGCCGGATGACCATACCCGGCAATGTGCCGCGGAAGCAGCTGGCGTGATGATTGAGCGGCACGCCGGTGCTGTTGCCAACATTGAAGCACGATATGGTGAAAGCGCTTATCCTAAACGGGTGTTGATGGCTGACTTTCCTCAAGGCTGTGAACTCATTCCCAACCCGATCAATCAAGTGGCCGGGTTCAGCATCAACCAGCATTATTTTGTGCCGGGTTTTCCTGAAATGGCCCACCCGATGGTAGAGTGGGTGCTCGAGACTTACTACAGACATTTATTCCATACGCTTGATCATCTGGAACAGGCAATTGTGGTGACTGAGGCTGGTGAAAGTGATTTGATCGATTTGATGAATCACATGCTGGCGCAGTATCCCGCGCTCAAGCTATTCAGTTTGCCACGCACCAATCAACGCAGGACTACAGAAGTAGGCATGAAAGGCGAAAGCTTGCTAGTTAAACAGGCCATGCTTGACCTCAAGGCTGGCGTCTCGGCGCTGGGTTATCCTTGGGTGGATGTTTAGCAAAATGAACTGCCGACCGCAATGTGGCGCATGTTGCATAGCGCCTTCTATCCACAGCCCGCTTCCTGGCATGCCGAATGGCAAACCAGCCGGCACGCCTTGCATTCAGCTGGATGAAGATTACCGCTGCAAATTATTTGGCAAGCCGGAACGCCCGGCTTTTTGTGGAGGTCTACAACCTGATGTTGAAATGTGCGGCGACACGCAGCAAACGCGTACGTATGCCATCAACTGGTTGAGTGCGCTTGAGCTGGCGACGCGGCCAGACTCAACACATTAAGGCTTGCGATAAGCCCAGCGCAACATGGCCAGGCCAACCAGAATCATGGGGATGCATAGCCACTGACCCATGCTTAATCCTAGTGACAATAACCCTAAGAAGCTATCTGGCTCACGCGTGAATTCCACCAGGAAACGGAAGCTGCCATAGCTGAGCAAGAACACCGCTGATACCGCACCTATGGGACGTTTTTTGCCGGCAAACCACCACAGTATCAAGAACATCGCTACGCCCTCCAGTGCAAACTCGTACAGTTGCGAAGGATGACGCGCAAGTGCATCCACTTGCGGGAACACCATCCCCCAATCTGACTGCGTGGGTCTTCCCCAAAGCTCACCATTGATAAAGTTACCCAGGCGGCCAGCACCTAATCCAATAGGAACTAGCGGAGCGACAAAATCCATCAGCTGTAACCAGATCACGCCACGCTTGCGCGCGAATAATGCCATAGCCACCATCACGCCGATAAAGCCGCCATGGAAAGACATGCCGCCTTGCCACAAAGCGAAGATCTCCAGGGGGTGTTGCAGGAAATACATAGGCTGGTAAAACAGTACATAGCCCAGCCGGCCACCAAGTACCACGCCCAGTGCGATGTAAAACAACATATCGTCGGGGTCTTTATGCTGCCAGGGCGAATTTGGGTCAATCTTTTTCAGGCGTTTCACCTGGTATTGACCAAGCCAAAGCCCACCAAAAAAGCCCACCAGGTACATCAGGCCATACCAGTGAATACCAAAACTGCCGATTTGCAACGCGATAGGGTTAAATCCGGGATGGATGAACATACTTAAAAGAGGTCAGTTAGTAAAAGCTGCATTATACCCGCTGAATACGTTCAGTCATGCCGGGTAAATGGTACAGGCTTCATTTGCCAGACAGCCAGCGCACTAATAGCTGCCATTGAGGACATATAAAATCCCACCCAGGGTAAACCACCCTGCTGCACTAAAAACTGCGCCACCGCTGGCGCAAACGAAGCGCCAAGAATACCGCCCAGCTGGTAAGCCAAACCGGCGCCACTGTAGCGTACAGCCACCGGAAATTGCTCGGGCAGGAAGGCGCCCATAGGGGCGAATGTCACGCCCATTAAAAATAGCGCTGAAAACAGGAACAATACAATCAACAGCAAATTCCCACTACCTAGCATGGGTGCTAGTGCGAAGCCTAATATTAGCGCCAGCAACTGGCCACTCATCAATACCAGGCGCCTGCCAACACGGTCAGCCCACCAGGCAGCAAGTGGTGTCGCCACTGCCATGCCAATGACTGCGATGCATAGCATACACAGGAATACGGGACGTGAAATATTCAATGCCTGCGTGCCATAGCTCAAACAAAACACAGTCGCCGTGTAAAACAGGTGATAGCACACCCCCATTGCCAGAGCACCCAGCACAATCGCCTTGCCGTGTTGCAAGATCAGTGCTTTAAGTGGCCAGCGATGGATATGCTGTTCTGACTTGGCTTGTGCAAAGGCTGGCGTTTCTGCCAACTTGAATCTGACATACAACCCTACCATTACCAGCGCTGCACTAATGATAAATGGCACCCGCCAACCCCATGCTACAAACTGGTCATCTGTCAGGCCCAGGCTTAAACCGAGAAAGGTCAGTGTTGCCAGTAAAAACCCTATTGAAGGGCCTAACTGTGGAAACATGCCATACCAGCCACGCTTACCTTCAGGCGCATACTCCGTTGCCAGTAAGGCTGCACCGGCCCATTCGCCGCCCAGCCCTAACCCCTGACCAAAGCGCAGCAGGCAGAGTAACACCGGTGCCCACACGCCTAATGTGTCGTAACCGGGTAATAAACCTATCAAAAAAGTGGAAGCGCCCATCACCAGCAACGACGCTGCCAATGTAGATTTACGCCCGATTCTGTCACCAAAATGCCCGAATAATAAAGCGCCCAGGGGGCGCGCGATAAACGCCAGGCCGAAGGTCAGCAAGGCATTTAAGGATTGTATGGCCGGAGCACTGGCAGGAAAAAACACTTGCCCGATCACCAGCGCTGCCGCCATGGCATAGATATAAAAATCATAAAACTCGATGGCCGTGCCTATAAAACTGGCAAAGGCAATGCGTGACATGGATGGTAAGTTGGCGGACGATGGAATTGATGGCGAATGCATGGCGCCATCTTAAGTGGGTAGCACGCTTTTGCAAAGCAGCAAACAAAAAACCGGGTAGCGATTTCCCGCTGTCCCGGTTTTACAGGCAGAAAAAAGTAATCAATTACTTTTTGTAAAACTCTTCCTGTTTCACTGTTTCCGGTTTCCAGCCGCCACCTAGTGCCTTGAATAAATCAACGGTAGCAATCAAAGTGTTCTGGCGGCTTTGTACCATGGCCTGTGTGGCTTCGTTATGGTTACGCTGTGCATCCAGCACTTCCAGATAACTGGTGTAACCGGCCTGATAACGGTTTTGCGCCACTGTCAGGATATTAGCCGTGGTTTTTTCCTTGGATTGCGCAAGCGCCTCCTGCTCACGATACTGGCTGGTGTTCGACAGCGCATCGCTTACTTCGGTAAATGCAGTCTGCAAGGTGTTCTGGTAACTTGCCAGGGTTTGTTTTTGCTGCGCAGTGGCCTGCTCTTCACGGGCTTTCAGACGCCCGCCGTTGAAGATAGGCAGGTTGATATCCAGACCCAGCGACCAGACACGTGCTGGTGATTTCAGCAAGTTATTCAGCGCGATACTTTCTCCGCCATACGTACCCGTCAATGAAATACTTGGATAAAACGCCGCACGCGCCACGCCGATATTGGCATTCGCCGCAATCATGGCTTGCTCAGACTGACGCACATCGGGCCTGGCTTCCATCAACGCAGAAGGCAACCCTGTTGGCGGTGTGAGTGGTTGTGGCATGGCCATCAGGTCACCTGCCGGGATTTTCAATCCCAGATCAGTGGTTAACAAGCCCAGCTGATGCTCGCTTAAAGCACGCTGTCTTTTCAGTTCCAGCGCTTGCGTCCGCAACGTGGTCACTACCAGTTCTGCCTGGTGGGCATCCAGAATGGTAGCCACGCCACCTTCAACACGGCGGTTTGCCAGATCAAAACTGTCTTGCGCCGTTTTCAGGTTTTGTTCATTCACGCGTAACTGCGCGTCTATGCTGCGTATCATCAGGTAGTTGTTGGTCACCAGGCTGGAAAGAGACCAGGTCACCGCCTCTTTTGCGTAGCGGGTTGCCAGTAACTGCGCGCGCGCAGCTTCATTCGCGCGGCGCAGCTTGCCCCAGAAATCCAGCTCATAACTACCGTTCAAACCGACCTTATAGGTTTTACGCGGGTTATCGCCAAACACCGGGAAAATCCCGGATTCGGTCACCCGGTTACGTATTCCTGAACCTGTCGCAGTCACGGTAGGCAACAAGCTGGCACCACTTTCACGCGCAAATGCATCTGCTTCTTCGATACGTGCAACAGCGGATTGCAGGTTGTTGTTTTTTGCCAGCGCAGTATCCACCAACTGATTCAGCTTAGTGTCATTAAACAATGTCCACCATTGTTGCAAGGCCAGTTGCTGCTCCTGAGTCAATTGGCCAGCTTCACCACTGGTATATTGCGCAGGCACTACCGGCTCGGGCCGTGAATAAAATGGTCCAATTACCTGGCAACCAGCCAGTGACATGGTGACCAGCCCTAACAGCAGAGACTGTTGCAATGGTTTTAAAGTCAATTTCATTGTCGGTTTCATACCGATTCCTCTTCTTCAACATGACCGTGGTGACGCACTTTTTTCTCATTGGTCAACCAGGTAAAGAACAACGGGATAAAGATGGTAGCAATAAAGGTTGCAATCAGCATACCGCCAAACACGCCGGTACCCATGGATTGTCGTGCTGCCGCGCCAGCACCCGTTGCAAACACCAGTGGCAGGATACCCAGCATAAACGCCATCGAAGTCATCACAATCGGTCTGAAACGTAAACGGGCAGCTTCCAGTGCAGCTTCAGCCAATGGCATACCTTCTTCCATTTTCTGCGAGGCGAACTCCACGATCAGGATCGCGTTCTTTGCCGCCAGACCTATCAGCGTAATCAGCCCGATCTGGAAGTAGATGTCGTTATTCATGCCACGTGTCAGCACGGCAATCAACGCGCCTGTCATCGCAAACGGAATCGCCATGATCACAGCCAGTGGCAATGCCCAGGTTTCAAACTGTGCCGCCAGGATCAGGAACACCATAATGGTCGCAAAGCCGAATGCAACCAGCGCCGCAGAACCGGTACGATTTTCCTGGTAAGCCTGACCGGTCCATGCAATCTGGTAACCATCCGGCAGGTTTTCCCTGGCGATTTTTTCTACCAGCTTGATTGCATCGCCAGAGCTCACGCCAGGCGCGCCGCTACCAAACACTTTGGCGGACAGCAGACCGTTGTAACGCTCCAACTGCTCGGCACCGACGATGTTGCTGACCTTAGCCAGGGCAGACATAGGTACCATGTTGCCGTTTGGACTTTCTTCCGTCGGCTGGCTACGTACATACACCTTGCCCAGATCTTCAGGCTTCATACGGTAAGCGGCTTCAGCTTGCAACTGAACGCGATAAGTACGGCCGCTACGGTTAAAGTCATTCACATACAACGAACCCATGGTGCTTTGCAAGGTAGCGTAGATATCCGCGATCTTCACATTTTGTGACAGGGCTTTAGGTTCATCCACCTCAATAAACAGCTGAGGAACAGTCGGGCGGAAGAAACTATTGATACCAGTCAATTTCGGGTCAGCGCGCATTGCATCCATAAAGTTATTCATGACTTGCGACAGCTTGATCGCATCGGTATCGCCATGGGCCTGTACATACACTTCAAAACCACCTGCAGAACCCAGGCCACGAATCGCTGGCGGGTTCACTGCAAAGCCCATGCCGTCAGGCTGGCTCATGCCTATGCCAATCAGCTTGCCTACCATCTGGTCAGCATTGGTAGTGCGCTTGTCCCAGTCTGTCATACGTACGAACATGGTACCGGCGTTGGTTTTATTCGCGCCGGTCAGTATTTCAAATCCGTTCACCGCAAACTCATGCGCAGTGGCCGGGTCTTTTGCGACAGCCGCGCGTATGTTTTCAACAGTTTGAGAAGTACGCTTCAAGGTGGCGCCATCCGGCATCACCACAACACTGATCACATAACCCTGATCTTCTGGCGGTACAAAACCACCTGGAACAGCGCGGAACAGGAAAATCATGACAATCACCATACCGCCAAACACAATTGCGCCAATGATCTTGTGATGCAAGGTCAGGTTCACGGTGTCTGTATACAAGTGAGTTAAACGGCCGAAACCACGGTTGAAAGCCCTGAAGAAGCCATTTTCATGGTGACTGTTTTTCAGGATCATGGCGCACAGGGCCGGAGTGAGCGTTAACGCCACTACACCTGAAATCACCACAGAAATCGCTACCGTTACCGCAAACTGGCGATATAACTCACCGGCGATACCACCCTGGAAAGCCACCGGCACAAAAACCGCGCACAGCACCAGCACGATCGCCACCACCGCCGCCTGTACCTGGGCGATCGATTTGATCGCTGCCTGCAACGGATTGAGGTTTTCTTCTTTCATCAAACGTTCGGTGTTTTCCAGCACCACAATCGCATCATCCACCACAATACCAATCGCCAGAATCATGGCAAACATGGTCAAGAGGTTGATGGAGAATCCGAACAGGTACAACCCGGCAAAGGTACCGACAATTGAAATTGGCACCGCAATCATGGGGATCAAGGTCGCGCGCCAGCTCTGCAGGAACAGGAACACCACCAGCACCACCAGGATCAGCGCCTCACCAAAGGTGTGGAACACTTCTTCAATGGTCGCTTTTACGAAGTCACTGGTATCGTAAGGAATGTTGTAATCCATGCCCTCAGGGAACTTGGCTTTCAACTCATCCACTTTAGCCTTGATCGCTTCGGCAGTTTCCAGCGCGTTGGCACCGGTTTGCAAGAAGATAGGCAGGGCTACACCAGGCTGACCATTCAGCGCAGAAGCGACGTTATAAGTTTGGGCACCCAGTTCGATACGTGCGACATCTTTCAGGCGCAGTACACCGTTAGGGCCTTGCGCACGAATGATGATATTGCCGAACTCTTCAGGCTCGATCAAACGCCCTTTGGCGGTCACCGTGAATGATAATTGCTGGCTAGGCAGTGCCGGTTCAGCACCGATCTTGCCCGCGGCATATTGCGCGTTTTGAGCATTAATGGCTGCAGAAATGTCACTGGTGGAAACACCCAGTTGCGCCATGCGGTCAGGACGCAACCAGATACGCATGGAGTAATCCTGGCCACCAAAAATGGTGACATCGCCCACACCCTTGATACGCTTGAATTCATCCAGCACATTCAAGGTGGCGTAATTACTCAGGAACAAACGGTCATGCTCTTTCTTTTTGGAGATCAGCATCACCACCAGCAGAATATCGTTGGAACGCTTTTGCACAACCACGCCGGTCCTGCGTACGTCTTCCGGCAATCTGGGCAAGGCAATATTCACGCGGTTACTAACGTTAAAGGTTGCCTGGTCTACATCGGTTCCGATATCAAAGGTCGCTGTGATGGTCAGGGTGCCGCTACTGTCAGAGCTTGAGTTGAAGTAAAGCAGGTTTTCCACCCCGCTCAACTGCTCTTCAATCGGCGCAGCCACGGTTTTAGACAGTGTCTCGGCACTGGCACCTGGATAGGTTGCTGTAATCAGCACGGTTGGCGGCGCAATTTGCGGATATTGCGCAATCGGCAATTTAAATGCCGCTGCCAATCCTGCCAACACGATAATGATAGACAGCACGCTGGCAAAGATCGGGCGTGTGATAAAAAATCGGGTCATATCGTTTTTCCTGAAATCGGCCTGAATACCTGGTACTCAGGCCGTAAATAACATGATATTTGCTACAAAAAACGCGAGTAAATCTTAAGACTTAGTGTTTCTCGGGCGCTGCGGGTTTTTCCTGGCCCGGTGCCGCTGCAGCCTCTGGTGCATGTGGTGCCACTGGTGCACCTGGGCGCACTTTGATCAGGTTATCAAGAATTACCTGATCGCCAGCTTTCAAGCCGCTCAGTACACTCCAGCGTTCGCCGAACCAGCCACCGACCGTAATCGGGCGTACCGCAGCAGCGGTTTTGCCTTCTTTATCTTTTTCAGCCACAAACACAAACTTGCCTTGCTGACCGGTTAACACAGCAGTCTGGGGAATCAGGAATACACCATCACGCTTACCTGTGGTCAAACGCACGCGTACAAACTGGCCTGGCAACAAGGTTTTATCAGGGTTCTGGAACTCTGCACGCAACTGTTGAGTGCCGAGTGCCGGGTCGATCTGGCTGGCTGAGAAGTTAATTTTTCCTGATAATGGATATTCAGTCTCGTCACCGAGGATCAGACGTACATCCTGCACTTTACCCGGACTTAAATGACCTCCCAGGCTTGACAGGTCAGACTCTGACAAACTGAAACGAACCCAGATCGGTGACACTTGCACAATTGTGCTCAGCAAAGTGGTATTGGCACTTGCCAGCGCACCTTCTGAAAGTACAAAGCGACCGGCAATACCGCTTTCAGGTGCCTTCACATGCGTATAAGACAGATTCAACTCAGCTTCACGCAGCTGCGCCTGGTATTGCATCATGGTGGCAGAAGCTACTGAATTATCTGAAGTTGCATTGTCATATTCGCGCTGGCTTATTGACTTCGTTTCCAGCAAGCCTTTAAGGCGTTGCGCTTCACGTGCAGTCTGGTCAATCCTGGCTTTTTGCTGGGCGATCATGGCGCGTGCCTGATCTACCTGCAACTGGAACGGCATCGGGTCGATCAGGAACATATCCTGACCAGCCCTGACTGACTCGCCTTCCTGATACAAACGTTTCAGCACAATGCCACCGACGCGTGGCCGCACTTCGATTTGTTTGGCACCTTCGGTTTGCGCGACCACTTCCGTCTGGATAGGTACCGTTTCTGCAGTCAGCGATTGCACGCTGACCGGCATGGCCTGCATGCCACCGGCGGCAGGTCCCTGTTCGCTGGAAGATTTTCCGCAAGCACTTAATACAACGCCCAAAGCCAGTAAAACTAACGCACGATGAGGTTGGATACTCTGTGAAATCAACATGTTATCCCTTAATAATTTTCAAAATAAACTTGATTACATACATTCTTGGATGTATATTATATACAAACACGAATGTATGTAAATGGCTTTTGTAAAAAATTTGCTGAAAGTCAGCCGACCCTAGTCGGTAAAATACAGCACTTTTAAGAAACTTTAATGATTAAAGTGAAAGAGCGATAAAGACTTATGGTACGTAAAACCAAGGAAGACGCCGCAATTACCCGTCAACGTATTATTGATGCTGCGCGCGAAACGTTTTTGCTGAAAGGCGTCAGCCGCACCAGCCTGGAGCATATTGCCTCCCATGCGGGCGTCACCCGTGGCGCCGTCTACTGGCACTTTCAAAACAAGGCAGAACTCTTTTACGCCATGCGTGAAGCCGTCTATCTGCCATTGATTGATCGCATGGACGATACCTTATTAGGGAACGCGGATGAGCGCAATCCTGACCCGCTTGGCCGTATTCGCAAGCATCTTGAAAACACCATTCAAACGCTGGAAGAAGACCAGACCATGCGCGAAACCTATGAAGTCATGATGGCCAAATGCGAATATGTCGACGAATTCGCCGATGTGCTCAAGTCCATTCTAAGCAATTGTAGCGGCCTTATCCACAAAATGGAGCAAGCATATGCCAAAGCGCAAGAGCTCGGCCAAGTCAGTACACAACTGACGGCGGCTGAACTGGCTTTGGATACGCATCTATTTTTCTCTGGCTTATTACATATGTGGGTGAAGGATACGGAAGGCACTTTATTTCGCGATACAGCCATGAAACTGATAGAAACACATATCAAACTGCGTAAAAAATAAGCAAAAATAGTCTTAAATAATTCCATCCATTCCGATTTGCAGTTAAAATAGTCAGTCTTTTCACTGACTTATCAGAGCCTACTGATTCTCATGCAAATCGGATCCCACCTCTTAAAGAATAACCTGGTTGTCGCGCCTATGGCTGGCGTCACCGACCGTCCATTCCGCATGTTATGCAAAAAAATGGGCGCAGGATTGGCCGTGTCTGAAATGGTCACTTCCAATTCTTTACTATACGGCAGTGAAAAAACCAAACGCCGCGCCAACCATGAAGGCGAAGTCAGCCCGATCTCGGTGCAGATCGCCGGTGCCGAGCCAGCCATGATGGCTGAAGCTGCCAGACACAATGTGGATAACGGCGCACAGATCATCGATATCAACATGGGCTGTCCGGCCAAGAAAATCTGTAATGTGATGGCGGGTTCTGCGCTGCTGCGGGATGAACCGCTGGTCTCACAAATCCTCAAAGCAGTTGTCAATGCAGTAGATGTGCCGGTGACATTGAAAATCCGTACCGGCTGGGACAGGCAGAATAAAAACGCCATCATGATCGCCAAAATGGCAGAAGATATTGGCGTACAAGCCCTGACGATTCATGGCCGCACTCGCAACGACCTTTACCATGGGGATGCTGAGTACGACACCATTGCCGCTGTCAAACAGGCGATCAATATTCCGCTGATTGCCAATGGTGATATCACCACCCCTGAAAAAGCCAAATTCGTTTTGGATTACACCAAAGCCGATGCCGTGATGATAGGCCGCGCTGCCCAGGGCCGCCCGTGGATTTTCCGCGAGACCGAGCATTTCCTGAATACCGGCGAACATATGCTGCCGCCTACGGTGGATGAGATCCACAATGTCATGCTGGAGCATCTGCATGATTTATATGAATTCTATGGTGACCTGACTGGCATGCGCGTCGCCCGCAAGCATATCTCCTGGTATACCAAAGGCCTGGCAGGTTCCGCCGCTTTCCGTCATAACATGAATACCCTGCAAACCATTGATTTGCAACTAAACGCCATCAATGACTTTTTCACTGAACTCCGGGCCAAAAATGACAGGCTGGTATATGCGGAAGACAACGAACAAGAAAACGACCAGGAGCTGGCAGCATAATGCAAACCGATGGCAAAATAAGCCTCGCCATCCGCGAGTCTCTTGACGAGTATTTCACCCACCTGGATGGCCAGCCACCGCATGCTATTTACGACATGGTATTAGGCTGTGTTGAAAAACCCATGCTGGAAGTAGTACTGATCAAAGTAGGCGGCAACCAAAGCAAAGCGGCCGACATGCTCGGCATCAACCGTAATACCTTACGAAAAAAAATGGCCGCTTACGGCCTTGAGTGAACAACGCCCTACCCGGTGCTGACCTTAGTGCCAACCGAATCTTATTATCAAGCAACCTCTCAGATTAAATACCATGACAATTAAACGCGCGCTTATCAGTGTTTCAGATAAAACCGGTGTGCTCGAACTGGCACAATCCTTACACCAACTGGGTGTAGAACTTCTTTCAACCGGCGGCACCGCCAAACTTTTCCGCGACAACCAGATTCCGGTCAAAGAGGTCAGCGACTTCACCGGCTTTCCGGAAATGCTGGATGGCCGTGTAAAAACGCTGCATCCAAAAGTGCATGGTGGTTTGCTGGGCCGTCGCGATCTGCCGGAGCATGTGGCAGCCATGCAGCAATATGGCATCGAGAACATAGATCTGCTGGTGGTGAATTTGTACCCGTTTGAAGCGACTGTCGCGAAAGCGGACTGCACGCTGGAAGACGCGATTGAGAATATTGATATCGGCGGCCCGGCCATGGTGCGTTCAGCGGCCAAAAACTGGAATGATGTCGCAGTGCTGACCGATGCCGCACAATATGCGGAAGTGACTGCCGAACTGAAAGCTAATAACGGCGCCGTGTCAAAATCAACACGTTTTAAATTATCTGTAGCGGCTTTTAACCGTATCGCCCAATACGATGCCGCGATCAGTAATTATCTGTCTGCGATTGATTTTGCCGAAACCGAAACAGCTGGCAAACCAGTGCTGAGCCAATTCCCTAGCCAGATGAACAGCAACTTTATCAAAGTGCAGGACTTGCGTTATGGTGAAAATAGCCACCAGCAAGCAGCATTCTACCGCGACCTGTATCCTGCACCAGGCAGCCTGGCCACAGCCCAGCAACTGCAAGGCAAAGAATTAAGTTATAACAACATCGCCGATGCCGATGCCGCGTGGGAAGCCGTGAAGTCTTTCAGCACACCAGCCTGCGTGATTGTGAAACATGCGAACCCATGTGGCGTGGCACTGGGTGCCCATGCATTTGAAGCTTACAACAAAGCGTTTAAAACCGATCCGACTTCAGCATTTGGCGGCATCATCGCTTTCAATACCGTACTGGATGGTGCAGCCGCCGAGGTGGTGAGCAAGCAATTTGTTGAAGTACTGATTGCGCCTGAATACACACCAGAAGCATTAGCTATTTTCAGCGCCAAGGCCAATGTGCGTGTACTGAAAATTGCATTACCACAAGGCGGCAGCAATGCCTGGGAGCAAGGCCGCAATGCGGTCGATTCCAAACGCGTGGGCTCTGGCATTCTGCTGCAATCTGCCGATAACCATGACCTGCAATTGGCAGATATCAAAGTCGTCACCAAGCTGCAACCGACGCCTGAGCAATTGCAGGACTTGCTGTTTGCCTGGAATGTGGCGAAATATGTGAAATCGAATGCCATCGTGTTCTGCGGCAATGGCATGACACTGGGCGTAGGCGCTGGCCAGATGAGCCGTGTGGATAGCACCAAGATTGCAGCGATCAAGGCGCAAAACGCCGGTTTGAGCCTGCAAAACTCGGTGGTCGCTTCAGATGCCTTCTTCCCGTTTAGAGACGGCGTAGACGTATTGGCCGATGCCGGTGCCAGCTGCGTGATTCACCCGGGTGGCAGCATGCGTGACGAAGAAGTGATCGCAGCAGCAGATGAACGCGGCCTGGCCATGGTAGTCACTGGCATCCGTCATTTCAGACATTAATCAATTTGCCACAGAGGACACAGAGATCACAGAGAAAAGCAAAAAATTGCTTTAGAACTTGAAGTTCTCTGTGTGCTCTGTGCCCTCTGTGGCTATAACTTTGTAGGTAGTGAATTATGAAAATTCTAGTGATTGGTTCTGGCGGCCGTGAGCACGCCCTGGCTTGGAAAGTATCACACAATAAAGAAGTCAGCCGTGTGTTTGTTGCGCCTGGCAATGCCGGGACAGCTACCAATACAGCCATGACCAATGTGCCGATAACCAAGATTGATGAATTGGTGAAATTTGCGCATGACGAAAACATCGCCCTCACTATTGTCGGCCCGGAAGCACCTCTCTCACAAGGAGTGGTAGACGCTTTCCGTGCCGCAAACCTGAAAATATTTGGCCCGACCAAAGCCGCTGCGCAACTGGAAAGCTCCAAGGATTTTGCCAAATCCTTTATGTATCGCCACAACATCCCGACCGCGAAATATCAAACCTTTAGCGATGTCGCTCAAGCGCACGCATATATCGATGCTAACGGGGCGCCTATCGTGATTAAAGCCGATGGACTGGCTGCAGGCAAAGGTGTGGTAGTGGCAATGACACTGCAAGAAGCTCACGCAGCCGTGGACGCCATGCTGGCTGACAACAAGCTGGGCGATGCCGGTGCCCGTGTGGTGATTGAAGAGTTTCTGGAAGGCGAAGAAGCCAGCTTTATGGTGATGGTTGATGGTAAAAACATCCTGCCACTCGCCACAAGTCAGGACCACAAACGCCTGCTGGATGCTGATCAAGGCCCGAATACAGGTGGCATGGGTGCTTATTCTCCGGCACCTGTAGTCACACCTGAAGTGCATGCAAAGGCCATGCGCGAAATCATTATCCCGACCGTAGAAGGCATGGCGAAAGATGGCATCCCTTACACCGGCTTTTTATATGCAGGGCTGATGATTTCACCCAAAGGTGAAGTAAAAACACTGGAATTCAACTGCCGTATGGGCGACCCGGAAACGCAGCCTATCATGATGCGATTGAAATCTGACCTGGTGGCATTGGCTGCACATGCTGCAGATGGTACGCTAGACCAGGCCAGCGCCGAATGGGATAGCCGTTTTGCTTTAGGTGTAGTGATGGCAAGTGCTAACTACCCGGAAACACCCAGACTTGGGGATGAAATCACCGGCTTGCCGGTTAATGTGCAAGACGGTCATGTATTTCATGCCGGCACTATACTGAAAGACAGCAAAGTGCTTACCAGTGGTGGCCGCGTATTGTGTGTCACCGCATTGGGTGAGTCGGTTAAATCAGCGCAGGAATCAGCCTACAAAATCCTCGAATCCATCAAATTTGAAGGCGCGCAACATCGTAAAGATATTGGCTACCGTGCCATTAAAGCCAGCTAAACCATGACAGAACAGATCCAGCCTCAAGCCGTTTACGCCTTCCTGCAGGGATTACAGGCACGTATTGTCGAAGCGGTTGAGTTGGTCGATGGCAAAAATTTTTTACAGGATAGCTGGCAGCGGCCGGAAGGTGGCGGCGGCAATTCCTGCCTGCTGGAAAATGGCAATGTGTTTGAGCGTGCAGGTGTCGGCTTTTCACATGTCTTAGGGAATAAACTTCCCCCTGCGGCCAGTGTTGCCCACCCGGAAGCAGCGGGCAGGCCATGGGAAGCCATGGGTGTATCGCTGGTATTTCATCCGCACAACCCTTTTATTCCAACCGTGCACATGAATGTGCGTTTTTTTGTCGCCAGAGCGCAACAGGAAGGCGAGCAGGATATCTGGTGGTTTGGTGGCGGCATGGACCTCACGCCTTATTACGGCGAAGAAGAAGACTGTATTCATTTTCACCGTGTGAACAAAGAAGCGCTGGCTCCGTTCGGTGCTGATTATTACACCAGGTTCAAGCAAGCCTGCGATGAATATTTCTTCCTCAAGCATCGAAAAGAACCACGCGGCGTAGGTGGTGTATTCTTTGATGATTTCAGTGAACTGGGATTTGAGCAAAGCTTTGCCTTGCAACGCGCGATTGGCGACGCATTCTTACAGGCTTACCTGCCTATCGTTCAACGTCGCAAAAATCAGCCTTATGGTGAACGAGAGCGCGATTTCCAGGCCTACCGCCGTGGCCGTTATGTTGAATTCAACCTGATCTTCGACCGTGGCACCATATTCGGTTTGCAGTCTAATGGCCGTACTGAATCCATTCTGCTCTCGATGCCGCCTGTGGTGAAATGGCGCTACGACTGGAAGCCCGAAAACGGCAGTCCTGAGGCCAAACTTTATACCGACTTTTTGATTGAGAAAGACTGGGTTTAAGCATGCAAGTATCAATAGAAGCCAGACAACACGCACAGGCCTTGCTGAATTTTATTGATGCCAGCCCAAGTCCTTGGCATGCTGTGACACAGGTAGAAAAGGCGCTTGCTGCACAGGGATTTACCCAGCTGAATGAAAGGGATGCCTGGCAGTTTACTCAAGGAGGCAAATATTATGTCGTGCGTGATGGCGGTTCTATTATTGCGTTTGTACTCGGCCAGGCAGCCATCGCAGAACATGGATTCCGCATTGTGGGTGCCCACACCGACTCCCCTGGCCTGCGCTTGAAACCCAAAGCGGCCTACAGCACTGAAGGGATCGCGCAGTTCGGTGTAGAAGTTTACGGTGGACCCATTTTAGCCACGTTTACTGACCGCGACCTGAGCCTGGCCGGGCGCGTGATTGTTAAAACCATATCAGGCCTTACCTCGCACCTGATCAAACTGGACCAGCCCATTGCCCGCCTGCCCAACCTGGCGATCCATATGAATCGTGAAGTCAATGAAAAAGGTCTGGCGCTCAACAAGCAAACCGGCTTGCCTTTGATTTTCGGCCATGCTGCCAACAGCGAAACCGCCAAACAATTACTGGCCGACACTTTAGCAAGTAGCTTGCAAGTAAATGCCGCTGATATCTTGAGCTGGGATCTGGCGTTTTATGACACCCAACGCGGCAGTTTCTGGGGTATAGAGCAAGAATTTATTGCCAATAGCCAGCTGGATAACCTGGCTTCGTGCCATGCGGCACTGGAAGCAATGATTGGCACCGAAAAGCCGCAGGCGACCGGTATTTGTGCATTATTTGACCACGAAGAGGTCGGCTCTGAAAGTGCAACCGGTGCGGGCGGCAGCTTTTTACTGGATGTGATGGCGCGAATCTGCCACTCGCACAACCTGAGCCACGAAGAAAAGCTGCGCAGTTATTCACAAAGCTTTTTTATCAGTGCGGATATGGCACATGCCTTTCATCCTAACCATGCAGGTAGCTATGAGCCTTGCCACCATGTGCAAGTGAATCAGGGGCCGGTGATTAAAACCAATGCCAACCAGCGTTACAGCACCAACGCGGCTACCGCCGCACGCTTTATCCAGCTATGTGAGCAGGCTGGCGTGCCTTACCAGCAATATGCGCACCGCACCGATTTAGGCTGTGGCAGTACCATAGGCCCGATCATGGCTGCACAACTCGGCATTGCCACGGTAGATGTCGGCAACCCGATGTGGGCTATGCACAGCATACGCGAGAGCGCCGGGGTACTGGATCATGGCTATATGATTGCGACATTAAAACAGCATTACGCCAGCTAGCAATCAGGCAACTCATCATCCGCAAAGCTGTTTTGAAGCAGCGGCCAAGTGACTTTAATAACCACTTCGGCTGCAGTCGTTAAATAATTCACCATGCATTTCTCATCAGCATTGACGCTGGTATAACGATTGCTTTACCCTTGTAGCACAAGGGGATCAGCAATGTTCAAACAACTATTACGTAAAAAACCAATTCAACCGCATGCGCATACCGGCCTCAAAAAATGTCTGACCGCATTTGATCTGGCATTACTCGGTATCGGCGGCGCCATAGGCACCGGCATCTTTGTGCTGACCGGCATCGCAGCAGCAACACAATCCGGCCCGGCGGTCGTTCTGTCTTTTATTATTGCCGGTGTAGCCGCAGGCTTTGCTGCACTCGCTTATGCCGAACTGTCCTCCTCCATTGGTGGTTCAGGCAGTGCCTACGGTTACAGCTATGTCGCTTTTGGTGAGTTTGCCGCCTGGATGATGGGCTGGATGCTATTACTGGAATATGGTGTCGGCGCAGCAGCCGTCGCCAATGGCTGGGCAGGCTATTTTGTAAATACCGCCACCAATCTTGGTTTTCATATCCCCGAACACCTGACTAAAGCGCCAGTGCTTGGCGGCACCATCAATCTTCCGGCATTCGCAATTATCTGGATATTAACCTTGCTGTTAATGACAGGTGTGAAAGAAAGTGCGCGTGCCAACAACATCATGGTGATTATCAAGCTTTCCACCATCGTGACTTTTATTGTGCTTGCAGTCGGCCATATTAATACCGACAACTGGCAACCGTTTATGCCATATGGCTGGTTCGAAACCCTGGATAATGGCAAAAACATAGGCGTTTTCGCTGGTGCCTCACTGGTGTTTTTTGCCTATTTTGGCTTTGATGCCGTGTCTACTGCCGCAGAAGAATGCAAAAATCCGCAACGGGATTTGCCCATCGGCCTGATTGCTTCGCTGCTTTTTTGCACCATTATTTACATCATAGTCTCGGGGACCTTAACCGGTGTGGTGCCTTACGAAGAATTGAACACTTCATCACCTGTGGCGTATGCGCTGACCAAACTGGGATATCACTGGTCTTCAACCTTAGTCGCCACTGGTGTGATTGCCGGCTTAATTACGGTACTGCTGGTGCTGCTCTATGGCCTTACGCGGATTCTTTTTGCCATGAGCCGCGATGGACTGATTTCGCCGATCTTTTCAGAAGTGAATCCTGATCGCCAGACGCCGAGCAAAATTATCCTGATGTGCGGCTTTGTGGTTTCTATCGTGGCCGGATTTATTCCGCTGGGTGAACTGGCAGAAACAGTTAATATTGGTACTTTAGCCAGTTTTATTATGGTGTGTATCGGCGTGATTCGCTTGCGCATGACCCATCCGGATTTGGCCCGCCCGTTCAAGAATCCTTTTAATCCTTTAATTCCGGTTGCCGGTGTGGTGGCTTGTGGTGCCTTAATGTCATTCCTGCCTGCGGAAACCTGGCATCGTTTTATCACCTGGGCGATAGTAGGTGCTGTTTTCTACTTTGTTTATTCAATCAGGCACAGCAAGCTGGCGCGCTAGGTATAAATTGAGATAAAACGCCCTCAGTTAACCGTAAGAAAATAAAAAAGCCGACTAATTAGTCGGCTTTTTAAACTGCACAAGCGATATTACAGAGCCAGAATCCACTCAACAATCGTTTTGATATCTTCGTCTTTAACCTGCGGGCTGTTAGCTGGCATAGGAATGTTTCCCCAAACACCACTGCCGCCTTTTTTCACTTTTTCAATCAGCTTGCCTTCTGCTGATTTGTCACCCTTGTATTTTGCCGCAACATCTTTGTATGCTGGACCCAATACTTTTGCATCAACACTGTGGCAAGCTAAACAGCCGCTTTTTTGTGCCAATGCTTTTGCGGCAGCTGCATCCGCCGCTTGAACCTGACCAGCCATTAGTAAGATGGCTGCTGTGATTGCAGAAAATAAAACTTTCATGCGCACTCCTTGAATATCTTTAAAATAATAAATCCCCAATGCAATTTTCATGCATGTGGCATCTTACCTGACCATCAAAATTCCACAAGTATGAAGCTGCGGAAATTCTAAGGCGAATCAAATATTTTCAATTGGATTGGTATTTTGCCAACAGGGATAAAACGCGCGTGCCATGAATGCGTTGACACGCGCGTTTTCAAGGGGATTTACAGCGTTTCTATGGAGTATTCAGCGCTTAAAATATGTTTGCGGCCAGGGTTGATCACGACCATATTATCCAGAGCATTAGTAGTTTCTACACAAATGGTTTTGCGCCATTCGTCACCCACGCCCATATCGCCCATAGAGCCTGCTTTTTCAGCACCCGGGTTCCATACCACAGTGGCATCACTGCCGGATTTTGCGATATGTACAATGCGGTTGAAGCCACTGTCATGTATCGCGCAATCAGAACTATGGTGGACGTACACGCGGTCATACTCACTACCATCAAAGGCTAATGCATTGTGCTCAACGTTACGTTCATAATCCAGCAGTTTGTCCAGATAGACGCAATCCTGCATGCCGGTGATTTTGATATTGGATATATCACTGACATTGAAATAGGTATGGAAAGCTTCACTGATCACAAATGGATGCTTGGCCAGATTAGTGGTAGCCAGATCAATACGTAAACGGCGACCTATGGTAATCGTGAGCGTTAATTCATAAGGGTATGACAACTGGCGCTGGGCTTCCGGGGTTTGCTGCATTTCTAAAATAATGCGAGTAGCGCCTGTTGGTGTCGCATCGATATCCATCACGCGCCATGGAATCACCCGCGCAAAACCATGCGGGCACAATGTACTGTCAGTCGGATGTGCACCAAACCATGGCCAGCAAATCGGGGTACCGCCACGGATAGAACGGCCTTTGACATAACGTGCATTACTTGACAGCCATAACACCGGATCAGCTAAAAACTTAGGCTGCCACTCCATGACATGCGCGCCCTGTAAGGCAATTTTACCAGTCGCTAACGGGTTATCAATCTCAAGGTATTGCAGACCGTTTTCGTCTTGCAACTGGTTGACATGCGCGTGCAGCTTCAAGCGCTTTGTCATATCGGGTTGACCATGCTCCAATGTTGCGTGTGCGGTCATTTATTACCCCTTTCAATTTGTGACACATCTCTTACTGCGCCTCTGGCAGCACTGGTAGTCATAGCGGCATAGGCTCGCAATGCTGGCGAAACCACGCGTTCGCGGCTTGCCGGTTTCCAGGCGTGATGCCCTTTGGCTTCCATAGTGGCGCGGCGGTGCGCCATGTCTTCATCACTGATGACCAAATGGATAGTGCGGTTAGGGATGTCGATCTCAATCGTATCCCCTTCTTCCACCAGTCCGATTGCCCCACCCTCGGCCGCTTCTGGCGAGGCATGGCCGATACTCAAACCAGAAGTACCACCAGAAAAACGACCATCAGTCAGCAAGGCACATTCCTTACCCAATCCTTTGGATTTCAGGTAAGAAGTCGGGTACAACATCTCCTGCATGCCCGGTCCGCCACGTGGGCCTTCGTAACGAATCACCACGACATCACCCGCCACTACCTGGTCAGCCAGAATACTTTCAACCGCATCATCCTGACTTTCAAATACACGTGCGCGACCCGTAAACTTTAGAATACTGTCATCAACACCTGCGGTTTTCACAATACATCCATCCAGCGCAATGTTGCCGTATAACACAGCTAAACCACCATCCTGTGAATAAGCATGTTCCTTGTTACGGATACAGCCGTTCTCACGGTCATCATCCAGCTCCGGCCACAACATGCTTTGGCTGAAAGCGATGGTGGTTGAAATGCCACCAGGGGCTGCACGATAAAACTTTTTCACTTCTTCATCTTGCGTGGTGACAATGTCCCACTTGGCTAACGCTTCACCCATGCTTGCACTATGAACGGTTGGTACATCCGTATGGATGACACCGGCGCGATTAAGTTCGCCCAGGATGCCCATCACGCCACCGGCCCTATGCACATCTTCCATATGATATTTACTGGTTGCTGGTGCCACTTTAGACACACAAGGCACCTGACGCGAAATGCGGTCGATATCACGCATCGTGAAATCGATTCCCGCCTCGTGCGCTGCCGCCAGCAGATGCAATACAGTATTGGTAGAGCCACCCATGGCGACATCCAGACTCATGGCATTTTCAAATGCCTGCATATTGGCGATATTGCGTGGCAAGACTGAATAGTCATCCTGCTCGTAATGACGCTTGGCCAGATCCACAATCAGGCGGCCTGCCTGCAAGAATAATTGTTTACGCGCGCCATGCGTTGCCAGGGTTGAACCATTACCAGGCAAACTCAACCCCAATGCTTCGGTCAGGCAGTTCATGGAGTTCGCGGTAAACATACCGGAACATGAGCCACAAGTCGGGCAGGCGGAACGTTCAACTTCAGCCACCTCTTCATCGCTGACGCGGCTATCTGCCGCTTCGACCATGGCATCGACCAGATCCAGTTTACGCACTGTGCCTTGCCAGTTCACTTTACCGGCTTCCATCGGGCCGCCGGAGACAAATACCACCGGGATATTCAGGCGCAATGCCGCCATCAACATGCCGGGCGTGATCTTGTCGCAGTTTGAGATACACACCAGCGCATCTGCGCAATGTGCATTCACCATATATTCAACGCTATCTGCAATCAGGTCGCGGCTAGGCAAACTGTAAAGCATGCCGCTGTGACCCATGGCGATGCCATCATCCACCGCAATAGTGTTGAACTCTTTGGCTACGCCACCCGCTTTTTCAATTTCACGTGCGACCAACTGCCCTAAATCTTTCAGATGGACATGTCCAGGGACAAACTGGGTAAACGAGTTTGAGATAGCAATAATCGGCTTGGAGAAATCTTCATCCTTCATGCCAGTGGCACGCCAAAGTGCGCGTGCACCAGCCATGTTCCGACCTTGCGTAGTCGTGTGTGAGCGGTATTTAGGCATTTGAAATCTGGAATAATCGGTAAAGTCTTATTTTAACTGAATACGTACAGCCTTGCGCGCCTGAAACAGGTTTGTTACATTCGCGCCGAGACGATTTCAGTAGCTTGAGCTTACAAACAATGTGGGATACAAAGGATTTGAGCAGGTTTAGCTATGAAATATCAATGTCGCGCGAGCTGCAAGACCTGACCTTGAGTATCTTGATGACGTTAATTTTGATCACTTGAAAAAATATTTAAAGACTTTAAGAATGACTGTCTTTAACAGCACCTTTTAATGCCTTGCCACTTCTGATCCTGCCATTGCCTGAAAAATTCAGCACGTGATAATGGCGGAGTACCATCAACCTCATCAGCATGATGCTCGGCATAATGCGCAAGATAACGTTCGTAAACGTCATCGCCTGACAATTGACGGATGCGCTGCCAAATATGTTTTATACGATCCAAGGAATTATCTCCATCAGCCTAAAACTTGCCCGCTACATACTTGGTTGGTACATAAGGCGTTTCGGTCGATGGCAACACCGGCTTGCCAGTAAAATAACGCAAGCTCATCAGCACTACATCAATAAACACCACCCATAATACCGCTACAAAAAACAGAGTCAGCCAGGCATCTAGTTGTTGATTGAAGATTAATTGTGGCGCGACTGCTGCTTTATCAGGCGGCAATAGTCCAGCGGTCAATTTGGCTGCCAAATCATTGGCTGCGGCAAAAAAACCTACCCGCGTATCATTGCTGAATATCTTCTCATAAGCTGCGGTTGTCGTGATCGTAAGCAACCAGATCAAAGGCAAGCCAGTGATCCAGGCTTTACTGGCTTTACCCGACTTGATCAGAATACCCGTCCCCACTGACAAAGCAATGGCGGCAAGCATCTGATTGGCAATGCCAAATAACGGCCACAGGATATTTACCCCGCCATTAGGGTCAATCACCCCGATGTAGAGGAAATAACCCCAGCCGGCGACCACCAGTGCACTGGTGAAAATCACCGAAGGCGTATAAGAAGTTTCGCCAAGTTTGGGGTGCAGATTGCCCAGCATGTCCTGCAACATAAAGCGGCCGACGCGGGTTCCAGCATCCAGCGTAGTCAGAATAAAAATGGCTTCGAACATTATGGCGAAGTGATACCACAGTGCCAGCAAATGTTTACCAAAAACCGTGCCTAAAATACTGGCCATGCCAACAGCCAGGCTAGGCGCGCCTCCTGTGCGGGCAAATAAGGTGCTTTCACCCATGGCGTTTGCTAAATCCTGCATTTGCTCAACAGTCACTTGGTAACCCCAACTGCTGATGGTATTTACAGCATCGAGCGCTTCTTTACCAACCACCCCGGCCGGGCTGTTAATTGCGAAAAATACGCCTGGTTCAAGAATGGTCGCAGCGATCATCGCCATCATCGCCACAAAACTCTCCAGCAACATGGCGCCGTAACCTATCATGCGGATATCGTATTCGCTGGTAATGAGCTTGGGCGTAGTGCCACTTGCAATTAAGGCGTGAAAACCGGAAATCGCCCCGCAGGCAATCGTAATAAACACAAACGGAAACAGCTTGCCACCAAATATGGGACCTGTGCCATCAATAAACGGTGTAATAGCAGGCATACGGATATCCGGGCGTAACCATAAAATAGCAATCGCCAGCATCAGCACGGTGCCCAACTTCATAAAGGTGGATAAGTAATCACGAGGTGCCAGCAACAGCCATACCGGCAGCACCGCTGCGGCAAAACCATAGGCGATCACGCTGAACGCCAGCGGCAATCCCTCATGATCAAACCAGCCGGATAATACCGGGTGATGATCCACCCAGCCACCCAATACCACCGACCCTAACAGCAAAACCACGCCCAGCAGCGAAGCTTCCAGCACGCGCCCTGGTCGCAGGTAACGCATGTAGACGCCCACAATCATGGCGATCGGGATGGTGGCGGCCACAGTAGAAGTGCCCCAGGGACTGTGTTTCATGGCATTCACCACCACCAGGCCTAAAACGGCAATCAGAATAATCATGATCATAAAGGTGCCAAACATAGCGGCCACACCGCCGATAGCTCCAATCTCGTCGCGTGCCATTTGGCCCAGGCTGCGTCCATTGCGGCGGGTGGAAAGAAACAGCGTTACCATATCCTGCACCGCGCCACCAAGCACGGCACCAATCAGTATCCATAGCGTGCCGGGCAAATAACCAAACTGCGCCGCCAGTGTAGGGCCGACCAATGGACCTGGTCCGGCAATCGCGGCAAAATGATGGCCGAACACCACCCAGCGGTTGGTTGGCACAAAATCCCGCCCGTTATTCAAACGCTCGGCGGGCGTCGCCCTGGTGGCATCCAGGCTCAAGATGCTGGCTGCTATCCAGGCAGCATAAAATCGGTAGGCAATCGCATACACGCAGATAGCCGCTGTAATCAGCCAAAGGACATTTAGCGCTTCGCCTCTGGAAAGCGCCACTTGCGCTACGGCAAATACCCCCAGCAATGTCAGCCCGGCCCAGCCAGCACGCCCTAAAAAACCCTTCATATTATTTCTTTCTCTTTTTAATGTTTTTCTTATCTGTAAAAAGCCTGCGTCATCGTTCAATCGCTCGCGACTTGGTGCAAGGGCACTGCGGTGGTGCAATCAACCATTATCCACCCACGCCTATATTGTGGGCAATATACCTTAACAATCATAGACTTACAATCATGCAGTTAACTGGCACATAGATTGCTAAATCCTGTTCAGCATTAAACTTACTTTACTTTTTGACCGATGAGACCTTCAACGCCCACGACTTCACTCCCGTTTGACGCTTCGCAACACGCCCTTTTGAGTCGGGAAGATCAGAAACTGGTGGATGGTGCCAGGGACATTTTGATGCGTCAGCGAGCCCTCAATGAAGAAGAAGCTTATTCATTGCTTTCCGAGATGGCAGACAAGCGCAGAACAGGGTTGGCCGATATTTCATTACAGTTGATCAATATCACAAAGCGCTTAACTGTCTAGCCGCCGCCTTCAAAACTACCTGCTAAAAACTAAGCCGCCCCTCTTGCAAGAACAAAAGGGTTAGGTATAATGCGGCCTTCGTTACAAGGCACGGGTGCTTAGCTCAGTTGGTAGAGCGTCGCCCTTACAAGGCGAATGTCAGCGGTTCGACCCCGTTAGCACCCACCACTCCCCTGCCTTCTTAAACAAACAGCTTCAAATCAATCCCCGCTCGCTGAATGAAAATGTGTCCTGACCGGCCACAATGATGTGATCCAGCACCTTTATATCTACCAGGCTTAATGACTCTTTTAATGTCCGGGTCAATTGCTCATCCGCACGACTGGGCGAAGCCGATCCGCCGGGGTGGTTATGACTCAGGATGACAGCCGCCGCATTTAGTTCGAGCGCACGCTTGACCACTTCACGCGGATAAACACTGGTTTGCATCAGGCTTCCTTCAAACAAGGTTTCATAAGCGATCAGCCGATTTTGTGCATCAAGAAACAGGATGCCGAATACTTCACGCAACAGATGTGATAACTGCAATCGCAAATAGGCTTTCACCTGAGCAGGCGAGTTAAAGCTATCTGCCTGTTGCAATGTTTCACCGAGCGCACGCTTGCTCATTTCCAGCACCGCTTGCAGCTGGCAATATTTACTTTCCCCCATGCCATGCACTTGCTGCATCTCGGCCATAGTCGCCGAGAAAATACCATTCAGGCTGTGAAAATGCTGCAACAGGTCACGCGCCAGATCGACGGCCGATTTACCAACCACGCCTACCCGTAAAAAGATAGCGAGTAACTCCGCATCCGAAAGCGTCATGGCACCAGCCCGCAACAACTTTTCGCGCGGACGTTCTTGTTCGGGCCAGTCAGTGATTGCCATCGCTTATCCTCGCATCACGTTACTTTGCCCAGCCGATTTCCCTAGACGTAGGCCGACCAATGATGGTCTCATCCAGGTTTCTGGCCATGCGTGCACGGTTTGGAGAAAGCGGGATTTTCCCCGCCATGATTTCTGCCTTCCTTTGTGGATACAGTGGTTGCATGTAAGGCTCGGCATAGCCTTGCGGGCGCAAAGGCGCATTAGTATTCAGGTCATATTTATCACTGGCACTCAAGGTATGTAACAATTCATGTGCGATCACAACCGTATTACCAGCATGCTGATCAGGGGCTGCGAATAAATTCACACGGCCTATCCGCCCTTTTTGTAGCGCTGTCGAATGCAATAAACGCGTATGTGTTTTCACATCGTGGTACAACAGATAGAGTTTGATATCAATGGGCACGCCAAGGGCTGGTTGATGCTGCCAGGCAAACCAGCGGAATTTAAGGCTCCAAAGGATAATATCTATCGGACTAGCATTGATTGCGGGCGGCGCAGGCGGTACCTCTTTGATGCCAGGGCCAAGAAGAAAAATTATCGGGCTATGCAAGGGCAGCTGATACCTGAGCGCTTCGCGTGAAAAATATTGCGCGATGACTTCGAAATCTTTTTCCTGCAAGCTCGCCATATAAGCCTCAACCTCTGCGGAACCATCTGCATTCACTGGATACAAAGCGACCCGCAAAGGCTTACGCCACTGTAGACCTTGATATTCCTCCCATACCTGCATCAGCGCTGTAAACACGACCGCCACCCAGAAAATAATCCTTATCGTTTTCAGCATCACTTCACCTTATTGATTGCCATATCTTAACATGTTTAAAGATTTTGCCATCCGACCAGATTCCAAATATGCGCGCTTTACAGTTAAAATGCAGCCATGAATAGCGCTCAGTCACAGTACGATTATTTGCAGCCCAAGCATTTACTTGTTGGGGTCACCGGCGGCATTGCCGCATACAAAACTGCCGAGCTTATCCGCCTGCTCATCAAGCAAGGCCATACAGTACAAGTAGTGATGACAGAAGCGGCTACCCATTTCATCACACCGACCACATTGCAGGCGCTTTCCGGTAACCCGGTATTTGTCGATAGCTGGGATGCGCGTATTGCAAATGGCATGCCGCACATAGAATTAAGCCGACCAGCAGATGCCATTCTGGTTGCACCAGCCAGTGCTGATTTCATTGCCAAGCTTGCACATGGCTTTGCGAACGACTTGCTGTCGACATTGTGCCTAGCGCGTGAGTGCCCACTCCTGGTTGCACCAGCTATGAATAAGCAAATGTGGGAAAATGCTAGCACTCAACGCAATATTGCGCAGTTACTTAAAGACCAGGTCACGATATTAGGGCCAGATAGCGGCGAACAGGCATGTGGTGAAGTCGGCCAGGGCAGGATGCTGGAACCTGACATGCTGATCGAGGGTGTGCAGGCGCACTTGACGCCCAAGCTACTGGCAGACAAAAAAATCCTGATTACTGCAGGCGCTACGATGGAAATGCTGGATCCGGTGCGCGGCATCACCAATATCAGCAGTGGAAAAATGGGCTTTGCTTTGGCCAAAGTAGCCACTCAGATGGGCGCCGAAGTGACATTAGTCTATGGTCACGCGACCGCATCGCGCCCTCAGGTCAGGCATGCATACTATGCGGGCACCGCCCATGACATGTACCAAAGCGTCATGCAGCACATTGCAGACCAAGAAGTATTTATCGGTGTAGCCGCTGTCGCAGATTACAGCCCATTAGTTTCATCTGACCAGAAAATCAAGAAAAGTGAGCAAACACTTACTATTGAACTTAAAAAGAATAAAGATATCCTGGCTGATGTTGCCTCATTACCAAACCCGCCCTATTGTGTCGGCTTCGCCGCTGAAACAGAGCGTGTGCTTGAATACGCCAGACAAAAGCGGCTGGACAAAAAGATTCCGCTGATTGTGGCAAACCGGGCCAACCTGGCTTTAGGAAGTGACAACAACAGCGTCATACTCATTGATGCAACGGGTGATTACCCGCTGGATACAGCCGATAAAACCACGATTGCTGCGAAAATCCTGACGCACCTGAAACACCAACTGAACTAATCCGCTGCAAATACACAGCCCCTCAGTATATTCATGAAAATACTGAGGGGTTCGGCCTGCCAAAAAGCTTACAATCGCGCCATTTGATTTCATTAGTATTGAGTAACCTATGCGCGCTTTTGTGTTTCGTTTAACGCCAGTCTGTTTGGCGATTTCATCAGCTTTTGGCAGCCTAGCAGTGGCCGAAGCCGAAGAAGAAAAAACCCTGATACTTTCACCAGTGGTAGTCACTGCCACCCGCCAGGCGCAAAACAGTTTTGACCTGCCAGTGGCGATTGACGTGGTGACTGAAAAAGATATTAAAGAAGGGCAATTGCAAATGCAATTATCCGAAAGCCTGATCCGCGTGCCCGGCATTACCGCACAAAACCGGACTCAGCAAGCGCAGGATCCGCAAATTTCCAGCCGCGGTTTTGGCTCACGCTCATCCTTTGGTGTACGCGGAGTAAGAGTCTACGTGGATGGCATTCCATTGACCATGCCTGATGGCCAAGGTCAGCCAGGTGTGGTTGACCTTTCTGCAATCAAAAGCATAGAAGTCATGCGCGGACCATTCTCATCACTTTATGGAAACTCCTCTGGCGGCGTTATTCAAATGTTTACAGCTGACGCACCAGCTACTCCAACCATTGGCGCCACTACCATGTTTGGTAGTTACGATACCAAACGCAATGTGCTGGAGGCCGCTGGTCGATCAGAGGGCATTGAGTATATGCTGAATGTCTCAAACTTCGAGTCCAATGGTTATCGAGACCATAGCAGTAGTGACAAACAAATGGGCACAGCCAAATTCAAATTTCATATCAGTGACGATACCAAGCTGACAACCTTGGTTAACTGGTTTGATCAAGATGCCCAGGACCCTTTAGGCTTAACCAGGGCAGGTGTCAGGAACGATAGAAAAGGCACCGTAGCTGCGGCAAATAACGCGAACACCCGGGTATCACGCAGCCATACCCAAGTTGGTTTCAACCTGGAACATGCCATTAATGAAACTAACAGAATTTCATTTATTCCTTATGTGGGTACTCGACGTAACTCGCAAGTCCTGCCGATTAACGCTTTAGGAACTAATGCCAGAACTAGCGAAATTGATAGAAGTTTCTATGGCGCGGATCTTAGATGGGATAACAATGGCGAAGTATTAGGGAAAAATTATACCGTTAGCCTGGGGATGAATTACGGAAAATCTCAAGATGATCGACTGGACGTTAACACACAGCTAGCCGGTGCTCCAGCCAATGTAACGAACCGCAATGAAGAAAACATTTCCACTAATTACGACCGCTACATTCAGGGCAAGCTCTCAGCAACTGATACTGTAGATATCCATGCAGGCGTCAGAAGAACTAAAGTGAATTTAACAGTCAAGGACAGCTTCCTGGGTTTTGGCGATAACAGTGGGTCAGTCTCATACAACAAAACAAACCCTGTCATTGGTGCAACCTGGAAAGTCACCCCTGAAGTCAATTTGTATGCAAACTATGGCAGAGGTTTTGAAACGCCTACATTTGTGGAAGCTGCCTACAACGCAGCCACCAGCGGTGCAACCCCTAACTTGAGCCTGAAGCCTAGCACCAGTGAGAACTTTGAAGTGGGGACCAAGGCTTATGTGACTGACAATACCCGGGCAAACCTCACCTTGTATTACATTAAAACAGATGATGAAATTGTGGTGAGCTTGATTGACCCGGCAAACAGAAGCATATTCGCCAACGCAAACAAGACTGTAAGAAAAGGTGCCGAGCTTTCATTAGAGTCTAATTTCAGCAATAACATTTCAACCTACCTTTCATACACATTATTAAATGCAAAGTTTGACTCTGACTTTAATAGTGCTACGGGGCTAATCGCCTCAGGCAATCATATTCCTGGCACCTATAGCAGCCAGGCATATGGGGAGATACGCTGGAAATATGAGCCACTAGGTTTCCATACAGCATTTGAGACCAGATACAACAGTAAGGTATATGTGAACGACCGAAATACGGACTCCGCCTCCTCTTACACGATCTTCAATATTCGGGCGGGATTCGAACAAGTACTTAGCAACTGGATTTTTAAGGAGTTTATCCGTGTAGAAAACCTGGGTGATAAGGAATATTTAGGCTCTGTCCGAATCAATGATGCCAATAGCAGGTTTTTTGAACCCTCTGCTGAACGTAACTATCTGATCGGATTAAACGCTCAATACAAGTTTTAAAATAGCCACACACCTTAAAGCCAGCACTAGCTGGCTTTTTTAATTGTGAGCTAGTTATCGCGCTAAGTGATTTTGCAGCATATTTCATGCTTTAATAGCGCAATATTTTTGGAGCAAATATGTCAATTACTGTAGACCTTAAAATCCTGGACCCGCGTTTGCATCATATGATGCCGACCTATGCGACGCCTGGCTCCGCAGGGCTGGATTTGCGTGCCTGTATCGAGCATACCCAAACCATACAGCCTGGTGAAACCATCATGATTCCCACCGGGATGGCGATCCATATTGATAATGCCTATTATGCTGCGCTGATTTTGCCTCGCTCAGGGCTGGGACACAAGCACGGTATCGTGCTCGGTAACCTGGTAGGACTGATCGATTCGGATTACCAGGGCCAACTACTGGTTTCATGCTGGAACCGCAGTAAAGAGCCATTTATTTTGAACCCGCTGGAGCGTATCGCGCAGATGGTGATCGTGCCGGTGGTACAGGCAGATTTTCATATTGTGGATGAATTTACCTCGAGTGAACGTGGTGAAGGTGGCTTTGGCAGTACCGGAAAGCATTAATCAGTAAAAAGCATAACAATTGCTTGATTTAGTCTTGCTTTTCATTCTATAATCTCGCTCTTTCTGAAAAAGATAAAGTATTTGGAGATAACCATGGCACGTGTATGTCAGGTAACAGGCAAAAAGCCGATGGTGGGTAACAATGTTTCTCACGCACAAAACAAAACAAAACGCCGTTTCTTGCCTAACTTGCAAAACCGTAAGTTCTGGGTTGAGAGCGAAAACCGCTGGATAAGCCTGCGCATTACTAACGCTGCTTTGCGTACTATCGACAAAAATGGTATCGACGCTGTGTTGGCTGATTTGCGTGCAGCTGGCGAAAAAATCTAACTCGCGACATTTAGTCTGCAAAGGATATTATCATGCGTGAAAAAATCAAATTGGAATCAAGTGCTGGTACAGGTCATTTCTATACCACTACTAAAAACAAACGTACCATGCCTGAGAAAATGGAAATCAAAAAATTTGATCCAGTTGCTCGTAAGCATGTACTGTACAAAGAAACTAAATTGAAATAATTTATTTCTTACCGTCTTAAATAAAAAAGCCTGCATATGCAGGCTTTTTTATTAGCTATTATTCCAGGTGATGCTTAATTACTCCGGAGCCGCATTCAACGCGTCCTGGCCCGAAATAATGCGCACCTCCTGCTGTGGGTATGGGATCTGAATATTATTCGCTTTAAAGCGCTGCCAGATCTCGTAATAGATATCACTTTGCAGCTTGGCAGTGCCCTCTTCAGGATTAAGCACGCCTACCGCCAACTGCAAATCAATTCCGTACTGACCAAATGATTTGATGATCACCTCGACCGCACTGTCATCTCTAAGAGTGCGCTCATGCGTTCTACCAACCTCTTGTAATAATTTGATGGCTAAATCAAGATCGCTTGCATATGAGACCTGCACCGAAACCGGCACTTTTGCTTTGTGCGCTGCGGAGGTATGATTAATCACCACGTCAGTGATGATGGTTTCATTAGGGATGATAAACTCTGTTCCATCCAGCTTGCGCAAGACAATATAGCGCGAGCGCAGCTCTCCCACCATGCCATAGAAACCGCGTATGGTCACGATATCGCCCATATGCAGCGACTTATCCATCAGGATAATAAAACCACTCACATAGTTGCTGGCAATCTTTTGTAAGCCAAAACCCAGACCTACACCCAAAGCACCACCAAATACCGATAGCATGGTGACATCAATACCTACAGCGGCCAAAGACATCAGCAAGGCGATCACGATCGCCACCATTCGTACCAGCTTGACCATGATGACACGCCAGTTGCTATCGATATTCTCCGAGGCCATCAGTCGCAGCTCTAGCATACGACTCAGCCACAAGGCGACCAGCATGGTTATTACAATGGTCAATCCGCCTTGAATCAGCAGTAGCAGATCCAGCTTTTGCTTGCCGACACTGAATTGCACATTTTCAAGCACCTGCAATGCAGGGTCCAGGAAGCCGCCTATATGCAAGGCGACTATCACCCAAACTGTCCAGCCAATCACACGTTCAAACGATTGCAACCAGGCGCTGGGTGAAAACACGTAGCGCAGCACAAATACAACGCTACGAATAATGATCATGGCCAGCAACATGCGTGCGGCCAAGCGGATCAGACCTACATGCATCCAGTGTTGTAACGAGTAGCGCGCAATCACCAGTAACAAAAAGCCTACAAAAGGAAAAAACAGGCGCTCTATGCCACCAAGTAGCATTTTGTAAACTACATTTACCCGGCCAGCCTGGATCTGCTTACGAAGGTGCCAATTAAGCAAGCCACTTACAGCAAGAATGCACCCGACCACTAATAACTGCCACATGGCAGAAGCGGTAGTAAAATCCTGAACGATTTCTTTCCAAAGAATATTAATGTCGTTATCCATTATTTTTATCTACAACAAGATGATGGTTGCCAACCCGAGGAATATGAGAAAACCGCCGCTGTCTGTAATCGCGGTGATCAGGACGCTAGTACCCACAGCCGGGTCCCGCCCCAGCTTATTCATCACTAACGGGATCATCACCCCGTTAACCGCTGCCAATAGTAAATTAAGCGTCATTGCCGCCATCATCACCATGCCCAGTGCGGCACTGCCATATAACATGTAGGCGATCAGCCCCAGCACGCCACCCCAGAGCAGACCGTTAAGCAATGCCACGCCCAACTCTTTTTGCAATAGCGATTTCATGTGATAGCTGGAAATTTGCCCGAGCGCGAGACCACGGACAATCATGGTTGAGGTCTGGTTACCTGAGTTACCGCCGATGCCGGCTACAATCGGCATCAGCGCCGCCAGCGCCACAATTTTTTCGATACTGTCCTCGAATAAGCCAATAACACGCGAAGCAACCAGAGCCGTGACCAGGTTAATGGCCAGCCAGGCCCAACGGTTCTGTACTGACTTCCAGATCGAGGCAAAGAAGTCTTCCTCTTCGCGCAAACCGGCCCAGGAGAGCATGTCAGCCTCCGCTTCTTCCCGGATAATATCCATGACTGTATCTACGGTAATACGTCCTACCAGCTTGCGATTGTTATCTACCACCGGCGCTGTTACCAAGTCATAACGTTCAAACGCCATCGCCGCCTGGTCAGACATATCTTCAGGATGAAAAACCACCGCATCGGTTGACATGATGTCGCCAACTGCAGTTTCTGGATCATTCAGGATAATACGTTTGAGTGGCAGTACGCCTTGCAGAATGTCGTCGCGATTAATCACGAACAATTTATCAGTATGGTCAGGGAATTTAGGCAAGCGGCGGAGGTAGCGTAACACCACTTCCAGAGTAATATCATCACGAATGGTGACAATATCAAAATCCATGATAGCACCTACGGTGTCTTCCGGATAAGAAAGTGCAGACTGCAAACGCTCGCGATTCTGCGTATCCAGGCTGTACATCAAGTCCTGCAACACGTCTTTAGGCAAGTCGGGCGCCAGGTCAGCCAGCTCATCGGTATTCAGCTGTTCGGCCGCAGCCAGCAGCTCTTCGCTGTCCATGTCTGCAATCAGCGTCTGGCGTACCGCATCAGACGCTTCAAGCAGAATTTCACCATCGCGCTCGGCTTTGACCAAGTCCCATACCATGAGACGATCATCAAGAGGCAGCGACTCCAAAATATAAGCTACGTCAGCCGGATGTAACTGATCCAGTTTGTGCTGGAGGATATTCAGATTTTGTTTGTGGACGAGTGACTCAACCAGATCGTGCTTTGGCATATCCTGCTTATGCACGACATGTTCGACCAGCTTGTGCTTACCGAGCAGGTTAATCACCTGTTGCAATGTTTCGCTCAGGCTCTCCTTGCTTTCACTCACCTTCTCATCATGTTCACGAATTTCAGTCATGCTTATTCCAATGTTGAGCAGGGTTTATTTTTTACAGGTAATATTGTACAAAGCGTTGATGACACTACCTAGCGATTTATGCAGAAGTATTTGATTTTATACGGCACTCTGGGCTGCCATTTATGTGACGATGCAGAGCGTGTATTGCAGACTTTAGGGCTAACTTATAAGACAATCGACATCATTGATGACAATCGCTTGCTGGAGAAGTTTGCCACCAGCATTCCGGTATTGGAAAATACTGAAGAAAGTTACTTATTTTGGCCATTCAATGAAACGCAGGTGACAACCTGGTTAAGTGAACAAAAATAAAAAATCCTGCAGATTCAAAAGCTAACAGTAATTTTTTGGAAAGTGAAAACTCAGTACTGATAAAAACAAAAAAGCCAGCAATGCTGGCTTTTTATTTGAATCACGCGGCAGAAATTATTCTGCAGTTGCCGGTGCTTCAGCGATTTCTGGACGATCAACCAACTCAACAAATGCCATTGGTGCGTTGTCGCCATTACGGAAACCACATTTAAGGATACGCAGGTAGCCACCATTACGCTCGGTGTAACGTGGGCCCAGTTCAGCGAACAACTTACCAACGATATCACGGTCACGCAAACGGCTGAAAGCCAGGCGACGATTTGCCAATGTCGGTGTTTTACCTAAAGTGATCAAAGGCTCTGCATATTTACGTAGTTCTTTTGCTTTTGGCAAAGTAGTCTTAATGACTTCGTGACGCAGCAAAGAGGTCACCATGTTGCGGAACATAGCAGCGCGGTGGCTACTTGTTCTGTTCAATTTACGATTGCTATTACCGTGACGCATAGTAATTCCTTAAGTATTTATCTTATTAGAAATTAAGCTTTTTCCAAGCCAACAGGTGGCCAGTTTTCCAGCTTCATTCCAAGTGTCAAGCCTTTGGAGGCCAACACGTCTTTAATTTCATTCAGTGATTTTCTGCCCAGGTTCGGAGCTTTCAACAGCTCGTTTTCTGTACGTTGAATCAAATCACCAATGTAAAAAATGTTTTCTGCTTTTAAGCAGTTGGCAGAACGTACTGTCAATTCCAGATCATCCACTGGACGCAACAAGATAGGATCAACCTGTGGTGCAGCTTTCACTTCTACATCAGCAGAAGCACCTTCCAAGTTTGCAAATACTGACAACTGACCGATCAAGATACGCGCTGCATCACGAATCGCTTGTTCAGGCTCGATAATGCCGTTGGTTTCAACGTCCATGATCAGCTTGTCCAAGTCGGTACGTTGCTCAACACGGGCACTCTCAACATGATAGCTTACCTTGTTGATCGGGCTGAAAGAGGCATCTACCATCATGAAGCCCAATACACGGTCTTCATCGTTAGCTTTCTGGCGAGCTGGTACAGGTTGATAACCACGACCCATTTCAATCTTCACTTCCAGATTCAACTTACCACCTTTGGTGATATGTGCAATCACGTGATTCGGGTTCACAATTTCAGCATCATGACCAACTTCAAAGTCACCAGCAGTCACAATACCTTCGCCAGACTTGCTTAATACCAAGATGGTTTCAGTTTTGTTGTGCAGTTTTAATGCAACACCTTTAAGGTTCAGCAGGATATCAACAACATCTTCCTGAACGCCTTCAATCGTGGAGTACTCATGTACTACGCCATCTATTTTTACTTCAGTAATGGCAAAGCCTGGGATAGAAGATAAAAGCACTCTTCTTAAAGCGTTACCCAATGTATAGCCGAAGCCTCGCTCCATTGGTTCTAAAGTCACACGTGCACGCAGAGGATTAATCACCTCAACATCAACAACACGTGGCTTCAAATATTCTGTAGGGCTATTTTGCATATATTTCCTTGGAGTAATTGGGTATAAACAAATAAACCTTAGCCTGGACTAAGTGATTACTTAGAATACAACTCAACGATCAATGACTCATTGATGGTAACTGGCAACGCATCACGCTGAGGCTTAGCCTTGTACATACCACTCAATGCCTTGATGTTGACGTCCAACCACTCAGGAAAGCCGCGCTGCCCAGCTGCTTCAACTGCAGCTGTAATACGCAATTGCGATTTAGCCTTTTGTGAAACACTGATCACATCACCTGCTTTAACCTGGTAAGAAGGGATGTTCACACGTTTGCCATTCACCAGAATGCTGTTATGGCGTACAACCTGACGAGCTTCGGAACGCGAACCTGCCAGCCCCATACGATAAGCTACATTGTCTAAACGTGATTCCAGCAATTGCAATAAGCTCTCGCCGGTAATTCCTTTTTGACCATCTGCTTTAGCGTAGTAAGCACGGAATTGACCTTCCAAAACTCCGTAAATACGACGCACTTTTTGTTTTTCACGCAACTGCACACCGTAGTCCGACATACGGGCCACTCGGCGTTGGCCATGCTGACCTGGGGCGAAGTTACGCTTTTCGATTGCGCATTTGTCTGTAAAGCATTTTTCAGCTTTCAGAAATAACTTCTCACCTTCACGACGGCACTGGCGGCATTTAGGGTCTAGATTTCTAGCCAAAATATTCTCCGTTAATCGATTCGCTAATAATGAATATCAGCGAAATAATTAAATCCTGCGTTTTTTAGGTGGACGGCAACCGTTGTGCGGTACTGGTGTTACATCAGTAATGCTAGTGATTTTGAAACCAGCAGCATTCAATGCACGTACTGCAGACTCACGACCTGGACCTGGGCCCTTGATACGCACTTCCAGATTCTTAACGCCAGACTCTTGTGCTGCTTTACCAGCTACTTCAGAAGCAACCTGTGCTGCAAAAGGAGTACTCTTACGTGAACCTTTAAAACCCTGACCACCAGAAGTAGCCCATGACAACGCATTGCCCTGACGATCTGTAATCGTAATAATGGTGTTGTTAAAGGAAGCGTGCACGTGAGCGATACCCTCGGCAATATTCTTTTTAACTTTTTTTCTAACGCGTACATTAGCTTTTGCCATGTTGTACTGTCCTTAATATCTACTAATGTTCAAAGAGATTATTTAGCTTGCTTGATGGCCTTGACAGGACCTTTACGCGTACGCGCATTGGTCTTGGTACGCTGTCCGCGCACTGGCAAACCGCGACGATGACGGATACCACGGTAGCAACCCAGATCCATCAAACGCTTGATGTTCATGGTTACTTCGCGGCGCAAGTCACCTTCTACAGTGAACTTCGCAACTTCGTCACGCAACTTTTCCACTTCTGCATCGCTCAGGTCTTTAACTTTAGATGTCGTTTGTACACCTGCTGCTGCACAGATTTTTTGCGCAGTGTTACGGCCAATACCGTAAATCGATGTTAAAGCGATTTCTGCATGTTTGTGGTTTGGGATATTCACCCCGGCAATACGAGCCATACTTAAACTCCAATAATCAATCGTTCATCACGATTAAACTTGTGCGTAGAAAAGAAAAGCCGCATATTATATCAGCCAATCCTGACCCTCACAAGAAATTGTTATACCAATTAACCTTGACGTTGTTTATGACGTGGGTCTGTACAAATAACACGAACAACACCGCGACGTCTTACCACTTTACAGTTACGGCACAATGCTTTAACTGATGCGCGAACTCTCATCTTATTTCCTTTAATTAATTCACTTACTTTGTGCGGAATATTTATTCACGCACGGGTTAAATCATTTAGCGTTATCTTTGCAGCAACTCCGCCAACTGGCAGATTGCAAATCTAGCGACCAGATCCTTTAAAATTTGCTTTTTTCAGCAAACCTTCATATTGCTGTGACATCAGGTGCGATTGCACTTGTGTCATAAAGTCCATGGTAACAACAACAATAATCAGCAATGACGTACCACCAAAATAAAACGGTGTATTGAACTTCAGCACCAGAAATTCCGGCAACAAGCAAACCAGTGTGATATATAGCGCACCGATCAATGTCAGACGCCCCATAATCCTGTCGATATACTTTGCCGTTTGATCACCAGGACGAATACCTGGTACAAAAGCGCCACTCTTTTTCAGGTTATCTGCCGTTTCTTTGGGGTTAAACACCAAAGCGGTATAGAAGAACGCAAAGAACAGAATCGCGGCTGCAAACAACAAAATATACAATGGCTGACCTGGTGACAGTTTGGCACTGACATCCTTCAACCAATACATATGTTCACTACTTCCAAACCAGCCTGCCAGGGTGGCTGGGAACAAAATAATACTTGAAGCGAAAATCGGCGGAATCACACCAGACATATTCAACTTCAATGGCAGGTGGGTCGATTGGCCACCGTAAATACGGTTACCGACCTGACGCTTGGCGTAGTTCACAGTGATCTTTCGTTGACCACGTTCTACAAACACTACCAAAGCCGTCACCAAAATCACTGCAACAAACAGGAAGATCACTAATGGAATAGAGAACGCGCCTGTCTTTGCCAAATCTAAAGTACTGCCAATGGCATGTGGCAAACCAGCCACAATACCGGCAAAAATGATAATCGAAATACCGTTACCAATACCGCGCTCAGTGATCTGCTCACCAAGCCACATCAAAAACATGGTGCCCGCCACTAGGGTGGTCACTGCAGTGATGCGGAACGCCAAGCCTGGATCAAGTACCAGGCCAGCCTGCCCTTCCAGCGCAATGGCAATGCCAAGTGCCTGGAAAGTTGCCAGCAACACAGTGCCGTAGCGTGTGTATTTGGTAATTTGACGACGGCCTGCTTCACCTTCTTTTTTCAGCTGTTCTAACTGTGGTGATACCACGGTCAGCAACTGCATGATGATGGAAGCGGAGATGTAAGGCATGATCCCTAGGGCAAACACGGTGAACCGTGATAATGCTCCACCAGAGAACATGTTAAACATGCCCAGAATGCCATCCTTTTGTGTGTCGAATAACTGCTTCAACACAGTAGGGTCAATGCCTGGCACCGGAATATGAGCACCGAGTCGATAAACGATCAACGCCCCCAACAAGAACCACAAACGGGCTTTTAATTCGCCAAGTTTGCCTACGGAACTTAAAATATTATCCTGTGCCAAGCTGATACTCTCTTATGACAACAATTAAACTTCGAGTACTTTGCCGCCAGCGGATTCGATGGCTGCTTTAGCACCTTTGGTCAACAACAAGCCTTGAACCTGTACTTTAGCAGTGACGTCGCCAGACAAATACACTTTGACTGATTTCACAGAAGCCGGGACAAGTTTGGCTGCTTTCAATGCCAAAATATCAATCACTTCAACATCAACCAAGGCTAATTCGCTAGTACGGATACGTGCGGTATCAGCATGTGTCAATGAATTGAAACCACGTTTAGGCAAACGACGTTGCAAAGGCATTTGACCGCCTTCGAAACCTACCTTGTGGAAACCACCGGCACGTGACTTTTGACCTTTGTGACCACGACCACCAGTTTTACCCAAACCGGAGCCAATGCCACGACCTAAACGACGACGTTCCTTTTTAGCGCCTTCTGCAGGCTTAATCGTGTTCAATTGCATTATGCTTCAACCTTTAAAAGATAGCTTACAGCATTGATCATGCCGCGGATTTCTGGCGTATCTTGCACTTCAACTGTGTGGTGCATACGACGCAGACCCAAGCCACGTACTGTCGCTTTATGCGCTTCAATACGACCAATCAAACTTCTTACTAACGTTACTTTCAAGTTAGCGTTTTCTTTTTTTGCTTTAGCCATGATTAACCTCTGATTTCTTCTAAGGTCTTACCACGTTTAGCAGCAATTTCAGCTGGTGTGTTCATGGAAGCCAGACCGTTCAAGGTTGCACGCACCAGATTGTAAGGGTTGGAAGAACCAAGACTCTTAGCAATCACGTTTGTGATACCCATCACTTCAAAAATAGCGCGCATCGTGCCACCAGCAATAATACCGGTACCTTCAGCGGCAGGCAGGATCAGCACTTTAGCAGCACCGTGTACACCGGTAACTCTATGATGCAAAGTACCATTCTTCAAATTCACTTTTACCATGCTGCGGCGGGCTTCATCCATGGCTTTTTGTACAGCCACTGGCACTTCACGTGCTTTACCTTTACCCATACCCACAGTGCCGTCACCATCACCAACCACGGTCAATGCAGCGAAGCTCATGATACGACCACCCTTAACCGTTTTACTTACACGGTTAACAGTAATCATTTTTTCACGCAAACCGTCTGTTTGCTGCTGTTCAAAATCTTTAGCCATTATTCATCTCACCCATTAGAATTTGAGACCATGTTCACGGGCAGCGTCAGCCAAAGCTTTGATACGACCGTGATACTTGTAGCCTGAACGATCAAAAGCAACGTCAGTGATGCCTGCTTTTACAGCTTTTTCAGCGATACGTTTGCCAATCAAGGTTGCAGCTTCGATGTTGCCACCATTTTTCAGTTGTTGACGCACTTCCGCCTCAACGGTAGATGCACTCGCCAATACGCGATCACCTGTTTCCGTGATGATCTGTGCATAAATATTAGTATTGGTGCGATGTACACTCAAACGTGTCACTTTTAACTCGGCGATTTTGGCACGGGTTTTACGTGCTCTGCGCAATCGGTTATTAACGTTTTTCATTGAATTTACCTTTAATATTGATTCACTGTTCAGGCTATTTCTAACCTAGAAGTGCTTTACTTATTTTTTCTTGGTCTCTTTGATAGCAACCACTTCATCCGCATAACGCACGCCTTTGCCTTTATATGGCTCAGGAGCACGGTAACCACGAATCTGCGCAGCAACCTGGCCAAGCACTTGCTTGTTGGCACCAGTCAACACAACTTCTGTTGGTGTTGGTGTCTGCACAGTCACGCCTTCAGGCATTTTGTGGTTGATCGGATGGGAGTAACCCAACTCCAGGTTCAATGTTGAACCCTGAGCATTAGCCTTGTAACCCACACCAATCAGTGTCAATTTACGGGTAAAGCCAGCAGAAACACCTAACACCATATTTGCCAGCAAGGCACGTATAGTTCCAGACATTGCTCGCGCATGCTGTGTTTCATTGTTGGCTTTTACCAACAGCTGTTCGCCATCACGCGTCACAGAGATATCTGCAGACAGCGCTTGGTTTAATTTACCCAGAGGACCGCTCACTGCGATCTCGGCTGGAGAGATTACGACTTCTACCTTGGCAGGAATCGCAACCGGATTTTTAGCAACACGTGACATATCAAACTCCTCTTAGGCCACGATGCACAAAACTTCACCACCGATACCGGCAGCTTGTGCTTTACGATCAGTCATTACACCTTTAGAGGTAGAAACGATGGTTACACCTAAACCGTTCATCACTCGAGGAATGTTTTGACTACCTTTGTATATACGCAGACCTGGCTTAGATACACGCTCAATCTTCTCAATTACTGGACGACCGGCATAGTACTTCAGGCTGATGTTCAAAACAGGCTTACCTTCATTGTCCTGAACGTTGAAATCTTCTATGTAACCTTCATCTTTCAGTACGTTTGCAATGGCGCCTTTAACTTTAGAGGCAGGCATTGAAACTGATGGCTTATTCGTACGTTGGGCGTTACGAATACGGGTCAACATATCGGCAATCGGATCACTCATACTCATGTTCTATTCCTCCGTTACCAGCTGGCCTTGGTGACGCCTGGTACATGACCAGCCATCATCAACTTACGCAACTCATTACGTGCGATACCAAATTTACTGAACACACCACGTGGACGACCAGTCAATGCACAACGATTACGTGTACGCACCGGGCTGGAATTACGTGGCAAACTTTGCAATTTTGAACGTGCAGCAAAACGATCTTCAACGCTTGCAGACTGGTTATTAATGATCTCAACCAGTTCAGCACGTTTGGCTGCATATTTTTTTACGGTTTCGCGACGCTTTTGCTCGCGCTCTGTCATACATACTTTTGCCATGACTTAACCTCTAAAGGGGAAACTAAATGCAGCCAACAGTGCTTTTGCTTCTTCATCTGTTTGAGCTGTCGTGGTAATGGTGATATTCATTCCGCGCAGGGCATCGATCTTGTCGTATTCGATTTCCGGGAAAATGATTTGTTCTTTAACACCCATGTTGTAGTTACCACGGCCATCAAAGGACTTGCCTGAAATACCACGGAAGTCACGAATACGTGGAATAGCCACAGTAATCAGACGATCCAGGAATTCATACATACGCTCGCGGCGCAATGTGACTTTACAACCAACAGGATAATCATCACGGATCTTAAACGCAGCCACAGACTTTTTAGCCTTGGTCACGATAGGTTTTTGACCAGCAATTTTTTCCATATCGGAAACTGCGTTTTCCATGACTTTTTTGTCAGCCACTGCTTCGCCCACACCCATGTTCAGGGTGATTTTTTCGATACGAGGCACCTGCATTGAGGAGGTGTAACCAAACTGTTCAGTCAATTTGGAAACCACTGTATCTTTATAGTATTGTTTTAAACGTGCCATATGTATTCCTATGCGTCGATTGACTCGCCGCTAGATTTGTAAACACGAATCTTGCGACCATCTTCGAGTACCTTAAAACCAACACGATCAGCTTTTTTAGTGGCAGCGTTGTAAAGCGCCACATTAGAAATGTCCAAAGGCATTTCTTTGCTGATGATGCCACCAGTAACACCACGCATAGGGTTAGGACGAGTGTGCTTTTTAACCACATTCAGACCCTCCACAACTACATGGCCGGTTGGCAAGACGTTTAAAACAGTACCTGTTTTACCTGCGTCTTTACCTGTATTCAAAATGACCTGGTCACCTTTGCGAATTTTGCTCATTTATCGTCTCCTGCCTATTACAGCACTTCAGGCGCTAATGAAACGATCTTCATGAAGCGCTCACTGCGCAACTCACGTGTCACCGGGCCAAAAATACGTGTACCAATCGGCTCGAGCTTGTTGTTCAACAAGACTGCGGCATTGGCATCGAATTTAACTAAAGAACCATCTGGGCGACGCACACCTTTGGCAGTACGCACAACCACAGCATTGTAGATTTCGCCTTTTTTGACGCGACCACGAGGGGCAGCATCTTTAATGCTGACCTTGATGATATCGCCAATGCTGGCATAACGACGCTTGGAACCACCCAAGACCTTGATACACTGCACGGAACGCGCACCAGTGTTATCGGCTACTTCAAGCCGAGATTGCATTTGAATCATGAGAAATAATCTCCAACTTAATCCGTTATAACCACTACCAGCCGCTGCCTTGAACTTTCATTCAAAAACATTTTTCGGCCAATAGACCACGGTCAGTATTGGGGTGCCAGCTACATGCCATCTAAGGCGGGCACCGAAAAGTCCAACATTATACAACTAAAAAAACGCTTGTGACAAGCGCTTTTCCAGTTATATTTGAAGCCTTACTTAGCTTCGATTTTGCTTACTACCCAAGACTTGGTCTTGGAGTATGGGCGTGATTCAGTAATTGTGACTAAATCACCTTCATTACATGCATTCGCTTCATCATGTGCATGAAATTTATTTGATTTAGAAACCACTTTACCAATCAGAGGATGCTTAACTTTACGCTCAACAAGCACAGTCACGGTTTTATCCATTTTGTTGCTTACTACGCGACCAGTCAAAGTGCGTACTACTTTCGCTTTTTCAGTCATCATGCTTGTTTCGCCTTCTCAGCCAGCACGGTTTTAACGCGAGCTACATCTTTACGCACTTTACCCAGCTGATCTGCTTTGTTCAATTGTTGAGTCGCCAATTGCATGCGCAGTGAAAACTGTGCGCGGCGCAATTCAACCAACTCGGTGTTCAGCTCTTCAGCTGACTTTGCTCTAAATTCTGAAGCTTTCATTTCACTACTCCTTAACTGCCGATTTGACGGGTCATGAATGTAGTTTCAATTGGCAACTTAGCAGCAGCCAGTTTGAAAGCTTCGCGAGCCAACTCTTCGCTCACGCCATCCATCTCGTACAACATTTTGCCTGGCTGAATTTGAGCGATGTAGTAGTCAACGCTACCTTTACCATTACCCATACGCACTTCAGCAGGTTTTTTAGAAATTGGCTGATCAGGGAATACACGGATCCAGACGCGGCCACCACGTTTAATGTGACGAGTCATCACACGACGCGCAGCTTCGATCTGGCGTGCAGTCAGACGACCACGACCAATCGCTTTCAAACCAAATTCACCAAAGCTTACCTTGTTACCAGTAGTCGCAATACCTTTATTGCGACCCTTTTGCATCTTGCGGTATTTCTGTCTAGCTGGTTGCAGCATCTTTAGCCCTCGGCTTTCTTACTTTTTTCTCTGGCTCAGCATCAGCAACTGCAGCGTTAGCAGCGTTGTCACCGAAAATCTCACCTTTGAATACCCAAACTTTAATTCCGATAATACCGTAGGTGGTAGAAGCTTCTGCCACACCGTAGTCGATATCAGCACGCAGTGTATGTAGAGGCACACGGCCTTCGCGATACCACTCGGTACGTGCAATCTCGATACCGTTCAAACGACCGGAACTCATGATCTTGATGCCTTGTGCGCCCAAACGCATGGCGTTTTGCATGGCACGCTTCATGGCACGACGGAACATCACGCGTTTTTCCAATTGCTGGGCAATGGATTGTGCGATCAATGTTGCATCTAATTCTGGCTTACGCACTTCTTCAATGTTCAGGTGAACAGGCACGCCCATCAACCCTTGCAGAGTAGAACGCAAAGACTCGATGTCTTCACCTTTTTTACCGATCACAACACCTGGACGGGCACTGTGAATGGTGATTTTTGCGTTTTTAGCCGGGCGCTCGATGATGATCTTGCTTACAGCAGCGCTAGCCAGTTTTTTGTTCAGGAACTCGCGCACTTTGATGTCGCCTTGCAACATCGCAGGGAAGTTCTGGCTATTTGAGTACCAACGTGACGCCCAGTTTTTCTGAACGCTCAAACGGAACCCAATTGGATGAATTTTCTGTCCCATATTATTCCTTTGAGTCACCGACCGTCACATGAATGTGACATGTTGGTTTCGTAATACGACCAGCGCGACCTTTTGCACGTGCACGGATACGTTTCATGACAACACCTTTATCAACGTAGATTGAAGTCACCTTCAATGCATCGATATCAGCCCCATTGTTATGCTCGGCATTGGCAATCGCAGACAACACTACTTTTTTGATGATCTCGGCACCACGCTTAGGCGTGAATTCCAGGATATTCAAAGCGTGATCTACTTTTTTGCCACGAACCAAGTCGGCCACCAAACGCGCTTTTTGCGGAGAAAGGTGTACGCCTTTTAAAACTGCAGTAACTTGCATATCAGCCCCTTACTTCTTCGCTTTTCTATCAGCCGCGTGCCCTTTGAACGTGCGCGTTAACGCAAATTCGCCAAGTTTGTGACCAACCATGTTTTCAGAAATCAACACAGGCACATGTTGTCTACCATTGTGCACTGCGATGGTTAAACCAATAAAGTCTGGCAATACAGTCGAACGACGAGACCAAGTTTTGATTGGTTTTCTATCGCGGTTCGCTGACGCAGTTTCGACTTTTTTAGCCAAGTGAGCGTCCACAAATGGACCTTTTTTAATAGAACGTGCCATGGCGATTACCTTACATTTCTCGGACGACGACTTACGCGCATGTTATCAGTACGCTTATTCTTACGTGTACGATAACCCTTAGTTTTCTGACCCCATGGTGAAACCGGGTTCATACCTGCAGCAGTACGGCCTTCACCACCACCGTGCGGGTGATCAACCGGGTTCATCACCACACCGCGAACGGTCGGGCGAACACCACGCCAGCGCATCGCACCGGCTTTACCGATAGAACGCAATGAATGCTCTTCGTTACCCACTTCACCCAAAGTTGCCTTGCAGTCTACGTGCACACGGCGAACTTCACCGGAGCGCAAACGCAACTGAGCGTAAGCACCCTCACGCGCCAGCAATTGAACTGAAGTACCGGCTGAACGTGCAATTTGCGCGCCTTTGCCTGGCTGGATTTCGATACAATGAATCGTGCTACCGACCGGGATATTGCGCAAAGGCAATGCATTACCAGCACGGATAGGCGCTTCAGATCCGCTCACCAGTTGTGCACCGGCAGCAATGCCACGTGGCGCAATGATGTAACGACGCTCACCATCCGCATAGCACAGCAACGCGATGTTGGCTGTACGGTTAGGATCGTACTCGATACGTTCTACAGTTGCAGGAATACCATCCTTGTTACGACGGAAGTCGATCACACGGTAATGCTGCTTATGGCCACCACCCTGGTGGCGGGTTGTAATGCGGCCGTTGTTATTACGACCAGCATTTTTACTTTGACTTTCCAACAGCGGCGCGTAAGGCTTGCCTTTGTGCAAATCAGGTGTGACAACCTTCAATACACCACGACGACCGGGGGAAGTTGGTTTGACTTTAACTAATGCCATGTCTTCTCTCCTTATTCGCCAGCTGCAAAGTTAATTTCTTGACCTGGCTTCAGGCTAACGTAAGCCTTTTTCCAGTCACTACGCTTACCAGCACGACGGCCAGCACGCTTCACTTTACCTGCAACGTTAATCACAGACACAGAAGCCACTTCGACCTTGAATACCAACTCAACTGCAGCCTTGATTTCCGGCTTGGTTGCATCAGTACGTACTTTAAAAGCAATTTGCTGATGCTTGTCAGCAATGAACGTTGCCTTCTCGGTAATTTGTGGTGCCAAAATCACTTGCAATAAACGATCTTGAATTTTGGTTGCTGCGGTAATCATGCCAAGATCTCCTCAAGTTTTTTCACCGCACCAGCAGTGACCAAAACGTTAGGGAAACGCACTAGGCTGACCGGGTCAGCAAATTGCGCTTCAATCACCAAAACGTTTGGAAGGTTACGGGAAGACAAGTACAAATTCTCATCAAAACCATCGATCAGTACCAACACACCACCGTCAACACCCAGTGCATTGATTTTTTGTACCAATTGTTTTGTTTTTGGTGTGTCGATAGTAAATGTATCAACAACCTTCAAACGATCCTGACGAACCAACTCAGACAAGATAGTCTGCATGCCAGCACGGTAAGCCTTACGGTTTACTTTGTGGCTGTAGTTTTCGTTAGGGCTGTTAGGGAATGCACGACCACCTCCGCGCCAGATCGGGCTGGAAGTCATACCAGCACGAGCGTTACCAGTACCCTTTTGCGCATATGGCTTGTGGGTAGTGTGGGCAACGGTAGCACGTGTTTTCTGTGCACGGGTTGCTGTACGGGCATTCGCCATGTAAGCAACGACTACTTCATGCACCAGTGATTCGTTAAATTCACGACCGAAAGTTACATCAGACGCATCCACGCCTTTTTTAGCAACTTTGCCGTTCAGATCAATCAGCTTTAATTCCATTATGCAGCCCCTTTCGCTTTGATGGCTGGACGTACAACAACATTGCCACCTTTGGAGCCAGGTACGGAACCTTTAATCAATAACAGATTACGCTCTACGTCTACACGAACGATTTCCAGGTTTTGGGTTGTGACTTTAACATCACCCAAATGACCAGGCATGCGCTTACCAGGGAATACTCGACCCGGATCCTGCGCCATACCGATAGAACCAGGTACGTTATGTGAACGAGAGTTACCGTGAGAAGCACGGTTAGAGGAGAAGTTGTGACGCTTGATCGCACCGGCAAAACCTTTACCAATGGATGTACCTGTCACGTCTACCAACTGACCTACGGAGAAAATATCAACAGTGATATTTCCACCGACCTGAAAGTTAGCCAGAACATCTTCAACCACATTGAATTCTTTGATACCAGCACCAGCAGTTACGCCAGCTTTGGCAAAGTGTCCAGTCAACGCTTTGTTGATACGGCTAGCACGACGCTCACCGTATGCAACCTGCAGGCCTGTATAGCCATCAGTTGCAACTGTCTTTACTTGTGTCACGCGGTTAGGAATCACTTCCAGCACTGTTACAGGAACGCTTGCGCCTTCTTCTGTAAAAATGCGGGTCATGCCCACCTTGCGACCAATAAGCCCTAAGCTCATGATCAGTTCCTTATAATAGTTTAAAGTGGACGATTACAATTGACCGTCCACCGAAGAGCGCGGATTATACCGAACTATTCTGGATTTGACAATAGCCTTCGAGTTGAAGGCCATGTCGAGAATTGCAGCTTTTGAATTAAAGCTTGATTTCTACATCCACACCAGCTGGCAGATCCAGCTTCATCAGCGCATCTACAGTTTTGTCTGTAGGATCCACGATGTCCATCAAACGCTGATGGGTACGGATTTCGAACTGGTCACGTGAAGTTTTGTTCACGTGTGGGGAACGCAGAATATCAAAGCGCTCAATACGTGTCGGCAATGGCACCGGACCTTTTACAACTGCACCAGTACGTTTCGCAGTATCCACAATTTCCAAAGCTGACTGGTCGATCAAACGATAATCAAACGCTTTCAGACGGATACGAATTTTTTGAGCTGCCATGTTTTTTCCTTAAAAAGAGCAAAAGCGGCAGGAAATTCCTGCCGCCCATAAAAATTAATTACTCGATGATTTTAGCAACGACGCCAGCACCAACGGTACGACCACCTTCACGGATAGCGAAGCGCAAGCCGTCTTCCATCGCGATAGGCGCAATCAGCGCTACTGAGATAGAAACGTTATCACCTGGCATCACCATTTCAGTACCTGCTGGCAATTCAACCGCACCAGTCACGTCAGTCGTACGGAAGTAGAACTGTGGACGGTAGCCGTTGAAGAATGGCGTATGACGACCACCTTCATCTTTACCCAACACATAGATCTCTGCTGAGAATTTAGTGTGTGGCTTGATAGAACCTGATTTTGACAATACTTGACCACGTTCGATATCTTCACGTTTTGTACCACGCAGCAATACACCTACGTTGTCGCCTGCCTGACCTTGGTCCAGCAGTTTACGGAACATTTCAACACCGGTACAAGTTGTCTTAACCGTTGGTTTGATACCAACGATTTCGATTTCATCACCGACTTTAACGATACCACGCTCGATACGACCTGTCACAACTGTACCACGGCCTGAGATAGAGAATACGTCTTCTACTGGCATCAGGAAGGTACCGTCGATAGCGCGCTCTGGCATTGGGATGTAGCTGTCTAATGCTTCAGCCAATTTGAAGATCGCTGGTTCGCCAATGTCTGATTGGTCGCCTTCTAAAGCCAGTTTAGCGGAACCGTGGATGATTGGGGTGTCATCACCCGGGAAGTCGTATTTGCTCAGCAATTCACGCACTTCCATTTCAACCAGTTCCAGCAACTCAGCATCATCAACCATGTCTGCCTTGTTCAGGAACACGATGATGTATGGAACGCCAACCTGGCGTGCCAGCAGGATGTGCTCACGTGTTTGCGGCATAGGGCCGTCAGCAGCTGAACATACCAGGATTGCGCCGTCCATCTGGGCAGCACCGGTAATCATGTTTTTAACGTAGTCAGCGTGACCTGGACAGTCAACGTGGGCGTAGTGACGGTTAGCTGTCTCGTACTCAACGTGTGCTGTGTTAATGGTGATACCACGTGCTTTTTCTTCTGGCGCCGCGTCAATCTGATCGTAAGCCTTCGCTTCACCACCAAATTTCTTAGTCAATACAGTGGTGATCGCCGCTGTCAATGTTGTCTTACCGTGGTCAACGTGACCAATCGTACCAACGTTCACGTGTGGCTTGGTACGTTCAAATTTGCCTTTTGCCATGATGTTTTCCTTTATTGATACTGAAAATGCCAATAAATAATTTATGTTTTCACAAATTACGCGACGCGGATGACATCACCCTGAAACGCCACTACTTAACAAGCTCTATGCTACCAAACCCTACGTCATCAATTTTATACTACTAATTTAACGCGAGCTAAACTGGTGCCCATGGCGGGAATCGGACCCGCGACCTCTCCCTTACCAAGGGAGTGCTCTACCACTGAGCCACATGGGCGCTTCATGCCTTTATTGCTGTTGGAGCGGGCGACGAGGTTCGAACTCGCGACATCTTGCTTGGAAGGCAAGTGCTCTACCAACTGAGCTACACCCGCACTATGCAGAACACCCAAGGAAGGCTCTCACCATCCCGCTTTTCAAAACGCCTACAGACAGTAAATTTGGTGGAGGGGGCTGGATTCGAACCAGCGTACTCTGAGAGAACGGATTTACAGTCCGTCGCCTTTAACCACTCGGCCACCCCTCCAAAATCGACCGCGATTATCGCGGCAAATTCAATCAGCGTCAATGCTAACTGTATTTAATTTTATGGTGCCGGGTATCGGAATCGAACTGATGACCTTCGCATTACAAGTGCGCTGCTCTACCAACTGAGCTAACCCGGCATTTCGGAAAGGCGCAACTATAGCACTTTTTTATGAGTTTTATCTAGTGCTTTGAGAATTTTTTTTATTCTCGGCGATAAAGAATAGTGCATGCGCAATATGCCACTTTTGTGACCATGCTTTTTTTGCAGAGGCGCTGATTACTTGACAACCTTGAGGTGGGATTTTTTGGGCGCGGCTGATTCAGGCACTTCCGCTGCTGACGACTCGACTCTTTTTAAAGGCTCCGGTGCATGACCATCGGTCACCTCAAAAAACATGCCCTGGCTGTTTTCTCTGGCAAATACACCGGCAATGCGCCCGATAGGTACATAAATATGCTGCGCCACGCCACTGAAGCGCGCCGAGAACACTACCGCATCATTATCAATGTGCAGATCCTTTACCGCGGTGTAATTAATATTGAGCACGATCTCGCCATTTTTCACAAACGCCATAGGCACACGCGTTTGCGCATCTACTTTCACCAGCAGATGCGGTGTCAAAGCATTATCGACACACCATTCATGTATCGCACGTATCAAATAAGCAGTGGTCGGGATCAATGTGCTCATGCTGACTTTCCTTAAAAAAACAGCGCGGGAAAATTTCACCGCGCTGTATATCTGCGAACCAAGAATTACTTGCGCATGGCCTTTTCAGAAGGCGTCATCGCTTCAGCATACATGGGACGCGAGAACAAACGCTCCGCATATTTCAGCAAAGGCGCTGCCTGATTTGGCAGTTCAATACCATAGTGACCCAGGCGCCATAACAATGGCGTAATCGCCACGTCCAGCATGGAGTATTCATCGCCCATCAAGTAATTCTGCTTGCTGAAGATAGGCACCAGCTGCGTCAGATTATCACGAATGACTTTACGTGCGCGCTCCACCCTTTCATCTTCACCAGACTCGATATCTTTGATATGGTTAAACAGATCTTTTTCAAAGTTATACAGGTACAGGCGCGCACGAGCGCGCATGACCGGGTCAGCCGGCATCAGTTGCGGATGCGGGAAGCGCTCGTCAATGTACTCATTAATAATATTGGCTTCTGACAATACCAGGTCACGCTCAACCAGTACCGGCACTTCGCCGTAAGGATTCAGAATGGCGAGGTCTTCAGTTTTGTTGGTGAGGTCGACATCAATGACTTCAAAGTCCATGCCCTTTTCAAACAGCACGATACGGCAACGGTGGCTGTAAGGATCGACAGTGCCCGAATACAATCTCATCATAATCATTTTTCCCTATAAAAAAAGACACCAAGGCCAGAGCCCTGGTGTCGGACTTGGTTGCTGGTTACCGAATGTCTTTCCAGTATTCGGCTTTGATTTTCTTCACCAAGACTAACAGCACAGACAAGAACAGCAGTACGAAAACGCCAATCCAGATACGGGACTGTTTCGCAGGCTCTGCCATAAATGCCATAAAGTTGGTTAAATCACCTGCAAACTGGTCATATTCTTCAGGACTCAATTTACCGGCTTTTTCCAGTTTCAGTGTATGCGTTTCGTGATCCAGCACCTGCACACCTTGCAGCTCGTACAACACGTGCGGCATGGCGACTTTATCAAACACCTGGTTATTCCAGCCGGTAGGGCGGCTGTCATCCTTGTAGAAACTGCGCAGGTAGGCATAGACCCAGTCTGCACCACGCGCCCGCACTTCCACGCTCAGGTCAGGCGGTGCCGCACCAAACCATTTTTTGGCATCTTTGGGATTCATGCTGACACGCATGGTCTCGCCGACTTTCTCACCGGCAAACAGCAAGTTATCCTTGATTTGCTTGTCGGTCAGGCCAATATCCTGCAAACGGTTGTAACGCATGTAGTTGGCGCTATGGCAGTTGAGGCAGTAGTTTACAAAAATCTTGGCCCCGCGTTGCAAAGAGGCTTTATCACTCATGTTAATCGGCGCCGTTACATCAATATGCACCTCATTCGCCAAAGCAACGCCTGAAACCAGCAGCGCTACACTTGCAAATGCCTGAATAAACAATTTCTTCATCATTTGTATGTCACCCTTTCCGGCACTGGTTTGGTTTTGTCTTTTTTGGTGTACCAAGGCATTAATGCAAAATATGCAAAGTAAATCACCATACAAATACGGGCAACCACGGTCGCACGGTCTGCGCGTCCCAGCCATGGCCCGAATTGACCCCAGACATCGCCCGGAACCGTACCCAGATAACCCAGGATGACAAAGCTGATGACGAAGGCACTCAACCAGCGCTTGTACAAGGCGCCACGGTAGCGAATAGACTTCACAGGACTTCTGTCAAGCCAGGGCAGGAAAGCGAATGCAACAACTGACAAGCCCATCGCCACCACCCCAGGGAATTGTGAAATACCGATAGGCGGCACTGCACGCAAGATAGAGTAATAAGGAGTGAAGTACCAGACCGGTGCAATATGTGCCGGTGTTTTCAGCGGGTCAGCAGGAATAAAGTTGTTGGCTTCGAGGAAGTAACCACCCATTTCAGGCATAAAGAACACGATGGCAAAGAACACCATCAGGAAGGCGACCACGCCAACCAAGTCTTTCACTGAATAGTAAGGATGGAAAGGAATGCCATCCAGCGGAATACCGGTTTCCTTATCTTTATGCTTCTTGATTTCCACACCATCAGGGTTATTAGAACCAACCTCGTGCAAAGCCACGATATGCACAGCCACCAGGCCCAACAGCACCAATGGCAAGGCAATCACGTGGAAAGCAAAGAAGCGGTTCAATGTCGCATCAGACACCAGGTAGTCGCCCCGCAACCACTCGGACAGATCAGGACCGATAAAAGGCACGGTAGAGAACAGGTTCACAATCACCTGCGCGCCCCAGTAGGACATTTGACCCCATGGCAACAGGTAGCCGAAGAACGCCTCGCCCATCAACACCAGGAAAATACCTACACCAAACAGCCAGATCAGTTCGCGTGGCGTCCTGTATGAACCATAAATAATGCCACGGAACATATGCAGGTAAACCACCACAAAAAACATGGAGGCACCCGTCGAGTGCATGTAACGAATAATGTTTCCGCCAAATACATCCCGCATGATGTATTCCACCGAAGCAAATGCCAGTTCAGCATCCGGCTTGTAGTTCATGGTCAGGAAAATACCGGTGACGATTTGCAGCACCAGCACTAATAAAGCTAATGAACCGAAGAAATACCAGAAGTTGAAGTTTTTCGGTGCGTAATACTCGGTAAGGTGTCCTTTGATGGTACTGGTCAGCGGGAAACGGGCATCTACCCAGTCCAGCACGCCAGCGGCAATCGTTTTATTATTATTTGCCATGATATTTAAGCCTCCGCCTTTTTGTCATCACCAACCAGGATGGTGGTTTCTGTCAGATATTGATGTGGCGGCACAATCAGGTTAGTCGGTGCTGGAGAGCCTTTGAATACCCGGCCAGTCAGGTCGAATTTTGAACCGTGGCATGGACAGACAAAACCACCAGGCCAGTCAGAGGTTTGCGCAAAGTTATCATTCGGCGAACAACCCAGATGCGTACATGTGCCCAACATCACCGCAAATTCAGGTTTAATCGCGCGCGCCTTGTTTTTGCAATATTCAGGTTGCTGCGGCACTTCCATATTTGGATCGGATAAATCCGCATCGTGCTTGTCCAGTATCGCCATCATTTCTGGTGAACGGCGCACAATCCACACTGGCTGACCACGCCATTCGGCTGTCATCTTTTCACCCGGCTTCAGTTTGCTGATATCGACTTCTACCGGTGCACCAGCAGCTTTGGCGCGCTCGCTAGGTAACATGCTTCCTACAAATGGCACCGCTACCGCAGCGACACCGACAGCACCGGTGGCAGCAGTGGCTTTCACCAAAAAATCACGCTTTTGCAAATCCACCTCAGATGGCGCGCAAAACGACAAACTAGGGTTGTCGATTTTGTTTTCTGACATTGGCTTCCTTAATCTACCCTTTGAAGGTAACAGTTAGATCAAAACTTGAGTCGCGATTATACATTTTCCGTGTACACAATCCAAATATAATTCAATAACTTATTGATATTTATCAATTAAATCGGGTTATCCACTTCTATGAAAATATGCTCAATTCCGTAATTTTCGGCCACCCATTGCCCCAGCGCCTGAATGCCGTAACGTTCAGTGGCATGATGCCCTGCAGCAATGTAGGCGGTACCGGTTTCCTGAACAGTATGCCAGGTGGGTTCAGACACTTCCCCACTAATAAACACATCCACTCCTGACGTCACTGCCTGCTGGATATAGGATTGCGCGGCACCAGTGCACCAGGCCACCGTACGTACCTGCTGTTTTGGATCACCAAGCAACTGCACCTGGCGGCCTAATTGCTTGGTGACATGCTCGCCCAACTGCTGCAATGAAACCGCCTGTGGCAAGGCTGTCATTGGCAACATGTTTTTCTCATCCAGATAGCGCACCAGCGGCCAGCCAAGCACCTTACCCAACTGCACGTTGTTGCCAACTTCAGCATGAGCATCCAGAGGTAAATGGTAAGCCAGCAGGCTGATATCGTGCGTCAGCAATTGTTTCAGGCGCTTTCGCTTCATGCCTGTGACCTCTGCCGGCTCACCGCGCCAGAAATAGCCGTGATGCACCATGATGGCATCCGCATCCGCTTCAATGGCAGCCTCGATCAATGCCTGGCTGGCAGTGACCCCGGTGACGATGCGCCGTACTTCTGGTCGCCCTTCTACTTGCAATCCGTTCGGGCAATAGTCCTGAAATCTGACAACTTGCAAAAAATTAGCCAATTCGCTAACAAGACGATTCAATTCCATCTCTGACTCTCATATACTAATCAATTATTAAAACAATTATTTAACTGCACCCATGCGCCAACTCTGGACCATATTCTCACAAGCTGTCACCGTCTGCCTCGGTATTCTGTTTGTGATGAAATTATTTTATCCCAACCTACTGGTGCAAACTAACAGTCAACAGGTGATCGTTAAGCCATCCATCGCTGACAACCAAGCCGCCGCCATCGCAAAAACGGGCTATCGTAGCGCCGTCAGCAAGGCAACGCCTTCAGTCGTCAATATTTTCACCACCGCCCATATCAGCCAGGACCCGCACCGTGCGCTAAAAAATGACCCGCTATTCCGTCATTTCTTTGGCGAAGAAATGGAAGAAGAAGATGACCAGCCTGAGAATAGCCTGGGTAGTGGCGTGATTGTCAGTGCCGATGGCCTGATTCTCACCAATAATCACGTCATCAGTTCTGCAGACCAGATTGAAGTGGCATTAAGTGATGGCAGTAAATCGTCCGCAACAGTAGTGGGTACCGACCCGGAAACAGATGTGGCGGTACTTAAAATCGACCGCAAGAATTTACCAGCAATCACCTTTAGTAACAGCGAGCAAATGAAGGTTGGCGATGTAGTGCTGGCGATTGGCAATCCGTTTGGTGTCGGTCAAACCGTGACGCAAGGCATTATCAGTGCGCTGGGGCGCAATCATTTGGGCATTAATACCTTTGAGAATTTCATCCAGACCGATGCGTCGATCAATCCTGGCAACTCCGGCGGCGCATTGATCGATACCAACGGAAACCTGATCGGCATCAATAGCGCTATCTACTCCCGTAATGGCGGCAGCATGGGCATAGGCTTTGCCATTCCGGTGAGCATTGCGCAGCAAGTGATGGAACAAATCACTTCCAGCGGCTCGGTTACGCGTGGGTGGATAGGTATAGAAGCGCAAGACATCACACCAGAACTGGCTGAGTCATTTAATTTGAAGAACATCAATGGCTCGTTGATTGCAGGGGTGTTACTGGATAGCCCGGCAGACCGTGCCGGATTACGCCCCGGCGATATTCTCACTGCAATTAACAAGAAACCGGTGACAGATAGTCAATCCATGCTGAATATTATTGCGCTGTTAAAACCACGCGAGAAAGCGACTTTGTCTATTTTGCGCACTGGCAAAAAAGTGGATATCGAGCTCGTGGTAGGTAAGCGCCCGTTACCAAATAAAATACCCAAATAAAGAATAGTTGAATTACGCAGAAGTCGGGCTGGCATCACGCGGTGGTAACCAGCGAACAACCAGCAGCCCGGCTTCGTATAATATCCACAACGGGATCGCCAGCATAAACTGGGACACGATATCCGGCGGCGTAAAAATCGCCCCTAGCACAAAAGCACCAACCACCACGTAAGAGCGCGCTTCCTTGAGTTGTTCCAAAGTCACCCAACCCATCAGCGCCATCAGCACTACTGCGACCGGCACTTCAAAAGCAAACCCAAACGCAAGGAACATACCGATCACAAAATCGAGGTATTCAGCAATATCCGTCATCACCGCCACGCCCTGCGGCGCACTGCCCACCAGGAAACCGAATACCACCGGGAAAACAGCAAAATACGCGAAGGTCATGCCGATAAAAAACAGGATCAGCGATGCCGCCAGTAAAGGCATCAACATACGTTTCTCGTGCGCATACAAGCCCGGCGCCACGAATGCCCAACATTGGTAAAGAATCCAAGGCAAAGCCAGCAAAAATGCCGCCAGCATGGTGACTTTCATGGGCACAAAAAAAGGTGTGGTGACCGCTGTGGCAATCATTTGTGCACCTTGCGGCAACTTGGCTAAAAGCGGCGCAGCAAGCAGGCTGTAGAGCTTGTCTGCAAAAGGAAACAAACCGACGAATATCACCAGCAAGCCTACCACCGCACGCAGCAGGCGGTTGCGCAGTTCAACCAGATGGGTAATAAAGTTTTCAGTAGGCGTCATACTTCAAGCACATTATCTCTGGCTTAAGAGCGTGGCTCATCGACAAACATATCGGGAGTGTCGCTGGCTGGCTTGGGTTTAGGCTTGCGCGGACGACGAGTAGCGGCACTAACCGCAGTATCTGAAGCAGTGTCCTGGGAAGCCGGACTTTGCTCTAGTTCTGCTACCGTAGGGGTTTCTTTAACGGGGGCTTTGGAGCGGCGTCCTGGTGTGGACGATGAACCTTCCGCCGGCACTTGCTTCACTTTCGCCAAGCGTGGCTTGCGAGGCTTTTTAACGACCTCGGCCTCAGCCGGTTGCTCTTCAATCAGCTGCGATTCTGTCGGCAGAATGCTGCGTTCGATATCGTCATAGCTTTGCTGGAAACTGGAATGCACTTCATCCTGCAACTTCTGCAGCTCTGCAAAGCGCGATTCACGATTGACTTCATCTTTGACCTGCGCAACAAATCGCTGCAAGCGGCCAAAAAAAGCGCCCGCAGTACGGGCAACTTTTGGCAGTTTTTCCGGCCCGATCACCACCAATGCAACAATGGCGATGACCAGCAGCTCAGAAAAAGAAATATCAAACACAGTTCAGTAGTGAATTATTTTTTATCTGAAAGTTCGTCGGGCTTGGATTCACCCTTGCCATCATTGACGGCTTTCTTGAATTCATTCACCGCGCCGCCGACATCACTACCGATGTTACGTAACTTTTTGGTACCAAACACCAGTACCACGATCAGCAACACAATCAACCAATGCCATAAACTGAAGCTTCCCATCACAATCTCCTTTAATCCACTCGCTGCTTTGCCTATGCTTTATCAGCAACAGCACCGCCACCAAAGACATGCAAATGAATATGAAAAACCTCTTGCCCGCCTTCACGGCCCACATTCATTAACGTTTTGTAGCCAACTAACCCTTGTTCTGCTGCCAGCTTTGGTGCCAGCAACATCATGCCACCGAGTAAAGCCTGATCTTCAGCAGTACAATCTTTCAAGGTTTCAATATGCTTTTTTGGCACAATCAGAAAGTGTACTTTTGCCATCGGGCGGATGTCATGGAAAGCAATGACATTATCGTCCTCATATATGCTTTTCGAGGGGATGCTACCGGCGGCGATTTTACAAAAAATACAATCTGCGCTCATTCTGCCCTGCCCGCTTTCTCGGCAATACCGGACAAGCCCTCGCGGCGCGCCAATTCATTGAGCACATCCTGCGCGCTCAAACCGACGTGACTAAGCAACACCAGGGTATGGAACCATAAATCAGCGGTTTCATAAATGATCTCTTCGGCATTGCCGCCTTTGGCCGCAATCACTGTTTCTGTGGCTTCTTCGCCTATCTTCTTCAAAATGCTGTCCAGGCCTTTGGCATACAGCTTGGCCACGTATGAAGAGGATGGATCAGCAGATTTGCGCTGTTCCAGCAGTTCGGACAATCGATTTAAAACATCACTCATGATAAATCGCTTTCGGGTCTTTGATGACAGGCTCTACAGTGACCCAGTCATCATTTTGCAGTTGCTGGAAAAAGCAATTGTGTCGCCCGGTGTGACAGGCGATACCACCTTGTTGCTCTACCGTCAGCAACACCACGTCATTGTCACAATCCAGGCGGATATCATGCACGACCTGGGTATGGCCGGACTCTTCGCCCTTGTGCCAGAGTTTGTTGCGCGAGCGGGAGTAATACACGGCGTGGCCGGTCTCCCGCGTCAGCTGCAACGCTTCGCGATTCATCCAGGCAAACATCAGAATCTTGCCTGAGGATTGTTCCTGCGCAATGACCGGCACCAGTCCATCATCCGTCCAGGCTACTTGATCCAGCCAAGTCATCGTATTTCCAACCCGTGTTGACGCATATATTCTTTCGCCTGCTGTACCGTAAATTCACCATAATGGAAAATACTGGCGGCCAGCACCGCATCCGCCCCACCCAATGTCACGCCGTCTACCAGGTGCTGCAAGTTACCCACGCCGCCTGAAGCAATCAACGGCACGTCTACCGCATCACTGATAGCCTTGTTCAAGGGATTGTTGAAACCAATCTTGGTACCATCGCGGTCCATACTGGTCACCAGTAACTCACCGGCACCCAGGCTAACCATTTTACGAGCCCATTCGACTGCATCCAACCCTGTCGCATTGCGGCCGCCGTGAGTGAAAACTTCCCACTCGAACGGCTGGTTATCGACTTTCTTGGCATCGATGGCAACCACGATGCATTGTGAACCAAAACGGCTGGCGGCATCTGCCACCACCTGCGGATTCAACACAGCGGTGGTGTTGATACTGACCTTGTCAGCTCCGGCATTCAGCAATCGGCGTACATCTTCCACTTTGCGCACGCCGCCGCCTACCGTCAGCGGGATAAATATCTGCTCCGCCACACGTTCAATAATATGTAAAATCAGGTCTCTGTCATCAGAACTGGCCGTGATATCGAGGAAGGTCAATTCATCGGCGCCCTGATCGTTGTAACGCTGCGCGATCTCTACCGGGTCTCCGGCATCACGTAGCTCAAGAAAATTGACGCCTTTGACCACACGACCATTCGTCACATCCAGGCAAGGGATGATGCGTTTAGCACATCCCATTATGCGCTGAGCTCATCTGCCAATGTCTGGGCTGCAGAGAAATCCAGTGTGCCTTCGTAAATAGCACGGCCGGTGATCGTACCAATGATCCCTTCAGCCTGTACTGCACACAGTTTGCGTACATCATCCAGGTTGGTGACGCCACCACTGGCGATCACCGGGATGGTCAAGGCTTGCGCCAGGGCCACAGTCGCTTCAATGTTGACGCCGGTCAGCATGCCGTCACGACCAATGTCGGTATAGACGATACTTTCCACACCATAATCTTCAAACTTTTTAGCCAGGTCTATCACGTCGTGGCCGGTCAGTTTAGACCAGCCATCCACGGCCACTTTGCCATCCTTGGCATCCAGGCCGACCATGATCTGGCCAGGAAATGCATAGCATGCCTCATGCAAAAACCCGGGGTTTTTCACAGCCGCCGTGCCTATGATGATGTAACTGATGCCGTCATCGAGATAACGTTCAATCGTATCCAGGTCGCGGATACCGCCACCCAGCTGGATAGGGATATCGCCACCGACAGCAGCAACGATAGACTTGATGGCATTTTCGTTGACCGGCTTTCCGGCAAACGCACCATTCAAATCAACCAGGTGCAAACGTTTGCCACCCTGATCCACCCAGTGTCTGGCCATGGACGCCGGGTCTTCAGAAAATACGGTGGATTCTTCCATCAGCCCCTGCTTCAAGCGTACGCAGTGACCATCTTTTAAATCAATTGCCGGGATAATTAACATGCTGTTTTGTTTTGAAATATAACGGGTTGGGACAAAAGGTTGGAAAACACAATCATGGTTTCCAGTTTACAAAATTACGCAAAAGTTGCAAGCCTGATTCTGCACTCTTTTCCGGGTGAAATTGCACGGCAAATACATTGTCCCGCGCAATCGCACAGGTATAGTCAAATGGGTACGCCGTAGTAGCGGCTGTTAATGCCGACTCTGCAGGTGCCACATAATAGCTGTGTACATAATAAAAGCGTGCCAGGTCAGGAATATCCCGCCACATATCGTGTGTTACGCTTTGCTCAACCTGGCTCCAGCCCATGTGCGGCACTTTCAATTTGGCGCCATGGATGTCGACCATTTTTTCGGCTGGGAAGCGCTTTACTTCCCCTGGATAAATACCCAGGCCAGGAACGTCACCTTCTTCGGAATGCTCAAACAGCATTTGCAAACCGATACAGATACCCAGGAAAGGTTTATCACGGGTGGCGGCGATCACTGCCTGGCGTAAACCGCGTGTATCAAGCTCGCGGATGCAGTCAGGCATCGCGCCCTGTCCAGGAAACACAACCCGTTCAGCTGTAGCGATCTGTTCCGGATCACTGGTGATCTCGATGCGCACATCCGGCGCAACTGCTTTCAAGGCATTGGCGACAGATCTTAAATTACCCATGCCGTAATCAATGACGGCGACTTGCAAACGATTCATGTATGGCTTATCGGCTTATAGCGAACCCTTGGTCGATGGCATCATCCCGGCCATGCGCGGGTCTGGTGTAATGGCGACGCGCAAGGCGCGACCAAACGCCTTGAAAATTGTTTCCGCCTGGTGGTGCGCATTGTGACCCTTGAGGTTATCAATATGCAAAGTCACCAGCGAGTGATTAATGAAGCCCTGAAAGAACTCATAAAATAAGTCTACATCAAACTCGCCTATCATGGCACGCGTAAACTTACAGTCAAACTCCAGGCCTGGGCGTCCGGACAGATCCAGCACAACCCGGCTTAAAGCCTCATCCAGCGGCACATAGCTGTGGCCATAACGGGTCAATCCTTTTTTATCACCTAGCGCCTTGGCAAAAGCCTGGCCTAGCGTGATGCCGATATCTTCTACCGTATGGTGCGCATCAATATGCAAATCACCTTTGGCATGCACCTTCAGATCAATCATACCGTGACGGGCAATCTGGTCCAGCATGTGATCCAGAAATCCTAATCCGCTCTGCAAATCAGACACACCAGTGCCATCCAGATTGATAGCAACTGTAATTTGGGTTTCGAGTGTATTGCGCGTGACTTCAGCTTGGCGTGACATAGTGAGGAAAGAGGTGTTCACAGAGATTTAGCAAATAATACAGGCATTTTACCGCAAGTCTTCGTGGCCAGGCAAAATCTGTCGTTAAAAACAAAAAAGCAGTCCGTGAGGACTGCTTTTTTAGACTGCTGATTCTTTGCTGTGACCAGCCCAGGGCGGCCAACAGATCAGATCTGGCAGAGATTAGTTAGCTGGAGCAGCTTCTGCAGCTGGTGCAGCTTCTTCAGTTGCCGCTGGAGCAGCTTCTTCAGTAGCGGCAGGTGCTTCAGCAGCTGGAGCTTCTGCAGCAGGGGCAGATTCTTCAACCACTGGTGCGTCAGAAGCAGGAGCAGCTTCTTCAGATTTTTTACCCAGCAGTGAGAATACCAACACTGCAGCAACCGCAGCGATGATCCATGGCAGCAATTTGTTACCGCCTTTTGCAGAAGTACCAGCACCGTGCGCGATTTTGGTGATTTCTGAAGCAGCAGCAGCAGGATCAGCAGCACCGTAGATAGCAGCACCAGCAACAACGATGTCAGCACCAGCATCAACTACTTGTTTAGTTGTAGCGGCTTTAACACCACCGGCAACAGATACTTTAGCGCCTGTTTTCAAGCCAGATACCAAGCCCAAGTCAGCAAATGGTGTATGACCAGCAGCTTGTTGATCCAAGCCAGTGTGTACACCAATAATGTGCGCGCCCAATTTAACTACTTCTAATGTACGTGCTTTTTTGTCTTTTACGTTGATCAGGTCAACTTGAGCTTCTTTACCGTATTTGTTAGCAGCATCAACTACACCTTTGATCGTACCCACATCTGCAGTACCCAGCACAGTCACGATATCCGCGCCGGCTTTGTAGAATGGCTCAGCTTCGTAGAAGCCTGCATCCATGGTTTTCAGGTCAACCAAAATCTTGTTGTTAGGGAATTTAGTACGCAATGCTTTCAACAGTTCGATACCGTTATGCTTGATACAAGGTGTACCAATTTCCAGGATATCAACATGTGGCGCCACTTTGGCGGCCAAAGCGATTGTTGCGTCAAAATCCAATGAGTCTAATGCCATCTGGGTTTGTGCCATTTTTCTTCCTCCGAGTTTGCTCTATTTTAAATCCAATGAACTTTTGCGCAGCAATGATGCAAACGCAACCCTCACTGCACATTATGTACAATAGCGTGCATCATAACCGTATTTCAAACAAAATGACAATATTGCGTCATCTTTTTTTACGTCGTTAAAGAATCATTTAAGCGATGTTAGCCGTTATATTGCTGCACATACTTTAATTTTAACGACATCAAGCCTGTAAAACACCTCTTAGGGCTTTTACCAATACCTGATTTTGTGTGTCATTGCCTATGGTAATGCGTAAAAAATCAGCAATCCTGGCCGGTTTTTTGAAATGTCGCACAATCACAGCCTGTTCACGTAAGGCTGCCGCAAGTTGCTCACCTGCATATTGTGGATGGCGTGCAAAGATAAAATTGGCACCCGATGGCAACACTTCGAAGCCCAGCGCCCGTAAATTACTCACCAATTGCTCGCGCGCAGCGATGACCTGCTGCCTGGTTTGCTGAAAATAATCATCATCTTGCAAGGCAGCCACTGCCCCTGCTTCCGCAAACCGGTCTATAGGGTAAGAGTTAAAGCTGTCCTTGACCCGGATCAGCGCTTCGATCAAACCGGCATCACCCACCGCATAGCCAATCCGCAGACCTGCTAACGAGCGCGATTTAGAATAAGTATGCGTCACCAGCACATTCGGATAGCGACTGACCAGGGCGACAGCTGACTCGGTACCAAAATCCACATACGCCTCATCAACCACGACAACCGAATCTTTATTGGCTTGCAGCAATCGCTCAATCTCGGCCAACGGTAACGGGATACCTGTAGGCGCATTGGGATTAGGGAAAATAATGCCGCCATTGGGACGCAGATAGTCATCTATGGCAATTTCAAACTGCGCATCCAGCGGCACGGTTTCATATTGGATACCATACAAGCCACAATAGACCGGATAAAAACTATAGGTGATATCCGGGAACAGCAAGGGATGGTCATGTTTAAGTAATGCCTGGAAAATATGTGCCAGCACTTCATCTGAGCCATTCCCCACAAATATCTGGTTTGTTTGCAATCCGTGATATTCGGCAATGGCTGCTTTCATACGGCTGGAATCAGGATCAGGGTATAAGCGCAGGCTATCTGCGGCTTCCGCCTGCAATGCCGCAATTACCTTGGGGCTGGGCCCATAAGGATTCTCGTTGGTGTTCAGTTTGATCAGGTTTTGAATCTTGGGCTGCTCGCCTGGCACGTAAGGTGTAAGGGCATGCACGATTGGGCTCCAGAATTTACTCATCTGATTAACCTATTTCAAGCGATATTCGGCGCTGCGCGCATGTGCCTGCAGGCCTTCGCCATAAGCCAGAGTCGCTGCGATCTTGCCTAGCGTTTGTGCACCTTCACTCGACACCATGATCAGGCTGGAACGCTTCTGGAAATCATAGACACCCAACGGCGAGCTGAAGCGCGCCGTGCGTGATGTAGGCAACACGTGGTTAGGCCCGGCGCAGTAATCACCCAAAGCCTCACAGGTATCACGCCCCATAAAAATGGCACCGGCGTGTTTGATTTTTTTGCTGAAAGCTAACGCGTCGTCCATGGATAATTCCAGGTGCTCAGGCGCAATAAAGTTACAAATCTCTGCCGCCTCTTCCAGGTCTTTTACCTGTATCAGTGCACCACGATTTTCCAAGGAGGTACGGATGATTTCCTGCCTTGGCATGTCAGTCACCTGGCGTTCAATACTGGCCTGCACCTGGTCGAGAAACTCGGCACTTGGTGATAACAAGATCGCCTGCGCCAGTTCATCGTGTTCCGCCTGGCTGAACAAATCCATCGCTGTCCAGTCCGGATTACTCTTACCATCGCTGATGACCAGAATTTCAGAAGGCCCGGCTACCATATCAATGCCGACTACGCCGAAGACACGGCGTTTGGCAGCTGCCACATAGGCATTACCCGGGCCGACAATCTTATCTACTTGTGGCACAGTTTCAGTGCCATAAGCGAGCGCGCCGACCGCTTGCGCGCCGCCGATACAGAACACGCGTGTCACACCGCACACCGCAGCAGCAGCCAGCACTAAGGGATTTTTCTCGCCGTTAGGTGTGGGCACGACCATGATCAGCTCTTGCACGCCTGCGACTTTGGCCGGGATTGCATTCATCAAGACTGAAGAGGGATAAGCGGCTTTACCACCAGGCACGTACAAACCTACGCGATCAAGCGAGGTGACCTGCTGGCCTAACAAGGTGCCATCCGCCTCGGTGTATTGCCATGACTGCACCACTTGCTTTTCGTGATAGCTACGCACACGGTCAGCCGCAGCTTGCAGGGCTTCACGCTGCGCGGCTGGCAGGCTAGTCAAAGCCGCCTGTAATTCAGCTTGTGGAATTTCGAGTTGCGCCAGGCTATCCGCACCAGTTTTATCAAAGCGATTAGTATATTCCAGCACCGCGGCATCCCCGCGCGCTTTCACATCCTTGAGAATATTGGCGACCACCAGGTCAATGTTATCGTCCTGCGCAGTTTCAAACGCCAGCAAGGCTTTCAGTTCGCGCTCAAAATCCGCAGATTGGGTGGTTAAACGTTTGATCTTCATATCTTTACTGTGATGAATCTTTCTGGATAGCTTCAGCAAAACTGTCAATAATCGGCTGCAGTGACGGACGGTTGACCTTGAATGAGGCCTGGTTGACTACCAGCCGTGAACTGATAGAGCCGATCTCTTCCACTGCCTTGAGTTTATTGGCACGCAAGGTGCCACCGGTGCTGACCAGGTCGACAATCGCATCGGCCAGCCCTACCAAAGGACCCAGCTCCATGGAGCCATATAATTTAATCAAGTCTACGTGCATGCCTTTCGCGGCAAAATGCTCACGCGCCGTTTTCACATACTTGGTGACTACCTTTAAACGTGCGCCCTGGCGGATGCTTGCTTCGTAATCAAAGTCTTCGCGCACGGCGACCATCATCTTGCAACGGGCGATATTCAAATCCAGTGGCTGGTACAGGCCTTCACCGCCATGTTCATCCAGCACGTCCTTACCGGCAATGCCGATATCCGCTGCCCCATATTGCACATAAGTCGGCACATCGGTCGCGCGGACAATAATCAGCCGGACATCGTCACGGTTGGTGGGAAGTATCAGTTTGCGCGAAGATTCAGGATCTTCCAGCGACCGGATACCAGCCGCTGCCAGCAGCGGTGTGGTTTCCTCAAAAATGCGCCCTTTACTGAGTGCAATAGTAATCATCGTTTGTTTAACCTGCGTATTATTTTAATTTGGGTATTCAATTTGACCGGCGTACTTTGGCGCCCAATTGATTCAATTTTTCTTCCAGCCGTTCATAACCGCGATCCAGATGGTAGATACGATCAATCACGGTTTCACCCTCGGCCACCAGCCCGGCTAACACCAGTCCGGCAGAAGCGCGTAAGTCAGTGGCCATGACATTGGCGCCTTCCAGTGCAGGCACACCTTTGACAAAAGCGGTATTACCCTGAATCTCGATATTGGCGCCCATGCGTTGCAGTTCCTGCACGTGCATAAAGCGGTTTTCAAAAATGGTTTCCACCACCGTGGAGACGCCTTCTGCCATGGTGTTCATCGCCATAAACTGCGCCTGCATATCGGTAGGGAAAGCAGGATGCGGGGCAGTGCGGATATTGACCGCTTTCAACTGGCCATTGCTTTTAACGGTAATGCTGTTTGCATCCGTTCTGATCTGCACACCCGCTTCACGCAGTTTTTCGATCACGGCTTCCAGCAGGTCGGCACGGGCGTTTTTCAACGTCACCTCGCCACCGGTCATGGCGGCCGCCACCATATAGGTACCCGCTTCAATACGGTCACACACGATATGGTGCTGTGCGCCAGTCAGACGCTCTACACCTTCAATGGTAATGGTATCAGTGCCAGCACCAGTGATTTTCGCACCCATTTTGTTCAGGCATTCAGCCAGATCCACCACTTCAGGCTCTTTGGCCGCATTTTCCAATACGGTAGTACCTTGCGCCAGCGCGGCGGCCATCATCAGGTTTTCAGTGCCGGTGACCGTCACCATATCCATATAGTAAGTAGCGCCCTGCAAGCGGCGGTTAGGCAAATGCAAAGTACTGGCCTGGATATAACCATGCGTGATATGCATCGCAGCACCCATGGCTTGCAGGCCTTTGATGTGCAAGTCTACCGGACGTGACCCAATCGCACAGCCACCGGGCAATGACACACGTGCGGTACCAAAACGGGACAACAAAGGACCTAGCACCAGGATAGAAGCACGCATGGTTTTCACCATTTCGTAGGTCGCCTCAAACGAAGCCACATCACTGGCATCCAGGCTGACCTGGTCATCCGCTTTGCTGACCTTAACGCCCATGGTGTCCAGCAGCTTGAGTGTGGAAGCCACATCGCGCAACTCTGGCACACCAGTCAATATCAGCGGCGTTTCCGCCAGCAAGCCTGCACATAAAATAGGCAAGGCGGCATTCTTGGCGCCGGACACAACGATTTCGCCGTGCAAGGGCACGCCACCCTCAATAATCAGTTTGTCCAAGATTATGCTTCCGACAACAGGGTTTGCAGCTCACCGCTCTGGTACATGCTACGCATAATGTCAGCACCACCAATAAACTCGCCTTTAACATATAACTGCGGAATAGTTGGCCAGTTGGCGTATTGTTTAATGCCTTCGCGAACATCCATGTCCTGCAACACGTCTACAGCGACAAATTCAGCGCCGCAGGCATCCAGGATCTGTGTCGCCACATTTGAAAAACCACATTGCGGAAACTTCGGGCTACCTTTCATATACAGCACCACTTTATTACTGGTGACTGTCTCTTTAATCTTTGCTTGTGCGTCCATGTTTATCTCCAATCAAATCTGTTTACTTGCAACTTGCGGCATTTAAGCCTGCTGCATTTGTTGCCATTGTGTCGGCGTATAGGTTTGCATCGCCAGCGCATGAATTTCGGTGCGCATCCGGTCACCTAACGCGGCATACACCAGCTGATGCTGTTGCACCATACGTTTACCTTCAAATAAAGGACTGACCACCACCGCATCAAAATGCGTACCGTCGTCGCCATTCACTTTTATATAGTCGCATTCCAATCCACTCAGGATATACGATTGCAATTGAGCTGCTGTTAACACAAGACCTCGCTTTTATTTCAATATCAGTGCGGACACGGCAGCGCACTTTTGCTGCTACTTACTTGCACTAACTCCGTAATTTATAACCGGATTTTAACATCTTTAGGCATACCCACGCCAATGCCAATAGAAACACACCTACCACGCTGACGCTTAACCACGGCGAGACATCGCCCTGGCCGAAGAATCCATACCTGAACCCATCTATCATGTAGAAAAACGGGTTGAGCTTCGACACTGCCTGCCAGAATGGTGGCAGGGAGTGGATAGAGTAAAACACGCCCGACAGAAATGTCAGCGGCATAATCACAAAGTTCTGGAAGGCCGCCATCTGGTCAAACTTGTCCGCCCAGATCCCGGCAATCACCCCGAACGTACCCAGCAGCGCACTGCCCAGCAATGCAAAAGTAATAATCCATAATGGATGCACTGTGGGCACATCGACAAAAAACAACGCCACCAGGTAGATACTTAACCCGACTGCCAGGCCACGTATCATGGAAGCAGCCAGGAAAGCCACAAAAAACTCCAGGTAGGTGAGTGGCGTCAGCATCAGGAAAATAATACTGCCCATCACCTTTGATTGGATCAGGCTGGATGAACTATTGGCAAACGCGTTCTGCAGCAATGACATCATCATCAGTCCCGGCACCAGGAAGGCTGTATAACTGACCTGGTCGTAGACTTTCACATGCGACTCCAGCACATGTGAAAAAATCAATAGATAGAGCAATGCCGTCAGGATAGGCGAGGCAATGGTTTGAAAAGCGACCCGCCAAAACCTTAATAGCTCTTTCTTGAACAGCGTATACATGCCACGGTAACGCGCGCTGATAAGATCATCCAGCCAATAAAAAGGATTCAGCCACTTTAGTAGCAATTTCATAATGCCTGCCCCCCGTGACTACCGACCAGATTCAGGAATACATCTTCCAGATCAACTTCTTGCAGCTGGATATCCAGCACGTTGACCTCGGCTTGACGCAATGCAGATAGAATCACTTCAATGCGGCCGATATCTGGCAAATTAAAAGTCACTTCATCGCCCTGTTGCTGTTTGATCAAAGGTTGCAACTGGGCAGGCACTGCGCCTTCCAGTCGCATGGACAACTGCTTGGCAGCATGGCTTTGCAATAGTTGTTTTGTGGTGTCCAATGCCACAATTTTTCCTTGCTTCATCATGGCAACACGTTCGCACAAAGTTTCTGCCTCTTCCAGGTAATGGGTGGTCAGGATAATGGTATGACCCTGATTGTTCAGCTTCTGGATAAACTGCCACAGCATCTGGCGCAGCTCCACATCCACACCGGCAGTTGGCTCATCCAGGACAATCACAGGCGGCTTGTGCGCCAGCGCCTGCGCAATGAGTGCACGCCGTTTCATGCCACCGGATAACTTGCGCATATTGGTATGCGCTTTGTCTGTCAGCCCCAGGCCCTCAATTACTTCATCCACCCAGGCATCATTTTCCGGGCCACAGCCAAAGTAACCGGCTTGAAAGCGCATCATTTCCCGCACATTAAAAAACGGGTCAAACACAAGCTCCTGCGGCACCACTCCCAAAGCCATGCGCGCTTGCTGATATGCTGTTTGCACGTCATGTCCCATGATGCGAATATGGCCGCTGGTCGGCTTTAACAGGCCTGATAACAGATTAATCAATGTCGATTTACCGGCCCCGTTCGGGCCCAGCAATGCAAAAAATTCACCTGGCTGTATGGTCAGATCTATCCCGCGCAGTGCTTCAAACGCACCAAAATGCTTGGTAATTCCTTTTATTTCTACGGCTGCCACCACGGTGTTGCCTTTCAATATCCTAAAAAAACGAAACCCCACCTCTGTCCAGAGCTGGGGTTTTCTGACTCTAATGTTTAGTTAATTTAACAGGAAACTATCCACACCATATAACTGCATCAAACTACGCAGATTGTCAGACACCCCTACTACCGAGACTGAACCGGCCTGGGCGTGCTCATGATGGAACTGCCTTTGAATCTCAAATATCAGGCTCACAGCCACGGTATCCACCTCAGCCACCCTTGAAAAATCCAATGTCAAAGGCGGATTCAGGCGCAACGTTTCCAGTTGAGCCAGCGCTTCACTGATATTATTGATCAGCAAGTCCCCGCTAAAACTCAATGTATTTTCCTGTTGCGTAATAGTGACCACGATAAGCCTTTAAAGAAATTATTTACCAGTTGCCGCTTTGTTTTTTTCAGCCAGCTTTTTGTTCAGGCTGTCCAAACCGTTCTGGCGGATTTCCTGTGCAAACTGGCTACGGTAGTTGGTGACCAGGCTCACGCTTTCAATCACAATATCGTACACTTTCCAGTCTTCGCCTTTTTTACCCAGAGTATAGTCAACAGAGATAGGTTCGCCACCTGGTTGCTGAATCGCTGTTTTTACAGTCGCTGAGTCAGCAGCCGGGTCCAAACGGAAAGGTTTGTATTCAATCGTCTGGTTTTTATACTTGGACAATGCGGTTGCATACGTACGCAACAACAGGGTTTTAAACTCCGCCTGGAAAGCGGATTGCTGCTCAGGCGTTGCTTTATTCCAGTTTTTACCCAGCACCAGGCGTGATACTTTTTCGAAATCGAAATTTGGCAGAATTTTTTCTTCCGCCAATGCAAAAATCTTTTGCTGGTTACCTGCCTGAATATCCTTATCAGACTTGATGACATCAATCACATCATCGGCAGTCTTTTTCACCAGCTGATCCGGTGCCAAACCTGCAAATGCCACATTACTTACCAGCCATATGGCACAAGCCATCCACCATTTTTTCATCGAATTCCCTTTATTAACCGTTTAATTACTTACCAATTTTGTCCAACGGACTGGCATCTAACGCATCAGCACCTGTTTCGGTTGATGTCGCAGCGGTTTTTGCTGGTTTATCATCACCTTCAGTCGCTTTACTATACAAAAACTGGCTAATCAATTTTTCCAGCACAACTGCATCTTGTGTCTGGGTAATTTTGTCACCATTTTTCAAGCTGGTTTCGTCGCCACCGGCTTCCAGCCCAAGGTACTGCTCGCCTAACAAACCCGCCGTGTAGATATTGGCGAAAGTATCTTTAGGGAAGCTGTAGCGCTTGTCGATATTCAGACTGACAACGGCCTCATAAGTTTTCGGATCAAAGGTAATTCCTTCAACACGGCCTACGACAACGCCAGCGCTTTTAATTGGCGCACGAGGTTTAAGACCACCGATATTCTCAAAGTTCGCGGTGACGGTGTAGGTTGCACCAATATCTGTGGTGGTCAGGTTGCCGACTTTCATGGCCAGGCCCAGTAATGCCGCAAAACCCAGCGCTACAAAAATCCCTACCCATAAATCAATTGTTGTTCTTTCCATTGCTGCTCCTCACGAATGCTCTTGATCTAGTTTGTTTAACTCTAGTGTTGTTAACTAGCGTTGTTTCTTTAGCCGAGCATGAACGCTGTTAATATAAAATCCAATGCCAGTACTGCCAGCGACGACGTCACCACTGTGCGTGTCGTAGCGCGGCTCACACCCTCTGCTGTCGGCGGCGCATCATAGCCTTCAAACAGGGCAATCATCGTACACGCAATACCAAACACCACGCTTTTGAAGACGCCATTGAGAATGTCGTACTCCCAATCCACATTGGCCTGCATCTGCGACCAGAAAGCCCCGGCATCAACGCCAATCAGAGGCACAGCCACCATATAGCCGCCTAAAATCCCCATCATGGTGAATAAAGTCGCCAGGATAGGCATGGCAATGACACCCGCCCAGAACCTTGGCGCAATCACGCGTGAAATCGGGCTCACCGCCATCATCTCCATGGCAGAAAGCTGCTCGGTGGCTTTCATCAAACCGATTTCGGCAGTGATCGCAGTGCCAGCCCGGCCTGCAAATAGCAATGCGGTCACCACCGGGCCAAGTTCACGCACAAGCGCCAGTGCCACCAGTACGCCGATGGCTTCTGAAGAACCATACCGTTGCAAGGTGTGGTAACCCTGCAAGGCCAGCACCATGCCGACAAAGAATGCGGATACCAGGATAATGATCAGCGACAATACACCGGTGAAATATACTTCCCTCACTGTCAACCTGAAACGGCGGAAACTCTCCCCGGAAGAAATCAGCGTCAACCCGAACAATCTGGCGCCCGCACCAAATCGCCAAATTTTATTGATAAAGCCGGCGCCCAGAATCTTGAGCAAGCGTTCTACTTTACGCATTAACGCGCCCCTCTTAACAAACTGGCATGATATTCAGGCGCAGCATAGTGGAATGGCACCGGACCATCTTTTTCACCATGCACAAACTGGTGCACAAATGGCAATTCAGACTTGCGCAAGTCATCAGGCGTACCTTCAGCGGCGACCACACCATTGGCCACAAAATACACATAATCGGCAAACTGGAAGGTTTCTTCCACATCATGCGTAACGATAATGGAAGTCGCACCCAGCGCATCATTCAGGCTGCGGATCAGGTCACAAATCACTGCCATGGAAATCGGGTCCAGCCCGGCGAAAGGTTCGTCATACATGATAATGCTAGGATCCAGCGCGATTGCCCTTGCCAAAGCGACACGCCGCGCCATACCACCTGAAAGTTCCGTCGGCCTCAAGGCGTGCGCGCCGCGCAAGCCTACCGCATTCAGCTTCATCAATACTAGGTCACGAATCATGCTTTCCGGCAGATCAGTATGCTCGCGAATAGGGAAAGCGACATTTTCATATACGGATAAATCGGTAAACAGGGCACCGTGCTGAAACAGCATGCCCATTTTCCTGCGCAAGCGGTAAATACCGTCACGGTCTTGTTTGTGCACCACTTCACCGCCTACCAGCACCTCACCTTTGGTCGGCTTCAGCTGGCCACCTATCAGGCGAAGCAAGGTCGTTTTGCCGCTGCCACTGCCGCCCATAATCGCCACGACCTTGCCTTTTTGGAAGGTCATATTGATGCCGTGATGCAACAATTTACCTTTGTAACCAAAGGAAAGGTCTTTAATTTCTACGATTGATTGGGCCATGTGGTTGGTTTCTTTTGCAAGCGGCTCTCATTCTAAATCAGAAACCGTTGAGAATTCTGTATGTAAATCGTATAAAACAAAAAGCCCGAAAAACAGGCTTTTTGCGTCACAGATGTGTTGTATTCTACACTAAAAACTCATGCAAACTAAATAAGGCGAAGCAGCCTGTGGCGCGGCTTCACCGGTGCCCGGCGTACCGCTCACCAATATACGCATGACACCGCTATTGCCTGCGCCATCATCCAGCATGGTGTCCAGTTGTGTGGCATATCTGCCTAAAATGCCGTCCGAGCACATGGCATGCGCGCTGTTAAACGTACCAGCGGTCACGGCACCTAGGGCATCAACACTGGTCACCCCTACCCGGCCGCCTTCGCTATTCCTGGGAATATACTGTGCGCTGGCGGTATCGCTGGCGCCAGTGGCCAGCCCGGCTAAGCGCAGATGCTGCCATAACAAGAACGCCTCGTCAGTGGCCGTATCTGAATTCCAGTTGCCTTGTATCAAGCCATTCTGTAGCTGGCCACCGGTGGTCGCATTTGTGCCGCCATTGAAATGCGCGTTGGCAGCATGATCATCACCAGGTAGCACGCGAAAGCGGTCCTGATAACCATAAAAATAAGCGGGAATATTCCTGAAGTCACTGGCCAGACTTTTCACTTTGGCATTCGCGATCAATTCCTGCCCCCGCATCACACCCGCCAGTAACAACCCTGCAATCACCAGCACAATAGCCAATTCAATCAAACTAAATCCTTTTTGCCTGTTCATTTTAAATTCTCCTGATATTTTTTATTGAGTATTTTTTACAGCACCACGCTGGACCAAATAACTCAGCCAGCGCAAAAATATTAACATTTATTAAATAAAATAAACATTAGTTAATCTTGTCGCTGGCAACATTTCAGGAATATTCAAAACAAAATGGGCAAGCCTTTAAGGCCTGCCCATTCGAGGATCAAGAAATTACTCTTATATTTTTATTTAATTCGCATTTACAGGGTACCGTAAGAATGCAAACCGCTCAGGAACATATTCACTCCCAGGAAAGCAAAGGTAGTGACCAGCAAGCCTACCAGCGCCCACCAGGCCAATACAGTCCCGCGCAAGCCCTTCATCAGGCGCAAATGCAGCCAGGCGGCATAGTTCAGCCAGACAATCAATGCCCAGGTTTCTTTAGGATCCCATGACCAGTAACCACCCCATGCCTCAGCCGCCCACATTGCACCCAAAATAGTAGCAATGGTAAAGAAAGCAAAGCCGATGGCGATGGCTTTATACATCAAGTCATCCAGCACATGCAGCGCAGGCAAGCGACTGGCCAAAACACCATTCTTGACCAGCAAATAAGCCCCGGCCACCATGGCCGCCAGTGAAAATGCGCCATAACCGATAAAGTTGGCTGGTACGTGTATCTTCATCCAGTAGCTTTGCAGCGCGGGCACCAATGGCTGAATTTCGTTGGCATGACGGTCAAAGGTATACCAAAGGATGAATCCCACTGCTGCGTTAATTACTACCAGCACAAACCCACCCAGCTGACGGGTTTTGAACAGCTGCTCGTAGTGCAGGTAAAGCAAGGCAGTGATCAGGCAAAACAGGATAAATACTTCGTATAAATTACTGATGGGAATATGGCCGATATCCGGCGCAATCAGATAAGACTCATACCAGCGCACCATCAGCCCGACAAAGCCGAACAAAGTCGCTGACCAGGTCAAGGCAGAAGCGACTTTTGCAGTGAACTCGGAACGCTGGAACAGCGCCAGCCAATAGGTCAGCATCGCCAGGACAAACAACACATTCATCCACATGATCGCGGACTGGCTTGCCAGCAAGAATTTGAGCAGGAAGCGTTGACCACCATTGGCAAGGTCACCCTGGTAGCTATACACACCAATCAAACTGACAATCGCTACACCCAGCACCAGTCTGGCAATCGCCGACCAGCGCCAGCCAAGATAGCTGAATACGCCCACCGCGCCAAACAGGAAGCTGACTTCGTAGATATCCATATAGCCAGCATAGCGCTGGTAGGAAAAAATACCGCCAGCCAGCAGCAGCACTGCATACAACCAGTCATAGGCAGTCAGTGACTGCCAGAAGGACGCTGGTTTAGTCCACGTTGGTGATGTACTCATTGAAATATCCCCTCTAGCTGTTTAAACAGGTGTTGATGACACCTGTGTTTGCAACAGCCCGGTAAGCTGCTGTTGCATACGGACAAAGTCCTGGTCCAGATCCATATTTTTACGGTTGGACGACATGGCCAGCAAAACTTCCTGCTGTGCGGGTTTGAGTAATAACCACACGCGTCGTTCCCTGATATAAAACATGGAGAAAATCCCTAACACAAGCATGACCGAACCCAGATACACCCAGTTCTGGCCTGGCGAGCGAGTCAGCTGGAAGCCACTTGCCTGTTTCAGCGTGTAATTCTTCAACTGGAAATAATAAGGCGTGCCATAAAAAAACAGGTCATTCATGGCATTCAAGCTGTCCTGCACAAATATGGCCGTTGCCTGGTCTTGCGGCGCCGGTTCCAGATTGCGCTTTGCGCGGCTGATCTGGTAAGCCTGCAAAGCAGCCGTGTTTAATAATTTCAAATAGGTTTGAGCCGCTTGCTCGCGCTGGTCTTTCGGCACCGCATTTTCAATAATCCTGGAAAGCTCGCTGTAACCGCCACGCTTAAAGGTCAATAGTAACTGCTGCAAGCTTTGCTCGAATTGTACCTTGAGCTGCGCATTGCCACTCGGCATTTGCCCGGCCACCTGGCTGGCGATATCGCGAATCGACTGCTCGTTACGCATGGTCTGGCGCAAGGCCATAAAGCCCGTGATCTCAAGTTCATCATCTGCGGGTACGCGCAGGTATTTGAATTCATCCTGTACCGTCTCGCGCATGCCGGAAACGAAATAGGCGCGGCCATCCAGCTGCAGCGGCTGCATATAATTGACGTATTCGCGCGCCTGGCCGCTGGCATTACGCAATTTCAGCGTGGTATTCGGCCCGACATTGTGCGGTTTACCTTTGCCATCCTTGGACAAATTCAGGATATTGAACTGGCGGAACTCGTTGAATTCTACGCTCAGTTTTTCTGCGCCTTCTCCCAGTGAGCCTTTTTGCAGGATCACGCCATCTATATCAAAACTATCCTGATTAGCCGCTGCCAGATTCCATAGTTTGAATTTGAGTTGTGATCCGCCATCCTGGAAATCGGATTGGTAAATCGCAATGCCTTTATGGATATAGGGATGATTGACGCGTATGGTGGCTTCAATCGGCTTGGATAACTCCGGGTCGGTAATGACAATATCGCTCTCAAATGATTTCGGCATCCCGGTCGGGTAATGTTCAATGCGGAAATCCTTGAGTGCCACCGTAAACGGCAGATCCTGCACCAGGTAACCGTCACGCACGCGCACAAAAGCCACGTTGTCACGTTCGCCTTCCGGCAAGGTCATATTGGCGCGGAACGATAAATTATTCACGCCCAGCCGGCTTTCTTCCGGCACCTTGCGCGTAGCAATATCCCGGGTCTCAATTTTTTTGAAACCGAGCAACTCTTGCACTTTCAATGGCAAATTGCCATCCAGCAAGCCACCGAAACAAATCACCACGATCGCCGCGTGCGTAAAAATATAGCCCAGGCGCTGATGCGTGCCCAGGCGGGCGGCGATAAGCACATCGCCATTGTCTTGCTGCCTGGTTTTAAAAGTATAGCGCTCAGCGGTTAAAAATTCGTTTAACTGCGATTGCGTTTCAGGCAGGGGCTGACTGGTTGCCAGGCTGGTTTGGTGACTGAACAGGCGTAAGGATTTCTCGGTGGCATTTTCCTTGTAAGCACGCCACTCTTTCAACATCACCGGCGTATTGCGGAAAACGCACAGCGTGGTAGAGATGACCAGGAATAATAGAATCAGCAGGAACCAGGCGGCATGATAGACATCGAGCAGCCCCAGCAATTCGAAGAGTTCAAACCAGAACTGGCCAAACTTGATAATGTAGTTCTGGTAGGGCTCGTTCTGTTTCAGAACGGTACCAATAATAGATGCCACGCCGAGCAAGGTCAGCAGGCTCACGGCAAAACGCATCGAACTCATCAGTTCGTAGACACGTTTTGATAAAGGAACGGACGCTTTCAATATGTTCTCTTCAGAGTTGGCTTATGTGATTATCGGGGCAGGATAGCCAATGACAACGTTGTAACGTTGCAAACGCACTTGTGGACGACATGGGCTTATGGACGACATGGTTAAGTTGCATGACATTCACTGGATGCGCGAACAAACGTTGGCTGAAAAACATGGGCTGAGTATCATTGCATCATGCAAAACGGCACTTAGCAAAAAAGGTGGCCGCGGCCACCTTTCTCCATGTTGCTCAGATTAACGCAGACCTTGAATATAATCTGCAACCGCCTGCATTTCAGCATCGCTCATTTTAGCGGCAATGGTTGCCATCATAGGTGCATTAGCGCGTTCACCAGTGCGGAAAGTACGCAACTGCTGCACCGTGTAATCGGTATGTTGACCGGCCAAACGCGGAAACTGCTTAGGCAGGCCAGCGCCGGTTACACCATGACAGGCTGCACAGGCTGGTGTTTTAGTCGCCGCGATACCGCCACGGTAGATTTTCTCACCCAGAGAGCCTTTACCATTTTCTTTAGACTTGGCTAACTTGATGCTTTGATTGGAAAAGTATTTCGAAATACCTTCCATATCTTCCTGGCTCAACGCACCGGCCATGCCACTCATTACCGCATTGGCCCGCGAGCCATCTTTAAAGTTAGTCAATTGCTTGAGCAAATACTCAGGATGCTGACCAGCCAGTTTCGGGTTAGTCGTGATGACGCTGTTACCATCCGCGCCATGACAGGCCGCACATACGTTCTGCACCACTTTATCTGGACTATTGACCGCAGGGGCTGCTTCGGTAGCAGCAGTCTCTTCGGCAAACACAGGCTGAAAGCCCATTACCAGCAGTAAAAACAACCCTGCTTTAAAACTCTTCAACATAATTCAATGCCCCAACATTTTATTTGGCGCCATTTTATCAAACAAACCCTGTTCGTGATAGCATTCACAGCTGAATAGTCCATAAAACCTTGAGGCAACTCAACCCCACCATGCCAGTTTTCCAAAACGCCCGCTTTCATATTTCGGCACATCATTTACGCGACCTGCCGCCTGCCAGCGGGATCGAAGTCGCCTTTGCCGGACGTTCGAATGCCGGAAAATCCAGCGCACTCAACACACTGGCCAACCATAATCGTCTGGCATTTGTCAGTAAACAGCCTGGCCGTACGCAGCTGATTAACTTTTTCACGCTGGGCGATGACAAACACTTGGTGGATTTACCTGGTTATGGTTATGCCAAAGTGCCTGAAGCCATGCGCAACCACTGGCAAAATGTCTTATCGCGTTATTTAAGTGAACGCCGAAGCCTGGCTGGCCTGGTACTGGTGATGGATAGCCGCCATCCGCTTACCCCTCTGGATAAACAGATGTTGGACTGGTTCTGCCCGACTGGTAAGCCGGTGCATGTGCTGTTGACTAAGAGTGATAAATTATCCCGCGGTGAATCTACCATTACCCTGAACAAAGTCCGCAAAGAACTGAAAGACACCTGGGGCGACGAGATCAGCGTGCAGCTATTTTCCAGCCTGAAAAAACAAGGCGTGGATGAAGCTGAAAAAGTACTGGGTGAATGGTTTTTAACGGCTGATACAGACCCGGCAGCAGCACAACCTCTACCTGACTAAAAAACTGCAGCCTGCAACAGCTGCCATCGCTTTACGCTATACGCTTAAACACCAAATCCCACACGCCATGACCGAGCTTGAGGCCGCGATTCTCAAACTTGGTCAGTGGCCGGTAAGCTGGTTTCTCCGCATAATCCACAGCCGTATTTTGCAACTGTGGTTCAGCACGCAATACTTCCAGAACCCATTCCGCATATTCCTGCCAGTCAGTCGCCACATGAATGTAAGCGCCCGCTTTCAGTTTTAAGCAAAGCAGCTGCACAAACTCGGCCTGTATCAGGCGACGTTTGTGGTGACGTTTTTTATGCCAGGGGTCAGGGAAGAAAATATGTACCCCATCCAGAGACGCGTCGGCCAGCATATTCTGTAAAACTTCGACGGCATCGTGCTGCACGATACGGATATTCGAAATATCGCCTTCCTGCATCAGTTTGAGCAAACTGCCCACGCCTGGTGTATGCACTTCAACCGCAAGGAAATCACTTTCTGGCAAAGTCTGTGCGATCTTGGCGGTAGCATCGCCCATACCGAAACCGATCTCGAGGATTTTAGGGCTGTTGTCGCGGCCAAAGGTATTCGCCAGATCCAATGCGTGCTCGGCATATTCGATGCCGAATTGAGGCCAGGCGGTTTCCAAGGCACGTTCCTGCCCCTTGGTTAAACGGCCCTGGCGCAGGACGAAACTGCGGATGCGGCGTTGATAAGGGGCTTCGGAGGATTCGGGGGTTTGGTCGATTTCGGTCATGGGGCGCATTATACTTTACAGCGCGTAATTCCCTTTATTAGGAACGGCTGAAAAATTTATTTCATACAAAGATCTTTTAGGAAGTAACACGTTATATTCTTCGGCCGTCCGCTTAATGATCGTTCTTCTTCGCCTCTAGGGCGACCGTTCTTTCTTATGCTTGTCCATAAGAAAGAAGGCAAAGAACAAGACACCCTAGCTTCCGCTTGCTTCCTGCGTTGCTCGCCAAAATAAGCGGTCACGAAACTCATCCTAGCGGCCTGCACAGTACGCAGGCCACCGCGGGATTCAGACAGTCGCTCCCTTACTCCTTATCTTGACTCCTCTACTCGCCGCGTCAGATAGGGGCCCGTTGAAACCCATCACGATGAAACGTTAGTTAAAGGTTTTGCATTCAGGGCGCTTAGTGACCTTTTTAATTCTCAGGACTGAACCCAACAAACCAATTCCATTGTGTTGTTGGGTTTTGTATTGTTGTTTTGTTTTATTTCAATGGTTGAGCGGGGATGAATATGGACGAGTCTCACCTCACTAAACGCGTGGGGTTTCACGGGCCCCTATCTGACGCGGCGAGTAGCGCAGTCAGCGTGGGAGTCTTCGGCCAGCGTCTGTTTGAGTTCCGCAACAAGCCACGTTCTGTGTGGCTTGTCAGGGCGAGTTTCGTTGGACGCCCACACAGAGTCCGGTTAGGTACGAAAGTCCTAGGAGGAGCAACGCAGGATACAAGCGGAAGTTAGGGTGCCTTTTCTTTTGGTTACTTATTCTTTGGGCAAGCAAAGAAAAGTAACTCGCCTAAGGGCGAAAAGGAATGTTTGACCTTCCAAAGAAATACCGATTAAACTTCTAGCACGTGCAACATCTGCTGCTTCTTGTAACTAAGCTAATTATGAACCTTGCCTGGATTCCGGCCTCCGCCGGAATGATGACTGTTGCAACGCGCACCATTTGACGCAATTGCGTATGTTAAGCAGGGACAAAAAATGCCATTTAAGTCCGCCTTACGCATTTAAAGAAGAATCAAAGAATTGCCTTTTCAAAAGCAATCCATCACCCATCACAACTGATGCCGCTTATCTCCCTGCAAAAACCCCAACAACGGCAATTCCAGTCCCTTACCCAATGCCAATACCTTAAACAACTCCCCCATCTCCGCCGGGGAAAGCAATTTTTGCACTGCAGCCACCATAGGCAAATAACGCCCACTATCTTCAGGCGATACCGCTTCCAGCATCTGCAAAATGCCACTGTTGATTAAAAACTGCGCCTGCGAGGTGTAACCTGCACAACTCAAGCCATGCGCAAGTGCCGTTTCAGCCATAGCGGTAAAATTCACATGTGCAGTGATGTCTTGCAAACCGGGATAGATAAACGGATCATCATGTGCATAATGCTGGAAGTGGCACATGACTGTGCCTTGCCTGCGCTGTGGGTGATAATACTCCCGCGCTGAAAAACCATAATCAATCATAAGTATCAGGCCTTGCTGCAACATGGCTGTCAAACTGGCAATCAGGCCCTGCCCCGCCGGAGAAACTTCGGTGACATAATTGTCCGGCAACTCGCTGGTTTCAATGCCTGTTACCAAAGATGCCTCTTTCAGCAACTTATCCTGCCAGGCAAATCCCTGTTCATACACAACTCCACGCTCCAGCCATTGCCCGTTTTGCCAGTGAATCAAATGTATAGGGATTGCATCCAGCACTTCATTGCCAACGACTACACCGGTAAAACTGTCAGGTAAAGTCTCCAGCCATTGCACTCGAGAAAATACAGATTCAGGCAATGAGGAGTGTAAATATTGACGCTGCCGCTCACGCAAGTTGGCACTTACATCCAGAATGTAATAGTGATTCGGTAACTGCCCTAGCTCACTGAGTTGCTGCAACATAACGCTCGCCAGTTTCCCGGTGCCGGCGCCCAGCTCCAGCACATCACCACCGGTCTGACTCAGCACCTGGCTCACCTGATTCGCCATCGCACGTGAAAACAATGGTGAAATCTCCGGTGCAGTGACAAAATCTCCGCTATGGCCGAACTTATTGGCGTCACCGCTGTAATAGCCAAGGTGCGGCGTATACAGCGCCATCTGCATATAGTCGGCAAAGGATATCCAGCCACCTTGATCTTGTATTTGCTGACGAATATGTGCGACTACAGTTTCGCAATGGTGCTGTGCCGACGCATCCAGTGCAGGCAATCGTGAAGAAATGGTTTGCGCAGTCATCCAGACATTATAATGTGACCAGTCCAGAATAAAGAACACAACGTGAATTCCAATCCAGCAACCAAGCAAGTCGCCATGCAAACAACCAAGGTCGTGTTAATTACCGGTGGAGCCAAACGTGTGGGCGCCGCGATCGCTCGTGAACTGCATGGCAACGGTGCCAATATCATGCTGCACTATCACACCAGCGTTGCCGAAGCGCTAGCCTTGCAGGCCGAACTGAATGCTGCACGCCCCGACAGTGTCGCCATCCATCAGGGCAACCTGTTGGATACTGCCAACTTGCCCGCACTGGTGAAAGCGACTGTGCAATACTTTGGCCGAGTGGATGCACTGGTGAATAATGCTTCCAGTTACTACCCGACCAAGCTGGGATCGATCCAGCCTGAGCAATGGGAAGACCTGATGGGCAGCAACCTGAAAGCGCCGTTATTCCTGAGCCAGGCGGCCGCCGGTGCGCTTGAGGCCAGCGAGGGCTGCATTATCAATATCACGGATATGCATGTTGAGCGGCCGAAAAAACATTACATTGTTTACAGTGCGGCCAAAGCCGGATTGGTCAGCCTGACCAAGTCACTGGCACAGGAACTCGCGCCCAGGGTCAGAGTCAACGCGGTAGCCCCCGGGCCGGTGTTATGGCCGGATGACAATCAGGAGTTTGATGAAGCGTATCGCCAGCAGGTTATTAACCAGACATTGCTTAAACGCACGGGTGAACCGGCTGATATTGCCAAGGCAGTCAAGTTCCTGATTTTTGACGCGCCGTTTGTAACCGGGCATGTGCTCGCTGTGGATGGTGGCCGCCATTTAAGTACATGATTCTGATACGCTGATCACATTGAATGTGATAACGAATGCAATAAACAGACATGGATTCAGGACTAACATACTTAAATCAGCCAGAATAATCAAAGACTTAGCGTGACTTTACATTGCTTTCCGCTATAATGCGCGCCTATGAAGATCAAACACTATCCTGAGGGCGTTAGCCAAAACTTCCTGAAACTGCGCAATCAGTTGATCAGCGCCACCGGCAAAGCCATCGGCGATTACAACATGATTGAAGAAGGCGATACCGTGCTGGTGTGCATGAGCGGCGGTAAAGACAGCCATGCCATGCTGATGATTTTGCTGGCATTGCAAGAACGCGCACCAATCAATTTCAAATTAATCGCGATGAACCTGGACCAGAAACAGCCAAACTTCCCTGAGGATGTGCTGCCGCGTTACCTGGATCAACTGGGCGTGGAATACCGCATAGTTGAAGCGGATACTTACTCTATCGTTAAAGAGAAAATCCCCGAAGGTAAAACCACTTGCAGCCTGTGCTCACGCCTGCGCCGCGGCATTATTTACACGACTGCACAGCAGCTGGGTGCGACCAAGATCGCCCTGGGCCACCACAGGGATGACATCGTACAGACCTTGTTCCTTAACATGTTTTATGGCGCGAAAATGAAAGCCATGCCACCCAAGCTCGCGACCAATCGTGGTGAATTCATGGTCATCCGCCCATTGGCTTATTGTGCCGAGAAAGACATTGCGGCTTATGCCCGCGCCATGGAATTCCCTATTATTCCGTGCGATTTATGTGGTGGCCAGGAAAACCTGCAGCGGCAAAAAATCAAGGATATGCTGAACAACTGGGAACGCGAGCAACCGGGACGTATCAATAATATTTTCCGCGCGATAGGCAATGTCGAACCTTCGCACCTGGCTGACTTTGACCTGTATGACTTTAAGCACCTGAGCCAGGCCAAAGAGGAAGATGAAGACCCGATGTTTGATCACGAAAAATTTGCACCAACCGATATGGCGCTGACCATTGCTTCGCAGGATGACAAACGGATCGAGTTTGCGCGTAAACCACTCCCCATTTCAGTGACGACTGAAGAATAAATAACCATGGAGGCCGGAAAGACTTAAAAAATATGGACTTTCCGCACTCATATGTTGTCTATTCGTTAGAACGCTTGCTATTATCTAGCCAACTCTTACACACACCTCCTAATGTCTAAACTGCTTATCGTTGAATCCCCGTCAAAAGCCAAGACCCTGAAAAAATATCTGGGTAGTGATTTTGAAGTCCTGGCTTCATACGGGCATGTGCGCGACCTGATCCCGAAAAACGGGGCGGTGGACCCCACACAACAGTTCGCGATGAAATATGACATTATTGATCGCAACAGCAAGCATGTGGATGCGATTGCCAAAGCAGTAAAAAATGCAGACAGCATTTATCTGGCGACCGACCCGGACCGCGAAGGGGAAGCCATTTCCTGGCATATTGCCGAGATTCTTGCGGAAAAAAAGCTGATCAAGAACAAGCTGGTCAAACGTGTCGAATTCAACGAGATCACACAAACGGCTGTGAAATACGCGATCGATCATCCGCGTGATATTTCAATGGACCTGGTCAATGCGCAACAAGCACGCCGGGCACTGGATTACCTGGTAGGTTTTAATCTATCACCTCTGTTGTGGAAAAAGATCCGCCGTGGCTTGTCTGCAGGCCGCGTGCAAAGCCCTGCTTTACGCTTGATTGTCGAACGTGAACTGCAGATCGAAGCGTTTACCAGCCAGGAATACTGGAGTATCCACATGAGTGCGCTCAAGCATGCGCACGGATTCGATGCCAAGCTGGTACAGCTGAATGGTCAAAAGGTGGAGCAATTCACCGTGACACAGCACGATCAGCAAGCGGATATTGTAGGTAAACTGTTACTGGCCTCTGCCGGCAAAACAACGGTTACCCGCGTAGAGAAGAAACAACGCAGCCGCAGCCCCGCTGCACCGTTTACTACTTCCACGCTACAGCAGGAAGCCGTGCGTAAACTAGGGTTTACTACCAGCCGCGCCATGCGTGTGGCACAGCAACTCTATGAAGGGATGGATGTAGGTAGCGGTACCGTAGGTTTGATTACCTATATGCGTACCGACTCTTTCAGCCTGGCGGCTGAAGCGGTAATGCAGATCCGTGAATACGTGAAAAAGAATTTTGATGCAGACTACCTGCCAAAATCTCCTATCATGTACAAAACCAAGGCCAAGAATGCGCAGGAAGCGCATGAAGCAATCCGACCTACCGATATCACCCGCACACCAGCAAGCGTGCGCCAGTACTTGAACGACGAACAATTCAAATTGTATGAAATGATCTGGAAAAGGACATTGGCCTGCCAGATGACACAGGCAAAATATGATGCTGTAAGTGTTGACCTGGCGGTGGGTAGCGAAGCAACCTTATTCCGTGCCAGCGGCCAGACTTTGATCTTCCCGGGCTTTATCGCCGTGTATATGGAAGGCAAGGATGACGACAAAGACGACGAAGATGCAGAAGCCAAACTGCCGCATCTGGAAACAGGCGAGGTGCTGACGGTAGAAAAAATCTTCGGTGAGCAACACTTTACCGAACCACCACCACGTTATTCTGAAGCCAGCCTGGTTAAAGCGCTGGAGGAACACGGTATTGGCCGCCCTTCGACTTACGCCAGCATCATCTCCACCCTGCAAGACCGCGAATACGTCATCCTGGATAAAAAACGCTTTACGCCAACTGACGTTGGTCGTGTGGTCAACAAGTTCCTGACTGAACATTTTACCCAATACGTCGATTACGATTTCACGGCCAAGCTGGAAAACGAACTTGATGAAATTGCTGAAGGTAACCTGGACTGGATTCCGGTCATGGATAAGTTCTGGCAAGGCTTCAACCAGCAAATTATTGGCAAAGCCGATGTCGAACGCCCGGGCAATGAATTAATCGATGAGCAATGCCCGAAATGTGGCCGCCAGCTGCAAAAACAATTAAGCCGCTATGGCAGTTTTATTGGCTGTACCGGCTATAACGCCACCCCTAAATGCGACTACAAGCGCAGCCTGGATGGCGAAGCCAATGCCGCCAGCGAACCGGTCGTGATTGGCCAGGATGCGGAAACAAATAAAGAGATTTACCTGATGAATGGTCCATATGGCCCTTATCTGCAGGTAGGGTTGCCAGTTGAAGGCGAAAAGAAAAAGCCTAAGCGTGTCAGTATCCCGAAAGAGATCCCGCTCAGCCAGGTCAATATCGATACGGCACATATGCTGTTGAGTTTGCCACGTGACCTAGGTACGCATCCGGATACTGGTAAGAAAATTATCGCCAACATCGGCCGCTTTGGGCCGTACGTCAATCATGATGGCAAGTTCAAATCCATCCCTAAAACCGAGAGCGTGTTTGGCATAGACTTGGCTGGCGCCGTGACGCTACTGGCTGCGGCTAGCGGTCCGGCAGTGTTGGCCGATTTGGGGGCGCACCCTTCCGGTGAAGGCAGGGTGGAAGTGTTCTCTGGCCGCTTTGGACCTTATGTGCAACATGGCGGCATACGCGCAACCCTGCCTAAAAGCGTGACGCCGGAAGAGCTGACGCTGGAACAGGGCTTGGAATTACTGACAGAGAAAGCTGCCAAGGGCGGCGGCAAAGCAACAGGTAGAAAGACAGCTGCAAAAAAAGCGCCTTCGAAGAAAGACCCAGTTAAGAAAGCCCCGGTCAAGAAAACAGCGGCAGCCGCTCCCAAAAAAGCCGCAGCAGCAAAGCCAGCAGCGGCCAAGCGTACAAAAAAAGCGGCTGAATAATAACGCAGTCTCATAAAAAAGGCGCCTCAGGCGCCTTTTTTATTTGGTGGAAATCGCCCACAAATGGTCTATATTCCCCAAGCCCCAGGTTTCCGCAGATTCGTTGCCTACGATTTCATCCATTCCTTTGGACAAATCCAGCTCATCCACCGGAATATGCAGTTTGGACTTGGTGGAAAAGAATGCTTTGACCACAGGTTTTAGCAGGCTTGCAGAATTCTGACGCACAACCACGGCCAGATGCCCGGATTTCAGGATCACTACCGTGCCTATGGGATAAATGCCCAGGCTCCTGACAAAAGCCTTGAAGATATTCATATCAAAATGGCCTTCCCAGCTGGCCATCCGCTTGAGCGCGATACCTGGCTCCCAGGCGGGTTTGTATGGACGGGTAGATGTGACTGCATCATACACGTCGCACACGGCACCCATTTTGGCAAACAGGCTGATCTGGTCAGCACCCAGCTTTTCGGGATAACCGCTTCCATCCACTTTTTCATGATGGTGCAGGCAAACATCCAGCGTGACCGGGTCAGTAATACTGGCTTCCATCAACAGATGATGACCAAGCCTGGGGTGATGCCGCACCACCTCAAACTCCTGCTCACTCAGTGCGCCGGGTTTGTTCAATATCTCTAATGGAATAGCAGCCTTGCCCACATCATGCATCAACCCCGCCAGGCCAGCCTGCCTGACTTCGGCTTCTGAAAGCCCGAGTGCCCTTGCCAGGGCGGTCATCAGTGCGCAGACGGCGATGGAATGCATATAAGTACAGTCATCGATTGTTTTCAGGCGCACCAGACTCACCAGCGCATGTATATTACGGGTGACCGATTCCGAAATCTCTTCGACTATCGGCAGCACGCTGTTGACCGCTATCGTTTTGCCCAAGCGCAAGTCTGAGAACATGGACTCAATCTCATGACGCGATGAAGCGATGATTTTGGCAGCCTGCGCCTGCTCTTCCTCAAATGTCACCTGTTTTGACTTTCTGGAAGATGGTAGCGGCTTAGGTGCTTCATTTGTTGACGTGATCGTCTTGTCGGAATCGGGTGCCGGTTTGATGTCCGCTGGCGCTAAATCCAACCCCAGGCTCGCATCAATCACCACTTCACGAACGGGACTTTCCTGAAGCTTTTGCAGATCGGCCGGATCTTTCAATACAAAATGTGTGCGCCAGAAAGGATGATCTATCCATGCCCCTTTCAGTTCATGGATATACATTCCCAAGCACACATCTTTGACTAAAACAGTCTTAAGCATCAGACAATCAGCTCCTTTTGATTGTTGATATCTTAACTTCTGTTAACTCAAAAAAATTGGAAAAAAAAGAGGGCAAAAAGCCCTCTTGAAAATTACTTTTACGTGAATCTTTTTTATATTAATCACTTTCTGTCAGCGATTAAAGCACGCAATCGTGAATGACTTGGTCAGCAAACTCTGAACCTGCAGGCGTCTGGTCAAGACAGCTTTTGTCCGGCTTACTAATTATCCAGGTGTCACTGTGATGCCCACAGATGATCAATATTGCCTATGCCCCAGCTGGTGGCCGATTCATTGCTGACTATCTCATCCGCCAACTGCCTGGATAAATCAATTTCTTCGACCGGGATATGCACCAGTGACTTGGTGGAGAAAAATGCCTTAACCACCGGCGTTAACAAGTTGTCCGGTGACTGGCGGACAACGACTGCCAGACGGCCAGATTTAAGCATCACTACCGTGCCTATCGGGTAAATGCCCATGCTTTTGACAAAGGCTTCCAGCACGACCGGGTCAAAATGCCCACTCCATGAAGCCATGCGCTTGAGGGCGATGCCGGGCTCCCAGCCTGGTTTGTAAGCACGTGTAGAAGTCAGCGCATCATAGACATCACAGATGGCTCCCATCCTGGCATAAATGCTGATATTGTTTCCAGCCAGGTGGCCCGGATAGCCGCTGCCATCCATTTTTTCATGATGATGCAAACAGACATCCAGTGTCACCGGATCTGTGATATCGGCTTTTACCAGCATGTCATAACCAATTTGCGGATGCTGGCGGACGACATCAAACTCATTGTCGGTTAATGATCCGGGTTTATTCAGAATCTGTACCGGGACCTCGGCTTTACCCAGGTCGTGCATCAACCCGGCCAGGCCAGCCTGCTTGACTTCCACCTCTGACATTTTGAGTTCTCTGGCAAGGTTGCTCATTAAGGCACTCACTGCAATCGAGTGCATATAGGTGTAATCATCCGCTGTTTTCAGGCGCACCAGGCTGATCAATGCATGGGTATTACGCGCAACGGAAGCAGAAATCTCCTCGACCAGCGGCATCACTTTGGCTGCCTCAATCACTTTACCCATGCGCAAATCTTTAAACATGGACATGACTTCACGCCGGGTGGATTGGATGATTCTGGCCGCCTTGCGGTGCTCCGCATCCAGTGGTGCCTGTTTGACCTGCGGCATCACTTCTTCGAGAGTGGTGCTCTCAAGTTCCAGCAGGGCCAGTTCTTTGTCTGTCAGTACCACCGCAACGGGCTCAGGCTCGGGCAATACATCGAGCCCGCGTTTGATATCAATCACCACCTGTTTGAGTGCACTGCCCCTGAGTTTGAGCAGGTCCATCTCATCTTTGAGGATAAATTTGGTGCGCCAAAAGGGATGATCCATCCATGGGCCTTTCAGCTCCTGGATATACATCCCGATTCTTACCTGATTGACGGCGATTGTTTTTAACATACTGCCAGCTTGCGTCTCTACTCTTTTGACTTTATACACAACATCTTACGCTTGATATCGTCAAAGAATCGAAAAAAAAGAGGGCTAAAAGCCCTCTTTAAAATTACTTTTTGTAACGATGCTTTATTGGCAATATTACAATCCGGCAGCCGCGCGTAACTCGGCGGCTTTATCTGTGGCTTCCCAGGTGAATTCGGGCTCATCACGGCCAAAATGTCCATAAGCTGCCGTTTTAGTATAAATCGGGCGCAACAGATCCAGCATTTTCACAATGCCCTTAGGACGCAGGTCAAAGTGCTCGCGTACCAGCTGAGTCAATTTGTCATCCGAAATTTTACCTGTACCGTAGGTTTCCACCATGATAGAGGTTGGCTGCGCAACGCCAATCGCGTAACTGACTTGCACCAGGCATTTGTCTGCCAGGCCAGCCGCCACAATATTTTTGGCCACATAACGCCCCGCATACGCGGCAGAACGGTCAACCTTTGAAGGATCTTTACCGGAGAAAGCACCACCACCATGAGGAGCTGCACCACCGTAGGTATCTACAATGATTTTACGGCCAGTCAGGCCGCAATCGCCTTGCGGGCCACCGATCACAAAACGGCCGGTAGGGTTAACCAGGAATTTAATCTCGCCTTTAATCAATTCAGCCGGTAGTGTTGGCTTGATGATCTCTTCAATCACCGCTTCACGGATGGCTTCCAGCGTCATGTCCGGCGCGTGTTGGGTAGAGACCAGTACCGTATCGATCTTGTGCGGTTTGCCATCGATATACTGCACCGTCACTTGTGATTTGGCATCCGGGCGCAGCCATGGCAAACGGCCATCTTTACGCAGTTGTGCCTGGCGCTCCATCACACGGTGGCTGAGCCAGATCGGCAATGGCATGAGTTGCGGGGTTTCATTCACGGCATAACCAAACATCAGGCCTTGGTCGCCAGCGCCCTGATCGAGCGGGTCATCGTTAGCGTTGTCCACGCCCTGGGCAATATCAGGAGATTGCTTGTCGTAAGCTACCAATACCGCGCAGCCTTTGTAATCAATACCGTAATCGGTATTGTCATAGCCTATGCGTTTCACCGCATCACGTGCGACTTTGATGTAATCCACATTCGCTGTGGTGGTAATTTCGCCTGCCAGCACGATCAAGCCGGTATTGGCCAGTGTTTCGGCAGCCACGCGTGCGGTCGGATCCTGGGCAAGAATTGCATCCAGAATGCTGTCAGACACCTGATCAGCCAGTTTATCGGGATGGCCTTCGGAAACCGATTCCGAAGTAAAAAGATATTCACTCATGTTTGACGCCTTGAAAAGTAAAAGTGGTTGATCAATGACACCGACTAAAGGCTGAAGCCGGTACCTAAAAGGAAGCAAGATTCTACCCGAGTTTGCCTGGCAAACGGAATAAATGTTGTGCGCAAGCTGCCATTGCAGGGGTTGTTAGAGTATCATTTCAAGCCATGAAACTCAGATTTACCAAAATGCAGGGCGCAGGCAATGACTTTGTCGTTATTGATGCGACGCAAGCGCCTGTCCACCTGTCCCACACACAGATCCAGCACATTGCGAACCGCTATTTCGGTGTCGGTTGCGACCAGTTGCTGATGGTTGAAACCACAGACACACCTGGAATAGACTTCCGCTACCGTATCTTCAATGCCGATGGCAGCGAAGTCGAACAATGCGGCAACGGCGCCCGGTGCTTTGTGCGCTTTGTGGTGGACAAAGGCCTGACGGACAAACGCGAAATCAGGGTGGAAACTGCCAGTGGCAACCTGACCCTGACCTTGCAGGATGATGGCCAGGTCACCGTGAATATGGGTGCACCAAGATTCGCCCCGGCACAGATCCCGTTCGAGGCTGAAGCCGAAGCGACTGCCTATGAGCTGCCATTGGAGGACGATACGGTGACTATCAGTGCCGTCTCTATGGGCAACCCCCATGCAGTCATGCTGGTGGATAACGTGCATACTGCTGAAGTAGCTTTACTTGGCCCGCAGATAGAATCGCATCCGCGCTTTCCGCAACGCGTGAATGCCGGGTTTATGCAGGTGTTAAACGAGCACGAGATCAACCTGCGCGTCTACGAACGTGGCAGTGGCGAAACGCTGGCCTGCGGTACCGGCGCTTGCGCGGCGGCAGTGAGTGGCATTCAGCTTGGTACCTTGCAAAGCCCGGTAAAAGTGCATACACGCGGCGGCATACTGACCATCAGTTGGAATGGTAGCAATAGCCCGGTCATGATGACAGGTCCGGCAGACATCGTCTTTGAAGGCGACATTGAAATTTAAGAAGATTGCAGAAGCATAATGGAAGACAGCATCAACGAAAACGACATCAAGCATTACCTGAAAGCGCACCCGGACTTTTTTGAAAGCCATGCGCATTTGCTGGCCGAACTGTTCCTGCCCAGCCCGCACGGCAAAGGCACCATTTCGCTGGCAGAACGCCAGCAGATAGCGCAGCGCGATAAAATCCGTGTGCTGGAATCACGCTTTACCGAGCTGATCCTGACGGCGGAAGAAAATGAAGCGACTGCCAATAAAGTCCATGAGTTGACGCTGGGCTTATTGTTTGCCAAAGATGTACCGGCATTACATGCGCACCTGGTGGAGTTTCTGGCCACGCACTTTCAGTTACCCAACGCAAGACTCAGGTTGTGGACCAATGAAAGCCATGCTGCCGATGACATTTTCATTGCCGCCGAAGACTCACTGAAAAACTGGGCCAAGGACTTAAGCCAGCCTTATTGCGGCACCCTGCCTACCATGGATATTGCAGGCTGGTTCACCGAGTCACCGGTTTCACTGGCGGTAATCCCCATGCGCTACCAGGATGTGACCTTTGGCCTGCTGGCGATCCCCAGCGAGCAACGCAGCCGCTTCTATGCCGGCATGGGCACGTTGTTCTTGAACAGGATAGGCGAGCTGGTCAGCGCATCGCTTGCCAGATACATCATATGAAAGCCCCCGCTGAGGTTTCCGCCGAGAGGTATCTTCTTGCGGCAATTGTCAGCGTAAATCAAACATGGCTGCGCGGCCAAATTGCCGCGTTGCTCGGTACCCGGAACCCTCATGTACCCGCATGTACATTCCGGTTCCTGCGTGCCGTGCGCCTTGCACTTCCTGCCGCTCGCTCATGTTTACAATACCGGGAATGTTGGTATGCATGAATTGCTGGATGATTACCTCAACTTCCTGCACTTTGAACGCGGCCTGAGCGAACATACCCGCAACAATTACCAGCGTGACATCACCCTGCTGTTAAAACAGCATGCGCAGGACCTGAAAACGCTGACCCCGCAACTGATACGCCGCAATATTGCCAGTTTGCACAGTCAAGGCTTGAGTGGCCGCAGCATTGCCCGCATCCTCTCCAGCTGGCGTGGGTTTTTCCACTACCTGGTGTTGCATCATCAATTCCCATCCAATCCTGTGATCGGCTTGCGCGCACCCAAGTCGCCGAAAACGCTGCCGCATGCGCTTTCTATCGAGCAAACCAATAAGCTGGTAGAACTGGAAGGGGATGGCCCGATCGTAGTGCGTGACCGCGCCATGCTGGAGTTGTTTTACTCTTCCGGCCTGCGTTTAAGCGAAGTGGTCGGCCTTGACCTGGATCGGCTGGATTTGCAGGAGGGCGTTGTCACCGTGATCGGCAAGGGAAACAAAACCCGTATGGTGCCACTGGGTATCAAAGCTATTTCCGCCATGCATGCCTGGTTAAGTGTGCGCCCACTATGGCTAACCAAACGTCCGGCTGAAACTGCGGTGTTTATCAGCCAGCAAGGCCGGCGTATCAGCGGGCGCACCATACAGCTGCGCGTGAATGACTGGGCAATCAAGCAAGGACTGCATAATCATGTCCATCCGCATATGTTGCGCCACAGTTTTGCCAGCCATGTGTTGCAGAGCAGCGGTGATTTACGCGCAGTGCAGGAAATGCTGGGCCATGCGAATATCAGCACCACGCAGGTCTATACCCATCTGGACTTTCAGCACCTGAGCAAAATTTATGACGCGGCGCATCCGCGTGCGCGCAAAAAATAAGCGATTTCGCCGGCAAGTTATACCCAAGCATCATGTTACTGCAGAGCAAACTATGGCAAAATATCCCATTCAATGGCTAAACCTTTTGCCCGTCTCGTGGTTCTAAATATCACCTGCATGTCGCTGTTATAAAATACCAACGTTTAACCACTGCTTTTTAATACCACTTCAATTCAACACACCATAAAAAAGGAAACACCATGGAACATACCTTACCACCATTACCGTTTGCCAAAGATGCATTGGCACCACACATTTCAGCCGAAACGTTTGACTACCACTACAGCAAACACCACCAAACTTATGTCACAAACCTGAATAACCTGATCAAGGGTACCGAGTTTGAAAATGCCAGCCTGGAAGAGATCATCAAAAAGTCTTCCGGCGGGATCTACAACAACTCGGCACAAGTGTGGAACCACACTTTCTTCTGGAACAGCCTGTCTCCTAACGGTGGTGGCGAACCTTCAGGCGCTTTGGCAGATGCCATTAACGCCAAATGGGGCTCTTTTGAAGAGTTCAAAAAAGCCTTCCAGGCTTCTGCTGTAGGTAACTTCGGTTCCGGCTGGACCTGGCTGGTGAAAAAAACCGATGGTACAGTTGATATCCTGAATACAGGCGCGGCTGGCACGCCATTGACAACCGGTGAGACAGCACTGCTGACCATAGACGTGTGGGAGCATGCGTATTACATCGATTACCGCAATGCACGTCCAAAATTCGTGGAAACGTTTTTGGCCAGCCTTGCTAACTGGGAATTTGCTGCGAAGAACTTTGCAGCCTGATACTCATTGAGCAGATTGTGACTGACTAGCCTCGTCTGATGACGAGGCTTTTTAGTTTTATAGGCCGAATAAAATTAACATTAAAGCAGGTGCTTAAAACTGCCGTTAAATAAACATCTGTCACTCAACAATTATTCGGACATTCACATGGCTATTTCTATCAACATGCAAGTGGGATCTACCGGTGGAAGTTCTTCCTCATCTGGTCGCGGCAATAGCAATACCATAGAAGGCCTGAAGAAGAAGCTTGTTGCGCTCAATCAGGACTTGAAAAGCGCATTGGGTGAACAAAGTGAAGCAGGTATGCAAAAAGCCAAAAATATTCAGTTACAGATACAAATGGCCCAGATGCAGCTCAATCAACTGGTTCAACAGGAGGCCGAGAAAAGCAAAAAAGCGCTAGAGAATTCTGACGCAAGCACGCAGTCCGTCTCAGAGCAGATCAAACGTACGAATAAGCAAAGTCAAATTGATGTTTTCGTTTAAAACTTGATTCGATATCTGCTTAAAAAGCATATCTGATTTAATCTCCGCCCTGGTTGATTTACCATATTGCAACGCATTGCGTTGTAAAATTCTCTTCTGGCACTGATAAGCCTGCTTCAAATAACCGCTAACCATAAACTCCGCAGCAACGGACAAAATGTCATGGATTTTGAAATTTTCTCTGCTTTTTATTTAGTACCGCTAGTGATCTCTGCCATCGGCTCTCTGATCGAGTTTCGTAATTGTGAATTCGATACGCTGAAGCACGCTTTTGGCAAAGCATTTTTTCTTGCTTTCAGGAGCATGGTGCCGGTGCTCAATATCTTTTCGGCTATTCTTTATTTAATCACTTGCGGCACCTACACCTGGAAAAAATCTGCTTTTTCAAGGAAGTAATTCCAGCTGCTGCAGAGCCATGACTCTGGCCTGTTTTTACAGTATGTTGTAAACAGGCTTGAGTTTTACCAACGAAAAACGGCAATCTGTAGAGGATTGCCGTTTTTCATTGTGCGCGCTCGTTTCCGCTTATAGCATCTGTTCCACGGTTTGATGCTGCGCAGCGTTATCCGCATTGTGAATCACCCACTGTTCAAACAGTTCTATCGCTAATGGCCTGGTGAAATAATAACCCTGGAATACCTGGCAACCGAGCTCTTTCAATACCCGCAATTGCGCATCTGTTTCCACCCCTTCAGCCAATACTTCCAGCTGCAAACTCTGCCCCAGCGAAATAATGGCATTGACGATACTTTGATGGTCATGCCCGGTGAGCATGTCACGTACAAAAGACTGATCGATTTTAAGCTGGTCAAACGGCAAGCGTTTCAGGTAAGACAAGGAAGAATAACCGGTGCCGAAATCATCCAGTGAGAAACATACGCCGACTTCTCTCAGGGCTGTCATCTTGGCAATAATATCTTCCACATTATCCACCAGCATACTTTCCGTCAGTTCCAGTTTTAGCCTGCCTGCATAAATGCCGGTGTCGCTCACCATGCGCTGTACTTGCTGCACAAAATTAGGCTGCAGATACTGTTTAGGGCTGACGTTAACCGATAGCACTAATGAACGCAGTTGGGGATGACCGGACCACGCCAGTAGTATCTGACAGGCTTTTTGCAACACCCAGTGCCCGATCTCGACAATCTGGCCTGAACTCTCGGCCATGGTGATAAATTGATTTGGCATCACCAGGCCGCGCTCGGGATGCTGCCAGCGGATCAGGGCCTCGGCGCCGACGATATCGTGCTGCTGGTTATATTGTGGCTGGAAATGCAGCTGGAATTGCTGCTGTTCAATCGCGATATGTAGATCAGCCTCCAGTGCCACACGCTGCAATAATTCGGTTTCCATTAAGGTGTCAAAGAACTGGTAACCATTTCTACCGGCCTCCTTGGCTTTGTACATGGCCATATCAGCCCGCCGCAACAGTTCTTCGGCCTGGCTGGGCACCTCATGATCAAACAGGGCTACGCCGATACTAGGCGAGGTATAGTGCTGGTAATGGTTTAAATTAAACGGTTCTTTAAACGCGGCGACGATTTTTTCACAAACGATACGCGCCTGTTTTTCGGCATGTACCGGGTCCCTATGCAAGCCATCAAGCACCACGACAAACTCGTCGCCACCCAGGCGGCTGACCGTATCCAGACGGCGGACAGAATGTTTGATGCGCTTTGCCACCTCAATCAGCAATGCATCACCGATATCGTGCCCATGCGTATCATTAAGTGTTTTAAAGTTATCAATATCAATAAACAGCAAGGCACCGCCGGTTTTCTTACGTACCGCTTTGCGCAAGTGGGAAGACAGCTTTTCTTGTAGCAATAAGCGGTTAGGCAGACCAGTCATAGTGTCGTAATAGGCCAGCTGGCGTATCTGCGCATCGGCCTGTTTGCGTTCGGTAATGTCCCGCAACACCAGTACCCAGTGGGTATAGCGACCACCTCTGTCATGCAGCGGCAATGCATCCATTTCCAGCGATACGCCTGCACCATCCAGATTGATGGTGACCACTTCGGCCGTGATAGGCAGCATCTGTTGAAAAGCGTGTTTGATACGTTCGAGTTCACGGCCAGGCGTGGCGACATTGAAAATATCAAAAGGGGAACTGCCGCTTAAATGTTCAAGCGAAGATCCAGTAATCTTGGTGAATGCCTCATTGAGGAACACGATTTTTTGCTGCATGGGTGCCTGCAGTGGCGCCTCGGTGATCATGACAATGTCATTCAGCCTGGAGATACCGCTGCGTAACAGGTTAAGCTGCTCGTCCGACTGCTCGCGTTCAATGGCCAGGCCAAGGATTTGCGCATAACTCTCGACGAAATCAAGTTCAGCCTCTGCTGGCGTGTGCTGATGCCGCCTGTAGATGGCCAGCACCCCTAATGCACGCCAGCTGCGTGACAAGATGGGTGCACTCCAGCAGGCCTGCAGGCCATGAGTGAGCGCCAGCGCCCGGTTCTCGTCGCCAAACGGGTAAGTATTGATATCGTTGGCAATCACACGGCCCTGGGTAAGCAGCGCGATCTGATCGGTTTCAAGCACAATCCCATCCATGGCTTGGATATACGGCGGTGGTAATGTCGATAAAGCAGCATGGCGCAAATGTGTGCCTTCCTGGTCCAGCAGCAAAATAGCACAGCTGGCGCCCGGGAATTGCAGTTCTATCAGTTGCGCCACAGTATTTAGGATTTCGTGCAGAGACACATCAGCCAGCATCATGGCCTGGATTCTGGCCTGCCCTTGCCTGATGGCTTCCAGTTGTTTCTGGGCAGTAATATCCTGTAGTGAACCCTGCAACTTGAAAATATTGCCTTGCTCATCACGCACCGCTTGCCCCATGGCACGCACCCAGAAACGGCGGCCTGTGGCGGTTATTTTTTCCAGTTCCAGATCATAAGACACGCCATCCTCTATGCATTTTTCAAGTGCATGTTGCATGAGCGCCTGATACTCAGGCACAAACATGCGTACGCCTTCTTCTACCGTCGGCGTATAACCGGGCGGCATTTCATGCAAAGCCGCAACTTCATCCGACCATTGCAAGGTGTTTGTTTTTACATCAATCATCCAGCCGCCAATCCTGGCGACACTACCAGCTACTTTGAGCAGGTACTCAGCCTGTTTGCGGCGGTCTATTTCATTTTGTAAAGCCTGGGTACGGTGTACCACCTGGCGCCTGATCTGCAAGTTCCACAGAAAGGTCACGCCCAGGATAAGTAACAGGATACAAACACCACGTGCCAACCATACTATGTAGGGCCGCTTTACGCGCATATCGCCCTGGTACATAAAGCCTTTGAGGTCCACATGCGGCTGCACCAGGCCTAAATCGGCCAAGGTCTGCGCAATGGCATACCAGCGCTCTTCATTCATATGGCCCCATGGCACGACTTCTGTCAGCACATAGGGATGCATCATACTGGCTTCACGCATCAGCGTTTGTTTATTCACGCCACGTTTGACCACGCCTGGCATGCCCGCAATACTTTCGGCCATTTCAGATTGATGACTCAAGGCATACAGCCAGCCCTTCTTGGTCGCGCGCAAAAAGGCATCGACCCGCTCGGGATGCATGGATAATTCGCGCTCGCTGGTGAACAGCACATCCCCGTAAAAATCCACACCATAGGATTGGTTGGTGATGATGGCAGGCGAATAGCCCATCTGTTTCAATTGTTCCGGCTCGTCCATCACATAGGCTGAGATCACTTCCACCTTGCCATCGATCAGGTCCTGCAGGCGCCAGGTATGCGGCACCAGGGTCATTTCCTTGATATCCAGGTGCTGTTTCAGCAACATGGCTTTGAACTGGAACACGCCCTGGTCATCAGAAGACATCATGATGCGCTTACCGACCAGGTCTTTAGGATGCTGGATATTGCTTTGCTGCAAGCTGAGCAATACGCCGGGGGAATGCTGGAAAATAGCCGCCAGTGCCACCAAAGGTTTACCGGAAATACGTGAAACCAACACTTCGGCATCGCCGATACTGTAGTCCGCTTGCCCGGACAAGACCTGCTGCACGGGTGGCCGGTCTTTGCTGCCTTCAATGATGTTGACGGTCAAGCCTTCATCCTTGTAATAGCCTTGCTGCTGGGCAGCGTAATAGCCAGCAAACTGGAACTGGTGCCGCCATTTCAGTTGCAGGGTAATCTCTTCAGAAGCACATGCATACCCGGCAATGGCGGACGTGACAATAGCCACCAGCCATCTGAATAAGAAGAGGGTTGAGTTGCGCTTCATGGTTATTGGAACAACGATATCACTGCAGTCTGGTTGGGCGTTTTGCCGAGAATTGGGTCCAGCCTGATTTATACCGTAAGCCGTGTTGATCACATCAGCCAAATAGACAGAGATTTATGGCGGATATCAGTGTATTTAGTTCAGGTCTTGGCGGAACGCATGGTTGCGGAAAGGCTTTCCACAACCATGGCAAAAATGAATCGTCAGCAGGCAGAGTCGTTTTGGTGCTGTCGCTTAATTTTAAGGAACTACTTTCAGGAATAAGTATTTAGCGTGGCGGTTTGAGCAAAGTCGCCAGCACCAGCATCAGTGCGGAGACACCCGCCAGTAATTGAAAACCACCAGCAAAATGCCCGCTGTGATCATGCATTAAGCCCATGATAAAAGGCCCGGTGGCCGCTATCAAATAACCTATGGTCAACACAAATGCATTCCAGCGATTCGCCGCATCCGGAGTGTGCGTATGGTCCAGCGGCAAAGTCATGGCCAATGTAAAAGCACCGCCCAGGCCAAATGCCGTGAGCGGTACCCATAGCCATGGCCAGGCGCCCGGAGTTGCCATACCCGCCAGGCCTATGGTGGATAGCAAGCTACACGCCACCAGCCAGCCGCGCCGGTCCAGACGCTTGCTAAGCATGCCCACCACCGGGTTTGCCAGCATAAAACAAAAGGTAAAACTGGCAAGCACACCACCTGTTTCAGCGGCGGGCATGCCTGCCTCCTGATACATGGCTGCAGTCCAGGTGAGAATGGAATAAAACAGGAAATTCACGCAGGCAAAAAACAGCGCAATCAGCCAGGCAACTGGTGTATGCAATGGCAAACGCGTTGCTGATGTGCCCTCTGTGCCAGACACCTCCTGTGTGGCAACTGACTTTGGTATCACCCGCCACCAGGCGAGCAGGGCAACCACCCCTAATGCTGCCCATACACCAATAGCTACCCGCCAGCCTGTAGATTGCAATATCCAGCCGGTGAGGCCGGCGGAAAGGGTGCTGCCCAATGATAAAGCAGTAGCATAAATACCGATCATTAAGGCGGCGCGATTGGAGAAACTGGCTTTCACAATCCCGGCAAACATGGCGCCAGCCACTGCAATACCGGCACCAACCCCCACGGTGGCGGTGATCAAGGTCAAACTGCTGCCTGCACCAGCGCGTACAGCGATTGAAACACTGAGCAGGCCTAATGCCAGCATCAGCACTCTGTTCACGCCGAACCTGCGTACCAGCCAGGGAGTAGGCAAGGCCAGCGCGCCCATTAATAAATCAGGAATCGCAGTCATCAATGAGGCTGTGGCATGACTTAACTGGAATGCATCAATGATGGCGGGCAAGACAGGCCCCATGGAGACAATGCCTGGCCTTAACGCCATCGCAACCAGCACAATCGCGATCACCAGCCCCCATTCGTGTTGCGTAAACCCGGTGCGCCGCCCCTGATCGCGTTTAAGGTCACCTTGCATGCCAGCTCTCCTGAAAAGTCAATTATCCAGGTCACACTGTAACGGCTGGCGGCCAGTTGAAAAATACGCCATTTGTCTGATATTCAATCAGGCAACTCGTAAACTGCCAACATAAGCCTATGATCTCCCTGGCAGCACATGACCGGAAACGGCAATAGAGTGGTGTAAAATGCGCGAGTGCAATCGCAATCGCTGACTGCCATCCATACCCATGACTGGAGAATACTGTTGAAACTGGCCACCTGGAATGTTAATTCGCTGACGGTACGCCTGCCGCATGTACTGGACTGGCTGGTCGCCAATCAACCAGATGCGCTGTGCCTTCAGGAAACCAAACAGGAAGATAGCAAGTTCCCCTATGCGGCTTTAAAAGAGGCGGGTTTTAATGCCATCCACAACGGGCAGAGAACCTACAATGGCGTGGCGATTATCAGCCCGCATGCGATCAATGATGTGCATGTGGACCTGCCGAATTTTGCTGACGAACAAAAACGCATTATAGCGGCGACCATACAAGGTGTCAGGGTGATTTGTGCTTATGTGGTGAATGGCCAGGCGCTGGATTCAGATAAATTCCAGTACAAGCTCAACTGGCTCAACGCGCTACACCATTGGGTGGTAGACGAGTTAAAGCAACATGAAAAACTGGCACTGCTGGGTGATTACAATATTGCGCCGGATGACAGGGACTGCCATGACCCTGTGGCGTGGGAAGGCCAGGTGCTGGTTAGCCCGCAGGAGCGTGAGGCATACCAGAAGCTGCTGGCATTAGGCTTAACCGACAGTTTCCGCTTGTTTACTGATGAAGCTGGTCACTACAGCTGGTGGGATTACCGGATGGCAGCATTCCGTCGCAATATGGGGCTGCGCATAGACCACATCCTGGTCAGTGACGCCTTGAAACCGTTATGCCAAAGCTGCCTGATTGATAAACTGCCTCGCAAACTGGAACGCCCCAGTGATCATACACCGGTAGTATTGACGCTTGCGGATGCCTGAAGATTTCCTGCTTTAGATCAGCCGGAGTGCAGGCAAACCTTTAAATACTGGGCATCACGAACTTGATGCCCTGCAAGACTTCCAGAATGCTGGATTTCAGGCGTTTGTTCAGTTCACCTTCTATCACCTGCATTTGCGCAGTGACCATGCCCTGCACTTTGGTCTGTAACTCGGCTTCGACCGAAGACAATTCTGTATTGAATTTTTGCTTGAACTCGGCAGTTTGCTGCTCGGTGAATTCGGCAAAGGCGGTTTGCAGGGTCAGTTTATATTCTTCCACCAGCCTGGCTTCCATCGCCTCCTGGCCGCTGGTCAGCGTTTCCTTGCTGCTCTCCTGCAACTGGTGGATATGATCCGCCATGCTTTTCTCAAGCTGCGCCTGCATCTCCAGCACCTTGGTGGCAATCTGTGCCTGCTGGTCATCTATCAGCTGCGCCAGCTTTTCTTCCAGTTTCTGCTTGCCTGCATTTTCTGCCACTTCCCGAATCGTCTGCTCTGTGGTCGCCAGCAATTGCTGTTGTGTTTCTGTCAAACGCGCTACATCTTCTTCCACAGATTGCAGTTGCTGCTTGCCGACATTGCTCATGGCTTCGCGAAAAGCCTGCTCAATGGATTGGATACTTTCCCCGACCTGGGTTTGTGCGTGGCGTGATAAATCCTGCTGTATGGATTCCGCATATTCGGACAAAGCTTGTTGCTCAACCACTGTCCGCTCAAAAGCCCGTTGCCCCAACTGACTGGTGACAATCTCGGCAATCTCCGGCAGCAGTGCCTGTTTGACCTGCGCAACCAGCTCATCCACGTCCACGGTGGCCGGGTTATTTTTTTGTACGACTTTGGTTAATACCGGAATTTCTGAGATATCCACACAACCTCCCTGGTCAGGCGCTGACTGCGCCTGCATCTTCATATGCTGAATTTCATAGCCACGGTCGCGGTAAAACGCATAGCGCTGGCGACCCGCTGTTTTTTCCTCTTCGGCAGCGCCTATCAATTCAAACAGATGGCGGAAACGACTGAAAAACTTTGGCAGCTCGGCCTGGCAGTTGAACAGCATATCATCCTGCCGGATATGTTCTGGTAACCAGGCCAGCAGCACTGGCGTCAGGCCCGCTTGCGGCGCATCTGCCAGCACATTGGGGATAAATGCGGGTTGCTGCCACAAGCTGTGACTGATCTGTTCCGCCGCTTCAGGTGAGTCCAGATAGATGGTCACTTGCCGTTGACGGGCGACGGCCTGCTCGACCAGATGCAGAATCAAACCGGCACGGTCAGGAATATCGGTATAAAAGCGTACCCGCGTCATAGCGTTTTTATCTTTAACCCTATCAGGCCTTGTCAGTTACCTGCTGTAACAAGTAGGTCACCAGCAATGGCACCGGACGGCCGGTAGCGCCTTTTTCTTTGCCGGATTTCCAGGCAGTCCCTGCGATATCCAGGTGCGCCCAGTCATATTTCTTGGCGAAACGCGACAGGAAACAAGCCGCAGTGATACTACCACCGGCACGGCCACCGATATTGCCCATATCGGCAAAATTGCTGTCCAGCTGACCCTGGTATTCGTCCCATAACGGCATCTGCCAGGCGCGGTCTTGCGCTTTTTCACCGGCATCAAGCAGTTTTCTCGCCAGCGCATCATTATTGGCAAACAAACCGCTAGGGTGATGTCCCAATGCAATGACGCAGGCACCAGTCAAGGTTGCGATATCAATCACGGCAGACGGCTCAAAGCGCTCTGCATAGGTCAGCGCATCACAAAGGATCAAACGCCCTTCCGCATCGGTATTCAATACTTCAATGGTCAGGCCAGACATACTGGTCAACACATCGCCCGGCTTGGTGGCACGGCCACTAGGCATGTTTTCGCAAGTCGGGATCAGGCCAACCACATTCAACGGCAAATCCAGTTCGCCTATGGCCTTAAACACTCCTAGTACGGAAGCAGCGCCGCACATGTCGTACTTCATTTCATCCATATCGGCACCGGGTTTTAGCGAAATGCCACCGGTATCAAATGTGATGCCTTTACCTACCAGCACCACCGGTTTTTGCGTTTTCTTACCTTTTAAATGTTGCAAGACGATAAAGCGTGGCGGTTCGTCACTGCCGCGTGTCACACCGAGGAATGAACCCATTTTGAGTTTTTCAATCTCGGCTTCTTCCAGCACTTCCACTTTAAAACCATAATCTTTGGCTAATTTCTCAGCCTGTTTGCCGAGATAAGTCGGCGTACAAATATTGGGTGGCAGGTTACCAAGGTCTTTAGCCAGCGCCACGCCATTACCCACGCTCTGGCCTTGTTTAATGCCGGCTTCGGCCCCTTCGACATCGGATTTGCCGACCAATAAAGTAATCTGCTTGAGTGCTTTTGGCTCCGCTTTCTTTTCTTTGACCGCATTTACCTGGTAAATGGATTCCCACGCAATTTCAGCCAGTGCAGCCGCTTTTGACTGGGTATCAGATTTCTTGATCACCAGACCGGCAAAATCTGTTGCCAGACTCTCAACACCGGCGGGCAAACTTTTAATGGCAGCGCGGAAAGCATTACGCAAAGTTCTCAGGCTGAATTCTTCGGATTTACCCAAGCCAACCAGCAGTACCCTGTTCGCGGTAATGCCGGATAACTGGCGTAGTAACAAAGTACTGCCAGCCTTGCCTTCGATATCACCGGATTTCAGCGCAAGCGTGATTGCTTTGTCACTTGCTTCATCCAAAGATTTACCAAGATCAGTCAGCTTACGGCCTTCATAAACCCCCACCAGCAAACAATCGGTACGCAATTTTTCCGGGCCAGTGCTTTTTATGCTAAATTCCATCTTTATCCTTTTATGTTCGAGTGCCTGTGACTTGAGCGATGATTGTATTATCTAGTGTTTTATGCTGATTTCAAAGCGGTGCATTTAAATTGAAAATATTCAAACGTGCATTGTCCGCAGAGTTGATGTCCTCATCTTCTGCCATTTTCCTGATTATTCTGGGTATCGTGGTCGCACAGCGCGCCGGTAACATCGTGCGCCAGGTTTCCAAAGGCATTCTGCCTAACGATGCCATTGGCACCATCCTCACCTTCAGCCTGGTGAAACTGATGCCTATGATGCTGTCACTGGCTATTTTTCTCGCCGTGCTGCTGACGTTAACGCGCTGGCATCGCGATTCAGAGATGGTGATCTGGATGAATGCCGGGCTGAGCCTGCGCCAATGGGTTGTACCTATCCTGCGCTTTATTTTCCCTATCGTGCTGATCATCAGCCTGCTTAGCCTGTTCGTGATGCCATGGGCGACCGAAAAAGCAGAAGGTTACCGTGAGCAACTTAAAAAACGTGACGAACTCTCTTCTATCAGCCCCGGCGCATTCAAGGAATCAAGCAGCGGGGAGCGCATTTACTTTATCGAGAGTTTCGACAAGCTAGGTTATGAAGTCAAAAATATCTTCGTGCAATCGCGCCAGCATGGCAAAACCGGCATTATCACGGCCAATCGCGGCAGCCGCTATAAGGCCAAAAACGGCGACAATTTCCTCGTCTTGCAACATGGGCGGCGCTACGAAGTCATCCCCAACACTTTGGACGTCTCCACCACTGAATTCGAACGTTACGATATCCGTATCGAAACCAAGGAAACCGCGCCTGAAGCCGGTACGGCGCAAGGCAAGACCACACTGGGGCTGATGAAAGATGCCTCGTTATCTGACCAGGCAGAGCTGCATTGGCGATTCGCCATACCGATTTCCACCATCGTCATGGTGTTGCTGGCGATCCCCCTGAGCTTTGTCGATCCCAGAGCCGGGCGATCGCTGAATATCATGTTCGCCATCCTGATTTTTATCGTCTATAACAATATATTGAGTATTTTCCAGGCCTGGATCACGCAAGGCAGAATTTCGTCCTGGGTAGGCTTATGGCCGGTGCACCTCTGTTTCATCCTGTTGGGCTGGTATCTGTACCATCGCCGAAAGCACTTGAAACCCCTGATTCCAGACCTGTTCAAGCGTCGCCCAAAGGCTGCGGCATAAATCATGACGCTTTCCATACTCAATCGTTATTTCTGGCGCGAGATCAGCTTTAACATCATGCTGGTGCTGTTTGGCCTGCTCGCCATGTTTTCATTCTTTGACCTGCTGCAAGAACTGGATAGCCTGGGCAAAGGTCACTATGGTGTCAACAGCATGCTGACATTTGTCGGGCTGAGTATCCCCGGGCATATTTATGAGGTGGCACCGGTAGCTGTTTTGTTAGGCATTGTGTATACCCTGGGCGCAATGGCCGGTAACTCCGAGCTGATTGTCATGCGCACCAGTGGCATTTCACTGAAAGTCATTGCCAAGATACTGCTGAGCATAGGCCTGGTGTTTGCCATCGTCACTTTTATGATTGGTGAAATTCTTGCGCCATTAAGTGAAAAAATGGCGCAACGTATCCGCATCCAGGCCACTGACTCTGTGGTGGCGCAAGACTTCAAGTCCGGTTTATGGATCAAGGATGGCAGCAGCTTTGTCAATGTGAACACCGTGTTGCCGGATAGCAGCCTGGTGAATATTGATATTTATGACTTTGACCCGCAATTCCGCCTGCGCAGTATCAGCCATGCCGAAAAAGGTCATTTTGCCGACGATCACTGGAAATTGCTGAATGTGACACAAACCTCGTTCAATAATGAGCGTTCCGTACAGTCTAACTCGGTGACTTCAAAGTTCGTGAAACAGGCGCAGTGGGAATCATTGATCAGACCTGAACTATTGAATGTATTACTGGTGTTACCGGAAAAAATGTCGGCTTGGAACCTGTACAGTTTTATCCAGCATTTGCATCGCAATGGCCAGAAAAGCACTCGCTACCAGGTGGCATTATGGTCCAAGCTGATCTACCCGCTGGCCTGCCTGGTGATGGTAGTGCTGGCCTTGCCGTTTGGCTTTTTGCAGCAACGCGCTGGCGGTATCAGTGCCAAAATATTTTCCGGGATTCTGCTAGGCGTGGTGTATCAAATCATGAACCGTGTTTTCGTCCATCTGGGTGTGCTCAACGACTGGTCACCCTTGTTTAGTGCCATCGGCCCGACCATACTGTTTTTATTTGCCGGCCTGGGCATGCTGCATTATGTAGAAAAACGTTAGTATTCATCCCGCTACACCCAGACAATACGCGAGCCCAGCAAGCGGTCATGCAAAAACTGCTGGTCGCGGTCAAGCATAGCCCACCACAGCGTCAAACCGACAGGCAGAAGCAATACGCTGGCAACGAGGTAGCGAAGCGAAGCCTGTTGCCAGTTTAGCAACTGCCCTTGCTGATTCACCACTTTCAACTTCCATGTCTGACTGGCTAACGTTTGCCCGGTCACTGTCCAGCAGCGGACAAAATAAGCGCCCATGCTTGCCCATACCAGCAACTGCAATCCCGACCTTTTCCAGCCGTGGCTGGCATCGCCAAACAGCATGTAGTATATGGCTGTCAGTGTCAGCGCCAGAGCCAACATCAACAGCGATTCATACAATACTGCCAGGTAGCGTTTAATGAGCGACTTCATCGCTATCCTCCCAGATAACAGAAACCCCGCGACTGCGGGGTTTCACAGGATAAAGCTGGATTACTTCTGATCCAAGCTTACTTTTGATCCCAACTATCTTCCCACATACAGTGTTTGATTTTGTGACGGTTGGCAATGATTTCGTCAATACTAGGCTCATCATTCAAGGCACGTTTCAATGCCAGCTTTATCGCTTCGTAGTTGTTTTTGTACAAGTCAGCCTTGTCCAGATTCGCTTCTTTGGCACAGCCCGGATCAATCCACAGCAGGGCCACGATGCACAAATCATTCACCAATTCTTTAGGGATAATGCCTTCGATCACTGCATCAGTAATACCATCGGCCACACCCGCTTGCACTACACCCCCGAACAATTCAATGTTCAATGAATCTTTCAAAGTCACTTTAGGCACCATCATAGTTGCAGGACGCACCATCTGGTTAATGTCGCGCACGGCAAACATGGCGGTATGGCCTTTGGTTTGCGCCATCATGTTGGCAAATGCAGTCCCAACCGGGCCATCTACAGCGCCAATCACGATTTCCGGCATGGCCGCGGTCACATCTTTACCTTCGGAAAATACGGTAGCTTCACCGGCTTTTAATACGATCTTTGACATGAGAATTCCTTTTATGTCTGGAAGTGAGAGAAAAACTGAAACCGTAATTATACCAGTTCAAGCTGCATATCGACATGCATGATATTCGCATCCAGGTAGGGTTCACTGCTCACGACAAACCCTGCCCGTGCATAAAAATTGATGGCATGGGTTTGTGCCGAAAGTCCTGCATGTGTGACACCTAACCGCTGGCATTCCTGAATCGCCTGAAGCAATAATGCTTCGCCAATTCCCTGTCCCCGCCACTCAGATAACACTGCCATACGCCCGATGTGTCCGTCGTCAAGTACTCTCGCACATGCCACTGCCTTCTTATCCACCATGGCGAGCAAATGCATGGCCACGGCATCTGACGCATCCCACTCTAATGAAACAGGCACTTGCTGTTCATCAACAAATACTCGTTGACGGATCTTGCGACACTCTGGCCACAATGCGTGCTGTGTATCAAGTCGGTAAATCATTAACTGAATGTGCTGTACGGACAACGTTCTGCTCCGGATGAAAGTTTGCAATTGTGATTAGCCACAGGCATTATAGGCGCTTTATAAAAACAGGATTTGAGGAAAAGTGATGTGTCCTTTACAAACTGCTGCAGCCAGGGTTCTGCTGGCGCTGGTATTCTTTGGCATTGTGATTTTGAAGTTGATTGCCATCACCTCTGTGCCTGAGGGCTATTTGCAATACCAATCCATGCTCGGCCAATTGGGCTTGCCTGCTGTGTTTGCGCCGTTGCTGATCTTGATTCAGCTGGTGTTTGGCTTGGCTTTATTGATAGGTTTTAAAACCAGAATCAGTGCGCGTGTGCTGGGAGTACTGGCGGTATTTATGGCGATTGTGCTTAGCCAGGCCTCATTGGATGCATTTTTTGTATATCTGGGCATTGCTGGCGGTATGTGGTTGCTTAGCCTGTACCCGCAGACTGGGTACAGCCTGGATAATCGTCAAAAATAGCAGTTTCTGATCATAAAAAAGCCGGGCTTCCCCGGCTTTTTTATTTGCATTAACGGATTACCCTTTGATGCGTATCCCCAGCTGCTTGAGTTTACGGTACAAATGCGTACGCTCCAGGCCTGAAATATCAGACAGCCGACTCATATTATTTTTCACCAGCCGCATATGGTATTGAAAGTAAAAGCGCTCAAACTCATCCCTCGCTTCACGCAAGGGCTGGTCAAGGTTCAGGGGCATATGCTGTTCGGCTGACTCTGAAACCTGCCCCTGAAAATCTTTTAGTACCCTTTGGACATCTTCCTGGGTGATGCTGTCACTCAGGCTGGTCATCAACAGGTTCTGCACCACTGATTCCAGCTCATCCAGGTCACCCGGCCAGTCAGCATTCCTGAGCGCATTCAGCGCTGCCACATCAAACGCCTTGTAATCGATCTTGCTGGCTTCCACCATCAATGTAGCCATGGCGGTGGCCAGGTCAGGGATATCTTCTTTATGCTCGTCCAGACAAGGCACTTTGACTGCAGCACCCGCCAGTGTCTGTAACAGTGATTGCTCCAGCATGGCTTTTTCAATCAGATGCGGCAGGCCAAATTCGCTGCCACAAATGACTCTCACGCCGTATTTTTCTGACTTGGCAATCAGTAAGCTCAGGCCTTTCTGTTCGGTTTTCCCCAGTCGCGTGACTTCATCGACAAACACGACGCCTTCGCGTGCCTGTTCGAGGATTTCCATTGGTGCCGAGACCAATTTATCGTACTCAGTCAATGCAACCCATGGCGTGTTTGGTGGGCGCAGGAATTTGGCGCACAGGGCGACGCTGCCGCCTTTTTTACCGATCAGGAATAAGGTGTTTTTGTGGCGGGCAAGTTGCTCCAGGCGCTGCTTGAGCTCTTGAATAGCAGCACTTTTACCGAAGCTGGACAGGTTGATTTCGGTATGCGCCAAATGCTCGGTATGCTTGATGGCGGCACCCACTGTTTTCAGCAACTTTTGCAGTGCAATGGGTTTTTCCAAAAAGTCGAACGCACCTAAGCGGGTCGCTTCAATGGCAGTATCAATGGTGCCATGGCCGGACATCATGATGACCGGCATGGTCAATAACCCGGCATTTGCCCATTCTTTCAGCAGGCTGATGCCGTCACAATCCGGCATCCAGATATCCAGCAACACCAGATCCGGGCGTTGCTTGAGTCGCTCTTCACGCGCCAGTTGGGCATTTTCTGCCAGGCGTACCTGATGCCCTTCATCGCGCAAGATGTCGCTCAACAACTCGCGAATGCCGACTTCGTCATCAACCACCAATATATTCCGTGATGCCATGTCCGTACTTCCTTACACGATGCGCTCTATGCGCCGACGCTGTTGTTTATCTACGGGCAGGTGTATGGTCACGCTGGCGCCCCCCTGTGGCAGATTTTCTATACGTATCTGTCCACGTTGTTCTTCTATCATTTTCTTCACAATCGCCAAACCCAGACCAGTGCCATGCGATTTGGTGGTGACATAGGGTTCAAACACCCTTGCCATTACATCGGTCGGAAAACCACCGCCATTGTCAGTCACGGACAATTTTACACGTTCGCCATCGCTATCGGTCAAGATGACGACCTGCGGCTGCTCGACCTGGCTCATGGCATCCTGTGCATTCTGTAATAAATTATGCAGTATCTGCCGCATCATGGTGGCATCCGCCTGCACTTCCGGCAACTGCTGCTGCAATATCAACTCTAACTTGATCGTCGATCCATTGTACAACCGACTGACATCCCGGATTAAAGCATTTAAATCCAGTTTAACCAACAGTGCAGCCGGTGTTCTGGCGTACTCACTAAATTCATTGACCATATTTTTCATGGCCTGCACCTGGTTCACAATGGTGTCGGTCGATTTGAGCAGCATCTCGGCATCTTTGCTGTCCAGCTTATCATGCAATTTAAACTGCAAGCGCTCGGCCGACAATTGTATCGGTGTCAGCGGGTTCTTGATTTCATGCGCCAGCCGTCTCGCCACTTCAGCCCAGGCCGCATCGCGTTGTGCCTGCGCCATCACGGTCACATCATCAAATACCACTACCAGCCCGTGCCCGGCGCCTTCCGGCAATCTTGTTACGCGCAACATCAGTATCTGCTTGCCATGCTCACTCTCAATATCGATCTGGCTGGTCATGTGTCGCTCATGGTGATCCAGCTGCAAGGTCTCATCATAATGGCGCATGACGATTTCTACAAATGGGCTTAAATATAGATTTTCAGCAGCAATGTCGGTGAATCTCTTGTTTTTAAACCCGACCAGCGAGATACCCAGGATATTGGTGGCTGCCAGGTTATAGACGCGCAGCTCGGCGCGTTCATTAATCGTCATCACGCCTGAACTCAGGTGCGACAGGATAGCTTCCAGGTATGCACGCGCAGATTCCACATGCTGGCGGCTTTGTTCGGAAGCATTTTTTGCTTCCTGCAACTGTCGCGTCATGCTGTTGAATGACTTCACCAGCACACTGAGCTCATCCTTGCCGAATGAAGGTAATTGTTGCGAGTAATCGCCACTGGCAATCAGCCGCGTGCCTTCGGCCAGCACCGTGAGCGGTTGCGCCATGCGCCGGCTCAGTGCAAATGCAATGATCAATGCCCCCAGCATGGAGAGCAACAGAATCATGGTCAGCGTCAGCATGAAGATGTCTTTCAGTGACTGGCGACTGTAAGACAGGGTCTGATACTCACGGTAAACGTCCTGCACCGACTCGGCGGTATTCGAGAGCGCTTTCGGCACTGGCTGCATCAGTTGCAGGATACGCACTTCCCCTATAATACCTAACGGTTCTACCGGCACCAGCACCCGCATATACAGGCCTTTGCCGACGATAGGTTCGATCTTGCCATAGACGCCACTTCTGGCCTGGCGTAATTGTGGTACAGAAGGTAGTTCCGGCAGGAAACTGCTCGGATCCGCACTACTTACTGCCAGAATCGCACCTTGCGGAGTCAGCAATGCTGCATCCTGGATGCCGGCCTTTTCGCGTAAATCGTTCAGTTGCGCATAGTTTGATTTGGCTGTTTGCAGGGACAGGGACACCGTCATACCCTGGGCTTTGTCTTTCAGCTCGGACAGCATGATATCCAGCGCGCGCTGACCAAGGTTCAGGCCGCCATCCAGCGCAGATTCAACTTTTACGTTGAACCAGGATTCAATCGAGCGGCTGAGGAAGTTGACCGAGACCAGGTACACAATCATGCCGGGAATCAGCGCCATCAGCGCGAAGGTGACCAGTAACCTGAAGTTGAGTTTACTGCCTACCTGCTTGGATTTGGTGGTGCGATACAGGTGGCGTAGCTGGTAACCAATCACCCCCAGCAACAGCACAGCCAGGCCAGCATTGATGTAAAGCAGGGTAATGTAATAGTCGCCGCTGATGGCGGTATTGGCACTGGCAAGAGACAGCAGGTACAGGAGACCTGCGGCCAGCGTAATCGACAGGATCAGCAGATAACGCATAGTTTAGCGCACGGTCTCCTTTACCCACCAGCTAAAGGTAGGCGTGACCAGTTCCCAATCACTCTCGCCAATGGCATCCACCTGCAAGGCTTTTGGCAACTTGCTGGTATCCAGGTGCATTTTCAGCGCGGCGTGATAGGACTGGTTTTTTTCCAGCACTGCATGCGGCGCCAGGCGCCAGTCATGGATGACGGCCAGTTCCTGCCTGGCATCAGTGAGGGTATCGAATACTTTTTGCTGCTGTGGATAATTCAGGATGTATTGCTTGGTCAGCGCATGATAAGCCAATGTCACTTGCCGGCGTTCAGTCACCACTTCATCGTCAAACCAGTATTTGAGCGGTTTCACGATCTGGAATTCATATAAAAAGCTCAAGGTCACGCCTTTGTTCAGCGCTTCTTCCAGCGCATGCCCCAGCTGGATATCAATTTCCGCATCCAGCGTCCACAAGTCATCGCGCAGCACCAGTTCGGCCACTTTGATATGCGCATGATTTCCACCTGCCAGCACTGACCAGGCAGCGAGAAGCATGAAAACTAGCAAAAACCAGGATTTAATGCTTTTGCAACAACGCATAGAATAATCCGTCATGGGTAGCCACCGGCAGCAATTGCCCGGGCGTCGCATGCTCGCACGGTAAAATAGCTGCATCGAACTGCACGGGCAGTCGGGTCGCATCATCATGGGAGGTTAAAAATTGCTGGATTTGCATTTCGTTTTCTTGTTGGAATACCGAACATGTCACATAAAGCAATTTACCGCCTTTTGCCAGCATTTGCCACAAATTAGATAAAATTTGCTGCTGTGTGTGTGCAAAAGTCGCCAAATCCTGAGGTCTGCGCAACCATTTCATATCCACGTGCCGCCGCACGATACCGGAAGCACTGCACGGCACATCAGCCAGGATACGGTCAAACGGCTGGCCATCGAACCAGTCTGCCGCCGCTGCGTTGCCGGTAATCACGCTGGCCTTTAAATCCAGCCGTTGCAGATTCTCGTTCACGCGCTTCAAACGCTCGGCCTCCACATCCAGTGAAATCAGATCCACATCGCAGGATTCCAGCACATGGCAGGTCTTGCCGCCAGGGGCGCTACAGGCATCCAGCACGCGCATGCCTGGCGCGACATCTAGCAAAGGCGCTGCCCATTGCGCACCGGCATCCTGCACGCTGACCCAGCCCTGGTCAAAGCCCGGCAATTTATGCACTGGCAGCGGCTGATGCAGCTGAATGGCGGCGCTACCCAGATGCGTGACTGCAATACCAGCCTCTTGCAGCCCCTGCAAATAGGCCTCTACGCTGGTTTTGCGGACATTGACGCGCAATGTCATCGGTGGATGCGCATTACCAACTGCAAGCATGGCTTGCCAGTCTTCCGGATACTGCTGTTTGAGCAGTTCTATCCACCATTGCGGGTAGTTCCAAATGACTTCTTCACTTTGCGTGACATCCGCTTTTAGCGCTTCACGCTGGCGCAGGAAATTACGCAAAACGGCATTGACCAGGCCCTTGGCCCAGCGCTGCCCGGTTGTGCCAGCGGCGTCTACCGCCTGGTTCACCACGGTAAAATCATCATCCTGTCCATGCAATAACTGTGAGAGTGCTACCAGTAACAACGCTTCTACCCTGGTATCCGAAACCGGCTTCGGTGTCAGTGCAGCCAGGTAAGCAGCGGACTCCGCATAAAAGCGCAAGGTAAGGTAGCTATAATCTTGCGCAGCCGCCTGTTGTTGTGGCGTGGCTGATTTGACTTTACGCAATGCTTTGGGCATTGAAACTGTCAGGTTGTGGCCGGCAAGGACTTCAGCGACGGCATGTGCGGCTATTAACTGGGCGACTTGCACGGGTGGACTCTGGCTAAAAAATGCTATTTTACTTGATGCCAGCTGTTTCCCGGCGGAAACACGGCAATAAGCCAATATTAAAAATAAACAGAAACGCAGTCACAATAAAAAAGGCTTTCCTGAGGAAAGCCTTTTATCAACGTAACGCTGCTGATTATCAGTATTGATTCGCAAGCAACAATAAACGACGCACACGCTCTTCTGTCTTGGGATGCGTGCTGAATAAACCGGAGAAGTCTGCACCGGATAATGGATTAATAATCATCATCTGGCCCGTTTCCGGATGTTGCTCAGCGGTTAGATTAGGGATCTGGTGCGCATAATTATGGATTTTCTCCAGTGCGCTCGCCAGCGCTTTCGGATCGCGGCTGATATCCGCACCCATACGGTCAGCTTCATATTCGCGTGAGCGGGAAATCGCCATCTGGATCAGGCTGGCCGCCAATGGCGCCATCACGATCATCAGGATACCCAGCATGGGGTTAGGCCTGTTTTCGCCATCTCTACTACCGCCACCAAACAGCATGCCAAATTGCGCAATCGCAGAAATCGCACCGGCGACGGTGGCCGACATCGTTGAAATCAGGGTATCGCGATTTTTCACGTGCGCCAGTTCGTGCGCCATCACACCACGCAATTCACGCTCACTGAGGATTTGCATAATGCCGGTCGTTGCTGCGACAGCGGCATTTTCAGGATTACGGCCGGTAGCAAATGCATTCGGCTGGCTTTCGTTGATCACAAATACGCGTGGCATCGGCAATTGCGCGTGTTCAGCCAGTTCCTTCACCATGTTGAAATAGTTTCTGAACTGGTTATTGCCATAGTTGTTTTCAGCATTGATTTCTACGGCACCATACATTTTAAGCACGGCCTGGTCGCTGAACCAGTAGGCGTAGAAGTTCATGCCGCCTGCCAGCAGCAAAGCCATCAGCATGCCGCTTTGGCCACCGAATGCACCACCGACAGCAACAAACAAAGCCGTGATGGCTGCCATCAGCACAAAAGTTTTGGTCCAGTTACCTAACATTCACATTCCTTCAGTTCTTTTTTACTCTTCAACTACATGGGGGAGTCCGGCGGGTTTTTCAATGGTAAATGTGCCACATGAATAATGTGCCAGATGAATACAGCATGACATTGACTGCCAAGCTGAAACGCCAGTTGCCAACCTAGAAGAATCGGTCACCGATCTGCACATGCTGACCATGGACAAACTGTTGCGCCGTCTGCCGCTTGCCACCTGGCATTTGCAGTTCCTGTAGCTCTAATATGCCATCACCACAAGCGACCAACAGTGGCTGGATTTGCACTATGCTACCGGCGCCATGCGCTGCATCAGTTATCACAGCAGAACTTTCAGCGACCTGGGCAAACCAGAGCTTGCACACCTGGTCTTTAAATTTGGCTGTCGCCACCGGAAAAGGATTAAACGCCCGCACCTGCCGGGATAACTGAACGGCAGACTGCGTCCAGTCGATCGCCGATTCGGATTTTTCCAGCTTGTGAGCATAGGTGACCAGGGCTTCATTCTGCACTTCTGAAGCCAACTGGCCGCTGGTTTGCAGTGTGTGCATGGCTGCTACCATCAGGCGGGCGCCTTCGCGGCTGATCGCATCGTGCAAGGTTTGTGTGGTATCTGCTTCGGTAATCGGCGTGGCCCATTTGCTGATCATATTGCCTGCATCCAGCTTGGGCACTACCTCCATAATGGTGACACCGGTCTCGGTATCTCCCGTCAGGATAGCGCGATGGATAGGCGCAGCACCGCGCCAGCGCGGCAGCAATGACCCATGGATGTTGTAACAGCCAACTTTTGGAATATTGAGCACTGCGGTAGGAATGATCAGGCCATAGGCAGCGACAATCAACACATCTGCATTGGTGGCGGCAATGTCTGCCTGTACTTCCGCCGGTTTTAAACTTTCCGGCTGAAACACCTGCAAGTCATGCTTCAATGCCAGTTGTTTCACCGGGCTGGCCTTCAGTTGCATGCCACGCCCGGAAGGCCGGTCAGGCTGCGTGAGCACCATGACGATCTCATGTCCGGCATCCATCAGGCCCTGTAACGCGGGCACCGCAAACTCCGGTGTCCCGGCATAAATAATCCGCATCTATCGCCCTGTCTTGTTAATAACTGTTGCGCTCGATTTCGCGCGCGTGCTTGACCATTTTGCTGCGAATCCGGTTGCGTTTCAGGGGCGAAAGATATTCCACAAATACTTTACCCTTCAAATGATCCATTTCATGCTGGATACATACGCTAAGCAAGCCATCGGCATCCAGTTTGTAGGTTTTGCCGGTGGCATCTTGCGCTTCAACGGTGATAAATTCTGCGCGCGTGACATTTTCATAAATGCCGGGCACTGACAGGCAGCCTTCTTCGTAATCCTGATGACCGGATTCGGCAATGATTTTAGGGTTGATCAGGACCAGCAGATCGTTCTTTTCCTTGCTCAGGTCAATCACGATCAACTGGATATGCTGGTCCACCTGCGTCGCCGCCAGCCCTATGCCAGGCGCGTCATACATAGTCTCAGCCATATCCGCGACCAATTGCTGCAACGCGTGATCAAACACTTTCACCGGTTTGGCAACCGTGTGCAAGCGAGGGTCCGGATACTGCAAAATCGGAAGGAGTGCCATGCTCTAGAAATCTTTCAATCCAAAGTGTTTAACGAAAACAGGGCTAAACGCCCGTTTTTTCATCTTGATAATAACTTTAAACCCATGCTAGATTGGTCGACATTGCGCACGAAGCCGCGCCATGCGTGCTGCCTTTACCTAAGTACTTCATTTTAGGTGTTAAAAATCCAAGTAATACCTATAACAGAGACGTCACATGACCAAAATTGTTCAAATTATAACCTCGCTTGCCCTGGCTTGTAGCAGCTTGTGTGCTTTTGCCGATGAAATTACCTTGCGGGCGCAACATCCTGAGCGCCACGTGGTGGTTAAAGGCGATACTTTGTGGGACATCTCGGCCAAATTTCTTAAAAATCCGTGGCAGTGGCCACAGATATGGCAAATCAACCGCGAAAATATCAAAAACCCGCACTGGATCTACCCCGGTGACGTGATAGTACTGGATACCAGCAGCGGCAAACCGGTGTTGAAACTGGTTCGCGAAGCAATCAACCTTGAACCCGGTGTTATCGTCACGCCAATCAAGGCAGATGCTATCCCTGCCATACAACCGAATGCAATATTGCCGTTTTTAACCAGGCCTATTTTGGTAACCGCAGACGAACTGAAAAATGCGCCCAGGATTATTGCTGCAGAGGAAGAACGCCAGATACTTAGCCCAGGCACACATATTTATGTGCAGGCGTTACCGCAAACGCCACAACCGGTATGGGCGATTTACAGGGAAGGCGAACCGGTCAAAGACCCTGGCAATGGTGAAATTCTTGGTATTGAAGCGCATTACCTGGGTGAAGCCAGGTTGCTGCGCCCTGGACAGCCGGCGACGCTGAATATTACCCAGGTAAAAGAAGAAATTGTGGTTAAAGACAAGCTGGTCGCAATTGAGGATGAATTAACCCAAACCTATATTCCACATGCTCCGGAAAACCAGATTATTGGTCAAATCGCCCGCATCAGCGATGGCATTAACGAAACCGGTTCTGGCCGCGTGGTGGTATTAAACCGCGGTGCCTACGATGGGCTGGAACGTGGCCATGTGCTGTCTATCCTGCGCAAAGGGGCCAGCGTAACTGATCCCGAGTCAGACCCCGAGCATCCGGTGACATTGCAATTACCGGATGAACCGGTGGGCTTGGTGATGGTATTCAAAACCTTCCCTAAACTATCGTATGCACTGGTCATGCAGGTTTCGCAATCGGTACATGTGGAAGATATCGTCCGCACACCTTAATATTCCAGTTATGGAAAATTCTAATGTAGACCACCCTGAGCTGGCAGTTCCTGAGACGGCAAATGCTGCTGAATCATATGCCCCATGGATAGCGCTTACCCTGATAGACGGGCTGGGCAGCGCCACCTTATGCCAGTTATTACTGGCATTCAAAACTCCAGAGGCCATTCTTGCTGCTTCATATACTGCTCTGCGGGATATGGTCAGCAAAGAAGTGGCCGAGGGTATCCAGAGAGCCAGAGAGCATAAGGATATTGCCAAAGCCCTGGACTGGCTGAACCAGCCTGATAACCACCTGATTACACTGGCTGACCAGCATTATCCCAAACGCCTGCTAGACACTGACCAGCCACCACCGGTACTGTACGCCAAAGGCAACCTGCAAATATTAAAACGCCCCTGCATGGCGATTGTAGGAAGCCGGCATGCCACCACCCAAGGCGAAACCACTGCCGAAAACTTTGCCGAGAGCTTGTGCCGCGCAGGGTTTGCAGTGGCAAGCGGCCTGGCACTGGGGATTGATGGCGCCGCCCATAGAGGCGCGCTTAAAGCCGATGGCGCGACGATAGCTGTGGTCGGTACCGGCTTGGACATTGTCTACCCGGCCAAACACAAAGCCCTGGCACACCAGATTGCCCAGCATGGCCTGCTGCTGTCGGAATATGCATTGGGCACGCCTTCTATCAATTACAACTTCCCCAGGCGCAACCGCATCATCAGCGGCTTGTCCGAAGGATGCCTGGTGGTGGAAGCCAATGTTGACAGCGGTTCACTCATCACCGCAAAACTTGCAATTGAACAGGGCCGGGAAGTATTTGCAGTGCCTGGCTCCATCCACTCGCCTGTTGCCAAAGGCTGTCATGCCCTGATCAAGCAAGGTGCCAAACTGGTGGAGTCCACCGAGGATATCCTGAGCGAATTACGTCATATTCGCCTGCCAAATACCAGCCTGTCTGTTAGCCCAAACGGGCTAATACCCGATTGGACTAATTTACCATCTGAAGCCAGCCCTGTACTGGCCTGCATGGGGTTTGACCCTATCTACGCCGACCAGATCGCCGCCCGCTCAGGCTTGACGCCCGGAGAAGTTTCCACCATGCTTACACTACTTGAATTAGAAGGTGTAGTCAGCCATCTCGCGAATGGACAATTCCAGAGACTGGCTTAACTTCACACGGTAGCGCTAGTAATGAATAGCATGTTGAGGAGATATGCATGTTGGAAGTATTGATATTTATTTATCAAAACTATTGGGACAAACATGAAGCGTTCGAGTTGAAAGAAACCGATGAAGCGATCATGGCCTATGAGCTGTCCCAGGCAGGATTTAACCATCAGGATATTTTACACGCGGTCGATTGGGTCAAAGACCTGCGCCGTTCTGTAGAGCATCCGCAATATCTGCAGGATCCTTCTTCGCTGCGTATTTTCTGCGAAATGGAACGCGACAAGATCAATGACGAGAGCCTGAATTTTCTATGTCTATTGCAGAAAAGTGACATTATCACCGCTTACGAGCGTGACCTGATCATAGACCGTGGCATGGTACTGCCTCAGGAAACGCTGAGTATGGAAGATATCCGCTGGATCACTATGATGGTATTGTGGGATGAAAACCGGAAACAGGATTACCTGTTTGTCGAGGATGCGTTGTTCAACCCTAAAGGGCTGTCACTACAGTAATTGAGTTTCCATAAATAAAAAATCGCGATTGGTATCGCGCTTTTTTATTTGGTACTAGTAGGCTTATAACTGCCGGATGATCTGGCCGATAATCCCCGCCTGGTTCAAAGTGTAAAAATGCATCTTGTCGATACCTGCCTGCGACAGTTTTCCGCAAATATCGGCGACAACATCGACACCAAATGCCCGCAATGACGCCAGGTCATTGCCATAAGCTTCCAGGCGCATCCTCAACCAGCGCGGGATTTCAGCACCACATACATTAGAAAAACGTGCCAGTTGCGTGTAGTTGTATATCGGCATGATGCCCGGAATAATCGGTGCGCTGATACCCAGTTTTTGTGCGGCTTCCACAAAGCGGAAATAAGCATCCACATTGTAGAAATACTGTGTAATCGCAGAATCTGCACCAGCATCGATTTTACGTTTGAAGTTGTCCAGGTCTTTTTGCGCAGAGCCTGCTTCCGGGTGAAACTCCGGGTAAGCTGCTACTTCGAGATGAAACCAGTCGCCGGTTTCAGCACGAATGAAACTGACCAGCTCATTGGCATATTTAAAATCGCCTACGCTGACTTCACCGGAAGGAATATCACCGCGCAAAGTCACCAGCCGCTTGATCCCTTTGGCCTGATACGCTTGCAACAACTCGCGGATTTCCTCCTTGCTGGAAGAGATACACGAAATATGCGGCGCCGCCTCTGAGCCTTCACCCTGGATTTCCACGACCGTATCCATGGTGCGGTCGCGGGTAGAACCACCCGCGCCAAAGGTCACCGAGAAAAATTCCGGCGAGAATTCCGCCAGTTGCGTACGTGCTTGCCGCAAGTTGGCGATACCTTCCGCTGTTTTTGGCGGAAAAAACTCAAAACTGAAAGAAGTTTTATTATTCACTTGTTTAATCTTTATCTATGACAGGCTTAGATTTCCAGCCTGTGAGCCTTTGCCAGTCAGTCATTATCAGGGACTATCGCACTCAGCACCCCGGAAATGACGCTGTAGACCAAAGCGCCAATCACACCTATGAGGATTGAGCTCACGGAGAAACCTTGCAGATAATTGCCGACCAGCCAGAACAACACCCCGTTAATCACCAGGATAAACAGGCCCAGCGTCAGCAGGGTAATCGGCAGGGTCAGCAATACCAGCAACGGTTTGATCAAAATATTGACCAGGCCAATCACCAATGCGGCGACCAGTGCCGCCGTAAAGTTGGCCACATGAATGCCAGGCACCAGGTAAGCCACCGCCATTAAAGCCAATGCGTTCAATACCCACACAATCAGTAACTTAAACATTCCACCCTCCTGTCTTCATTAGATTGAGGAAGAGTGTACACCGAAACTTCCGCCAGGACACCTGACGGAAGCTGCGGGTTAAGAACAGAAGCTTAGTACCTGTAGTGTTCAGGCTTGTAAGGGCCGCTCTTGCTCACGCCGATATAAGCCGCTTGCGCATCTGTCAACACAGTCAGCTGTGCATTAAGTTTTTTCAACTGCAATACAGCCACTTTTTCATCCAGGTGTTTAGGCAAGGTATACACACCAACCGGGTAATTGCTGGTTTGCGTGAACAGCTCGATTTGGGCGATGGTCTGGTTAGCAAAGCTGGAGCTCATCACATAGCTTGGGTGACCGGTACCGCAACCCAGGTTCACCAGGCGGCCTTTAGCCAGCAGGATGATACGTTTGCCATCAGGGAAAATCACATGGTCAACTTGTGGCTTGATTTCGTCCCACTGGTATTTTTCAATACCGGCAACATCGATTTCGTTATCGAAGTGACCGATGTTGCAGACAATCGCCTGGTCTTTCATTTTTGCCATATGGTCATGCGTGATCACATGGTAGTTGCCGGTAGCGGTCACAAAGATATCGGCATGCTCAGCCGCATAATCCATAGTCACTACGCGGTAGCCTTCCATGGCTGCCTGCAATGCGCAGATCGGGTCAATTTCAGTGACCCATACCTGGGCAGACAAAGCGCGCAACGCTTGCGCAGAACCCTTGCCCACATCACCGTACCCGGCCACGACAGCGATCTTGCCTGCAATCATCACATCGGTTGCGCGCTTGATCCCGTCTACCAATGATTCACGACAGCCGTACAGGTTATCGAATTTGGATTTAGTGACAGAGTCATTGACGTTAATCGCCGGGAAAGCCAGTTTGCCGTCTTTATGCATCTGGTACAAACGGTGCACGCCAGTGGTAGTTTCTTCTGTCACGCCTATGATTTCTTTCAGGCGCACGGAATACCAGGTCGGGTCAGTTTTCAGTTTGGCTTTAATTGCGTTGAACAGGCACACCTCTTCTTCAGAAGTCGGGTTGCCCACTACGGATAAATCCTTTTCTGCACGTGCGCCCAGGTGCAACAGCAAAGTCGCATCGCCACCATCATCCAGGATCATGTTGGAATAGCCACCGTCTGCCCATTCAAAAATGCGGTGGGTGTAATCCCAGTACTCTTCCAGCGTTTCGCCTTTAACGGCAAATACAGCAGTGCCAGTGGCAGCAATTGCGGCAGCCGCATGGTCTTGCGTTGAGAATATATTGCAGGAAGCCCAGCGCACATCGGCACCCAGATCCTTGAGTGTTTCGATCAACACCGCGGTTTGGATAGTCATATGCAAAGAACCGGTGATGCGTGCGCCACGTAATGGCTGCACAGCAGCATATTCTTCACGAATCGCCATCAGGCCAGGCATTTCGGTTTCGGCAATCGCAATCTCTTTGCGACCCCAGCCGGCCAGGTCCATATCGGCAACAATGTAATCTTTGAAATCAGCTACAGTATTCATGTTTGATGTCCTAAAAAAATGAAAACTGAGCAGGGAAGGTTCATCTAGGAACCGGTGGAAACGTTTTGCTCACCTTTTTTCCGTGCTCGCACAGTGAAAAGTGAACGCAGTTGAGAAGCTTCGCAGCTATCACTCTGAGCCTGGGAGTTTGAAACTCTCGCAGCGTTCCTCAGAAGGCGGCAATTATAACGCCAACCGCAATATTTTACAAAAGACTGGCATTTAGCATCACCAAAACAAGCCTGTAAATCACAGCTAAATAATGCATTTAGCAGTTCATCTACCTCAGCGATCAAAGCTAGCAATCAAATACTTCAGCATGCGTTGAATGCCAGGTTGAGCATGATTTTAAATTGAGACCAATAGACCGCTTTTCTCCATAAAATCATTTAGCTGACACCATGGCATGATGTGTCAACTGCAGTATTTATTGTCACTTAATCATTACGGAAAGGCGGGAAATTATGTCAATGTATCAGGTCATGGACGAAGAGAATCATTGCATTGCGACCTTTTATCACTTTCAGGAAGCCGTAGTGACCGCGCAAGACTTCACTGTCTGGGATGATGAGCATTACTACCATGTGGAAGAACTGGATCTGGAAGTTGTTTGAATAAGCAACTGACAAACAAAAAAGCGCCTATGAGGCGCTTTTTTTTATTGGGCATTACTACGTGAGGATGTTGTGTAGCAGTATTTTCTGACGGCTACACCTGTCTTACGGTTGTGTTTTCATTGCCACTTTCAGTTCTGCCGCTTTTTCTGCATCCAGTTGATTCAGCACATCCACACTGGCCAGTGCTTCACTATGCTTGCCATTGGCTTCGGCGATCAGGCCAAGGTAGTAGAAAGCCTGGCTATGTTGATCGTTCATGCTCACTACACGGTGCAAATGTTGTTCAGCCAGGGTCAGGTCACGTGTTTCATACTCTGCCGCTGCCAGGTAAAACCAGGCTTCTGTACTGGCAGGCTCTTGTTTCACCCACTGCTCAGCGACTGTTTTCAAACCGTTCCAGTCTTTGTGCAGGTAAGGAAACACCACTTTCATAAAGCTTGGCCATTGCGCAGCCGGTTTACCCCAGAAAGGCAATTCGCTTTTTACGACTACCGGACCGGCAGGTTGATTGAGCAAGGCTTTTACCCAGTCTATGGACATGTAGTAGTAATACGCATCCTTGCCCGGGCTTTTCAGCGTGATCAAACCCACCAGAGTGCCGGATTCATCAAACAGGCCACCGCCGCTGGCACCTTGCCTGAAAGTCGGCGTGGCACGCACAATGACTGAATCATCCATGGTGAACAAGCCTTTGACCACGCCTTGGGTAGTCACCGGGGCTGGCACAAAACTAGGGTAGCCGATGGTGAATACCGGTTGTTCGTATTTCAACTCGGCGCTGGATTTCATTTTGACGGGTGCCAGCGGCAAATCTTCCATTTGCAGCATGCATACGTCATGTTTCCAGTCAGGCTTCACGCCTACCGCATGGTAAACAGCGCCGCCACTTAATACACTGATGCTGCTGGCGTTAGCTACTACATGGCAGTTAGTCACCACTTGATTGTCGGCCACGACCACACCGGAACCCAAACCGAATTGACCGTTGGTAAGGCCAACCTGGATACGCAACACACGACTGTTTAACGATTGTAATAACTCGCCAGAAGGTTCTGCCATCAATGGTGCAGTTAAGCACCCTACCAGTAAACCAATCAAAAACTTTGTCATGTTGTGCTCCAATCCGTTACAGCAAATTTGGTGTGTCGTTGGAAAGCCTGTACATGCATCTCAGCAAGATGCATTCCAACCAATGATGCACATATTTAACGCACCAGAATATTCGCTTTAACCATTTATTGAACACATAATAAATACTTAATAATCATATATTTAACGAATAAAACCTAAAAGGAAGTGAGGGAGTTTATAAAGGGAAACCGCCTATCAAAACTATAAATTCCAAAGCAACGGCTTAGCTCGACGCACTATTAAAGTGCGTAAAATTCCGGCTTGCACACCGAATGCACATGCACCATTGATTTACGCACTAACTAATCACATCAGCAAAATTTCAAAGGTTGAAGTGACTGAGAGAAATAAAAAAACCGCATCTTGAATGCGGTTGGTTTGATTTTGATGCGCTGGGAAAATAAGCAGAGATACAAGCTTAATGATTGGCAATAAATACGCGGTTACGCCCTTGCTGCTTGGCTGAATATAAGGCCGCATCAGCCATGCGCATCATATGTGCCAGGCCTTGCTCGTCATTGAGTTGTGAGGTAGAAACCAGCCCGAAAGAAGCGGTATAGTGGATTTTCTCGCCATTTTCCACCAGCACACTATGGTCAATTTCAGAGCGCAGGCGCTCTATGACACGGGCGGCTTCGTGCAGATCGGTCATCGGCATCAGGATGCCAAATTCTTCGCCACCCAGCCTGCCGACCATATCACTGGTGCGCAATGCATTGACGCACCTGAGGCAGAAATTCTGCAAGATCAGATCGCCTGCGTGGTGGCCATGCTGGTCATTGATTTTCTTGAAATGATCGATATCGACCATGGCGAATGAGAATGGCGCCTCATAGCGCTGACTGCGCCTGATTTCGGACTCCAGCTCATGCATGAAATGACGGCGGTTGGCGATGCCGGTCAAAAAATCAGTGAAGGCAAATTTGTCTGCCTCAATATGGAGCTGGTAGATGCGCCACACCACAAATACACTGACCAGCAGAAAGAGGGACAATAACAAAGACGCATAAATCAAACCCGCTTTGGTATGACGTTGCAGCCGTTGCTGACTTTCTTCCACATATTGATTGGCGCGCTGGTTAGCATAGGCGAGGATGGATTCATTCAGCCGCGCCACTTCTGAAAAGCGGGAGGTCCACTCGGTCTCTATCAAACGGTTGGCGTCGTCGAACCTGGCATCTTCCAGCTTTTGCAAGATCATGTCCCGCACCTGGTTCAGTGCCTGCCACTTTTTCTGCAGATTGACGATTTGTTGCGGGTCACCGGAATAGCTGTGCTGCATGATGCGGATATTGTTTTCTGCCAGCCGCTCGTGCGCTTCAATAAAGGTGATGGTTTCGCCCATTGCTCTGGCATCGGCCTGGATCAAGGTCGCGTAAAGCAGGCTGCTGCGGATCTGATATAGATCGGCCTTTAATTCCAGCGCGGCATTAGAAACCGCAAACGGCTGCTCATAAAGATTGCGCGTAGTCTGGTGCATCTCGCGCATACTGGAAAAATAAATCCACAGAAATAACAGCGCGCCGATAAAAGCGATCAAAAACCCGGCAACAAGGATATATAACACCGCCTTTTTGCGCTGTCTTTTCATGCTTTATTCCATAGACCTAACAACATGTAGCATGCCTCCAGGCAAGGCTTTATGCATCTAGCAACTTGGTGATAAACGCCCACTCTTTGGGATCGACTGGTGTAATCGACAATCGGTTCCCTTTTTGCAAGGTGCGCATATTGGCAAGCTCGGGTATTTCGCGTAATTCTTTCAGGCTCAGCATCCGTGTTTTACGCACCAGCCTGACATCCACATTCACCCAGCGAGGATTCTCCGAGGTGGATTTTGGATCAAAATACTTGTGCCCAGGCACAAACTGAAACTTGTCCGGGTAAGCCAGTGTGCTCACCTCACAAATACCCACAATGCCCGGCACCTCGCAGTTGGAATGGTAGAACAGCACCCCATCACCCACTTTCATCTGGTCGCGCATGAAATTACGCGCCTGGTAATTGCGTACGCCATACCAGTCTATGCTTTGATTAGGCAGGCCCGCCAGATCATCAATCGAAACATCCGATGGTTCGGACTTCATCAGCCAATAACGTGCCATCTGTTAAAACCTTCTTCCCTCATGCAAATGTCCAGTATCATAAATGCCAGTGCCACAAACACCCGACATCTTATAAACCCCAGTATCATAAACCAAAGTCACCCCACATTACATCATGGCTAAAAACGTCCTCGGCACCCTGCTTATCCCTTGTAGCACACATCCCGTCACCGGCTTCATGCGCGATGGCTGTTGCGGTTTTCATCCGGAAGATAGAGGCAGGCACACCATATGTGCAGAAATGACGGATGAGTTTCTGGCATTTTCCACTGCACAGGGTAACGACTTATCCACCCCTATGCCTGATTACGGCTTTCCCGGACTGCATGCAGGTGACCGGTGGTGCGTGTGTGCACGCCGCTGGCTGGAAGCCAGTGAAGCTGGCTATGCGCCACCGGTGGTGCTGGAATCGTGCGATGAAAGTTGCCTGGAAGTGGTCAGCCTGGCTGACTTGATGTACCACGCCTTGAGATAGGCTGCAGAGACAAAAAAATGTGCTTTTAAGAAGGTATATTAAGGGGTTACCTGAGCCATAATCCTGAACCAAAAAGTTCAGGTGGTAACAGCCTAAGGTACATTAGGTTCACACGCCAAGGGAGTCTTAAAAGATATCCCAACTTAGTGCGATCGCACAGCACCTGATGAGCCGAAACCTATAACAAAGACTAGTTCAAGGAATTTAGACTCAGGCAACGCCTTAATACACCTTCTTAAAAGCACACCGTATAAAAAATGATACGCCAATTACTTATATTGACGGTGAATATTTTATGAAGTTAAGCGGATTACAACAATTTATGTTGACTGGATAACACTTCATCCATTTGCTGTTGCATGGTCGTGATGCGCTTTTTAACATCGCCCACATCCACGCCATCACTGCGGGTATTCAATAATTCATGTGTGATATTCAGTGCCGCCATGATGGCAATGCGCTCTACACTGACCATTTTGCCCGCATCGCGGATTTCACGCATTTTACCATCAAGGTAGCCGACCGCCTGCACAATCACATCGCGCTCTTCATCGGTACAGGTCACACTAAACGCGCGACCCATGATCTCAATATCGATTGGTTGTTTAGCCATCGCTTATTGACCTTCCTGTGGCAGTGCAGACAATAATTTTTCCAACTGTACGCTGGCTTGCGTCATATTCAGCTTGAGCGATTGCGACTCCTGGTGCAGTTTCGCCACTTCCTGACGTAACTGGCCATTGTCTTCACGCAAGTGATGACACAGCGCAATTAACTTCGCCACACGCTCTTCCAAACTTTTCAGATCAGCATCCATCGAACCATTATCAATGAAAAAAATGATTGTGGTCAATAGCTAAGCGTAGTTTTTCAAAGTAAATTAACAATCTCAGCTTGCTAGCCCAGTGAATGTTTACTCGCAAAAGCAGGCGCTTTCAACTAAAATGACGCCAGTTGTCAGGTGCTCAAAGCTGTGTTCTTACAGCCAAGAGTGAAACTGGGAAACAGGTGCGTGAATTCACATTCGCAATGCCTGTGCTGCCCCCGCAACGGTAAGCAAGTGCGGGTCTATCAACATGCCACTGAGTACACACTCGGGAAGGCGATAGATCAAAACTTGCAAGCCCGGAGACCGGCCTCACAACCAACCATTTGCAATACCGCGGGGTGACGGTGTCTGATAGTGTATTTCTATTCTTGCTTCTCATAGCAACTCTAAATTCATTGTCTCTACCCCCTGGTATCGCCCAATAACCCATATGCGGGGTCGCATATGAACCAGGGACAAGATAATGAAAAAAGCCATTCTTAAAGGCCTGATCGGCCTGACTACTTTAAGCGAGTTCGCTCATGCAAACGATAACACCACACTAGATGAAGTCGTTGTTACAGCAACCCGCACACCCCAACTTCAGGAAACCGTGATTGCTGATACTACCGTCATCGGTAGCGAAGAAATCAAACGCGCAGGTCAAAATACGCTAATTGAAGTACTGCAACGACAAGCGGGAATCGAAATATCCAATACTGGCGGTGCAGGCAAAACCTCAGGCATATTCATGCGAGGCACCAATACTGGCCATGTTGTAGTATTGATTGACGGTGTCCGCATGCAGTCAGCCACTGCTGGTACGACCACGCTGGAAAATATCCCGGTGCAACATATCGACCGCATTGAAATCGTCAGGGGACCTGCTTCAAGTTTATATGGTCAGGATGCGATTGGCGGCGTAATCCAGATCTTCACTAAAAAAGGCGTAGCTGGTTTTAAACCTTATGCAAATTTAGGCTTTGGCACTTATGACACGACCTTGGTAGAAGCAGGGTTACGCGGCAAACAAGCTGACACTACCTATGCCATCAATGTTTCCGCCAATAAGACAAATGGCTTTTCAGCCTACGATACAGCGAACTCAAACTTGAATGATAAAGATGGCTATCGTAACTTTGCAGTAAGCGGAAGTCTGTCTCAGCTCATTGCGGAAGGTCATGAATTGGGTTTGACTTTCATTCACAGCAAAGGCCGCACGCGTTTCGACAACAGGTTCAACTTAACATCGGCGTTTAACCCAGCCTATTCTGATCACGCAGATATTGAAAACAATGCCTGGTCTCTATTTAGCAAAAATCAGATTTTAGATAACTGGCATTCGACAGTGCGTATTGGTCAGGGAGTTGATGAATCAGTCACATACTCGGCAGATTTTGCAGCCCCGACTCGAAGCTTATTCAGAACAAAACAAGACCAATTGAACTGGCAAAATGATATCTCCTTACCTGTGGGTGTACTGACATTGATGTATGACAGGCTGGAAGATAAAGTAGACTCAACCACCGAATTTAAAAATACCAAGCGCACTAATGAAGGCTATGTAGCCAGTTATGTTGCTAACATTCAAGCACATACTTTCCAGGCGAGCGTCCGTGAAGACCATAATTCCAGCTTTGGCAACAATGTCACCGGCGGCTTGGGCTATGGCTATCAAATCAATGACGCTTGGCGGATCAGCGGCAGCTACGGATCAGCGTTTAAGGCACCGTCTTTTAATGATCTGTTTTTCCCCGATTCGTTTGGCTTTGTCACCAGCAATCCAAACCTTAGGCCTGAGAAGTCGGATAACCTGGAGGCCAGCTTACGTTACCGCGAAGACGCGACAAGCGCCTCAATCACAGCCTATGAAAACAAAATCCGTGACCTTATTATTCTGGACAGTGCCTTCATTCCTGTTAACTTGAATAAGGCAACCATCCGCGGATTAACGCTAGCGGCAAGTCATCGCTGGGATAACTTAGACTTAAGTGGTAGCGCCGACATTCAATCTCCACGGGATGATGCTTCTGACAATTTGCTGGTACGCCGTGCTAATAGGCATGGTCAGCTCAACCTTGGTTATACCTTGCAAGACTGGCGCTTTGGTGCCGAGATGGTGACGTCATCCGAGCGCTACAACGATGCAGCCAATACGCTGCGTATGGGTGGCTATACTATTTTCAACTTAACTGCGCAGTACAAACTTCAGCGTGACTGGACATTGCAGGCGCGCGCCAACAATATCTTTGATAAAGATTACCGCTTGGCGCTTGATGGCAACCCGGCCACAACAGGTTTTGCGTATAACACCCCTGGCGCAAACGTGTTCGTCAATATCCGATACGAACCCCAATAGTTTGCTAATAAAACAGCGTTAAATTAATAATAAATCGGAGTACAGGCGATCACATCGCCTTACCCTTCCATCTACTGGAATCAGTGTTTGGAATCGAACGTACTTAGGAAAGATAGATGAAAGAAATTATCGGGAAACTGCTCAATCTGGCTGGTTTTATATTTGGTCTTTTTACAAGCAGTACCTTTGCAGCAGAAACGCTGGCAACCCCTGATCTGGACGAAGTCGTGGTCACTGCCAGCAGGACATCTCAATCCACCAAAACCGTCACCGGAGATATCACGGTGATAGATAGCGAAGAAATCAACCGCTTGCGCGGCGGTTCAATTGCGGACCTGTTAAGACTACAACCTGGCGTAGAAACCTATACCAATGGCGGCATGGGAACCAGCAGTAATATCGGGTTACGCGGCACTAACGATAACCAGTTGATTGTGCTGGTCGATGGCGTACGCATCAACTCGGGTACCACCGGCACTACCGCATTTGAGAATATCCCGCTGGCATTAATAGACCGTATCGAAATTTTGCGCGGACCGGCTTCCAGCCTTTATGGCTCGGATGCGATTGGCGGTGTGATCCAGATTTTTACCAAACGAGGCAAAAGTAATAACACCCATTTATATGCCAGTGCAGGTGCAGGCAGTTACGACTCTTACAGTGGCAACGCAGGTTTTGACACGGCTTTTCAGGCGTTGAAATTCGGTGCGCAAGTCAGCAGTTATGATACCCGTGGTATCAGCGCAAAAAAACGGCCGCCTGCTGTAGCCGAGCAAGACCGCGACGGATACAACAACTTTAGTGGTACCGCATATGCTGACCTTGAATTTGCGCCAGGCCATTCATTGGGCTTGAACTATCTGGAAAGCAAAGGCAGGAACCAATACGACAGTAACTTTATCGGCAATTATCTAGAGCGTTACCAGCAAGGCTATGGCCTGACACTTAGAAATGCACTGACTGACAACTGGAACAGCAAAGTACAATACAGCATAGGCCGCGACCAGTCATATAGCGTTGGCACTGCGCGCACCAATAGCAATATTGAGACAGAACAACATCAGCTGTCATGGCAACATGATTACAAGCTCTCCAATGGCACACTGACCTTTGCCTATGACAGGCTGGAGCAGGAAGTGTTAACACAGTCCACCGGCAGACTTACACTGGACAGAAGTCGCAGTAACGATGCTTTTGTTATCGGTTATGTTGGCAAGTTTGACGCGCATAGCACCCAGCTGTCATTGCGTGAAGACCATAACAGCCAGTTCGGCAACTACACCACTGGCGGTGTTGGCTATGGTTATGCATTTTCTCCGGCGTGGCTATTTACTACGCAATATGGTTCTTCTTTCAGGGCACCAACATTTAACCAGCTATACGCTGTTGCCTTCGGCAACCCTGATCTGCTTTCGGAAAAGGCCGATAATATCGAGGCCAGCCTGCGCTACCAGGGTCAACAATTACAGACCAAAATCACTGTATTCGATAACCATATCCGCAACTTTATCCAGAATGCACCTCGTGCGGATTGCCCACCTGGCTTTACTAACGGCTGTGCCGTGAATGCCGGCAAGATAGAAATTCAGGGCATGACCTTAGAGAGTAGCCTGGCATTGGCTGAAAACTGGTTTCTGTCCGGTAACCTGACCGTGCAGTCTCCTCGTGTGGATGCAACCGACAACCTGCTGATCAGGCGTGCCCAGCGTTTTGGCAATTTGGTATTGCAATACAGAAATGGCGCCTGGGACTGGTCAACAGAATTGACTGCCGCTTCGCAACGCTACAATGACACTTCTAACCAGATTTCATTGGGCGGATATGCTTTATTGAATACGACGCTGGCTTATCAAGTGAATCACAACTGGCGCTTGCAGGCACGCGCTAACAACATCCTGGATAAGAATTATGTTCTCGCAACTACGAGAAGCCTGGTATCGCCTAATAATCCGGACTACAACACCATGGGCACCAACGTATTCGTCAGTCTGAGTTATGACATGAAGTAATGTTTGCCACGGGTGGATTTTGACCAAGCCAGATGGAATTGGGCTAAAATCCACCCCTAGCTAATTTAATAAAATTTGGGAGTCGTTGGCATGCCACGTAAAATTTCAACTCAATCTCTGGCAATCGCATTGGTCATTGCACTGATGGTCATCGTCACGCGCGGCCATCATTTCGCTTCAATCGATTTTCTGCCTAGCGCTTCATATGCAGCTTTCTTTATTGCCGGCTACTACCTGCGCTCTACCATTATGTTCGTTGCCTTGCTGGCGCTATGTGCAGGGCTGGACCTGGCGGCAGTGACCTGGGGTGGCGTCAGCAACTTCTGCGTGACACCTGCTTACGGTTTCTTGCTGCCAGCGTACGGCACCATGTGGCTGGCAGGTCGCTGGACGGAGGACAATACCAGCTGGGAATTCAGCAGCCTGTTCAAACTGGCGGGAGTGGTCGTAGTGGCTTCTGCCATTGCAGAATTGTTCTCCAGCGGCGGTTTCTACTTTTTCGGTGGCCGTTACGCCAACCCTACCCTGGTGGAATTCGGCGCGCGACTGGTGAAATACTATCCTAAACAACTGGAAGCGATTGCGTTATGGATAGTAGTTGCCTTGATTGCGCACGTAGTATTTGGCCTGGCCAAACGTTCAGTTCACGAAAAAGCTTAAGTCTTAAATATGATGGAAACCAATGACCGCGACAGCCGCCACAAGGCGCGCATGATAAGAAAAAAGGCGGTCATTGATGAAAAGATCGAGCAGGCCAAGGTTGAGAAAGGCGTGCTGCTCATCCTCACCGGCAACGGCAAAGGCAAAAGCTCTTCCGCCTTTGGCATGGTTGCCCGTTCACTCGGCCACGGCATGCGTGTCGGTGTCGCCCAATTCATCAAAGGCAGGTCTGATACCGGCGAAGAAGCCTTTTTCCGCGAACATCCATTAGTGAGCTGGCATGTACTGGGCGAAGGCTTTACCTGGAACACGCAAGACCGCCAGCGCGATACCGACACCGCTATGCGCGGCTGGGAAATTGTCGCAGGCATGCTGCAAGACCCCGCAATCCACTTAGTAGTACTCGACGAACTGACCTACACCTTCAAATATGGCTACCTGGATGAACAGATGGTACTGGATGCCATTGCCAACCGCCCGCCTATGCAGCACGTGGTCATCACCGGCCGTGGCGCCTCAGAAGCATTACGAAACGCTGCCGATACGGTGAGCGAACTGATGGACGTCAAGCATGCCTGGCGCGCAGGCATCAAGGCCCAAGCTGGAATAGATTTGTAATGCAATCCCACGCTGCAACCTGCCATGCCATGCTGATGGCTGCGCCTGCTTCCGGCCAGGGCAAAACCATGACCACCGCGGCATTAGCGCGCGCTTACCGCAATCGCGGCCTGCGTGTGCAGGCATTCAAATGCGGGCCTGACTTTATTGACAGCATGATCCTCGAAGTTGCCACGGGAAAACCGGTTTACAACCTTGATTTAGGGATGTGTGGCGAAGCAGATGCACGTCGCTTACTCTACAAAGCTGCGCAGGAAAACGATGTGCTTCTGCTGGAAGGCGTGATGGGGCTGTACGACGGCAACCCATCCTGCGCCGATATCGCCGAGCGTTTTGGTATCCCGGTCGGGCTGGTAGTCAACGCCAAGGCCATGGCGCAAACCTTTGCGGCGGTCGCGTATGGCTTATATGCATTCCGCCCAAGCCTGCAACGCGCAGGCGTCATTGCGAACCAGGTAGGCAGTGAAGGCCATGCACGCATGATCAAAGAAGCATTGCCTGCTGATATTCCGTGGCTAGGTGCCATGCCATATAACGATCAACTAAGCCTGCCCGAACGCCATTTGGGTTTGCATCTGGCACAGGAAATCAACGATATTGATCAGCGCATAGAAGCCGCCGCGCAATTATTGGGGCAAGAAATTCCGCTGCCGCCAACGGTGAGTTTTGATACACCAGAAAACGATTCTTCCGAGCTACTCCTGCAAGGCAAAACAGTTGCCGTCGCTAAAGATGCAGCCTTCTGTTTTATCTACAAAGCTAACCTGGATCTGCTGCAAGCGTTGGGTGCAAGCATTACATTCTTCTCGCCGTTAACAGATGCGCAATTACCATTGGCAGATGCCTATTGGCTGCCTGGCGGTTACCCTGAATTGCATCTGGAAAAAATTGAAAACAATACCGGCATGCGCGATAGCTTGAAAGCAGCTGCGGCAGCTGGCATCCCAATACTGGCAGAATGTGGTGGCATGTTGTCATTAGGTGAAAGTCTGGATGGCCGCCCGGTTTTTGGGTTATTAAAAGGTCACGGCAACATTGAAAGCAAACGGCAAGGCCTGGGCACGCAACATGCAACGTTGCCAAATGAAAATGGCACCAGCACCATAGGCGCACATACTTTTCACTATGGGCGTTTCGAGACTGACCTGCCGGCGATTGCACATGGCAAAGGCCGATATGGCACGGGCGAAGCGATCTACCGTGATCAAAACATCACCGCCAGTTTTTTGCATTTTTATTTCCCGTCCAACCCGGCGCTGGCCGCGCAGTTTTTCCTGCCATGAGTTTTGCCTATTCCGAAGAAGACAAAGCGGCGATCTACAAAGTGATAGCCGAACGGCGCGATATGCGGCATTTTTTGCCGGCGCCGATTGCGCCCGAGTTACTACAGAAGCTATTGCAAGCGGCGCATCAGGCGCCTAGTGTTGGCCTGATGCAACCATGGCGGTTTATCCGCATCAGTGATGTTGAGGTCCGCAAAAGCATACATACACTGGTGGATGAAGAGCGTAAGAAAACCGCACAAGTCATAGGTGAAGTTGAAAATACGGCGCGCATGGCCGAATTCATGCGGCTGAAAGTAGAAGGTATCCTCGACTGTGGCGAATTACTGGTCGCGACACTATGCGACCAGCGTGAGAAATACGTGTTTGGCCGCCGTACCTTACCGGAAATGGATCTGGCTTCTGTCAGTTGTGCGATCCAGAACCTGTGGCTGGCCGCGCGCGCCGAAGGCATAGGCATGGGCTGGGTCAGCCTGTTTGATCCGCAGGCGCTGGCTTCGTTACTGGGCATGCCAGATGACGCGAAACCGGTTGCGATTTTATGCCTGGGTTATGTGAATACGTTTTACAAATCACCGATGCTGGTGGAAGAAGGCTGGGCAACGGAAAAACCTTTGTCCGAGATGTTGATGGAAAACGGCTGGAACAAGGATACGCAGCAACCATGAGCCGCTGGCCGCAACGCATCGTGTGCCTGACCACGGAAACGGTAGAAGTACTCTATCTGCTGGGTGAGCAAGACCGCATTGTTGGCATCTCCGGCTTCACTACCCGTCCCGCGATCGCCAGAAAAGAAAAGCCTAAAATCAGTGGTTTCACCAATGCAAATATCGACAAAATTCTGGCGTTAAAACCAGATCTGGTTTTATGCTTCTCGAACTTGCAGGCAGACATTGCCGCCTCGCTGATCAAAGCCGGTTGCCAGGTGCATGTGTTTAACCAGCGTAGCCTGGAGGAAACCTTGCAAATGATACTGACCGTGGGTGACCTGGTCGGAGCCAGCGAAAAAGCACAAACGTTGGTCACGCAATATCAGGCGTTGCTGGATGCCTCACGTAAACAGGCTGCCACCTGGTCACGAAAACCAACTATCTATTTTGAAGAGTGGGATGAGCCCATGATGTGCAGCATCCGCTGGGCTGCGGAACTGATAACCGCAGCTGGCGGGCAGGATTGTTTTCCGGAGCTGAGCCGGTTTCACAACGCGCGCGACCGTCAGGTTAATGCAGAACAAGTCGTCGCAGCGCAACCGGACATCATCATCGGTTCCTGGTGCGGCAAGAAATTCCAGCCGGAAAAAGTGAAGGCTCGCACAGGTTGGCAAACCATACCAGCGGTTCAGCACGGCCATTTGTATGAAATAAAATCAGTGGATATCTTGCAACCGGGACCGGCCCTGTTTACAGAGGGGCTGGTGCAGTTGCAAAACATTATTCAACACTGGCAACAGCAAACCGGGAGGTTTTCATGAGTACACATTTGATTCTGGGTGGTGCGCGCAGCGGGAAAAGTGCTTATGCAGAACGTTTGGCATCTGCGCTGGAATTACCGGTTACCTACATCGCCACCGGGCAGGTTTATGACGACGAATTTGCCAAACGCGTCGCGCATCACAAAGAGCGCCGCCCGCCGTATTGGGCACTGGTAGAAGCGCCTTTTAACCTGGGCCAGACACTGCTGGATAACGATGCGCCGGAAACCTGCCTGATCGTCGATTGCCTGACCTTGTGGCTGGCGCAATGTATTTGCCCGGATTGCGACAAGCCTGAGCGGCTGGACTGGCAGGCGGAAAAACAGGCGTTACTGGCTGCCCTGCCAAAGTTGCAGGCACAGGTATTTTTGGTCAGTAACGAAGTCGGCATGGGCATTGTGCCGCTGGGTGAAATCAACCGCCAGTTCCAGGATGAACAGGGCCGCTTGAACCAGGATATTGCTGCCATTGCCAACCAGGTCAGTTTTGTTGCCGCAGGCCTGCCTTTAAAACTCAAATAACCATAAAGGAAAATTCATGAAAAAATTCTCTCTGCTGACCGGCGCGCTGCTCACAATGCTGGCATCACTCGCCGCCGAAGCACATGTGCCATTTTTAAAGCCTAACCAGTTCAATGTCACGCATCACCGCCTGACCATAGAGTCTGCATTTACCGAGTTCCCTTTCCAGGCCGACTTTGCCATGGATTCGCCAAATTTCACCATCACCAGCCCTGATGGCGTTTCCACGGCTATCAAGCCGATCGCCAAAACCAAGGCAGCGGTGTATCTGGAGCCTGAATTAAAAGAAGAAGGTACTTACCGTATCAGCACAGGCCAACGGGTAGGCCCGATCTACAAAGCGGTAGAGACGGCGGATAAAAAACTGTATTTTGCAGCGGATATGAAACGCGTGACTGGCAAGCCGACCACCATGAATTACTACAGCTATGCAGATACGTATATTTTCAAGGGCCAGCAAAAATACCAGGCCAAGCCATTTAATAAGGGCCTGGAAATTATTCCATTAACTTCGCCCAATGGCCTGGTACCAGGGAGTGAGGGTTCATTCCGTATTTTGGAAGATGGCAAACCTGTCAGCAACGCACGTATTATCGTTGTCACTGATAACGAACACTTTATCAAGCACCGGGTTGAAGACCTTTACGATCTCGATAATGTGCGGGAGTCCAACATTCATGCAAACCAGCAAGGTGAGTTCACTTTTAAACCCGCAAAAGCAGGATTGAACTTCCTGTTTGTGACCGTCCATCACCAGCTGAACGAAAACCTGTGGGAAAGCCAGAATGCATCATTGACGCTGGAAGTAAACCTGCCTGCAGAAACCCAGAACAAGCGTTAACTTTTACGTTCTTAAATATCACTTACACAGGAAAAGACACCATCATGGCAACCTCCACTTTTCAACTAAAAGGTGAATTCATTGCACTTTGCGACCTGCTGAAACTGGAAGGCGTGGCCGACAGCGGTGGCCAGGGCAAGTCTATGGTGGCCGAAGGCTTGATTTCAGTGGATGGTCAGATCGAGCGCCGGAAAACCGCCAAGATCCGCGCCGGCCAAGTAGTGCAGGCGTTTGAGCAGACCATCAACGTGGTGGCCGGTTAATTCGGCACCAAGCCTGCGGGCAGATACGGGGCAAGCGCAGCCCAGTTGAGGTTTGTGTACAAACTGTCTGCCAATCGTTCCAGGCTTTGTTCCCGTAATTGCGTATAGTCGTAAGCGACCTGATTCGATAATCCCGCCCACTGCAACCAGGCCGCACAAGCTTGCGGATGGTCAAACAGGCCATGGATATAACTTCCCGCTACCTGGCCATCTTCCGAGATCGCACCTTCCGCCTGGTCGTTGATCAGGTGTACGGGATGCCCTAAAGCTGACCCAGTACTCACGCCCATATGAATTTCATAGCCTTGCACTTGCGCATCGCCGAAGGTCAATTTTCCGGAAACCTGTTTTAGCTGCTTGTGTGCTTCCAGCGTGGTTTGCATTTTCAGCCAGCCGAGACCGGCGCTGCTGCCCGCCTCGCCTTCCAGCGCCAACGGATCATGCAATTGCTGGCCAAGCATCTGGAATCCACCGCAAATTCCCAGCAGCTTTCCACCATAACGCAAATGCCTTGCGATGATCGGCTCCCAGCCATGCTCACGTAGCGCGGCCAAATCACCGCGCACATTTTTGCTGCCTGGCAGAATGATTAAATCGGCAGATGGCACAGGCTCATTCAAGCGCACAAATTTCACATCCACTTGCGGGTGCAGACGCAACGCATCAAAGTCGGTATGGTTAGCGATATGCGGCAGCACCGGCACGACGATGGTGAGCTGAATCTCCGTTTTTTTAGCGTTGCTACTGGCGACGGCATCTTCCGCTTCCAGGTGCAAATCGTGCATATAAGGCAACACGCCAATCACCGGTTTCCCGGTGCGTTGCTCCAGCCAATCGAGCCCCGGTTGCAGCAAAGCAATATCCCCACGGAATTTATTAATCACAAAACCAGCGACCCTGGCCTGCTCGCTCCCGGACAATAAAGCCAAGGTGCCAACCAGGTGCGCAAATACACCACCCTTATCAATATCCGCCACCAGGATGACCGGGCAATCCACCGCTTCGGCAAACCCCATATTGGCAATATCGTTAGCGCGCAAGTTGATTTCCGCCGGGCTACCCGCCCCTTCCACCATGACAAAATCATATTGCTGTTGTAATCGCTGATAGGATTGCAGCACTGCATGCATGGCCACTTTTTTATACTCGTGGTAAGTGCTCGCTTCCTGGTTACCCTGCACCCTGCCATGGATAATCACCTGGCAACCGGTATCTGAATTAGGTTTAAGCAGCACCGGGTTCATATCCGTATGCGGCTGCAGTCCGGCAGCCATCGCCTGCACGGCCTGTGCGCGGCCGATCTCGCCGCCATCTTCAGTCACCGCGGCATTCAACGCCATGTTTTGCGGCTTGAAAGGGACGACAGCTACCCCGCTGCGGTACAATACCCGGCACAATCCGGCCACCAGCGTACTTTTACCGGCATCCGACGTGGTGCCCTGAACCATTAATGTTTTTACTGCCTGTTTATCCATCCGCCGATTATCTCATACTCGCCCTGCTTGCCTGCGGCGCGGTTGCGCTTGATCACTGGCTGGGTGAGCCCCGGCGCTGGCATCCCCTGGTTGGCTATGGCCGCATCGCCAACTTGTTAAGCCACAGGTTAAACCCACAACTTTCCCAGCCAAAACCTTCGCAGCGCCTGACCGGTTTACTGGCCTGGATACTGGCAGTATTACCGCTGACTTATATGGCATGGCTGCTATCGCAAACGCAGTTGGGCTGGCTGGTGCATGGCTACCTGTTGTACTTCGCACTGGGTCACAAAAGCCTGAGACTACATGCATTAGCTGTTTACTCCGCACTGAAAAATAAAGATCTGCCGCAGGCAAAACTGGCGGCTTCGTATATGGTCAGCCGCGACAAAGAGGCGATTGAGCCGGTATCTTCGACGCTGGAATCGGTACTGGAAAATGGCAACGACGGCGTGTTCGCGGCCCTGTTCTGGTTTTTGATCGCCGGCGGCCCGGGCGCATTGTTATACCGACTGGCAAATACGCTGGATGCGATGTGGGGATACAAAACCGGCCAGTACTTTTATTTTGGCTGGGCAGCCGCGCGGCTCGATGACCTGCTGAATTATATTCCTGCCCGTTTAACAGCGCTGACCTATGCACTGCTGGGGAGCACCGGGAAAGCGCTGTATGCCTGGCGTACACAAGCAAAACGATGGGATAGCCCGAATGCAGGACCGGTGATGTCGGCTGGTGCAGGGGCACTGGATGTTTCACTGGGCGGACGTGCGCGCTATCATGGCGTCTGGCATGAGCGTCCGGCACTGGGCACCACTACGCAAGCAACTCTGGAAGATATTCCTCGTGCCTTACGCCTGGTCAGCACCGGCTTATATGCCTGGCTGGCGGTCGCAATAGTGACAGGAGCCCTGCGCTATGCTTGAACACGGCGGCAACCTGCAGCAGGCAGCCACGCAGTACGGCATCCCCCTGGCTGACTGGCTCGATTTATCGACTGGCATTCATCCGCAACATTACCCGATTCCGTCTCTACCGCCAGCGTTATTTCAACGCCTGCCACCTATCAATGATGGTTTGCTTGCCGCAGCTCAAACTTATTATGGTGCGCAGCACCTCCTGGCATGTGCCGGCTCGCAGGCGGCATTGCAAGTGCTGCCTGTGTTGCGCAAGCCGTGCCGCGTCGCCATGCCGCGCACCATGTACCAGGAACATGCTTATGCCTGGCAACGGGCTGGTCACGAAGTGCATTTCTTTGATCAACAGCCCGATAGCGCCACCCTCAACAATACGGATGTGTTGCTGGTGTGTAACCCCAACAACCCTACCGGGCAGACTTATCCGGTTGATATCTTGTTAAGCTGGCATGCACAACTCGCATCGCGCGGGGGCTGGCTGGTGGTGGATGAAGCATTTGCAGACATAACTCCAGAGTGCAGCCTTGCCCGCCATGCAGGCCAAACAGGGCTATGGGTATTGCGATCCCTGGGAAAATTCTTCGGGCTGGCCGGACTAAGGGTAGGCTTTTTGCTGGGCGAACCAAAAGCCCTGGCAGAAGTGGAGTCGTCCCTAGGTCCATGGACAGTCGCCGGACCTAGCCGGTATATCGCCAAAATGGCGCTGGAAGATACTGACTGGCAACAACAGATGCGTGAGCACTTACCCACGCAATCCAGACAATTGTCGCAGTTGCTTGGCCAATATGGATTACACCCCACCGGTGGTACTGCTTTATTTCAATATGTGCAACATCCCGCCAGCCTTCAGTTACAAGATGCGCTGGCTAGGCAAGGCGTATGGACGCGCTATTTTGACTCACCACTATCCCTGCGCTTCGGCTTGCCACCAGCAACGGAATGGGCACGCCTGAAGCAAGCACTCGCTCATGCCAGTGCCAGTATTAGCGGTTAACAAATTCAATCTTGGGGATAATGCCTGAAAAATCCAGGCGGGTCAGGCTGGCATAATCCACATGAAAGCGGAACAGGCCTTTCAGCTGCATATTGAGCACATGTGCCATCATGGCGCGTATCATGCCGCCATGAGTGACGACCAGTACATGCTGGTTAACGTGGTTTTCTAAACATTCATCTATAAATGCGATGCCGCGTTGTTGCAAGGCGGCAAATGTTTCACCGTTGGGCGGAGACAAGTCAGCATAATTTTGCGCCCAGACATCAAACAATTCGCGCGGGATATCGTTCCAGGCCTGCATTTCCCAGTCACCAAAATGCAGTTCTTTCAGGCGCTCGTCATGCGTGATCTCGTGATCAAAACCAAGTGCATACGCGAGTTTGCTACACCGTTGCAAAGGGCTGGCATACACGGCATCGAACTGTTCGCCAGACAGCTTGGACTGCAAGACAGCCAGCTCATCATGGAAAGTGGCTGCCACATCAATATCTGTTTGCCCGTAGCACACCCCTTCAGCGACTTGCAGGCTGGTATGGCGGATCAATGTCAGTTTCATAGCGTCAATTTCATAGCAGGCGACTCCACGCCAGCAAGCCCAGGTAAAAAGCCAGTTCAGTTAACTGTTGCATGGCACCCAGGGTATCGCCGGTATAGCCTTGCAGATTGCGTAACAGCAGGTTGCGCCACCACCACCAGACCAGCAGTACAGGTAACTCTGTGACCAGCAAAAATTGTAAGGCAGCAAACCCGGAATGGTTCAGCCACAGCAATCCGGCGAATCCCAGCCAGCTCCATAAACCAAATGCACTGGCACACCAGAGATCGTTGCGCGTCAGCGTGGTAGCAAGCGGTTTCGATTTACCCGCAGACCTGACATATGGCATGGTGGCCATCACAGACACTGCCGCCAGGCGGCTCAAGGAATGGCCAGCAATTAAACCAAACGGTAATACCGCTGCGGGTAAGGCAGTGAGTGCCTGGAATTTGAATAACAACATACCAACCAAGGCGATGGCACCATAACTGCCGAGGCGGGAGTCCTGCATGATCTCCAGTTTCCGTGCTTTATCCAAGCCGCCGCCCAGTCCGTCTGCGCTGTCGGCCAGGCCATCTTCATGGAATGCACCAGTCAGGTAAATGGTGGCTGCCATACTGAATAGCACAGCAACGACGGGCGGGAAAATCAAGCTTGTCAGCCACCACACTATGGCCGCAATCAACCCGATCAGCAACCCAACCAGCGGGAAATAGCGCGCTGCATGATTGAGTTCAACCTCCTGAAAATCCGTCAGTGCCGGCACAGGCAAGCGGGTAAAGAAGCCCACCGCGAGCAGGAAGTAGCGCCATTGCATTTTCAGGTTCACTGGGTTTTTCCGCTGACGCCAGCACTTTCAAAGCTGGCCATTTCGTTAAGGAAAGCCACTGCGGATTGTAGTAATGGATAGGCCAGCACCGCACCAGTGCCTTCACCCAAACGCAAGGACAAATGCAGCAACGGCTGCACTTTTAAGTGTTCCAGCATCTTGCCGTGACCGCTTTCATCGGAGCAATGCGCGAACACGCAATAATCCAGCACTTGCGGATAAAGTTTGGCAGCGACTAACAACGCAGAGGTAGCAATAAAGCCATCAATCAGCAGCGTGACTCGTGCCTCAGCTGCTGCCAGCAACGCACCGACCATCATGGCAATTTCGAACCCGCCAAAAACTGCCAGCACCTGCAACGGGTCTATGGCATCGACATGATGCCTTTGCAATGCGTTGGTCAACACCGATAGTTTATGGTCCAGGCCTTTATCGCTGAGGCCGGTGCCGCGACCTACACATTGATGCAAGGGAAAACTGCACAACACACTCATCAGGCAACTGGCACTGGATGTATTCCCTATCCCCATCTCGCCCAGCGCCAATACATTACAGCCCTCGGCAACCGCATCACGGGCGATTTCAGCGCCGCGGGCAATGGCTTGCGCAGCCTCTTCACGCGTCATCGCCGGATCATGCAGGAAACTCAACGTGCCCATGCCGAGCTTGGCATCAATCAGCATCGGATGCGGTTCAAAAACCGCATTGACGCCGCTATCCACCACATGCAACTGAAAGTCATGCTGGCGCGCGAAAACATTGATTGCGGCACCACCGTTCAGGAAATTCAGCACCATTTGTGCCGTCACCGCTTGCGGATACGGACTAACGCCTTCGGCCACAATGCCATGGTCACCGGCAAATACCAGCATGGTTTGCTGCTGCAAAGCCGGGTGTTCAGTTTTTTGGATCAGCCCAAGTTGCAAAGCCAACGTTTCCAGCCGCCCAAGCGCGCCTAACGGTTTGGTTTTCTGGTTGATCTTGTGTATCAGTGCAGCTTGCAGCGTTTCGTTTTTTGTCGATTCAATCTGGAATGTTTGCATGCGGTTATTCTACCCGATGAAATATCCGCCTGTCAGATGCACGCGTTGGCAACCTGCATAAAAAAGCCCCGCGTTGACGGGGCCGAGAGAGGGATGGCAATATTCAACTTAGCTAATCTTCACCGGCACATAGATCTTGTTGTCACCGCGCATCACCAGCAGGGCAACATTTTTAGTGTTGGGGGTTAACTTGTTGTGCAACTGTGTGATGCTGGTGATCTGGTCACCATTCACTGCCAGAATCACATCCCCGGGCTGGATACCGGCATTCGCAGCAGGACCCTTACCCACTTCTTCCACCAGCAAACCCTGTTTGAGCTGGGTCTGTGCCTGCTCCTGCGAAGTCAGCGGGCGCACACTCACGCCCAGCTTGGCCTGCTTGTTATCTGGCGCAATTACTGGTGCCAGTTTCGCGGTTTGCATTTCATCGACACGCACACTCAGGGTCTTCAATGCTTTTTTACGCCAGACTTCCATTTTGACAGTGCTGCCAGGTGCAAGATTGGCGACCATGGGCGGCAAATCACTTGAGCGGTCTATCACCTGGTTATTAAACTTCAGGATCACATCGCCAGGTTCAAGTCCCGCTTTATCGGCCGGGCCATTTTTCTCGACATTGCTCACCAGTGCACCGCTATTGGTTTTCAGGCCAAAGGAACTTGCCAGGTCCTGGTTGATAGACTGCACACCTACCCCAAGTCGGCCTCGGCTGACTTTACCTTTATCCAGCAATTGTTGCTCAATGCCCATGGCGACATCAATAGGGATAGCAAATGACAGGCCCTGGTAACCGCCACTGCGACTATAGATTTGCGAGTTAATACCAATCACTTCACCATTCAGATTAAACAGCGGGCCGCCCGAGTTTCCGGGATTGATCGCAACGTCAGTCTGCAAAAATGGTACATACCCTTCATCCGGCAATGCGCGTGATTTTGCTGAGATAATGCCAGCGGTTACGGTGTTATCGAAACCGAAGGGAGAACCAATCGCCACTACCCAGTCACCGACATTACTGTTTTTAGTACTGCCGATTTTGACGGTAGGCAAGTCCTTGCCATCAATCTTCAGCACGGCAACATCTGTCAGTTTATCGACACCAACCACCTTGGCTTTGAACTCGCGTTTATCAGTTAATCTGACGATGACTTCATCTGCCTTATCCACCACATGCGCATTGGTCAGGATCACGCCTTCCGGCTTCACAATAAATCCGGAGCCCATGCCGCTCATCGGCATTTCGGTTTGAGGCTGTTCAGGTTGAAAGCGGCGGAAGAACTCGTACCTGGGGTCATTCGGATCCATACCTGGAATGCCAGTGGTTTTCACAGTACCGGTAACACTGATATTCACCACTGCCGCGCCCTGGCTATCGGCAATGGTGGCAAAATTTGGCAAGGTAATATATGCGCTAGGGCTAGAGATAGCTTTAGAAGTTACTTGTGCAGTGGCCTGCGCATTATTCACCAGGGTATTGCCTTTGACCCAGTAGCCAGCGCCAAACAGTGCGGCAATTGCCAGCGGCACGCTGACCCAATGAGTGAGTTTTGATTGCATAAATGCCTGCATAAATTTGATTCCTTTCAGACTTACTTTTTGCTTAATTGAGTGTTTGGATGAGTCAATGAAAAAACACTTTCTGTGCATAAGAGCAAAAAAGTCACTGCTAAGTTTCCTGGAATTTGTATCCTGATGTATCACGGTTTCGATTTGCAACACGGCCTCGCGCGGCTGTCACAGGCCGTGTGCGTGATACACTGCGACTTTCATTGTGCCTCGCAGTCTGTATTCGCTTATGCCTGCTATCCCCGCGTTTCTGAAACCTTACTGGCCACGTCCCGTCACTGGCTCCCTGCGTGACCATGCCCGTGCTGCACTCGGTGCCGGACTGGGTATTTTAGCGACCGGCCTGGTGGCTAGTGCTGCTATCCCGGGCGACTGGCTCAGTGCGATTTTCCTGATTGCGCCCATGGGTGCTTCAGCGGTGATTCTGTTCTGCCTGCCTTCCAGCCCTTTAGCTCAACCGTGGGCAATACTGGCTGGTAACACGGTCGCCGCACTCTGTGGTGTTTTCTTCGCCCACTTGCTGCCAGGCCACATCGCTTATGCAGCCGCATTCGCCATGCTATCGGCGATTGCACTGATGTTCGCCTTGCGCTGCCTGCATCCGCCCAGTGGTGCGGTAGCCTTGACGGCAGTGCTGGGGGGCGAAACGATCTACCAGCTAGGTTATGGTTTTATCTGGTGGCCAGTGCTGGCAAACAGTGTGTTGCTGGTGTTGTCGGCATGGCTGTACCACACCTTGACCGGTTACCGCTACCCGGCGATGCAAATTGACAGCAAGCCCACTTCACCCGAGCACATGAATTACCAGTTCGGATTCCGTCAGGAAGATTTGCAGGCAGCGCTAGGGCAATTTCATGAAGTGCTGGATATCAGCCCGGATAGTTTGCAGGCGCTATTACAACAAACCGAGCTGATTGCCTATCACCGCAAACTGGAGGAAATCGAATGCCGGCATGTCATGCGCCCGGTGGCGGTTACCTTGCAATTCGGCGATACGCTGGAAGATGCCTGGCAAACCCTGCTGCAGCAATCTGAACCGGCAATTCCGGTGGTGAACAAAGCCAGCCTGGTGATCGGCCTGCTGAGCGTGGCTGACTTTATGCGGCATGCCAAACCGGAAAAATTCAACCAGGTCGCTCCGGCGCTTAAAAAGCTGATCCGCTGGTCACCGAGCACGCATAGCAGCAAACCGGAAGTAGTCGGCCAGATCATGGCGACGCCAGTGATTACCATTCTGGAAGATATGCATTTGATGCATACCATCCCGCTGATGACCAGTCATCATCTGCAACTGGTGCCGGTGGTGGACCAGCATAATAAACTGGTAGGCATCCTGACCCAGACCGATATTATTCGCGCGCTCTATCGCTAAGCTATTCCTCACTTTAAGCTGCACTCTCATCAGATTAAAGTTTCCTCGACTTTTCCATTTGCTTATATGGCACGATCACTTCGCGTGAGGCCAGAACGATCTCCCGCAAAAAACATAGCAAGGACAATATCAGCGAAGCCATTGAGATAATAAAAGAAATCATCACGAGGTGTGACAGGCGCAAGCCGGTCTCCACTGACAGAAACATGCTGGCAATCGAGACGCAAATACACAGTGCGGCAAAGGTCGCCAGGCCTATCGCCCGGCGCAACCATTTGGTCCTTCTTACGATAATCTTCAATTCATCCTTAAAGCGCTCACGCTTTTCTTCCGGTGCATCGGTCAGAAAACGTGCACGGTCAATCGAGCGTCCCAGTCGACCAATCAGTACGCCCAGGATGGAGCCGATACCAGTAAGCAAAAACACCGGTGCTACTGCATCGCGGATGGCTCCAGAAACGTTATGAATCTCAAATGCGCTGCCAATCATGAAGTTTATTTTCCCTTTCAAGTATTTAGGGTTCCTCCTTCTCCATAAGCAGTTCTTATGCCCGTATATGGATATAAACTTTCCCTACGAATTTTTACATTTATTGCTATATTTCTGCACCAATAGGGGGAGTTATCGCCCCATTAAAGTGCAACCACGATTTGAAAACCGGAATACAGGTCAATTGTAGGCTTTATGGAGTACTAAATATCTGAAAAATCCCGTATTTTCAGAGATGAAGCAAAGAGAAACGGTCGTTTTAACTTCTTATTCACAGAATTTCATCGCGATTTCAGGTCCCGTTCTTGCTGTAAAGGTATCGGATATTTGATGTTTCTTTGAAAGTGTTTCATGTACAAGCAGCCCCTTACCGATGATCTCACCAGCCATTTCAAACAAGTTAATGATTTTCGCTCAAGAATTTACCAGCTTCAAAACGCCTGGGATAGCCTGGCCTTAATGGCTCAGCTGTCGGGCACCGGCTCCGAAATGGAGCACACCCGCACTGCGTTTAATACGATTTCCAACGATGTGCTTCAACATCTGTCGCAGGAGACTTTGCGCAAAACAGCCGCGCAATTGTCATCCAAGGCATTTGAAATTATCAACCTGCTGGTACGCAACCTGTTTGAGCGTACCGCAGATATCGGTTTTTTTGCCACCGATGACGATGTGCGCGATTACCTGGCGCAATACATGCAAGGAACGATGACAGACCAACAACACGAGGACCTTTGTTCGCGTTTTGAGGAGTACCAGAAGAAATATACCGTCTACGAAAACATCGTACTCTTTGATAGCCAGGGCCAGTTACTGCATCAACTGGACCCCAGCCAGACCATGCTTGACCATTTCCATCCGATCGTGGCGCTGGCCCAACAATCTTCAGAGCCTTATATAGAGCGGTTTTACGAAACCGAGGTCAATGGCCGTACCTATAAGTCACTAGTCTATGCTCACGAAGTACGCAGCCAGGATGGCCGTAAACCATTGGGCGTCTTATGCCTCTGCTTCAAATTTGTGAATGAGCTGGACACGATTTTTCAAAACCTGATCGCTGAAAACGACTGGACCGTAGGCGTGATGCTGGACGAGAAGCACAATGTGATTGCCTCCAGCGATGTCTACCAGATTCCGCTGGGCGCTACCCTGTGCGCAGCACCTGACCATGACTGGTTTATCTGCCGCTTTGCCGGCCGGGAATACCTGTGTGTCACCAAGCAATCTGAAGGCTATCAAGGTTACCTGGGACCAGGCTGGCTTGGCCAGACCATGATCCCGCTTGAATATGCTTTCCATCACACTATGCACGCGATGGTAGCCCATGTGGATGGCGAAACCCTGCGCAAGGTGATGCGCAGCCCGATGATCTTCTCGGATGCCTTGTTGAATATCCCCAAACAGGCCGCCAGTATCCAGAGCAAGTTGAACCAGTCGGTATGGAACGGCAATATCTGGCAAAGCAATTATGTAGATACCCAGCAAAAGAACTTCTCCAAAACCCTGCTGTGCGAGATCAGTAATACCGGTCATAAAACGCAGCAGATCATCGAGCAGATGGTGTCCGAGCTGTACCAGACCGTGGTGTCAGTGATGCTGGAAAACTCCAGTTTCTGCGCACAAATGGCAGTGGATATCCTGGACCGCAACCTGTATGAACGTGCCAATGATGTACGCTGGTGGGCGCTTACTCACAGCTTCAGGGAGCTACTAGGCCAAAGCAAGGTGAGCAAAGAAGACCAGCGCAAGATCAGTGAAGTATTACGCTATATCAATGGCCTGTATACCGTGTATGACAACCTGATCGTGTTTGACCGCCAGGGTGAAGTCATGGCGGTGTCTAACCACCGTTACGAACACCTGGTGGGCACCACCTTGCAGGATGAATGGGTAGGCCGCACACGCAGCTGCCTTTCTACCCAGGATTATGTAGTGTCACCATTTGAAAAAACGCCTTTGTACGGCGACCAATGCACTTACATTTACGCCGCGCCTATCCGCAACCTGGAGAGTAACGGTATCGTTGGTGGCATCGCCATTGTGTTTGACAGCACACCACAGTTCCAGGCTATGTTGAAGGATGTCGTGCCGCACGATGGTGATGATGCGCCGGTCGCGGGCAGTTTTACCGTGTTTGTGAATGATCAGCTCAGAGTGATTTCCAGCACCCACCAGGAAATTGCCATTGGTGAGAGTTTTGAATTGATCCCGGCCATCAGTAAATTGAAGGAAGGCGAACAATTGTTTGATATTGCCGTTTACCACAACACCTATTACGCCGTGGGCGCGCATGCCTCTTACGGCTATCGAGAATACAAAGGCGAGCAAGACAGCTACCGCAACAAGGTAGTGGCCCTGATCTTTACCCCGCTGGGCAAAGTGGATGAGATCAATCAGCGTATCCACGCCGAGGCACAGGTCATCCACAACAAATTCAACCCCAACCTGTTCCTGCAATACGGCAAGGATACCCAGGAGTATGCGACTTTCTATGTAGCCGACACCTGGATGGGCATAGAAACGCAGTATGTGCGGGAAGCGATTGATGAGGTGCAATTACGCACCCTGCCGGAACCGGCGCCATTTATTGCCGGTATGCATGCCTACCAGAATGAGGTGATCCCGATTATTGACCTGGCGCGTATGCTGGGTCACGAACACTATTCGACAGATTACCGGCAGATCATCGTGATTGAAGATAAAACCACCTCACTCAAATTTGGTGTATTCGTCTCGGCACTGGGTGAAATCCCTTACCTGACGCCCGGCCAGATCCAGCCGATGACGTCACTGTTCCGCGGCGTCAGCCATAACCCGGGCACTGCCATTGCCAACATTGCGCAGCACAGCATGCTGACACTGGTCACGGCACAAAGTATGTGGAACAAGGTGATCACCGTGCGCACACTTATGCAGGAAGAACAGGTATTGGCCTGATGAACAGCCAAACCATACTCGGCATCATGCAAAACGACATCATGGATTCATTACTCACCGCGCAACAGCAACGACTGATGGATACCTTGCTGGATAATCTGGACGGCATGATCTACCGCTGCCTGTATGACGACAGCTGGACCATGATTTATGTAAGCAAAGGTTGCCAGTCACTGACCGGTTATACACCGCCCGAGTTGCTGCTCAATAAAGATATTTCGTATGAGCGCCTGACTCACCCGGATGACAGGGAAAAAGCCCGTACTATCATTGCCGAAGCGCTGTCAAAAGGTGAGCGCTTCCAGCTGGAATACCGCATCGTGCGCGCCAATGGCGATATTGTCTGGGTAGCAGAACGCGGCAGCGGTGTCTTCGATGATGATGGCCAGCCAGTGGCACTGGAAGGCATTATCCAGGACATCAGTGATCGCAAACGGATGGAACAGGCACTATTCAGTACCGAGCAAAAATACCGCTCCATGTTTGATAACTCAACGCTGGGCATGTTCCAGACCACAGAGTCCGGCACCTACCTGAATGCAAACCAGGCCTTGGCGGATTTATACGGTTATGCCTCTGCAGATGAACTGATCAGCGACCTCAACAATATCAGCACCCAGCTCTACGTCGCCGAAAGCCGCCGCGGCGAATTTACTGAAGCGATCAGCACCTATGGCCGGGTGCAGAATTTTGAATCCGAGGTGTATCAACATAACGGCGAAACCATCTGGATATCAGAGAATGCCCATGCGGTATACGACACCCTGGGCCATATCCTGTATTACGAAGGCACGGTAGAAGACATCACCAACCGCCGCAATCATGAGCAACAGATCCACCAGCTGGCCGTCACCGACAAACTGACCGGCTTGCTCAACCGCCATGCTTTCAGTGGCAAACTGGCCAGCCTGATTGCCGAAGCCGACAAGATGCAGCGCAAGATCGCCATTGCGTTTATCGACCTCGACCACTTCAAGCTGATCAACGACACACTGGGACATAGAGCAGGCGATAAAATGCTGGAGAATGTCGCGCAACGCCTGATCCAGAGCACCCGTCCTAGCGACGCCATTGTACGTTTTGGTGGCGATGAATTCGTCATGCTCTACCCCGGCTTGCGCGCAGGCGAAGATGCAGAACCCCTGCTGGCCCGCGTCATGGAAGCGATCTCATTACCGATAGAGATTGGCGACTATGTGTTCAACATGACCTGCAGCGTGGGCGTGAGCATTTACCCTGACCATGCCAAGGAAATCGACACCCTGCTCAGTTGTGCGGACTCAGCGCTTTATAGCGCTAAAAATGCCGGCAAGAACAAAGTGCAGATGTTCAGCGGTACGCTGGCCCAGCAACTGGGCGAACGCAATGAAATCGAATATGGCCTGGGCCACGCGTTACAACGGCAAGAGCTGATGCTGTATTACCAGCCACAAATGAATATGCAACATGGCAATATCAGTGCGCTGGAAGCACTGATCCGCTGGCAGCATCCGGAAAAAGGGCTGATTCCCCCGGACGAGTTTATCCCGGTGGCGGAAGAGACCGGGCATATTTTTGCCATCGGTGAATGGGTGCTGCAAACCGCCTGCCAGAAAATAAAATCCATGCAGACTGAATGGGGCTACCTGGTGCCGATTGCGGTGAATGTGTCGCCGATACAGTTTTTGCGTGGCAACCTGGTTGAAACAGTGCAGCGGGTACTGCGCCAGGAACGGGTACCGCCGCATTTGCTGACGCTGGAGGTCACGGAAAATGCCAGATTCAAAGACGAAGCCATGTTCACGCGTACGCTGGAACAGCTAAAACGATTGGGTGTGTGTATCGCAATTGATGATTTTGGCATTGGCTATTCCAATATGGCCTACCTGAAAAACTACCCGATTGATGAACTGAAAATCGACAAGGCCTTTGTGCAAGACCTGGAGCAAAGTGTCACCAACGGCAACATCCTGCTGGCGCTGATCAACCTGGGCAAGAGCTTGCATAAATCGGTGACGGCAGAAGGCATAGAAACGGAATACCAGCACCGGTTCCTGCTACATAGCGGATGTGATGTCGGTCAAGGATATTATTACAGCCGACCGTTGTCGGAAGAGGCATTGGCGGAGTTTATGCGGGAGCAACAGCCGAAGTTTGATCATATGCAGAGAGTGGCCAGGTAACACTGGCCATTATTGCGTTATTAATGGCATTTAGCATGCGTTACGCATCGCATGCTAAATGCCATCCGGGTAGGTTTATGCTGAGCTTTGTAGCAACTTTGGGAAGTGGTAATTAGGTATTTCTTTGGCTGGTTCTGTGGTCTGTTGCAGCATTTTCTTTCGCCCCTAGGCGAGTTACTTTTCTTTGCTTGCACAAAGAAAATGTAACCAAAAGAAATGCACCCTAGCTTCCGCTTTTACCCTGCGTTGCTCATCAAAATAAGCGGTCGCGAAACTCGCCCTGACAAGCCACACATACCGTGGCTTGTTGCGGAGCTCAGACAGTCGCTCCCTTTCTCCTTATTTTGACTCCGCTACTCGGCGCGTCAAATAGGGGCCCGTTTAAAACCACCACGATGGGATTTCAGTTAACTGCAATGGGTTGAGGGCGCTTAGCCATTGTGTTAAAACCAACCCGCCAACTGTCTTTCCTGCTTTGTTTTGCTTTGGTTTTATTGCGTTGGTCGAGCGGGATACGATGTGAGAAAGACCTACCTAAATAACCGCGTAGTGCTTTTCATGGGCCCCTATTTGACGCGCCGAGTAGCGCAGTCAGCGTGGGAGCATTCGGCCAGCGTCTGTTTGAGTTCCGCGGTGGCTTGCGTTCTTTGCAAGCCGCTAGGGCGAGTTTCGTTGGACGCCCACGTTGACGAGCAACGCAGGGTAAAAGCGGAAGCTAGGGTGCCCTTTACTTTGGTGACTTTGCTTTGGGCAAGCAAAGGAAAGACACTCGCCTAGTGGCGAAAGAAAAAGTTTAGATATCCAAAGAAATACCAATTAAAACCTACAGAAAAATTTAATGTCTTCTCGTTTTAGCTGAAAATTAACCTTGCCTGGATTCTGGCCTTCGCCAGAATGACGATCAGCCATAAAGTGCAGCAGACTTCGCAAAAGCCAGCCATTCCGCATGCACAGAGCATGCTCTGTGAAACCCCAGATACACCCCCGCCATGATGCCGCCTATTGCAGCAATCGCCAGTTTCTACATCATGAATTCGTCAGCTCAATCTCCGGCAATGCCTCATGCTTGATCGCCGCCTCAAACGCCGTCAAACGTTTATACACCGATAACAACTCAACAATCGTCGTCCACGAATTCACCAGATACTGGAAAGAATTACTGACTTGCGAAAATGCTGTCAGGATTTGCTGCAAAATACCAAACGTAATTTTGCCCGCTGCAATGGTCGGTACCAGAATCAGGTAAGCAAAAATATTATCCGCCTGCAGGTATAGACTGCGGGCAACGTTAAAGTACATATAGTGGAAGTACAATCGGAAGTAGTTGTTACGCACATCCAGGAACAATGATTTCAATGTCTCTGGCTGTGCCCGTTCAGCATTATCTTCACCATAGACCAGCTCCTTACGGTAAGCCGCTTCAACCCGCTGATTCCTGAATTCCAGGCCCGGCAATTTAATCCCGACTGCCGCCAGCAGCAGCGTTCCGAATACTGACCAGGCAATCGCAGCGGTAAACAGCGGCGCAGGCACCACCCCAAACACAGGCAACTCACTCACGTATGATGACAGGCTCCACAATACCGGCAGGAAAGCCACCAGCGTCATAATGGCCTCCACCATGGATACACCTAGGCCTTCCATAATGGTGGCGAAGCGCATGGTATCTTCCTGCACACGTTGTGAAGCACCTTCAATGTTGCGCACTTGCGGCCATTGGCTTACATAAAACTCATTCATCGCCGTACGCCAGCGAAAAATATAGTGACTGACAAAGAAACGCGTGATCACGTAAATAAAAATAGCGACGAAAGCAATCTCGGCAAACTGCAACATCAGCGTATACAGCTCAGCGGTAGTGACTTTTGAATTCGGCGACAATGCTGCTTGCACGCCATCAAAGAAGGGCCGGCGCCAGTTGTTGATCGCAACTGATACTTGCACTGAATAGTAGGTAGAAAACAGGATAAACGCAGAGCCAATAATCGACCACCACTGCCAGCGGCTCGGTTTCAAAGTGAACCAGACCAAGGCGAAGATGGCGACACTTAACGCGTAATACACATAAAACAACTTAAATGAGTCGGTGACAAAGTGTCCCAGGCCGATCACCGGCTCTTTTTCAGCCATATCCAGGCCAACTGCGGCGCCAATCACGGTGGAAAACTCAAACCATACTCCGCAGCAGATCACCGCCCATAAAATAACAGAAGGCCAGAACCAGCGGGAGTCAGGGAAAAAGGATTTGAACATGGTGTTTTCTTTATGGATTTTTTTGCCAGTGTATTGCCTCTGACAGTTAGCCGCAAGAAGAATGACCTTTAAACGCCTTTATAAAAAATGCAGACAAGAAAAAAGCCTCGCGAGGAGGCTTTTGGAGGATCAATTTAATTCACTTTGGCTAGCTACGATAGCCGCGGAAGCAACAATCAACTGGCGCTGATTTCGCCTTAACCAGCTGGATGCGTGGTGTTTTTGCGTTCACGCGATGGTTATTGTGTATACGTTTTTTGGCTGCTACAGGTTCTTTTTGAACCAGAGTCTCAGTGGACTCATTTTGACTGTTATCGGCGACTCTCACCATGCCATCCGCTTGCATGCTGCCAGTACGGCTGGATTGATCACCAATCACTTTTTGCGGTTTTTCTTTTACATCTGCCGGTGCGTGGCCTTCAAACGTCATCATAATCACAGCCAGAACGTTGGCAAAAATCATCTTTGGAACCATATAGGATTTTGCATTGTGCATCTTGAATCACTCGACTTGTTTATTCAATGTGAAATGTTAGAGATGCTTGCTTGTAGGAATAAGAAGGATATCGCCTATTTGCCTGTCAGAATTTCCTTACATAAAAGGAAAAAGCGAATGATGTCTACAGCAACCCCATAACAAGTATCTGTGGCATGCTGAAAACGTTTCTTAGTTTCCTTGGTCTTACTTTCACTTTCATAAGCAGCATTCAACAACAAGCGGGGATTTGCATGAAATCAATCGTGGCGTTCTTGGGTTTAACTACATATATGCTTACGGCACAAGCGCAGCCGGATATGGTGGATACGCTGGAATTGGGGCACTCGATTGTGATGGTCACCACCGACCTGCCTGGTGGCTCCAATGGCCGCGGCTCTGGTGTCGTTGTCAGCCCGGAATATGTCGCCACCAATTGCCATGTGGTTGCCAATAGCAACGGTGCCAATATCGCCAAATTCCGCGATGGTTACCAGCCAGTCGGCCTCAAGGCCAACTGGCGACGCGACCTCTGCCTGCTGAAATTCACCCCACTGCCCTTCAAGCCTGTGCCCATGCGCGAAAGCAAAACGCTGCAGTACGAAGAGGAAGTGTTTACCCTGAGTTTCCCCGCCGGGTCGCCGGTGCCACAACCGTCTTATGGCAATATCAAAGGCATTTACCCTTACGATGGTGGCCGGATTGTACGCTCCAGCGCGACCTTCGCCATGGGTTCCAGCGGCGGCGCCCTGTTTGACCAGGATTTCAATTTAATTGGCCTGACGACTTTCAAAAGCCCTGGCCATCATGCGTATTTCTACAGCCTGCCCGTCGAGTGGATTAAGGAGTTGATGGATAGCCCTGAAGTCGTCTCGTTGAAAACCAAGGAAGTACCGTTCTGGGCATTACCCATAGAGGAAAGGCCTTATTTCATGCAAGTGGTGATTCCTTACCAGAATGAGGAATGGGCGACATTGAAAACCATCGCCAACCAGTGGACCAGCAAAGAACCTGATTCGGCAGATGCCTGGTATTTTTTAGGGCTGGCTGAAGAAGGCCTGCTGCAACTACCGCAGGCGGAGAAAGATTTTAAACGCGCTTACACCCTTAACCCGCGTGACCTGGATGCGATGCTGGCGTTATCGCGTATCGCGCTGGTGCAAAATAACCTGAGTGCGCTGGAGTCATTGCAACCTGCCGTCTCTGCACTGGATAAGGCACAGGGCGATTTGATTGCCCAGCAGATTACCAAGCTTAAGCAGAGTAATTAATGGCAATACCAATGCGTTATATCACCAACGCAAGCTGCGGTGCCCGACATACGCCATGATTGCAGTCGGCACCAGCATCCCCAGCACATACCAGATCGCCAGGAAAGGCGCCGCCATTTCCGGGCAGTGCAAGGCATAGATACTGGCGCCAGTACTGCCAGCCAGCCAGCCAGCCATCGCCCCGGTCAAGACCGGTTGCGTAGGTGCCAGGTTTCGTAAGGCCAGCAGTGTCAACCCGCCAACCGGCACTGCCAGAAAGGTAATATTCATGATGCAGACGCGCCAGGTCTTACCCCAGACCATGCCCGCATGCTGGCTTGCATCTGCGCCTACCCAGGTCGAAATCGCCCATATCCATAATGCCAATACAGGAAGAGACAATACCCAATAGCTGACTTTGGGAAACTTGCCCGGATAAGACAAGGTGGTCACAAACGTCAGTGCCATCAGGGCGCTGGCGAGCGGTACGCCAAGTTTCATCCAGAATGCAAAGCTGGTACTCACTGCGCGCAAGTCGGGCCGGATGCCATAAATAGTGATCAGCAATAAAAAGGAGATGGCCGCGCCCGCCAGCAATGCCTGGGCTATGCCTTTTTCATTGGCGTGCTGCGCAACAGGTTCAACGCCGGTCGACAGCATCTTGATTAATTCATCAGTTTTCATGCTTGTTCCTTCCACATATGGGCCAGCGCTTTCATGCCTCTATGCACGCCCACTTTAATCGCAGAGATCGACATGCCTGTGATGGCGGCCGCTTCTGCCACAGATAACCCCTCCAGCTTGGTATGCTGGATAGATAGGCGCTGATTGGCTGGCAATGATGCGAGCATCACGTCCAGGTCTTTCCTGGAGGCACTTGCCTCCTCATCGCTCACAGATGACCACTCCGCATCGTCATCAAAAGGGTCATTCAATGCTTCATGATGCGAGCGCCTGCGCAAACAGTCGATCATCTTGTAGCGTGCAATCGCATACAGCCAAGGCGTCAAGGGTTCTTCCCGGCGGTAAGTATGGCGTTTGGTGTGAATCGCCAATAAGGTTTCTTGCAACAAGTCCTCTATTTCATCGGGTGCGTTAGTCAGGCGCCGCCTTAAATAAGCCCTGATCAGGGAACTGGCGCGCTGCAACAAAAGCTGATAAGCCTCTGCATTGCCATCCAGGGCACGCAGCATCAACGCACGCAGTTCTTCTTCACTCATCATTGATCTATTCGCTTATGAAGGGATAAAGGTTACAGAAACTTTAAAAAAATATTTTTAATATCGAGTGTAACCATAATCCTCGTTGCCACGTATTAGCAAGAGAACATTGTGAACATTGCCTCGTAAAATCCACAATGCATCTCAACCTAAACAGGAGTTTTCAAAATGAATATCAAACAGTTAGCTGCACTTGCCACCACCATTATCGCCACCAGCGCTTTTGCCGGTAGCCCACCAGAAAAGAAATGTAGCGCCGGGACCTGTAGCAAAAAAGAAATGTCTTCTGAGAAAAAAGACGCATCATGCTCTAAAAAAGAAGCTGCCGGTGAGCAAAAAGAATCCTCTTGTTCCAAAAAAGAGTCTTCTTGCAGCAAGAAAGAAGCTACCTGCTCTAAAAAATAAGCACGATTTGGAACTAAGGATATAGCCATGGCAGGACTGGGTTACCGCGCGGAAATGAATGAGTGGGAGGTATCGGCGATTGATGCCGATTTCTTTGAGGTCGCGCCTGAAAACTGGATACGACGTGACAGGACGCCACTTTACCAGCTCATAGATGCAGGCCGCCCAATCCGGCTCCATGGCGTCTCACTCAGCCTGGGGGGCACCGCCCCCATACAGCATGCGTTTCTGAAAGATGTGCGTGAACTGATGCGCGACCTGCAGGCCGAGTACTATTCCGACCACCTGGCCGCCAGCGGCGATGCACACCAGCTGTATGACCTTTTCCCGGTCCCGTTTACTGATCACGAAGTCATCCGTATCAGTGACCGTATCAGGGAAGTACAGGATGTACTGGGCACCAGGATTGCAGTAGAAAATACGACTTACTATACCAACATAGGTGACATGAGCGAGGCGGAATTCCTGATGCGCGTGGTTGAACGGGCGGACTGTCATATCCTGCTCGATATCAACAATATCGCGGTGAATCACAAGAATCACCAGCTTGCCGAATTACAGCAGTTTCTATCCCAGGTAGACATGCAACGCGTGACTTACATGCACGTGGCAGGCCACGAGTTTGATGACCGTTTCGGGCTGTATATTGATACGCATAGCCAGCCCGTGGAAAACGAAACACGAGAGGCCGCACTTGCATTACACCAGCAGCATGACATCCCCATTTTGCTGGAATGGGACAACGACATCCCCTCAATGACCACCATTAATCAACAACTATCATGCCTGAAGACTTCTATCTCTATGTAAGAGGCGTGACTGAGGTCATTCCGTCCGGTTATACCGAATCCGGCATGCGGGCTTACCGGCACCTGGTGTACCTGGGCGCCAGCCAGATGGTTGAAGCACATTTTCCGGCCATCCGTGAGCAAATGGGTGAAGAAGGATGGAAAGCATTGATACAGGCATTCGTGCGCCAGTCTGCCTGGACATCACATTATTATGGAGACCTGAAAGATGAATTCCTTATATTCCTGGCACGCGAAACTGATAGCGAGCATACGTGATCTCGGCCTGCTGGCCCTCAGGCTATGGGCAGGGCAGGAGTTTTTGCTGGCGGGCTATACCAAACTCACCGGCGGCATTCATGCACCGGAGTGGTTCAGCGGCCTGTCATTTCCTTTTCCGTTAGGTTTACTGGGCCCAGACCTGAACTGGGTGATGGCAGGCACAGGCGAAATTGTGTTTGGCTTTGCCATATTGATAGGCTTCTACAGCAGGTTGGCAGCGCTGGGTTTGCTATTCATCACCTTTGTCGCCATCTATACCGTGCATTTCGATTTAGGCTGGGCTGGCTGGAACCAGATCGACACCGACGCAGGGCTGGGGTTTAAAGTACCACTCATGCTGGCACTGATGTTATTTACCATTTTGACGCAAGGTAGCGGACGCTACAGCGTGAAGGAGTCATAACCATGAAGCTGATACAAGTGTTGAAAAGCACATCGCTGTTGTGCCTGTTTTTATCTTTTTCGCTGCCAGCAAGCGCGGATACTGTTCCGGCATCGGATACGGTGGTCTTAGGCATGGGCTGCTTCTGGGGCGCCGAAAAGCGCATGAGTGAAATCCCCGGTGTGATCAAAACCGAAGTAGGTTATGCGGGTGGCACCAGCGCATCGCCCACCTATGAATCGGTCTCCAAAGAAGGGCATTCAAACAAACCTGCCACGCATGCAGAAGCGCTGAAAGTCACATATGATAGCCGTGTGACCACGCTGGATAAAGTGCTGGCGGCATTTTGGCAGAACCATAACCCCACCCAGGGCAACCGTCAGGGCAATGATGTTGGCTCCAACTACCGCAGTGCCATTTTTTACAACTCGGCCAGCCAGCAAAAAGCGGCCCTGCAAACCAGGGACATTTACCAGCAGGCTCTAAGCAAAGCCGGTTTAGGCAATATCACCACCGAGATCACGCCACTTAAAGCGTTTTATCCGGCCGAAAGCTACCACCAGCAGTACCTGAAGAAAAACCCGAATGGCTATTGCGGCCTGGGCGGCACTGGCGTGGCTTTTCCCGGTAATAGCCTGGCTGCGCCAATCGCGGTTGCACCGCTGGATGGCAAGAAATTATCGACGCAACAACTGGTGGTGTTCGAGTCTGAAGTATGCAATTTTTGCAAAGCTTTTGAAAAAGACATCATGAGCCAGTGGAAATCCGATGTCGGCATCGCCAAAACCTATGCGACTAAAGCGCCGGCTGGCTGGGCACTGAAAGAGGATTTGTGGGCGACACCTACCATCGTCCTGTTTGAAAACGGCAAAGAGGCAGCGCGATACACGGGCTATGATGGCAACAAACAACGTTTCTGGCGCTGGCTGGGGGTAAAAACGCTGACTGCCGAACAACGTAAGATTGCATTCGAAAAAGGCACGGAGTTACCGTTCACCGGCTCCAACCTGGATAACCACGCCGCCGGTTATTATGTAGACCCGGTATCAGGCGAGCGATTATTCCGTAGTGACAAAAAATTCAACAGCGGCACCGGCTGGCCTAGTTTCTTCGACCCATTGCCCGGCGCATTGGTATTAAAAGAAGACACCAGCCATGGCGCACGCCGCACAGAAGTGTTAAGTGCCAGTTCAGGTATTCATTTAGGACATGTATTTGATGATGGCCCGCCACCGACTGGTAAACGTTACTGCATCAATAGCGCGGTGTTGAAGTTTGTGCCTGATAAAAAAGATAAGACTATTTAAGCCTGGTCGAATCTATTGAGAATCAATTTGTTTGAAGTCGCATCACCGGTTCATAATGTGGACTCATGTAACTTTCAAGGATGTTGGTGACGAATAACACGCAGCAATCACAGGTTGTGGGCATTTTGCTGTCGGCAGGCTTTTCACGCCGCTTTGGTCAGCAGGATAAACTGCTGCATCCATTGGATAGCGGATTATCTGTGGCCGAAACTGCCGGTCATGCATTGATAAAGGCACTGCCTAACGCAGTAGCTGTCGTGCGCCAGGAGAATACTAAATTGCAGGATGCGCTGATTGCGCAGGGTTTTCGTGTCACACAGTGCGCAGCAGATGCGACGGAGATGGCAGATAGCCTGAAGCTGGGTGTGCAGGCTGCCCAGTCTGCTTTTCCAAACGCCACCGGGTTTGTGATTGCACTGGCGGACATGCCCTTTATCCGACCAGACACCATTAGCAAAGTAGCGGATCAATTACAGTCTGCTGCCATCGTGCAACCCACGGTTAAAGGACAACGCGGTCATCCGGTCGGCTTCGCCAGCCGCTATGCACAGGCGTTGCTTGCCGTGAGTGGCGACCAGGGCGCACGCGAAGTATTGCGCGCCCATCAGCATGAAGTGTTTTTGCTAAACTGCGATGATCAGGGCATTGTGCAAGATATTGATACTCCCGCAGACTTGCCCTAAATGAAACACTGGCCTTAACTCAGGCGACGGCGCGGGTCGTTGCGGCTTGAGACAGGCCTGCCTGTTGCACTTGCGAACGCTCCTGTATCAGTTCAGCCAATATCGATACCGCAATTTCAGCCGGGGTACGGCTGCCAATACGTAGCCCGACCGGCCCATGCAGACGGTTGACTTCCTGCTCGCTCAGATCAAAACTGCGCAGGCGCTGCTTACGCTTCTCCTGGTTCTTCACGGCACCTAAGGCCCCTATGTAAAACGCATTGGATTTAAGCGCTTCCAGCAAAGCCATGTCATCCAGTTTCGGGTCATGCGTGACGGCGACAATCGCGGTATGCGGGTCTGGCACAATCTCCAGCACCACATCATCTGGCATACCAGGCAACCAGTCGGCGCCTTCCACATGCCATTCGGCGCGCATTTCTTCGCGCGGATCGCAGATCATGACATAAAAATCCAGTGCCTGTGCCATGGCAGCTAATACCGAGCCTAGCTGGTTGGCGCCAATAATCAGCAAGCGCCATTGCGGGCCAAAATAGCTGTGGAACCATTCACTCTCCAAGCGTGGCTGGCCTTCGGGCAACACATATGCGTGCCGGACTTCACCGCTTGGCAAATGCACCGAGCGTTTCAGCAAGCGCCGTTGCGCCAGGCTTTCCAGCATAGGCACTAATTGCGATTCATGAGTAAGCGGCTCGCTAAAAATTTTGATCTGGCCGCCGCACGGAATCCCGAAACGCTGCGCTTCTGCCTGATTGACGCCATATTCCATAATCGAAGCTTGTTCAGGCAATTGCTGATGTTTGGCTTTATCGGCCAGGTCATCTTCGATACAACCACCGGAGACCGACCCCACCAGATGCCCATCTTCCCGCACCACCAGAATAGCCCCCGGCAGCCGCGGCGCTGAGCCCCAGGTCTGGATAACAGTAAACAAATGCGCGCGATAACCTTGTTGCAGCCAGTCGCTGGCGCGCTGCAGGACTTCCTGATCAGAAGATTGCATGCGCGTTAAGCCAGCTGGTCACCGATAGGCAAGCGGCGTATGCGCTTGCCGGTGGCCGCGAACACGGCATTGGCTACCGCAGGCGCCAGAGGAGGCACACCCGGTTCACCGACACCGCCCATTTTCTCGTTGCTTTGCACGATGTGCACTTCTACTTTAGGCATGTCTTTCATGCGCAGCACCTGGTAATCATGGAAATTGGATTGCACTACCTGGCCATCTTTAAAACTGATCTCGCTGGTGAGCGCTGCGCCTAGCGCATAGGCCACTGAAGATTCCATTTGTGCCTGCACACCATCCGGATTCACCGCCAGGCCGCAATCAATGGCGACCACCACGCGATGGACTTTGACTTCGCCTTCTTTGACGGACACTTCTGCAACTTGTGCGACATAACTGCCAAAAGATTCATGCACGGCAATGCCGCGGAACACGCCGGCTGGCAATGGCTTGCTCCAACTGGCCTTATCCGCCGCCAGGTTAAGTGCCGCCAGATGACGCGGATGCTCTTTGAGTAACTGGCGCCTGTAGGCCAGCGGATCCTGCTTGGCGGCATGCGCCAGTTCATCGATCAGGCTTTCCATGACAAAGCCGGAATGGCTATGCCCGACCGAGCGCCACCACAACACCGGAATATCACTCTGTACCGAATGCAGGTGCACCTGGTGATTTGCCGTGCCTTTCACATAAGGTGAGTCAGCAACGCCTTCTACCGAAGTCGCATCAATGCCATCCTTGATCATGACACCCTCGAACGGCGTGCCTTTGATAATAGACTGGCCGACCAGGGTGTGCTGCCATGCCAGCGGCTTGCCCTGTTTATCCAGCGCGATACTGGCACGGTGCACAAACATCGGACGGTAAAAACCACCCTTCACATCATCCTCGCGGCTCCACACGGTTTTCACGGGCAGGCCCGCTGCTTTGGCGACTTCCACCGCCTCGGAAACAAAATCTGCACGCGGGTTGGCGCGACGGCCAAAACCACCGCCTAAGAACTGGGTATGGATTTTCACCTGCTCGGGTTTCAGTCCCAGGATTTTGGCCGCAGCCGCCTGGTCGGTCGTTTGCATCTGGGTACCTGTCCAGATGTCGCAAACATTGCCGGAAATCTTAACCGCGCAATTGAGTGGCTCCATAGGCGCATGCGACAGGAAAGGCAGCACATACTCTGCGCTCACCGTTTGCGTAGCCTGTTTGCTGCCACTGGCAATATCGCCTGCCTTGGCCGCCTGTACGCCTGGCTTCTGGGCGAGTGCCTGATACTGTTTGAGTAACTGGGCAGTGTCCGGCCGTTCATGTGCCGCTTCGTCCCAGACCAGTTTCAGCGCTTCGCGCCCCTGTTTGGCAGCCCAGTAGTTTTCGGCAATTACCGCAGCACCCGTAGGCACCCTGACGACTTTAATCACACCCGGAATCTTGCGCGTGGCACTGTCATCATACGATTTAAGCTGGGTGCCAAACACCGGCGCACGTGCCACCATGGCGATTTTCAGGCCATCAAACTGTACATCCTGGCCAAACTTGGCGGTACCGTTGATTTTGTCGGCACTATCCAGACGTTTGGTCGGCTTGCCAATAAACTTCCATTGTTCCGGCTTTTTCAGGGTGACATTTTTCGGTGTTTCCAGCGTGCTGGCAGTGTCCACCAGTTGACCATAACTCAGTTTTTTTGTGCCATTGATCACATAACCATTTTCGGCACGCAACCCTTCAACTGGTACGTTCCACTCTTTGGCAGCAGCTTGTAACAGCAAGGCACGAGTCAATGCCCCCGCCTGGCGGTAACGCTCAAATTCAGACCAGGTGGTAGAAGAACCGCCTGTGATCTGGATGCCATACGCGGTATGAATATAAGAAGGCGCTGCCGGTGCATGCTCAACCTTGATCTTGCTCCAGTCAGCATCGAGTTCATCGGCAATCAGCATGGGCAAAGTGGTCCATATGCCCTGCCCCATTTCACTATGGGCCAGCATCACGGTAATACTGTCGTCCTTGCCTATACGCAAAAACGCATTCGGGGCTGGCAAGGTCAGCGCCTCGGCGGCATTGGCAATGCCCATGAAACGCTTGGCCTGCGGGATGCTGAATGCCACCACCAGGCCCCCTGCAACTAGGGCAGTACTTTTGATAAAACTGCGACGGGAAAGATTCATCACTTCATTCATCATATCTCTCCTTAAGCCAGTTTTTCGGCAGCCTGGTGTATGGCTACACGTATGCGCTGATAAGTGCCGCAACGGCAGATATTGCCACTCATGGCGGCATCGATATCCGCATCACTGGGCTTGGGGTTTTGCCTGAGTAAAGAAGTGGCCGACATGATCTGGCCAGACTGGCAGTAACCGCACTGCACCACATCAATCTGCTGCCAGGCGGCCTGCACTGCCTGGCCGACTTTGTCATCCTGCATGGCTTCAATAGTGGTGATTTTTTTACCGGCAGCGGCACTCACTGGCGTCACACAGGAACGGATAGCCTGCCCATCCAGGTGCACAGTACACGCCCCACACATCGCCATGCCACAGCCAAATTTGGTACCGGTCAGGCCGGCGATATCACGAATCGCCCATAAAATGGGCATGTCATCACTGACATTCAGTTCTGTTTCTTTGCCATTGATATTGAGTTTCATGGGTAAGGGTTCCTTTGTGGCGGACGTTCAGGTCATGTGTGCGAAACCCGGCGAATGGAGTCTCATCTTTATGAAACCATCCTAACATACATGGTTGTATGTATGAATAGATTTGGCCAGTCAAATCAGAAAATTTATTGCTACTAAGGCATGTTATTGCCTTGCAAAGTGGAGGGAGTTTCTGGGCTTTCTGTAACAGGAACTGGTAAAACGGACTACCCTATCTCCATCTGCTGATCGCTGAATACGATGACGCTTAAGTGACAGATGATCATCTGCCATATAGCCTGTCGCTGGATTGTTGATACAAACAAATCGATAGTATAATTTTTCCAATTGGGGATTTCGCAGTTTCCCCGTATCAAGACGACTTCGTCCAAGGACTGCTCTGAATCTTGGGACACCCCACGAATTGAGCGCTTATGGATACGACAAATAACAACACCCTCTCCCCTCCTGCCCAGGTTTTTTTCAAACAGGCTTTGCTGTACTGGCTAAAATTGGGTTTGATCAGTTTTGGCGGCCCCGCCGGTCAGATTGCCATCATGCATCACGACCTGGTCGAGAAAAAGCGCTGGATCTCTGAAAAACGATTCCTGCATGCGCTGAATTACTGCATGTTGTTACCAGGGCCTGAGGCGCAACAACTGGCGACTTATATCGGCTGGCTGATGCACAGGACCTGGGGCGGCATCTTTGCAGGCGTATTGTTTGTACTACCTGCGTTTTTTATTCTGACCGGGCTCGCCTGGGTCTATATGGCTTACGGTACAGTGCCTGCGGTTGCCGGTGTTTTTTACGGCATCAAGCCCGCAGTGGTGGCGATTGTATTATTCGCCGCCTACCGCATTGGTGTCAGAACGCTCAATAATAAAATGCTCTGGTCGATTGCCGCATTGGCATTTATCGCCATTTTCTTGCTCAAGCTGCCTTTCCCCCTCATTGTGCTGGTTGCCGGTGTGATCGGGCATATTGGTGGACGGCTGGCTCCGCAAGTGTTCGTGACAGGTACACATGCTGCGGCTGATCAATACTATGGCAAGGCATTAATAGACGACGACACCCCGCCACCAGAACACGCACTATTCAGCTGGAAAAAGCTCTGGCGGATTGCTTTGACCGGCCTGGGCATATGGCTTGCAGCGATGCTGGTTTTAATTGGTACATATGGATGGAGCGCAACCTACAGCCAAATGGGCTGGTTCTTTACCAAGGCGGCGCTGATGACATTTGGCGGCGCTTACGCGGTATTGCCCTATGTCTTCCAGGCGGCTGTAGAGCATTACCAATGGCTAAGCGCGACGCAAATGATAGACGGCCTGGCATTGGGTGAAACCACGCCAGGCCCTTTGATCATGGTGGTCACTTTTGTCGGGTTTGTCGGTGGCTGGATCACACACAGCCTGGGTGTCGATGCCGTGCTTGCTTCTGCATTTGTAGCGGCATCTATCGTGACGTTTTTTACCTTCTTGCCCAGCTTTGTCTTTATTTTTATGGGTGCCCCATTTATTGAAACAACGCACGGCAATGTGAAGTTTACTGCACCTTTGAGTGCGATCACTGCCGCCATTGTGGGCGTGATTGTTAACCTGGCGTTATTTTTTGCCTACCATGTATTCTGGCAGCAAACGTCGGGAGAAATAGACTGGTTTGCCGCAGGCCTGGCAGCGCTAGCGGCACTGGCATTGTTCCGCTTCAGGCTCAATGTGATTACCGTGATTCTGGCCAGTGGCGGCCTGGGGATGCTGTTCAAGTTAATCGTAACAACGGGTTAAGGCATCAAGAGATGGCGCTTTTCAGGGCTGGTTATCTTGCCTAGAGCCAGCCTGCTTTTACCGCCAGTGTGTAAAGCCCCATTCCGGCCAGCATGCTGGCGACAAATATCCACACTGCACTGCCGCCTATGAGAACTGAAGCCACCGCCGGACCGGGACAAAAACCGGCCAAGCCCCAGCCGATGCCAAACAGCACCGCACCGATGACAAGCGGTCGATCTATACGCGTATTTTCCGGCAAATCAATAGACAAGCCCAGCACGCTCCAGCTGCGATGTTTGGCCTCGCGAAAGGCAAAAAAGCCAATGGCGATCGCACCTACCATGACAAAGGCCAGTGAAGGATCCCAGTCGCCAGTGATATCCAGAAACGCCAGTACTTTGGCCGGATTCGTCATGCCGCCTATGATCAGGCCCAGGCCAAAAATCAGCCCCGCCAGCAATGCAATCAAGTTCACCATGTTGTGCTTCCTCAATTAGACTTTTTAGGCATTCAGTAAGTGGCGCGTGACCCAGACCACGATCACTGCCACCAGCATAAACGTGAGCGTAGCCACCAGTGAGCGCAGCGACAACCGCGATAAGCCGCAAACGCCGTGTCCACTAGTACAACCGGAGCCAAGGCGGGTGCCAAACCCGACCAGCAGACCTGCGACAATCAGCACTGGCAAACCGGCTTCAATCCGCATCACCGGCAGCGGCGTGAATAACTGGTAAAGCAAGGGTGAAACCAGCAAGCCGATGACAAAAGCCAGCCGCCATGCTTTATCACTGGCATTGCCCGACCATAGCTGTCCGACAATGCTACTGATGCCTGCTATCTTACCGAGCCAGCGGATTAACAACAGAGTAGAAAAACCGATCAGCAAGCCACCAATCAGGGATTGCCAGGGTGTAAAGTTGGTCATAGCGACTGCCCTTGGTTAATATTTTGATATGCCAGTGCTACCGGAAATCAATCTTCTTCGTCTGTGGTATCCAGATTGGGGCGCGGCACATTCTGATTGCATTCAAAGCCCACTTTTTCCATGGCAATGCGGAATTCGCAACTGACCAAATGGCCCTCCAGGTGACCATTGATTTTGGTGGTCTCCTGTTTGCAAAACGCACAACGGTAACGATGCGCCTGGCCCTCGAAATGCTCTTGCGGATAGTCGATATAAAAAAGCTTTTTCATCACTGTCCCCTAACCTTACTTAATGGTCACTCTATCCTACGCCGGGTTTTAGTTACAGACAACACACAAAAAATTGTTTTTGTCACGCGTATTCATGCATTCCAGCTAGCGCCCTTATTTTAATCACTCCTGAATTACCTTATGCAATCAATACCTTACAGCATCCACCCACAGGCCATCCCAAATGTTATCCACAAAAAATGTGGATTCACGCCATGCATCAACCGCGGGTGTGCAAAGCAGCGATCTCCTGGATATCCAGGTCGCGCTCCATCATATGGAGCAGCTCGTCATGAATCTGGCCGGAGCGGTGCAGCCTGAGCAGTTCTTCGCGCCCGGCCGCCACGGCCGCCAGTACCACATCAAAATGCGCTTTGCGGATATCGTCAGGCAATGCATGGGCATCTTTCAGGGTATGCGACAAATTGGCACGGTAGCCATATTGCTCCAGCAAGCGTGGGTGGATCACCTCTCCCGCTTCATCATGCGCCAGCTGTTTGACGACCTCGAACTGCACGGCTTCCAGTTTGGCCCAGGTTTGCGGCTCGTTGAGATAGACTTGCTCATGCGCGACATGCTTGATCTTAAGCACGCGAATCAGCCAGCCTATTGTTGTGCCCTGCACCAGAACGGTCACTAGAATCACGGCAAACGCGCTGAGCAGCATCAGGTCGCGCCCCGGCACCTGCGCTGGCACCGCTAGTGCCGCCGCCAGCGTCACCACACCGCGCATGCCGGCCCAGCTTTTCACAAAAGATTCGCGCCAGTTGGTCTGCAAATGTGTCTTTTGCGGATGATGTTTAAACAGCTTGGCAATGGCATCTACCGCGAATATCCAGATAAACCGCGAAACAATCACCGCGACCAGCACCAGTAGCACCTCGATACTGTAAGCGCCCCATGACTTTTCAGCATGTTCGATACGTTCCCATACGCCACGCAGTGACAACCCGATCAGGATAAACACCAGCGATTCCAGTATGAATATCATGATTTCCCAGAATGCACTGCCGCGCCTGCGGGCAGTGGCGGTCATGATCTCATGCTGGAACCAGCCCAGTATCATGCCGTAAGTCACAGTGGCAATCACACCGGACACACCCAGGTGTTCGCCGACCACATAACAGATCCAGCCCGGCAATGCGGAGGCCAGGATCACCAGTGCGGTATCCTGCAAATAGCCCAGTACTTTGTACACCAGGTAACCAAAAGCCGCGCCCAGCAATACGCCTCCTACACTCAAGAGTACGAAATCGCCCAGGGCCGATTGCATGGAAAACACCCCGGTCAGCGCCACTGCAATCGAAAACTTGTACAGCACCAGGCCGGTGGCATCATTGAGCAGGCTCTCGCCTTCCAGCAATACCATCAATTTGCGCGGCAACGCCACCCTCTGCAATACGGCCTTGGCAGCAATGGCATCCGGGGGTGACACAATCGCCCCCAGTGCGAAACATACCGCCCATGGCAAGCCGGGATTCAGGGCATGCAGGGAAAGACCCACCACCAGCGTCGTAAACAGCACTGCGCCTATGGCAAGTAACAGGATGCCAGTCAGGTGGCGGCGGAACTCATGCCAGACTGTGAAATAGGCGCCATCCATGAGCAAGGGCGGTAAAAATACGACAAGCACCAATGCAGGGTCGATTTCGAATGAAGGTAAGCCGGGTAAAAAAGCGATCATCGCCCCACCGACCAGTTGCGCTACCGCGGGAGGCAAGCGGAGTTTTTTGGCGACTAGTTCGAGGCCGATAATGGCGACTAGAAACAGGAGAATCAGGTTGAAATAGAATTCGTTGGTCATAAGGATTTTTCAATATTGAACAGCTGTCGCTACAACGGCAAAGTATAGATATTACCTTTAATCCTGGGATTTTACGTTGCTGCTTAATCGTTCGTATTAGTGAAGGATGTAACAGCGGTTTCGTGTGCTTGAAATATGGCTGGCTTATGTGAGAAACAGATACTTTTTTACCGATCGTCATTCCGGCCTAGGCCGGAATCCAGGCACAGTGCATATTTAGCTTAGCAAAAAAAAAGCTGCACTTCCTGGAGGTTTTAATCGGTATTTCTTTGGATTAATTAACCATTCCTTTTCGCCCCTCGGCGAGTGACTTTTCTTTGCTTGCCCAAAGAATAAGTAACCAAAAGAAAGGGCACCCTAGCTTCCGCTTTTATCCTGCGTTGCTCGTCAACGTGGGCGTCCAACGAAACTCGCCCTAGCGGCTTGCAAAGAGCGCAAGCCACCGCGGAACTCGAACAGACGCTGGCCGACCCCTCCCACGCTGACTGCGCTACTCGGCGCGTCAGATAGGGGCCCGTTGCAAACCATCACGATGTAGCGTTGGTGGGACGCAATGGACAGACCGCGCTAAGTAACCTTTTTAGTTTCTAAGACTAAACCCAACCACTAATAAAGTTTTGTCTTTTGCTTTTGGCTTTGTTTTATTTCAATCATAGAGCGGGAATAATTCTGGCCAGTCTCACGCAACCAAAAGCGTGTGCTTTTCACGGGCCCCTATCTGACGCGCCGAGTAGCGCAGTCAAAACAAGGTGAAGGGAGCGTTTGTTTGAGTCCCGCAGCAGCTCACGATGTGTGTGAGCTGCCAGGTCGAGTTTCGCAACCGCTTGTTTTGATGAGCAACGCAGGGAACAAGCGGAAGCTAGGGTGCCCTTTACTTTGGTGACTTTGCTTTGGGCAAGCAAAGGAAAGACACTCGCCTAGAGGCGAAATCAAATGCTGAATCATTCAAATAAATACCGATTAAAACCTACAGGAAGTTTAATGCCTGCCCACTTGGAGTGACCAAGCTAAACTTTAACCCTGCCTGGATTCTGGCCTTTGCCAGAATGACGAATTACCAAGAACAACCATCCGGTATGGCAAGAGTCACCAAAGCTGGTTACACTTAAACCAATCCTGCACATGGTGACAACTGCCGTTCGTCCCATCTCGCAAAAACCAAACAGGCAGCTAATAAAAACATCCGCCAGCCTGCAAAAAAGTAAGAGGATATTCATGAGCGCATTAAAGATTGTATTGTTAGGCATACTGTTGCTGTCGAATATTGCTGGTGCTGAACCTGCCTCTCCAACTGGAGCCGTCACTGTACAATTTTTCTCGCCGCAAGGCGAAGTCAAGGCAGTCCGCCAGGTAAGCGCCCGTTTTTCTGAAGCCATGGTGGCGTTTGGCGACCCCAGGCTGGAATCTCCTTTTGATATCAGCTGTCCCGCTGCTGGTAACGGGCATTGGGCGGATGGCCGTAACTGGCTTTATGATTTTGACAGTGACCTGCCCGCCGGACTCAAATGTACCTTCACGCCTAAACCTACCCTCAAAAGCCTGAATGGCGTGGCGATTGAGCGACGCGCATTCAGCTTTACCACTGGAGGTCCGGCCATACAGGTTTCCCACCCTTATGAGGGCAATGAGGCTATCGATGAGGAGCAGGTGTTCCTGCTGGGGCTGGATGCGCCGGCCAATATCGATTCAGTGAAAAAATACGCTGCTTGCAGTATCAAGGGCGTGGGTGACCGTATTCCTTTGAAAATTATCGAAGGTAGTCAGCGCGAAAAGATCCTGGCCGAGCAAGCTGGCCGGGCCAGCAATTTCTTCCTGGTGCTGACCAAAAAAGCAAGACAAGGCATCCTTGAAGTCAAAGATAACCGCCTTAAAAACACCAATGTTGTCGTTGCGAAATGTGACCGTAAATTACCGGCAGGTAGCCAGGTTACTTTGTGGTGGGAAAAAGGCATTGCCTCCACTTCAGGCATCGCCACTTCGCAAAACCAGTCTTTGCAATTCGGCGTGCGGGAGGCATTCAAGGTGAGTGTGAGTTGCACACGCACCAACCCGAAAGCGGGCTGTGTACCGGTGCTGCCGATCACGGTACAGTTTACCGCACCAGTCGCGCGTGACCTGGCCAGCAAGTTATTGCTGAAAACTGCCGATGGCAAGCAGATAGCGCCGGTGATCGCCAAAAGTGATACCGGCAACACGGTAGAGTCGGTGTCTTTCCGTGGGCCATTCACAGAAAAAAGCGTGGTCAGCCTGTCATTACCCTCCGGCTTTGAGGATGACGCGGATCGTTCACCAGTCAACCTGGCGTCCTTCCCGCTGAAACTGAATATCGATGAAGACCCGCCGCTGATCAAGTTCCCTTCCCGTTTTGGGATTCTCGAACAACATGCCCAGCCTGCACTGCCCGTCAGTGTGCGCAATGTAGAGGCGACGCTGACTGGTGTACAACTGCAGTCAGGCACCTCAACGACCAGTAACGGTGTGGTTGGCAGGCTGGCACTGGACGATGATGCTGCGCTGGCGGAATGGTTTTTCCGGGTGACACGGCATCCAAATGATAACAAGCTGGACAGACAGTTCGAGAAACAGCATGATCGTTATCCCCGCGAAGGTGAAATCCCGTTGCTGATGGATAAGTCGGAGAATAGTGGGTTTAAAACCAGTCCCTTACAACTGCCGCGTGCCCATGGCGACAAGACGTTTGAGCTGATAGGCGTACCGCTGAAAAAACCCGGCTTTTACGTGGTGGAATTCGCCAGCGACCGTCTCGGTGCCACCTTGCATGGCGAGCATAAACCCTATTATGTCTCCTCCAGCGCGCTGGTCACCAATATGGCGGTACACCTGAAACAGGGCCGTGAATCTTCCCTGGTATGGGTGACGCGGCTGGATAACGCGCAACCGGTCAGCAATGCGGCCGTGCGGGTCTCCACTTGCGAAGGCCGCACGCTATGGGAAGGCAAAACCGATAGCAAAGGCATGGCGCATATTGAAGAAGAGCTCTCTGACGGTTATTACAACCATTGTTACGGATTACTGGCGACAGCACGCAAGGATGACGACATGTCGTTTGTGTTTTCGTCCTGGGATGATGGCATCAGCCCCTGGCAATTCAATCTGGGTGGCGGCTCAACCGGCACACCGCTGATCGCACATACGGTCTTTGACCGTCCGCTTTTCCGTGCAGGCGAAAAAGTCTCTATGAAGCATTTTATCCGCGTGCGTACCGGCAAGGGTTTTAACCTGTCGGAACAGCAGCCGGATTCAATCAGCATAGTGCATGAAGGCAGTGGCGAGAAATACGATGTCGATGTGGCATGGTCCAACGCGGCTGGTGTGTCTAGCTGGGAGATTCCGAAAGAAGCCAAACTCGGTACTTATTCGGTGTCTATGATGGCCGGCCAGCATATGCTCTCTTCGGGGTCTTTCCGTGTGGAGCAATACCGGGTGCCGCTGATGAAAGCAGTATTGAAAGCTCCGGTGCAGCCATTGGTGAATGGCAACCAGTTAGCTATTGATGCACAACTCAATTACCTGGCTGGCGGCGCAGCCGCTGGCGCACCGGTGAAATTCCGCAGCCGTCTGGTGCGCTACCCGCTGCAATACAGCCAGTTTGAAGATTTCAGTTTTGGCGGCCGCATTCCCAAAGAAGGCATTGAGGCGGTACAACCTTATTCTTACGATCCGGAAATGGAAGAAGGCGCTGAAAATGAAGCCAGTGATACTTCCGCCAGCGCCAAAAACTATCCGGCCAAAACAGTGAATATGTCGCTGGATGGCAATGGCGGTGCCAGAGTGAAGTTTGACAAGCTACCCAAGGTGCAGGAATCGCATGCGCTTGAAGTCGAAATGGAATACACCGACCCGAACGGGCAGATTTTGAATGCCGCCACACAGGCGATGATCCTGCCTTCAGCGTTGTCACTGGGCATGAAAATAGAAGGATTTTTTGCCACCAAAGAACGTCTGGCATTCAAGGTATTGGCAGTGGATGCGGCGGGTAAACCGTGGGCAGACCGTAAAGTAAATATTGAAGCCTATACGCGGAAAACCTACGCCTATCGCAAACGTATGCTGGGCGGGTTTTATGCCTATGAGCAAACCGCAGAAGTGAAAAAAGCAGGCAATGTTTGCAGCGGCACTACCGATAAGCGCGGCATGCTGATCTGCGATGGCGCGGCACCTGAATCCGGGGAAATCATACTGGTAGCCACGGCGCAGGATAAGCAGGGCAATATTGCCATCGCCAGCAATGAAGTGTATGTCGCTGACGATAACGCCTGGTTTGATGCCTCACAAAGCGACCGCATCGATTTGCTGGCAGATAAACGTGCCTATGAACCAGGAGAGACTGCACGCTTTGAAGTGCGTATGCCCTTCCGCAAAGCCACCGCCCTGGTGACAGTCGAACGTGAAGGCATACTGGACTCTTTCGTGGTACCAGTCAGCGCCAGCTCGCCTTTTATCAAGGTGCCGATTGCCAGCAACTATGGACCGAACGCTTACGTTTCGGTCATGGTAGTGCGTGGCCGTATAGACCCTGAAGTCTCAGGCCAGTTTTCATGGCTGAAACGCATGGTGTATCGCGTCGGTATCTTCTTCGGCCTGGTCAAGAAAATGCCGGTAGAAATAGATACGCGGCCAACGGCATTGGTCGATTTAACCAAGCCGGCCTTCAAGCTCGGCATGACGCAAATTCGCGTCGGCTGGCAGGCATACAGCCTCAAAGTCAACGTAGAACCTGACCGCCAGGCTTACCATGTGCGCGATAAAGCACGCGTCAAACTGACGGTGACCGACCCGGCCGGCAAACCTGCCGCTAATGCTGAAGTGGCACTGGCAGCGGTGGATGAAGGCCTGCTGCAACTGGCGAAACCGCAATCCTGGAATCTGCTGGAAGCGATGATGGAGCGGCGGCCGATCGAAGTGCGCACTTCCACCGCGCAATCGCAGGTGATAGGCAAACGCCACTTTGGCAAAAAAGCCGTCGCGCCTGGTGGTGGCGGTGGCCAGGGCGCCAATGCTCGCGAGCTGTTTGATACCCTGCTGTTGTGGAAACCCAGCCTGAAACTGGATGCCCGTGGTCAGGCCATGGTAGATGTGCCATTGAATGATTCGCTGACTTCCTTCCGCATTGCGGCCATTGCCCATGCCGGCGCCATGCGTTTCGGTACGACATCGACGCTGATCCGTAGCGGGCAGGAAGTGATGCTGTTCTCCGGCTTGCCGCCATTTGTACGTGAGGGTGACCATTTCAATGCCATGGTCACGGTGCGTAATGGCGCTGAACGACCCTTGACGCTAGATGTTTCTTTGGCGGATGACGTCAGCAAAACACCTAAAATACAGCGCATCACCTTGAAACCGGGGCTGGGAGTCACCTTGTCTTTCCCGGCAACCGCGCCCTTGAATGTAGACAAACTTAACTGGGCTATCAGCGCCAAAGAAGTCGTTTCTGGCAGCCAGCAAAAACCTGCGCAGGACAACTTGAAAATTGCACAGCAGGTGGGTGCCGCTTATCCGGTAAGGGTTTACCAGCAGACCTTGCAGCAATTAAATCCAGGCCAGCAGAATGCAGAAACGCAACCCGATGCACCGTGGACATTCTCAGTACAGCAACCGGCCGGAGCGATTGCCGGGCGTGGCGGTGTGGATATCCAGCTGACGCGCTCACTGGCAGGTAACCAGGATGCGCTACGCGAATGGATGCGCAGCTACCCTTATGTGTGCCTGGAACAGCGCGCATCGGTGGCTGTCACGCTGGAAAATGAAGATGGCTGGAACAGGGTGATGAACAGCCTGCCAGCGCACCTGGATCAGGACGGCCTGGCCAGGTACTTCGCCATCGACTGGTTGCAGGGCGATGACACGCTGACCAGTTACCTGCTGCGTATCGCCGATGAAGCGCAGTACACGATTCCTGAAGGGCCGCGCGAGCGCATGCTGAAAGGCCTGGAAGACTTTGTTGCCGGGCGCATACACCGCTATGGCAGCCTGCAATCAGCTGACCTGACATTGCGCAAACTGGCAGCGATTGATGCCCTGGCAAGGTATGAACGGGCGCGCCCGGCCATGCTGGATTCGCTGGAAATCAGCCCTAATCTGTGGCCCAGTTCAGGGGTATTAGATTGGGTATCGGTGTTACAACACTTGCCGGAGATTGCCGGGCATGATGACAAGCTGAAACAGGCCCGCCAGATCCTGCAATCACGATTGATGTTCTCCGGCACCACCATGAATTTCTCTACCGAGAAACAGGACTACCTGTGGTGGCTGATGGTGTCGCCTGACCTGAATGCAGTGCGGGCATTGCGCCTGCTGGCGGAAGACCCGGATATGGAAGCAGCGGACATAGGCCGTCTCGCCCGCGGCGCGCTTGCGCGCCAGGTGAATGGACACTGGAGCACTACCGTCGCCAATGCCTGGGGCGCGACTGCACTGCGTTATTTCCAGACCCATTTTGAGAAAACACCGGTGGCAGGCACCACCCAGGTCAAGTTGGGCGAGCAGTCGCAACCCCTCAACTGGGCCGATGCCAAAACAGCTGCGCAACAGGATCCACGCCATATTGACCCGTCCAAAGGCACGCCCATGGGCGCTGGTTTAGCGACGCACTTTGCATGGCCTAAGACCGCTACACCGTTGTCTATCCAGCATTTGGGCGCTGGCAAACCCTGGGCATTCGTCACCTCCAAAGCCGCTTTGCCGCTGGATAAGCCGCTGTTCGCCGGCTACAAACTCAAGCGCACTGTGACGGCCATAGAGCAGAAAACCAGCGGTCAATGGCAGCGCGGTGATACTTACCGTGTGCAACTGGAGATCGATGCGCAAAGTGATATGACCTGGGTAGTGGTGAATGACCCGGTGCCCGCAGGCGCGACGATTTTAGGCAGCGGCCTGGGTGGCGATTCCAGCCAGTTATCAGCGGGTGAGAAGAAAGCAGGCTGGCAACGTCCTGCATTTGAAGAACGTGCGTTTGACGGTTTCCGTGCCTATTACGCCTATGTGCCCAAAGGAAAATTCAGTATTGAATATACCGTGCGCCTGAACAATGCCGGCCGCTTCGCCATGCCAGGCAGTCGCGTGGAAGCGATGTATGCACCGGAAATATTTGCTGAAATCCCTGTCGCGGCGATAGAAGTTAAAACGGAGACCCACGCCAGGTGACGCGCAAGCAAACCGTGCTGGCAGCGATGACCCTGTTAGTCATCGCTGCCAGTGGCTGGGTATACTTCACACCTGCGCCTACGTTTGAGCAAGCCAAAGCCGCCACCCGCAGTTCAGAAGCCATCCTGCTGGACCGCAACGGCCAGGTGCTGCAACGCCTGCGTCTGGATAAACAGCGCCGAATGCTGGAATGGATACCGTTAAAAGACATTTCACCCACCTTGCAGCAAGCAGTGCTGGTGGCGGAAGATAAACGGTTTTACAGCCACTCAGGCGTGGACTTACTGGCGGCAGGTTCTGCATTGATAGATAACCTGCACCGCTCGCGCGCCAGGGGCGCCAGTACCATCACCATGCAACTGGCTAAATTGCTCACAGAGCCCGCCGATAGCACCGGACAAAATGACTGGTCTGCAAAATTCAGGCAGATACGCATGGCGTTGGCGCTTGAACTGCACTGGAGCAAACCGCAAATACTTGAAGCCTACCTTAACCGCGTCACCTTCCGCGGCGAGCTGGTCGGCATTGATGCTGCCGCCAGAGGCTTGCTGGCAAAAGGCCCGAACGGGTTGGATAGCATTGATGCCGCCATTCTGGCATCGCTGATCAAATCACCCGGCGCTGCCCGTAGCCGCTTGGCAAAACGTGCGTGCGCGACATTGCAGGCTATGCCAGCCAGTGTGAGTATTTCCGCAAAAAAACAAACTTGCATGGAGGTCACTTTGCGCACCGCGCTGTTGCCCTCCCGCCCATTCCCCATCCCGGGCATCGACGACGCGCCGCATCTTGCGCGACACTTACTGAATAAAAACGGCGAACGCATACACAGCAGCGTCGATGCCAGCTTGCAGCGCTTTGCGCGTAATACCTTGCGCACGCATCTGGCGCAACTGACAGACCAGAATGTGGAAGACGGCGCCGTAGTCGTGCTTGATAACCAAAGTGGCGAAGTACTGGCTTATGTCGGCTCCAGCGGCGACTTGTCCGGCGCAGCAGAGGTCGATGGCGTAGCTGCCTTGCGCCAGCCCGGCTCTACCCTGAAACCATTTTTATATGCGCTGGCCATTGATCAAGGCTGGCTCAATGCCAGCTCTGTTCTGGATGACTCACCGCTGGCACTGACCACACCTTCCGGCCTGTATATCCCGCAGGACTACGACAGGCACTTTCAGGGCGCCGTCAGTGTGCGCACCGCATTGGGTGCGTCACTCAATGTGCCTGCCATCCGTACGCTCACGCTGGTAGGTGTAGACCCGTTTCTTGAAACCTTGAGAGGCCTAGGCTTAAACAGCCTGACGCGCGATGCAGACCATTATGGCTTTGGCCTGGCACTGGGTGGCGCAGAAACCACCCTGCTGCAACTGACCAATGCCTATCGCGCATTGGCTAATGGCGGCCAATGGCAGGCCGTTACCTTTGCTATTGCTGCAAAACCCAAAACGGCTACAACAGATAAAAAACAGGTTTTCAGCCCGCAAGCCAGCTTTATTATTGGCGATATCCTCTCCGACTCCGGCGCACGCACCATCACATTTGGCCTTTCCAGCCCGCTCTCCACCCGCACCTGGGCGGCAGTGAAAACCGGCACCAGCAAGGCCATGCGTGATAACTGGGCGATTGGTTATACAGACCGCAACACAGTAGGTGTATGGGTAGGAAATTTTTCCGGGGCACCGATGTGGGATGTGTCAGGCATCACCGGCGCCGCGCCGGTCTGGCGCGACATCATTGAATATTTGCATCAATCCCGGCACAGCCAGCAACCCGCCGCGCCTGAGGGCCTGCTGCATCAGCAAGTGCGCTATGAACCGGCCATAGAATCGCCGAGAACAGACTGGGTCATGCAACATAACCAGGCAACGCAGGCACTTACCAATCAAACCATCGTGATCAATGTCACCCCGGCATCAGCCCTGCTGATTGCGCCGCCGGACTCTGCCATTATTGCGCCGGATCCTGATATCCCGCAGCAACGGCAGGCACTATTGATACAATCAGGAGGCAGCGGCAAATCCTGCCTGTTCCTGGATAATCGCCCAGTGGCTGCATGCGGAATAACTAAAGCGCTGGTGAAAATGCCATTACCGGGCAAGCACAAGCTAACCTTGACCGATACTAGCAGCAAGTTGCTGGATACCCATAATTTTGAAGTAAGGGCGCTGAATTTGCCAATCCAGGCTAATGGTAAGGCTAATTAGATATGTCTTTGGCAGTCCAAGCATTTTTTTTCGCCCCTAGGCGACCCTCTTTCTTATGCTTGTCCATAAGAAAGAAGGCAAAGAACAGGACACCCTAGCTTCCGCTTGTTCCCTGCGTTGCTCGTCAACGTGGGCGTCCAACGAAACTCGCCCTGACAAGCCACACACTTCGTGGCTTGTTGCGGAACTCGAACAGACGCTGGCCGAAGACTCCCACGCTAACTGCGCTACTCGGCGCGTCAGATAGGGGCCCGTTAAAATCACACGCGTTTACTGAAGTGAAGCTTTTCGCATTGCGTCCCGCTCAACCCTTGCATAAAGCAAAGCCAAATGGCAAAAAAACGGAAGTGATTCGTGGAGTTTCGTCTTGTGAATTAAAAAAGGTCACTTAGCGCCATCTGCCCATTACATTCCACTACTGTTAAAACGTGTTGGTTTTCAACGGGCCCCTATCTGCCGCGCCGAGTAGCGCAGGCAAAATAAGAAATAAGGGAGCGACTGTCTGAATCCCGCGGTGGCCTGCGTAGTGTGCAGGCCGCTAGGATGAGTTTCGTGACCGCTTATTTTGATGAGCAACGCAGGGAACAAGCGGAAGCTAGGGTGCCTTTTCTTTTGGTTACTTATTCTTTGGGCAAGCAAAGAAAAGTAACTCGCTGAGAAGGCGAAAAGGAATGGTAAATATTCAGAGAAATACCTATTAAAAATACCAGTAAGCGCGATACTAGCTTTATATATTGCAGCCAAGCTTAGCATTAACCTTGCCTGGATTCTGGCCGCCGCCAGAATGACGGCCTTTTTCAGCACCCTATACGATTCCCCACCCACACCGTTTTCATAAACAGATAGAATCTTTTATATGAACCGCGACAAGAACCATTCTGTACAATGCGCCATCAAACAAGTTGTCAGCAAGGAGCATACATGTTTAAACTGAAAAAATGGTTATGGACACACTGGCAAAAGCTTTTAGGCACTGACCGCGCCTATGCAAAATACCTGGCGCATTTCAACCGCTACCAGACGCAGGCGGTGGATGACGAATTACAACAGTCATTGAATCTCAAGCCTATGAGCAGGGAAGCATTTGAGTTGGCCTGGCAGAAGAAAACGTTGAGGCCTTCAGGTAAGTCTTGTGGATGCAACTAGGGCAGCTGTCGCTTGAAAGTATCTCTATATGTTCGCCCATAGCCAAAAGCCGCATTTAAATGCGGCTTTTGAATTTTGACTGACTGCTTCTGGCTACTTAAAACAATGAATCCATGTGCGATTTGAAATAACGTGTCGCACATAAGCCTATCGAGGTATAGTGCTTGGCCGGTGACATCCAGTCCACTAGAAAGTGCATGAGTTTCTCTTCATCATCAATGCCGTGCACGTGACGTTCGAAAGATAACTGGTCCTGAGTGAAGTCATTTTCCTGCCGCAACTGGTGCGTGATTTTATTGCCTGACTGGAAGTCGTAAACATTGCCATATCGTTTATGTCGCGCTTCCTCCTGGGCGACAGATTGCTTTTCTACCATACGCCATGGTCTACCCAAGCGAGCCAGCATAGGCATACTTTCAATCTTTTCACCGGCAATCCAGTCATAAATCACTTGCTGTTCATAACCGGTAAAGACACCGAACATAGGCGCTTTGTCGCCGGCGATTACTTTCCAGAACGGACTGTCTTCCGGATTCTGGTGACGCTTCACCCAGCCTATTTTTTCCATTTCATATAAAAATACAGCAACCTGATCCTGGTCTCTCAGCCATTCGTTGATGGTTTTGCCACCAATGACGCAACGATCCGAGTGCATGAATTGACCTATATTGGCTTTGCTTTGCAGTATGCGTACAACCTCGCCTTGCAAATCAAAATGCTTAATGACATCAAGCGTACTTAAGCCGACATCATTCAGCTTCACGCCCGCAATCACACGTTGCATATAGTCACGTGACTCACCGAACAGCGGCATGGCTTCGCGCACGGCATCAATCGCTCCGCGCGCATGGCCTGACTGGGCGTTATCAATGGTGGTGTGCAAGGTGAAATAATAAGGGTCTATATTAAGTTCTTTCAGTTCATAAGCAGTGATCAGCAGGTGCAGCGGCAATTGTTCGTAGCCCAGATTAAAGCCTATGACTTCCGGCAAATGACTATCGGTATGCGCAGCTAAAGCCAATTGAATCGCACCCTGGGTGAAGAATTTTTCATCCAGGTTTTTCCAGTCTTCACACGCATTAAGCTTGAGCAGTTTGCGGTAAAGCACGACGTGATTCATGGCTTCTACGCCATCGCCCAATTCTTCGAGATAGATTTTAATGAGGGAAGCCAGTCTAGGATCTTGCCAGTGCTTCATCAGGCCATATAGCCAAGAACCATCTACCAGTTTGGTCGGTGCCACCGCACGCAAAAAGAATAGCGCATGCGATTTTGTACCGAAATACCATCTCGGCTGGCCTGCTTTCCGGGCGGCCAGATATTCATGATACTGGCGGCCAACGACTTCATTGTGGTCACTCAACCAGGCATCGAGCTGCTCAATATTCGCGGGCATATCCGCAGTATGGCTGTGCGTTTCATTCAGTTGCTTCGCCAAAAAACCGGCACTCTCTGCCTGGGTCGTGGCTGAGTGATTCGACTCTAACAATGAAAAGTAAATCGATTTTGAAGACCACTGCTTCACAGCTTCCTGCGGTCTTCCGATTTCTATATGCACACCAGACATAGTGAACGCCTTTGATTGATCAAGTCAGTAAGTTACGCAGTTAGCGTCGAATTCCCTATCAGACGATCAAGGAGAAACATGTAGGAATGCGCTTATTAAAACTATGGCGGAGTTCTGTTAAGCTGGTATGTCATTACAGCAAAGGATGTCACCGTGATTGCCCCAGTCGAACATTCAACCCCACATCCATTGGAAACACTGTTAAGCATTCTTTATGCGCGCGGCTACCAGTTTGTCACGGTCACGCCGACCACGCATAAGCTGGTCAATCAACGGCCAGAGAATGCATGGGCCAACAACCTGCATGATGTGTTTGGCTGGAACCGTGCATTCACTAAAGAAATCGTTGGCGGTGAAATTCTGGAACTGATGCAGGCCGCTGACGTATTACGTCCGGTAGACGATGGCTGGCAGTCGCTGGTACGTGTTTCAAGTGTCAAAGACAAACTGTTTGTGCATTCCGGCTTTCCCACCGATGCGCAAGACGCAGTATTTTTCGGGCCGGATACTTATCGGTTTATCAATGCCATGTACAGCGCGCTGGCAACACTGCCAGGTAAAGTACAGCGTTGTATAGATATAGGCACCGGTTCAGGCGTGGGCGCTATCCTGCTCGCTGAAGCACTGCCTTATGCCGAAATCTGGGGCGTCGATATCAATGACAAGGCATTGGCTTTTTCCAACACCAATGCCAAGGCCAGCAGCATTGCCAATGTCCATTTCCAGTACAGCAACCTGCTGCATGACCTGCAAGGGGAGTTTGATCTGATTATCGCCAATCCGCCCTACCTGGTTGACCCTTCTGCTCGGGCTTACCGCCATGGTAGCGGCCCGTTGGGTGCGCAACTATCGCTGGATATTGTGGAGGCAGCTTTGATGCGTCTGGCACCGGGAGGCAGTTTGATGTTGTATACCGGTGTTGCCATTGTTGAGGGTCATGACCCGTTTCTGGAAGCGGTGAAGGAGATGACCAAAACGGCGGGCTGCACCTACCAGTACACCGAGATTGATCCGGATATTTTCAGTGAAGAACTCGCCACCGAAGCATATGCGCGTGCAGACAGGATTGCAGCGGTCTGGTTAATGGTAAGTCGCCCTACCGTTGAAGCGGATACTTTATTGCAGCTGATCAGTACAGTGGCTGAGCCGTAAGTACAGGCTCACTTCGGTATTAATCTATGGAGCTACATCAATAGTTTTGTTTAATGCCAGCCATAACAGGTGCAGGCGGCAATCAAACTCGTATTGCATATAATTGGGCTCCATATGCTGGCACAACTGGTAAAACGCTTTGTCATGATCACGCTCTTTAAGGTGCGATTGTTTACCTACAAGTAATTATGGAATGGACTACGAAATACTAAATTGAATCAATAACTAACGATTTTTATAGGTGTCTATTAATTTTACTTTCTAATGGACATTTTCTAATGTTTTAGTCCATTAATTAATGTCTGCAATTCAAATTCTGTACTTTCATACTTAAAACGCTCACGATCTATATTTATAATTTCTTGCAAAATTTATAAATACTTAGGGAGTACATTTGAACAATAAACGCGCCTACCTCATTGAGCAAACAAGAATGTTACTTGAGAGTTTACAGAATGAAGATATCCCTCTCCCCTCATTAGAAAGGCAAATCTGGTCCTCAAGGCGATATCTAACTTTTGATCTTCATGATCATTTAAGCGCGGTGGAATTGCAGATTTCTCAGCTACGCGACACTCTACTCGAGCGGCAAGTCGAGCATATGCATTGCGCATATTCTGCGGATCGTGGCAACCATTTGCAAATGCTAACTGGGATACCCGGGAGGGTTGGAGAGGATCACAAATATATAAAAAAGAAAGCTCACTCGAACAATTGGATGATAATAACAGACCCATACTTTCTCCAATGGGACGGGCCCAACAAAGCTTTTCCCTCGGAAAAGGCCTATACTCAATTTATAGTTGACTTTATTCCCAGAGAACTGAAAAAGCTCGAGCTTTTTATTCTTCCCGGTCCAAATAAGAGAATTTATAAGAAATTTAATGCCCAAATTCGTTCTCGAGGCACTTCGATTTCATATTGGGAGACCAATGAGATTCACGACCGCACTATTATTCGTGACAACGACACTGGCACAATGCTGGGCACTTCTTTCGGAGGATATGGGAACAAGATATCATTTGTGCTTGATATCCCTAGCAAAGATTTAATAGGATTTAAATCACAGCTCGAGCGCATTAAGAAACAAAAGAAATGACTAACACACCTTTGTGAAAAATCCTCTGCAAGCAAACGTCTTGTACTATTTTCGAGTATCTATATCTTAGTCGCCATTATGACTTCGCAAAAAAGGACTCTTGATTCACAAGTTCAACGGGCTTGCAGTGGGGTCACTGAGAAATAAACTTCGATTACAACGCAAACCCTATTTATTAGTTCAAGTCCGATTCATATCTTCGGCCTTTCCAATATATGGGCTAGCCTCTGAGGAATTTTCCAAGCAGATTTCGAATTAAGCTAGACATTAAAGCAATAAAAAAAATTACTCATTAATCTACATTCATTTTAGACTACGGTAAAACGTTATGGGCCTGCCACTTTGTTTAAGAAACTATTCAAATTAATCGCAACTTTCCTTAATTTTGATGAAAAGCCGAAACGGTATATTTATCAATTGAAGAGCTTCGAATCTAGATCAAATGCAACTGTTGCAGCCACTAGACCTCATCTTGCTGCATTAGTGGGAGGCGGAAAAGGATATAAATGGCTCATAATGCAATGTCCTTGTGGTTGTAAACAAGAACTTGCGTTAAACCTGATGCGCAGCCAAACCCCTTTTTGGAGTGTAAAAGTTGAGGGGGCGAATGAGTTTTCTGTTCATCCTTCAGTGGACTCAACCACATGCGGGGCTCATTTCTGGATAAAGAATAGTGAAGTCATTTGGTGTGATTAGGCCACATCAATTCTAGAAACGGCACTTTGTCTCCACATCCCCACTCGGCTTTGTCACTGCAGGTGCAACCTTCCCGCGCTTCGATTCTATTTGTTCGAATACGTGACAAATCAAATGCAATTAATACTTCTGATGAGTAACGCTCAGACCCCATAAAGCCAGTGAGACGATGTAATAACTCAGCAACTCCAATACTTGAAGTTGCTGCCGTAAATGCAATAACCGCAGGCGCTGGGTCTCCTAGTTCTGGTGCATAGCCCTCTTTAATCTGTTGCTTTCTTTCTACCTCGGGTAAGGTTTCTATTCGAATGTTTTCGGAAGTGATACGGCCGCGACAAAATAAGCACGCCTCTCCAGCCATACAAGTGGTTACTCTGCCATGAACTCCTATTATTTTTCCGGCATGAGAGTCTATCAATACTCCCAGATCTAGAACCGGTATGCTGTAATGTAAGGCTACTTTTTGAAGAATAGCACGCGGTAATTCCTTGTCCGTACATCCGAAAATAACATCGCAGTCACGAAGAGCTAATGCAGTTTTTTCATCAGTAATATGCTTTGGATGCAATTTAATATCCGTCCCCAGTCCGATAGCATCAAGGCTTCTTTTTGCAATATCTACTTTTAACAATCCAGCATCTTCCAACCTGGAGCCAAAAACTCGGTTAACATTCGTATCCTCAAATATATCCCCATCGAACAATGACAATGTTCCAACGCCCAAGCGACATAATTGTTCTGCCAAGGGAGATCCTGTGCCACCAAGACCAACTACTCCAATATGCAGTTTGCTTAGGATATGCTGAACATCTTTTCCGAATGCTCTAACTTGCCGATCATAGATAGGAGCAATTTCTGTGGTGCCGGTAAAATACCCATTAAACCTATTCCCAACAGTTAACACTGCATCGGTTGCTATGCGATGTGGAATATATAGGCGTCCACGTATGTGGCTTTCAGTTAACACTAAAGTGCCATGAATACGATCAGGGACGCGCGATTGTAGGAAAGGCATTAACTTCTCCTCTTCGCCATCATCCTGTTCTGAAAACTCAGATATACCTTGAGGGTGTGAGTGCGCAAAAATAATGCTCAAATTTTCATATCGAGCCAATTTTGTCACGCGTGAGAGGGCAGCCGATGAAATGCTTAAACAATAAGGTTCTCTTCGAAGATATTCTTCCTTTTTGATTGGTATCACAGCATGGGAGATTAACTTCGTAACACTTTCCGAAACCGATTGCCCGCATAGAATAAATGCTGCCCCTTCTATCCCCGGGATGTCGAAAAGCAATTCATTGAGCGCTGTTAAATGCTCTTCAAGTAAGACTACCTTATTTGAAATCATTGATTTCCGACTCCTTGTAACTCACGTTGAATTAATGCAAAGAAGGACCTAAGGCCGTCAATTCCAGATTGCCAGCCACCATTAAGATGCCGAGAGAAGCGTTGCCATTGACGACCCAAATGAGGTTCCATCACTTCCGAAGCAATCGCAAACTGACCCGTCTGAGCAATACGAATTGGTGGATCGCAGTACCACATATCTAAAGGTGCAATTGGATATTGAGGTGGAATTCTAATCATCAAATCTGTTGCCGTGGGCGTAAATCCGCCGGCCGAGACATCATAACTTTTTATAAGTAAGCACCCCGCACCTTGAGGATCTGGCGAAAATTGCCAGTCATACCCACGTTCGTTCAAAAATTTTAAATCTCGAGTCGGCAAGTCCATTAAATACCTCCTGGATTGATAGTGCTAGGCGCTGTGTAAAACTGAGAGCCAGGTTTGATTTCATATTCTTTTTCAGGTCGAATAAGAATGTCATCCTTAGGTCCGTGTACTTCTAGCCACAAGTCTCGATTGTCCGGTACAGGAACTAATGCACGTAATTGAGCTCCTGTAAGTTGGTCGGCCTCAACGGTATATTTTGTACCGTCAATGAAGATAGGATGGCCTTTAGGTTTAGGAACATTAGGATCATTTAAATTACTCATTTTAATACTCCAAAGATTGAACGTAGCTAAATAATAGCTACTTGTTAGCCATAAAACAAGTGTTTTATTTGTTTTTTTTAGCTATATATTCTATAATTATTGTTAATAAGGAGATTTAGGTATGTCAAAAAAAACTATGACACTCAACCTCACAGAGGTTGAAATGAATGTTTTAGAGGAATTATGTGTTGAGAAAGATTTGAGTAAAACTGCAGTTATTCGCCAAGCTATACGTTTGTACCAGTTAGTCAATGTCCGGCTCAAAGATGGAGATAAACTTTTCTTTGAAGACGATAAACTCAAGGAAAAGAAAGAGGTGGTTGTCCTGTGACTTCGCAAAACATAAGCTTAAGGCACGCACGTTCGGGTGCTAAGGTGGATGCACTTTTGCATGAGAATATTGACACGACTTTTGCTAAGTTAGCTGATGACACATGGGAAACCTTTCTTTCAAAAGAGAAAGAAGCTGCTGCTTTAAAAGGCATGCCAGAACCAATGCTTGAACATGACCATTGGAGGTGGGAGCATAAGATTGGATTGAGTGCTAACCTATTATCCATGCCTAGCTTTGGCGTGGAATGTGATGATCAACCTCAAGGTATTATGCTTTTATTTACGGATGGTTATTTAAGTAAAAGTAAAGCTACATTGCATCAACCGCTGGTTTACCTACCTTACATATCTACAGCACCATGGAATTTGCCTGGCTTCACTTCTGAGCCAAAATATAGAGGAGTAGGAACGATATTGCTGAGTGCAGCTATTCAAACTAGTATGGAACTTGGCTTCAAAGGAAGGCTTGGCTTGTATTCTTTGCCTGGTGCAGAATCTTTTTATGAGTGCTACAAATTCGAGAGTTTGGGGATAGATACTCGAAGTTCTTTGAAGTATTATGAGCTTAGCGCAGAATCTGCTGCTGAGTTTTTGAGTTAGGAGCCCACTATGAAATTTATATTTTCGGATGAATGGCTTGATAGAAAACTTAAACAATGCGATGACATCAATGTCGCAGTTTCAGGTCCTACTCTTGAAGAGTTTAATAAGATCGTTGAACAACGGACGGTAACACCTCAAGCCCTAGATAAAGTTCCTACCCAACTGGGTAAAGTAGTACGTTTTGTGAGAGAAAAACGAAGTTGGACTGTAGCGGAAATGGCGGAATTAGCTGACGTTGATGTATCAGATATACAAGCAGTTGAAACCTTGCCTGAATATAAACTACACCCTCGCACTGTAATCCGGTTGGCCAGTGTTTGCCAGTTCTCCAAAGATAAATTCATTGAATTTGCAGGGCATCGAATACCTGCCAACGATGATCAATTAAGATATGCGGCGCGCTCAAAAGGAACGAGCACTATCTCAGATGAAGAATATGAAGTTGTCCGAGCACTCGTAGAAACATTGTCTGATCAAAAATAGGGTCAATGGTGAAAAACATTAGAATCGAGCCACGCTCTGCTAGAGATATCACTTCAATGATAGAGCGGGTTCACCGAGATTTAGGCTATGTTGACGGCAAGGTTCAATTAACCGAAGTGAGAGAATTATTGAAGTTGGATCTAAGATATTATCAGCTTGAAGATCCCGGCTTTCAAGAAGAAATAATTCACAAGCTAAAAGTTGGCGCAAAGCAAGTAATTAAAAGACCGAAACTATTATTGGATGTTATACGCAAATTTGATCTAAGTGCACTGTTTCTTCCTGATCAAAAGCGAATATATATAGATGGTTCAGTACCTGATTTGAAGAAACGTTGGTATGAATCTCATGAAATCGCGCATAGTGTCATTCCATGGCATGCGAATTACATGTTAGGTGATAACCGATCAACACTCTCTCCTGACTGCCATGAAACTATAGAGGCAGAAGCAAACTTTGGATCAGGATTACTTTTATTTCCGAGCACTGTATTTACAGAAGCCAGGTTATCGAGTGAATTAAACCTTGGTCAAATTCGCGGACTCGCCAAGCAGTTCGGAAACACCATTACAAGTACCCTTTGGCGCAGTGTAGAAAATAATGAGGAGGCTTGCTTTAGCACCATAGGTCAGCATCCTCACGGTATTGAAACGGATAAAGCATATATCGATTATTTTGTAACTTCTGAGTCATTCGAGAGGCAATTTCCTCATATTTCAGCATTAGATGTCTGGACTTGGAAAAACCGTTACTGCCGGAAAACTAAGACAGGGCCTTTGGGGGCTGCAGAGATTGAGATTCATGATAGTAATGGAGAGCCGCATGTTTTTTACATCGAAAGCTTTTCTAATGGTCATGGAGTCCTTACACTAGGTCGATGGCTGCGCCCGAAACCAATCATAGTTTCAATGGGATCATCTAGCGTACTACAGTAAAAGAGCAGTTGAATCAGCTCCTAATAAAGAAAATTTCATAAGTTCGTTATTCTTTTAATGCGGTAGCCTTTTCTAATAACAATTCATTTTTCAATATTTCAATTATTTTCTCTCCACTTTTGAACCCATCCTTAATGCAGTAGGATCGATAGAGCAGTATCATTGGATGTACCCCAATTACTGCAGCAATTTCTTCTAATTTCTCGATGGTTACAGATTGCAATCCACGTTCTAAAGAGCTGATATAGGTTCTGCTGGAAACAATGCCAAAATCTTCTTGAGTTTTCTTTTTTTCTTTCCTGCTTTTTTTTAACGCATTTCCGAAGGCTTTATTTATATCCATGGTGTGTACCGAATAATTGGTACATGCATATTGTTAAAATGAACACTATAGGACTACAATCTATAGTGTTCATTTTGGGTTTATTTAATGTTCTCAGTTTTAAGACGTACATCTACCAAAGTATTTTTTGACGATGTAGAGTTGCATGACTCTGTTGAGCTGGAATCCTTTATTCCTTGGTATTTATGCCAAGTGGCTGAATATGATGAAATCAACCAGTGTTACGTATCGACAATGCAACTTGTAAGTAGCATTGACTCCCTCATTTCCATTTGTCAGTATTATGAAGTCGAACATATTTATCTCGTGAGCCCCGCTTATCTAAACAAAAGCGATGGCTGGAGAATTGATTTGCTTCGAGCAATCCATACATGCGATATTGCAGAAAATGAGATTGAATCTACTCTGATGAAATTTGTATTGAAAAATGGTCAAGGTTTGGTTTATGGTCACAATCAGGATTTGATCGGGTGCGATAAAGCACCCTTCGATTTGTTGATTGACTTCGACCAAATTAAAAAATGACCTAGATAATATATTTGCTTAGTCTTGATACTTAACTGATCCCAAATCTCAAATGGTCGTGCAAAAAACGAACTTAAAGGCTAGAGAAATCAACCTGACTCCTGCATCGCGCAAATTGAATGAGATGCGTGAAGGCAAGGGAGTAGGCATGCTTTCAGCCGAAGAAATTGATTTATTAAGACAAAGTAAGCGGGAAATTTCTGAAGTCTGCAGAAGATTTTCTGAATACAAAAAAAATTGTCGTTGATTTATTCTGCGTAAGTTAAGCAATACGCCTAATTTGAGGTATTGCCAATGTTGAGCTAGCAACTTTCCTTTATTAACTAAGACTATGCTTCAGAACGATCGGTTATAGCAATAGGGCTTTATCCCGTACCCAACACCACACACTACATTTCTGAAAATTCAAATGTTGTTAAGCAGATGAATCATGATTATTAATATGCTTAATTAACCTATTTAAATTTACATTCCCTATAGATTTGTTAAAGTGAAAGGAGAAGTTAATAACTTAGAGTAAGACGCAATATCTCCAATTGAAGTTGTCAGACTTTGAAGGCTAACTGAAATGAAACAGCATCAGATGTTGTTCAGATTGATTTGCAAATCAGGTTTGATTCTAATTGCAGTTCATTCTGGGTTAAGCTATGGCGACTCAAAAATAAATGAATTTGATAGTATTACAAAGAAAAATTCAATAATCAGTGTTGAATACAACTCACATCTAAACTCTCCTGTAGATAAATACCAAAAAGAAGAGCGTAAGGTCTCCAAGCTAAATAGATGGAAAAATATATTTGATGGCAGCTATGGTGATCCACAAATTAATCTCAATCTCCACGCTGACCCATCTGCAACCACAAATGCTTATTTTAGAAAGAATACTAAGGATTTAACACTTCAGCATCGGTTTAAGCAAACTGCATATGAAGCCAAATATAAAGACTTCAATTTAGGAATAAATTCTAAAATTCTGAAATCTCAGGATTGGTACAAGCAAACTGTTCATGAAGCCACTTATAATGATTCTAAAACTGAGCGTCCTAATGAAACTCAAGTCAAACCTAAAACGATCCCATCGGTAGCAATAATTGAGTGCTCAGCAGCGCAAACCAACCTTAATAATTTTGAAGCGAATCTCATCGCGAATAATTTTAGGAATCCTCAGGTAAGCCGCATAGAGTTAACCAGCATTGATCGATTTAATCAAGTTTGGTACAACGATGACGTACTTTTGAAGAGCGAGTTAAAACAATATAAATCCCTAATTGACACTTACAATTCGAATTGTTTTGATTCAACTAACATTATTAATGATTCAGGAAATGTAAATGCAATTGTAGGTATTTTGACCCTTCCAAACGGTCTTGTGTCGTTGGCCCATTGCACCGCGTTTAGAATTACTTCCAATAAGATAGTTACAGCGCGACATTGTGTGGACGATCTTTCAACAGCTCTGGAAGGGTCCAGAATGAAATTTCATTTACCCAACAGCAATCCCGAGGATAAAGTCAAAGTACTAAGAGAAGCGTGCAGTACAAACAGACTTGAGAACTCTGTTGGATGCGATTCGTATAATAAAGATAAGGAAACCGAGTCTGCAAGTTCAGACTATGTAATTTTAGAAATTGAGCCTTTGAAAACCAAAATGCCTAAATTGAAATGGGCTCAATTAAATTCGAATGAGGGCCGGAAAATTGTATTAGCCTCCTGGAATGCATATCCTGCATTATCTAAAAAAAGTGCAGAAGCCTTAGGAGAGCCAACAAACACTTCTAATCTTAACGATATATTTGTCTCTAGAAAAGGATATTGCCAAGTAGCTAGAGTGAATTCGAAATGTATTTTGCATGGGTGTCAATCAACTCCTGGAAGTAGTGGAGCTCCAATAATTGGATGGGAAGGAGAGTCCTCAGAAATCAAAATAATAGGAATTCATTTAGCAGAAGCATCTAATGATGCTCATCTATCAGAATGCAACGCGTTCAATACTCAAACAAGTTCTGGCAATCATGTTGGTAATATCGGCATACCTTTACCCGAGTCAGTAGTAACGCTTGCGAACTCTACAAATTAAAGGAGGCAACGATGAACAAAGCAGGTCTTAAAGCGTTCACTGCATTTTTGATAATTATTGGATTTAATGAGAACTTATTTGCTCATGAGGCATATTTTTCTGCGGAATGTCCGATCACCGGCAAAGTAGAGGGCCAATCAGAAGCGGCAGGTTTGGTTCTTGGCTTATTAGCTCAAGCCGTCATCCCTGTTGCAGTGGATTGGGCGGCCGAAGCTTTAGCAGCACAAGGAAGAGAAGAATCCAAGACATGGACTGTTAAGGGATCATCTAACCTTTACAAACTTTCATCAAAAAATGGGGTTGAATATACCACTCGATCACCAAGTTTTGGCTGTTTGACAATTGCCATTCCAGACAACTCATCGAAAACGAGCGCAAAACCTTCCGAATTTCAGTCTATATACAAAGAAATGGTCCTAGAAAGTAAGATCTCATCGTTTAGATTACCTGCAGATCCATTGATTTACATTGAGTTTGGAATTATAAGTACAAAGGATAATAGAAACTTTAAGCTTGTGCCCGAACTGCTATATTACAAACGTCCAACAACGACAAGTTGGACTAAAAAACCGAGAGACTTATCTTTTACGTTTAATTTTAATCAACCTGGTGAAAGTACACCCTTTGCCTCTACTGTAATTTCTTTTGAAGACCTAGAACAAGGAGAGTATAGAAATTATAAAACTACTCCTACCTTAGGCATGAATGGCTCTGAATGGCTACCTTTAAGTGGATTAGACGAAGCAGATCAAAAGGTAATAAATAACTACAAAGCAAAATATCAAGAATTCATGAGTTCACGAACTGAATTCTTAAATTACGAAAAGCAGTATAAACAGCTAACGGAGATTGCCAGCTCCACCAAAATAATTGCGAATCAAAAAGTATCCCCCGAATTGAAAGAATTTTGCAAGTCACTTAAATCCATCAAGGAACAAAGTCAATACTGCCCCCCTGAGAAATATCTGGCCAAGAAACATGCTTTTCAATTGCTCAACAAGTTGGAGGCGTCGTCCAATTTAGAAACCATGGCTATCCCAGATGAAAATAAATACCCTGCGCCCCCGAAGGATCTAAACGCTCCTGCCTCACCCTTTAACATGTCACTTATCATTACGGAAACACGTGATGCTTCGGCTTTTTTTAAACATCTGGCAGTTGCTCTAGATAAAAATAAGAAAGAGGTTAGCGACGAGTTAGTAAAAACGTTAATACCATCTCAACGGAAAACAGTAAAAGAGGCGCAGGTTGCCGAAAAAAACAAAAAAGCCTCTGACCAGGATGCTGCTGCCGTAGCTGCCCTTGCCGCAAACAAAAATGTATTGGATGCTCAAATAGCATTGGACAATGCTGTGAATTCAGAGCTATCTGAGTTGGCAATAGAAAAGTTTAAGAAAGATTTATTGATGGCAAAAATTAATGCAAATATTGCTTATAGGGCTGCTGGCTTGCCTACAATTGAGTATTCAATCCCTGCAATTCCATAATTACAATTTGACCAGCTTTTTAATCTAACTGTGAGTGGGGACAGTATTCCCCACACAATTTTCCCGAATAATCTATTTCCAAACATTTTTGGAATGATTTGAGTCATTCTTTCTCAGAAGTTGTGTCTTCATGTACACCAGATTTTTGAAACTGTGGCTACGAGAGGCTCTCGGGTTGGGAATGGGTATGCTTTCTGCCGAAGAAATTGTTTTATTAAGACAAAGTAAGCGGGAAATTTCTCAAGTCTGCAGAATATTTTCTGAATACAAAAAAACTGTGGTTAATTCATCCCTAACCTGTAGTAATCTCATCAATCACAAGCAATAGTTAGATTAGAATAAACATTAAATTTAGCAGAATAAAAAATCATGAAATGCCCACATTGCCTGATCGATTTTCATAACCAACCAATTGAAACTGACTTGGGCAAAGATGGAGACGGTTTTTGGCACATAGAGAAATCGCTTTGTCCTGCCTGTAACCGATTTGTCATGATATTAATTTCTACCTTTGCTAAAGGAGTCGAAATTTCACGGGCCCTTGTGCGACCAAAGGCATTTTTAAGACCCTCTTTACCAAAAGAGGTGCCACCAGACTTTGCTTTCACATATAACCAAGCTGCTGCAGTAATCGCTGAAAGCCCAATGGCCAGCGCGGCGCTTAGCCGTAGATGCTTACAGCATCTTATTCGAGATGTGGCAGGTATCAAGAAAAGAGACTTGGCGCAGGAAATTGATGATTTGATTGGTTCTAATTTTTTACCCACGTACTTATCAGATGCAGTTGATGCTGTTAGGATTATTGGAAATTTTGCCGCACATCCAATAAAAGCGACGGCAACGGGTGAGATTTTGCCAGTCGAGCCAGGAGAGGCGGAATGGACATTGGATGTTCTGGATGGATTATTCGATTTTTATTTTGTCCAACCAGAAAGACTAAGAGAAAAAAGGGAAGCTCTAAACGCGAAGTTATCTTCTGCAAGCAAACCGCAGCTTAAATAAAATTTTATTCTCTGCAGCCTGTATATTCCCCTATTGGGATATTAGAGTTGGTCTTAATTCACGATTGTATCACTACTCATTTAGGGGTTTTTTATGGATTCGGCAGCCAACAATCCATCACAGAATGTTCTTGGAAAAGGTCTTTCAGATGAAATGTTAACCTCTGCTATTGAAGGATCTGGGTATCCCCTTCAATTAGTAGTAGCAAGTCAACTTTCTCAATATTTCCACCTTCAAGAGGAATGGGCGTTCACCGATACAGAGAATCAAAGTCTACGAACCATCGACATTCTGGCTACAACAAATTTATATCAATTCATAGAACCTCAGCCTAGAATAAGGCCATCATTAAGTTTCTTAATTGAATGCAAGCAATCAAAGCTGCCATATGTTTTCTTTTTGTCAGGTGATAAGCACTTGCTTCGTGACTTCCCTTTAATCGGCGGGTTAAAGTCCAATTACGTGAGTGTTACAACTGACGATGATCCTTCAACTTGGAGTTTGGATCCGATAAATCTCTTTGGTTTGGCTCGGCATTCCTTCCTTACCAACGAAGTTCCATACTGTATGACGCTTAGTAAGTGCGTGAGTAATAGTGGTAAAGCCATGTCCTTGTCTGGGAGCGAAGCCTATCAAAGCCTTATTTTGCCTTTGACCAAGGCTGCATTGCAGTTTCGAGCCCGCCAGGCTCCGTCGAAAACTGCACATTATTTCGATTGCAACTTAATCATTCCACTTGCTGTTGTAGACGCCCCGATGGTTGGAGTGCGTTTAGAAAAGGATGGGGTTAAGAACCAATTACTCCCTTGGGTACGAGTGGCTCGGCACAACCCATTGGATGGGGAACGCGGAATTTATGGTGGAACAGTCCTTGGAATCGACATTGTTCACAAAGACTATTTAGATACTTATATTCATCAGCATGCACTTCCTTTTGCCAGAGAGTTTTCCACTTTCGCACTCAAACATCATCATGTGCTTGCCGACGCAAAATGTTTTGTTTCCGGCATGGGGCAAAGTAGCTGGGGAAATTACGAACCGCGGATAACAACCACAGGAATCAAATCTCTTGCCAAGCGTTTAAAGACTGCCAAAAAACGAATATAGTTGGCAGTTGAATTTCCCCTTACTATATGCGAGCAGTTTTCATCACAGATCAGAGATTCTCTGTAAACGGGTCTATTCTAAAAACACAAACAAAGTTTTTTTGGGCATATGCTCGCGCACTTATACACTCGTATTTGTTTCAGTTTTAGGGGGGGGCTAGTATGTTTCGCTTTCCTTTTTAATAGGGCTACAAACACATGCAATCTAACCCATCGCTCAAGCGAGACACGCTAAAGCGTGGCTCTTATCTCAAACGTTGGCCGCCCTTGCATGTACACATTCAGCCATAAGCAGTCGTACAGCGATAACACCAGTCGGATTCTAACAGCAACATGAGAGGGCCTGAAAATGCTTACCGATGTCTTCTTTCGCAGGTACGAGAATCGTGTGATATTCACGAGTGTCGGGCAGAAGGAAACCGCGCTTTTTGTTCAGGCGTACAGGATTGTCGACGAGCAAATTTGGAAGTACTACGGGTACGACAAAAAGGTCGATGAGAGTGTGAAGGCGATCTGGACTGGAATACACGATCGCTTATCAATGGAGATTGGGGTCAAGGAGCTCTCACCGAAGTACTACTCCTACCAAACTGAGTGGATGGGTAAGCCTCACACGAACTCAGGATGGAACAACATGAATTCAGTTGTCGAGCAGTGGCTGAATGTAAAATTTAATGACAGCTTAGACGCTGACATGTTCGTCAAGCGTCGCCTTAGCTTCATAGAATTGGCGTTCCGCACACGAGAGGAACAAGTCGCTCAAGCGAATGCCGAGTTTCCTAAACGGCTGGCCGAGGCTGAGATACAGGACAGGATGCCGCGCAAGCCAATAATGATTCCTGGCAAACGGTCCGATAGCGTGCGAGCAATCAATGAGGTTTTAAATAACACATTTGCAGCAAATGTAGCTGAGTTGAACGACCGCTTTAAGCAGGCTGGTATGCCGCTGAACTATCACAACTGCTTTATACAGATCACGCTGGACGAACAGCTTCAAGAGCAAGTCGAGCAGCCATTCTGGCTGCTGGTGAAGGATGCTAAGTGGAGGAATGTCAGCATTGACATGGCCGAAGCAATTGATCGCAGGGACACAGCTGGCCGTGATCCGTCGTTCTACGCAGCCAAAGCGCTAGAAAGTACGATTAAGATTATTTGTGACATTAAGAATTGGACAAAAGGCAATGAGAAAGGGGTATCTGACTTCCTCAATCACCTTGAGAACAAGTTGAACGGCTCATTCATCGAGAGTTGGGAGCGCCAGTCGATACAGCGCTTCTACAGTGACGTACGGAACGACTTGGGGCACGGCCCTGGCTCCAAAGACATGCCAAATTTGACCCCACAACAAATTGACCAAACCATCGAATTCTGCATGTCGTGGGTCAAAAGCTTGATCAAGCGACTGTAGCTATCTTGAGTACTTTTCGTGGAGAGATAAGAAAGGTTATAACTACTCGAAGAGATGGCAATAAGGTTTGAGTTCAATGGCGATGATTGTCACATTTTATAGGTGATGATTAACTTCTCACTTTCGATCTAAAGCTTCTTGGTGAATGTTTTCTGGACGTAGAGGAAGGATGTTGGCCCCTGTAAACTTTGCTAACTGTTTCTTTACTTCATATAACTCGTACAGCAGCGAGACTTCCCGAGCCAGTGCAGCCTCCAGCTCAAGCCGATATTGCTGGGCAGAAAGTTTAGCTTTATCCAACTTTTGCTTTTGCTGGTTATATGCTTTGGATTGCTCGGCCGCTGCAGTATCAATTGCCTGGATCAAGTCCACATAAATCGTACGAGATTTCTTTATGCTCCCTTTTCCACGTCCTGCCTCTAAAGAAACAGCATCATTTGTAATCTTAGTACCTTTGGGGACATTGATGGGACAGCCTCGCACAAGGCGATCTAATGCCTCAAAGTAATCAGCTAATGATTGAGTCACGCGAAATTCCTCATTGAGTCTTAAGCACTGCTTCTCGGGTAGCCACAAGCACTTCTAAGTCAGCTTTCTCAATACGGTATTCGATTGTGCCTTGGTCCAGTGCCTTCACCATTTTGTCTTGGGCAGCAATCACCCTCTCCAGCTTGGTAAGATTACCAACCAGATTTCGGCAATTACTCTTCAAACAATCGACATGTAACCAATTGAGGGCTGGTTGCTCACACTCACCAACCTTTGTGCAACCGCCAAAGGGTGTTTCCTTATAGCTGATCTCTCCCTTTTTAAATCGCCGTAGAGTAGTCTCTCGATCAACCAAAATTACACCTTTAGAGTCTTTGAGTATGTGTTCAACCCAGTTAGCATGCCCACCAAATAAAATGTCGTTTGATAAAAGTACATTCAACACATAGCTTAACGCTGCTGATTCAGGTTGCGCCCTCTGCCATTCCAAGCCAAAGTGATCTTTGTCTTCACCGATAAAATTTTTGGCAGAGGCCGACCCTTTTGCATAATATCGTGACATTTCAATGGTTAGATGCTGCAACTGCCTGCGGAGAGATGGTAGTGAAACATAACCAGACCTCTGAGCATATAAAGCTAGGGAGCGGCGGAGTTGATGTGAGGTAAACAACCACGGTTTACCGATTTGAAATCGATCTTCAGATCTCCAGGCACGGTGAGGATCTATGTGCTCTAACTCGCGGATATCAGCATCTTCAATAATAGGTTCAAGTCGTTTGCGTAGCGAACTCATACGCTCCAAGTATATAAATCCAATACTAAACTGATCGCCTTTTAATTTTGGCTTTCCTCCTGCGAGACCAAGGTAAGAGACTGAAACAAATAAAGGGTGGTCAGCTATCCGTGCTGCCGTTTTCTTTGCTGTAACTCCGAACACTCCAAAAATTGTATCTGCAATCTGTTGGGCAAGTTTGATAGCCCGATAACTATCCTGATTAGTAACCCAACGCGTACGTTTGGCCTTGCCATTATTAAGTTTTGTGGTTCGACCTAAAACAATATAGTGTGATTTACCGTTTACCACAGTCTCTTCTAGACAGTGATAAGGCAATGAAAGCGCCTCATCATCACGCATGCCTGTAAATGTTTGGATAGTCAGTTTGATCGCTGTCTGTATCTCAGAAATCAGTGCGGATAAGTCTTTCACCGCTGGCTCGCGAGACTTGATGTCAAAATAATTGAGACATTTTGTAGAGGCCAATTGCGAAAAAGTAGGAAGGAGGTTTTTTCCTAAACCTTTTCTCTTAGAAATCGCAGCCTGTACTTCAACACTTCTACCCATGCGAGGGTCTGTACCACATGCTTGAAGTACAGACAGGACATCATCAGAAACCTCCTCCCATTCTGCTAACTCCTTAAGTAGTTGCGCAATTATTTGTGAATAAATTCGTGTTGGAATTGGGGCATGCTGTTTAAGTGTAGTGCGGTATTGTTGGCCAAGTGAGCGTATAGCTTTGAGTTGTTTATCCCCTACGATATCAAAGCCAAGCCGCTCATTGCCAAGCCTAACCAACAACGGCAAAAGAGAACCAAAGGTTTCGATTGCCCAACCAGAACACCGAGTCTCTATAAACAACCAAAGATGTTTATCATCTATTAAAATTTCCCGAATTTGGCGAGACATATCCTCAGCAAACTTGGCTAATGCTCTCAATATCGATAAATAGTTCTGTAGTGTTCCGAGACTCAGAGGGGCTCCATCACGTGCCCAAATCAATAAAAATATTAGAAACCGTATCTCATAAGTTAGCTGTTTGCGAGTAGGGTTTTCCTCTCCCGAATCCCAATAGCAAAAGTTTAAAATATTGGACTTACCTTCGGGGTGATAGATCGATAGATCCCAGGCCATTTGGCCATAGGTGGAAACAACAGATCCATCCCTGCTTCTACTGACTACAAAATCATCAGGTGGAGGTGTTCCTGGTGAACTCTCATATATGTCTGGACAAATGGCACCAACAGGATAATCAAGTTGTGGTTCAAACACTACACTCATCCGGCCAATCCAATCTCCATGAGCATTTCAAGTTTGCGAGCCCAGTATGGATCTAACTTCCCATCGTCTTGCACTTCTTTGGTTATCCGAATTACTAAATCTTTATCTCTAAGTGATATTTCGGAAAGAGCTTCTTCAATTTTTTCGAAAATAGGAATTAACTTAAATTGGGTCTCGTCACTTCCAGAAAATTGGATAGTTTGTTGCAAGCAGTATCGGCAACTTATCAACTTTCTGGTGTCTGTTTCATCTGCATGTACCCTATATTTTTCGCAAAAAAAACACCCCTCTAGTGCTTTGCAGTCAGGTTGTATAGGAGCTGCGGCATTAACTATATTTGGAGCTCCATAAGAAGAACAATAGCCAACAGCACGGTCAACTCCCCCCTCAGCAATCTGGACTTTGTCGATTACCATCTCAGAAATCTTGTTAAAAAAGCCGCCTATTTCCTCAATTTGGGCAGCTTCAGAACCGGCAGCATAATGTGCAAGCACAGTTTTCTCGGTATTTTGCAGAACCAGCGCAGCAGTCGAGATATCCGTGTTTCTTATTAACCAGTCGCTTTTAGCTGCTCGCCACTCCCGAGATGTTACTGGCGTTATTTCTGGGTCTATACGTCGAAGCATATTGTAAATATGCCCCGTGCTTGAATGTTGATATTGAGTTGGGGGAGAATTTACATTTAATCCCAACGTGAAAAATAAGAAACTAGAAGTTTGATCACCCAAAAGGAATTTACGAAGTTGAAGATACTCCCTGAATCTCGGCATAAATGACACAGGGAGCTCAAAGGAAATGGACTTGTTATCCGCGCGCCATTTAATTGTTCGGAAACCCTGATGAGTCGCACCGACATCATAATCGTCAGTCCATTGTAGGGTAATTACCTGTGCCCAATTCATTCCTGTCTGTGCTAGGAATAATAAGATAAAGGAATGCAGTGCATTCATCCCTAAACGTTTCCGTTGAGTGTGACTTTTGTCAGCATTGGCCTTATGCAGTTGTCGTTTTGCAGAATTAATGGCGTTATGAGCAGCTTGCCGATTATCTGAGAACCGTTTTGTACACAGTAATTCTTCCAGTGTTGACAGGCGCCCTTCTTTGAAATTGTAACCAAGAGATCTTTTAAGACTGCCGTTCGCTAACACGTCTTGGGATATGCTCCACGTTGTACTAGGGAATATCCATAAGATACCCTCTGGGTAACTCAAATAAGTAGGCACAATCAACGCGAGCGGATAGGGTTTATTTTCCAAAACAAAGGTTCCCAATCCATCAAACAATGCCTCACATAACCTCAAAACCCTCGCTTGAGCATTTTCACTTGGAGGATTTGTTATCTCTTTTGTAGCTGGGTTAACCCGAAGTAGACTGAAACCTCTTGTCAGATCATCTACCCCCAGAAATCGCCCAATAAAATCAGCAACTGTACTTTGTTGTCTAGCTGCGCCATTTATTGAAATGGAATTAGTCATCACACGCTCGCGGAGATGTCTTATGTAAGCTCTCACTGCAAATTTGGCAGTTTCTGCACTACTCAGGACATTTTGAAAATCATTTGTGTCTGCCCAAAACATGAAGGCAAGAAAGCGTGCCACACTGTCACGAATTGTTTCAGGTCGTTTCCCACTGAGCTTTAGCTCATCCGAAATATGGTCCATTAAATCAATAACGAGCTTTGCACGATCTGGTGAGAATGTGTCCATATCTACTCTCTGGCCATCAAACCTCCCTCGATCGCTTTGAAAACCATCTAATCCAGATTCGCGTTTCAGATAACAGATAGCACCAATATCAGTTGTTCGCCTATTCGGAAAGCGCAGTTTGACCGCCTCGGGCTTGAGGATGGCTGCATTCTGGGGAAAAGGAAGGTCATAAATCACCGTTTTTCGCGTAGATAATGTCACTGGATGCCCCTGAAGGCTTGTTCAATTAATTGGCGAAGGTGATCGTCGTAAGCTGCATTGGTAGCTCGGACAAACTTGAGATTCTTGCGTAATTGCAAATAACGATCCGTTGTTGTTGGAGACTCATGGCCCATACGGTTTTTCACAAACTCTCGTGCCTCATGCAATGTCACCTCTCCTTTTGAAACCAGCTCTAACTGGGCATCTGTAAGATTCATTCCAAACGTAGCTCTAAGATCGTGGAATTGATAGCTGAAATGTGGAGTGCTGTGCTTCTGACGAATAAACGGGATAACTTGCTCTGTAATGAATTGCCTAACGCCCTGTCCCGTTTTAGCGTGCCGGATGTTTACTGACTCATCGAAGTCTTGTAACTCTGCCTTTGACTGGTATAACGGGGTACCCCTTATACTAAGGAACAAATACTGGTCCTCTGCATCCCCACCTCTCTCAAGCTGCCTACGCTTCCTAGCCCGCTCGCTCAGAGCATAAGTTCGTAATATTTGATAAAACCAAATAGGAATATGTAAGACTAACTGCTTGTCGTTTTTTGTGTCGATGTTTGTCCCGGGACCGACAGGTATACGAAGTTCGTAGTTATGTTCACTTTGTTCTTCCAGATCTTCAAGCACGTGGTTTACTTGGAATGTGAGTATGGTTTGGATTCGTGCACCAGTGAGTAATGCAAATAGATGAATCAGGGTCATCTCGGTATTACCTAGTGATATAAGTGCTTCTATCAGCCAACTCTGCTCTTCATATGGCAGAGGGCGGAGTTTCCCCCCATCTTCAATAGTCTCTGTATAAGGGTCATTTTGCTTTGAGACGCGTATAGATACATCTGTTGTTGTGACCTTTTTTGAAAACTTATTCCCGTAACTACCCTTCTGTTGAATATAGATATCGGATTCATTCCAAGTGGAATGCGCAGTAACAAGAGCACCTTCGCTTTTTAACCACCTGTAAAACGCTATGATGGCACTCATTCTCCGCTTGGCTGTGGTACCTTTTACTTCTCCTGCGGCTATAGCAAGTTTTAGATGCCCGCTGTAGCGATAAGTCGGACGGCTGAGTTTGTTGGCAGGGAAATTTAACCAATCAATGCCGCTTTCATCCAGATACCGCCGGTAGGCGGCCAAGTCATTTGCTATGCCAGAGTAAGTTGCCATGGAAGGAAGGTAGCTCTCCATAATCCTAGACATTAAATAGACATTCGCCTCAGCCCAAGGCGCTCCATCCTCGCCCAAGACAATGGGAAACAGGTTGTACTGAACATTAGATGGTATTGAAAATTTGCTCAGTCGTCGGGGAATGTATGTTTCCTCTTGCTTGAGGCGGACAAAGTAAGCCTCTTCCGGAAAACTTTTAGGCAGACTGATCCGAATAGCCCCATCAGCAGTTGCCTCTACAGTTTCAGTAATCGACATGCATGGGAGTACGATTTTTCTAGCGCGTTTTGCTATTTCCACGAAACTTTCCTTTGTTAAGAATTTTTCTGGTTTGTACGTTTCGCGACATACCAGAATACAACTTCATGAATAACTTTCTGATATCCAAGCGGCTTCCAAGGGAAGGCTAAAGAATTAATACAAAGATGAAATGTATTTTTTGGGAAAAAGTTATCCATCAGTTGTTTAATAAACAACTGTTTTTTGATAGCTTTGGGAGATAGGGGCTTGACGACTGGCTAGATTGGCTTGATACTGTATTTTCCGGATGCAGCTTAGGCTCATCTAAAGGCGGGCCCCTCAAAAGGTTCGCCTTTTTACATTCCAGATACCTCCTGCTCGCCACTTAACACCTGGCGGATCAATTTAGCTTGATAATTCGTGATGCTGGATGATTTTTTATTCAATAGCACAAACATCTCACGAACTATTTCATTGGACTCTCTTGGAATCTTAATATTATTGATTCTGTATTCAGCCGCATTTCGAAGTTTTTGCGCCTGATTTTCTGAAAGATTCATTCGCTGAATCAGCTTTTCCAGTTTTTCGGGTTTAGGGGGATCTTTCTTACCACGTTCGAGTGCGCTCAAATAACTGGGCTCACAACCTAAAATTTTCGCGTATTCGAATTGCTTATATCCCTGCGAAGTCCGTATAGATTTCAGCATTACTGAGAACTCTGTATTCATTAAAAAATGGTAACTGATAAGAAGTTAAATTTCTAGCGTTAATTTTCTACCTAAGATATTGTTTTAAAAAGAGGATAGGTAATTTTTTGCACTTGTCTTTGGTTACCTATCTTCTTAGATTTTAAAGAATATGGTGCACTGTAAAAAATGCCATTTTTGAATGCTGGATTAACTTTCAGGTCTTCATAAAATTCCAAAATATTAAAAATATCCCATCTCTTAACTGCGAAACCGCCGACAAAAAGTCTCATTTGCGGGCATTAGAGCTTTATAAAAAATTTATCTTATTTGGTTAATTTTTAACAAGCTGCAATTTAATTTGCACAGAATTGTAGTTTTTCACTACATAAAACATTTAACTTCTTTCTCTTTCTGAAAAATCTCGCCATGTTAGCCACACTCTCAAATCAAACTCCAACTGATGATAGTCCGGCTCCATATGACAGCACAGTTTATAAAAAGCTTTGTTATGGTCCTTTTCCTTTAAATGTGAAAGCTCGTGTATGACGATCATCCTAAGAAATGCCTCGGGTGCCTCGCGAAAAAGCGATGCGATATGAATTTCATTTTTACTTTTGAGCTTACCGCCCTGCACTCGCGCCACGAAGGTGTTGGTACCAAGCGTGCCTTTCATAGGATGCTGTTGGTTGTCATACGCGACTTTAGACAAAGCTGACGAGTTTTTCAAATACTGCTGTTTGATATCTGATACGTACTGATATAGCGCCTTGTCGGTTTGAATATCGTGGCGAGATGGGTATTTTTGCTTCAGCCAAATGCCAAGTTGATCTTGGTCCAGCAAAGCTTGGATGCGTTCGATAAGTGCAGATGGATATCCGCTGAGGTAGTTAAGCTTCATCATGGCAGGCTATGGAGACAATTTTATCGCCTAGTGATGTCCATTTTTCTTTAACTTGAACATACTGGTCCTAGAGTAATTACTTGTGAGTACGAGCTCATGAACAACGATCATGGTGAGGAACTCTGACGGCGTCGCTTTGAAAAAAGCTGAAATACGGATTTCTTTTTTGGCTTTCAGCTTGCCGCCTTGCACACGCGAAATGGCGGTATTCAAACCCAGTGTCTGCTTCTCTACCGTCAGGCGGTTATCAAAATAGACTTTATCCAGTAGCGGTGCATTTTTCAGGTAGCGTTGCTTGAGATCGCTGCAAAAGTCATACAGGGCTTTATCACTTTGAATGATATGTGACTGTGGGTAGCGCTGACTGATGTAGTGACCCAACCTGTTCTCCGTATGCAATTGCAAAATCTGCGCATGCATATGTGCGGGATAGCTGGGGAAGTATTGGCGGATCAACTGCAGAGGCATGCCGCTATTTTAGGCTAGCAGGCAAGGCTGACCAACTAAATCTCAGAAAAAGCTGATCACATCGAAAATTCGGATGAAATATCCATGGTGCCAGGGCCTTCAGATTGCTGATAGGTTCCTTCAGAATGCTGGTAGGTTGAAGTCCCAGTATCGCGCCTGGCCTGCCATAACTGGTATGCCGCTTTATCTGTCGCACCCAGTGTTTCAACATCCACAGCCGTCAGGGTCTCAAAGAGGCGGCCCTCAATAGTCGCAGTATCGAGAATGGGTCAGCGGCATAAACATGCAGCGTAGACAGCCCCATGAATAAAATGATTAGTGCTTTTACCACGATAGTGATTCTCTGCCTTTAGACCAATCATCAGGTTAATCCGGAGAGAGGCTATCAACAATAGGAAAAATTCATTGATCACGATTTTTAGAGACGACAGCAAAACAGCCCAATTATGCGACCTTACCTGGCTTTAATATCTCTGGGACTACCAGATCCGCCGTCAGGCTGCGCTCAGCAAGGTAATTCTGTATATGCTCTTCCGCCATCGGTTTGGAATAGAAATAGCCCTGAATCAGCTGGCAGCCCATCTGCTGCAAAAACTGCACCTGGCTCTCGGTTTCGGCACCTTCGGCCACGCATTCCACCTGCATGCCCTGGCATAAAGCCAGAATGGAACGCACAATGGTTTGGCTGGTGGAGTTGGTTTCAATGTCCTTGATAAAACTACGGTCAATCTTGAGTTTATCCAGCGGCAAATTCTGCACGTGGCTCAAACTGGAATAACCGGTGCCAAAATCGTCCAGTGCGATTCTTGCGCCCGATTGACGTAAGAGTTCGATATTGTCTTTGGCAGTCGTAAAGTCTTGCAGCAAGGCCGTTTCGGTCACTTCAAACACAAACCTTGAAGGATGGATACGGCTTTGAGCCACCATGTAGATCAACTCTTCAATCACCGCTTTATTGGTCACATCGTAGGCTGACAGGTTGAAAGACAAGCGGATATGCGCAGGCCATGTGCCCATGGCGATAATGGATTTCTGGAACATCAGCCGCGTCAGGTCAGAAATAATCCCCAGGCTCTCGGCCACGCCGATAAATACGCCAGGCGGCACAATGCCTATGGAAGGGCTGTTCCAGCGGGCAAGGCTCTCAAACGAGCTGATCGCGCCGCTATCAACATTGACGATAGGCTGAAATACCGGAAACAGTTCTGCTTCCAGATCCGCAGCGCGCAAGGCCTGATCCACTTTATTCAAATGCTGGCGCTCTTCTTCCAGCGTCTGCGAATAAATCTCCATACTGCCGCGTCCGGTGCGCTTGACGTGATAAAGCGCAAAATCCGCATGCTCATATAATTCCTGCGCCGTATCTTTGGTATTGGAGAACACGCAGGCCCCGATCGAAGCTTTAATGCTGATAACGATGCCATCAGCGATGATAGGCTGCGCAATCACACGATTCACTTCCTTGCCGATCTGCCTGAGGATGGTATGTTGTGGGTCAGTCACCACCTCGAAAGCAAACTCATCGCCACCCAGTCGATAAAACTGTACACCAGCGATTTTAATTCGCGCCAGGCGTGCACCCATTTCCGTCAGCACCAGGTCGCCAATATGGTGGCCATAGACATCATTCACCGGCTTGAAGTTATCAAGATCTACAATGCCTACCGCAAAGCGGTCTGCGGTCCTTTTGGCGCGTGCAAGTTGCTGCTCCACATGCATGAAAAACTGGCGCCGGTTGGGCAGGTGCGTTAATGCATCCAGGTTAGCCAGGCGCTGATTCTCTTCCATCAGACTATGTGTTTCGTAGGTGGCATTGACCAGCCGGTCAAACATATTGGCACTTGCCCGCATTGCAAACAGCATGCCGATTTCAAATACCAGCACCAGGCCCGCCAGCACATAGGGCTGCTCAAAATTGCCCATAAAAATGCATACCAGGGCAGCGGAAATCAGCAGGAAATTATAGATAAAGGCGGCAATGCCGATTTTGCTTAAGATGAACGCAAAACAGAGCGCAAATAAAGTGATGTAGATGACGAGGAAATAATGACCGAAGTTATCGGTGTGTTGAAACAGATACAAACTGCGGAAAAAAGTCACTACGCCGGAGATCACCAGCACGATGGAGGCTGCACGCAATCGCCAGCGCACTTTCTCTATGCCCGGATTATCTTCCCGGTGCCAGAACCAGTAAAGAAACAGCATGGCGGCCAACGTCATTCTCACCAGCGGCATTGCCACTGACACACGCCAATCGATGCCATCCCGCAAGGCAATCACCTGGATAGCCGTTGCGCTCAGCCCGGCAAAGATCACCACAGGCACATCTGCCATCAGGCTACGATACCTGGCTAGCAGAAGTTCTGGACTTGTTGTTTTAGAAAAAGGCATGTTTCAAATTCATTTCTGGTTGCCCAATACTAATGAGCGTCAATTTAGTTTCATCTATCGGAAATAGGCAGATTTTCCACTCTATTCTCATTTAGCTTGCTTGGTCAGGGCCTAACTTGCAAAACGCTCGCAAACAGATTATCCCCCAAAGCGGGAAACAAACACATGCTTGCGGTAAGATTATCCTACAAGATAATGTGCAGGGTTTTGATGGAAAATTGAAAGACATCGCAATCGATAAGGCAAATGCATGCAGGTTGTATTGGATCGATAAATAAAGTTTGACCGGGGATGTGCTTCAGCAAGCTCACTTGGCTCTATTTGAGCACCAATATTCCTGCACTTTAAGCGGGGTGGAATTCAATGGTTGCCTCATGCACGAGAGTCGATCTGTATCAGCGCTTTCAATCTGCATCAGTACTTAAGACTTTAAATAGAAAAAGCCGGGAAATCCCGGCTTTATTGCATATGCATGTCATGCATTACATACTGAACTTACAGGCTGGCAGAGTAACCCCTGTGGCGCACCGCTCTCACTAATGAAATTGGTGTTTCTTCAAACTCATTCTGGTATGACTTGATCAGAACATCGCCATGTTTAAGCTTCAGCTCAAACTTAGCCACATCGGATGGCGTCAGCGTGTCACAAGACTCAATCGATTTGTAAGTAAGGCTGAGGTAAATATCCGGCTCAATCTGCAACTCGAAACATTGCCCGTAAGCAGATCCACAACTGACATCAGATTGCTTGAACCCAAGCACGCGCGCATTGCGGCAGGCAGTAAACCAGTAACGTTCTTTACACGCCTGATCTATCGAAAGACTTAACTCTTCAAAAATCTCATTCGCAAATTCAATCGATGTCAGCATGTGTATTCAACCTGTCCAATAGCATTCGTTAGTTATTCAAAATTTTAGCTATTTTAGTTGCACAGGCGCTTTTCGATTGCAGGCCAATGGCTGATTCTCAAGTAAGACTTATCTGACAGAAAGCGCTGACACAACTATCAGAATACAGCGTCTTTTTCAGCCTCGATTGATTAGATAAATTCTCCTACATTGCGCAGCCTGAATAACAGGCTTGAGCGCTCATATCACTAACTTGCCGGAGTCATTCATCATGTCAGCTGCCAATCCACAAACCTCCTTCGACCCGCTACCCGGAATGGGCGCCATCCCGCATGCGCACGGCGTAGCATTTCGCGTGTGGGCGCCACATGCTGATCAGGTATCAGTCATAGGTTCGTTTAACGATTGGCAGGCAGAGTCGGATGCCTGTGTGCATGAAGAAAATGGCTACTGGTATGCCGACCTCTCACATGCCAAGCCAGGTGATGAATACAAGTTTCATATCATCAATGGCGAACAGCAACTGCAACGCATAGACCCTTATGCCAAGATCGTCACCAACTCGGTTGGCAGCGGCGTGATCCCCGCACTGGATTTGTTTGAACCGCCAGAAAACCAGTTTCAAATGCCGGCATGGAACGACCTGGTGATTTATGAGCTGCATATCGGTACGTTTAACACTGAAGAAGGCAAGGTAGGTACCTTTGACAGTGCAATTGAACGCCTGCCGCACCTGAAAGCACTGGGTATCAATGCGGTCGAACTGATGCCGATTGCCGAGTTTGCCGGCGATTATTCCTGGGGTTATAACCCGGCGCACCCGTATGCCATTGAAAGCGCATATGGTGGTGCGGACGGCTTTAAACGCTTTTTAACCGCCGCGCATGAAGCCGGTATCGCCGTGATTGTGGATGTGGTGTACAACCACTTTGGCCCATCTGATATCAGCCTGTGGCAATTTGACGGCTGGAGCGAAAATGACAAAGGCGGCATCTATTTCTACAACGATTGGCGCTCCACCACGCCCTGGGGCGACACGCGCCCGGATTATGGCCGCGGCGAAGTACGCCAGTATATTTTTGATAACGCCATGATGTGGCTGGGCGACTACCACGCCGACGGCCTGCGTTATGACATGACGCTGTATATCCGCAGTGTAGAAGCCGATGCGCAGGACCTGATTGCCGAAGGCTTCAGCCTGTTGCAATGGATCAACAGTGAAGTGCAAATCCGCCACCCGGGCAAGATCACTATTGCCGAAGACCTGCAAAATAGCGCCGAGCTCACCCTGGCTAAAGAACATGGCGGCGCCAACTTCAGCAGCCAGTGGGACGCCGGATTTGTGCACCCTATCCGCGAAGTACTGATAGAAGGCGATGATGCCAATCGCTCCATGCATGCCGTGCGTGACGCCCTGCTCAATCAATACAACAATGATGCATTTCAGCGTGTGGTCTACACCGAATCCCACGATGAAGTCGCCAACGGCAAACAACGCCTGGTATCCGAGATAGACCCTAGCGAGAAGCCGAATCGTTACGCGATCAAACGCTCAACCCTGGGCGCCGCACTAGTGCTGACGGCACCAGGCATCCCCATGCTGCTTCAGGGTCAGGAATTCCTGCGTGACCAGTGGTTCCGTGATGACCGCCCTATCGACTGGCAACGTGCAGAAGAATATGCAGATATCACTACCATGTATCGCGACCTGATCAACCTGCGCCTGAACCGTGCCGGGAACTCGGCTGGTTTGAGCGGGCAACATACGTCGGTATACCATGTGAATGACAACGACAAACTGATCGCCATGCATCGTTCAAAAGAAGGCGGCGCCGGTGATGATGTCATAGTCGTATTCAACTTCACCGAAGGTCGCAAAGAGAATTACGTGATCGGTTTGCCGCAAGGTGGTGAGTGGAAATTGCGTTTCAACAGCGATGCTACCCTGTATAACGAAGAAATGGATGAAACGCCTTCCGGCGATATCACTGCCAGCGAAGAAGGCAAAGACGGTTTAGGCTACTCAGCACCAATCACCATTGGTGCATATGCATGTTTGATTTATTCGCAGGATAAATAAACGCATATATCTTCAAAAAAACTGAATGTTTGTTAACAAAAAAGCCGCAATTCGCGGCTTTTTTGTTAAGTTTAATGCGATTACTGACTGCAATGTCCTTGGCTTGCCAAACCCAAACCAGATATTTGCTTCTGTCCTTCAACTTCATCTACCAGTTTCAAACCTGCCCCACCAACAGCAACGCCAAACTTGATATATTGCTGGATGAAGTAATTTTTCCCACTTTCGGTTTTCAGTAATAAATCGTTAGGGGAAAATTCGGATTCTGTTGAAATCTTGTGTTCCTGGTTAGCGCTGACTTCCTGGAAGAAAAATACGTTCGGCGCTGTTTCGCCCAAACATTTTCCATCTACCCAGACATCCTTCTTTAATGCGCCGCCAAACGAACCATAGCGATATACGTACAGACCGGACTTGCCATCTGCAGGCGGCTGGAATTTTTTGGCATCACTTGTTTTTTGTGAAGATTCCATCGGCACTGAAGCACAACCAACGATCAGAAAAGCACTTAAAGCAACTAATAACGTTTTGTTATTCATTATTATTCTTTCTTATTTTTTAGATGATTAATAACCCAGAGACGTTTAACAGGGAGCTGCCAAACGATGCTCAATATACATGACTTTTCAAATTGAATTGTTAGCGACTCAAACTTTGTCAGCGATAAACTGCTCCAACCATTAAGTTAATTGCATGAAGGGTCGCATCATGACGAAAGAAATAAAAGAAGCCAAACTGGAAGCACATCTGGACGCGGTGGAAAAACACAAAGCGTTACTTGAAAAATTACATTTGAATGGCAACCAGCATCTGGATGAGGTGAATAGCTCGTTGCAAGAACTGACGCTGACACTGGAAGAATATTTGAAGATTATCGGTATTCCTTGAAACCGCTTACTTGGCAGATTTTGCTTTACCCCGCGCCTTGGTCGGGTTTAATTCCCCGGGTTCATCCGCATGTGACCAATCCAGTTCGCTCAAACCAGATTCCAGGCCCAGCCGCCTTAACAACTTGCGCGCATCAAATGGCGCTTTCACTTTGATATCGTTATCAAAATAGCAATACACATCGCGCGATTTGCGTTGTGCCGGTGGCTGTTCAGACACCAGTTTCGCATCTTCCGGCTGGCTGCCTTTACTCCAGGCATCAATGCGCGCAGCCCAGTGATCGAGTGCTTTATCGGTGTAACCACTGGCATACAGTTTTTCTGCGCCATGCAGCCTTAAGTAAGTGAAATCGGCGGTGATATCTTCGTTATCCGGCCACTTGCCTGCTGTGTCTGCGATCACCAGCGCCACTTTATATTTCCGCAGCAATGCAATAAATTCAGGCGCCTCAAAACTCCTGTGGCGGATTTCTACCGCATGTCGCAACGAACGCTGTTGGTCGGCTTTGATATATTCACGACTATGCATAGTGGCATCACGTTTCTCAGCCAGCCTGACGGCAGCTTCTGTGTCATGGGGCAACTGTTTAAGAAAACGTTCAAACAACTCGGCATCAAACCTGAAACTGGGCGGAAACTGCCAGAGAATAGGTCCCAGTTTTTCCTTTAATGCCAGTAAGCCGGAAGCAAAGAAATTCGCCATGGCTGCTTCAATATTTTCCAGGCGGAGAATATGGGTGATATAGCGCGTGGCCTTGATACTGAATACAAAATCGGGCGGGGTTTGCTCATACCAGCTCAGGTAACTGCCGGGTCGTTGCAAGGCATAAAAAGAGCCATTGAGTTCGATGGTTGGCAGTGCTCGCGAGGCAAATTCCAGCTCGCGCTTCTGAGTCAGGTCTTCGGGATAAAAGACCTTGCGCCAGGGTGCATAGCGCCAGCCCGAAATGCCTATATAGATATGCGCTTTCATACCAGTTTGGCTGGCATGTCACCAAGAAGTTCAGGCGCACTCGCAAGTGTTGCAAGCCATATAGTTAATCCTACAGACATATGGGCGAGCTCCCTATAATTGTTTGTGCACAATCCCCCTAATATCAATAGCCTAAAAACAATGGTTAGGAGATACATGATGGCGGCTACAGAAGACAAAAAGAAAAGCACGATGGCGGGTGTGGATGCGTTAGATAAACAAAATTCCTCGGCAAAAATTGAGGATTTAGAACAATATAAATCCGATGCGACCGGTCAGGCGCTGCGCTCTAACCAGGGCGTTAAAATTTCCGATGACAAGAATTCGCTACGTGCAGGTGCGCGTGGCCCTAGCTTGCTGGAAGATTTTTTACTTCGCGAAAAAATTACCCATTTTGACCATGAGCGCATTCCGGAGCGCATCGTGCATGCCAGAGGCGTGGCCGCGCATGGCTATTTTGAATCATATGCCAATCACGCCAAACTCTCCAAGGCGGGCTTTTTGAGTGAAAAAGGCAAGCAGACACCGGTATTTGTCAGGTTCTCAACTGTGCAGGGACCAAGAGGCTCTGCGGATACTGTGCGTGATGTACGCGGTTTCGCCATCAAGTTTTATACCGATGAAGGCAACTTTGACCTGGTCGGCAACAACATTCCGGTATTTTTTATCCAGGATGCGATTAAATTCCCGGACTTTGTGCACTCGGTAAAGCCTGAGCCACATAATGAAGTGCCCACAGGCGGCTCTGCCCATGATACGTTCTGGGACTTTGTCTCATTGCAATCCGAAGCTTCGCATGCCGTGATCTGGGCCATGTCAGATCGCGCCATCCCCAAAAGCCTGCGCACTGTTCAGGGTTTTGGCGTACATACCTTCAGGCTGATCAATGATGAAGGTGTCTCCAAATTTGTCAAATTCATCTGGACACCTAAACAAGGCGTGCTCTCACTGGTTTGGGATGAAGCGCAAAAACTGGCTGGTAAAGACCCGGATTTTCACAGGCGTGATTTAGGCAATGCCATTGAGCAGGGCAACTATCCCGAATGGGAATTCGGGGTGCAGATCGTGGATGAAAAAGACGAACACAATTTTGACTTCGATATTCTGGACCCGACCAAAATCATCCCGGAAGAACTGGTGCCCATCACGCCATTAGGCAAGCTGGTGCTCAACCGCAATCCGGATAATTTCTTCGCTGAAACCGAACAGGTGGCGTTCTGCCCCGGCCATATCGTGCCAGGTATTGATTTCAGCAATGACCCCTTGCTGCAAGGCAGATTATTTTCGTATACCGATACGCAACTCAGCCGGTTGGGCGGGCCTAATTTCCACGAGATCCCGATCAATAAACCGGTGTGCCCTTTCCACAATAATCAGCGCGATGGCATCCATCGCACCACCATCAATAAAGGTCAGGCTTCTTACGAGCCTAATTCCATCGATGGCGGCTGGCCTAAAGAAACGCCACCGGCAGCCAAAGATGGTGGTTTTGAAAGCTATTACGAACGCATAGATGCGCATAAGATCCGCGAGCGGTCAGAGTCATTCAGCGATCATTTTTCGCAACCGCGCCTGTTCTACAACAGCTTGAGTGAGCATGAAAAAACCCATGTGGTGAATGCCTATAGTTTTGAGCTAGGCAAAGTGCAGCGCAAATTTATCCGCGAGCGGGTGGTGAACGAGATTCTGTCCAACATTGATCTAGACCTCGCCGGGAAAGTGGCGAACAATCTGGGCATCACGCCGCCGACAAAACAAACGGTGGCGGTGCCTGACATCAAACTTAAAGCCTCGCCTGCCCTCAGTCAGCAAAGTCTGTTGCCGGACAACGTGAAGGGTAAGAAAATCGCAGTCCTTACTTTTGCAGGGATCTCCGATGAACAGTTGCAGGCGACTAAATCCTTTGCCGAAAAACATGAGATTACCATCATGTTGTTAGGTGAAAATTCAGCCCCGGTAAAATCACGCAACAATAAATCGATTGAGGTGGATGGCTCAATCAAAGGAGAACCGTCCGTAGCATTCGATGCGGTGATCGTGCCGGATGGGGATGACATCAGCCAGAAAGTTTTAAAAAACGGTGCGGCGATTCATTTCCTGTATGAATCCTACAAACACCTGAAAGCGATTGCACTGACTGGCGATGCCGCAATACTGCTGAACAACCTGCCGCTGAAAGAAGATGCTGGCCTGGTGAGCGGCGATTCACTCGCTGGATTGGAAAGTAAACTACTCAGCGCATTAAAAGCGCATCGCACGTGGGATAGAGAGGCATTGGCCGAGAGTATTCCAGCTTAATTATTGATTCCGTTTGTTGCTTTAAATAACCCGCCAGCATCCATTGGCGGGTTTTCATTTGCCATTGTCTGATACGTTAAAAAAACTTGAACTTCACACATATAAAGTCCCCGCCATGCGATTTTTTGCATGTTGGAATGACGGCTTGCGACCCGGGCTTACAGCCGCGCATGCTAAACTCGCCGCATCTTCTCAACAAATAAAGAACAATGATTCAATACAACCCAAAAGACTGGATTATCTTCATCTTCCGCTTTCACGAGTCTGATACTTTCCGGCGCCTTTTTCCGATGATGGTGTTTATTGGTATTTATGCAGCGGGCATTGCCTACCTTGAACTGCAATACCTGAAGTTATCTGACAGCAGCCATGTTAAAAATCTGTCGTTAATTCATACGACCGTGGGTTTCGTATTGTCATTATTATTGGCTTACAGAACCAATACTGCATATGACCGCTGGTGGGAAGGCAGGAAGTTATGGGGGGCGCTGGTGAATAACAGCCGCAACCTGGCGATCAAGCTTTCGGCTTATTTATCTGATGAAAACGACAAGGATTTTTTCCGAAAAATCATTCCGACCTATGCATCGGTGCTATCGCAGCATCTGATGAATGAAGACGTCAGCAAAATGCTGTTTGAAGGGCTGGATCTGGAAATCGACCACCATGAACATCACCCGAACCAGATTGCGCAACATATATTCCAGAAAGCCAACGAACTCTATACCACCGGAAAAATCAGTGGCCATCAGTTCTATATCATCAATGCGGAGTTGCAATCATTCACCGATATCTGTGGCGCATGCGAACGTATTAAAAACACGCCTATCCCCTACTCGTATAGCGCATTTATTAAAAAATTCATTTTCTTTTATGTGATGACGTTACCGTTTGGTTTTGTGTTTAACCTGGGTTATTACGTGGTACCGGTGGTGGTTTTTATCTTCTACGTACTGGCGAGCCTGGAACTGATTGCGGAAGAAATTGAAGACCCGTTTGGCAGCGATGCGAATGACTTACCTACACCAAAAATCGCTTCTAATATTAAAAAGCATGTGGAAGAATTACTCTAACCACCATGCTTGCATCCAGTAAGCATGCCACTTGTTACAACTCCAGATTGGGGCGACCTTGCTGCTCATAAGCTGATAACTGGATAGACTCGATTTCCGTCGTGGTTGCCTCTGAATAAACGGCACTGACAGCGCTTGAGTCGCCTGTCGTATGCTCAACATTTAAATAACCAGATGCTTCATCAATGCGGTTTAGGTTTGCCATGACCATCTCCTGAAAGACTATATGGCTTAATCTTAAATGTTGGGAAAACACAGCATTATCAGAAAATGGCTGATTGATTTGTAAGAGTTGGCTGAAACTGTCAATTGCGAGGCAAGCAAATTGCATTCTGACAACACTTTCAGCAATCACCGGATTAAAATGACATTCGCATCACTTTAAAATAACGCCACAAAATAGGGTGTTGCACAACACCGGCCTGGTCAAGGAGAGCGTGATGAATAAAAATCAGAATAACACACTCATTGTGATGAGCGTATTTAGCCATGTTCATTAAGCATCCCGGTCAGACCAACCTCTGTGAGGGTTTATTTAGCCTCCGCCCTTCGCTTGCCACATTACTTTCTATCCTCCCAGACACCGTTTACACGCATGCTCAATTAAACAAAAAGAACTCAGGGCCAATATGACGAATGCCTGGTGGTACTTGCTCATCGGCTTATTAATGCTCTCCAGGGGGCTCAGCAAGACTTTCCTGCAAAAGCTGCCGTTCACCCCCGCCATCATCTATCTCGCGATTGGCTTCCTGCTTGGACCCTCTGTATTACATCTGTTCTATTTTGACCCTATCAAGCAATCGGCATTGCTGGAATCCCTTGCTGAAATCGCAGTGCTGATCTCGCTGTTTTCAGCAGGCGTGAAAATGCCAGTTCCCTTTCGGTTGAAAAAGTGGCAACTGCCATTAAGGCTGGCATCCCTTTCCATGATGATCACGATAGCGTTGATCGCAGCCTTTTCCTATGTTGTACTTCACTTGCCTATCGGCGCAGGTGTGTTACTGGGTGCCATGCTGGCATCCACCGACCCCGTACTGGCTACCGATGCACAATCACGCTATCCCGGTGATAGAGACCAGCTCCGCTTCACCCTGACCTGTGAAGCAGGCATCAACGATGGCTCTGCCTTTCCGTTTGTCATGCTCGGGTTAGGCCTGCTCGGGCTGCATGACCTGGGAGCATGGGGTTGGCAATGGCTATTGAAAGACGTCCTTTGGGCAACCACTGCCGCCATCGTGGTAGGCATCACCAGCGGAGTCATTGTTGGCCGGACAGTCTGGAAACTAAGGGGCCAGCAATACAAGCATGATGTGCTTGATGATCTGGTTGGCCTCGGTTTGATCGCCATTGTCTATGGCTTGAGTTTGCTAGTCAGTGCCTGGGGGTTTTTGGCAGTGTTTTCCGCAGCAGTGGCACTCCGGCATACAGAACTCAAGCTTGCACAAGCCATTGGTGTGAAGCCGGAACAGCTGGGTGCCGGGGTCGAACAGCCGCAGATCGCAGCAGATACCGAAACGCTTCCCACCATCGTCAGTGCAGAAGCCCTGGTGTTCAAAGAACATCTGGAGCGGCTGTCCGAACTCATGCTGGTGCTGCTGGTTGGTGGCATGCTGATGTTTGACTTCTGGAATTGGCGCACCATCAGCCTGGCGATCTTTATTTTCGCCATCGCCCGCCCTGTCAGTGTTTTTATCGGAGCGCTGCGCACCAATACCCCGTGGCGTATTCAGGGGACGGTCGGCTGGTTTGGCGTGCGCGGCATAGGCTCTATTTATTACCTGATGTACGCCATCCAGCATGGTGTTCCGCATGCCATCGCCAGAGACCTGACGCAACTCACACTCATCGTCGTCGCGCTTTCAATCCTGGTGCATGGCATCAGCGTTAAACCCATGATGAACGAAATGGAAAAAAAGTAAGCCTGGCCAGGCTTACTTTTGCAATGGAGCTAATTGGTTTCAGTCTGAGAGACTGCTGGAAAGAGAACTACCGCTTGTCAGTGTCAGGCACCAGGTTCTCATTGAGCGGGTCACTGTCATTACGCTTGATGCCATCCGGATCATTTGAATCCCGAACAGCAGGGTCAGTATCATCCTCTCTAAGATGCGTAGAGGGATCAATCGCGTTATCAATAATTTCTTCAACCAGGTTTTTTGAATCTGTTGCCATTGTTATTTCCTTGTCTAAATATATTTTTGAGCGATGTCCGGCCGGTCATTAGTCCAGAATCTTGCATTCGCCAGCCATAGGTGCATCAGCCATATCACCCAAGCCTTTACATTGAAGCTTGACGTTTTGGCCTGGTTTTAGCTCAAAGGCCTTTTCCCTGTCAGCCACAATAAAGGCAAACTGCGGTTCCTTAGTAGAATCCACGCCGCCCTTCAGGCTGACATAAGGCTCATTGATCGAATTCTTGTTCACATCGACAATCGTGCCACTGACATTGAAAGTCGTGTCCTTGAATTTGTTATCTGCGGCTACCGAGTTATCAGCATATTCTTTAGCGATTTCGCTGGCAGTCGTTTCCAGTGGTGCCTTCTCTTCTACGACTTTGTTATCCGAGGTTCTTTCCTGTTCCGGCGGCCGATCGCAGCCCATTAAACCCAGCGTCATCAGACCCACCGACATGCCGTAAACCCATTTTTGTGATTTTTTCATCATTCTCTCCGTTTTATTTATCGCTTGGGGAACACCACTGATTAATGCACGGCTGCTTCAGCCTCATAAATATTGCGCATATGTTTCACCAGATTGTGGTTACGTTTAACAGCTTCCACCTGACGCAAAATCACAGCCCTCACATCGGCAGGCAACTCCTGTTCTAACGCTTTACGGTACGCCGCCAGTGCAGCATCCTCGCCACGCTCAGTTTCGGTCAATACTGCCAGATTATCGTTGCTGGTCAGCGCTGTTTTAATATCGATCCAGCGTCTGTGCAGGATGCCGCCAATTGAAGTGGAGTCGACCGGCTCACCACCTAAGGCGCGTACCTGATCCTGTAACTCCCGCACACTGGTGCTCACCTCTTTTGAACGACGCAGGAAGAAGTCCTTTAAACGGGCATCATCTGCATTTTTTGCAGAGCTGCGAAAACCTTCTTCGCCATCTTTCGATGTTTCAATCAGGTCATTCAAAATGGCAATGACATCATCGCGAGCTATCATTTCAATCTCCGGATTTAATATGGAATCATTAGTTCACTCAGTATGCCAAGTGCACAGCATGGCTTGCATCGGGGGGATTCTTAAAAGGCTGTAAGATTTCGCCTGCGCAAAAACTTGATATTTGATTGCGTGAATTTCAAAAAAAGGATGTGTAAACACATCCTGAAGTTAGCCCGATTGATGACCATGCCGGGCTAATATATTGAATTTGATTTGCAGCTAGATACCAGCACAGAAATTACTGATAATTACTGATCTCAGGCTTAGTTTGCATCTTCGATGTCCTGAGCATCAGGTTCAAGCAGATCAGGATTATTGATCACTTCCGGCTGAGTGATTGTCGAAATCGAGTCATCTGGATTGTTAATAATTTCCGGATTCAAAATAGTATTTTGTGACATGACCAACTCCTCTATCTCTGGATGTTAAAAATAAATATACATACCGTTTTTATCAAACTCCAGATTAGGAAAATCCCTGATACCCCGTTATCAGGCAATGGCTGATAAACGTGTAAGAATCATCCTGATCAGGGGTATCTGTATGAAAGATATCTGGCGGTGACGATGTCCCACAGCAGCAAAAGGACTCAAGGCAGTACCTTGAGTCCTTTTTTGTCAACGGTGAGTCATGTTAGTCACCAATGGTTTAATGCGTTGGCGACTCTGTCCAATCTTCCATGGCTTCATCACCCGGACGATCAACCACCACTTTGCCATCCTCGATACCGGTCACCCAGCTGGTTGGAATGTAGTGGTGCTGACCTTGCTCGTCTTTTTTGAGCTTGATGGAATCGCTGCCTTCCATATGGTCGACAGTGGCAAACTGGCCACCCTGCGAACAGACGACTGGCATCTCTGGAACAATTTGACTGGTATTCATAGCATTCTCCTTTAATAAATGGGACTACAGATCTTACGAGTGAACTGCCGCTTCCGCATCAAATACATCGCGCAACTGTTTCACCAGATCATGGTTGCGTTTCACGCCTTCTAGCTGGCGGATGACTATGGTGCGGATATCTTGCGGCAAATCGATTTCGAGCGCTTCGCGGTAAGCGGCTAAAGCCACATCTTCGCCCCGCTCTGTCTCATTCAGAACAGCTAAATTATCATTAGCAGTCAACGCGGTTTTAAGATCAATCCAGCGTCTGTGCAAAGTGCCGCCAATGGAAGTGGCATTTACCGATACGCCGCCTAGCGAGGTCACTAATGCCTGCAACTCACGTACACTCTCACCCACTTCTTTTGAACGACGCAGGAAAAAATCTCGCAAGCGTGCATCATCTACATGCCCGGCAGAACTGCGAAAACCTTCTTCACCATCTTTGGATGTTTCAATTAATTCATTCAAGATGGCAATGACATCATTGTTATCAACCATGTGTAATCTCCTGAATCAGATTTAAACAATATGAGATTAAAGTATGGGCGCTGCCATAGGGAGCCTCCATCAGCGTATGCTTAAAAGGCTGTAGGAATTCTCTTTGCGGTTAAGATGTCAGAATTGTTCCGGCATTGAATGACTTATCAATAACAACGACAGGAAACATCATGGAAGCTTCGCTACATACACTCAACAATCTGTTCGCCCAACTCGGCTTGCCGAACAGTGATGAAGAGATTGAGACGTTCATTGAGACGCACAGTCACTTAGCCGGATATCTGACACTGGCTGAAGCGCCTTACTGGACACCAGCACAAGCCGCATTTTTACGCGAAGAGATTTTGAAGGATGCTGACTGGGCAGAAGTGATAGACCAGTTAAATGCCAGGTTGCACAAGAAATAAAAAACCATGCCTGCAAGTGACCACCAGCTCAAGAAATTGAGCTGAGTATTAAAGGCATAATGCTCGATAATCATTATTGCAGCGGCACTGAATGAACTAATCCGGTGTAACACCGAACAAAGAAGAGTCTTCAGCCAGGGGAAGCCGTCATGCCTGCTCGCCTGGGCTACCCTGGCGCCCGCTATTGGGCGCTTTATATTGAAAACGCATGCTTAAGCATCTTCTAAAAACACATTTATTGGCGCTACAAATAACCTGATCATTACAAAAACATGAACAAGCAACCCAATCGTAGCATTCCGATCCACAACAATCATACATTCGTCACCCGTGAGGATATACGCAGCTATTTTCATGAAACTGCAGATATCTATGAAGCCTTGTTTGAGGTGTTAACCAGTGACGAGGCATATTACGTCAAGCCCAATCCTTTAAGACATCCGCTCATTTTTTACTACGGCCATACCAATACTTTTCTCGTCAATAAACTCATCCTGGCCGGGTTGATCACTCAACGTGTGAATCCGCAATTCGAGTCCATGTTTGCAGTAGGCGTCGATGAAATGGGGTGGGATGATGTGAACGAGATGAACTACACCTGGCCGACGCCCGCCGAGGTCAAAGCCTATAGGGCCAGCGTGCGCCAGGTGGTGGATGCGCTGATCAGTACACTGCCGTTTGAGCTGCCGATAACATGGGAGAGTCCGTGGTGGCCCATCCTGATGGGCATAGAACATGAGCGTATCCATCTGGAGACCAGCTCGGTATTGATCCGGCAACACGCATTGCAGTATGTGCAAACAAACCCTGACTGGGCGCCCTGTACGCTGGATGTGCCCGCACCACAAAATAGCCTGGTAGAGATTCCGGCCAGGGATATACAACTCGCTAAATCCACCGATCATTACGGCTGGGACAACGAATACGGCCAGTTCACCGCGCATAGCCCGGCCTTTCAGGCCGCGAAATACCTGACGTCGAATGCAGAATTCTTAAGTTTTGTAGAAGCGGGTGGTTACCACAAGGATGAATACTGGCTGGAAGAAGGCCTGGCCTGGCGGCGGTTTGCGCAGGCTGAACATCCGGCATTCTGGGTAAAACAGGGCGATGGCTGGAAACTGCGGTTAATGACCGAAGAGGTCGATATGCCGTGGAGCTGGCCGGTGGAGGTCAATTACCACGAGGCAAAAGCCTACTGTACCTGGCTATCGGCGCAACTGGGCAAACCGGTACGCATGCCTACCGAGCATGAATGGTATAGTCTCTATGAACACGCGGGTTTGTCTGATGAAAAGGTAGCCGGTAGCACAAATGCCAACCTGTTCCTTGATCATTTTGCATCTTCCTGCCCGGTGAACCAGTTTGCACATGGCGAGTTGTTTGATGTGGTCGGCAATGTCTGGCAATGGACTGAAACGGCTATTTTCCCGTTTGATGGTTTTCAGGTGCATCCTTTATACGATGATTTCACGACACCGACGTTTGATGGCCGCCATAATCTGATCAAAGGCGGCTCTTGGATTTCAACTGGCAACGAGGCACTGAAAAGTGCCCGTTATGCGTTCAGGCGCCATTTTTTCCAACATGCAGGATTCCGCTATATCGTGACCGATACCCCGATTGAAGAAAATGCCTCGCACTACGAATCAGACAAACTGCTGTCGGAATATGCCGAGTTTCATTATGGGGATAGCTACTTTGGCGTGCCCAATTTTTCCAAGGCACTGAGTGATTATGCAATACAACACTTGCAATCCAGGCCTGCTGGTAAAGCACTGGATCTTGGCTGTGCCACCGGGCGTGCCACCTTGGAGTTAGCCAGGCATTTTGACCACGTCACCGGTATTGATTTTTCTGCCCGGTTTATCGGCCTGGCCCTCAAGCTGGCGCAGCAAGGGGTGTTACGTTACACCATGGCCACCGAAGGTGACCTGGTCAGTTACCAGGAACGTAACCTGGCTACGCTTGGCTTGAATGAGGTGGTGGATAAGGTCGCCTTCTGGCAAGGCGATGCCTGTAACCTCAAGCCGCAATTTACCGGCTACGATTTTATTCTCGCGGCCAACCTGATCGACAGGCTCTATAGCCCGCGTCAGTTCCTGAGTGCCATTCATGAGCGCCTGAATATCGGTGGCGTGCTGATGCTCACCTCGCCATATACCTGGCTGGAAGTACACACGCCACGCGAGGAATGGCTAGGCGGCTATAAAAAAGATGGCGAAAACGTGACAACGCTGGACGGCCTGAAAGCGATACTGGGCGAGCGCTTTACCCTGATGCAGCCACCGGTGGATATCCCGTTTGTGATCCGTGAGACCAATCACAAATTCCAGCACACGCTGTCGGAAGTGACATTATGGGAACGCATCAGTTGAGCGGGTTGTTTGATCATCCGATAGCACGCGAGGGTACTGAGTCACTCAAGTACGATGGCAGGCTCGACACCTTCGGCACCGATGACGTGCTACCCATGTGGGTAGCCGATATGGACTTCGCAGTACCCGAAGCCATCAGCCAAGCGCTGCAAGCCCGCGCAAGTCACCCCGTATTTGGCTATTCAATGGCACCGGAAAGCCTGTATCAGGCGCTGATAGACTGGTTGCTGAATACCCATGACTGGCAAGTAAAACGCGAGTGGATTGTGCTGACGCCGGGCGTGGTGCCTTCGCTCAACCTGGTGGTGGCCGCCTTGACTGCCGAGCAGGCTGGCGTGATTGTGCAGCCGCCAGTGTATTTCCCGTTTTTCTCTGCCGTCACCAATCAACATCGTCGTTTGATTGAAAACCCGCTGCGCCTAACAGACGATGGCACCCTTGCTTACCAGATGGATTTGGCACAACTGGAGGAATCTGCAAAAGAGGCAGAGCTGTTGCTGCTGTGCTCACCGCATAATCCGGTTGGCCGCGTCTGGCAGAAAGACGAATTGCACGCGTTGCTGGCGATTGCTGAAAAACACGACCTGACCATTTTAAGCGACGAGATTCATGCCGACCTGGTATACACCGATGCGCAACATACCCCTTTAAGCAGGTTGAGCCTGGACTCTGCATCAACCTCAGAAGCATCGCACCGTATCATCACCGCCGTGTCACCCAGCAAAACCTTTAACATCCCCGGCTTGGGGCTTTCTGCCCTGATCATCCCTAACGAGGCACACCGGCGCGCCATCCAGAAACACCTGCAACGCATGGGCGTTTCCGTCACCAATCCCTTTAATCTGGCGGCGTTTGAAGCGGCCTATCGCGGAGGTGGTGAATGGAGGAAAGCATTAATCGCCTATTTGCAGGACACGCGTGATGAAGCCATCGCATTTATCAACAAGCATCTGCCCGCCATCCGCGTTATTTGCCCGCAAGCCACCTATTTGCTTTGGCTGGATTGCCGTGAATTAAAGCTGGACGATGCCGCGCTAAACCGTTTTTTCATTGAAGAAGCCAAACTGGGCTTATCCCCCGGCGCCATATTTGGCCGCGGTGGCGAAGGCTTTATGCGTATGAATATCGGCACGCCAAAAGCCAATGTGATGGCGGCGCTTTCGCGCTTACAGGCAGCCCTGGCTGAAAGTAATTAAAACGTTTCCACCAATCTAGCAACCCCATCAATACTCACACCGAGAGGTCCATATGCTGCAAATGCGATTGTTCATAGTAGGGATGCTGGTCTGTTGTATGGCGCAAGCCAACACGCTGGAAGAAGCCAAACAAAAGCTGTCGCAAAAAGACTTCGCGGCAGCGCATGCTATTTACTTATCGCTTGCGAACCAGAACGATGCGAAGGCCTGCTACAACCTGGGCCTGATGTACCACGATGGCGACGGCGTGAAGCAAAACATGGATGAAGCCGTGAAATGGTATACAAAATCGGCCGAGTTAAATTACAAAGAGGCCCAGTATATGCTGGCCTCGCTGGTGTTCCGGCGTGAAATTCATAGCATCCCTTATGAAAGAGCGGCGCAATATTATCAGCAAGCGGCAGAGCAAGGCCACGTGAAGTCGCAGCTTAATTTAGGCATGTTGTACTTTAGTGGCGATGTGATCCCGCAAGACCTGGCTGCATCATTCAAATGGCTGAGCCTGGCTGCCAGCAATAACAATAGTGAAGCGCAGGGCTATATGGCGAATATTTATATGCAGGGCATCGGTGTAGAAAAAGATACTGTGAAAGCTGCCATGTGGCTGATGATAGCCACCCAGAATGAAGACAAGCACCTTGCTAATCGTCACAGCAAAATGCTGAATTACACACTAGCGCAACTGACACCGGAGCAGGTCGCCTCTGCCACCCAACTGGCTGCAAAGTGCAAAAACCAGCAACTGAAAGCTTGCTAGACTTGCTTAAACGAAATAGAAAAGGCCGCTAGTGCGGCCTTTGTCATTTTGAGTTTATTGATTATCTTCAGGTAGTTTCCCCGGCTCAACATCCGGTGGTGTTTTCCGGTCGATGGCAGGGTTTTTCGCCAAGTTACCCAAGTTATCTTTTACGTCTTTCTGCTGCCTGGTATCTTTATCCACATTCTTCACTACGGTAGATTTGTCTTCCACGCCTTCCACAGGTACCGCTGAATCAAATGCCATCATCATCTCCAATTCAAGTTATATTTTCACCAGAAGCATCACTACGCTAAAGCTCTTCTGCAGGAATAAAATTTTCTGAATCCTTCAGTGGCTTCTCAACCGATTCATCATAAGGTTCTAAATCGGGATCAACCACAGTATCGTCATCGGAATCAACGACAGCCTCTAATTCAATGTCAGCAATCTCGTTTGGGTCGCTAGCCATCTCACTCTCCTTTTTATCGGGTAGAAATCCGAGTCTAGATATTAGTGAACGTCTGACGCAATATTTATCAGAGATAGGCTGATTATGTTGTGGGACTTTTCAGATGAATATAGATTCAGACAAAGCCGTTTAACAGGTCAAATTGCACTCCAGAGTTGGCTATGGAATCATGGCAACGAGTAACCTCGGTCACACTATGCATATCCATTCGTCATTAGAATGCTCATACGCATTACATAAACCAATATTCTCGCACTCCCTTTCATGGATTAAGGTCTTAGCACTATGTCAAATAATACTCCCACAAACAACTTCCCGGCTGGCTATCAACTCCCTGAAATATGGACCTGGGAGCCGGGCAATGGCGGCACATTTTCAACTATCAACAAACCCACCGCCGGACCTACCCATGAAAAAGCACTGCCCGTCGGCAAGCACCCTCTACAGCTATATTCATTAGGCACACCCAATGGCGTCAAAGTGACCATCATGCTCGAAGAGCTATTGGCGCTCGGCCATCAAGGCGCTGAATACGACGCCTGGCTGATCAAGATACTGGATGGAGACCAGTTCGGCTCCGGCTTTGTCGATATCAACCCTAACTCAAAGATCCCGGCCATGGTGGATCACTCTACCCCTACACCCACGCGCGTGTTTGAAAGCGGCTCCATCCTGCTTTACCTGGCAAAAAAGTTTGATGCCTTTCTGCCAAAAGACCACGAATCAAACACCGAAGCAATGAACTGGTTATTCTGGCAAATGGGTGCCGCCCCTTTCCTGGGTGGTGGCTTCGGTCATTTTTATGCTTATGCGCCTATACATATCAAATACGCGGTCGATCGATTTACCATGGAGGTCAAACGTCAGTTAGACGTGCTAAATAAACACCTGGCGAACAATCGTTTCCTCGCTGGCGATGAATATTCGATTGCGGATATGGCCATCTGGCCGTGGTATGGCACATTAGTGCGCAATGAAGCGTATGGCAATGCAGGCAAGTTTTTAGATGCCGATAGCTACAAGCATCTCAAGCGGTGGTCATCAGAGATCTTTGAGCGCCCTGCTGTGCAACGTGGTCGCATGGTCAATCGCACCACCGGAGAGCCATCCGAGCAACTGCATGAACGCCATGCTGCCACCGACTTTGATACCAACACGCAAGACAAGATTTAACCTAGGCATTGCATAACTGGCCGTTGCATAATAAGCGCAAGCAGTCACAGAGCAAGCAATGACCATGGCCTACGATTTCACCCTCCCACCCGATTACAGTACAGTGCGGCTACAAAACCTGAGTGTGGCCGAGCAAACCAGGCTGCTACCGCAAGTGTTTGCGCTTGCCAGAGAACAGTATCCCGAATGGCCTGCCGAGCAATTGGAGAACTGGCTCGCAGCCTTAGCTGGTGGCAATGAAAACGGCACCAAAATGGCAGTCTCAGTAGTGCTGGATGAACATGGCGATGTCGCCGCCACCAGCGCAATGGAGCTGTATCACAATGGCACTGCCATGATCAACTACAGCCTTGCCCGAAAAAATGCCGACAATTATGCGGCACTCATCTACGCTGCCACTAAAGACATGGCTGCTGGTATCAAAGAGCTACAGGCACGCGGTGAAATCATCCACTTTGTTGGCAAAGAACATCATTTAAAAAGCCTGCGGGCGATTGCAGGCTATTACGCGGTTGGCAATGTGCCGATTGATGGGCCGACTTCGCTGCTGACGGCTAAAGTGAAATATTACGAAGTGGCTTATGGTGACCCGAAAGAGATTGAAAACCAGGCCAGGATAGACCATGCGTTTAAACTGGCCGACCCTAAAACTGGCTATACAGAAGAGGAAGATGTACATCTATGGTTGGTTGGGGACTTTACCCCTAGCGAACCGAACAAGCCACTTGCGGAATCGCTTAGGGCGCTCGCAGAAACTTACGCAAAAGAACACAGCATATTTCGCGAAAAAAATTACCGCTTAGACCCCGGATATAAATCCATATATCGGATAGCTGACCATTTGCCAGCTACAGCTACCTACCAACAAGCAGTATTCGCTTTAAAGCGATGTTCTTTGATATCTATGACAATAACTTAATTATCCAACGGAGGATTCTGTCCAGTATACCTTTTGCTTTTTGTGGACTTAATGTTTTAACTGATTCGAATTTTGGAGAGTTAACCTGTACAGCCTCAATTTCAAGAGACTTGTAATATTTTTCTCTATTTAATATTTCTTTTTTACGACCAGCTTCAATTTTCCTTTCACTCCATTGATCTGCCCAAACGACTTCCCCTCGTCTGATTACATAGTGAGATTTACATTTTTGCTGCCAATTACCAATCGAAGGCCACAGACTTGGTCCTTCATAGTCCTCATCTATTGACCATTCACTTACTCCCAATGGAGTACGTACCTTTACCCCACAGCCACACGCACACAAATGGGCCGCAGTATGATACTCGTAAGAAACATACAAAACTCCAGGTACTAATTGCTGGGGCATGTATTTAACTTTCTCCAATTTAATCTTCACTAAATTTGTCCAATGAATTAATTTTTAGATCCTCTAATCCAAATAAGATATGCAGATAAGGCTTAGATTGAGTATAAAAATTTTTTACCTGTTTATATTTAATAATAGCGAGGCTGGCATTTATTGCATTCAATTCAGCAATTTGGATGTTTGTTCTGTACAAGTCATCCGGTCTGTCAGACATTTCGGCAAGTTGATAATTGAGCATTTCTTGTGCTTTATCAGGCGGGAAGTATGTAACTCTCGCCATTCCATTCAACCCAACATCTCTTCTATTTAGGCCCATTCCCACGTCGATAAATGGTATTCCTACCTTAATTAATAAATCAAAGATTTTTCGCCTAGATGAGCCTTTATCAACGCAGACAAATGCAAAGGTTAAGCCTTTAACATCCTCTATGCATGTTTCATCAATAAATTTAGGTATCAAAGTTAAACCATGGCGGAAATTCTTGTATCTTCCTTCATAAACCTCAGATTTTGATTTTCCAAACTCATCTGTTTCCACTTTTCCAGGAGACCGAAAGGCATTATGAACATGGTATTTATCTAAATCAAAACCTTTAATTTCCTTCACTGGCATTTTGATTAAAAAGTCTAAAAGGTATGATCCCGTCCCCCCCAAGCCAATAATGCCTATTACCTCATCCTTCAATTTACTTGAAAGGTCGAGGATTTCAGCTCGACTAGTAAGTGTATCTTGAAATTTAAAAACACTTTCTTCAGAAGAACTTGTATTTGACTTAAAGGTATAAGGATTTGCCTCGAATTTCTCAATAGCTGGTCCCGAAATTACTCTAGTATAGCTTTCTAATTTTTCATAAAAATCAGCAAATGGAATCAAAACTCCATCAGCTCCTCTTGGTTTGTTCGAGAAGGAACGCTCTACAACAACATCATGGCAAGCTTCACCTAAACTCAGAGTAACTGCACCGCCGCCCAAATTAGCAATAGGTTGCCCATCTAATTGATGAGGATGAGAACCTGCAAAGAAAATTTGGTGATCCTCTTGAGTTACCTTCGTTTCATCAATTAGAACCATTTTTGTAACGAATGCTCCAATTCTAAGGCTCGCTGCATTATCGATGTAAGGTATATCCCTAACTACCATGTAACCATTGTCGAAAGAGACCGCGTAGCCTCTTTCAACCAGTTTGGCAATGTCGGGATTATGACTGACCAGTTTCTGAAACATTGAAAACCATCCCTTCTCTGACACTAACTGATGAGCCGGCTACCAAAATTCCTTCAGGCCTGTTTGGGTCAGCATTGCTAAATGTAACTGAATAAGTGATTTCAGGGTGCTGAGGGTATGTTGGCACTTCCAATGTCACAACTTGCGCATATGAAATCTTTGTGCCAAACGGCCATTGATGAGGCGTACCTTCAACAATGATTGTTACTGTTTTTGAGTCTTGAGCCATAGCGGCCTCCTAATAAAGTTCGCAATTTAGATAATGTTTGTTCGATATACCGAACATTTGACAATCATAAACTCACGAGTTTTACATGTCAACAAAAAAAATTCGGCACAACGATATTTTTTGTTTTAATATATAATTCGCGCTTTTTCTCATCGGGCTCGGTGAATTTATAGAGGAGAAAAACTTATGGCTACTGGACTTGGCGATAAAATATTCCAACTTAGAAAAGATAAGAAGTTAACTCTTGATGCTCTAGCGGAGAAAGCTGGATTGAGTAAGAGTTATTTATGGGAATTGGAGAATAGGGAGTCCCCAAGACCCTCCGCAGAAAAACTAAGCGCAATTGCTGATGTACTTGGGGTAGCAACTTCTTATTTTATGGAAGAAGATGTCAGGGTGCCTGAAGAGAGGCATGTTGATGAGGCATTTTTTAGAAACTATAAAAATTTAGACTCCGATGCAAAAGAACAGCTAAGAAAGATTCTTGATACTTTCAAAAAAGAATGAACTCTCCACTTTGGACACCGAATAAGGCCGCTATCAAACTGATCAAAGTTATTGATCAATTTAGTGCTATACATGCTTTAGATCGCTTTCCTACAGACATTCCGGCGATTGCATTAGAGACAGCTAACATTTTTGGATGGGATGATCCAATCACCATCGTAAAAGGTGTAGACATTAAAAAATTTGATGGGGCACTAATGCCTGATGAGGACCGCAAGAAATGGTTACTTCTGTACAACCAATCACTTGACTCACTTGGCAGAATTAGATTCACTCAAGCTCATGAACTTGGTCACTATATTTTGCATAGGACGTTGAGAGATAATTTCCAATGTGGAGACTCTAATGTACTGTCTTGGCCCGGTGATGAAGAGAATATTGAAACGCAGGCAGATGAATTCGCATCATCGCTTCTTATGCCGATAAATGATTTTAGAGAGCAAACTAATACAGATATAAATTTAGATGTCCTCAGCTTTTGCGCGTCACGGTATGGCGTTTCATTAACCGCTACAGTTTTAAAATGGATAAAATTGACTTTAGAAAGTGCAGTTTTGATTCTATCTAAAAGTGGATATATAGAGTGGGCTTGGTCTAGTGCTTCAGCCATGAAGGCAGGAGCCTACTTCAAAACACAAGGCAATATCATCGAAGTGCCTCAAGGCACCCTGGCTGCAGATGAAAGCTTACCTAATGAAATGTTTGGCAAGAATATAGCTGCGGCGAGCTGGTTTAAAAATTCGGCCGACAAGGATTCGGAAATAAAAGAAATGAAGGTTTTGATGGATAAGTATGAAAGAGTACTTACGCTTCTGGTACTTTCTAAAAACACTTCGGTTTGGCCTGAATGGTCAAATAATTAACAAAAAATCCATTTAGCTAACTCTTGGCGGATTCACATTTCCTTAACTAAATAATGCGGAGATATTTTAAGAAGTAATCCCATGCAATTGCTTGCATTATTCAAATTATGAATTTGATCATTTAGCATTCAGTAGTTAAAAGAATAGTAGCTAGTTAGCCTGAAACACCACTTTAGCCCAAATAAAAAACCCACCAGCCTTCGCAGAAGAATAATCCAGCTCCACCACTTTCAACTTATCGCCTATCTTCGAAACCGTAGTCACCGGCGCTTTTGAATGCCACTGATCATTGGTGACTGCGCGGATGTAGACGTCATCTTTCACTGTCACCACATCATCCGGTTTGATTGGCCATATTGCGGTAGTAGTGGGTGAGCCGCCGTCTTGCCATTGGGTTTTATTTTTATCCACGCGCCCCAGGAAAACCCAGCCTGCGGATGGCAATATTTGCGGGGCAACGCGCTCTGCTTTGAGGATGGCTTCTTTAAAGTTTTGATCGACGGGTTTATTGGATGCTTCGACGGGTGCTTCATCTGAGTTGGTGCTGGTGGAAGCAACCACTTGTGCGGTGACTTTCTCCTGGGCTTTGGCGATGATTTCTTTTTCTTCAGCCACTTCAACCGTGAACCCCCAGCCGCCGAATTTACTCAGGCCGCTTTCTTTAAGAAATGACTTGATATAGCTGGGCTGGAAAAAGCATATCGCGATCAATAGCGTGATCAGGATATCCCTGGCCAGGGATGAAAACTCTTTTAAATAGAATAAGGCTGCGACCTTTTTTGGTTCTTCACTCATGGCTCTCTCCCTTTTTTATTATGTGAGAAAAACGTATTTACGCCGGGCAAAAAAAATGCGGGTTAACGCATGACCTTTATTTAACCACCACTACAAATCAAACGCTCATCAATCAGGAAATCATTTAATACGAAACTGATTTACGCATCTGCTGAAACTGTCTTCAATATAATAACTCCAATCACGAATTCAGGTTTGAATGGCGCAGTAAAGTCCATCCGCTAAAGCACAAAATTGGCAACGGATGTAAATAAGGCTATAAAATCGTCTTAAGTGCAGTTAAACATTGATTGAAGCAAGGGGACGCATCCATGCGGATGGCTGATGTAATCGATTCACATTTGGACGACATTCTGAAAGAGTGGGATGCATTCATCGCGTCGCAGTTTTCATCTGCCGCAAACACAAATGCATTGGCGGGACGTGACCACCGCTCTGAAATTCTTCGTGCGATTGCCGCAGACTTGCGCCAGCCACAAACCGGTGCCGCCAGTATCGATAAATCGCGAGTATTGGCACCGGCTGTAAAAAGTGCGCCGGAAACCGGCGCTGAAATGCATGGCAGGATGCGGGCTGAAGAAGGGTTTTCCATCACCGAAATTGTGAGCGAATATCGCGCCCTGCGTGCCACAGTGATGCGGTTATGGGCAATCACTAAAACGCCGTTATCCGATGCCACGGCCATAGAGGATGTGACGCGCTTTAACGAGGCGCTAGACCAGGCGATTGCCGAATCTGTGGATTACTTCAACCATGTGTTTTCCAGCGAGCGCATTGAACGTGACACCTTAGATAAAGAGCTTAAGCTCAATCGCGGGCGGCTCGAATACGCAAGCCGTCTCTCGCATGTAGGTTTCTGGTATTGCGACCTGCCCTTTGACGTTCTGGAATGGGACGAGCAGGTTAAAAATCATTTTTTTGTGGCGCCGACAGCGACGGTCACGATTGAAGACTTCTACGACAGGATCCACCCTGAGGATAGGGAACTCACCAGGCTGGCGATTGCAGAATCGATCAGCAGCCGGAATGCCTATGACATCATCTATCGCACAGTGAACCCGATGACGTATGAGGTAAAGTGGATTCGGGCACTCGGGGGCACCGATTACGACGCTGACGGTAACCCTATCCATTTTGACGGTATCACCGTGGACGTGACGGCGCAAAAACTGGTTGAGATGCGCGTGGCCGAAAGTGAAGCCCGACACCGTGGCGTGATCACGAATATGGATGAAGCGTTCGCCCTGTTTGACCCGGATTTCAACATTGTTGAAGTCAATGACGCCACTTGCAAGTTTGTAAATATGTCCCGCTCGCAAATGCTCGGCGCTAATCATTGGCAGCTTTTTCCGGAAACATACAACTCTGAAATCGGCCTGATGTACAGGCAGGTGCAACTGGATGGGCAATCTAAATTCCTGGAACATTATTATGTGTTCCCGGACGGCCGGACATTCTGGTTCGAGGTGCGGGCTTTCAAGGTCGGGGATGGTGTGGCGGTACTTTTCCGCGACATCACCAGAAGAATCAAACTGATTGAAGCGCTGAAAGAGTCCGATAAGCGCAAGGACGAGTTTCTTGCCATGCTAGCCCATGAGCTGCGTAATCCCCTGGCGCCGATTGTGACGGCAGGGGAGATTCTCTGGCGCATTTCCAAGGCGAATGAGTCGGTGGCTACCCCCGCTGCCATCATCCGCCGGCAAGCCAAACATATGACGCGGCTGATTGATGACCTGCTGGATGTCTCCCGCGTCACGCAAGGCCATATTCACCTGCAAAAAGAGGTGATCAATATCTCTGATGTGATTGCCCAGGCGGTAGAAATGTGCGAGCCGCAATTGCAGGCAAAGCACCAGTACCTGACCACCACATCCCCTCCTTCACTGTTTGTAGAAGGCGATATGGCACGGCTGGTGCAATGCGTTGCGAATATCCTGACCAATGCCATCAAATATTCCGAAACCTACACTGAAATCAAGATCAACGTCCGCAGTGAAGAAGCTGAGGTGGTGATTGAAGTGGCTGATACTGGTAGTGGCATTGCCCCTGAAATGCTGCCGCAGATTTTCGAGCTGTTCGTGCAAAGTCAGGTGACTCTGGATAGGTCCCAGGGCGGGTTGGGCATCGGCCTGGCAATTGTGGAGCGCCTGATCACCATGCACGGCGGCCGTGTCAGCGCTTTCAGCATGGGTGAAGGGCTAGGCTCCACATTCGAAATTCGACTGCCGCGTGTAATCTCTTCAAGGACGACTGATAATGAGGCCATCGAAGCCAAATCAGCGCCTGTGCGCATTCTGATAGTCGACGACAACGTGGATGCAGCCGATACGTTGCTGATGATCACTGGCATGCTGGGGCATGTTTCTCTGGCTGTGCATAGTGCGCATGAAGCACTCTCCAGTATTGATAATTTCAAGCCCAATATCATGTTGATTGATATCGGCCTGCCTGGTATGGATGGTTATGAATTGGTACAGCGACTTGGAGAGTTGCCGTCAGGCCAAGGCGTAAGAAAAATTGCTCTGACGGGCTATGGGCAATATGAAGACAAACAGCGTGCTTTTGATGCCGGGTTTGACGAACATCTGGTAAAGCCGGTCGAGATTGAAAAATTGGAATCGGTTATAAACGGTAGTGAAAGTGTGGTGAATTGAATGAAACAGGTGTTTCTTGAGGAAAGATATGTGCAAACTACATAAGCTGCAACTCACTGACTGAATGGACTCTTACACAAAACATTGGAGGTAAGGGGCTGGCGACATCCGTGGTTTAACCTTCGTTATTAATAGTTGTTTATTTAAAGCGCAATTTCGCCAGTCCCGCTTGACTGAATGGTTAGAGCACATTTTTGCAAATAGCAAACTCCGGCTCACCAACTTTCTGTGCAAATTTCTTTGCGCTGACTTTTCTGAATGGTCTGGAGGTCTTGAGCTGTACCACTTTATTACATGCAGTCTCTCTTGTTATGTAAAAGTGGTTACCGCATAGCAACAAGGGGGCATGATTAGGGGTGCCAAATTTTGGGCACTTTGTCGCACTACCTGCCCCACACTCCAAACGGACTAAGAGCACATTGTCTTTTGCTTCACCTTTTAAATGGTTTTCGTACTGACTACCTGAAGCAAAGCTTGAACCCATTCCACAAACCATAGAACCCTGCTGTCTAAGCATGTAACCAGAACAAACTTCTGCACCCTGATAAGACTCACAATCAAGCCAATGACCTGAAAAGTCGACTTTCGGGGTTGCGGTAACAGAATCATTCAGAAATAACATCGAACAAAACAAAATGAGTCGGAGTGACTGGTTCATATGCGCTCTAACGTGTGAAGTAAGGAACTGGCGACATTGATTGCTCAACCCTCGTTATTAATAAACATTTCATAAAAATACTTTTCCGCCTGTCTCGTTTGACTGATGGGTTAGTGATATGTACCAATAACAAAATAAGAACTACCCGATTTGGTGATCACTTTTGTTAGTTTAACCTTTTGACCAATATGGTATGTTTCATTTGGGCACCGTATTGGTATGGTTTGAGTTTCAACTTCAAAAAAACAGAGCCGCCCTGCTCTTGGTTCCCCACTACTTTTGAAAATACCAACTACTGGAAATTTTGATGAGTTCTGAAATTCGTTTACTTTTTCTGTTGCGAACCAATAGTAATTAATAAAAGCTATTACTAAGATTACTAAAAAGCATATTGGCAATAAAAAAGTCTTCTTAAAATACCACCAGTCTAGTTTTTTCTTATTAGCCTCCAGCATAAGGCCCCTAACGTTTGAATTATGGGGCTGGCTTTAGCCAGTCCCGCTTTAATGATGGGTTAGGCATGCGAGCCCTATGCGTCAAAGCTCCCATCCCAAGGCTTAAAGAATGCAAAGTCGTTTGGTAGCAGATGCACACTTTCATAATTTTCTTCGGGGTGAGATGCATCTACGAGACCAAAAGTAAACCCGTCAATCTGAACCGAAAACAGTTCTACCTCAACATCACAAAATTGACTATTTTTAAGACCACTCACCATTTCATCACGAAATTTTCTTGCACGCGTCATAAAAACAGCCTCACCATCGGACTCTGTACCTGCGAATATAACCTCAGTTTTTACATGGCAGCCTTCTGCTGTGAAAGTATGTAATACAGCATACCAGCGTTTTTGCTCTTTCCAATTTCTAGGTATTGGCAAAGGTAACGTTGCGGTAATTAAAGCCATGAACTGACCTTGTTCGTATTTTCCAATTGTTTTCGTATAGTAATCTGGAATTCTTTTAATTTTTATTCTAGATGGAACAGCCAAAATACACTCCAATTTGCCTAACGTTTGAATTAAGGGGCTGGCGACAATGGTGGCTCAACCCTCATTATTAAAAATTTATCATCCAGGACTTTCGCCAGTCCCTTTATTGCAGCTTATGATGACAAATTGCTATGGTGTAACTCACAAAAGAAAAGGGGCTCAATGCCCCTTTTTGATTAACCACACTTACTATCCCCGCAGTTCAGACAAGTCATGCAACCATCCATCAGTATGCTTGCTTTGGTATTACACTTTTTGCAAAGCTGGGCACCTTTGGGGAAGCCTTCGTCGTTGGACTCGTCACCTGACTTGGCATGTTTTTCCAGGTATTCGGCTTTTTTCTCTTCCACCAGTTTTTGCTGGTGTTCATCCAGACCCGGTTTTTTCAGCATGCCGATTTCCTGCAGGTGGGTTTCTACTACTTCGCCGATCTCGGCCACCAGGCTAGGCACGAACTTGCCGCCTTTTTTGAAATAGCCGCCTGAAGGTTCAAACACGCTTTTCAGCTCTTCTACCAGGAAGGTGACATCGCCACCTTTACGGAACACGGCGGACATGACGCGGGTCAGCGCGACGATCCACTGGAAGTGTTCCATGTTTTTGGAGTTGATGAAGATCTCGAACGGGCGGCGGTGCTCTTGTGGCGTGCCCTGGTTCATGATGACGTCGTTGATGGTGATGTAGAGCGCGTGCTCGGTCACCGGCGTTTTGATCTTGTAGGTGTTACCCACAAGCATATCCGGGCGGCTTAGCGGTTCGCCCATCTGGATAACATTCGTTGCAGCCGCTGCTGCGGCTTCAGTTGCTTTTTTGTCTTCATCGGTCACCAGTTTGTAGGCGGTGATTTTTTTGTCGATCTTGATTGCCATGTTGTTCTCCCTATTGGAGTAATCAGTTCTTTATAAATTCATAATCTAAACGTGATCCAAAATTCTGGATGGTTGCCACTACCTTTGAATTAGGCAAGTTTATAGAGCAGCGGACTTTTAGTCCGCTTGGCTCTAATTAAAACTTGCCATAATAGCCCTCTTTGAAAGCATCAAAGAGGTTTGCGGCGGTGTGGATTTCTCCGTCATATTCAATCTCTTCATTCCCTTTGGCTTCGATCTCGGTGCCATCTTCCAGCGTGAACTTGTAAGTCGTGCTTTCGAGGTCTTTCTCGGTCACCAATACACCCTGGAATGCTTCCGGATTAAAGCGGAAAGTCGTGCAACCTTTCAGGCCCTTGTCATAGGCGTAGAGGTAGATGTTCTTGAAATCCTCAAAGTCGTAATCGGTCGGCACGTTAATGGTTTTGGAGATGGAGCTATCAATCCATTTTTGCGCAGCGGCCTGGATATCCACGTGGGCTTTCGCCATGATGGTGGATGAATCGAGGAAGTAATCCGGTAATTGCTCTTCCGGCTTGTCGCTGAACGGCATGGCGTTGGCATTCACCAGTTCGCGGTAAGCCAGCAGCTCGTAGCTGAATACATCGACTTTTTCTTTGGACTTTTTGCCTTCACGGATCACGTTACGCGCATAGTGGTGAGCAAAGCTAGGCTCGATACCGTTGCTGGCGTTGTTGGCCAGGCTTAGGGAAATGGTGCCGGTAGGCGCGATGGAGCTGTGATGCGTGAAGCGTACACCCTTGGTCGCAATCTGGTTACGCAGACCTTCTGGGAACTGTTGCATGTAGCGGCTGTATTTACCGAGCAGGATTTTACCGGCGAGTTTCTGGCCGACCTTGATGCCATCGGCGGCCATTTCAGGGCGCAGGCGCAGCATGTCGGCAGTCACTTCGAATTTCTCGTCCATGATTGGGGCCGGGCCTTTTTCTTCAGCCAGCTGCACACCTACTTCCCAGCCCACTTCGGCCATGATGCGGGTGACTTCTTCCGTGAATTTCACTGAATCTTCTTCACCATATTTCATTTTCAGCATGGTGAGTGTGGAGCCCAGGCCCAGGTAGCCCATGCCGTGACGGCGTTTGCGGGCGATTTCCTGGCGTTGCTGCTCCAGGGGCAGGCCGTTGATTTCAACCACGTTATCCAGCATGCGGGTGAAGACGCCAACCACTTCGCGGTATTCGTCCCAGTCGAAATGCGCTTCTGCGGTGAATGGCTTGCGTACGAACCTGGTCAGGTTGACGGAACCCAGCAGGCAGGCGCCATAAGGTGGCAATGGCTGCTCGCCACATGGGTTGGTCGCGCGGATGTTTTCGCAGAACCAGTTGTTGTTCATCTCGTTGACGCGGTCGATCAGGATAAAGCCTGGCTCGGCGAAGTCATAAGTGGAAGACATGATCACATCCCACAGGCGGCGCGCCTTGATGGTTTTGTAGATGCGGCAGGCGACCTTGCCTGCATCAGGGCCATCGACCTTGCTCAGGTATTTGTGTTTGACCGGCCAGTCACGCCACACCACTTGTGACTCGTCGTTGACGTTCAGGCCATCAATAATCGCTTCTTTCTCGGTGACCGGGAAAGCCAGGCGCCATTCGTCATCGGCTTTCACCGCTTCCATGAATTCCTTGGTGATCAGGCAGCTCAGGTTGAACTGGCGCAAACGGCCGTTTTCACGCTTGGCCTTGATAAAGTCAGTCACGTCGGGATGCGAAATATCAAAGGTTGCCATTTGCGCGCCACGACGGCCACCGGCGGAAGACACGGTGAAACACATCTTGTCGTAGATATCCATAAACGACAGCGGGCCGGAAGTGTAGGCACCGGCACCGGCGACAAACGCACCTTTCGGACGCAGCGTGGAGAACTCGTAACCAATACCGCAACCGGCTTTCAGGGTCAGGCCAGCTTCGTGCACTTTGCCCAGGATGTCATCCATGCTGTCTTCCACCACGCCGGATACCGTGCAGTTAATGGTAGAGGTGGCAGGCTTGTGCTCTAAGGCACCGGCATTGGAGGTAATGCGCCCGGCAGGAATCGCGCCGCGGCGTAATGCCCACAGGAATTTCTCATGCCACTCGACTTTTTTCTCGTCTGAAGTTTCGACATCAGCCAGTGCACGGGCGACACGGCTATAGGAATCATCCATATCCAGATCGACATGCTCGCCGGTTTTAGTTTTGAGGCGGTATTTTTTATCCCAGATATCCAGCGAGACAGGCTGCACCGGGATCTCCACTGCACCCTCTTCTGAATAAACCCTCTTCGTTTCAACTGCTTTTAGCATTGATCTTCTCCATACCTTGGTGTTTCTTATGATTTGACACATCAGTCTGTAAGCACCAAGGCTTGAGCGACTGACATCGCTTTTTGGAACGCTTTCTGAACCCGCCGGGCGAGCATTTGCATACTCGTCAATGCACGCGCTACAAATAGCAGCACTTCAGCGGCTTAACACAACATCTTGTGTTAGTTGCGGTAATTTATGCCTATATTTTGTTGACGTCAACCCATTTTTTACGCCTTTTTTTGGTGCGTATTACTTGTGTTTTTCTAATCACTTTAGACACAAGGGCTGTGGCATAGGTGAGTCATCACTCTCCTGTTTCGCATGCATTTCATTGGTGCGTTCAATCAAGATATCAGCACAAATATGCGAGAATAGCGCCATGCCAAAATTCGTGTACACCGCACTAATCTATATGGTGGCGCTATTGCTGCCACTCAAGCTGCTTTGGCGCGGCCTGAAACAACCGGAATATCGCCAGCATGTGGCCGAACGTTACGGGTTCTATACCCAAAAAATTAAAGCACCATTGATCTGGGTACATTGCGTCTCAGTCGGCGAAACCCGCGCCACCCAACCGCTGATTCAGGCATTACTCAAGGAATATCCACAACACCAGATACTGATGACGCATGGCACCCCCACCGGACGTGAAACAGGCCAGCAAGTATTAGGTCAGGAAATTGCCAGTGGCCATGTACTGCAAGCGTATTTACCGGTAGACACGCCTGGCGCCGCCAAACGCTTTTTTGCGCACTTCAAACCAGCATTGGGTTTACTGATGGAAACAGAGCTCTGGTTTCACCTGATTGATGAAGCCAGTCGCAGGCAGATCCCTGTCGCCCTGTTAAGCGCACGTCTGTCGGAAAAATCAGCGCGCGGTTACGCCAAACTGGGCAAACTCACGCATGCCTGCCTGCAGCAACTGGCGCTTGTTGCAGCCCAAACTGAGGCGGACGCGCAACGACTAAAAGCCTTAGGGGCCAGCAATGTGATGGTGTGCGGCAACCTGAAGTTTGACGTCACGCCACCGGCAGAGAGTGTGACTCACGGCGCAAGTTTGCGCGAGCTGCTTGGTACAAACCGCACTGTGATGATGGCGGCGAGCACGCGTGAAGGTGAAGAGCCTTTGATCCTGGATGCTGTAAAAGACAGTGACGTTTTGCTGTTATTAGTCCCGCGTCATCCGCAACGGTTTGCTGAAGTTGAATCCCTATTGAAAGAACGCGGCCTGCGTTATGTATTGCGCACACAGATTGACCAGCCGTTGCCGGCAGATGTACAGGTAGTACTCGGTAACAGCATGGGTGAAATGTATACCTATTATGCAGCAAGCGATTTTGCCGTGATGGGTGGCAGTTTACAGCCACTGGGCGGGCAGAACCTGATTGAAGCGGCAGCGATGGGAGTGCCTACTATTTTAGGGCCACATATGTTTAATTTTGCGCAGGTGACACAAGCGGCGGTGGCGGCGAATGCAGCGGTGCAAATGGCGGATGTGTCTGAATTGCCGGTGCAGATTGATACCTTGGCAAGGAATGTGGATAGACGGAAAGCGATGTCGCGGGCAGCGAAGGAGTTTACGTTTCAGCATAGGGGGACAACGAGAAGGCTAATCGTCGCGATCAGAGAATTATTAAAATCGTAATTCTTTCTGATTAATCGTTCTGGTTGAATTTGGTAGATTTTTGATAGTTAAACTGAGCTCTGTTTCGCCTCTAGGCGAGTGTCTTTCCTTTGCTTGCCCAAAGCAAAGTCACCAAAGTAAAAGGCACCCTAGCTTCCGCTTGTTTCCTGCGTTGCTCATCAGCGTGGGCGTCCAACGAAACTCTCCCTGACAAGCCACAAACACCGTGGCTTGTTGCGGAGCTCAAACAGGCGCTGGCCGACACCTCCCACGCTGACTGCGCTACTCGGCGCGTCAGATAGGGGCCAGTGGAAAACCACTACGCGAATACTTCACTTTATTTTTTCAGATTGCATCCCGCTCAACCATGAATAAAATAAAGACAAAACAACGTACTTGGTTGCTGGGCTTAGTCTTGAGAATTAAAAAGGTTACTTAGCGCCCTCTGTCCATTGCGTCATTCCACCGTCTCAGCGTGGTGGTTTTAACCGGGCCCCTATCTGACGCGCCGAGTAGCGCAGTCAAAACAAGGAGCAAGGGAGCGTTTGTTTGAGTCCCGCAGCAGCTCACGCTCTAGGTGAGCTGCCAGGTCGAGTTTCGCGACCGCTTGGCTATAAGTCCGGCAAAGCAACGGACGAAAGTCCTAAGTCGAGCAACGCAGGGAACAAGCGGATGCTAAGGTGCCCTTTCTTTTGGTTACTTATTCTTTGGGCAAGCAAAGAAAAGTCACTCGCCTAGGGGCGAAAAGGAACGGTGATATTCAAAAAATACTTATTAAAATCAAACCTATTAACTTTGACTGTAACCAAGCCTTCTATTCATACCTTCCACCCCATCCACCTGATCATTCGCTATCTATCCAGAGCAGGCATTTGGTTAGTACTAGGAGACCTTTTTAACACTTACCTCCTGCGGCGTGACAATTCGTCCGTCTGCTGCCGTTACTTGCATCAGCCTCAGTGATTGACCTGAAAGGTTGTCTATTAACTGGGAATGTACTTCGCCTTTTTTGAACAAATTTTGCTCACCCCATTGTCGCAACGCCACGATTAATGGAAATAGTTGTTGTCCCGAGGATGACAGCACATATTCCTGATAAGACGTACCATCAGAGGCGGGTTGCACCTCCAAAATCCCTTTATCAACCAAGTCACGCAAACGGTCCGCAAGGATACTTCTAGCCACCCCCAGATCACGCTGAAATTCGCTGAACCGACGCGTTCCGTCAAAGGCATTACGGACAATGAGTAATGACCAGCGATCGCCAATGATATCTACCGAGCGCGCTACCGGACAGGTTTCGACGCGTTTATCTGGTTGCTTTTTCATGATCAAGGTTGGGATAAATGTCGAATATAAGATGGTTTCATTTTAAGACCAGTCCGTTTACAATACAACCAGTCTTAATTTGAAACCAGATTACCTATGGCTGATGACCACAATACATTATTGAACCCAGCACATTCCATGCCGCGCCAGCTGGTCCTGCTGTTTGCTTGTGCCAGCGGATTAAGTGTGGCGAACGTTTATTATGCTCAACCTTTACTGGACGCTCTGGCCTCAGAATTTGCCATCAGCCTTGCAGATGTGGGAGTCATCGTCACAGCGACTCAACTTGGCAGCGCGTTAGCCTTGCTGCTGGTTGTGCCTTTAGGTGATGTGGTGGACAGGAAGCGGTTGATGATGGCGCAATTAGCTTTACTGGTTTTAGCGCTGACAGGTGTTTGTGTGGCCGCATCCTCCAAACTGTTGCTGTTGGGCATGCTGGCCATCGGGCTGCTGGGTACGGCGATGACTCAGGGGCTGATTGCTTATGCGGCCACTGCTGCGGCACCTGCAGAACGGGGCCGCGTGGTTGGGGCCGCACAAAGTGGTGTCGTCATCGGCTTGCTGCTGGCAAGAGTACTGGCAGGATTCGTTGCTGATTTAACCGGTTGGCGCGGAGTGTATTTCCTCTCTGCCATGGTGATGCTAACGCTGGGCGTCATTCTCTGGCGGGTATTGCCACCGCAGACACGGCCATTGCAACAGTTGTCATATGTGGAATTGATTGTGTCGATGTTCACCTTGCTGGGCACTGAGCGTGTGCTGCAAATTCGCGGGGTGATCGCACTGCTGATGTTTGCAGCTTTTAGTATCTTCTGGAGCGCATTGGTCTTGCCTTTGAGTGCACCAACGTATCGTTTTTCGCATACCGCTATCGGCGCGTTCGGACTCATTGGCGTGCTCGGCGCGCTTATTGCAGCAAAAGCGGGACACTGGGCAGACCGCGGCCTGGGACAAGTGACCAGCGGGGTCGCGTTGCTGCTACTACTCACATCATGGATTCCACTTGGGTACGGCACGCACTCCCTTTACTGGCTTGTGATGGGGATCATCATGCTGGATATTGGTGGCCAGGCGATTCATGTGACGAATCAAAGCATGATTTTTAGCAGCCAAACGCATACGCACAGCCGTCTGGTGGGTTGCTATATGCTTTTCTACGCTGCAGGGAGCGGTTTAGGCGCCATTGTGTCAACGTCGGTCTATGCCTCATCAGGCTGGCAGGGCGTCTGCCTGCTAGGTGCGGGTGTCAGCGGATTGGCACTGCTTTTCTGGCTCTCGACCTTGCGGTTTATGCCAAAGAATCGTTAAGTTTAAAGGCATTAAAAAAGCCAGCGAGGCCCCAGAAAAACGGGGACAAGCTGGCAGTTAAAAACAGCCATCCTTTAACCAAGGTTAGGCGCTAACCATCTCTCCAACCAGGCCTTCTCCACATGCCTTCTTTTCGCCATGTCTTCCACCTGGTCATTGGCTATCTTGTCGACACTGAAATACCTGGATTCAGGGTGCGCCAGGTAAAAACCACTGACTGCCGCAGCCGGTAACATCGCATAGCTATCCGTCAACTGCATATCGATTTCTTCCGCCTGCAACACCCTGAACATATCGGCTTTCACGGTATGGTCCGGGCAGGCGGGGTAGCCTGGCGCCGGACGGATACCTTTGTACTGCTCTTTGATCAGCGCTTCCTTGTCCAGCGCTTCGCTGGCGGCATAGCCCCAGAAATCCGTACGTACCCGCTCATGCATATACTCGGCAAACGCTTCGGCCAAACGGTCAGCCAGTGACTTGAACATGATGGCATTGTAGTCATCATGATTTTTTTCATATTCAGCCAGGCGTTTCTCCATGCCCAGGCCAGCCGTCACCGCAAACAGGCCGATATAGTCATCGGTGCCTTTAGGGGCAACAAAGTCGGCCAGGCACTGGTTAGGGCGTGCCACGCCGTCAATCACCGGTTTTTGTGTTTGCTGGCGCATCCCGTACCAAGTCAGTGCCACCTGGCTGCGGGTTTCATCGGTATAGATCTCGATATCGTCGTGATTGACCTGGTTGGCTGGCAACAAGGTAATCACGCCATTGGCATTTAACCAGCGGCCATCAATGATGCGCTTGAGCATGGTTTGCGCTTCGGCAAACACTTTGGTCGCGGCTTCACCGACGACTTCGTCCTTGAGGATGGCAGGATAAAACCCGGCCAGGTCCCAGGTCTGGAAGAAAGGACCCCAGTCGATATATTGTGCGATCAATGCCAGGTCGATATTTTTGAACACACGACGGCCAATGAATTTAGGTTTTACCGGCGCATTTGGCGCAGCGAAGTCTACTTTGGCAGCATTGGCGCGCGCATCAGCGATGGTCAGCATAGGCACGCCTTTTTTGTTGGCATGCTGGTGACGGGCTTTTTCGTAATCGGCCTGGATTTCGGCCAGGTAAGCACCACGTGTCTCCGGTGTCAGCAGGTTCTGCATGACGCTGACCGATCGGGAAGCATCCGGCACATAAATGACCGGGCCTTCGTAGTTAGGCGCAATTTTCACGGCGGTATGGGCGCGGGAAGTGGTCGCACCACCAATCAGCAAGGGCGTCTGGAGAGCCACAAAATGCGGGTCGCGCTGCATTTCCCTGGCGATATAGGCCATTTCTTCCAGTGACGGCGTGATCAGGCCGCTCAGGCCGATAATATCTGCGTTCTCAGCCTTGGCCATAGCCAGGATCTCAGCGGCGGGCACCATCACCCCCATATTCACCACTTCGAAGTTATTGCACTGCAACACCACCGAGACGATGTTTTTACCAATATCGTGCACATCGCCTTTGACGGTGGCAATGACCACCTTACCTTTGGGCTTGGCTACTATGCCGGTGCGTTTTTCTTCCAGCGCTTTTTCTTCTTCGATAAACGGGATCAGGTGCGCGACGGCGGATTTCATCACGCGCGCCGATTTCACCACTTGCGGCAGGAACATCTTGCCCTGGCCGAACAGGTCACCGACCACATTCATGCCGTCCATCAGCGGGCCTTCGATCACATGGATAGGGCGACCGCCGTTGTTCATGATGTCCTGGCGGACTTCTTCCGTATCGGCGACGATAAAATCGGTGATGCCATGGACCAGTGCATATTCCAACCGCTTGCTCGCAGGCACCGGCTGTTCTGGTGTACCGCGCCAGGCCAGCGTTGCTTCCGCCTTTTTGCCGCCAGCGACTAAAGTACCTGCGATCTCGATCATGCGCTCGGTCGCCGCCAGCGGATTATCCGGGTCGACCACACGATTGAGCACCACATCTTCAACGCGCTCACGCAACTCAGCAGGGATATCGTCATACACGCCGACCATCCCGGCATTGACGATACCCATGGTCATGCCCGCCTGGATGGCGTGGTAGAGGAATACGGTATGAATCGCTTCACGCGCCGGTTCGTTGCCGCGGAAACTGAAACTGACGTTGGAGACACCGCCGGAAATGCGCGCATACGGCAGGTTTTGCTTGATCCAGCGCGTGGCTTCGATAAAGTCCACCGCGTAGTTGTTGTGTTCTTCGATACCGGTGGCGATCGCGAAAATATTCGGGTCGAAAATAATATCTTCCGGCGGAAAACCCTGGCTCACCAGCAAGTCATAAGCACGTTTGCATATCTCGGTTTTACGGGTAAACGTGTCGGCCTGGCCGGCTTCGTCAAACGCCATCACCACCACAGCAGCGCCGTAGCGCTGACATAGCTTGGCCTGGCGCAGGAATTCAGTTTCGCCTTCTTTCATCGAGATCGAGTTGACGATGGCCTTGCCTTGTACGCACTTGAGGCCGGCCTCGATCACCGCCCATTTGGACGAGTCGATCATGATAGGCACGCGGGCGATATCCGGCTCGGAGGCGACCAGGTTGAGGAAATGCGTCATCGCCTTGACCGCATCCAGCATGCCTTCGTCCATATTGATGTCGATGACCTGGGCACCATTTTCCACCTGCTGGCGGGCGACACTAAGCGCTTCTTCGTATTGCTCGTTGATGATCATGCGCGCGAACGCCTTGGAACCGGTGACGTTGGTACGCTCGCCGACGTTCACATACAGTGAGCTTTCATCGATGATAAATGGCTCCAACCCTGACAGTTTGGTAGTCACCGGTAGCTCAGGCACCTCGCGTGGTGGCAGGTCTTTGATCGCGTTATAAATGGCGTTGATATGGGGTGGCGTGGTGCCGCAGCAGCCACCGGCGATATTGATAAAACCGCTTTGCGCAAACTCCCTGACCAGACTGGAAGTGACATCAGGGGTTTCGTCAAAGCCGGTGTCCGACATTGGGTTAGGCAGGCCGGCATTCGGGTAGATACACACAAAAGTATCCGCCACCTTGCTGAGTTCTTCAGCGTAAGGGCGCATGAGTGTCGCGCCCAACGCACAGTTCAGGCCTACTGTCAGCGGTTTCACATGACGGACTGAGTGCCAGAAAGCCGTGACAGTCTGACCGGACAGGATACGGCCGGAAGCATCAGTCACCGTACCGGAGATCATGATAGGCCAGGTTTTGCCCTGCTCGTCAAAGAATGTCTCGATTGCGAACAAGGCTGCTTTACAGTTGAGGGTATCGAAAATGGTTTCCACCATCAGGATATCGGCACCGCCATCGACCAGGCCACGGATCTGCTCGTGGTAAGAAGTCACCAGCTGGTCAAAGCTGACATTACGTGCTGCCGGATCGTTCACATCTGGAGAGATAGAGGCGGTTTTCGGCGTAGGTCCCAAGGCGCCGGCGACAAAACGCGGTTTGTCCGGGGTACTGTATTTAACGCAGGCGGCCTTGGCTAATTTGGCCGCCTCGACGTTCATTTCATATACCAGGTGCGCCATATGATAATCGTCCTGCGCGACGCTGGTAGCACCAAAGGTATTGGTTTCTACAATGTCGGCACCGGCGGCCAGGTATTTCTCGTGGATTTCCTGGATCACGTGTGGCTGGGTCAGGGTCAGCAGTTCATTATTGCCTTTGACAAACAGCTCACGCTCGCCGGCAGGACCCTGGAAATCCTTGAAACGCTCGCCGCGGTAGTCAGCTTCAGTCAGCTTGTATTGCTGGATCATGGTCCCCATCGCGCCATCCAGGATCAGGATGCGGTTGGACAAGGCTTCACGTAGCCATTGCTCGGTGGGGGAAACCGTCAGTTGCGTCATGCGTATCAACTTGCAAATAAAAACGCCATTTTAACACAGCGGGTTTCAAGCTCAGCGGCTAGAAATTGAAGCGGAAAGTCGTCATCAGCACATGGTTTTCGCGGTCTACAGTACGGGTATTGATGAACTGGTTCAGGTAGCCGACATCAACATTGGAAAAGTCACTGAATTTCCAGTTGATTCCCAGGAACAGGCGGTTCTGGTCTATGCCACGCCGCACGCCCCATTCGGTTTGGTTGAAGTTGATAAATAATTCGTCATACACCACCCACTGCATTTGCGGATGCAGCGTGCTTGGCGTCGTAGCCCTGACCATCTGCCGCAGGCGATGGCCTACGTCCTGGAAATCCTCCCGGCGACGCTGCTCGAAACGGGTGCGGCTGGTGAAAGTGATATCGGCGACTTCATCAAACTGGTATTGAAACTGTTCCCACAAGCGGTTTTCGCGAAAATCGGATTGCCCGGCGGGATGATTGATCACAGTGTCGTAACCCAGCCAGACGCTGGATTTTGGATTGAATCTGTAGAAAACAGCCGGGCGCAGGATCAGTTGGTCAAACTCCTTGCCTTCTTCGCGCCAGCGAGGATGCGTATCCATGCTCCAGTAAAAATTGTCTGCTGGCAGCTTGCCCTGGGTATAGATACTTAACCAGTAACGGCCATCTTCTTCGGTATCGGCAAATGAAATTACAGGAGACAGCAAGCCCAGCAAGAAAAACACACGGGTGAAAAAAATATGGTCGAATCTGGAAAATGACATTAACATCGCGGCATTCTATTGGTGTAAATCAGCATGGCAAAAAATCGGCGGCAGATTGCGCGCCAACTGTGTGAAGGGATTGCATGATATCAGGTTTGGTTCAACTCTTTTTGTGGCAGGGCCTGGGCGAGTTGCTCAGTAAATTCTTCCTGCCCAGCATTCCGGGGCCTGTGCTCGGCCTGCTGTTATTGCTGGCATTCCTGTGCCTGCGCGGCCAGGTGGATAAAGACCTGGCTGAGGTTGCCGACGCTTTCCGCCAGCACCTGGGTTTATTGTTCGTACCCGCCTCGGTCGGCGTGCTGCTATTCCTGCCGGAATTGCAGACGCACGCACTGGCAGTCAGCACTGCCCTGCTGGTCAGCGTCATCCTGACCATTGCAGTGACCGCGATCGTATTGAAAGTGTTCTGGTATTTTTCGCTGAAACGCAACAAAGGTATCACCCGGGAGCAGCGCCATGAATAATCGCATCCCTATCTCAGAAATATGGGTCTACCTGTCCGGCGACCCGCTGTTTGCGCTGATCATCACCCTCGCAACCTACCAGCTGGGGTATCTGATGTACGTGCGTGCCAAACGCCATCCGCTGGTTAACCCGGTGGCGATTGCAGTCATCCTCACCTGCCTGATCATCGATGCGCTGGATATGCCTTACGAGAAATATTTCGAAGGCGCGCAGTTTGTGCACTTCCTGTTGGGGACGGCAACCGTGGCGCTGGCAGTACCTATTTACCACGGCTTCAAACGCATGCAAGGCAAGATTTTCCATATCTGGGTTGCGCTGACGGCGGGTAGCACGGTGTCGATTGTCAGTGCGGTAGCCATCAGCAAACTCATGGGCGCATCGGACAATATTGTCGGCAGCATGTATGCCAAATCGGTTACTGCGCCGATTGCGATGGGCATTGCCGAGCGGTTGAGTGTTTCGCCTACCCTGACGGCGGTATTCACTGTGATTACAGGCATGCTGGGGGCGATTCTGGCGCCGTATATCCTGAATGTGGTTAAAGTGCATCAGTGGTGGATACGCGGTACGGCGATTGGTGTCGGTGCGCATGGGTTAGGGATCACGCGGGCGTTTAGCGTGAATGAAGAAGCGGGGATTTATGCCAGCATGGCGATGGGGTTGAATGGTGTGATCAGTGCGATTGGATTGCCGATAGTATTGACATATTTACGGCCGCACTTGGGGTTTTGAAATTGGGGTGGAATGCCTCAGCGAGCAATCTTATCGTCATTATGGCGGCGGCCAGAATCCAGGCAATTATTCATTCCTAGCTATGACACTATAGAAGTGCGAGAGTCGCACTTGCTGGAAGCTCTAATTAGGTATTTCTTTGGATGATTCAGCGTTCTATTTCGACATTTCTTTTCGCCTCTAGGCGAGTGTCTTTCCTTTGCTTGCCCAAAGCAAAGTCACCAAAGTAAAGGGCACCCTAGCTTCCGCTTATTTCCTGCGTTGCTCGTCAAAACAAGCGGTCGCGAAACTCGACCTGGCAGCTCACACACATCGTGAGCTGCTGCGGGACTCAAACAAACTCTCCCTTGATTCTTGTTTTGACTGCGCTACTCGGCGCGTCAGATAGGGGCCCGATCAAAACCATCACGATGAAACGGTGGCGGGACGCAATGGACAGAGGGCGCTAAGTGACTTTTTTAATTCTCAAGACTAAACCCAACAACCAAGTACGTTGTTTTGTCTTTTGACTTTGTTTTATTCCAACGGTTGAGCGGGATGGAATGCAAAGAATCTCTACTTCGTAAAAGCGTGTGGTTTTCACGGGTCCCTATCTGACGCGCCGAGTAGCGCAGTCAGCGTGGGAGGGGTCGGCCAGCGTCTGTTCGAGTTCCGCGGTGGCTTGCGTCATATGCAAGCCGCTAGGGCGAGTTTCGTTGGCCGCCCACGTTGATGAGCAACGCAGGATAAAAGCGGAAGCTAGGGTGCCTTTTCTTTTGGTTACTTATTCTTTGGGCAAGCAAAGAAAAGTAACTCGCCTAGGGGCGAAATAAAATGGTGAATATCCAAGAATTATTTATAAACCTATAACAATTAGAGCCAGTGCAACACCTGCTCTTCTGAAATTCCCAAGCAAAGAATGAGTCCTGCCTGGATTCCGGCCGTCGCCGGAATGACGGACAGTTACAAACGCACCATCTTTGGCAAAAGCCAGCTTTTACGCAAGCACACAGGATGCCTTCGAAACACTCACTTCACTCTAAGCCGAAATCACAATTGGGTACGTCACTTCTATTGCACACACCAGCCAAAACCACCAATAAATTGAAACAAATGCTTCGAAGCTGACACCCAGCTTACAAACGGCCATTTTGAGCGAACTTGGCCCGTTCGCGGCTTGTCATTTTCCATGTAAAAGCGTTTAATGTAAGTATTGTAAAGGCGAAAAAACATTGTTGATCCAACCGCCCGATTTTAGAAAAACTACAGAAATTTGATTATTTCCCGTTAATACAATTAATGCATAAACATCTGAATACAGCCGCAACACAACTCAGACTGTGGGTCGTCACAGTACTGCTGACTGTCCTCGGCTTTGCGTTAGTTGCTGAATTCTCCGACCATTCCAGCTACAGCGATGACACCGTCCGGGTGCGCGTGGCCGAAATCGTCGAATATACCGGTGATGGCGAATCGCCACTCACTTCACTGCCTTACCTGATCCCCCCCGCCGCAAGCATGACCATTGCCTGCGTGATTCCTTTTGCGTTGCTGTGTCTCTCTCGCCGTCGCGTGGCCCCACGCCCGGTGGTTGTCCGTCACCTGCATTCCCGCGCACCGCCTGCTTCACACTAAGGTGTTACCTGCGTTTGCGCCTGAGCATGGCGCGCGCTGAACCTGAACACCCCCACCCTGACTCCGCCACGATAGGTAAGCGCTTGCTTGCGTCTGAAATAAGCAAACAGGCTACGTAGCCCCAGCTACACAATGCGGATCACCAGGCTGGGTAATGCCAGACAGGTTTATCGCTCATGCCAGTTCAAATGTACGGAGCACCTGCGTTGCCCTACCCTTTCTTCATTATCTGATACACACAAAACACTATGATTAAACAGCATTCAATGATTAGGCACCTGGTTGTTTTAGGCTTTATTGGCACTGTGCTCAGCGCTTGCCACAAAGAGGAAGAGCACAAGGAGGCGCCGCCCAAACTGGAAGTGACCTCGCCATTGCGCAAGGACACCAGCACTACCAAGGAATATGTCGCCCAGATCCATGCGACCCAGCATATTGAGTTACGCGCACTGGAACGTGGCTACCTGCAGGACATTTTTGTGGATGAGGGGCAAGTCGTGAAACAGGGGCAGCCCATGTTCAAGATTATGCCGAATGTGTACCAGGTTGAACTGCTGAAAGCGGAGGCGGAAGCCAAAACCGTGCAGATCGAATATGAAAATACGCGTGCGCTGGCGGAGAAGAATATTGTTTCTCCCAATGAACTGGCACTGGGTAAAGCCAAGCTGGACAAAGCCAATGCCGAAGTGAAACTGGCGCAGACCCACTTGAACTTTACCGATATCAAGGCGCCGTTTACCGGCGTCATGGACCACCTGGCCGCACGAAAAGGCAGCCTGATGGACGAAGGCGACCTGCTGACTACACTGTCTGATAACAGCAAAATGTGGGTGTATTTCAACGTGCCGGAAGCCGAGTACCTGGATTACATGGCGATCAAAGGCCGCGATGAACACCGCAAGGTCAAACTGAAAATGGCCAATGCACAGGTGTTCAACCAGGAAGGCACCATCGAAACCATAGAAGGTGACTTTGACAATAAAACCGGCAACATCGAATTCCGTGCCGTGTTTAACAATCCTGATCGCGTGCTAAGACACGGGGAAACCGGCAATATCTTAATGGAAGTGCCTTTCCCGAATGCGTTGCTGATTCCGCAAAAAGCGACGTTTGAAGTGCTGGATAAAACCTATGTTTATGTGGTGACCAAAGCCAACAAGCTGGAACAGCGCCTGATTACGATCGCTGCCGAGCAGCCACATCTGTTTATCGTGAAATCCGGCCTCAAGGAAGATGACCGTGTGCTGATCGAAGGCTTGCGCAGGGTGCAAAACGGCGAAACCATCGCGGTGAATTACCAGACACCGGAGCATGTGTATTCCCATTTAGACCTTTACGCCGAATAGTCAGCCAGAAAGCGAATCCCCCATGCTAAGTATTTTTATCAAAAGACCGGTCATGGCGATTATTCTGTCGCTACTGATCGTGTTTTTAGGTTTTCTTTCTATCAAGTCACTGCCGACTTCGCAGTTTCCTGATATTGCACCGCCACGCGTGATCGTATCTCTCGCCTACCCAGGCGCGAGTGCCGACGTACTGGTGCAGTCATCCCTGATTACGATTGAACGGGCCATCAACGGTGTGCCCGGTATGAAATACATCGTGTCAGATGCGACCAGTGCCGGTGAAGCGACTATCCAGGTGATTTTTGCGCTGGGTACCGACCCTAACCAGGCCATGATCAACGTCAAGACCAGGATTGACCAGGTGATGAGCCGCTTGCCTGAACTGGTGCAACTGGAAGGTGTGGTCGTCGAACGCGTGCAGCCAAGCATGCTGATGTACATCAACCTGTTCAGCAAGGATAAGAACGCTGACGAGAAGTTTTTGTACAACTACGCCAACGTCAACGTGATCCCGGAAATCCAGCGCGTGAACGGTATCGCCAGTGCCAAGATCCTGGGTAGCCGGCAGTATGCGATGCGTATCTGGCTGAACCCTGACCGCATGCGTGCTTACAAGGTGTCTATCGAAGACGTCATGAAAGCGATCAGCGAGCAGAGCATCATCGGCCGCCCTGGTCGCCTGGGGCAAAGCTCGGGTATTTCTGCGCAATCCAAGGAATATGTGCTGGTCTACAAAGGCCGTTACAACAAGCCTGAAGAGTACGGCGACATCATTATCCGCGCCGATTCCGAAGGTGAGATCCTGAAACTGAAAGACCTGGCCAAGATTGAACTGGGCAGCGAGTTCTTTGATATTTATTCCAACAAGGATGGCTTCCCTTCTTCTGCCATCGTGCTCAAGCAAAACTACGGCAGTAATGCCAGCGAGGTAATTGAGAACGTGAAGAAACGCATGGAAGAACTGAAGCCTAACTTCCCTGCCGGCATGGCTTATGAAATCGACTATGACGTCTCCAAGTTCCTGGATGCTTCTATCGAAAAAGTATTGCACACGCTGGTGGAAGCCTTCTTCCTGGTCGCGCTGGTGGTGTATGTGTTCCTGGGTGACTGGCGTTCTACACTGATCCCTATCCTGGCGGTGCCTGTATCGTTGATCGGTGCCTTCTTCTGCATGCAATTGTTCGGTGTCACCATCAACCTGATCACGCTATTCGCGCTGGTGCTGGCGATTGGTATCGTGGTCGATAACGCCATCGTGGTGGTGGAGGCGGTACACGCCAAGTTTGAAGAAGACGAGCACATCACGCCCTACCGCGCTACGCAAAAAGTGCTGGGCGAAATCGGTGGCGCGATTGTGGCCATTACCCTGGTGATGACGGCAGTATTTATTCCGGTGGCTTTCATGTCCGGCCCGGTCGGGGTGTTTTACCGCCAGTTCTCCATCACCATGGCGTCTTCGATTGTGATTTCCGGTATCGTCGCGCTGTCGCTGACACCCGTGCTGTGCGCGATCCTGCTGAAAAACAATCACGGCCAGCCTAAACGCAGGACGCCTATCAGCTGGTTGCTCGATAAATTCAACCGCTGGTTTGACCGCCTCACCGGGCATTACACCAAACTCCTGGGCAAGATTGTGACTGTGCGTACCATTTCGGTCCTGGCTTTAGCTGGTTTCGCTTTCGGTACCTTTGTGGTCAACAAAACCCTGCCTGCCGGGTTTATTCCCGGTGAAGACCAGGGCCAGATTTACGCGATCATCCAGACGCCACCTGGCTCTACGCTGGAAGCCACCAACAAGGTTGCACGCCTGCTGCAAAAAGAAGCGCAAGGCATTGATGGTATTGAATCTGTTTCTTCACTGGCCGGTTATGAAATCCTGACCGAAGGCCGTGGCTCTAACGCCGGTACCTGCCTGATCAACCTGAAAGACTGGTCGAAACGCAGTAAATCGGTGCACCAGATCATTGAAGAGCTGGAAGAAAAAACCAAGAACTTTGGGGCGGTGATCGAGTACTTTGAACCGCCTGCGGTACCTGGTTACGGCGCAGCTTCCGGTTTGGCTTTACGCCTGCTGGATAAAACCAACGGCACCGATTACCACGTGTTCGACAAGATCAACCAGGAGTTTATGACTGCCTTGGGCAAGCGTAAAGAGCTGTCCGGTTTGTTCACCTTCTATGCGGCCAACTATCCGCAATATGAGCTGGAAATCGACAACAAGGCCGCGATGCAAAAAGGCGTGTCCATTGGTAAAGCGATGGATAACCTGAACATCCTGATTGGTAGTACCTACGAGCAGGGCTTTATCCGCTTCAACAACTTCTTCAAGGTGTATACCCAGGCCAGCCCGGAATTCAGGCGCTATCCTAGCGATATCCTGAATTACTACGTCAAGAACGAAGACGGCGAAATGGTGCCTTACTCCGCCTTTATGAAAATGAAGAAAATGCAGGGTCCTAACGAAATCACGCGTTACAACCTGTACAACTCAGCCACCATCCGTGCCGCACCAGCGCCTGGTTATACCAGTGACGATGCGATTAAAGCAGTGAAGGAAGTCGCGAAAGCCACCTTGCCACATGGTTATGACATCGGCTGGGAAGGCCTGTCATTTGATGAGGCGCAACGTGGTAACGAAGCGGTGCTGATTTTCGGCGTGGTGCTGATCTTCGTGTACATGGTGCTCGCTGCACAATACGAAAGTTTTGTATTGCCCCTGGCGGTGATCCTGTCGCTGCCAGCAGGGATCTTCGGTACTTTCTTCCTGCTGAAATCACTGGGGCTGGCCAACGATATTTATGCGCAGGTCGGGCTGGTGATGCTGGTGGGTCTGCTGGGTAAAAACGCGGTGCTGATCGTGGAGTTTGCGGTGCAAAAACGCAATCAGGGCATGTCATTGCGTGATGCGGCGATTGAAGGCGCCAAAGCGCGGTTCCGGCCTATCCTGATGACCTCGTTTGCGTTCCTTGCCGGCTTGATTCCTTTGGTAATGGCCACTGGCGCAGGTGCCGTAGGTAACCGCACCATCGGTACCTCAGCCTTCGGCGGCATGCTGTTCGGTACAGTATTCGGTGTCATCCTGATCCCCGGCCTTTACTACATGTTTGCCAAAATGACGGATGGTAAAACCCTGATCAAGCACGAGGAACAAGACCCTCTGACTGAAATTTATCACTATAGCAAGGGCTTGGAAGATGATGATGAAGCTTAATTTGAATTCGCGTAAAACCGCGACCTGGTTGATGGCGGGTAGCACAGCCCTGCTGCTGCAATCTTGCTCCATTCCGGGTATCACGACCAAACAGGCGGATACCACTTTACCAACCCACTTTCAGGAGGCGGTGGAGCCTGCCGGCAATAGTGCCACCGTCAACTGGAAAGACTTTTTTGAAGATCAGAACCTGATATCCCTGATTGATATTGCGGTAGCCAACAACAAGGAAGTCAACATGATGGCGCAGCGCATCAGCGTCGCCCAGAATGAAATCCAGGCACGTCGCGGTGAGTACCTGCCATTTGTCGGCATCGGTGCGAGTGCCGATAAAGAAAAGGTAGGCAAATACACCCGCAACGGCGCTGTGGAAGAAAACCTGGATATCAGGGAAGGCCGCTCCAATCCGCGCTTCCTGGGTAACTACCAGTTTGGCCTGACCGCTTCGTGGGAGCTGGACGTCTGGAAGAAACTGCGTAACGCCACCAAAGTGGCGGTGACCGAATACATGGCCAGTATCGAGGGCAAACACTTCCTGGTGACCAACCTGGTGGCAGAAGTCGCCAATGCCTACTATGAACTGGTCGCGCTGGACAACGAACTGGAAACACTGGACCAGAACATCGCCATCCAGCAAAACGCCTTTGAAGTCGTAAAACAGCTGCAACAATACGCACGCGCCAACTCACTGGCCGTGAAGCGTTTTGAAGCAGAGGTGAAAAAGAACCAGAGCCGCCAGTTTGTGCTGAAACAGCAAATTGTTGAAACCGAAAACCGCATCAACTTCTTGCTGGGCAGAACCTCGCAAGCGGTTGCGCGCTCATCGGCACATTTTATGGAGATGCAACCCAAGATGGTACAAGCAGGCGTGCCATCCGAGTTATTGGCTAATCGCCCGGATATCCGCCAGGCCGAGCTGGAACTCTCAGCGGCCAAGCTGAATATCGATGTCGCCAAAGCCAACTTCTACCCTTCATTCTCCATCCGTGGCGGGCTGGGCTTCCAGGCATTTGATCCAAAATACCTGCTCAATATTCCAGCCTCTGTCATGGCCTCGTTCGGTGGAGAACTGGTTGCCCCGCTGATTAACCGGAATGCGATCGAAGCACAATACAAAAGCGCCAGTGCCATGCAAGTGCAGGCCGCTTATGAGTATGAGCAGAAAATCATCAATGCCTATATGGAAGTGGCTAACCAGGTTTCGAACATCGACAACCTGGATAAAAACTACCAGTTGAAAAACAAACAGGTCGAGTCACTGACCCAATCAATTGATGTCGCTAACCAGCTGTTTAAAGCCGCGCGTGCTGACTATATGGAAGTGCTGCTGACACAACGCGATGCGCTGGATGCCAAAATGGAACTGATAGAAACCAAGCAGCAACAGGTTTCTGCGGTGGTGAATCTGTATCGTTCACTGGGCGGGGGCTGGAAATAAGGCTAGGAAGAAGATATTCGCAAGACAGGGTTTAGCTATATTGCAACCTCACCTTGCGAGATCGTATGGGACTCTTTTATAGATATCCACCACGTGATGGTTTTAAACGGGTCCCCTATCTGACGCGCCGAGTAGCGCAGTCAGCGTGGGAGTTTTCGGCCAGCGTCTGTTTGAGTTCCGCGGTGGCTTGCGTTCTTTGCAAGCCGCTAGGGCGAGTTTCGTTGGCCGCCCACGCTGATGAGCAACGCAGGAAACAAGCGGAAGCTAGGGTGCCTTTTCTTTTGGTTACTTATTCTTTGGGCAAGCAAAGAAAAGTAACTCGCCTAGGGGCGAAATAGAAAGATGAAAATCTACTTTGAAATACTTATTGCATGAGCCAGTCGTTTCGCACCATACAGCACGCTCTATGAATGCCCTACTGTAATCTACACCAGACTGACGATTCGCTACAGAGCGCGTTTATCAATATAAGCATGTGTGCAAAGTGAGCTGAAATACCAGGATTTTTACTCAAAATCCGGGTCAGCAGGTAAATTCCCATTATGAACTAATGACTCCCTGTAACGCAGATACGCGTCCCGAACAAACAGATATTGATCTATTGAAATATCGTCGAGAATTTCCGATGTCGTTAACTGGTCACTTCTGGCATTGGTAATTTGTAATGCAGTCAAAGAGTAATAAAGTGAATTGTCAGATACAAGTGCTTGCGGCGTAACAACAAAATTACTCACAAGCGTCGTGGTATCCCTTAAAGAAGATGGCCCGAAGATCGGCCAAACGATGTATGCGCCAGAGCCCATTCCCCAATATCCAAGCGCTTGCCCTATATCCTCGTTGTGCTTTTCAAATCCAAGCGGGGTCGCCACATCAAAAAGCCCGAGTACTCCAATCGTACTATTGGTCGCGAAACGCATTAAATCAGACGCGCCATCGATTTGCCGACCTTGTAGAAAAGAACTGATAGCGGACAACAAGTCACGCGGATTCGCGTAAAAATTACGGACACTTTGCCTTACCGAACCTGGTACAACTTTCTGATAACCTTTGGCAACCGGCTTTAATACTACGTCATCCAATTTTTGATTAAATGCGAAGGTCTTTCGATTCACTTGTTCCAATGGATCAGGATTACCTGCTGTTGCACATCCCGATAACGCTGCCAGCGTCATCAAATGCATCATATTTGCTACTCTCATCTGTGCTACTCCTCGTTGAAGCTTAAATGCTTCTAGTGCACCCTATTCCTAGACCTTTACAAGCCTGACAAGTTGCTAAATAAAAAAATATCGCGTGGCTATCCGCAAATCAATCTGGCAAAAGGCTGGTGTGGAGACCAGGTTACTTCAAATCGGCACCACGCCGAACCTGACAACAATCGTCCTGAGTGTAAACCCGGGGCATGACAAGATTATTTATGTAGATACTTTATCCTGTTGATTTTATAAATGAATCTGAGACTTAATTAAGCAATCCTGCCCGTTGGCGGGTAATTTCCTGAGTGGCACTCCAGTCGAGGTTTTGCATGCCTTGCGAGATAGCGATATCCATTTTTTCTGCAATGATGGTGGCAATATCAATATCACAATCCACAGCAGCGGCAGCTCTCAGCATCAGCCCCAAGTCCTTCCTTCCTGCTGTCATCGTGAATCCTGTGGTGCTATCGGTCTCCCTTTTAAAAAGTCGTTCGACATACACTTTCAAGCCAGGCAAAGGCAAACTTTTATCTAAAAAGAAGGCCAGGTTCTGCCTAGGCACACCTAGCTTCTCCCCCAGAGTGAAACATTCGCCCATGACTTCAATCAGGCTTGCGACAAAAAAATTGATACACAGCTTTTGACTGTTCGCTACCCCTGCATCCCTCACCGACAAAGGCATCACCTGTTCAGCAAATGCGTGGCAGATTGGCGATACCACCTTGATAGCACTAGTATCACCTGCCAGAAACTGCACTAACTTTCCTGCGGCGGATGCATCTGGTCTGCCTATAACAGGTCCTGATACATAGCGGCTACCGTTTGCAGCATGCAAGTCCTGCAAGCGATTGGCGCAATCAGGTGAAATGGTTGTGACGCACAAGTGGATTGCTGTTGGTGGCAATGCTTTCAACACTTCACTTCCCTCATGAAAAAGTGCCTCAACGGATTGATCATCTAGTAGGCTGGTGATCACCACCTCAGCATCCCGCACCGCTTCAATGGGATCTTTCGCTATGCTTGCCCCCAATTCTGTAAATCGTTGCGCCTTATCGGCGGTACGATTCCACACCGTGAGGGTGTGGTCACCTGATTGCGCTAAACGGGTTGCCATGCCCGAACCCATGCGGCCTAAACCTAAAAATGCGATTCTCATCAAAAGCTCCTTTGTTTGTATTTAATCTGGCGTATGAAATAAACCATTGCTGTGCCTGCGTTAAATACATAATATGAGCATTACTCATATTTTTCTACTCGCTTTCCAACACTCGCAAGGAGTTAGTTAACAATCATGGAAGCCATTGATCCATATAGAAAAAAACCGAAACAAACTCGGTCTGGGGAGACAATAGAAGTTGTTTTCGAGGCGACTGCTCGGATTTTGCAAACACAAAGTTTCAGCGAATTTAATACCAACGCTGTTGCAAAGCTGGCCGGGATCAGCATAGGCACGCTTTATCAGTACTTCCCGAATAAAAATGCCATTCTGGTGGCGATGGCGAGGCGGGAGCTGGATAAGGTTAGTCAGAAAATCATACATAGCATTACCGCTGAATACACAGCGGATCCATCAATGCTTGCGCAAGTCGTAGTAAGAGCGCTACTGAAAGCATTTGGCGGGAGACAACTTGCCAGAAAAGTACTCATTGAGGCTTTAATCGCTAATGGGCTGTCTGACGAGCTGTCAAAACCCATTGAACGTGTGGTTCAGGTCATCGTCGATCAACAGTCACAACCTGGGCGAGAACAATCAATCAATCTCTCACCCATTAGTCTGTATGTCATGAGCCGTGCGTTGATCGGCGTTATCCGCTCCGCAGTCATGGAACAGTCAAGCTATTTAGGGACCGAAGGACTTGAAGAGGAGCTCGTCAGATTATTTTTATATTGCATGAACCATGTGAAGTCACCTGACATCAACGGATAAATGTCGCGTTCAAATATCTGATTAATGCTAAATGAAGGACGGTATATGTCGTTTGATGTCACTCAGAAAGCAACGGCATCAACCACCGCTCAATCACCACCACAATATAAGCCTGTTCATCCAGATTCAGCGCCCTCCCCGCCGGGATTCTGTGCCACTTTGCCAGACACCCCCTACAGCAAGTCGCCGTTGCATGCTGCGCCACAAACACCGGATGCCCGCGCATCGGCGTTTGCTGACCCTCATTGGGAATGACTGCCGGCGCCAGTCGGTCCGCAATAAACGCCTCCGCGTGATCCAGCACCACGGCTAACCCTTTTTGCCGCAGGTATTGTGTATCCCGGGCATTCAGGTGAAAACTGGTGCGGAATGTTGACCGTTGTAGCGCGAGGAACAACTGATCGAGATCACGCATGGTTTATCCGGGGTTAATGCAGTTCCGACACATGCAGATCACGCAATTTTGGCGCTTTGACAGCGGTGACGCCAACCACCGCTATCGTCATCAGGCCGCCAAACACCACCGAGGGCACCAAGCCCATCAACCTGGCAGTGAGGCCGGATTCAAATGCGCCCAGCTCATTCGATGAACCTATGAAAATGCCGTTGATGGCAGACACCCGCCCGCGCATGCCATCAGGCGTTGCCAGTTGCAGGATTGTTTGCCGCAAAATCACCGAGACAGCATCCATCATGCCGGATATTGCCAATATGACAGCAGCCAGCCAGTAAGTAGTGGTTAAGCCAAAGGCAATCATGCAAAGGCCAAACCCTGCTACTGCCAGCAATAGCCAGCGCCCGCTATGCTGATGAATCGGGTTTTTCGCCAGCCACAAGCCGGTAATGATCGCGCCTACTGCCGGTGCAGCGCGTAACACACCCAGCCCTTCAGGACCCATCTGGTAAACGTCATGCACAAACGCAGGCAACATCGCCACTGCGCCGCCAAACAGCACGGCAAACATATCCAGCAATTGCGCTGCCAGCACCACCTGCGTACGCCGGACAAACTGCAATCCCTCCGCGATACTGGCAAACACTTTCATGGGCGCATGGCTGCGATGCTCTTTAACATGCAAGGTCATCGCAGAAATGGCAGCACCCAATGCGAGTAAGGCCGATATTTCATAAGCGACATATTTATTGGCAAAACCAACTAGCAATCCGCCAATCGCCGGACCAGCAATCAGGCCAATCTGGAACATGGAATTGCCGATACCAGATGCCTTGGCTATGGATGCGCGTGGAATAATCAGCGCAAACAGGGTGTTGTAACTGGGGGAAATCAGCGCCCGCGCGAAGCCGGTCAGCGCCACCGTGCCGTAAATCCACATCACGGTATGCGCTGGCTGATGCAGCATGATCAGCACCAGCATCACAGCATTCACGGAAAGAAACAGTGCGGCGACTGTGGCAAAGCCTTTGCGTGAGAAATAATGATCTACCGCATGGCCGAGAAACAGGGCGCTGCTCATATAAGGGATGACTTCTGCCAGCCCGATCAGGCCAAGCGACCAGGGGTCGTGCGTGAGTTCGTAAATATGCCAGCCGATGGCCACCATCATCATCTGGTAAGACAATACCATCTGGATACGAAAGGCGAGTAACTTGGGGAAAGCGTAACCCTGATGGGCTAGAATCTGGCGTACGGACAAGGACATACCGCCATTATACGCTATCAATATCCGCCCCCAGCCGATAACACCGGCACTACAGAAGTCGCATTGATTGCCCTACAATAGCGTGGCGGGTGCAGTGAATCAGGCAGTACGCGAATGAAAATTCGCTGATGAGCCGTCGTGGCCTCGTGCGACTCTGCCGATATAGATGGGGCGCACCCGCCTTTCTTGCAGACCTGATATTCAAGCGTTGCAGAGCTGAACGATGCCAAGACCATGTCACTTGCGGCCTATGACTCCACTAGCCATGTTGATAAGACTGAGTGTGCTAATAAAACTTTACGCCTGTATTAGGCTATTTCTGACGAAACACAATCACCCCGATTAGTCCCAAACCTAGCAACATCAAGCTGATGCTCTCAGGCTCTGGCACAGGGGAATTGGTTGGTGCAGCTGCGTTGGCCGCAATTGAAGCAATCAGGCCCGCGAGTAAAATCATTTTTTGAAACATATTATTATTCTCTTGTTTTTGTTAGAGGTAACGCCAGGGATATTCTATGAGGGGCGCAAAGCGACAACAATGACCCGCTTTGGCTAAGACTTAAGGACTAGACGTGTTGTTATTATTGGTTAATTTATAGTAATATAATGTTAACACATTCACTGGCAACTCTGGGGATGATTTATGGAAGAATCCATTTATTTCAGCTATCAAGGCATCAGCGTCAGTAAAACTCGATTTATTGTGAACGGCCAGCCTATTGCCATACAGAACGTAAAAACAGTAGAGTCTAAAACACTCAACCCGAAGTTAATTTTTGCGCGGGTGTGCCTGTTTGGTGGTCTGGCACTGCTATTTGGTCATGGCAATCTGCCTTATATTGGCATTTTTTCTATGTTTTACGGCGCCATGCTGTGGCTGCTGGCAACACCCAGATACGCAGTGGTTATCCATACAGTCGCAGGAGACATCCAGGCCTTCATCGGCGAGAATACCTTAGACGTGGAGAGTGTACTGACAGCGTTTAATGTTGCTATTGCCCTGAGGGGTTCACCAGCACAAGACTAAGAACTCCTTTAAAAAAGTTTCCTCCCTCCTCTTGCCTAGTCGAGAGGTTTTTTTTGCCTGAGTGTGAATGATGCTGCCGACATCATTAGGATTTTCAACATCAGCTTCCGCTTGGTTATTGATAGAGAAAATAAATCTACCAGACCAATTCGAATGGATGCTAGGTATGTGATTGCTTCGCGGAATTGGACTGACTTTGATTCAAACCCGCTTTAGGATTTGGGCCATACTCATTATCATGAGGCTGGCTGTCGAAACAAAGAAATACGTAATTAACTACTGGCAAAAGTAACCAATAACCACTGCGCCCAGTATCGTGCATTCTTCGAATGGCTACACCTATACTTGGAAGTAAAATTGCGATCATGTAGACATTAGTGACCAGGCTAAGAGATTCTTCACTGGCACCCATAATCGCAAAAATTATTCCAAGTGCAATTCCAATAAGAAAGTTGATCAATAAAAATATCCAATATTCTTTTCTCCTGGCCCGCCCCTTGAATACTGCGTAATTCTTTAAGACTTTAAAATACCAGTGCATATACATCCCCTTAATAATTATAATTAATTAGTCATTCTTTTTTAGTTTTGCCAATGAGTGCAGATTGCGAGTGTACCTTAATCTATTTTATCAAGTGAATATGCGGTACAACACTAGCCCCAAAATGTACAACCTGCCAGCCATACTTAACTAGCTAGTGACTGCAAGCAATGCTATTTAAACGGAAAATTAAGGATGCAAAAATACATAATTAACATAGTCTTCTTTGCTTTTGTTGCAATTGCAATTTATGCAATAAGAATCGGCTAAATAGAGCAGTTTACAAACAGGCAACTCAACCGGGTTTAGCAAAGATAACAAGAGCAGCGAGCGTTTATAGAGCAGAGAAAGAGCCGCGCTAGAGCAAAAGCGACTGGATGAAACTGTTATAGTATTAGTCAGAGGTAAGCACGCAAGAATCTCGTAAGTAAAAGTCGGGAATAAATCCTATTGGCACACCAACAGATTCACTTCATTCTGACCAAGGGCTTATTTGCCAACTAGGACAGATTACGGCGAGGCAACTTGTTTTAATTTGGGCGAATCAGCCCCACCCTGATGCTTTAAACTGTATGGGTATCTCCGAGTTAAAAAAGGCACACTTTAAAGGTGTGCCTTTTTATTTTTCCAGCTTTAGCGCGACTAAACCGATTTGATTACGGCGCAGCCTCCACAACTGTAGCCTATGCCTGAGCATGATTATCCACCAGGCACAAAAGGCATAGCCGATTTGTGTACGATGATTCTCAACTTGCCGTCATCTCCCTTTTTAAATACCCAGGTTTTATCGACCATGACTTCATTGCCGTCTTTGTCAGTCACCCAGACATTACCCATAGTGATGGCGATTGAGCCATAAATCTGGATGCCTTCATTTTGTTCCCCTGCATTGTGGTACCTGGCTTTTACCCAGGGCTTCAGTGCAAACCCCTTGTCATTCGGGTAGTCCGGGTCTCCTGCTACAAAATATGACAATGCGCCTTTTTTATCATTGCGGAATGTTTGGTGACCATAAGCCAGGGTAGGTTTAAAGAACACTTTGCCATGGTCATAGTTATAAGCTTCAGAAAGCACCTGTTCGGCATATGCTTTATAATCCCCGCCACTTACCTTGAGCTGACCGATTTTGACTAATGCATCGCACCACGCCTGCTGTGCCGCATTCACTTCATCATAGGTGATGATCTCCTGCGCGCCTTTTTCAACATACTCGAGGCCGAGGTCTTTGGTGACCTGTTGAACTTTCTCGTTTGCCTGGCTGGTATCGTTTGCAGTTTTTTGGTCGTGGTCACAAGACGCTAGTAAAATGCAAGATACGAACGCTGTTAAAAACATCAGTTTGGTTCTCATATCTTTTCTCCTTTGGGCAAGTCACGCATAAACGGGAATGATTAAAGAATACCTGATTTAAGTCTCAACGATTGCACTTACATCCTAGTCAAAACGCTTTATAAACGCGGCCTCACAGCCGATTCCCTAAAAACACAAAAGCATTTACATCAAAGCTTTAAGCCATGCGCACATATTTATTTGTCATCTCATCACTGCTATTTTTGGTGTCATCTTCAATCAATGCTGGCGACGCTATCAGAGCAAACCAGGCGATTGATAACCCTGTGATTATCCCGGGGGCTGTGATTAATTATTTGACCAAAGAAATTGATACTGCTTATGCAGAGTGCGAACAAGAAGGGTTAATTGTCAGCAAAGCGTTTGAAGCCAGACCTGTGGAATTGAACTCATCGGTAAAAGCTTTAGTCGTAAAACCACGCTCACGATGTTTTTGCAGCAATGACGAGTGCCCGATGTGGGTGTTTGACGCTACGGCGCAAAAAGTGAAAGTCATTTTTGAATCGTCGATGGCCGGCCTTTTAACGTTCTCGGATAAAAAAACCAAAGGGTTTCCGGATATCAAAGTATCCGGCGGGTTACCAAGCCATGGTTATGAAGTGCGGTATGTGTGGGATGGTGCCGAGTACCAGGAGATTTACAACCAGGTCTGGATCTGGAATCCGGACAAGAAATGTAATGAGGCTGAAATAGAGGAACTGAAAAACGGCAAATGGGTTAAGACGTCAAACGTATGTCTTAAAATTTAATTAATAATTAATTCGTGCGGTGGTTAGAAATGGCATGAAGAATCTTAAAAGGCATCACAATCATGTTTGGAACCATGAAATCACCAGCATCAATCGCAACACTATTTTTTCTATTGTTCAATGCCGTCATTGCGCAGGCAGATGACTCATTCAGCACCAAAGAACAGTTCAAGAATCCGGCTAAAATTCCTGTTTCCATCATTACTCAACTTACCAAAGAAGTCGGCAAGAGCGCGCTTGCCCGCTGTTCGGAACATAAGCCTGCTGAGTTGTTTGAAGCAGAGTTATTGACTCTGAACAAAACCGCAAAGGCTTATCTGGTGAAGCCTGCACGCACCTGTTTGTGCAGTGAATCTTCATGCCCGGTGTGGTTGTATCAGATGAAAGGCAGTACAGCAAAACTGATCTGGAATATGCCAGCCACCAGCAAGGTTGAACTGCTGGACAAGAAATTAAACGGCTACAGGAAAATCAATGAAGCTTCCAGTGAGGCGACGCATGGCAGCGAATCTACATGGTCATGGGATAGAAATAGTTACACGGAAATCTATAAGAATGAATGGCATATGGATGCCGACAAGAAATGTCGTTTAGGGGAAGAAACCATACAACTGGTGGATGGCAAAATGGTCAATCACACGATAAAATGTACTCAGGATTAGCCTGCCAAGCTGAACTTCTTGGCGGCATGAGACCATGATGACGCTTTAGCGGATATCTGCCGCGGGATGGGAGGCAAACATGTTGAGAGTGATCGCAGCATTTCTGATCGCACCTGCACTGGCGATCACTTTCATGTGTGTTCTGTTTGGCGTGTCTGCACCTGCGGACACGCTGGTGGTCAGCCTGATGATTGCTTATCTCACCTATCCTTTCGTGATGGTCATAGGCCTGCCTTTATTCTGGCTACTTTATACAAAACAATGGCTGGGATTAAAAACCAGTATGCTGGCGGCAGGGGTGTGTGCCGCCATCGCATTCGCATTTATGCTTAGCCCGCTGGATAACCAGGAAAGACTGCGGCAGATATACGGCCATGGCCTGTTTATCTTTGCGTCAGCGATGGTGGGCGGATGCTTGTTCTGGCTGATAGGTGTAAGGAACAATCCGGCGCTGAAAAATCCTGGGCAGAACGGATATGCTGCGTAACCTTGGTGGCATATGGCTGATTTCGCTGGTATTGATACTGCCTTTGCCAGGCAAGGCAACAGACAGCATTCAGTTATGGGTCACGGTAGACTGGGAAGGATTATCGCTGGAAGAAGATAATCTCCAGAGCATGCGCGCCTTCCGCGAAAAATTTCCATATATTCCCTTGTTACACCTGATCAATCCTGCCTACTTCATACAGCCAGGCGTCAACCGCGCTCAGACAGGCAGCCATATCCGCAGTACTTTTTTACCACATGACACCGTTGGTTTACATGTGCATGCCATGCGCCCGCTGGTCGAATATTGCGGCATTGCGTTTCAGGCATCGCCATCGATTGCAGATGCGCAAGAGGATTGCGCACATACCAGCTGTGGTTACTCGGTCAGCCTGGAATATGCTTACAATCAACAGGACTTAACCAAACTGGTGGCGTGCAGTAGCGAGTTAATGGTCACTAACGGCTTTCAGCGGCCACGTCATTTTCGTGCCGGTGCCTGGCAGTTCGGCCCCAAGTTGCAGGCAGCGCTGGAGGCGAACCGTTTTACCTGGGATAGCTCGAACATTGATGCAAACTTGCTCACCACGCGCTGGCACCAGGATAGCAGCATGATCCGCCTGCTGAAAAAACTGCACCCGCACACTACGCCGCTTGCGCAACCATTTGCGCTGGGTATGAATCTGATGGAATATCCGGACAATGCTGCGCTGGCTGACTACACCAACACCAAGGAGCTGGTACGGCTATTCGAGCAGCTGATCAATGCCCATCAACCGGTGATGGTGCTTGGCTTTCATCAGGAAACAGCTGCGGATTATCTGATCCGGCTTGAGCGCGCTATTCCGCATATGGAAAAACTTGCGCGGGAAAAGAATGTCCGTATTGAATGGATGCACTAACAAAGCAATCCAGCCAAAAAACAGGCTAGTGCCTGACATCAATGAGATTTTTATGGATTTATTTTCCGCACAACACCCCGATTTTGTATCGCTTGCCGAAGGTGCCTGCTGGTTACCGGGTTTTGCCTTGCCGGTCATGGATACGTTGTGGTCAGGCTTGCAGCAGCATTTATCAGCGTATCCTCCGCAACAGATGATGACGCCTATGGGTTTGATGTCAGTGAGAACCAGCAGTATGGGCTCCTGGGGCTGGGTCGGCAATTCACGAGGTTATGCCTACAGTGCAACGCAGCCAGGTAAGCATTTACCCTGGCCTGCGATCCAGCCAGTGATATTAAAACTGGCAGAAGAAGCAGCGCGTAGAGCAGGCTATCCTGATTTTGTGCCGGACAGCTGCCTGATCAATGTGTATGCACCCGGCAGCAAAATGGGCCTGCATCAGGATAAAGACGAAATGGATTTTACGCAGCCGATTGTATCGTTGTCATTGGGTATCCCCGCCACCTTTTTATTTGGCGGCGCTAAGCGTACGGATAAGCCAGTCAAAATACCCCTGCAACATGGCGATGTGGTGGTATGGGGTGGCGCCAGCCGACGTTTCTACCATGGCGTATTACAGGTAAAAACCAATATCCACCCTCTGGTTGGCGCACAGCGGATAAACCTGACTTTGAGAAAAGCACGCTAGCTGGTTGACCTCGCCGGGCTGTTGCTGACCGTAAGCGCATTAATTTTTATTTAGCCTATCGCCGATTGCAGATCAAAGAATTCCAGCAGTTTCAGGCCTGAATTTGCAGTTCGCCTGCCATATGACCAAGGTGCTTAAGCTCCTGTATTTTAGGAGAATAATCAAAAAATTGACGCCAAAGCAGGCGTATGGAAACGATGTAAATCCTGTCTATCATAGGCTTTTAAGCACCAGCATAATGCCTGATCAGCATCTATATTCCTACGCTTTTCCGGGTTGCATCTGTTGTTCAAAAGAGTAAACTAAAGTTGCCCTTTCCATCCAATTGATAAGGCGATTGGCGCTGGTAAGGCATTTTCAATAAAAGGAGTTTGTCATGAATTTACAACTTACTGGACATCATTTAGAAATCACTCCGGCATTGCGTGAATACGTACTATCCAAGTTTTCACGCATCAGCAATCACTTCGACCATGTGATTGATGTCAAAGTCACCATGTCTGTTGAAAAAATCGCCCAAAAGGTTGAAGCTACGCTACATGTTCCAGGCAATGACCTGCATGCTGCCTGCACCGATGAAAACATGTATAGCGCCATAGACATGCTTACTGACAAACTTGACCGTCAGGTATTGAAACATAAGGAAAAACAGGGTGACCACCATAAGTCCGGTGGTGCCGTGAAGCATCAGCTAGACGCTTAATCCTTGTTTCAATTTCTCTACCCGTCGGGGTAGAGAATTCAAATCACCCTCCGGCTTCATTACTTTTACCTCGTTTCACTCCCCCAGCCAGCGCTTTCAGTTGTAAAATAAGAATCGACTCTTTGTTGCAACTGGTTCAGGACCATTCATGGCACAAATTTCAGTGGCCGACTTGTACAAGCAAATTCGCGGAAAACTCAAATTGAAATGGGTGGCGGGCGAATCCGGCGGCAAAAAAATCCTTAATTCCGGCACTGTCACCAAGCCTTCACTGGCGCTGGTTGGCCATTTAAACTTTGTCCATCCTAACCGCGTACAGGTGCTTGGCTGTGCGGAAATGGATTATCTTGGCGGCCTGAGTATCCTTGCATTGCAACAGGCAGTGACTAACTTATTCTCTACCGACCTGGCGATGGTAGTGGTCGCCAATGGCGAACAGGTACCGCCGACCATGCTGGAAGCCGCGCAGCAAAACCAGGTACCCTTATTCACAACGCCCATGATCAGCCCGCAGTTGATGGAGCTGCTCAGCCATTACCTGGCGGTGGCCACCGCCGAAACCACCAGCCTGCATGGTGTGTTCATGGAGGTGCAAGGCTTTGGTGTGCTGATCACCGGCAGTGCCGCCATTGGTAAAAGCGAGCTGGCGCTGGAACTGATTTCGCGCGGCCATCGCCTGGTGGCAGACGATATTGTGGATTTTTACCGTATCTCTCCCGAACGTGTGGAGGGCCGTTGCCCTGAGCTATTGCAGGACTTCCTGGAAGTACGCGGTTTGGGCATCTTGAATATACGCGCACTCTATGGTGATAATGCAGTCAAACCAACCAAGCCGCTGGATATGATGATACAGCTGGAACTGGCCGACGAAATGAACCCGCTGGAGCTGGACCGCTTAAGTGCCAACCGCCAGACCGAGCGCCTGCTGGATGTTGAAATCAGCAAAGTGATCATCCCCATCGCTGCCGGGCGCAACATCGCGGTACTTGTAGAAGCCGCCGTGCGTAACCATATGTTGTTATTGCGAGGCGTCAATGCGACCAAGCAGCTGACGCAGCGGCAAAAGCAAATCATGCTGAGAGAGAGCAAATTACGATGACAAACAGGTGGTCACGCTGATGCAACTGGTGATTGTGACCGGCTTATCCGGCTCGGGTAAAACGATTGCGCTGCGGGTGTTTGAAGACAGCGGTTATTACTGTATAGACAATTTGCCTGCCACCTTGTTGCCGCATATACAGAACCATGTGGCTGACCAGAACTCGGCCAAAGTGGCGGTCAGCATCGATAGCCGCAGTATTGCGATCGAGTCGCTGCCCGATATCCTGCAAACACTGAAAACCCAGGGCATAGAATTCCACTTGCTATACCTGGATGCCAACAATGAAACGCTGGTCAAACGTTTTTCTGAAACCCGGCGCAAACATCCGCTGAGCACGCCCAGCCAGGCACTGGCAGAGAGTATCACTCACGAGCGCGATTTGCTGTCTGGCCTGAGCAACATCGGCCACCATGTGGATACCAGCAACCTTTCATCCAATGTCTTGCGTAACCACACCCGCGACTGGATGCTGCAAATCGAGCAAGGTTTCCAGGAAGTACGCCCGCACAACCTGGTGTTATCTTTTATTTCGTTTGGCTTTAAACACGGGATTCCGCTCGACGCCGACTTTGTGTTTGACGTGCGCAGCCTGCCCAACCCGCATTACGACCTGATTTTGCGCCCTTACAATGGCAAGCAGGCGCCGATACAGCAATTTCTGCAAAATGAACCCATGGTGCTTGAAATGCAGCATGATATTCAGCACTATATAGAAAAATGGCTACCAAGCTTTTATCACGACCATCGCAGTTATGTCACGGTTGGCATCGGCTGCACAGGGGGGCAACACCGTTCCGTCTATCTGGTGGAACAATTGGGGGCATATTTCAAGCAACTGCATCAGGTCATGATCCGTCATCGGGAATTGCAGGATGTAGCAGTGGTGGTATCCCCTTAAATCACAGACTCTGAAAGTAAAACTATGATTGGTGTTTTGATTATTGCGCATGGCAGTTTCGGCCAAAGCCTGATCGACTGCGCAACCCATGTCATGGGGAATCGCCCGGCACAATTGGATTATCTGGAAATATCCAATCACGACGACCCCGCCCTGATATTGCCCAAAGCCGAAGCACTGGTGAAAACCCTGGACAGCGGCCAGGGCGTACTGGTGCTATCGGATATCTATGGCGCGACCCCGTGCAATATCGTGACCAGGTTGCTGACACCGGATGCCACTGAAGGCGTGGCAGGCGTCAACCTGCCCATGCTGGTGCGCGTGCTCAACTACCGTCACGAAGGCCTGCATGCCTGCATAGACAAAGCCTTGAGCGGTGGCCGCGAAGGGGTAGTCCATTTCACCAAAACAACTTGTCACCACACACAATAACTTCAAGACTTTATGGCCAAAATTTCCCTAGAAATCATCAACAAGCTCGGCCTGCATGCGCGCGCCTCAACCAAACTCACCCAGACCGCCAGCCAGTTTAAGAGCGAAGTCTGGATAGAAAAAAACGGCCGCCGCGTCAATGCCAAAAGCATCATGGGTGTGATGATGCTGGCAGCCGCCAAAGGCAGCATTGTTGACATCGAGGCCAGCGGCGCAGACGAAGACCAGGCGATTGCCGCCTTGCAAACGCTGATCAATAATTATTTTGGCGAGGGTGAATAATTGACCAGCTTCAGCATGCACGGCGTGGGGGTTTCCAGTGGCATCGCCATTGGACATGCCCACCTGATCTCCCATGCCTTGATGGAGGTGGTCCACTTCAAAATACCTGCTTCCGCCATTGCTGAAGAAATTGTTCGCTTTGAGCGCGCAATCGACATCGTCAAGAAAAACCTGGAACAAATCAGACAGCAATTGCCTGCCAGCGCGCCTGCCGAGCTGAGTGCATTTATCAACACCCATCTGGCGATGCTGAGCGACAAGGCGCTTTCCGAAGCCCCTAAAGTCATTATCCAGAACGAGCGATGTAATGCCGAGTGGGCGCTCAAGCAGCAAATGGACGATATCGTCGCCCAGTTTGAGGCGATTGAAGACCCTTATTTGCGGGAACGCAAACACGATGTGGTACAAGTCGTAGAGCGCGTGATCAAGGTATTGCTTGGCCGTGACCAGCTGGATGCCAGTGAAAAGAAACAGCAGGCCAAACAGGAACGCGCCATGATCCTGGTCGCGCACGACGTCTCCCCTGCCGATGCCATTCAGTTCAAGCATCACCAGTTTGCCGCATTTATCACTGATGTCGGCGGCATTACTTCGCATACCGCTATCCTGGCACGTAGCCTGAATATTCCTTCTATTGTCGCTTTGCAACGCGCCCGTGATCTGATCAACGATGGCGAGCTGATGATCGTCGACGGCACCCAGGGCGTGGTGATTGTGAATCCCGATCCGGAAGTGCTGTCCGAGTACCAGCTTAAGCAAAACCAGTGGCAACTGGCGCAGCAAAAACTGCAACGCATCAAAACCACCAAAGCAGTGACAGTAGATGGTGTTGCGATAGATCTTTACGCCAACATTGAAGTACCGGAAGATGTGGTCAGCGCCAAGGCTTCTGGTGCCGTGGGCGTAGGCTTGTACCGTACCGAATTCCTGTTTATGAATCGCAGTGAAATGCCGGGCGAGCAGGAACAGTTTGAAGCCTATAAACATGTTGCGGAAGCCATGAAAGGCTATCCGGTGACTATACGTACGCTGGATATCGGCGCCGATAAACAATTGCATTCTGATGAAATCGTCACCGCCACCAACCCGGCACTGGGCTTGCGTGCGGTACGTTATTGCCTGTCAGAACCACATATTTTTCATACCCAGTTCCGGGCCTTGTTGCGGGCTTCGCACTACGGCAAAGTCAAAATCCTGATTCCCATGCTTTCTACCCTGGCCGAATTACGCCAGACCAAACTGCTGCTGCAGCGCGCCAAAGATTCATTGCGTCAGCAGAATATCCCGTTTGATGAGCAGATCACCCTGGGGGGCATGATTGAAATTCCGGCAGCCGCGATCAATGCCGAGGCATTCGCGCAGGAGCTGGATTTCATGTCGATAGGCACCAACGACCTGATCCAGTACACACTGGCGATTGACCGTGCAGATGATACGGTGGCGCACCTGTACAACCCGTTGCACCCGGCTGTTCTGAAGCTGATCCATCTCACCATACAGGCCGCGGAAAAATACGGCAAACCGGTTTCGGTCTGTGGCGAGATGGCGGGTGACATCAAGCTGACGCGCTTGCTGGTTGGACTGGGTATGCGGCAATTATCCATGCACCCTTCGCAGATACTCAGTGTGAAATCACAGATCCTGCAATGTGAGGAAGCGGTATTATCCAGGCAAGCGAAAAAGATCCTGTCACTGAGTGACCTGGAGAAAATAGAGCCGCTGGTGAAAAAATTCAATGGCGAGTTTGCCTGATTACGGTTCAGGCTTTACCAAACAGCTTGATTTAGCAAAACTCATCACCATCATCAAAATATACAATCACCCAACCGTGAACATTTGGCCAATAATAACCATCTGATCATTAGCGATATTGCATTCATCAAAGGACATGTTGTGAGCACCAATCCATTACTCAGTTTTAGCGGCCTGCCAAAATTCAACGAGATACAGCCTGAGCATGTTTCTCCGGCGATTGACCAGCTCATCAGCGAAGGTCGCGCCCTGGTTGAACAATTGGCGACTTCCACTGAACAGGCCAGCTGGAAAAACTTTGTCCAGCCGATTGAAGATTTCTCTGAAAAGCTATCACGCAGCTGGGGGCCGGTCGGGCACATGAATGCCGTGGTGAATACGCCAGAACTGCGTGAAGCCTACAACGACAACCTGGCTAAACTGACTGATTTTTACAGTGATCTATCCCAGGATGAGCGTTTGTACAACAAATACAAAGCCATCCAGTCCAGTGCCGAATTCGCGCAGCTGAGCCCGGCACAAAAGAAGATCATTGAGAATGAAGTGCGTGGTTTCAAGCTCGGCGGCGCCGAGTTGCCTGCTGCAGAAAAAGCACGCTTCAAGGAGATCGCCGAACAGCTTTCCAAATCCGGCAGCAAGTTTGAAGAAAATATCCTTGATAACACCAATGACTTCAAACACATCGTTGAAGATGCCTCCGAATTGACTGGATTGCCTGAAGATGCGTTGCAGGCCGCTGCTGAAGCCGCCAAAGCAGAAGGTAAAACGGGCTACCTGTTCACCCTGCATTTTCCATCCTACATGCCGGTCATGCAATATTGCGACAACCGTGCACTACGCGAAACCTTGTATCGCGCCTACGCCACACGTGCTTCTGAATTCAGCAAGCCCGAATGGGATAACACACCACTGATTGCCGACTTGCTGAGGCTCAAACAGGAAGAAGCACAGCTATTAGGCTTTCAAAACTATGCCGAATTATCACTGGCCACCAAAATGGCCGATGCACCGCAGCAAGTGACTGATTTCCTGGATACGCTGGCAAAACGCGCCAAGCCTTATGCCGAGAAAGATATGGCCGAGCTGAAAGCGTATGCCGCTAAACTGGGCTTTAGCGAGATGCAAGCCTGGGATGTTGGCTATGTCAGTGAAAAGCTGCGTGAAGAGAAATATGCGTTCTCTGACCAGGAAGTAAAACAGTATTTCCCTGAAGATAAAGTCAAAGCAGGCCTGTTCAAAGTGGTAGAAACCATCTTTGGCGTACAAGTACGCCAGGTGGATGCGCCGCTATGGCACAAAGACGCGAGCTTTTATGAAATCAGCGACCAGAACCGCCAGCCCATCGCCTATTTCTACCTGGATTTATATGCGCGTAACGGCAAACGTGGCGGCGCCTGGATGGACGAATGCATCACCCGCCGTAAAACTGCCAATGGCATTGAACTGCCTGTCGCTTACCTGACCTGCAATTTTTCAGCGCCGGTGTCCGGCAAACCTGCCCTCTTCACGCATGACGAAGTGATTACCTTGTTCCATGAATTTGGGCACGGCTTGCACCACATGCTGACGCAGGTGGATGAATACAGTGTCTCAGGCATCAAAGGCGTGGAATGGGATGCCGTGGAATTGCCCAGCCAGTTTATGGAAAACTTCTGCTGGGAATGGGATGTGTTGCGCCATATGACTGCGCATGTGGATACCGGCGAACAACTGCCACGCGCGCTTTTCGACAAAATGGTCGCTGCCAAAAACTTCCAGGCTGGCATGCAAACGGTGCGCCAGATTGAATTTTCCCTGTTTGATATGCGCCTGCACAGCAGTTTTGACCCGGATAGCAAACAAACAGCGCTGGACATCCTGGAACAAGTACGCGACGAAGTAGCGGTGTTGCGCCCGCCAAAATGGAACCGCTTTCCGAATAGCTTCAGCCATATTTTTGCCGGTGGCTATTCCGCAGGCTACTACAGCTATAAATGGGCAGAAGTATTATCTGCCGATGCTTACAGCCTGTTTGAAGAGCTGGGGGTACTGTCAGCAGAAGCCGGCAGCCGCTTCAAAAATGAAGTACTGGCCCAGGGTGGTTCACGTCCGGCAATGGAATCGTTTGTTGCCTTCCGTGGCCGCGAACCTAGCCTGGATGCTTTGCTCAGGCATAATGGCATGGCAAGTTAATTGCTTGAAATAAAAGCCAAGTGAACACGACTTGGCTTTTTTACTGCTTAAATCCAGGCTTTATATACTCACTATAAGGATAAAAATATGTCTCGCTTAACTACGCTTATTTTTTCTAAGCTTATTTTTTCTACGCTTGTTTTTCTTGGCCTGCTAATTCCTGTGCTGGCATTCGCCGCCAAAGAAGAGGCTGATGATATCCACGCCAAAACAGCTGATGGCGATGAAGTGGTGTTACACGCCAATGGTTATTGGGAGTTTAAAGATGCCAAGAAAGCCGAAGTCGCCAAAGAGAAAGTAGAGCAATTTGAACGTAGCAATGGATGCCCTCTGGGCATGCGCCCAAGCTTTTTAGGTGTAGGGCGCTGTATTGCGTTTGATGACCCTATTCTACGTCGCGGTTCGTTGAAACCTCGCTGATTTCTTTTTGCTTGCGCTATCTTCTGGCGCAATCCGGCACTAAAACAGGGCACGCTCATGTGCCCTGTTTATTTTTTGCGGCCTGCTTCTGGTTCAAATCGCCGGTTTCATACCTTTCAGCAGCCTTTTTGCACTGTGCTCTGCATATGCAACAATAGGTACAAGCCTTGCTTAATAGGGATCAAGAGCATAACCTGATAGCGCCCATGAATACTTTATCCCGTTTTAATTCATTCCAGTTCGCCCGCCATGGCGACAAACAAAACTCGGCTTTTTTTGAGGAGTATCTGCAAAAACTGCTGGAGGAGCGTGACCGGGTCGGATTGACTGACCTGATCCAGGAGATCGATGCGCTGATGATCACGGTAGACCCTGATCATTCGATTCAATATATTGCAGAATTATCGCTGATGACGTCTTACCACTACCTGGTGACGCTGGAGAGCGAACAGCACTGGACACATGTGCTGCGCATAGACCTGGATTCACCGGATTTGCTGATCCGTGAGGTCAAAGACCCGAACTTCCGTGGCATTTTCCGTTCATTGAATGAAATTTACCCGGTGGGTGCTCGCAAGCCGAATAGTCGTTATATGGGCGAAATTATCCGCGTGACCAACATGCATGAGGTGGTCAAATTGCAGGAAGACCGCGAGTTCCGCTTCTTCACCCGTGATGAGGTGCGCAAAATGGAGCTTCCGGATAATGTCGCCATCAGTAAACCTTCGCCATATACGCATAATATTGTCGGCTATATGCAGCGGCAGCCTGGTGAATTACGCGTATATGCACTGGGGACCAGCACCATACGCCCTGATGTCCAGGCCGCTTATGATGCGGCCAAAAACCAGCAGGCCAGACTGCGCATAGATGATTTGATTTTGCCGGTCGACCACCTGGCGACCCGTGTCTACAGCCAGAACCGGGAAGTGGCTATCCTCGAATACTTATCCTGGTCCAGCTATTATTTCTGGGGCGCTTACAATATCTGGGATCAGAACTCCTCTACCAATGTGACCAAGAGCGTGCATGGCCTGGCCGAAACCAAGAGCCCGGCCAAAGTGTTCACTGCCAACAATACCCCCTACTTCGTCAACCATTTGGGCAAACTGGCCTCCCCTACCGAAACCTTTGTACGTAACTACGGCCCACGGCTGCACCATGTGGCGTTGTCAGTCAAAGACGGCATGCGCGATGGCATGGAAAACATTGAATTTGTCGTCGATGCCATCGCCGCACAGGGTAAAGGCTTTTTGCTGGATGTGATTGGCTCCAAGGAAGAAGGGCTGAAACAGATTTTTTCCAATGCCTCGGAACATTCGTCACTGATCATCGAATATGTACAACGTTATGATGGCTTTGATGGTTTCTTTACCCGCGATAATGTCGCCAAGCTCACTGCGGCTGCAGGGGTAGAAGAAGGCGTACTGGAGGCGCAGGCTAAACTGAGTCAGGGTTCAGGCATTAAGTAATCATCAGCGATTATTGGGAGGGTCAGGCGATGCTGATTTATACTATCGGCAATCATCCCTATCTGTCGCGAATATTTTATGCAACATGACTTCTGGCACCAACGCTGGCAAAACCAGCAAATCGGCTTTCACCTGGATGCGGTGAATCCGCTATTAGCGGCGCATTTTCAGGCGCTTGACTTGCAAGCTGGCCAGCGCGTTTTCATTCCTTTATGCGGCAAAACGCTTGATATCCACTGGCTCCTGTCTAAAGGTATACATGTGTCCGGTGCTGAGCTCAGCCAGTTAGCGGTGGATACTTTATTCACTGAATTGGGTGTTACGCCTAGCATTACCCAACGCGGTTCGCTGCGACACTACAGCGCCGAGCATATTGATATTTTCCAGGGTGATTTCTTTGACCTGGATAAAGCATTACTAGGTAAAGTAAATGCCATTTATGACCGTGCAGCACTGATTGCGCTTCCACCGGAGATGCGGATTCGTTATAGCCAGCATCTGATCAACCTCACCAACGGCGCACCTCAATTGTTGATCAGCTTTCACTACGATCAATCGCTGGCAGAAGGCCCGCCATTCAATGTCAGTGCCGAGGAAGTGACAGCGCACTATGCACAAGCCTATGACATAAACCTACTGGCAGATGAAATCCTGCCAACCGGTTTAAAAGGGAAGTTTCCGGCGCAAGAGAAACTGTGGCTTTTAAGCCCGCTTAAATAACACAGCCTGCCAGCGACTGGTGGTTGTCCAGCCAGTGCTGCAAACTCTCTACCACCTGATGTGCATTGCTGCGCACCAGCTCACTTGGCTGCCTTAAATCCGGCACCACTACTACGCGCAGCCCTGCTGCAATCGCGGCCTGCGCGCCTAATTCGCTGTCTTCAAACGCAATGCATTCATCAGCCTGCAAGCCCAACTTTTGCAACGCCAACAGATAAATATCCGGGTTGGGTTTTCCTCTAGTGACTTCCTGGCCGCTGGTGACATGGCTGAAGTAATCCAGCACGCTGGTATGCGTTAAACGGTGGGTAATATGCGGCGTTGGCGATGATGAGGCCACACTGCAGATAATGCCTTGTTTCTGGTAATACTTTAATAACTCAAGCGCACCGGACTTTAGCGGAAACACATGGTTGCAGGCGTCCAGATAGGTGTTCAGTCCCTGCATCACGTGCTGGAAGTTTTCTTCGCTACCCAGTTGCTGGGTCATTAAACGGGTCGAATCCGCCCATACACGGCCAACCAGCTCTACATATTCAGCCTGTGTGTAAGTAATGCCTATGGTTGCGGCTGCCTGGATACACCCTTGCATAATAATGCGTTCGGAATCGATCAGCAGACCGTCCATGTCAAAAATTGCAGCTTTAATCACGTAGCAGTCTCAGCACATCAGAAAAAGGTAGACAGCTATTTTAACGCGATTGACCACCTGGCCTGTCAGCAATAAGAAAAAACATAGCTAGCAACAATTTGTTTTTTCATATCTCAGCATTGGAAAAGCCAATGCCAAACAGCGGCGGATAGTGAATGGGAAAAGGGATACTTAAGTCAGCGCATATTCCAGAGGCGTGACTGTCACACTGACATCCAGCTGCTGCTTTCCGCCACCCAGTACCACGCCGCGCATGGGGGAAACATCGCCAAAGTCGCGACCCCACGCCACGGTGATGTGTTCGTGCTGGACCAGGCAATTATTGGTCGGGTCAAAATCTACCCAGCCATATACCGGACAATACACAGACACCCAGGCATGCGAAGCATCCGCACCCACCAGGCGTGGCTTTCCTGCAGGCGGATGCGTCAGTATGTATCCACTCACATAGCGGCAAGCCAGCCCCAATGAACGCATAGCGCCTATCATCAAATGGGCGAAATCCTGGCAAACGCCACGCTTTCCTTTAAGCACATCATCCAGCGGCGTGGCGACATCTGTCGCCTGCGGATCGAATTCGAATTCCTGGTAGATCTGTTGCGTCAGTGCCATGGCCGCTTCCAGTAATGGTCGTTGCGCGGTAAAACAGTGAAGAGCAAAGTTCGCCAGCGCCTCACTGCTTTTTACTTTCCCTGTGGAATACAGATAGCGCGTCGCCTCGATATGCCCGGTACCTTGCGACTGCAACATGGTTTGCACTTGCTCCCAGGTCGGGCTATTGGTGAATGCCGCCATGGTCGGGCGTGGCAATACATCGGCCTGGAAACGCGAGGTCACTTGCAATGACTGGTGCGGAATCAGCAGGGTCACGTAGTCACTATGGTTACCAAAAAAGTCCAGGCGGCGCGATTGCTCAGCCGGTTGCGGCTCGCATACCAGGGTGCAGGAAACACTCTGCTGATAAGGCGTTTCGCGCGGCATCATATGCAATAACTGCTGCGACTGGATCACAGGAATATCATAGTTGTAGAGGGTGCGATGTTCGACTTGATAGCGCATGTGAGAACTTAAACTCTTTCTTAGTAACCAGGCGTCGCATGCGGGCTGGTGTAACTGAAAAAGCGCAAACTCAGCCGGTCTGATAAAGACTGTGTGACGTTGTAAGTGCGATTCAGCCAGTCAGACAGGGTAAGGTTTCCCGCATGAAAACACTGGTCTGCATCCAGTTGCAGCAAGGCCTGCCAGCAATCCCTGAGCTCAACGGTAATGCCGCCAGCGTTATCCTGTGCGTCCATTTCTTCCAGGTATTTCAGCAATCCCTTGATCTGAAAAACAATAGCGTTAGGGTTGCTTTCATCCATCAATAATAAATCGAGCACCGGCAACCATTCCGGTTGCGCAGCATAACGGGCACGGTAGGTCACCAGGTTATTGGTCACCTGCAACAACCACTCCAGATTACTTTGCACCGGCATGGCCAGAGCGCGGCTAAGCAGCACACACATAAACTGCAGGCGCTCAATGCGTCGACCCAGTGACATAAAACGCCAGCCAAGGTCGCGCGTCATCCAGTCCATGGCAAAGCCGGTCAAGGTCACAAAATGATTGATTGCCAGCTCAATCGACGCCATCGCATCTTGCAGGGTCGGCTGCTGGTGACGGGTAATGAACTGGCGTGACAGCATATTTACCGTGCGCCAGTGATCATTGGAAATACGCTCACGCAGATTAAATGCTTGCTGGAACAATTGCTGCACGCTGGTGGCCAGACTGGCAGACTGTTGCGAGAACACCGCCTGTATCAGCAAAGGCGCAATATCCTCATCTGTCCAATACTGTAGGGGTGCCACCGCTTGCTCGTCTTTGGCTGTCGGCAATAAATCAAACCACTGGCACAAGCCTTGCATGGTGGGCCACTCGCCAGCACGTGTGTCCGGAGTGTATTCGACCAAGGCGCGTATGGTGGCACGCAACATGATTGCTTTTTGCAGATAGCGTACACAATAGCGGCCATACCAGAACAGATTCTCCACCATGCGGCTGGAAAGATAAGTATTCTCGCGCACCAGGTCGTGGCTGGAATTGGTTTTGCGCAATAGACTGACCGGCCGCTGGTTGTCATGCGACAACACCCAGGTATCCTTGCTGGTTCCACCACGCTGCATGGTGACTTCACGCGCATCTTTACCGCTGGCCACACGTGCCAGACCGCCAGGCATGATGGCATAACCATTCGGCGTGGCAAATGCGTACACCCTTACACTGACTGCCAGCGAACTGATTTGTGGCTGCTGATGATTGACCAGCACCGGTGCATGCGAGATATCCAACTGTTCCTGTGCAATATAGTGATCGGGCTGCGCGCGCAGCCTGGCGATGAGTGCCTCTTTTTGCTCCGCGTTTAAATCTTCGCCAAATATTGGCGATGACCGCACCTGCGGATAAGCCGGATGAATCGCCAGGTAATCCAGGTTATTGACCACGTATTCAAGCGCGGCAGGCTCGCCACACCACCAGGTGGCAACAGAAGGCATGCGTAATTTTTCGCCTAATAGCGATTGGCAAAGATTAGGCAAAAAGCCTAGCAAAGCCCCTGATTGCAACAGGTTGGAACCCAGCGCGTTGGCAATCAGCACATTTCCCAGCCGCGCCACTTGCCCCAGGCCAGCCACGCCCAGCAGCGATTCGGCGTTCAGCTCCAGCGGATCACAATAGTCATCATCAATGCGGCGCAAGATCGCATGGATAGGTTTAAGCCCGGCCACCGTTTTTAACCAGACCACGCCATTGCGTACGGTCAGGTCGTTGCCCTGCACCAGTGGATAACCCAGGTAACCGGCAAGAAAGGATTGTTCATGATAAGTTTCGTTGTACGGCCCAGGCGTCAGGATCACCACCAATGGTGGTTCTCCGGCACTTAAGGCCGTGATTTCAGGCACGCTGAGCGCCTGGTTCTCCGCCACCCGATGCCCCCATTGCGCCAGGCTGTCACGCATGCTGGCAAAAAATCCGCTCAGGCGCTCTATATTCAGGTCGCGAAACAGTTCGGGGAAAGCACTGGAAATAATGGTGCGGTTTTCCAGCGCATAGCCTGCGCCGGTCGGCGCTTGCGTACGGTCAGAAACGACCCACCACTGGCCATTCGGCGCGCGTGCAATATCGGCAGCGTAGCTATGCAAGGCAATATTGTCGTAATGGGGAATACCGACACAGGTAGGTAAAAAGCCACTGTGTCCGTAAACCAGTGCTGGCGGCAGCTGTCCGCTTTCCAGTAACCGTTGTTCGCCATACACATCCAGAAGCACCTTGTTCAGCAAGGTGGCGCGTTGCGCGACCGAAGCGGCGATATGCTGCCATTCATCCTGCGCGATAATCAGCGGTAACACATCCAGGTCCCACGGCCGCTGCACGCCATGGGTATCGGCATAGACGTTATAGGTCACCCCATTATCACGTACCTGGCGCTGCACCGCCTCCAGCCGCTGGCGCATGGCGGTCGGCGCTTCTGACTCCAGCTGCGCAACCAGCGCCTGCCAGTGCGGACGCAATTGGCCATTGCTATCCAGTAACTCATTGTAGCGGTCAGAAAAATAAAGCTGGTTGAGCACTGGTTGCATGCTGATGATCTATATAAAAAACCCGTTGATTAAAGTGAAACGCATTCATTTAGTTACTCATCATAGAGGAGAAATGATCACAGCAGGTTCCTAACTAGCCTGCCAGCGCAGATCCAGTGTAAACGGAAAACGCGGATTAGGCGGTTCCTTGACAACGTCTATTTTGCCAGGCGTGTGTCCATGCGCCCAAAAACGGGCAAAACGTCTTGCTTCGGCTTCATTCGCATTCACCGGGAAAGTATCATAATTTCTGCCACCAGGATGCGACACATGGTAAGTACAACCTCCGAGTGACTGGCTGCTCCAGGTATCCACCAGGTCAAACACCAGCGGTGCCTGTACATCAATGGTCGGGTGCAGTGCAGACCATGGATGCCAGGCGCGGAAACGCAGGCCGGCGACATACTCGCCTGCCACCCCGGTGGATTGCAAAGGCAATGGCCGTCCGTTGCAGGTCACTGCATAGCGTCCTTCGGTCAGGCCGCGTACGCGTAATTGCATGCGTTCTACCGATGAATCGACATATCGCGCCGTACCGCCAGCCGAGACTTCTTCACCCAGTACGTTCCACGGTTCAATCGCCTGCCGCAATTCCATTTCAATACCGTGATAGGCAACCGTGCCATAGCGCGGAAAGCGGAATTCTATGAATGGATCAAACCAGCGCTGCTCAAAAGCGTAACCTGCTTCACGTAAATCATTCACCACATCGGCCATATCCTGTGCAACAAATTGCGGCAGCATCCAGCGGTCGTGCAGCTCGGTGCCCCAATGCACCAGTTTGCCGGTATATGGCGTTTTCCAGAAACGTGCCACCAGCGCACGGATCAGCAGGCTTTGCAGCAAACTCATCCTCGCGTGTGGCGGCATTTCAAACGCGCGAAATTCAACCAGCCCTAGCCTGCCGGTTGGTCCGTCGGGAGAGTACAGTTTATCAATAGAAAATTCGGACCGGTGCGTATTGCCGGTTAAATCGACCAGCAAGTGCCGTAGCAATCGGTCCACCAGCCAGGGCTGTTTGCTCTCTTTGCCGGAAGGCACGACTTTTTCCATTTGCTGGAAAGCAATGCCCAGCTCATACAAATTGTCATCGCGCGCTTCGTCCACGCGTGGTGCCTGGCTGGTCGGCCCGATAAACGTACCTGAAAAAAGATAAGACAGCGCCGGATGGTGTTGCCAGTAAGTGATCAGGCTGCGCAGGACATCAGGGCGGCGTAACAAAGGGCTATCCGCTGCGGTTTCGCCACCCAGTGTGACATGATTGCCCCCGCCAGTGCCTGTATGCCGGCCATCCAGCATGAATTTTTCGGTACCCAGCCGACACAGGCGCGCTTCTTCATACAGCATGCTGACATTCGTCACCAGTTCCTGCCAGGTTTTAGACGGATGAATATTCACTTCAATCACGCCAGGGTCAGGCGTCACACTTAATAGCCTGAGCCGGCTATCGCGTGGCGGTGTGTAGCCTTCCAGCCACAATTTGAGTTTTAAATCACTGGCGGTCTGCTCAATGGCATTGAGTAAATCCAGGTAGTCTTCGAGACGTGTGACCGGCGGCATAAACACATATAGCCTGCCCTTGCGCACTTGCACGCACAACGCAGTATGGATCACCTCACGTGCCGAGGGCTGGACTGTCTTATGCTTGAGGCGAACGATAGGGGCCTTGGCTTCGCCAAGTGCAGCAGTTTGCTCAAAGGGGTCAAGCGGGAAGTCAGGTTCAATATCAGCAGGCAGTTGCCAGGGCAGGGATGCCAATGGCAGGCGCAAACCCATAGGCGAATCGCCACCCAACAGATATAAGTGTTCGCGGCGCAACGGCCACTTACTGGTCAGCCACTCGCCGGCCTTGCGTTTTTCGTCCGGTTTAAGCGGCATGATAAAGCCAACGACGGAGCCCAGGCCCTGATTCAATAAGCGGGCGAGACGCTTGCGTTCAGCACTGTCTGTCAAATCCACTTGCAGCGGATCTACATTGTCCGGTATCTGCTGTTCTTGCAGGGTGAGCGCCAGCGCATCTTCATAGGCAGGAATCACACATGCCTGCGGAAAACCCAGCATATCAGCCAGGTGATTGGTAAATGCCTGCGCTTGCACCAGCGTGTAGCCATCATCAGCGCCTTCAGCGGAAAACAGGCTGGCATCGTGCCAGACCGGTTTGCCATCCGGACGCCAGTAGATATTAATTGCCCACCGCGGCAAGGCCTCACCTGGATACCACTTACCCTGCCCGTAATGAAAAAACCCGTTAGCGGCTACCTGTGATTTCAGGCGTAAGGCAAGCTTGCCAGCCAACTCACGCTTTTGGTCACCCAGTGCCAGTGTATTCCACTGCGCACCATCCATATCATCAATAGACACAAAGGTAGGTTCGCCGCCGTGGGTCAAACGCACATCCATCGCCAGCAATTGTTCGTCGACCTGATCACCCAGCTTGACGATGGCCTGCCAGTCCTGCTCGCTGTAAGGCTTGGTCACGCGCGGGTCTTCGTGAATACGCGTCACTGTCATTTCATGCCTGAAGGTGACTTCAGCCACATCGGTAAACCCCACCACCGGCGCGGCGGATGAAGGCAGTGCAGTACACGCCAGGGGAATATGGCCTTCTCCCGCCATCAGCCCTGATGTCGGGTCCAGCCCCACCCATCCGGCACCGGGAATGAATACCTCTGTCCAGGCATGCAGATCGGTAAAGTCCTGGTCGGTACCGCTAGGGCCGTCCAAGGCTTCGACATCAGCTTTGAGCTGGATCAGGTAGCCAGACACAAACCGTGCTGCCAGCCCAAGGTGACGCATGATCTGCACCAGTAACCAGGCAGTATCACGGCAAGAGCCTGTCAGTTTCTGCAGGGTTTCTTCCGGCGTTTGAATGCCTGGCTCCAGACGTACCGTATAACCGATATCGGTTTGCAGGCACTGGTTCACGCCCATCAGGAAATCGACGATGCCCATACCGGGTTTAATGACCTGGCTGCGAATTTTATTGATCAAGTTTTGCAGCAGAAACCCAACATTATCAGGCTGCAAATAGGCGGTCAGTTCAAACGCCTGCTGTTCGGTGTAATTAAATGGATATTGCTCGGCATATTTTTCAACAAAAAAATCAAACGGGTTGATCACGGTCATATCCGCCACCAAATCGACCGTAAAATCGAGTTCGCGCACCATTTCAGGGAACACGCAGCGTGCAATATAGTTGCCGTATGGATCTTGCTGCCAGTTGATAAAGTGCTTCTCGGGCGTGACTGTCAGCGAGTAAGCCAGCACCGGCGTCCGCGCATGTGCGGCAGGCTTCAGGCGGACTTCGTGAGGAGAAAGATTGACCAGGCGGTCAAAGGTATAACTGGTGCGGTGATGTAGTGCCACGCGAATTGCCACTGCGACCCCTTTTGGGAATGATTGTTTTAAGCAGTAGGATGCAGGAAATATGCCAGCTGCTCAGGTTTAACGCATGTGTAGCTGTATCACAAGATAATAAACCCAGGAAAACGATTTGCAGTGACTGATTGGCCATCTCAAATCATGACCGATCAGCACATGCCAGGCTTACTTTCCGCCTATCAGATTTTTAACGGCACCGACCACATCACCGGGTATCAGTACCAGCTTGCTATTATGCGATTCAGCGAGTTTTTGCAGCGATTGAATATACCGGTCGCCAAGCAAGAAAGTCGCTGAGGTGTCGTTTTCTTTCACGGCCTGCGCAATGAGTTTGATCGCCTCGGCAGAGGCGTTAGCGGCAACCAGTTGCGCCTCGGCATCTTTACGTGCACCTTCCAGACGTGCTTCAGCATTTAAAATCAGTGATTGCTTGGCACCTTCCGCTTCAGTCACCACCGCCACACGCTCACGCTCTGCCGCAGCCTGACGCTCCATGGCATCCTGCATATTTGATGATGGCTTGATATCCTGAATTTCCACACTCTTCACGGTCAGGCCCCAATCCAGTGCTTCGTCAGCAATGGCTTGTTTCAATTCAGCTTTAATGCGGTCCCGCGAAGTCAGCGCATGATTCAAATCCATGCCACCGATAATGGAGCGCAGATTTGTCTGCACCATATTGCGCATGGCTTCCCTGAAGTTTTCAATGCCATAGACAGCGCGTTCGATATTGGACACCTTCATAAATGCTACCGCATTGGCAAGGATGACCGCATTATCCCGGGTAATCACTTCCTGCTGAGGGATATCCAGAATGATGTCTTTGGTGGTGACCTTGTAACTGACCCTGCTTAAAATCGGGTTGATCACATGCAATCCCGGGCTGATAATCCCGGCAAACTTACCCAGGCGCTCAACCACCCACTCTTCGCCCTGCGGGACGATGCGCACGCCTTTAACAATGGCGATAATTGCCAGTATCAATAAGATAATGCTGATTTCCATGTGAACTCCTCTGTTTAATATACTGATGGGCTGCTCAATTGCGCATCCCGATGAATGACCGATTAATTAGCGTAGAAGTGTTAGGCCAGCGGTGCAACGCGTAAGCTGTTGCCTTCGACCGCGATGATGCTGGCAGGTTGATCAATAGCGATCTCCACATCCGCAACTGCTGTCCATTCCTTGCTCCCCATCACACCTTGGCTGAAACGGATTTTGCCTGGTTGCGCCGGACTCACTGTAGCAATGATCACGCCCTGGCGACCAATTTCCTCACCTTGCGCCTGCCCTACACGCGGTGTTGGATTACTTTTTTCACGTTTGCGCCAGATAAGCACTGCTAATACGGAAAAAATGGCATATACCACTATTTGCCATGCCGTACTGAATACTGGCAACGACCAGGAAAGCAATCCCATCACCAATGCCGCCATCCCTGGCCAAAGCAGATACAAAGTCCCGGATAGCATTTCCAGACACAGTAAAATCAGGCCCAGACCAAACCAAACCCACATGACATCCATGCCAAACACTCCCACTGAATCCACCAATGTTGAAGAATTAATTTTACATAGTAGCATTCTCTGCTGATTGCAGATATGACGCCCGCTGAATGTATTGATAAAGATTCACCTGCAGAATCTGCGGCAAAGGCTAGCGCCGCTATCAAAGCACAGACCGGCCTATGGTAAAATCAGGCGCATGACTACCCCTACACAAAATTCCACCCCCGCACGCGAACTCGCTAAATCGTTTGACCCGAAAACCATAGAAAGCCAGTGGTATGCCTTCTGGGAAAGCAAAGGCTTTTATGCCGCAGGCATGAACCCCGAAGTCAAAGACAATTTCTGCATATTGCTGCCACCCCCTAACGTCACCGGCACCCTGCACATGGGCCATGGTTTTAACCAGACCATCATGGATGCGCTGACCCGCTATCACCGCATGCGCGGCGACAATACCTTGTGGCAGCCAGGTACAGATCACGCCGGTATCGCTACGCAGATAGTGGTGGAGCGCCAGCTGGATGCGCAAGGCGTCAGCCGCCATGACCTGGGGCGCGAGAAATTCCTGGAAAAAGTCTGGGAGTGGAAAGAATATTCCGGCGGCACCATCACCCAGCAAATGCGCCGCCTGGGGACTTCACCTGACTGGAGCCGCGAGCGCTTCACCATGGATGCCGGCCTTAATAAAGTCGTGACTGAAACCTTTGTCCGCCTGTTCAATGAGGGCCTGATTTACCGTGGCAAACGCCTGGTGAACTGGGACGTGAAACTGGGCACTGCCGTGTCTGACCTGGAAGTGGTACAGGAAGAAGAAGACGGCTCCATGTGGCATATCAACTATCCGCTGGCAGATGGCTCAGGCCAGCTGACTGTCGCAACCACGCGTCCGGAAACGATGCTGGGAGATGTGGCTGTGATGGTGAACCCGGAAGATGAGCGTTATGCGCACCTGATTGGCAAAACAGTGACATTGCCGCTGTGTGACCGTGAAATCCCGGTGATTGCCGATGACTATGTAGATAAAGAGTTCGGTACTGGCGTAGTGAAAGTGACACCTGCACATGACTTCAATGACAATATGGTTGGCCAACGCCAGGGCCTGGACAAGATTATCATCCTGAACCTGCAAGGTTTCGTGCCGGAACAAGCTGAAGTGTATGCCGCCGATGGCAGTGCCAAAACAGCGATTACTTTACCCGCCAACCTGGCAGGCTTGGAGCGCTTTGCTGCGCGTAAGCAAGTGGTTGCCGACCTGGAGGCTGGCGGCTTCCTGGTGAAAGTTGAAAAACACAAATTGAAAGTACCGCGTGGTGACCGTACCAATGTGGTGATTGAGCCTATGCTTACCGACCAGTGGTTTGTGGCAATGAGCAAGCCGGGTGAGGATGGCAAGAGCATCACGGAAAAAGCGCTGGAAGTGGTCGCCAATGGCGAGATCAAGTTCTACCCGGAAAACTGGGTGAATACCTATAACCAGTGGCTGAACAATATCCAGGATTGGTGTATTTCACGCCAGCTGTGGTGGGGCCACCAGATCCCCGCCTGGTACAGCGATGATGGAAAAGTGTATGTCGCGCATGATGAAGCGGAAGCCAAAGCCATGGCGGCCAAAGATGGTTACAGCGGTGCTTTGACGCGTGACAATGATGTACTGGATACCTGGTATTCGTCTGCGCTGTGGCCGTTCTCGACCCTGGACTGGACCGGAGACGAAGCGGTTGACGCACAGAATCAGGCTTTACAGCAGTTCCTGCCCTCCTCCGTGCTGGTGACCGGTTTTGATATTATTTTCTTCTGGGTGGCGCGCATGGTGATGATGACCAAGCACATCACCGGCAAAATTCCGTTCAAGCACGTGTACGTGCACGGCCTCATCCGCGATGCGGAAGGCCAGAAGATGTCCAAGTCCAAGGGCAATGTGCTGGACCCGATAGACCTGATCGATGGCATAGACCTGGATTCGCTGGTGAAAAAGCGCACGACCGGCTTGATGAACCCGAAAGATGCAGAAAAAATCGAGAAGCGTACGCGCAAGGAGTTTCCTGAGGGCATTGCCGCCTATGGCACCGATGCACTCCGCTTTACCTTTGCCAGCCTGGCTTCACCGGGACGTGACATCAAATTCGACCTACAACGCTGCGAAGGTTACCGCAACTTCTGCAACAAACTGTGGAATGCCACCCGCTTTGTGCTGATGAACACTGAAGGCCAGGATAACGGCTTTGGCGCGGAAAGCTGTGACGATGGTGGCCGTAAATTCAGCCAGGCCGACCGCTGGATCGTCAGCCTGTTACAACGCACGGAAGCTGAAGTGGAACGTGCGTTTAATGATTACCGCTTTGACCTTGCGGCAAAGGCGATTTACGAGTTTGTCTGGGACCAGTATTGCGACTGGTACCTGGAAATCGCCAAGGTACAGATCCAGGGCGGCAGCGAAGCCGAGCAACGTGCGACCCGTCGTACCTTGTTGCGCGTGCTGGAAACCATCCTGCGCCTGGCCCACCCGATCATCCCGTTTGTGACCGAGGAAATCTGGCAGACCGTGGCACCGATGACCGAGCTCAAAGACAAGTCGCGCGGCACCGAAAGCATTATGCTACAGGCTTACCCGAAAGCTGATTTGGAAAAAATCGATGAAGAAGCCGAAGCCTGGGTGGCAACGCTGAAAACGGCGGTAGAAGCCTGCCGTAGCCTGCGTGGCGAGATGAGTATTTCGCCGGCGGCCAAAGTGCCATTGATCGCGGCCGGGGATGCCGCGCAACTGGCGGCATTTGCGCCTTACCTCAAGTCGCTCGCCAAGCTGGAAAATGTGGATATTGTGGCTGAGTTACCTGAGGCAGATGCACCGGTGATGCTGGCCGCTGATTTCCGCTTGATGCTGAAAGTGGAGATTGATGTTGCCGCCGAGAAAGAGCGTTTGGGCAAAGAGATTGCCAGACTGCAAGGGGAAATCACCAAGGCCAACAGCAAACTGGGCAACGAGAGTTTTGTCGCCCGCGCCCCGGCCGCGGTAGTTGAGCAGGAAAAAGCCAGGCTGGCCGAATTCAGTGCCAATCTGGAAAAATTACAGGCGCAACTCGCAAAGCTGAAGTAATTTCCTGATTAAAACGCTAATTGATCCCTAATGCCGTGGCCTGGAATTCAGGTCACGGTATTTTATTTTCAGGATACTTTGGCCACGATACTTTAGGTCGAACTGCTTTAGGCCACAGCGCCGCACTTGTGGCAAAACTTTGCAAACGCATTCTTGCGTGAATGGCAGGCGCTGCAATAGTTATGCAGGCAAATACCACAATGGGTACAAAAATCATTGCTTTCGTTTTTCAGGTCCACATTGCGCTCGCAACCGGGGCACACACTCTTCGCAAGCCTGGCAAGCGCTGTGTCATAGCCCAATTCCTCCCGCCGCTGAAACTCGGGCTGTGATTCCGCCAGCTTCTGCTGTTCAAGATAGCTCTGCAACGCAGTGATGGCATATTTACCACCAACAACCGTCAGCACAATGCCAACGATGTAGCGTACATAGCCGCCATAATCCGGCAGGTAAGGTACCAGCTCGACAAAAAACGCCATCAGGGCAAAGATAATAAAGCCCCATACAAAAGGCCAGTATTGGGATTTGCGTTTTTTGACAAACAGCCAGGCCGCCAACGCCAGTAACGGCAAGGTCAGCAACAGCCGGTATAGAAATACGCGTAGTTCCTGATCTTCATATGCATCGTCAAATTGCTGCCGCGCCAGCTCTTCCAGATTATTGACCTGTGTCTGCAACTGGGTTTCCCGCTGCGAGATATCTGTCTGTTTCTGCTGGATGTCTTCAATCGCCCGCTCAGCATCGCGCTCCAGTTTTTTAAGTGTGTCCAATGTGCGTGTGCGGCCAACCAGGTCGTCTACCTCATCCGTGACATCCCGGGCGGACACCCAGTTATCAAACGTGGTGCGGGCGGCCTGGTAATCTTTCTGCCGGATAATCAGCTGCAAATTGACTTGCTCAAGCTGATCGGCAAGCGTTTGATGCTGGCGGGCAAGCACCCTGAGTTCGGTGCGTAACGGATCTATTTTGCTGTGATTGACGAAATGCTCGGTGGTATAGCTGGTTTCTACACGGGGAAGATCACCAATAATATTTTTGCCCAGCCCGGTGAGAAACATGGCAAAAATAATCGCCACCATCCACAAGGCTCGGTTAAACCATTTTTCTGACAAGCGGACGCCTTTGCTCATGACATGCCCCAAAGTGATATTGCCAACGATGCTAACGGGCTTTTACGTTTGCGGCAAGCGCTAGTCGTGCTCCGGCGCTGGTATGCGAGGGACACAGGCGGTAAAATGCGGTTTTAATCCCCTGGCTGGCAATGGCTGAACTCAAACAAGATTCACCCGATGAAGTGATGTGCAGTTGTAGCGGCACCACGCGTGGCATGATCCAGGACATGGTCAGGCAAGGCAAGGATCTGGATGCCATATCGCGTTATTCCGGCGCGCTCACTGGTTGTGGGGGGTGCGAATGGGATATAGGTGAACTGGTGAAGGCATTAATGGCGGAGTTACCGCCGGAGCCTGATCAGGCAGATTGACTGCAGACCTTACACGCCGGATCTTTTGACAACTTGATCGTGCGCCACTCGGCGCTTAAAACATCCAGCAACAGCAATCTGCCCTGCATCGCCTGTCCGATACTCAATAATACTTTAATCGCTTCAGCCGCCTGCGCGGAACCTACCATGCCCACCAGAGGCGCGAATACACCATTATCGGCACAGCGTAACTCCTGATCATCGCCTACATCGGGATACAGGCAGTGATAGCAAGGCGATTCGGCATGCCGAAAGTCGAACACACTCAGTTGCCCTTCAAAACCAATCGCAGCGCCGGAGACGAGTGGTGTTTTACTGGTAAAACATAACTGATTCAACAGGTAGCGGGTGGCAAAATTATCTGAGCAATCAATGACCACATCGGCTGCAGCAATGCGTTCAGAAGCCTCTTCTGAGGTCATCCGGGTTAATACCGTATTCACTGCAATGTCCGGGTTTAACTGCGCAATTGTTGCCTGGGCTGACAACGCTTTATTCTGCCCGATCGCCGCGGTGGTATGAATAATCTGGCGTTGCAGATTGGTCAGCTCGACATGGTCAAAGTCACAAATAGTCAATGTGCCGACGCCCGCTGCCGCCAGGTACATGGCGACCGGCGCACCCAGGCCACCCGCGCCTATTATCAGCGCATGGCTTTTGGTCAGCTTTTCCTGCCCCGCATATTCAATTTGCGGCAGCAGAATATGCCGACTGTAGCGTAGCAATAAATTATCTTGCATACCTAATATATAACTAGATTCCGATATTAAGGGAGGCGTTGTGCTTGCACCATCTGCTGGATCAGCACTTTAGGTGACAGCATGATCAGCTTGTCATCAAAAACAGCGTTCCCCGTCTGTTGCTGGGCCTTATCGATAAAAGTGAGGTCGCCATCTGCGTTTTCCAGCTCGTCCGGATGAACCGCTGCGGTCATGGCATGACTCAGCCCACCAGACACGGATTGTATGCCACCCAGCCCGTTTTCACATTCAAAAGCTGATGTCTACTGGACCAGCACTTACAAACTTCTCGTTTTCTGCATCACCCCTCTACGGTATGAAGGAGTGCGGAGTAGGCTGTATTAAACCAACCACGACTTTTGCCGAATACTACATCGATTCCATCTGGAGGGGTAATTTTTTGATTGAAAAACTGATTGAATTGCTCTCGCAAAGACTCTAGTAAATCTTGAGAAACTTTACCCTGCTCATTAAGAATTGAAATCGCCGTCATTGATAAATTGGGATTCTTTGACTTTATCCATTCTTGCAAAACCTCAAGAGTCGACGCTTCTGCAGCCCACTCCCGTATGATGTTAATGTCATCATTATAGCTCCAGTCTTCCAAGGGCTCATTTAATAACTCTCGAACACAAAGCTCTGCTGCTGCTTTATCTCCCCGAGCAGTTAATATTAAAAGTCTGTCTCTAAAGCCTAAAGAATTTAGATCATCTGGTAAATGAGCGCTGATGATTGGAATACAATCTGAGTCTCTCCACCCAGCGACCATATATCCCAAAACCCCATCTGAATGTTTAGGATAAAACTTTCGATTGTTAATAAGCACTGTAGAAATATGCTCCAAAACAGTACGGTTTTCTCGAAAATGTAAGACCAATAATCTCATCACTTTTCGCCCTACTATGGCTCTACTATAGCCGCGCTCTAGTGACTGAATTAATATGATTCTCAAGAGATCACTTTGCGGAAACTTTCTTGATAAGAGATTTATGAAGTGCTCGTCGCTGATCCAATTCTCCATCTCCGCAATAAGATGCTCATCGAGCGATTTCTTGAGGCTTGGAGATTCCTCTAACACCCTGCCATAGCCATCTGCGATTATTTCCTCGAATGGTAATTCCGTAGAGATTTGATGCTTTTCAAGTAAAGGGAGCAACTCGTCCCAATGTCTTACTATTCCATTTAAAGCCACAGGATCAGAGTGGTATCGATTGATTAGCTGACTTGCCCAGTTAGTTGTTTTTGTTTTTTTGAAATGTTCGACAATGAGTGAGGCTGAGCCCAATTCCAAAAGCCCAGCAACTGCTGATAATGTCCGGGATGCATGGTAGGGACCAGTTGAATCTAATTCTGTAGCGAATGTGCCTTCTAAGAGAGGACGATAATTTTCATTACTTCGCCCAGCTTGTGCGAGAGCTAGCAAAACTGTCGATCTAACAGCATTGCTTTCCTCAATTAAGTAGTGAGGGGTTAACCTCAACAAGTTCTCATAATCCGCCACTCGGTCTCGCAATACCGAAACGATTGCCATACGAACTTCAACTGAAGCTGGAACAGCTACCGTTAATAACATAGATCGGAATCTTGGAATATGTTCAACACTAGCAGCCCAAGAGCTAACGGGAGGGCCATTACGCTCAATTAATGAAGTTTCAAAAAGTGCCTGACTTTCTAATTCTGTAGGTGCAATTGCAGCCAGTTTTGCTTGAATGTTGACTTTACTTAAATACCACAACTTAATTTTTTTCAGGCATTCCGAAGTCAATTCCCAAGTGGCCCTATCAGGGAATTTATCTATGATTTCGTAATAAGCCCATTGAACTACTCTGCTCTTTGCATTTTTAATTATGTTTTCTAACCAATTCCTTTGAGCATGAACATCTTCAAATAGCTTTCCTGAAAATTGAGCAATTGGTGTCGCAAGCTCAATGCTGGAATGTGCCCAGCGCTCAAACGTCTGTTTTACAACCTCATCATTAGGCCACCCTACAGAAAGTGCATTTGCAATCCAATATCGGCTTACACCATCAACTTCAATATTTTCATAACAATCTATTAAATCTTTTCGAGCCAGATCATCCCCAACAGCCATAAAAACACCAACAGTGTCTGGATGCCATGCAGTTTTTGAGTATTCACTTATTTGCTCCTCAATTAACTCGCGCAGTATAGGTGTTAAGGTTGGGTGATTTCGGAAATTAGTGCTCAATAACGGCCAAATTTTGAAAGGATTTGCTGTGAAATGGATTTTTTGATTTTTGAATCGATACAGCAATACATCTGCAACAGCTTGGTCACCAGGATAAGCTCGGATCAAAAAGCTGAATCGAGCTTGATCATCAAGAGTCCAACTTCTACCTTCATTAACAGCTTTAATTAGTATTTCTTTTAAAATGGGTAATTTTGACCAACCTTCAAACAGAACATTGTAAAACTCTTCTTTCTGCCAATAATCAATGGTTTCTGATGCCACTAGCCGCAGCATCCGTTTTAAATCATCCTCGTCGTGAAGTTGATTTTCGATTCTTATTCTTATGGTTTCAAAGATTAATTCAGCGACATTAGACTCTCGATTAGCTAAAGCACAAATCACAGCATTTTTAGTCCATGATTTACTGAGTCCGAGCGCCCTTAATGCAGAAGCGCGCACCTCAGGTCTAACTTCATATAAAGCCAAATCAACAAGAGTTTTTGCCATCTCATCAGATTGTGCAAATACTTTAGCAATGGCTTTTGACGCTTCGAGGCGACATACAAATTCTTCGTCCCTTAAACCTTGCAGAAGCGTTACCCTTAGATCATCTGAGGGTTTCCATGTACCCAAAGCAGAAAAAATTGATGCTCGCTCGTGTGAATTTCTTCCAATAGAGAATTTGCTAATAAAGGCACTGCATTCTTCTCGCACACCATAGCTTAATGCACCTATTGTTAATTCTTTTGCTAATGCAACTCTATGTTCTATGAAGGGTGACTTTTGCAAATCATCTATTATTTCAAGAATGATTTTTCTTGCTTCATTGATTGGAAATCCTAAGTCAGCACAAACAAGCGCTGCTCTGAGTTGTAAAGCTTGCATTCGCTCATATTCACCATGGCTACCGAGCTCTGCAATTTTGTTTGCTGCTTGACCTATGAATACTTTTTTACCTTGTGCACCCTGTATACCAAACCAATTTATAAGACATTCACGCCAACGTGGCTGCATCCAGATGTCTGAAATCCATTTAAATTGATCTTGTTCAGGCTTACGACATACAGCATCTGCGGTAAGAAACTCCTGAATGCTCAAGTGTACAAAACCTAATTCATTTGGCGCTTTCTCAACAAGCACTCCAAATTGCATAAATAATGCATTTATAATTTTCTGAGATCTACGCTTAGCTTCACCTTTGTTTAATCCAAGACCATTATCCTCATCCATCAAATAAATCATGCAGACGTGTTCAAGATGCTGGACACTCTCTACTACAACTCGACCTTCAAATTGCATATCCCAAGCCAACCTAATTAAAATCTCACGTATATCTCTGAGATTCAAACCCAATGTCTCAAGCGTAATTGCGGTACCTGCTGCTCGAGCTCTAGCATCTGGATGGCTGGTCAATAACAGTTCGATAATCAAGCTATAAATTGCTTGCCGCTCATCAGGCAATCTTGGTTTTGTACGGAATAATTCAATTAATGTTTGGCAAAGCAAAGGAATTCTGGCGAGTTGGTGAGTGCGCCCATTTGCCCTAACTGCTCCCAAGAACGCTTCAGCACGCCCCTGAACTCGTTGTCTAACTTCACCAAAATTGTTTGCATCGACAAACTCCCCTTCTGTTAATGCAAACCATCGAGAACTAAATTCAGAAATTTGGTGGTCACTAAGCGCTGCCAACTGAGCATTGGTCCATGAAGAAGGTACACCCAATGAATTGAATCCCATGGGTCTACTTGTGCATATAACTTCTGCACCAACCGCCTCAGCAAAGGCAGCTACTCTATCAAGCGCCTGCTGTGCTTGAGATTGAGTTGTAGCTTCGTCTAAGCCATCTACTAAGAGTAGTAATTTTGAATTGCGTAATGAGCGCTCAAACATCTCCCCAACCTCATCAAATCCATTTTGATGAATCCACTCTCTAAAATGATCTTGGACACTGGTAGAGTGTTTACGCTCTATCGCTGCTGCAAATGCGGGAAATGACATCCATACAGGCAGAAGTTTAAGCTTAGACTCGCCTAAATGGCCTCTTAATCCGTCCTCTTGGCCAAGCATCGCTAATGCAATATGCCGTAATAATGCACTCTTTCCGTAACCAGCGTCTCCAAGTACGACACAATTCTTCTGCTCATTTATCCATCCAAACACGTTTCTACGAGACTCATAAATGCTGCTAATAGAAGATGCTGAAATCGCTTGTCCGCTCTCTAATAAATTGCCTTGCGATTGAGGAGAAAGAGGTATGCTCTTTTCAGACGACTCTACTCTTGGAGGTGCTACTTTAGCTTGAGTCAATATGTCAGCCAACACGTATCTCTGCAAGTAATTTGGAGCATGACCTACAGTGCGGAGTCCAGGATCATGTTGATTGAATAAGACGGTATACAACGATTTTAAGCGTGCTCTTAAATAAATTAAGTCGCCTGTGTCCAGTCTATCGCCTAATAGTTTTGCTGCATCTTTCCCATTGAAAACTTCCACCCATGAGCGGCCAAAAAAATCATCTACAAGTTCTGGAAGTCGTTTTAGTTTTTCTGATAAACGACCTGATTCAGCACCATCCCAGATCTTAAAACGAATTCCTTTTGCAGCAAGTCGATCTCTTTGATAACTGATTTCTTTTACATTCTGAGTTGTTTCTATCGGACAAGTTGTACATAAAACGAATTCTTCAGTTTTATTGACCCAAATACCGTCTAAAAATTGATCTATGGCATATTTAATATCAATTGCTTTAAAAGTTTCGACCTTTTTACACTGGTAGCAAATCTTTTTTGCTGATCCTGTTTTGGGTGTCGCAAGAATATCAATACCACTTTGATTTTGACCAGGGGTACCGTAAATCTCGCAATCTGCGATTGTGTTATCAAGTCGAATTAAACGGAGAGTAAGCCGCTCGAAGTTTTGCCAAGATAGGTCATTAAAAGGTAATCCTTGGGTTCGTGTTTCAACTGGTGGATTCGGTGCGCCGTCATCGGGGGGGCAATCTAACCAAACGGGAATTTCTCCAACCATATGCATCCTTTTACTTAATTTTTGCCTCAAGCTTCAGAGATAGTAAATCATACCTTCATAAATCTGCTACAGATTTACTGAACTTATAGTACTTGAGCTTGATGGGTTGATCTTTCTAAAATTAGCTCTCCTTTAGCTATGATAAAGAACTCAATCAAGTCCGATAACTAAGCGATTTTGATGGCTAAAATGGAATTATTGTTATAAATATGTAAAAGTTAGGGATGGGAAAATTACATTTGAAAGATAGTTAATGAGAAATCAGCTTGAAATTGAATCACTACTAGAAGAGTTGGGAAGTTATGGTTATAAGTTTACAAAGGAATTTACTGCGCGAGAGTCTTATTCAGATGGGATGTTGCCACCCAACCTCATTAAAGCAATTATTTTAGACACTGAAACCACAGGCTTAGACTGTACTTATGATCGAATTATTGAGCTTGGTATGGTGCTCTTCGAATATTGTCCGGCCACAGGACAAGCTTACGGAGTCCTCAAAACTTTTGATGAACTAGAGGATCCGGGAATACCTATTCCTTTAACCTCAACAAAAATTCATGGAATAACCAATGACATGGTTAACGGTTGTCAAATTGATGATGCAAATGTTCAAGAGTTTATTGCAGATGCATCATTAATCATTGCTCATAATGCTAGATTTGACCGTACATTCGTAGAAAGTCGATTCCCGTTTTTCAAGAATAAAGCTTGGGCATGCTCATTTTCTCAGATTAATTGGAATGATGAGGGTTTGGGAGGGGCCAAACTAGAGTTTTTAGCTTATCGCTACGGCTTTCATTATGTAGGGCACCGCGCATCAAATGATTGCCACGCTCTTCTAGAGGTACTTCAAAATAAACTGCCAACCTCCGGTGAATTGGCAATGAAGCGACTCATAGATAATGCTGGAGCTAAAGATGTGAAAGTTTCGGCAATTAATTCTAGATTCGAATCGAAGGACCTCTTAAAAAAACGAAATTATCGTTGGAATAGCGAAAGGAAGTTTTGGTCGATCATAATTTCTGAAGTAAATTTGGATGGTGAGATTGAGTGGTTAAGAAAACATGTTTACAGCAACAAGCCATTTCAAATTGAGCTGGAGCGGATAGATGCATTGAATAGGTTCTCAGCGAGCGCTTGTCCTACGGAAATCCTTAGTTTTTAAGGTAATTTAAACCCCGATACGAACTTGGGAAGATCAAAGATACTATGAATGAACTGCCACAAAATTTGATTGAGATTGCCTACAAAAAGCTTAAGCAGATGATTTATTACGAAAAAAACCATCTTTTTCTCCGAGAGCGCCTCGCGGAGTTTGAATGTGGAAATGATTTCGCAAGTAGATTAGCTGATCTGAATCGCGTAATAACAATGAATGACCCATCATCGTCGGAAAAATTTAGGAGTTGGCTCGCAGATATCGAGTTTGCATTGCTCCCGAAAGGCATTAAGACGGACGATATACCTAATCAAGAAGAAGGTACGTTTGTTACAAATGTTACTAGTCAAACAAACTACACCATAGAAAAAGTAAATTATATTTTTAATGGGCCAATTGAATTACATCTTATTTCAGTACTGTGGCTAATGATTCAAGGCCCGAAATTAGATAGTACTTTGTCTGAAAATTGTATGGGCTCTCGTTTACATCCTTTAGTAGGTAATGAAGATGATTATTCAGCTCATCTATTTAAGAAATACCATGAACTTTATTCCAAGTGGCGAGATGATGGTGTAAAAAAAGCTAGAGATTTATTAATTGAAGAGGGAAGAAGCGTTTGTATCATTGCATTAGATATTCAAGAGTTTTACTACAGAGTGCAAATTGATTGGGAAAAACTCGAACAAAAGCTTAAGCGAACCCGCCACTCCATAGAAACAAACAATGCCCTTTATAACCACATTTATGAGCGTGAAAATTTAGGTGAACGTCTATTTGAATGCGTTAGATCGATTTGCTACTTTTATCAGGATTTGATTTCAGAAAAATTAAGCATTACTCACCCAGATATTCCTGACACCACAATAGGCCTACCTATTGGACTTTGTGCTTCTCCTTTGATAGCAAATTGGCACTTACAAGAATTTGATGATGCAATACTAAATAAAGTCCGCCCAGCATACTATGGACGCTATGTGGATGACATTTTTCTTGTAATTACAAGTGAAAGTCAATTTGCATCTAAGAAGGATCCGATTAAATTTATATTAAAAGAAGTATTAGTAAACAATCAAATATTACATTGGCATGAAGATAAAAACCGATATGAACTTTGCTTAAAACCTGGGTTATTTTTGCAAAGAAAAAAATGCATAGTACAGTTTTTTGACTCAAGCCATTCAATAGCCGGTTTAGAAAAATTCAAAAAAGAAATTGAGGAAAACGCAAGCGATTTCGCAATGTTGCCAGTTGAAGGAGATGATAGTCCTGTAGAGCAAGTCGCATATGATTTACTTTATGATGGCTCCTCAAACAAGCTTCGTAATGTCAAAGAGATTGCAGAAAACCGATGGGATCTTGCAAAACACCTCACTAAGCAAACTCAGCTTTATTTATTAGCCAGCAATCCTGCAAGCTCTCAAACACAAATCGAATTATTCAGGTTTTTTAAAGGCAAAAATGCAATTGCCTACTGGGATATGTGGGAACGCGTTATTGCATTCTTTGTAATTTCCGAAAATATTGGAGCAGCCTTTGACTTTACTCAGCTTATTACGGCCGAAATAAAAAAAATCAGATCTATCGAGAATAATGTAACTCGTTTGTTAAGAAACACCCTCTTAGAACATTTAAGAATTTCTTATGAAATTTGTCTCGCAGTAAAATTCCCCGATAACAAATTTATGACTTACAACTCGACAAATAACAAGTGGAGGCTTTCAAATTTAATTCGACACCATTTAGTATCTGTACCACTATTAAATTACACGACTTTTAATGGCGATCTAACTTCACCGAAAGAGGTTATTGAAGTTGAATTGAATTATGAGTCAATAAGTCTTAGCCCTCGCTTTATTCACTTTGATGAGTGTCTAGGTTTTATAAACTCAGGCTTCAGCGCCGAAACTGAAAATGATTGGATTAGTGAAGCTGATAAATTATACGATCTGTTTCATGGATCAAAAATCGAGGATGTAAGAATAGAAATTACAGATACTTTAGGGGAGTAAGTATTATGAGCCAATATGCAAAAATCAGTGTAGGACTGCACAAGAATGATCTAAATGAAAATCTGCGTGTAGCGCTTGGGCATATAAATGTTGATATGGAAGACATTAAAAATAGTTATCTCAATACCCCGAATATTTCATCCAACCGATTAAAAAAATTGCACCAACTACTAAATGACGTTCACCAGCACGGAATACGTCATCCTAGTCAACGAATCCATTTATTAGTGTTACCTGAAGTATCAGTGCCTCACTCTTGGGCAACATTCATAACTAAGTGGGCTCGAGAACATCAAATAGGCGTAATTTGTGGATTGGAGCATCGGATTGATAAATCAAAAACTGCTTGGAATGAGTTATTAGCAGCTTTACCTTATAGAGCAACTAAAGGTTTTAAAGCTTGTGTCCCTATTAGGAGACTAAAGAAGCATTACTCACCTGAAGAAAACCATCAATTGGTTAATAATCACTTGAACGTGCCAAAATTGCCTTCCAAAAGCATATATCAGCTTTTCCAGTGGAGGGGAGCAAGCTTCGCAGTTTACAACTGTTACGAACTCGCTAGTCTTGAGGATCGTTCGATTTTCAAAGCAAAAGTAGACTTTATAATTTGCTCCGAATTCAACCCAGATGTTAATTACTTTTCGAACATTGTAGAAGCAGCTGCTCGTGACTTGCATTGCTATGTGGTGCAAGTAAATAGCGCTCAATTTGGTGATTCACGCATAGTCAGTCCATCAAAAACTGACCGATTGAATCCTCTAAGAATTAAAGGGGGAGATAATCAAACTTTTTTGACTATGAATTTGCCTTTGAAAAAACTGAGAGATCATCAACGTGTCGGATATGGAATACAGAAAGACTCTGATGATTACAAACCTACACCGCCAGATTTTTCTCTATACCACACAGAAGCTCGAATAAAACTTGGATTGAAAAAATGACGTTAGAGCACCAAGACAGATACTTAAGTAAAAGAACTATAGTTATCAAAACAGCTCGACTTCGCCTTCAATCGTGCTATCGCTGAGCAGGCCATTTGCAATCAGTTCTTCGTAGAAGCAAATCTGGTTACGCCCATGATCTTTGGCGTAGTACAAAGCCTCGTCTGCGCGCTCTAATACCGTGTTTGGCAGCACATTCAGGGCCATACGTGAACACCCTACACTCATGGAAACATGCCCGACCTGCGGAAAGACATAGGCATTCAAAGTCGCTTTAAATCGCTCCAGCAACCCAACGATGTCGTTTTCATCGGCACATGAAAATACACCGACGAACTCTTCACCACCAAAGCGAAACAGTAAATCACCTTCGCGAAATGTTTCCTGCATGAGCCGTGAAAGCAGCAGCAAGACTTCGTCACCAATCAGGTGGCCATAGTTATCATTAATTTTCTTGAAGAAATCAATATCAAAAATCGCCAGGAAATGATGCAGGGGGAACTTGAATTCAGGTGTGTAATCATTCAACAGGATTTTGCTGACGCAATGATCAAAGGTTTTGCGATTAAGCAGCCCGGTCAATGCATCCCGCTCATTCTCAATAATCAGGCTGGCGTAATGATGGAACATCTCCAAACACTGCTTAATCAAGCTAATAGCATCGCCATCCAGCATTTCATGCTGGATAAGCAAAATGGCATGCTTGTGCGCAATACTTTGTTGCAGAGGGAAAATATGTAACTTGCCACTACTGGTTTCAAGGCACTCATATTGATGAGCGTCTTTATCCATATATGCCAGCAGCAATGCATAATTTTCCGGCACCCAGCCATCAAACGCCGCATGGGTGACTTCCCCGGTTTCAAGTGTACTGATCACCGAGACGAGTTGCCGCCTGGATAACACCTGCATTCTGATTGGTTGCGGCTCGGCTGCGAAAATACTTAACCAGCGTTGCATGAGCGAAAGCAAGGCTGGATCCAGCGCAAGACTCTCCCTGACCTTGGTAAGGTCGGTAAGCGTCTGCATAAATTCGCTCAGATTTAATTGAGTAGTCATGTGTTCGGCATATGGGTTTTTTAAATACTTTACCAGAGGCGAGGGTTTGACTTATTGGCAAAAAGAGCCAGTATTTTCAATTAATTCTTGGATATAACCTAGATCTAAGGAGAGAAACTACGAGGAATTAAAATGGGGTGGCTGATGGGGCTCGAACCCACGACAACAGGAATCACAATCCTGGACTCTACCAACTGAGCTACAGCCACCATAGAGACTTTTACATTGGCCTGCCCGACAGGAATCGAACCTGTAACCCCCAACTTAGAAGGTTGGTGCTCTATCCAGTTGAGCTACGAGCAGATAGGTGTTACATGACGATTGGGCAAACCAGAGAAACTGGTCGGCGTGGAGAGATTCGAACTCCCGACATCCTGCTCCCAAAGCAGGCGCGCTACCAGACTACGCTACACGCCGAAAGCAGGAATATAACCGATTTTCCGAAATCGTGTCAATCCTGATGTGATAAAATTCTATTTTTAACGATGATTTTTTGCTCATGAGCGCACACATTATTGATGGCAAGCAAATTGCCAATCAGCTGTTAGACGATATTAAAAATAACATTGATCAACGTCTGAAGTCCGGTAAACGCGCACCTTGTTTAGCAGTGGTATTGGTCGGTGATGATCCGGCTTCTGCCATTTATGTACGCAATAAACAGATAGCCTGCGAAAAAGTAGGGATTGTTTCTCAAGCCCATCGATTGCCATCCAGCATTTCTCAAGTTGAGCTGTTCAGCCTGATCCAAACACTAAATCAGGACCCTGACACAGATGGTATTCTGGTGCAGTCCCCCTTGCCACATCACATCGATGAAACAGCCATTCTGGCCCTGATAGACCCGGCCAAAGATGTCGATGGCTTCCACCCTTACAACATTGGCTTATTGGCCGTGCGCCAGCCAAAGTTACGCTCCTGCACACCTTATGGTGTGATTAAAATGCTGCAAGCCAGTGGCATCAACCTCAAAGGACTGGACGCAGTGGTAGTCGGCGTCTCTAACCACGTCGGGCGGCCGATGGGGCTGGAGTTACTGTTAGCTGGCTGTACGGTGACCAGTTGCCATCGTCATACCAAGGATTTGAATGTCCACATACAGCGGGCAGATCTGATTGTAGCGGCGGCAGGCAAACCTGGTTTAATCAAAGGCGAATGGATTAAACCCGGCGCGATCGTGGTGGATATCGGCATCAACCGGCTGCCTGACGGCAAACTGGCGGGCGATGTTGAGTTCGAGGTGGCGAAGTCACGCGCTGCTTACATTACCCCGGTACCTGGCGGGGTTGGCCCCATGACAGTGGCAACGCTGATGGAAAACACCCTTAAGGCGCTGGAACTCAGGGAGCAGGCATAACTGGTAATAGCAGCCATTGACAAAGATGCTTTGCAAGCCCATAAAATCGGTGTAAACTCGCGCGATTATTGATTAACGTAATGCAGTAAAAAGCGCCGTCAAGGCAGTAATATCAAGTAGTTTCGTCCTTTGGAACCATCATGGCAGACACCGTTAACAAATCTTTTGTCCCTTACCAGCCAGCGGCCGGTGAGGAGTACATGAACAAAAAACAGCAGGATCATTTCAAAAAAATCCTCAATAACTGGAAAGCTGAACTCAGTCACGATATTGACCGTACGGTGCACACCATGCAGGACGAAGTGACCAGCTTCGCGGATCCAAATGACCGCGCCAGCCAGGAATCCGACATGGCTTTGGAATTACGCAACCGCGACCGCGAACGTAAGCTGATCAAGAAAATTGACGAAACGCTGCGTAACATTGATGCTGGCGACTATGGCTACTGCGAAGGATGCGGTATTGAAATTGGCCTGAAACGCCTGGAAGCACGCCCGACAGCCACGCTTTGTATTGATTGCAAAACGCTGGATGAAATGCGTGAAAGGCAAGTCGCTAAATAGCTGACTGCCATAAAAAAAAAGCGAGTGCGCAAAAAATGCCACTCGCTTTTTTAATATCTGCTTCACTCTCAAGACAGCCATAAGCCTGGCAACCTCACTGGGCAAACCTGAGCATTAGCCTTTATTCAGGCACCTGCTCACTGACTGCTTTACAAATTCTCTTCCACAGAAAAAAGTCGCTTATGCTCACGAATCGCGTAACGGTCTGTCATGCCGGCAATATAATCGGCAACTGCACGTGCCTGGTCCTGTTTGGCAGCGAGCTGGTGCTCATCCGGCATTAATTTGGGTGATTGCATAAAAGCTGCAAACAGCTCTTCAATGATCCGGCCAGCCTTAGCGCTCATGCGATTGACCCTGTAATGCTGATACAAATGTTTGCGTAAGAATTGCTTCAATTCATGATTTTTATCGGCAACTACCTGGCTAAAGCCGACTAAATACGGTGCTTTGCGTACATCTGCAATAGTCTTCGGATTGAGCGTTGCGATGGCCTGCTGGCTTTGCTCACACAAATCCACTACCAGCACATTAATCATGCGGCGCACGGTTTCATGAATCAGCCGCTTATCTTCAATCTCGCCATACAGGTGTTTCACTTCGGCCATATTTTCGGCAAATAGCTGGATACCTGATAACTGTTGTATGGTAATCAGGCCTGAACGCAGGCCGTCATCTACATCGTGGTTGTTGTAGGCGATTTCATCGGCGAAGTTAGTGACCTGTGCTTCCAGGCTAGGGGACCCTTTATGCAAGAAGCGCTCGCCGACATCGCCTAATTGCTCGGCATTTTTACGTGAACAATGCTTAAGGATGCCTTCACGCACTTCGAACGTCAGGTTCAACCCATCAAAGCTGGCGTAGCGGTTCTCCAGTGAATCGACCACTCGTAAAGACTGTAAATTATGCTCAAAACCACCGTAATCTCGCATGCAGTGGTTGAGTGCATCCTGACCGGCGTGCCCGAATGGCGTGTGTCCTAGATCATGCGCTAATGCTATCGCTTCTGCCAAGTCTTCATGCAAGCCTAAGGTCCTTGCAATACCGCGTGTGAGTTGCGCGACTTCAATACTGTGCGTCAGCCGGGTGCGGAACAAGTCGCCTTCATGGTTCACAAACACCTGGGTTTTATACTCCAGGCGGCGGAAAGCGGTAGAGTGGATAATGCGGTCGCGGTCACGCTGAAACACATTGCGTGTTGGCGACTCTTGCTCAACGACCTTGCGGCCACGCGTTTGTTCGGGGTGGGCGGCAAAGCAGGCTAAGGTCATTGTTGGTCTTTATCTGATCAAGCAGCTAGCGAGAGCGTCTGCTGTAATTTATCGGCATCATAGTCAGCGGTAATCACCGCCTTGCCTATCGCCTGCTGCAAGATCAGGCGTATGCGGCCATCGGATACTTTCTTATCCAGCTGCATCAGGCGTAAATATTCTTCAGCACCAAAGTCCGGTGCCTCAATCGGCAATTTGGCAGCCTGCATGATGGTCTTGATGCGCTGCACTTCGGCGGCATTCAGCCAGCCCATACGTTGCGACAAATCGGCCGCCATCACGGTGCCGGCAGCCACGGCTTCGCCATGCAGCCACACACCGTAACCCATGGCGTTTTCGATGGCATGGCCAAAGGTATGGCCCAGGTTCAGCAAGGCACGTTCGCCCTGTTCATGCTCATCTACTGCCACTACTTCGGCCTTGTTCTGGCAGGAGCGATAAATGGCATAGCTGGCCACGGCGGTATCCAGCGCCATCAGCGCAGACATATTGGTTTCCAGCCAGTCAAAGAAATCGGCATCCCGGATCAGGCCATACTTGATCACTTCGGCCACCCCAGCGGATAACTCCCGCTGCGGCAAGGTTTTCAGGGTATCAATATCGGCTAATACCAGTTTAGGCTGATAAAACGCGCCTATCATGTTTTTACCTAACGGATGATTAATGCCGGTTTTGCCACCGACACTGGAATCGACCTGTGACAATAATGTTGTCGGCACCTGGATAAACGGTACACCACGCAAGTAAGTCGCCGCCGCGTAGCCTGTCAGATCACCGATCACGCCGCCACCGAGTGCGATCAGGGTCGTATTACGCTCACAGCGATTCTGTAGCAAATGATCATAAATGGTTTGCAGCGTCTCGCTGTTCTTGTAAGCCTCGCCATCAGGCAGAATGATTTCAATCACACTAATACCTGCGTCACGCAAAGGCTGGGCAAGCGTTTGCATGTATAAAGGCGCGACGGTGGTGTTGCTGACAATCGCCACCTGCTTGCGTTTAAGGTGCGGCAGAATCAGTTCAACCTGACTCAGCAGGCCGTTGCCGATATGTATAGGGTAACTACGGTCAGCCAGGCTAACAGTTAAGGTTTGCATGAAGGCTCCAGCGCGTGCAATGCGGTTTCAATTTTTTGGATAATGACAGCCACCGGCTGATGTCCGGTATCAACGATTAAATCGGCAGTGGCGGTATACAGCGGATTACGGGCATGAAACAGCTGCTCGAGCTTGGCTTTGACATCGACGTTTTGCAGCAAGGGGCGATTTTTATCATTGCGGGTGCGCAGGTATAGCTCATTCACATTTGCCCGCAGGTACACCACATAGCCATACTCTTTAAGGATGGCGCGATTTTCCGGAGCGATAATGGCACCACCACCTGTGGCCAGGACAATATTATCCTGCTGCCCAAGCTCCTCAAGGGTAGACGTTTCGCGCTTACGAAAACCGGCCTCCCCTTCCAGCTCAAAGATGGTAGGGATTTTCACGCCGGTGCGCTGCTCGATCACATGATCGGTGTCATAGAAAGTTTTGCCCAGGTTTTTGGCGATCAATTTGCCAACCGTTGTCTTCCCTGCACCCATCAAACCGACTAAAAAGATATTGTTTGGTATACGCTCACCCATAAAAAAGCCCAACCGATCCAGTTGGGCATTTTAAGGCAAAGCTGGCCTGCTGTCAGTAACAGGCGAGTTCACGGTAGGTAATTAGTTCAAGGCCAGCGTCTCATCCATGACTTTAGGTGTGATGAAAATCAGCAACTCAGTCTTGTCTTCCTGCTTGGTGTTACGTTTAAACGCATAACCGACCACTGGCAAGTCACCAAAGAACGGTACTTTGTCAGTGGCTTTACGCGATACCTGTTCATAGATCCCACCGAGCACAACAGTCTCGCCATTGCCTACCAGCACTTGAGTTTGCACGTTCTGGGTATTGATTGCGACGCCACCAGGCAATGTTTCGCCCCTGCTGTCCTTACGTACATCCAGATCCATAATGATTTTCTGGTCTGGTGTAATTTGTGGCGTCACTTCAAGGCTTAATTCAGCCTTTTTAAAACTTACCGCAGTTGCACCACTGCTGGTCGCCGTCTGGTAAGGAATTTCCACACCTTGTGCGATACGTGCTTTTTGCTGGTTGGCGGTAGTGACCCGTGGACTGGAGATCACTTTACCGCGTGCATCTGCCTCCAGGGCTGACAACTCCAGATTCAATAACAAATTGGCTGATAATTTAAGCAGGCTCAAGGCAATGCCACCGTATGCATTGGTCACCGGCAGGTTTGACATCAGATCCGGCAAACCATCCGAGCTGGTCAATGTACTGCCATTATTGCTGGCGGTTTGAATACTGCCGTTATGTGTACCTTGCGTGGCCACACCAGTAGGGGAAATAGCAGTAAATCGATTACCCAAAGAACCGCTGACTGTCATATTGGTGTTGCTGCCTGGCGTACCGGTTTGTGTAATGCCAAACCGTGCACCCAATGCTTTCGAAAAGGTATTCGAAGCAATCACCATCCGTGATTCGATCATCACCTGTTTAACGGATACATCGACCTTGTTGATAATGGCCTGGATTTCTTCCAGCTTTTTCGGTGTATCCTGCACAAAAATAGTATTGGTACGCACATCGAACGTGACACTACCGCGTTGGGAAAGAATACGGTTCATCCTTCCTGCAGCAGACCCAGTGGTACCGCCCACCGAAGCCGTGGAAGCACCAGCGCTCATCCCCGGTCCACCGCCCAGCAACATACTCCTGAAATCTGCGGCTTTCTGGTATTTGAGCGAAAATACTTCGGTACGCAATGTCTCCAGCGTTTCGCGCTCGGCATCTGCAGTCAACTGCGCTTTTTCCTTGGCGGCAAATTCTTCAGCAGGCGCAATCGAAATAACACTGCCGTTCACACGCATATCCAGGCCCTTGCTCTGCATAATGACATCCAGCGCCTGGTCCCAGGGCACATCTTTCAGGCCTATGGTGACGCTACCGGAAACAGAATCACTCACGACGATATTCTTACCGGTAAAGTCAGCGATCACTTTCAATACATCCCTGACATCTACCCGCTGAAAGTTAAGAGAAAGCTTTTCACCGGCATAGCCTTGCTTGGAACCTTGAATCAATTTGTTCGGGTCTTTGACCAATGGCCGGATATCCACCACCAGCTTGCGGTCAGCCTGGTAAGCAGATTGCTCCCAGTCACCCTGCGGCTCAATGATAATTTGCGCCTGGTTGTTTCGTCGCATGGCATCCACATACAGCACCGGTGTGTTGAAATTTATCACATTCAGACGGCGTTGCAAAGACTCGGGCAATTCGGTGTTGTTAAAGTCGATCACCACAGTTTTACCGGCATTGCGGACGTTCACGCCGACACGGCTATCGGAAAGATCAACCACCACACGCCCTTCACCATTTTTTCCACGTACGAAATCTATATTCTGGATACGATGCTGGACCGCGACCGGTTCGGAGAAGCGTTTGGCTGCACCTGTTGCCGGTGCCAGCTCGCCACTTTCCTGCGCCAGCGCAATCACCAATCCATTTTGCTGCACTTGTAACTGGTGTTGCACCGCCTGAGATAGATTCAGTACGATGCGGCTACGATCATTCGCCTGCACTACCTGCATTGACTTCAGGGCACCCTGGTTTACTTGTACTACATTTTTGCCGGTTGCATTGCTGGTGCGCGGAATATCAAATACGATTCTCGGCGGATTGCTCAAGGTAAAACTTGCAGGCACCGAAGATAAGGGCTGTGACATTTGCAGTTGCACATTCAGTCGCCCGCCAGGCAGCGTGGTCACTTCAACCGCCTGCAGTTGATTATTACCTGCGGGCATTTCTGCCGCCATCACCGGTTGCGCTGTCATCACAACGAACAATAGCGCTAGCTGTCTAGCAAAAGAAATAAGTGTTTTCATCATTGATGTTCCTGCAATTCCAATGTCGTCATTTGCTCGGTCCATTCACCAGTTACCGTGTCCTGAATGGTCTCTTTAACCTTTAATTCATACTTCAATGTCTGACTGTTTTCTGTCAGCGCAGTGATCTGTCCCAGTTTCTCACCCATATAATTGCCGGGTTTAACCTGATAAATCATATTGTCTGGCGTTTGTATGGTGGCAAACGTCTTGTTCTTTTTACTCATCACGCCGACAAACTTCAGACCTTCCAGCGGATAAGCTTCCAGGGGTTCTTTATGTCGGTTCAGGTCAGGCTGGAAAGTATTTTTCACTGTAGCCCTGCGCGGTACAAACGGATCATGCAGCGCATGATCAGCGTTATACTGCTGGGGCGAAAAACCCTGCACCTGCGGTAATGGCTCAATCGGCGCAAATGTGGTCTGGCTCGCTTCATTCATGAATTGCGTCAGGTCATCTTCCTTTGCACCGCCGCATGCTGCCAGCAATATGGCCGGCATGACGACAAACAGGTATCGGATACGCATCATTTCTTAGCTGCCTTTTTATCTTCCTGGGCCTTGCGTGCTGCCACTTCTTCCGCATCCAGGTAACGATAGGTTTTAGCGACCGCTTCCATCACCAGAATATCCCGGTGCGGCTGCCTGTCATCTTTAGCCATCGGTTGTATCTGTAAATTGTGCAGGGTGACAATGCGCGACAATTTAGCAACTTCAGTGACAAAAGCGCCCAGGTCGTGATACTTGCCCAGCACTTTGATATTAATAGGCTTTTCCGCATAAAACTCTGCAAACACCTCGGGCTGCGGTACAAACCCCTCAAAAGATAAGCCCTGGCTCAAGCCTGCCTGGTTAATATCGGTCAGTAATCCATCCATTTCGGATTTATCCGGCAACTGCTTCAGTAATACGCCGAATGTGCGCTGGATCTCCTCCACTTGTTGCTCATAAGCCTTGATCTTGATCGCCTGGATTTTTTTGGCCAGATACTCATCACGCAAGCCCTGCTCTTTTTCCTTTTCTGCGCGCAACTCTTTCAGGTTGGGGTTGAGCAAAAACATATATCCCAGTACCAGCAATACGGCAGCCAATATGCTCAGCAATGCCACTTTCATGGGCACGGGCAGGTTGCCGGCATTTTTTAAATCAATATTGTTAAAATCCGAAAGTTGCATAACGCGCATTTATCCTTGTGGCGAAGCAGGCTTTTGCTTGGCCTGGCTGTCAGCCGGTTGTTCTTGCCTGAGCGTAATCCTGAGTACGAACTCATACTGCTTGAGGTCCTGCTGAATATTGCTGGCCTGGATTTCCACCAGGTTAGGATTCTGGATAATCGAAGACCCGCTCAGGTTATGCACCAGCGAAGCCACTCTTCCGTTAGTATCGGCAACGCCTTTCAATTCAATCTCGTTTTCAATCTGTTTGATACTTTTCAGCAATACGCCTTCAGGTAACAAGCGGGCCAATTCATCCAGTATCTGTACAGCCTGGTTCCTGTCGTTCTGCAGGCCTTCAACGATTTGCTTGCGCTCCAGCACATGCTTGATCTGTTCTTTCAAGGTACTGATGATGGCAATCTCTTTATCCAGGCGAACCATTTCATCCTGCAAACGCTGGTTGCGTTCCTGCTGGGTGCGGATCTGGGCGCTCACGTAACTCCAGCTGACAAACAGTATGGCTGCGGCGGCAATCGCTACCAGCGACGCCATCAGGCTGAACTCGCGCTGGCGTTCGGCACGGCGGATCTGGCGGTGCGGTAACAGGTTGATTTTAATCATGCGTCCACACCCCGCAATGCTAGGCCGCACGCGATCATCAGCGCAGGTGCATCGGTTTCCAGTTGCGAAGGTTTGACCTTATTCACCAGTGTCATGCCATGAAACGGGTTGGCCACCAGCGTGTGTATCTCTGTTTTCTGCTGTATCAATGCGGCCAGGCCTTGCGTAGCCGCAACGCCACCGGCCAGCAGCACGTGATCCACTTTGTTGTACTGGGTAGAGTTGGTAAAGAAAGACACGGCACGTGCAGCTTCAATGGCCAGGTTCTGCAAAAACGGTTGCAGCACTTCCTGTTCATATGACTCCGGTAAACCACCCTGGCGTTTGGCAATTTCGCTTTCTTCAGGCGAAAGGCCGAAGCGGCGCTGGATTTCCTGTGACAGCATGGCACCACCGAAGGCCTGTTCCCTGGCATAGACAGAATGCAGGCCAACCATCACACTGATATGGGTCACGTGGGCGCCTATATCGAGAATCATGGTGACAGTCTTCTTGGTGTGCTCAGGCAACTGCTTGAAAATCTGGCGGTAAGCGGTTTCTGTGGCATAGGCATCCACATCCATAATGCTGACCTTCAGGCCGGCTTCTTCCGAAACTGCGACACGGTCATCAATTTTTTCTTTTTTGGCAGCGGCAATCAGTACTTCAACTTCATCGGTACTTTTACCAATCGGTCCCAGCACCTGGAAATCCAGGTTCATCTCTTCCAGCGGGAAAGGAATGTACTGATTGGCTTCGGCTTCCACCTGCAACTCCAGGTCCTCGTCACTTAGCCCGGCAGGCATGATCACACGCTTTGAAATCACTGCTGAACCTGGCAGGGCCATCACCACGTTACGCGCACGCGAGCCGAGCAAACGCCAGGCAGAACGTACGGTGTCCGCCACTTGCGTCAGATCATTGATATTGCCGTCGCTGATCACACCTTTAGGCAGGGCGACATTCGCATAACCATCCAGGCGGAACTGCTGTTTGCCGATAGCAGTCAATTCCACCATCTTGATGGCGGTTGCACTGACATCTACACCGATAAAACTGGTTTTTTTGCGTTGTAAAAAGCCCAGACTCAACTGAATACCCTTTAATAATTTTAAATTCCCACAGGGCGCATGCATCAACCGTGCCAATCTGGCACTTTTTAGCCTGCAACCTTCTGATCACTGCTGTGGCGCATCGCAAGACTCGCCCTGACTATTTGCATGATTCCATAATTAACTACCGTTGAATCAGCAAAAAAAGATTACAATTCAGGGGTAATTCTCACGATGGCAACACTAGGCATGAATTCAAAACGCTGGTTACAGTCTTTTCTTTTTATTTCCATCATCGGCAGTTTGATCGTCGCAGCACTACTGGTATTGATGATAAGCATCCTCTACCCCTCGCTGCCGTCGCTTGAAGCCCTGACCGATTACCACCCCAAACTTCCCTTGCGCATTTACGATGCCGAAAGCAACCTGATCGGTGAATTCGGCCAGGAAAGACGCGCGTTTGTGCCGATTGAACAGACACCCAAGGTCATGAAAGACGCCATCCTGGCGATTGAAGACCGTCGCTTTTACCAGCACAACGGCATTGACACCACCGGCATCCTGCGGGCCATCCGCAACAATATGACCGGCCGCGGCCATGAAGGCGCCAGCACCATCACCATGCAGGTAGCCAAGAACTTTTTCAGTAGCCCGACCACGCCGCGTAATATGTGGACCAAGATTAAAGAAGCACTGCTGGCAATCAAGATTGAAAACGCCATCAGCAAGGATAAAATCCTTGAGCTATACCTGAACCAGATCTACCTCGGCGAACGCGCCTATGGTTTTGCTGCGGCATCAAGGACCTATTTTGACAAGGATCTGCGCCAGCTTAATTTAGCTGAAGCCGCCCTGCTGGCAGGCCTGCCCAAAGCACCAAGCAAGTATGACCCTTATATACACCCGGACTTTGCCATCAGGCGCCAGCATGAAGTGCTGCGTGATATGCGTCGTTACAAGATGATTTCGCAACGCGAATTTGATGAAGCCATGCAGGCGCCCCTTAAATTCCAGTCATCCAAACGTATGGTGCCGGCCCTGGGCGCGGAATATGTGGCTGAAATCGTCAGGACCAGCCTCTACAAACGTTATGGAGAAAAAGTCTACAGCAGTGGATTCAAGGTCTATACCACTATCCATAAACAGCATCAGGAGGCGGCGAATGCCGCCGTTATCCAGGGCATCATTAATTTTGAATTACGCCATGGATTCCGCGGCGCAGAAAAAGTAATTTCCCTGCCATCGGGCAAAATGAGGGCCTCGGAGGCAAGGGAGTTACTGCGTGATTTTGTCACTTATAACCAGTTTGTGCCCGCCTTGGTCACCAAGGTAGAACCCAACTTGCTCACTTTGGTCACTCAACGCGGCACCGTGCTCAAGTTGCAGGACAAATCGATTTTGCTGGTTAAAAATCATATGCCGCCCGCCAAAAAGACACCGCTTACGCTCACCGCAGGTGCTGTCATCCGTGTCTACCAGCAAAATGACAACTGGATGGTAGTGCAGTTACCAGAAGTCGAAAGCGGTTTTATCGCCCTTAACCCGGAAACAGGCCAGGTGAATGCCTTAATCGGCGGCTTCAGTTTCCAGCGCAACAAATATAACCATGTGACTCAAGGGCGTCGCCAGCCTGGCTCCAGTTTCAAGCCATTTATTTACTCTGCTGCGCTGGAAAAAGGCTATTCGCCAGCCAGCGTATTTGAAGATGCCCCTATCAGCTTTGCCTCGACCGAAACCGGCAGCAACAGCAACTGGGAGCCACGCAACTACGATGAAAAATACGCAGGGCCTATGCGTTTGCGCGAAGCCTTGGCACAATCAAAGAATACAATTTCCATCCGACTGATGAATGCCATCGGTGCCCGCTATGCGCAAAATTACCTGCGCAAATTCGGCTTTAACCCGAAAGACCACCCGCCGTATTTATCTACTGCATTAGGCGCCGGTTCAACCACTTCCTGGCAACTGGCTGCAGCCTATGCCACGTTTGCCAACAGCGGATACCAGGTACATCCTTACCTGATTGAAAAAATCACTGACAGCCGCGACAAGGTAGTGATGGCGGTGCAACCAGGCAAGCATATTTCGCAAGAGCGTGTCATAGACCAGCGTAACGCCTTTATCATGACCACCATGCTGCAAGATGTCGTGCGCGACGGTACGGCACGCGCCGCACTGTCGCTGCGTCGCCCGGACCTTGCCGGTAAAACCGGCACCACCAATGACCAGTTTGACGCCTGGTTTGCCGGCTATCATCCAAAAGAGGTCGCGATTGCCTGGGTAGGTTATGACAACCCGCGTAACCTGGGGCGTGGTGAAACCGGGGGTCGTGCTGCGTTGCCAATCTGGATCAAGTATATGCAGGCAACACTGAAAGGCGTGCCGATTTATCAGTACAAAGTGCCTGAAGGTATACTGCAACTGAAAGTGGATGCTTACACCGGCGGGCAAATCGGCGATGATGACCAGGGCATTTACGAGTACTTCTATGAAGAACATTTGCCGCAATCACAACCGGAAAACCTGCCGGGATTGTTTGACCCGGAGAATGAGCAAACACCGGAGCAGGATGAACCCTCGTTTCTGGAGCGTTTGATCGGAGAACATTCCGGCGGCGACGAGGACAGAAAAGCACCAGTCAACCCAGCTGCAAAACTATTGAGCCCCAACTAATACTGATTCGTAAGAGCGCTTATGTTCGACGATTTTCCAAGTGATTTGCGCCAGGAAATAGCGCAATCGGCAGCCAGGCTGATGTTTGAAGAAGGCATTAGCGACTACGCGCGTGCCAAGCGCAAGGCGGTGAAGCTAATGGGCATACAGCAGGATGCGCCGTTACCGACCAATGCCGAGATCGACGCGGCCTTGCGTGAATACCACGCGCTATATGCTGATGAGGCAGACGCTGCCCATTTGCTGGATTTGCGCCAGGCTGCGCTCCTGACCATGCAATTATTACAGAAATTCAATCCGCACCTGACCGGCCCGGTACTGGACGGCACCGCCGGGCCTTATGCCGATACGGATATCCACGTATTCGCCGAAAGCGCCAAAGAATTGGAGATATACCTGCTCAACCAGAATATCCCCTATCAAGGCGACGAGCATCAATACCGCATGTCAGACCGGCCAGGCAAGCAGAAACATGAACTGGTGCGTAAACGCGTGCCGGTGTTGCTGGTGGAGACAAGATTCGGCACGCAACGCATCAGTATTTTTGAAGCGGATGATATTCGGTCGGCGCCGCGTAAAAATGGCGAGAAATCGGGCATACACCGTATGAATTTATCGCAATTCAGCGCGATGGTGCGCGCGCAACCCCCGTCTGATCCACCATAGAAAATTCAGGCATAGTCAGATCGACATCATTACATCCCGGTAGCAAACCACTGCTTAGTGTAAAACACTACTGCAAACTGATCTGGCCGTGACCCAGGACTGTACCGGTCGCATAAGCGACATCGACAAGTGATATCTGGTAATCACTGATGGCGCGGATTTCCTTGAGTTGTGCTTCACCGAGACGGGTCAATGTTTCCAGCACTTCAGTCATTGTGCGCAGCCCCTCATTAAACTGTTTGAGTTCGGCTTCGTAGTTAATTCCGGCGACCAATACCTGCTGGCGTGCGGCAATGATCCGTTGCCAGTTCTGGTCTATCTTATCCAGCGCATCATGGATCTCGCGTTTCACTGTCAGCGTTTGCAGCGTTTTGGTTGTTAACCGCTGCATGCGCTGCGCAATCGCCCGGTCCAGTTTGGCTTTGCGTGCCTCGTTGCTGACCGGCATCTCGAACTTCAGGCCCAGCGACCAGTCGCGGTAGCGGCCATCGAACAGATCCGTCCCGATATCACTGAAACGCTCGCCTGAGCCTGATAATGCGCCGTACTGATAATCGAGCGAAAACATAGGCAAGGTCTGGTTCTGCAAGTAATCAATCTGGATCAGGTCAGCACTTAATTTGAGTTCCTGATCGATCAGCTCAATGCGGCTATCCAGCGCGTCACGAATCAGGTGTGCGCGGTCAAACTCGAACCTGACCAGGTTAGGCGGGGTCGCGGGCACCCATGGCGATTGCTTTTGCTGGTCATCCGGCAAATCATTCAGCAAAAACTGCAATTGCCTGTGGGCGAGCTTGAGGTTGGTTTCGGCAATAATCAGCGCTTCCATACGGTCAGCGACACCGATTTCGGCGCGGTTGATTTCCACGGCCGCGGTGAGGCCTTCCTGCACCCGGCGTTTGACCATGGACATATTCTGGCTGGCATATTCAAACTGGTTCTTCCTCACATCCAGCGCCGCCCAGGCTTCGTATAACTCCCAGTAAGCTTTATCCACCATCGCCACAATGCGTATAGTCTGCAAGCGGGTACGCAACTGCACGCCGTCCCGGTCCAGCTCGGCAATACGGATGCTCGCTTCATTGACATCACGGCCGGCATTACGCAACAAAGGCTGGCTGAATGAAAAACGCAGCGCACTGCGGTACTGGTCGCTGGCGAACTTGCCCAGGCTTTGCCGGTTTTCCAGCGGCGCACTCAGGGTCACCGTACCGCCAGTGCGCAGAGGCACTTTGATACCCGCTTCAACATCCCAGTATTCCTTTTTCTGTGCATCGATATTCAGCTTCGCCAGCTCACCATCCAGCAGCGGATTGTCGGATTTGAATATCACCTTGTCACCAGACATTGGTGGCGTGTCTTTCTCAGCATATTTGGCATAGGCAAAAATCACCTGGTCAAACTTGGCCTGCTCTTCGCGCAAAGACTGCCTGGCCAGTTCGGGGTCCATTTTGGCGACTTTCACCTGCAAATTGTTTTGCAAGGCGCGCTGGCGGATATCGGCAATCGTGACCTGCTGGCCCTGTGCTTCAGGCAGCATGCTATCGTCTTCGGGGTTATCGAACGGTTGCAACGCGCGTTTGAGATCAACCGCCACTGACGGCTTGCGTTGTTGCTGTTTGATGGCGTCGTGCAAGGGTTGCGCGGGTTGCTGGCTATAGTTTTCCAGTTTCCTGCCTTCCGGCTTTTCCAATCGCTGCCGGGTGCGCGTATCACTGACTTCGTCTGCGAAAACCACTTGGCCAGTACTGATCAGCACACACAGGCTGGCAGATTGCCAGAGGCCGATTTTGCGCCTCATGCCGGTTTACCTACGCCAGTGTTCAACGGTGTCACTTCATGCGGAATACGCGGCGGAAAACCGTTCAGCAAACGCCAGATTTCGAAACCGATGGTGACGCGCTCCAGCAATACCCAACCCTTGGCACTGATGCCCTGCCGTAGGAATCTCGGGGAAGGCCATTCTGGCGAGCCGGGTTTGTGCACGACCATAATACGGAAATGCCCGCTGCCATTATCGGTAGGGTCAACAAAAGAAATTTCCCCTTCAAAAGTACCGACACCCACTTGTGCCCAACCCGGCACCTGAATGGCAGGCCAGCCTTCAAACTCCAGCCTGACTATGCTTTTCTGCGTAATCAGGGGCGCATCGCGGCCATCTACCCACAACTCGACGGCACGTTGTGAGGTATGCGGCACTATCACCAGCAAGGGGTCGCCTTGCTTGATGATTTGCGATTGCGAATTCACAGGCAGGCGGAAAATAGTGCCGTCACGTGGCGCAACGATTTTCTGCATATTTTGCCGGGCCAGTGAGATTTCAGAGCTATGCAGACTGTTTTCACTGTCGGCCATTTCGCCTTTGATCTTATTGATGGTGGCAGAAGTAGAATCCAGATAGGCCTGCGTGTCCGAGCGGATCTGCTGGATATCAGCCCCGGCAGAACTTGTTTCTGCCCTGGCTGATTGCAATTGCGCCTGTGCGGAATTTAAATTTCGGCTGGCAATAATATGGTCCCGCTCGGCCACTTCCAGGTCGCGCTTGGATACCAGACCGTCGCCAAATAAACGTTGAAGACGCGCTACCTGCGAACTGGCCGCATCCAGGGTCGCCTGGGCGGAATTTACCGCTTCCTGGCTGCTGCGGATTTTCTGGTTGGCAACATCCAGTTTGTACTGCGCCGCCGAAATTTTGGCATCGCGGGCAGAGGTCAGGCTTTGTTTTTGTAGCTCATAGGCACTTAACTCGTCCTGCTTAGCCGTGAATTTGCTTTGCAGATTATCGCGCTGCGCTTCCAGGCGCTGCTTGAAATTGGGATCGGTATCACTGATTTCCAGCAATAGCTCCCCTTCTTTCACCTGGCTGCCTTCCTGCACATGCCAGCGATTGATCAGTCCGCTCACCGGGGCATCAATGGTTTGCACACGTTCTGAAGGCGAATACGCTGTAACCTTACCCAAGGCAGTCACGTTTTGCTGCCAGGGTAAAAACATAAAAATGGTAGGCAGCACCAGTAACAGCCAGGCCATGCGCTTGATCCAGATACGCAGGCGGTCTGGCGTTTCAACACCTTTTACCAACTGGGTAGGCAGCTTATTTTGCATGATCAGCTCCTGACTTGCCGTTGCTGTCTTGCTTACCATCGCCCTCTGACTTGCCATGCGTAGATTCCAGGGTAACCACCTGCTGGAACTGCTCTGCAATATGCTTGAAGCGGGTAGTCACAATCAGCATCCAGTTCGCCTCATAGCCTTTCAGCATCGCCAGCACCTGATCCAGTTCGTGCTGGGCCAATCCATCCAGCAGCCCGTCAATAATCATCAAATCCGGAGCGCCGATAATGGCTCTGGCCAGCATCAAACGCTGCAGCTGCGTATAGGACATGGGTGCGCCATAGTCGGTCAGTTCGGTGTCTATTCCGCGCTCAAGTTTACTGATGTCGTCCCACAATCCCAGTACCTGCAATACATCAATGATGACGTCAATTTCAATGTCATTACGGGTTAAGCGCAGATTATCGAGGATAGTGCCTTGTTGCCATTCGACCTTGCTAGCCACACCGATGCGGTCCCGCAGGTGATCCAGATCCAGCTGGCGCACATCAATGCCGTTATAGGTCAGATGCCCTTGCGCCGGTTGCCGCAACCCGGTGATCAGCTCAAGCAACGTGCTTTTTCCGGTACCAAGGGCGCCCAGAATCGCAAGACTCTGCCCGCGCCGCAGATTAAAATTAAGATTGTTAACCAGCACCGTTTGCTGCTGGTGTTGATAACATAAATCGACTACCTGCAATTCGTGATAGCCATTCTCGTTCGATTGATGTTCGCCTGACCTTTCAACCGGCAGGGTTTCCAGCACGCCAAGCTTGTCTACCGCGGCAAGCAGGTCATAAAAGTATTCCAGCTTGGTGATAAAGCGGACAAAAGCCGACAACACGCCAAAAATAATCAACTCGGCAGCCACGAACTGGCCAAGGTTGATTTGACCCTTGATCACCAGCGTGCCGCCCAGTACCAGCATGCCGGTGCCTATCACTGCATACATACTGACCGCACTGATCAGCTGCGTCATTAATACCCGGAAATGATCGGTCCTGGCATTGAGGTAATACTGAGCCAGGTGCTCGGTGGTTTTCAGCGTCCGTTGCCGGGCGCCATAAAATTTGGATAGCCATTTATTTCTGGCAATATTCTCCAGCCAGGCCGCCATGGTGTATTTGGTTTTGGATTCCTGTATTGCCGTCTGTTCGGCCTGCTTGCCGAGCCAGAAAATCACTGCCCAAAGCACAATCAACATGATGATGACAAGGATGCCAAAATACAGGCTATAAAAAAGCAGCACAATGCTGCCTATCAAGCCTTGCAATAATGCGGTGAGGCCAATGGTGAGCAAGGTAGCAACAGACTTTTGTATAGTCTGGATATCAAAATAGCGGTTGACCAGCTCTACCGGGTTGTTTTTATCATAAACCGAGATATGGATTTGCTGGGTGTTATGCGCAATCAGTAAACTGCTGCGCACAAATATCCGCCGCTGGATCAATTCAACCAGGAAGCTTTCGATAGCATAGATAGCGCCGGCGAGTCCCAGCAGGCAGAACAGGATAAACCCGACGACATACAGCGGTTGCAGCACCCCGCCCATGGTGACGATATTGACCATAGTCTGCACCGCAACCGGCGTCGCGATGCCCAACAGGCCATAGCCCATGGTCAGGTAAACCAATAACAGGATATCCTGTTTTTCGAAACTGATTAGCTGGGAAACTCGTTGAAGAGGCGTTAATTCGGACTGTGCTTTTGCCATAATAAAGTTATTGTAGTTCAGGCCCACTGCATTGGTAACCCTGCACCGCATTTAGTTCCAAAAAAAAACGGCCCTGAAAGAGCCGTTTTTCCCAGCAGGCCTGCGGTCACAGGCTGCTATTCACAGACCTACAAACTATATGCACGTTCACCATGCTCAGTAGTATCCAGGCCTTCGCGCTCGTACTCTTCGCTGACACGCAGACCAACTACCACATCAACAATTTTGTACAGGATCACGCTCACTACACCGGTCCAGATCAGAGTCACGACCACAGCAATAATCTGTGTAGTCACCTGGCCGCCCATGGTCACACCTTCAGCGTAACCCACACCGCCCAGGCCAGGCGCCATCAGCACGCCAGTGCCTACCGCGCCCCAGATACCAGCCAGGCCGTGCACACCGAAAACATCCAGTGAGTCATCGTAACCCAGTGCACCTTTCAGTTTGGTCACGCCCCACAGGCTGACAAAGCTGGCAGTGAAACCGAGGATGATAGAACCCATAGGGCCTATGAAACCACATGCCGGTGTAATCGCTACCAGGCCAGCCACCGCACCTGAAGCTGCACCCAGCATGCTAGGCTTGCCTCTGAACAACCATTCAGCAAAGATCCAGCCGATAACCGCTGCAGCCGTTGCCAGTTGTGTATTGATCAACACCATACCGGCAGTCGCATCCGCAGCCAGTTCGCTACCGACGTTGAAACCGAACCAACCCACCCACAGTAATGAAGCACCGATCATGGTCATCACCAGGTTGTGCGGAGGCATGGCTTCTTTACCGTAACCGATACGTTTGCCTAACATCAGTGCGCCGACCAATGCAGCCACACCGGCGTTGATGTGCACCACAGTACCACCAGCAAAGTCTTTTGCACCTAGTTCAGCCAGGTAACCACCACCCCATACCATGTGCGCGATAGGGATATAAGCAAAAGTCACCCACAAAGCGGTAAACAGCAGCACGGCAGAAAACTTGATACGCTCGGCAAAACCACCGACGATCAGGCCAGGTGTCAACGCAGCAAAAATCATCTGGAATGTCAGGAATACATATTCAGGAATCGTACCGGACAAACTGTCAGTGGTGATGCCAGACAGGAATGCCTTGCTCAAGCCACCAACGATCATGTTGCCTTCAGTGAATGTCAGGCTGTAGCCATAAGCCGCCCACAAGACTGAGATCAGCGAGAAGACGACAAATACCTGCATTAATACTGACAGCATATTTTTCTGGCGTACCAGGCCGCCGTAAAACAATGCCAGGCCGGGAATCGTCATCAGGATCACCAACACAGTTGCGATAATCATGAATGCGGTATTACCTACATCCAGGGTCGCAGGGGCGGCTGCTGCCTCTGCGGGTGCCGCTTCCGCAGGGGCTGCTGGAGCTTCGGCTGCCGGGGCAGCATCAGGCGTCACGGTTTCAGTAACCGTTACGGTCTCTGTCACAGTTTCTTCAGCATACGCGACCGGAGTTGCGGCCAAACCCATCAGGGCGACCAGCGATAATACAGAAAGAATTTTCTTCATAGCTGAAGCCCTCTCCTATAACGCATCCGGACCGGTTTCACCGGTGCGGATACGATAAACTTGTTCCAAATCGAAGACAAATACTTTGCCATCGCCAATCTTGCCAGTCGCTGCCGCTTTCTCGATGGCGTCTACCACCTGGTCAAGCATGTCATCTTTAATGGCCACTTCTAGTTTTACTTTTGGTAAAAAATCCACGACATATTCAGCGCCACGATACAACTCGGTATGCCCCTTCTGGCGTCCAAACCCCTTTACTTCAGTGACAGTGATGCCTTGTACCCCAATATTGGACAAAGCTTCACGCACTTCATCAAGCTTGAACGGCTTGATTATTGCGGACACAAATTTCATTTGCTTCTCCTGTTGTTAACTCTGGCAGGCACCGTGCCTGCCAGATGTGTTTACAGCACTTGTGTTTCAGTACTTAGAAAGTACGCGTCAGTGTCAATACCAAACGGCCTTCGTTCAAATCTTTACTTTGTGCACGGACGCTGTCGCCTTTACCGTTAAAGCTTGTACCGCCGTAACCATTTTCGCCCCAGTACTGCTTGTTGCTGGCGCCTACATAGTAGATACCACCGTTCCAGCCTTCTGAAGCACCGATTTTAAACGCTTTGCTTAAACCGATTTTGTAGTCAGTATAGTCAGGGCTGGAAGCACCTGAAAAGCTTGAACTTGGCAAGTTACCATTGCTGGTAAAAGTTGTATCCAATTTACCATTAACATTCAATTGACCAACGTGACCAACCAGTGTCAGGTCCCACCATGGCAATGGATAGTTCGCATTCACTTCAAAGTATGTACTGCCTTTGGTACTGCCATCCCAGCCGGTAGCACGCTCAGCGCCAAACCAGTCGGTCAATGTCACGGAAAGCTTGGTACTCAACCAGCCATAAGCCAGACCAAAGTTAACCTCAGCGGTATCCCAGCGACCACCACGTGGTGTCAATACAGTGTTTGCACCGTCTGGTCCAACAGAAGCAGAACCTCTGTATTTTTTCCATGAACCACCTGGATACAGGTAACCGATCAAACCGACACTGTAGCCTAAACCTTCAACACCAGGTACGGAACCATTATAACCACCGTAGACATCGACTTCAGCCGTTGCATCAGGAAAAGTGTTTGGTGTGACGTTAGAACCCCATGCGCCGACGTAAAAGCCGCTGTCATGCGTAATGTCCAGACCACCTTGTACAGATGGTTTATGCCAGTTTTGTGAAATACCGCGTGCGTAGTAATCAGACACGAAGCCGATGTTGGCTGTCGCTGCCCAAGGCGATTTTGCTTCTACCGCCGCTGGCGCTTTTTCTTCAGCTTCAGCTGCATAAGAAACTTGTGCCAGTGACAAGGTGCCTAATACTGCTGTAAGTAAAATAGATTGACGCATTTATGAGTCCTCTCTCTATAAAGTCTTGATCGAATTGTTGTAAACGAGAATGAAACAACATTGACGACTAAGCAAAGCATGTGCCAATCTATATAATCCATTTAAATCAATAACTTATTAAATTTAAACTAAAAATTAAATTACAATACTTTTATAAGTTATTGTTTTTTATTGGTTTATACAGATTAATAGCTGGATAAACCTATATTTTCAAGCCTGTTACATGCTAGAATTCACAAAAAAGGAGCAGTGAACCATGCTATTTTCGAACGAAAGAATTAAAGAATTATCTTTTAAAATCAAACAACTAATTGAATCCAGCCCAATTTCAGAGCTTGAATCAAATATTCATGCACTAATTCAGGGCGTGCTCACCAAAATGGAACTTGTTTCGCGCGAGGAATTTGATATCCAATCCGCTTTACTTGCACGCACCCAACAACAATTGTGTGTACTGGAAGAAAAAATCAACGCGCTCGAGCAAGCCCACACATCAGAAAGTAAAAAATAATTTACAATTGTTAGCATTCCGTTAAGCAGGAGTGCAGCATGAGTCTGGCAGTTTTGTATAGTCGCGCTTTAAGCGGGATGGAAGCACCAGAAGTAGTCGTAGAAGTACATTTAGCCAATGGCTTGCCCAGTTTTACCATAGTCGGGCTACCTGAAACCGAGGTCAAAGAGAGCAAAGACCGCGTTCGCGCCGCGATCCAGACCGCGCAATTTGAATTTCCGGCCAGGAGAATTACTGTCAACCTGGCCCCTGCAGATTTACCAAAAGAAGGTGGCCGCTATGATTTGCCGATTGCGCTAGGCATTCTGGCCGCATCTGGCCAACTCCCCAAAAAAAATCTAGCCAGTTATGTGATTGCCGGCGAATTGGCTCTCACGGGGGCACTGCGGCCGATTCGTGGCGCACTGGCAATGACTTATCAACTTCGTCAGGACAGCCAGAATATCCGGGCAGCGATTCTGCCCCAAGAAAGTGCATGCGAAGCAAGCCTGGTCGAAGGTTCAACGATTTACGCCGCCGACAGCCTGCTGGCAGTATGTGCGCACCTGTCTGAAAAACAGGTCTTGCCTCAGCAGCCAGCCATGACTCACAGCGAATCACCAATGTGGCCGGACTATCGTGAAGTAAAAGGGCAACTGCGCGCCAAACGTGCGCTGGAGCTGGCAGCCGCCGGACAACACAGCCTGTTAATGAGCGGCCCGCCCGGCACCGGCAAAAGCATGCTGGCACATCGATTTATGAGCATCCTGCCCGCTATGTCTACACAGGATGCGCTGGAAAGTGCGGCGATTTTGTCACTCAATAGCCAGTTCCCTGCATCCAGCTGGAAACAGCGTTCGTTTCGCGCCCCGCATCATACCGCTTCTGCGGTGGCACTGGTGGGCGGCGGTAGCGTGCCTCGCCCTGGCGAAATCAGCCTTGCCCACCATGGCGTTTTATTCCTGGATGAGCTGCCGGAATTTGACAGAAAGGTGCTGGAAGTCCTGCGTGAACCGCTGGAAAGCGGCACAATCACAATCTCGCGTGCAGCAAGGCAAGCCACCTTCCCGGCACAGTTCCAGCTGCTGGCGGCGATGAATCCATGCCCATGCGGTTATTATGGCCACTACAACAATCGCTGTCGCTGTACACCTGAGCAAATTGCACGTTATAAAAACAAGCTATCCGGCCCGTTGCTGGATCGTATTGACATGAATATCGAAGTGCCCGCGCTGAAACCGGAAGAGTTAAGCCATAGCCAGGCAGGCGAAACCAGCACCACTATCCGTGAGCGTGTGGTGCTGGCCAGGCAAAGGCAAATGCAGCGCCAGAACAAACCGAATGCCGCCCTGGGCCCACTGGAAATCGAAGCACATTGCCAGCTGGATGATAAAAGCCATGTGCTGCTGCAAGCGGCGATGAAGAAATTCTCGCTGTCTGCGCGCAGCTATCACCGCATCCTCAAACTGGCGCGTACGATTGCAGATTTGGCAGGAAGTCATGTGATTAGTGATGCACACATCGCTGAAGCGTTACAATATCGTCGTTATGAATATTGAAAGCTTTTTACATGCATTTATATGATGTCAGCATCGCGCCGCTGGTGCGCAACCTGCAAAACCTGAAAAACATCCTGCAACAAGGCGAATTGTATGCAGCACAGAAGAAAGTCGAGCCAGAGGTCTTACTGAATAGCCGGCTGTCTGTCGATATGTATCCACTGACCAGACAAGTTCAAATCGTTAGCGATATGAGCAAAGGCGCTGGTGCCAGGCTGGCCGGCCTGGAGATTCCGCAATATGCAGATGATGAAACCAGTTTTGACATGCTATACGCCAGGATTGCTAAAACGATAGACTTTTTATCGCAGATCCAGCCTGAGCAATTAGAAGGGGCCGAGAGCAAAGAAGTGGTACTGACCATACGCAAGGCCGATCTCACATTTACCGGCCTTGATTACCTGGAGAAATGGGTGATGCCGAATGTATACTTTCACAGCACGACCGCCTATAACATCTTGCGCCACATAGGCGTGCCTTTAGGCAAAACCGATTACCTGGGCCAAAAACGCTAATCAGCTACTTTTTCGGGCGCCAATAACTGGTGTCCGCCACGCCATCTTTCAACATCGCCTGCCTGCGTAAGGTTTCATAAGCTTCATCCTGTGAAATGTTTTGCGCATTGGCGATTTCGTTCGCCCGCGCATTCGCCTTGGTCACCCAGGCCGGATTCTGCTGATAACCCCTATCCTGCATGCATCTGTCCAGCACCCGTGACTGCCTGGCCCTTTTCTCCAGCTTCTGAAACGGCAGTGCCTCGGGCAACCCTGCAGCGGCTTTACCGGCAATCAGGTCGCACTGGTTGATTGTCTGCGCCAACGCACTTGGCAGTGTGTCCGACGGATCTTCCGACAGGTTTTGCCAGTAAAGCACACCTGCAATGATAATTAAAACCATACTCATGCCACCGACAAGCTGACCAGTTTTCATCGTTATAAGCACCTCAACAGATTGCGGTATTCTGCGCGCATTTTTTGTTGAGTACCAGACAGCCGGACGAACAGTGACACATGCTTTCCACATTTACTTCATTAAATCTTCATACACGGTCTGTAAGCTGTTGATTAACAGGATGAATCACAGAAATGGCGAGTAAGAATTTCTTAATCTGCCATCAAGAATTGATCCGACATGACGTTAAAGACTTATACAGATCCGCATACAAAGGAAAAATCATGAACAACTGGCTGGAAGAACCCCTGACTTACACCGCTAGCATGCCTGAACTAATGACAGCGCAGGATATTATGTACCTGGCAGAAGACATTGTGGCTGACAACAATATTCTGGCGATTTACAAGCCAGCTGAACTGTCGCTGGAAGTTGTTTAATCAACCTTCGTTTGGCTAAGCGCAGATTGCACGTCCTGCAATTATTTGCGTTTGCCTATGCGTGTGGGAGCTACTCTCCCAAACTGCTAATCCCCACTCCAGATTAAGGCCTTGTTAATCCGGCCATATATACATGGACAGTCATCTGATGTTTCCCTAGAATAAACCTTCCTCAACGTTTACGACAGGAGGCAGGTATGTTTCAAGGAGCTATTGGAATCTATGCGCTAATTGGTATTGTTGTAGTGATTTGTGCGATCTTGTATGTGCTCGCTAAAAATGTGAAATAACACATTTAGTAAAAAAGCCCCAGCTGGGGCTTTTTTTATTGTGCTTGATTAGTGTTTATTGAATCAACTCATGCCAGCTTTGCTTGGTGCCGTAGCTGCCGTTTTCTCGTCTTTTAAAAATATTATCAATGACTCCCGGTCCGCCACTCGTTTTACCAAATACCTGTTCATCCATATTGACTTGCCTTGGGGTTGGGTCGTCACTGCCTGTCACCAACACATGCGGCACATTATTCTGATCATAAACCAGGTTAAAACCGACCGCAGGGGTAGTGAGTCGCTCTGACACAAGTCCGCTTGGCAACATACTGCCGCCCTTTTCATAATTGAAATAATTCAAAAATCCGTAACCAGCACCGCTGCAGGCTTCACTATTAGGCACTAATGTAGACAACAGCATTACACCGCTCACGGCTTTAGGATCCAGATTCACACGCTCACCTGCCGGAAAATCCAGATACCAGCCATACCCGGTGTTGAAGTTGACAGCTGCACTTGCAGCGACTGTGCGGTCTCCACTCAATGCCAGTGATACCAGCTGACTGCGCCCGATTGCCGTCGTCTGCCCGCCATCCTTAAATGTATAGATGGAATTTTGCGGCGTATTGGTCAAATCCGCCACCTCAAGGAATTTTCCGGTGCCAACAATAGCGGCGATATTTTTACCCACCCTGACCATGACAGGTTGGGTTGTCAATTTTTGTGCATTGCCACCAGCATCTCTCAAGGTGGCTATCTTGGTAACGGCATTGGTATTGATATCAAAGCGCCAGACATTTCCATTCAGATCTCCGGCATAAGCTTTGATTGCGGTATTGTTTTCAAACAACTGGTCAGCATAAGCGGTGATTTTTGCCAATCCGCTTGGGTTAGCGGAACTACCCTCTCCTGTAGCCAGCACTTTCAACACAGCACCACTGCCTGCATCCACAACATAAACATAACCACCACCATCCCCGACAGGACTGTTATTTACAAAACTGCCATCATTCAGTTTACGGGCATAGGTTCCATTGTTATAGCCGGAGGTCAACAAAACGACCCAGCGGCCATCCTGCATTTTCGTGATCAGCGGATTACCAAATGTATAACCCAGGTTAACACCTACGCCAAGATTCTGCGCGTTAAACTCCCACAGCAGGGTTGGTACGGCCGGGTTAGTCACATCCAATGCAAAGTAGCCGCGACCACCGGCATTCAACCCCGACACAAGAATGGTTCGCCAGACAGCGCCACTCCCGCTGCAGCCAGACACGCAGACATCTGCAACTGTTGGACTCCCATTTACATAGTTGGTATGGTAGTTAGCTCCGTACTCTTTATCTGCCAGATTTGCCAGGTTACTGATGACCGGTGTGGGAACAAACGCCCAGAGTTCATCGCCGCTGTTAGCATTAAAAGCATGCAACATACCATCATTCGCGCCGACAAATACTGCAGGTACTCTATTGGCAACCGCTGAGTCTCGATAAGCTTTATATCCAGCATCGAGATAAGTCATATTCGAAGCTTTAAAATAAGCGGGACGTGATTGTGAAACATCGCCAAGAGTCGCCTGGCGCTCACGGAATAGCCGGTTTGCACCTACTGTATTCAGGCTGGTATCTTCATAGGTTTTATTGCCGCGCAAATAATCCACCAGCTTGTTGACTTTATTGGCGTCCGAAATACGCGGATCAGAGGCGGGCAATCCCTGCATCTGGCTTAGTGCCAGATACCCATTTGTTAATACAGTTCTGTGCAAGGCCGGCAAATTATCACCAGTAAAAGAGACCAGGGCATTATTAGAGTTGAAATAAATTTTCCGGCTATTATTCGCCACTTGGGTTTGCAACCTGCCGGTACAACTACCGGAAATCTGCACATAACAGGATGAGCTTTCATTTGTACTCAGTTCCGAACCTAATTTCCCACCCAAACCATCACAATTGGACTGGTTTGAACTAGTCGTTTTACAATAGATTGAAGTGCTTCCGTTGCCAGTAATTCTGGTTTCAACAGCGGGCGATGTACATGAGGTTGCAGAAACGTTTTCCGCACACCAGATTGCACTTTCAGAAGTCTCCAGTGATTTTACATTTACTGTGCGCGCCTCCAGATTACCCGTCCACTTGACCGTCTGATAACTGGCGACATATTGAAAGTTGTCGCCATCTGTAGGTGCCAAGCTGCTGGCTGCCGCTGCCGCTGCCGCACCCTGCAAAGACTTGATTTCAGAAAGCCCTTTTGCCAGCGATTCCCTCAACAATTTCGGGTTACTCGCACTGTAATAAGTGCTGTTTGAGTTGACTGCGGCGTGCCATAGATCGTCAATACGGGTGCCATCTTCGTTAGCAGTAGGGTCTGGCCAGTTTTTGGCGCCGGTAGTCACATCTCGAAAATCCCCTATGATCTGGTTCTTGTAGTCCTCGGTGTAAACCAGCGTACCATCAATCCCCAAACCCAGCGTCATAGTGACGATATTTTGCTTGGGATAATCATTTGCAGTGCCGCACACTGACGAACCCAGCGCACCAGTGCAATTGGATAAGCTGCTATCCCGGATATCTGTGTCGTAAAAATATTTTGAAACGTCTGCCAGCGTATTGGACTTATTACTGCTATCCAGCTGCGGCCGAGGTGTACTGCCACCATCAAGATTACCGATGGCGGTTGAACCATTCGCCCTTACCGGATTAGAAGTGTCATTCCAGTAGCCATCGGTTGTTAACAAGGTAAAGTTCGATTGACATGCGTACTGGACAGGATCATCGTTACCAAGCGTTTTCTTGCCGGCAAAATGCCGACCGACACTGGATAGAGCCGTTCTGAGAGGGGTACCACCACTAGGCGATACTGCAAATAGCTTTTCATACCAGGATTGTTTCTGGCCGGCGTTAAATGGTGCAATTGCAAGGTAATTAGACGAGGGATTATTAATAGTCACCAGGCCCACGCGGTAGCGCGAGTCCAAAGATTTAAACGCCTGGCTGGCCGCTGTTTTCATCGATTGCATACGTGTACGATAATAGGCCCACCAATTGGAAAAGTTGGTCATTTCCTCATTGTAGTTACACGTTGAGCCGGCACAATCCGTACGATCGACCCCTTTTGTTGCCAGCCCTGGTGCAGTATAGCTGCTGATGCTGCTGGTGATCTTGACATATACCATACTGCCGGGAATATCGTTGGTCGTATCTGTTGCCAGTTGCGCACTAAAGCTTCCACCGCTCATTGTGACCTGGATAGGGGCCGCCGTATTCACAGGATCACCTGCAGGCGTGTCTATGGTCAATACATTACTGCTGCGGGTGACAGTAGTACCGCTGAGATTACAACTACCCGAAAGACTTGTCCGGCAGATAGCACTGAGCACCGATGCTGCCAGATCGTTACTGTTATCAAATGAACTGGCAGACACACTCTGGGAAAGGATTTCTATATTATTAATTTTGATACTTTGTACCGTGGCATTATTGCTGCTTTTGGTGAGCGTCAAGCGGTAAGTGGCGATGGGCCTGCGCAAAAAAGTATAGGTATTGCTGTCATTGACGGTAGCGCTGGCATTACGAATTTTCTGGCAGCGCTGTGAGCCTGATAATGTGCGTCTGGCAGCTGCGGTGCTGCTGTTGCACCAGCGGATATCTGCAGGGTAGGTGTAAATACCCGTAGGCACTTTGGAGATGACGCAACTGGTCAAGCTGGGCGTAGTGCAATACTCACCAGGGATGAAAGCATAATAAAAAGCACTGTTTCTCAGATCAGATGTACCGTTCTTGGTATTACCCTGATCATTCACTTCGTTTGATACCGTACCGAAGCCGGTCTGGTTTGCCATATTCACCCCCTGATAAGTCAGAGGTGGGCTATAAATGACTTCAGGATCATAATACTGGGTGTTGTAATCAGAGTTATCTTTCAGCCAGTCTGAAGAGGAGTTTGCCCAGTCAGGTGAATAGTCCCACCCCATACTGCCTGAGTTATCCAGTACAAACATCAGGTTAGGCTTTACATCAGAGCTGCCGGAGGTCTGCAACGGCATAGTAGCCAGATCCAGGAATTCCGCCTGTACCAGACAGGGAATCATCGCGCCCAACCAAACCAGTTTTTTTATCCAGGAATTACTTTTCATCATGTCACCTGTGCTAGTTGGAGATAAATGATTGCATAAACGTCAGCGTGTTTTTAGGTCCACTGATACGTAACGTGAGGCGATAAATCGGCGAAGTAGCCTGATTCGGGCATGGCGGCTGCTCTGGCCCTCCCGGAATATCTATTGGAGGCCTGCAGGCTGTAGAACTGGCCATCAGGCAGCGAGCCCCATCCATGGCAGCATTCCCGGCGTTAATTTCAGCCTCGTTGAAATTGCACATGCGCTCAATCACATACCTGATTTGATTCCCTTGCCGGTCAACACCATTACGGATTTCAGCGTTGCCGTCTACCTGGTCAGGGACCAGGCGGCTGTTAGTATTATCCCAAGCGGTGGTCGTCAGGCGGCCTCCATCACAAACCGATGCATTAGGCTGTATATCGAACCTGCTGCAATTGGCGTAGTATCCCTGGCCTGGAAAGTGCCTCACACTATTCGCCAAACTGATATTTTGAGTGATACTCTGTGCAACCCCTTCCAGCGCTACATTCGATGTCGCACTGGCTGACTGCCTGAATACCATATTGCCGGATAGCAGCGCATTGGTATCCACACTCCGGATCAAGGCAACCGCGGCAATAGACATGACTGCAAGTGCCAGCAAGGCAAAAAACAGTACTATCCCGGCCTGTGCACGATCTGACCTATGCCCAAAAAAAGTTTGAATAGCTTTACAAGGCATCGCGATTCCAAAGAATATTCCGGAGAGGCACAGTCACCTCAACAGTGCGATAGCGATATCGCTGCCAATCGGCAATGTGACTCAAATTGACATTTGCTGGCGCAGCATCATTGGTCCAGATGCACACTCTGCTGATGCCGACGGCATTACCGTTACAAGCCTGGCTGACTATATTTCTTTGTATCCCGCCATCTCTGGCGACGACCGCGATACGTATTGCCCGTATCCGGTTTCTGTCCATTAAACCCATCGCTGGGCCAAAAGTACCGGTCGCATCTGCCCATTGATCAACCCGGTTGAGAAAACGCGATCCGGTAGGCGAAGCTGCCCACACAGGATCAGGATGAGGCGTATTGGCTACGCCATACTGCGCTTGCAAGGAGACAATATCACTGACCACCGGAATTGCGGCACTACTCGGGAAAGGATTGGTGCCTGGCGTTCCACCCGTCCTGGTCAGTTCCAGATTGCCATTCACAGTGTATTCATACTGATTCCAAGCTCCCAGGCACGAAAACCGCACCCACTCTGCACCATTCAAATTGGCCACAGGCCGATCCGTAGGTACGGTATTGATCTCAACCAATGTATTAATCACCCGGTCAGCATTCAGCCGCTGGATACGGGCCAGGCTGCAATTAGGATTGTCTTGCGTCTGGTGGAATAACACCACATCCCCTTCCTGGCAACCCAGCAAAGGGCCATCCAGGGCCGGTGAGGCCAGGTTACCAACCGCACGTACAGAGGCACCACCACTGGGTGGATTCCCGTAGCGGATGCGGACAATATCCTGTCCGGCACCCCCATCCACGATAATGACAGGCGAGAGATTCACCACTACTCCGCCCTGATTGATTGAAGTATTAATAGGGCACAGTAAAGGTGACGGGTCCTGGCTATTGTATAAAGGCAGTCCATATCCGGCATTTTGTGCATCACGCTGCAAAAAATAAAGCGCCAGCACACCGCTGGACTGTGCATCAGAACCACTGGAAATCATGCGCTTACGTGCTTCAAAGCCACTGAACAAGTTAGCAATTGCCAGTGTAGCTACCAGCCCGATCAAAATACCAACCAGAAGCTCAACCAGGCTCATCCCGGATTGCTGCCCATGTGATCGGCTTCGCCTATGCGCCATATAAACAGTCACTTTCAATCAGACGTTACATCAAAGAGATAACTGGAGGCATTCACCTGGTGATGCCTGCCGCCAGGCAATTGCCAGCCAACGGTGACTGTGATCATGTTATTAGTGATGGCAGAAAAATTCAGGGTGCCATTGGGCAGTTGTGCTCTGATTCTTGCACGATCGACCTGCCCGACATAGGTCGCAGCATCTCCTCCAAAAGCCATCATATTGGCTACATGCGTTTGTGCAATCAGTTGCGCTTCAGCGCGATAGCGATTGTCATTGCTATTCTTTAGCATGGCACTCTGCAATCCGGCCAGTGCTAGCACGCCCATACTAAAAATGACTACAGCAACTAAAGATTCAATCAGGACAGAGCCATATTGCAGGCGTAAACGACGCGGCATCCCTTTTTTTGTAGGCTTGAAACTTAGCATTTGCGAATATCTCCTACTGCGTTAACAGCCGGATCACAGACTCTTGCATGGCCTCCGGCGGCCAGTATAATCCGCAAATCCCTGCGCTCAGCTCTCGCTACCTGAATACTAGATACATCCACTCGCGAAAGTCCATTGGCAACACCGGGATCACGTGTGCCGAAACCGGTAAAAACGGCAGATGGATAATCGGCAATGATAGCGACATTTGCTGAAGAACCCTCTGAAGCACTTTTCTGGCTGATAATCGCTGGGCAAGCTACAGCGTCTGCGGGCGCCACACATCCCAATTCCCAGGCACCATTAGCTTGCAGCGTGAATCTGATGCGGGTATTCCGTTTGATTGCTTCTACCCTCGCCTGCTGCAAGCCATTTTTGATCGACTCAGTCACCGTGCGGATTTGTGAATTACCGATAGACGACTGAAATGCCGGGATAGCAAACATGGAGACCGCCATCATGACGACCACAGTCACTACCAGTTCAATCAATGAAAAACCCTGTTGCTGCATGACTAGCAACTACCCGAAGAACTGGTTAACCAGCAGGTAGCCCCGGTCGTACCGTCATATCTTGAAGTTTTCGCGTTATCCTGGTTTACGGTGAACTCGAAATTACCCATATTCTGGGCAGATCTCCCTGCAGCATGCAAGGTATAGGTTGTCGCCGTCTGGTTATCGACGAAGTAATCAAAAAATCGTCCGTCCGTCGGATTGCATGCAAATCCAACATAGGTAAGGTTATCCTGGAAAAACTGCTCTGCCAGTACGCGACAATTGGCAAGGTTAGAGGGTGCCTCAACCGCATTTCCGCTCCTGATGTAATCCTGGTAGCCTGGCACTGCGATGCTGGCCAGTATGCCCATAATGGCGACCACAATCATGATTTCGATCAGGCTGAACCCTTGCTGAATTACATTGCGCATCATATTGAGACCTTTTTTACGATGTGCTAATCATGCAAACTGGGTAAACAGATGTCCAGCGCTGCCTGACCGGTGGCAGTATCCAGCCGACGAGCGGTGAGATAACCCTGACATCAAGCACTCGCAGTTTAGTGATAAAATGCAGGTCTATTTAAACTGGACTGGATTATGTTTTCCTTCTGGACGCGACTATTAGCGCTTGGCCTGATGCTGGCTCAATTAAGCGCATGTGGGCTTAAAGGCGATCTATATATCCCTGAACGCCAGTATCCTCAACCTCAACAACAAACACCTCCTGCCAAGTGACCGCTTTTAATACCAAGAATGGCCTGCTACATGCCGAAAATGTAGCCTTGCGCGATATCGCGGAACAACACCAGACACCGACCTATGTTTATTCCAGAAGCGCGCTGACTGAAACATTCAAGCGCTTCCAGGCTGGCCTTCTAGGCCATGAACATCTGATCTGCTTTGCCGTGAAAGCCAATCCCAGCCTGGCCATCCTGAACCTGTTTGCCCGTCTCGGCGCCGGGTTTGATATTGTCTCAGGTGGCGAACTCGCACGTGTTCTCGCAGCGGGTGGTGATCCGAAAAAAGTGGTTTTTTCAGGTGTGGGAAAATCACATAACGAAATTCTCGCTGCGCTGGAAGCGGGCATTCTCTGCTTTAATGTGGAATCCATCAATGAATTGCACCGCATCCAGCAAGTGGCTGCCGAAATAGGCAAAATCGCACCGGTTTCATTGCGGGTGAACCCGAATGTGGATGCCAAAACGCATCCGTATATTTCCACCGGCCTCAAAAATAACAAGTTTGGTGTGGCGTTTGAAGATGCGCTGGATTTATACCAGCAAGCCGCCGGCATGCCGAATATTGTCGTGCATGGTGTCGATTGCCACATTGGCTCCCAGATTACTGAACTGTCGCCTTTCCTCGATGCACTGGATAAAGTTTTGGGCTTGGTGGATGCACTGGCTGAACGCGACATACATATCCAGCATATTGATGTAGGCGGCGGCGTAGGCATTACTTATAGTGACGAAACTCCACCGGATTTTGCGACTTACACCGCAGCCATCATGCAAAAACTGGCAGGTCGTGGTGTGAAAGTATTATTCGAGCCTGGTCGCGCACTGGTGGGTAATGCCGGTATCTTACTGACCAAGGTTGAATATTTAAAACCGGGCGAAAGCAAGAATTTTGCGATTGTAGATGCGGCCATGAACGACCTGATGCGCCCTGCGCTGTACGATGCGTACCACCACATCACTACGATTGCCGACTCTCCAGCCCAAGCACACACCTATGAAGTGGTGGGGCCGGTGTGTGAAAGCGGTGATTTTCTAGGCCATGACCGTAGTTTGGCGATTGCAGAAGGTGACTATCTGGCCATTCACTCTGCCGGCGCTTATGGCATGAGTATGTCCAGCAATTACAATACCCGTGCGCGGGCGGCTGAAGTACTGGTGGATGGAGACCAGGTGCATGTGATCCGCGAACGTGAACAGATTGCAGATTTATTTAAGCTGGAACGTACGCTGCCTTAGCGTTACGACGTCAATGTGCAATAAAAAAAACCGAAACTTGATGTTTCGGTTTTTTTATTACGTCATATTGAAAGATTGCCAGAGGTGAACAAGCGAGTGAAGTGTAAAGCGCAGGTAGCACAAAAGCCGAGACAGTACAAAATTACGGCGAGAATTTGAGCACCGCGCAACGCAACAATTCGCTCGCGCAGCCGCTTATGGCGTGTTTTTAATCAAAAATAACCGTCTTGTTTGCATAGAGCAGAATCCGGTGCTCTATATGCCAGCGCACGGCTTTCGATAACACAATACGCTCCAGGTCGCGGCCTTTCTGGATCAGGTCTTCCACCTGGTCGCGGTGCGAAATACGCGCCAGATCCTGCTCGATAATCGGGCCTTCATCCAGCACTTCGGTGACGTAATGGCTGGTCGCCCCTATCAGTTTTACGCCACGCTCAAATGCACGGTGATAGGGCCGCGCACCAATAAATGCAGGCAGGAAAGAATGATGGATATTAATAATTCTTTGCGGATAGCGTGCGACAAACTCCGGTGACAATATCTGCATGTAGCGCGCCAGTACGATCAAATCAATCTGGTATTGATCAAACAATGCGAATTCTTGCGCTTCGACCTCGGCCTTGGTTTCTTTAGTCATCGGCAGATAATGAAAATCTATGCCATAAAAAGCCGCCAGCTTTTCAGTATCGCGATGGTTACTGATAATCAGCGGGATATCGCAGGCCAGTTCACCACTATGATGCCTGTGCAACAGGTCGGCCAGGCAATGGTCATATTGCGACACCATGATCGCCAGACGTGTTTTTTGCTCCGAGAGTTTCAGTTGCCAGGTCATGTCAAATCGCTGCGCAACAGGCGCAAATGCCTGCTCAAAATCTGCCACCGCGACATTGAAATCACTCAGGTCCCACTCCACCCGCATTAAAAACAGATTATTTTCCGCATCCTGATGCTGGTCTGCGTGTAAAATATTGGCATTGTGCTCATACAGAAATTGCGCAATCGCCGCCACAATCCCTTTGGTGTCCGGGCAGGTAATCAGCAAGGTAGCAGTGTTTTTCATAACATTTGGCGGGTAACTGGCAACAAAACGCCGATTATACCTGATGCATGCCAGACCTTGTGACTGACCATATGCTTAACCTGACGGATTCGCGAGCGCAGATGCAGCAGCCTCCTTCACGGAATTGATTTATGCAAACAAATGACTTACCGAATATTGTGCTGGCCAATCCGCGCGGTTTTTGCGCCGGGGTAGACCGCGCCATTATTATTGTTGAACAGGCGCTGGAAAAGTTCGGTGCGCCTATCTATGTCCGCAATGAAGTGGTCCATAACAAATTTGTGGTCGGCCAGCTACGTGACAAAGGCGCTATTTTTGTCGATGAGCTGGAAAAAATTCCGGCAGGCAATATTGTCATCTTCAGTGCGCATGGCGTTTCCAAAGCGGTGCGCGCAGAGGCAGAATCACGCGGGCTGACCGCTTTTGATGCGACCTGTCCACTGGTGACCAAGGTGCACATTGAAGTCGCAAAAATGCGCAAGGACGGCCTGGAAATCATCATGATAGGCCACAAAGGCCACCCGGAAGTCGAAGGCACCATGGGACAGTCAGAAGCTGGCGGCATGTACCTGGTGGAAACACCGGAAGACGTCGCAGCCCTGCAAGTGACTGATGCGGAAAAGTTGGCGTTTGTGACGCAAACGACACTGTCTGTAGACGATGCCACGCAAGTGATCAATGCGCTTAAAGCCCGCTTTCCTAATATTAAAGCGCCTAAGAGCGATGATATTTGCTATGCCACACAAAATCGGCAGGACGCAGTCAAAATCATGGCAAAGGATTGCGATCTTGTGATTATTGTCGGCTCGCCTAACAGCTCTAACTCCAACCGCTTGCGTGAAGTGGCTAAAAACCAGGGCGTGGAAGCCTACATGGTAGATAACGCCACCTTGCTGAATCCAGAATGGTTAAAAGGCAAAAGGAAAGTAGGCATTTCAGCCGGCGCTTCTGCCCCTGAGGTGCTGGTGCAGGAAGTGATACAGGCTTTACATGCGATGGGTGCGGCACAGGTGGAAGAGTTGCAAGGGGTGGTTGAGAATGTCGTATTCCAGTTACCTAAAAATCTGGTCAATGCCGAAAAGCGGCCTCAGCCCCATTCAGGATCCTGATTGCATTTCAAATCCGTTTGATTGCCTCCAAAAAACACGCTTCAGCCTTCAATACTAAAAGCACAGCGCAAACACCAGGTTTACACTCTTCATGGGTTCCTGTCGGCTATCACCAGGTAAAAAAAACCCAAGCACAAGGCCTGGGCGCAAGCAATATCCTCGGGAAAGGACAATAGGGGAAAAAATTGCTCGTTGTTATTATTTAACATGCGACAACATTACCACTTTGGAGATTTACAACAGCCACTTACTGCCTGTATGCAATGAGATAGCACATTAATAACATTGCATCAATTATGCCAATCTCGACATCAAATTAACTCTTTGATTTTTATAGAAAATTATTTACCTAATTAGCTTAAAAAGTGCAGCCTGGCTGTTTTAAACCACCAGTTTGGTTTTAAAAAACCAAACTGGCATTTCATCGAGAACTCGCGCGACGCTCATCTGTAAACATCGGGAAGAGCAATGGCAGCAATAACAGGGTGAAAAGTGTCGCGGTGATCAGACCACCCACAATGACCACGGCGAATGGCCTTTGCGTTTCCGAACCTATACCATGTGACAGAGCTGCGGGCATCAGGCCTATACCCGCCATCAAGGCCGTCATCAGGATAGGTCTTAAACGGGCAACCGCACCTTCAATCACCGCTTCGCTGGCACGTTTGCCTTCACGCATTAAATGCTTCATCTGCTCGACCATAATCACCCCGTTTTGCACGGAGATCCCGGCTAGCGCGATAAATCCGACTGCGGCAGACACAGACAGGTGCAAGCCAGCAACAGCCAGCCCAGCCAGGCCGCCCACCAGCGCAAATGGGATCATCAGTAACACCAGCAAGGCGTTTTTAACCGACTTGAATGCCCAGAACAGCAGGATAAAAATCAGCAGTACGGATAAAGGCACAATCACCATCAGCCGCTTCATCGCGCGTTGCTGGTTCTCAAACTGGCCGCCCCAGGTCATGCTGTACCCGGGCGGCAACTTGACTTGTTCTTTTACTTTTTGCATCGCCTCTTGCACGAAGCTGCCCTGGTCCCTGTCAGTAATATTGGCCTTGATCGACACTATGCGTGACCCGGCTTCACGGCTGACACGTGACGCGCCCTGTTTGACGGTCACTTCAGCCACTTCACTGAGCGGAATACTGCCTGCACCATTTGGCAAGGCTATCGGCAGTTCATCAATATCATCCACCGAGTCACGGTAAGACCTCTCCAGTCGCAATGTCACATCAAAATGCCGGTCACCGTCGTAGAAAGTATTCGCCGCATTGCCAGCCAGCGCTGTCTGCACAGTATTGTTCACATCATCCACTGCCAAACCATATCTGGCCAGTTGACTGCGATTCAGGGTGATATCCAGTTCCGAGTTGCCGGAAATCCTCACTGCGGCAACATCCGTTGCGCCACGCACGCTGTTAATGGCATCCACCACTTCAGATGCTTTTTGTTCCAGGATAGATAAATCGCGGCCAAAAATTTTCACCGCAATCTCACCTTTTACCCCGGACAAGGCTTCCTCCACGCTGTCCTGAATTACCTGCGAGAAATTGGTAGGGATGCCGGGGATTTCATGGATGCGGCGTGAGATATCCTTGATCAGGCTTTCCTTATTCGCAAAATGCCATTCACTATGCGGCTTGAGGTCAGCCAGGATTTCCATGTGATAAGGCCCTTTAGGATCGGTGCCGTCATCGGGACGCCCGACATGTGCCACAACCAGCCTGACTTCCTGATAGCTATTCAGGATTTTCCTGATATGCCGTTCGACTTCCTTGGTTTTCTCCAGGCTGGCGGAGGGTGGCAAATCTACTGTGAGCCAGATATTGCCTTCGTCCAGCTTGGGTAAGAACTCGGAACCCAGCATAGGTGCACACAACATCGCCAGCACTAACACAGCGACTGACACCAGCACCACCAGTTTTCTGGCCTTGGCGCTCTGGAGCAATACTTTGCGGTAGGCATCCTGGATATTTTGCATCCAGGCGCTGTGTTTTTCCGCCATATCCTCGCGCTTCATGGTGTATGAAAGCAAAGCGGGAACAAGTGTCAGCGTGAGCAGAATCGCCCCCAGCAGCGCAAAACTCAGGGTAAATGCCATGGGCGAGAAAATCTTGCCCTCTACTCGCTGGAAGGTAAAGATAGGCAGGAAAGCGGTGATGATAATCGCTTTGGAAAACAGTATCGGGTGACCCATATCAATCGCGGTATTTTTCAGCGTTTGCATACGCCAGGCGATGCCGGCATGAGAGGGATTTTTGTCAGTTTCTGCCATCGCCAGCCGCACCATCAGTGCTTCGACCAGCACCACCGCACTATCAATGATAATGCCGAAGTCCACTGCGCCCAGTGAAATCAGGTTGGCAGAGACACCGCGCAAATCCATCACAATAAACGCAAACAGCAGCGACAAAGGAATCACCGAAGCGACGATCAATGCCGCGCGCCAGTTGCGCAGGAAGATAATCAGGATAGCCACTACCAGCAGCGCGCCGACAATCAGGTTTTCCGAGACAGTATGTACGGTGTGGTCCACCAGGCTGGTACGGTCATAGAAAGGCACGACCTTCACACCAGGTGGCAGGGTCTGGTTGACCTGCACTACTTTCTCCCGTAACGCTTCAATCACTTTGGCGGCATTCTGGCCTTTGGTCATCAGGATGATGCCTTCAATGATGTCATCCTGCTGGTTGAATGACACGATGCCGGAACGGGGCCGGTCGCCGATCTTCACCTCGCCAAGGTCTCCGACCAGGATAGGTTTGCCATCTCGGGTATCGACCACGGATTGCGCAATATCATCCACATTGCGATACAAACCAATCCCGCGCACGACCAGGGACTCATCTCCCCTGTGCATCAAGCCGCCACCAGCATTACTGCTGTTATGGCTGACCGCCAGGTTGACCTGGTCTATGCTGACCGCGAATTTCTTGAGTAAATGCGGATCCAGCTTGATTTGATACTCTTTGACCGCCCCACCAAAACTGGTGATGTCAGCCACGCCTGGCACCATGCGTAACTGCGGAATGATTTTCCAGTCCTGGATGGCACGCACCTCGCGCTGGGGCATGTCTGCTGGGGCTTCTACCAGGTAGCGGTATATCTCACCTACTGCGGTGGTTAATGGCGCCAGCGTTGGTTGCAGATCATTAGGCAAACTCACCCCCTGCAAACGCTCCAGTACCTGTTGCCTGGCAAAGTAATCTGCCGTGTTCTCGGCAAAGGTCAGTGTCACCACCGACAAGCCGGTAATAGAAACGGAACGGATTTGCGTCAACCCGGGCACGCCACTCATGCCATGTTCGATCGGCAACGAGACCACACGCTCGACTTCTTCCGGCGCCATGCCGGGTGATTGCGTTACGATCACAACGTGTACATCTTCCACATCAGGGAAAGACTCAATCGGCAGGTTCTGTACGGCAAACCAGCCAAAGATCATCAGCACCACAGCGCCTATCAGCAGGAACACGCGCTGTTGCAGAGAAAAAGTGATTAACCCTTTTAACATGTTTGGCTTTCGATGCACCGGCGCATGGCAAACCGGCTAATGATTGACTGTGTGTTGGCTGGCAACCCTATTTGTTGACCGACAAATCGGAATTCAGCAGAATCGCGCCGCCAGTGACGACACGCTCACCGGCCTTCAAGCCTTGTTTCACTGTCGCGTATTCCCTGCGTTGCACATCCAGCGTCACCACGCGTTTTCTAAAGTGCAGTGGCCGCTCCTCAACAAACACGTAGCTATACAAGCCTTCCGTAATCAGGGCGCTGTTAGGCAAGCGAATGACTTTATGCTGGCTGCTATCCAGCGGCGTGATCCGTGCATACATCTCGGGCTTGAGCTTGCCTTTGCTCTCAATCGCACAACGTACCGGAATCCGCCTGGTGGTCGTATCCACCATCACACCTATGGTTTTCACCTCGCCAGTAAATACTTCATCCGGATAGGCATCGACTTGTACACTGACTTTTTGCCCTTGCGAAATGCGGCTTAAATCGCGTTCCGGCAGATCAATGCTGGCCCACAAATTGGTTGGATCCGTGACAATAAACAAAGGGTCGGCAGCATCTGGCCTGATTTCACTGCCAGGGTTAATTTTGCGATCTACCACCGTGCCACTGATAGGCGAGCGCAAGGAGTAAGTATCGTTGGCCGAGGTCGTTACACCCAAATTCTTGAGGCGGGCTGAGGCGCGGGCCGTTTCAGCACGCGCCAGCGAAAAGTCAGCTTGTGAGGTCTCCACTTCTTTTTTGGCAAGTACGCCGCCTTCCATCAACATGCGGTTGCGTTCCAGCACCTGCTGCTTAAGTTGCAAATCGACCTGGGCTTTACGGGCATCCGCCACTGCACCGCCGACATCAGGTGAATCCATCACCAGGAGTGCCTGGCCCGCTTTCACCTGGTCACCCACCTGCGCCTTGATTGCCATCGCCCGGCCAGCCACTGGTGAGAAAATCCGTGCTGTGCGGTTTTCATCCAGCATGATTTTGCCATTGAGGGGTTCTGTCACCGGCACCGGGATTTCAGTCACAGCCTCTACTTTTAAACTGGCGACCTGTGGCGATCCGGCAGTCAGCACAATCTCGTTCGCCATACGTGGTGCAGCCGTACTTTTCTCTGCTGCATGTAGCGGATGCATAGAGCACCACAACCCGGCCAGTAAAATGAGCCAGCCTGATAATTTCAAGGCATGCGTATTGGGGATGCAGGATAAGCGCATTTGATCAATGGTCTTTTTCATGATTAAGGTGTATTAAAAACTTGATGGGTGGCCGCCCGCCAGGCAAAGAGGGACTTGGCGTAATCAGCTCTCACACTGGCGGACTCCAGTTGCAGCGCACGTAAAATCCGTCTGGCATCCAGCAGGTCCATCACGCTCATGGCACCATGCTTGTAGGCAAATTCGGCGGCATCAGATGCTTTTTGCGCCTCCGTTAGAATACTCATGTCAAAGCGACGGTTTTTATCGATGGCCGCCTCCAGATCAGCTTTGGCACTGCGCATTTCAGCCAGCGCAGCCGCTCTCACCTGCTCTTTGGCATCGGTGGCGGAGTTGTAGTCAACCTCAGCGCGGGCAGCTTCGCCTTCATAATTGTAATTAGTGAATAAAGGAATACTGACCGTTGCACCCACTGTATCAGGTCCGGAGCCTGGTTCCTGACCTGGAAAATGCTGGTAAGCCAGCGACCAGGTCAGATCCCTGGTTTTCAAAGATTCCGCCAGTTTTCGCGCATCTTGTGCCTGTTGCATACGCACCTCGGCCGCCCTGATATCTGAACGCTCCGTCAACCAGGTCTCGCCTTCGTGCACTGCGGACTCTTCACCTGGCAAAGGCCAAGGGTCTGCTACGTAGAGCGAAGCGGCATCCTGGTCTTTACCAATCAGATACGCCAGCTGCGCCTGCGCTTTTTGTACGGTGGCTTGCGCCTGTCGCAAATCATTTTTTGCGCGCAAGGCATCTACGCGGATACGCGCCACATCGGCTGAAGCGACATCGCCCGCTTTCAGGCGAAACTCGGCAGCCTCTAAGGTTTTGTCATATAAATCAACATTCACCTGCTGGATTTGCAAGGTTTCTTGTGCCAGCTTGAGATCATAGTAAGCAGTGACCATCGCCAAGCCCTGTCGGCGATAAGTCTCTTTTAAATCAAACTCAGAAGCTTTAACGGCACTTTCAGCAACGGAAGTCCGTAACTCGCGTTTATTGCCGCGCTCGTATAACTGGCTGACCTGAAGCGTGGAGTTGTAGGTTTTGTCCCATAAACCATTATTGCCATTCTGGTTCATGTTGCCCTGGCCACGGTTGAGGTTTAGGCTGGAAACGCCGACTGACAAGACCGGGTTAGGACGTTGCCCGGCGATCAGGGTATCTGCCTCTGCAGATTGCACCGAACGTTTGGCGACCAGCAGCTCGCGGCTGTACCCGGCGAACAACTGCTCAGCTTGCGGAAGTGTTAAATGATCAAGCGGGATATTTTGCAAATCCGGCAGTGCTGCATTCTCTGCATGCAGTGATGGCATCCAAACCGCTAACAGTACACAGCAAACAAACCCTGATTGACGCCACCACATTGAAGATTCCCTTTATGCCCGCCGTTATTTTGCAATCATAATACCGCGTATCACTTACGACAATCTTTCAAAAAAGTGGTGTTTGCCATGGCAAACGTGACGACAGCAACCGTAGACAATAGCGCTCTGTTTCAGGGACAATGCCCGGATGACCCAGCCTTACAAAACTCCGGTTTCCGCCCTGATTTTGATACACACCCCTGATCTGCAAGTATTACTACTGGAACGCGCGGACAAAGCCGGTTACTGGCAATCAGTCACCGGCAGTATTGAAGGCAATGAAACGCCAGTGGAAGCGGCTATCCGCGAAGTGAAAGAGGAAACCGGGCTGGATGCGCTGGCCTATGATTTCCAGGACTGGCAGGCCAGCAATGTGTACGAGATCTACCCGCACTGGCGCCATCGTTACGCGCCTGGCGTAATAGAAAATACCGAGCATTTATTTGGCTTATGTTTGCCTTCTGTATTGCCAGTAACACTGGCGCCGGATGAACATACGCGTTATGAATGGGTAGACTGGCGCGACGCCGCCAAAAAAGTATTTAGCTGGACCAATGTAGACGCCTTGAAAAAACTGGGTGAGCGCCACCATCTAGTGTTATGACCACCTTATATGATTGGGATTTATCTGATTCGGATTTATCCGATTGGGATAAATCATGATCGGCTGTAAAATACCATTTTTATGAAAGCCGGGCCGAGCCCGACATCTGGAAAAGCATGCAAACTGCCACCATCCAATTTGAGAAATTCCAAACCGCACAAGAAGACGACTGTCAGGCACGTATCCTGGCTGCACGGAAAAAACTGGGCAAGCGCCTGGTGATTCTGGGTCATCATTATCAGCACGAAAGCGTCTACCGCCATGCCGATTTCTCAGGCGACTCACTGAAACTATCCAAATATTGCGACAGCCTGGATGCCGAATTCATCGTTTTCCTCGGTGTGCACTTTATGGCCGAAGTGGCGGATATCCTGAGTCGTCCTGAACAAATTGTCGTATTACCTGACCTGGCGGCCGGCTGCTCGATGGCAGATATGGCTAACCTGGCCAAAGTTGAGCGTAGCTACCGCGAGCTGAGCAAAGTGCTTAACTTTGATGAAACCATCACGCCGGTCACCTATATCAACTCTGCCGCTGACCTGAAAGCATTCTGCGGCGAGCATGGCGGCATTGTCTGTACCAGCACCAACGCACCGAAAATCCTGGAATGGGGTTTCAGCCAACGTGAAAAAATCCTGTTCTTCCCTGACCAGCATCTGGGTCGCTGGAGTGGTTACAAAATGGGTATCCCGCTGGAGCAAATGCCGGTATGGGACCCTGATTTACCGATGGGCGGCCTGACTGAACAACAGATCAAGGATGCGAAGATCCTGCTATGGAAAGGTCACTGTTCTGTACACCAGATGTTCCGCAAACAGAATATCGACCAGTTCCGCGCCCAGCATCCTGACGGCAAAGTGATTTCGCACCCTGAGACCGCGTTTGAAGTATGTATCAACTCTGACTATGTCGGTTCTACCGAATATATCCTGCGCACCGTCAGCGAAGCCGAACCAGGCACTAAATGGCTTGTCGGCACCGAACTGAACCTGGTCACCCGTCTGGCCGAGGAAATGAAACCGCAGAACAAGCTGGTGCAGTTTATGAGCCATGTGGTGTGTGAATGCTCAACCATGGCGCGTATCGACCCGCAGCATCTGGCCTGGTGCCTGGAAAATCTGGCGGAAGGCAATATCGTCAACCAGATCAAAGTACCGGAACATGAAGCCAAACTGGCTAAGTTGTCATTGGACAGAATGCTGGCGGTCTCCTGATGGCAAACTGTGTACTTTGCGAACCGGTTTCACAAGATGTGTTATGGCAGGATGACTTTTGCCGGGTAGTGCTGCTGAATGATGCTGATTATCCGGCTTACTGCCGGGTTGAGTTATTAGCACACGTCAAGGAAATGACAGACCTGACCCCCGCAGAGCGTGCCCGCACCATGAGGGTGGTATTTGCGGTAGAAGCAGCGCTGCGGGAGACTATCCAACCGGATAAAATCAACCTGGCCAGCTTGGGCAATAAAACGCCGCATATGCATTGGCATGTGATTCCGCGATTCGAAAGTGACAAACACTTTCCGAACAGCCATTGGGCAGAGGCAGTAAGGGATTCTGAAGTGCAGGCGCTGAGTAAGGCACTCAGAGATCAGTTGCAGAGAGTGGTGTCGGAGCGGGTGGAATGTGCACTTGAGGGTTAGGTAGATTTTTGCAATCTACGCTTCTGTAATCTACGTTTGTTCACGGCTATTTTTTAACGTTTCTTTTCTTTAACGGTGCTTTTCCCCTCTAGGCGAGTTACCTCTCTTTGCTTTTACAAACTGTGCGGACCTCGCAGAGTGAGTGGTGCACTATCTGTTGTAGTTCTTGTGGGTATTTTTTTGGCTAGTTCTGCGCGCTGATTCGGCATTTTATTTCGCCTCTAGGCGAGTTACTTTTCTTTGCTTGCCCAAAGAAAATGTAACCAAAAGAAATGCACCCTAGCTTCCGCTTTTTCCCTGCGTTGCTCGTCAACGTGGGCGTCCAACGAAACTCGACCTAGCGGCTTGCACACCCCGCAAGCCACCGCGGAACTCGAACAGACGCTGGCCGACCCCTCCCACGCTGACTGCGCTACTCGGCGCGTCAGATAGGGGCCCGTTTAAAACCACCACGATGTGCCGTTAATGAAACGCCATGCGCAGCGGGCGCTTAGAAACTGTGTATTTGTTTTTGATTTGTTTTATTCGCTGGTCGAGCGGGATGCCATGTAAGGAAATTCACCCAAATAACCGCGTAGTGTCCTTCAGGGTCCCCTATCTGACGCGCCGAGTAGCGGAGTCAAAATAAGAAGGAAGGGAGCGACTGTCTGAGCTCCGCAACAAGCCACGCAGTGTGTGGCTTGTCAGGGCGAGTTTCGCGACCGCTTATACCTAAGTCCGGCAAAGCAACGGACGAAAGTCCTAGTTTGAGCAACGCAGGAAACAAGCGGAAGCTAGGGTGCCCTTTCTTTTGGTGTCTTTTCTTTGGGCACGCAAAGAAAAGACACTCGCCTACAGGCGAAAGAAAATGCCAAAACAGAGCACCGAACTATTCAAAGAAATACCAATTAGAGCCTCACAGCAAGTGCACTTCATTACCACTGATACACCTAGCTAATACCCCAACTAGGCATGCCTCCTGGCCAATCTCCCCACTCCCCGCAACCACCCCAACAAATCATCCACATACGTATACAACACCGGAATCACCAGCAGACTCAACACCGTTGAAGTAATCAACCCGCCTATCACCGTAATCGCCATTGGCGCACGGAAACTCGGATCTGCACTCCACCCAAGTGCAATCGGCATCATGCCAGCCGCCATCGCAATCGTCGTCATCACAATCGGCCGTGCCCGCTTATGGCAGCCATCTATAATGGCGTCAAAACGACTGACTTTGGATTGCTTGCGCGCCATGATGGTGTATTCCACCAGCAGGATAGAGTTTTTGGTCACCACCCCCATCAGCATCAGCAAGCCAATCACGCTAGGCATTGAGAAGCTGTTATGCGTCACCAGCAGTGCAAAGAAAGCCCCACCCAAAGACAAAGGTAATGCGCCAAGAATGGTGACAGGTTGCAGAAAATCGCCAAACAGCAGCACCAGCACCACATAAATGCACATGATGCCGATAATCATCGCACCACCAAAACTGGCAAACAACTCATTCATCCGCTTGGCATCACCGGCCTCAAGCTGTTTCACGCTAGGGGGCAAATTTTGCATGGCGGATAATTGCTGTACCTCTTTCATGACTTCGCCAATCTGGCGCTTATTCAACTCAATATCAAAGGTGACATTACGCATGCGGTCCATGCGGTCTATCTGTTGCGGACCACTACCCATACGCACGGTGGCGACGGTTTCCAAACTCACACTGCCGTTTCTGGCGGGAACGCGTAACTGCGCGATTTCCTGCAGGCTGCTGCGTACACTAGGCCCCAGGCGTACACGTATCGGTACCTGACGTTGCGGCAGGTTGAGTTTAGGCATGCTATTGGAGAAGTCACCCGAAGTAGCAACACGGATCACCTGCGCAATCGCTTCCACTGTCACGCCCAGTTCAGCCGCTTTATCTACGTCAGGGATAATCTGCACTTCAGGACGTTGCAGGCTGGCGCTGGAGGTAATATTGCCGAGACCATTGATGCTACGCAACTGATGCGCCACTTGCTGGCTGGCGCTTAATAATGCCACCGGGTCATCGCTGGCCAGCGTCACCTGCAATCGTTCGCCGGTTTCGCCGGAACCTACAGAAATACGCGCGCCCGGCAGGCTTTTCAAACGCTCGCGCAAGTCAGCCTCGATTTCGGACTGCTTCTGCTTGCGCTCGCTACGTTCAGTCAGGCTGATGATCAGGCTGCCTTTGCGCACATCGGTGGTATTTTCCGCTGCATGCGGCCCGCCACCGCCAGTGCTGGCTGCGCCCGCAGCACTAAATACGGTTTTTACTTCCGGATGCTGCCTGACGATACGCTCAGCCTCATCGACCAGGCGTCGGGTTTGCGATAGCGGCGTGCCTGGCTGCAGCTCGATATTCACTTTGGTCTGGCTGCTGTCAGAAGAAGGCACAAAGCCTTTTGGCAGTAATGGCATCAGGCTCATGGAACCAATGATAAACAGCACAAAGCCTAACACCACCGTTTTCCGGTGACCCAGACACCAGGTCACCCAACGCAGATATATGCGCATAGTGGTTGAAGTTTGCTCTTCTTTGACCGGATGTGGTTTGAGCAGGTAAGCGGACATCATGGGCGTCAGCAATCGCGCCACAATCAGTGAGCAGGTAATGGCAATTGCTGCTGTGATACCGAACTGTTTGAAAAACTTGCCTGGGATCCCGCCCATAAATGCGGTCGGCAGGAAAATCGCTACCAGCGTAAAGGTGGTGGCAATCACCGCGAAACCGATTTCGTCCGCTGCTTCCATCGCGGCCTGGTAAGGGGTTTTGCCCATGCGCAAATGGCGCACAATGTTCTCGATTTCTACAATCGCATCATCCACCAGAATCCCGACTACCAGCGCCAGCGCCAGCAAGGTCAGCAGGTTGAGCGAGAAGCCGAAATACTGCATAAAAGCAAAAGTCGGGATCATCGATAACGGCAATGCCACGGAAGCAATGATGGTCGCGCGCCAGTCACGCAGGAACCACCACACCACCAGCACCGCCAGCAATGCACCTTCATACAGCAACTGCATGGAGCCGTTGTAGTTATCTTCCACCGGCTTGACCATATTAAACGCTTCAACAATCTTGACCTGTGGATGCAGTTGCCTGAATTTATCCAGCGCTTCACGCACGTGCTTCGCCACCGTGACTTCACTGGTGCCTTTGCTGCGCGTGATTTCAAAGCGCACCACTTCCTTGCCATCGTAGCTGGCATAAGTGCTGCGCTCGGCATAAGTATCCAGCACCTCTGCCACCTGTGACAGTTTGATATGGCGGCCATCACTGATAGGGATATCCAGGTTGCGTACTTCATCGGCACTATGCAATGCGCCCAGCGTACGCACCGACTGTATATTGTCACCAATATCGCCACGGCCACCTGAAGCATCCTGCTGCACGCGCTTGAGTTGTGCAGACACATCGCTGACATTCACGCCCAGGCCGGACATCAGGGTAGGCTCCAGGTTGACCTGCACTTCGCGGTCTACGCCGCCGGTACGGCTGATCTTGCCGACCCCGGTCACTGACAGCATGGCTTTGCTGATCTCGTTATCGACAAACCAGGACAACTCACCTTCGTCCATGTTATCCGCCGAGACGACATAGGTAAGTATGGCGCTACCGGTGGTGGTGAGCTTGGAAACTGTCGGGGTAGTCACTGCCGCTGGCAACTCTGAACGCGCACTATCCACTGCATTGCGCACCAGGTTGAGCGCTTCTTCACTATTGGTATCAATGGTGAATTGCACGCTGATGCTGACGCCACCATCGGTGATGACGCTGGACATATGTTCAATGCCACCGATAGTCGCGATCTTGTCTTCAAGTTTGCGCGCGACCTCTGTTTCCAGCTGCGGTGGCGCCGCGCCTTCCAGCGTCGCGCTCACCATAATCACAGGTAGTTCAATATCAGGGAAGTTTTGTTTGCCCAACTGGTTCAGCGAACGGATACCGAGGAAGGTCAGCACTACAAACAGCAGGATTGCCGGAACCGGATTACGGATCGACCAGGCCGAAAAATTCATATTTAAGCTCCGGCCTTGGCGATTGTCACCACTTTTACGGTGTCGCCATCATTCAGGAAAGCGCCTCCGCTGAGCACCAGCTTGGCTGCGGCATCTACCCCGCTTAACACTTCGATTTGCTCGCCCAGCGTACGGCCGGTTTTTACCTTGCGTTGCGTGATTCTACTCATGCCATCCGCACTCGCATTACCCAACACAAACACATAGGCAAAACCATCACGGTATGTCACGGCACTTAAGGGGATTGCCAGGCCTTGCTGCTGACCGATATCGATTTTCCCTTGTACGTACATGCCAGGTTTGGCGCTATTTTTAGGGATATCCACATACACCAGCGCATTACGCGTGTTGTTATCCACCACCGGTGAAATCAGGCGGACCTTGCCTGCCACGGTTTTGCCACCAGCCAGGTTGAGCGTGACGGTCTGCCCGGTATGCAACGCCGCTTGCTGGTCACCATTGACTTCGCCGCGCCATTCGATACGATTCTGGCGGATCAGCTTGAACAATTCGGTACCGGCAGAAACGACATTACCCAGATTGGCCGACCTTTCAGACACCACGCCATCATCCGGCGCCACCACTTTAGTCTGGCGAATACGGATACGCTGGTTCTCCAGCTCTGCTTCAGATAACGCCAGATTGGCTTTGGCAGTTTGCAGGGCAATCACATACTCATTAATTTTCTGGGCAGACAATGCGCCGCTGTCTTTAATTTCATTGGCGCGGTCGGCATTACTTTTAGCTTCTGCCAGGGCTGCCTTATCTTTTTCTACTGTGGCGAGTTGTTTCTGCAAATCCGCTTTTACGGTCTCATCCGCCAACAGTACCAATGGCTGTCCCTTGCTGACTTGCGCACCCACCTCGACTAGCACTTGTTTAATACGCAAACCGGCGATTTCGGCACTCACCAGCGCCTCTTGCCAGGGGTAAATACTGCCATTCAACACCAGCGTCATCGGCCATTGCACTGCCGCCGGGCTGGTAGCTTCTACACTTAATGTTGCTTTGCTTAATCTCGCAGAGCCGTCTTTTGTGGCCTGATTGCCACGCCTTTCCGCCAGTTCAGCCTTATGTGATGGATGCTGGAAAAACCATACACTTATGCCAACCAGCAAGGCGGCGATGACCAGAAATATTACTTTTTTTGAGCGTCTAGCCATGCTATTTACCTTTTCCTGTCATGTCTTTTGTTGTGTCCTGCTTTGCCTGCTGCTGCACCTCATACCAATCACCACCAAAGGCTTTGTAAAGGGCAATCCACTGTAAAACTCTGTTCTTTTGCTGCGTCACTACATTTAGCTCGGCATTGATTTTCTGGCGGCGCGCATCTTCCAGTGACAGCAAATCGATACCGCCGGATTTCCAGTTCAATTCAGCCGCCTCGAAATAGCGGGCATACTGTTGCGCACTGGCCTGCTCGGACTGCGCACGCCGATTGGCACTATCCAGATTGACCAGCGCCTGTTCCACCTCTTTGAGCGCCTTGCGCACATCCTGTTTATAAGTAGCCATCAGGCTATCAAAATTGGCGCGCGCTTCGGCCAGGTCAGCCCGTAAAGTACCGCCATCAAAAATCGGCAGTTTGACGGAAGGCCCATACGACCAGGTGTCAGTGCGGGTGACCGTACCGCCAAAATTGGTACGGCGATAGCCTATCGAACCGCTCAAAGTCAGACTTGGATAAAGTTGTGCTTTGGCAACCCCTGCATTGGCGCTGGCTTCGGCCAGGTTACGCTCATCAATCGCCAGATCCGGGCGACGTGTCAGCAAGGTCGCAGGGAGTGAATTCACTTCAAACATGGCCGGTTGCGGCATGCCTTTGCCTTTGGCGAGTAAAGCTTTCAGTTCCGGTTCCGGGTAGTTGGTTAATTCAACCAACGCTTTTACTAACCCTTCACACTCTGCCTGCTGGCCATCCAGCGTAGACTCACTCGCATGCGTTGCCGCCTCTGCCAGCGCAAGGTCGGACGGGGCGGTGAAGCCGGCCTTGGCAGAAATGCCTGTCAACCGCGCTGTCTCTTTGCGCGAGTTAAATGCACCCTGCAATGCATTCACAGAGGCCTGGCAGGCACGGTAATTCACGTAGTTGTTGGCGACCTCTGCCGCTACCGTCAGGCGTGCATCGTGCCACGCGATTTTTTTCGCTTCCAGTTGTGCTTTGGCTGCTTGTTTAGCTGCCTTGATTTTGCCAAACAGGTCAATTTCCCAACTGGCATCCAGCGTAATTGAGTCAATCTCAATTGTGGTGGCCGGGAATGCTCCGCCACCGCCACCGCCCTTGCTCCGGTTCATACTACCGGTGCTGGTTAAATCAGGAACTCCCTGTGCGCGTGCGGAAAGTACATTGGCTCGTGCTGTACGAATATTAGCCAGTGCGATTTCCAGCGAAGGACTTTCTTTTTGTGCCTGCGCCAGTAACTGGTCAAGCACCGGGTCTTTGAATTGCGCCCACCAGTTGGTTAATGCACTGACGTTGCCGTTATGCGGTAATGGCGCTTGCCACTCCTGAACCGTGATCGGGTTGGGGCGGATATATTCATCAATGACCGAACATCCGGCCAGCGGCAGCATGCATAGCCAAACCCAATGTTTACTTAACTGCATTGGCTGGCTCCATTCCGTGTAATCCGTGCAAAAACAAGTTCACTACAAAAGCGAGATGCGCTTCGGCATCCCAGTCTGCACCCAGCACACCAAATAAGGCTTTCTGACGCGGCGCGGCAATCAGCAGCTCACAATAAGACTCGGCAGCGCGTTTGAAATCCAGTGTCGGCAACATGTTTTTTGCGGCATAGAAACTAAAGATATCAGACAGCATTTGATGAATCCGCTCCGGCCCCACCGCTTTCATGGCACGGGCTAATTCCGGTAAGTGTGAAGCTTCGGCCACACCAATTTTAAAGAAGGACAACATGCGTGGTTCAAGCACTCGATTGAGCATAAAGCGGCCGATATCGGTCAGGACCTGATGCAGCGTCTGGTTAGATAAATTATCGATTTGCACCATGGCAGAGACATCTTTTTCCACCATGTGTTTGATTGCCGCAATCAGCAGCGCATATTTATTATCAAAGCGCTCATAAATGGTTCGCGTGGAAACACCACACACGTTAGCAATGCGCGCAACGCTGGTTTGCGACACGCCTTCAAGCATAAACAGTTCTAGTGCCTGCTCGAGCATCAAGGCGTGACGCTCATGCTCGGTGCCCGCCCTGGGGCGGCCGGCTTTAACTTTATGAGGTGAAATGTCCATTGCGGATAAAAGTGTAGGATTTTGCATAAATAAAAATAAAACGTTTCATTTTTATTTTAAACATTTTGTTCAAACACGCAAGTACTTTGTTGTATCTGTCGTGATACTTGAGTGTCTTGCTCATGATTCCGGCGTGTGTCATGCAGGTTTGTTATACTCGCATCACTTAAATTTAAACGAGATTGTTCAGGCATGGCACTGAAATCCACCATCTATAAAATAGACCTCAATATTGCGGATATGGATAGGCATTACTATCAGCAGCACAATCTGACGCTGGCGAAGCATCCTTCCGAAACAGACGTGCGCCTTATGGTCCGTTTGCTGGCATTCGTGCTGTATGCCGATGAGAACCTGTTATTTGGCAACGGTTTGAGCGATGACGACGAGCCAGACCTCTGGCAAAAAGATTTAACCGGCGCCATTCAGCGCTGGATATGCGTAGGCTTGCCCGAAGAGCGCGAGATCCGTAAAGCCTGTGGCAGATCCAAACATGTGGTACAGGTGCTTTATGGCGGCAGGACGGCAGATATGTGGTGGGCTCAAAATAGCAAAGCCGTGCTCAAGCTGGATAACGTCACCATTATCAATCTGCCGGACACAGAACAGCTAGCTGCTGCTGCCGCACGCGGACTCTCGATCAGTTTTACCATTCAGGATCAACAGATATTGGTGAGTTACGAAGGTGGCAGCTTTGAGATTGAAGCTTTACGTCTGAAAGATGTTGATTAGATCGAGCAAAGACGGATTACAAAAAAGCCAGCAACTGCTGGCTTTTTTTGTTTAAGGGAACAGAATATGCTCGGCGGGCCATACCCCGCTATAAGTCGCCTCAGGATGCGCATTGACCAGGCGATGACGGATCTCATTCAACCTGCGCAAAGGCACGGAAACAATCATCAGGATGCTGCCCTGCTCTATCTCGTTTTTGTATGATCTGATGCGGTAACTGGGTGCTGCTGTCGCAACGGCAGCTGCCCAAGCCGCACAGGCAATGGCACCTAACACCATGCAATACGGAATCACCGTCAGCGGGACTTCGCCAAACCACCAGGGCACCATGTAGGCTAACATCCCGCCAAATAGCCCAACTATGGCACCGAATAGAAACCCGCCCATGGCGCTGTACACCACATCAGACTTTTCCATGGCATCAGCCTTAGGCAGATTCCCCAGAGACTGTTGCTGATCGGCATGGAAATGGATGTGGTTTTCTTCAATCCTATTCAGTAGCAACTCATCCATCAGGGCATGTGCACTTTTAACATTGGGTAAAACAAAATAGAGCCTGCGTCTCATGGCGTTCTCCTATCGTATCTAACCGCTTGATTAAGTTTCGATAGGCAAGTTGCGCAATAATTCAATTCTTAACAAGTGTTTGATTGAAAGATCTTTCTCACACTAGGCATGGCAGCAACATAGCTACTTTAAATTAAGGTTTACTGCTCATCCAGCTTGCCAAGCCAGACATTCCTGAACTTAGCCAGTTTGTAGCGCAACCCTGCGCCTTCATTGGAAAGGGCATCCAGAAACTGCGACAGCCTGCGTGATTTGATCACCGTATAAAAAGTGAGAACGCTGACCGGGATAAACACCAGGGTAAAATATCCCATTTTTTCCAGCAGGCTGGTTTGCGTGAGATCTATCAGGTTCATGCCCAACAGGCCGCTGGTCATGGTGCCGATCAGTCCCAGTATGGTGACCACAGTGAGGCGTACTACAGTATCCGCCTGGCGCTTGATTTCTTCCCCTTCCAGGTATTCGGCCATATCCATGATGCGGCGGCGGGTTTTTTCAAACAGGCTGACGGAATCCAGTTGCCTGAGGATAAGCGCAAACAAGTCTTTGGCAACAGCCTGGTCAGAGACATTCTCAAACCAGTAGCGGTGAGTAAAGCGCAAAAATACAGCCGTCGCCTGCCGGATACGGGCGCGAAAAGCTTTCACTGAATCTTCTCGCTGGATATCCAGCCGGCTAATCGCTTGCACCATACGGTCAGACAACATCAGCAAGGCGGCTTTCTGAAAGTGCGCGATCAGGAACAGCAGGAAATACTGGTTCTGGTAATGGCGCTTGATGCCGGTTTTTTCATTGGTGAATACCCGGTGCTGATGGCTACCCACCACCACAAAGTTTTGCCCGGTACACATGATACGCGTGGTGCTCCAGGGGTCCTGCCTGGCTTCATCCCAATAGCGGTCGTAACAATTATATTTTTCGAATTCCTGCAAGAAATGCTCGGTAAACGGCAGGGTTTCGGAATGCCACGGCTGGCAAACCAGGCCCAGGCGGATCAGATCACCCCGGCTCAGCTGGCTCACATCGTCAAATGACAGGTAAGCCATCAATGGCATGCGCTGGTATTCAATCTCGCGATACCGTAACGCGCCCTCCTGGCCAGAATAATGCGGCACCAGCGGATGCAACAGCGCCAGCCAATGCAGGGAAACGCAAGGCACATGGTTCTCTTTGACATAGGCGAGGTAGCGCGCCTTGTCTTCATAATCAGACCGCGCCATGACCTTGCCCTGATAATCCAGCCATTCAATAGACTGGGCGCAATGTCCGCCTTCGCCTGTATCATCCCAGTAATTTGGGTAAGTACGCCCCAGGCGATACATGACCTCCATCGCAGATTTTAGCGGCAAATCCGTACCGGTCACCTCGAACGCCAGCATGGCGACATCGATATCAAAAAAGAAATACAGTTCAACATGCAAAACATGCAAGAGGATAGGCTGCGGCTCATCGTGCAGGGTAATACGTACCTGGCGGATATCGGTGCGGGTAAAGATATGAATGGGCGACTCACCATAGCCGCCTGATTCACGGCCATGTTTGCCTTCGCCATATAAAAAACGCTGCGCAAATGGCAGAAAGGTGACGAACTCCTGATAGCGCGCCTCACTGAGATGAGGTGAAGACTGCAAAAACTCGTCTTTTATCTCCAGCCATGGCGAATCGGGACTGGCACTCAGCGTATTCCAGGGACAATGCACCGTATCCAGGCTGTGGTCGTCCCTCATCAATTGTATCGGCCACAACAGGGTTTGCCGAAAATCTCTTACGATGCTGCTTTGCAGGTTATCCGCCATGAGTTGCCTTTCACCGTTTTAAGAGTGCTCACTATAGCGTGCCACCACGCGGCAGGATTACTGGATAAACACGGAAAAAACCTGCCAAATAGTCAAGCCGGGTATGCGATTCATTCACACTGGCGGTAGAGGCTCATCATGGCTACGCCGGTATTGACCAATTCATATACCAGCATGCCTGCACCTGCGAACACCACCAGCAACCCTGTCGCAAGTATCATTTTTCCGGTAGAGAGTGCGTGGCTTTTGAGATAGAGGAACCAGACACGTCCGCACCAGATCAGCAACACCAGCATAGCCAGCCCTTGCAGACCGGTGGCCAATTGATACAAAGGCCGGTCTGTTGCCCGTTCATAGGTGACCTGCAACGCAGCCAGTTGCGTTTTGAACAGGCTGGCAAGTTGGTGATCAGCATTGACTTCTCCTGTGTGCGCATCAGTGCTACACAGCACTCCCTGCTCAATCAATGGCCTCAGCTTTTCCATGCCTTTTTCCATGGCTATCCATGCCTTGGCCGTCACAGGATCTGCCATGCTGATATTCGTCAGCGAAGCCGCAAATATCTGTATCACCAATATCAGGCCACACGCCGCACATATGAGCCCGAAAAAGCGCTGGAAACCACTTTGAACACCCGTAATTTTGACAGCCAGGTACGCAAGTGTGGCCAGGCCTAGCAATTCAAATAACAATCGGATCGCTGCGAAGGCATGTGCGGCCAAGCCTTTTTCATCGCCGACCAGCTGCACCGGGTTGGTGACTTCCGGAAAAACCACGGCCAGGACCACTGCAATCGCGAAAGACAGAAATAAAAAAGTGATGGACTGTTCAAGCCTGGCCTTAGGATTGTCAGCGGCGACATGATCCCTGACCAACGCTGAAGGATTAGTCATCATGTGAGTGAAATTACTCAGATAGCCAGGTAATTCTTTCACAACGTTTTCCAGCGTTGGCTGCATGGCGCCCCCTTCATTATTGTTTGCTTACCTTAACATTTGTTTTGTATATCCAGGCCAGCGAACTGCCATCCATCAACGGCAATCAATAAAAATTTGCCTGAAAACCACATTTGCCATAAAACAAGCCGGCATCACTGCCGGCTTTCTCAAAAGGTTGCCTGTCGCTGGCATTGGCCAGTTATCAATGAAGTCACACCTTCTGGTAAACCTCGCTGCCTTTTTTCACAAACTCAATCGCTTTTTCCTGCATGCCTTTTTGCAGGGCAGCTTGCTCGTCGACGCCAAGCTTATCGGCATAGTCACGCACATCCTGCGTGATCTTCATCGAGCAGAAATGCGGGCCGCACATGGAACAGAAGTGCGCCTGTTTGGCACCTTCCTGTGGCAGGGTCTCGTCGTGGAATTCCTTGGCTTTTTCCGGATCCAGGCCAAGGTTGAACTGGTCTTCCCAACGGAATTCGAAACGGGCTTTGGACAAGGCGTTATCACGGATCTGCGCACCCGGATGTCCTTTTGCCAGGTCAGCCGCATGCGCTGCAATCTTGTACGTGATGATGCCTACGCGCACGTCTTCCTTGTCCGGCAGGCCCAGGTGCTCTTTAGGTGTCACGTAGCACAGCATGGCACAGCCATACCAGCCTATCATCGCTGCGCCGATCCCGGAAGTGATATGGTCATAACCAGGTGCGATATCGGTGGTTAATGGGCCCAATGTATAGAACGGGGCTTCGCCACAATGCTCCAGTTGCAGATCCATGTTTTCCTTGATCAGGTGCATAGGCACATGGCCGGGGCCTTCGATCATGCATTGAACGTCGTGTTTCCAGGCGATCTGTGTCAGCTCGCCCAGGGTTTTCAGCTCGGCAAATTGCGCTTCATCGTTGGCATCATAGATAGAACCAGGACGCAGGCCATCGCCCAGCGAGAACGACACATCGTACTGCTTCATGATCTGGCAGATATCTTCAAAATGCTCGTAAAGAAACGATTCTTTATGATGCGCCAGGCACCATTTCGCCATGATGGAACCGCCGCGTGACACGATACCTGTCATACGTTTGGCCGTCATCGGGATATACGCCAGGCGCACACCGGCATGGATAGTGAAGTAATCCACGCCCTGCTCTGCCTGCTCGATCAAGGTGTCGCGGAAAATCTCCCAGGTCAGGTCTTCGGCCTTGCCATTCACTTTTTCCAGCGCCTGGTAAATAGGTACGGTACCAATAGGCACCGGTGAATTACGGATAATCCATTCGCGCGTTTCGTGGATGTTTTTACCGGTAGACAGATCCATGACTGTATCGCCACCCCAACGGGTGCCCCACACCATTTTTTCTACTTCTTCAGAGATTGATGAGCCCAGTGCAGAGTTACCGATATTGGCGTTGATCTTGACCAGGAAATTACGGCCTATGATCATGGGCTCGATTTCCGGGTGGTTGATGTTGGCAGGGATAATCGCACGACCACGAGCCACTTCGTCACGCACGAATTCCGGTGTAATCACTTTGGGAATGCTGGCGCCATAGTTCTGGCCTGCATGCTGGGTTTGCAGCAATTCGCTCATATTCTCCCGCCGCTGGTTTTCGCGGATGGCAATAAATTCCATCTCCGGCGTGATGATGCCCTGGCGTGCGTAATGCATCTGGCTGACATTCATACCAGCTTTGGCACGTAGCGGTTTGCGATGCAGGTTGAAGCGCATTTGCGACAGTTCCGGATCCACCAGGCGCTGGTGACCAAATTCCGACGTCGGGCCATCCAGTTGTTCTACATCGCCACGTTCCATGATCCATTGCGCACGCAACGCAGGTAAGCCGTTACGGATGTCAATTTCGACATTGGGGTCGGTATAAGGGCCGGAGGTATCATAAACCACCACAGGCGGGTTAGTGTCGCCACCGAAACTGGAAGGCGTATTGCTCAGCGAGATTTCACGGAATGGCACCTGGATATCAGAGCGTGAACCTTGAACGTAGATTTTGCGCGACTTGGCAAATGGTTTGGTGGTGGCTTCGTCAACTTTGGCATCCGCGTTGACGAATTTTACGTTTTTGGATTGAGAAACCTGGGATTGCGGAGTCTGGGACTGAAGATTTTTGTCTATGGCATTCATTGAGCATCCTTAAAAGAAATAGACGTAAGGATGCTGTGATTTGCATTCCCTACGGCGGTATCAACCGCGTCAGGTTCGAAGGGTAACTCTCACTGTAAATCTTAAAAATTAAGGATTTACAGACCCCTAGCAAGGAACGGATTGTGCGGGAAATCGCCGAATAACGCAAGTAATCATACTTTTGCTAATGTCCCATCTTGACAAACAGACAGGTCTGTCTACAATCACACTTCCCGACACAATAAAAATACGGGACACCCTTTTAAATCAGAGCTCAGGAGAGAAAAAAATGGACGTCTTATTGATAGGTGCAGTGGCCTGTACCACTGCTTTAATTTTATCTGCATGGTTAATGACATTTGCCCGCTGGTTCCCGATTCAGGGTATCGATGGCGGATTTCTGGTCGATTATAAAACCATGATCCGAGCCCACGTGGATTACGCCTTGATGGCGCTTTTCCAGCTGGGATTCTTTGCTGCATCCAAAACCGCTGGCATTGAATTACATCATTTTGCCTGTGTCTGCGTGGCTATCGGCGGCTTTACCAACCCGACTATTTTCACCATTGCGGCCTTTGACACCGACTTCTGGAGCAAAATGAAATGGAAGGTATTTTCTGCCATCAGTTTCGTGCTGACCACCATCGGCTTTATGACGATTTGCTACCAGCTGATTTGCCATGTGCTGTGTCATTAATCCCCAAAGAAACCGTTACAACCATAAAAACCCTGCATCTGCAGGGTTTTTTGCTTCTCTGGCACCTGAAAATCACTATTCATTCCGATCAACTAAACGGTGAAATAGCCTTTAAAAACAGCATTGTTCTCAATATTATTTATTGTATGCACCAGATAAAATAACGCTCGCAAGATCAACATTTTTTATTGAAGGCAATCACCGCATGGATTGGTACAGTATTTTCTTTTTCAGGGAAGGGTCACCCACCGCCCTACTCTATGGTACCTATAATCCATGGTTAGTCATCTTGTCTGCGCTGGTAGCCATATGCACCTCGGTGCTGGCGCTACAGCTAACCCGCCTGTCACAAAAGCAAACTTCGCTGGTGTCACAGAAGTTTTCAATTATCGCCAGCTCAATCTCCCTGGGGGCAGGCATTTGGGGCAGGCATTTGGGCCATGCACTTTATAGGCATGCTGGCCTACGAAATCTGTACTAAAGTCACTTACAACCCTGAAGTCACCATGATCTCGATGATGCCCGGCATACTGGCATCTTATTATGCGCTCAACCTGATGACGGAGAACCAGCTTGATTACGGCAAGCTGATTAAAGGTGGACTCTCGGTCGGCACAGGCATTGGCGCCATGCACTACACCGGGATGCTGGCGATGAAAATGGAGCCAGTGCTCAAATTCGACCTGTTATGGGTATTGATTTCAGTAGTGGTGGTGGTCTGCTTGGCCACGCTCTCATTATGGACCGGCATTTTCCTCAACCAGAAAGGCAAGCTGCCAGCCAAGGTGAGTATCGTGCTGGGCGGCGTGCTGATGGGCAGCGCCATCACTGCCATGCATTACACCGGCATGGCCTCTGCACGCTTTATCGGGCAAGCACAACCCGGCTTCAATCCTGAAGATAACCAATCCATCTCGCTGGCACTTGGTATCACGCTGGTCACTATACTGATAGGCATCATTGCGGCTGCAATTAATGTGCTGATCAGTTACCGGCAAGCGCTAGCAAGCATCCAAGTCAGTGAAACGCGCTTATCAACAATCTTAAACACAGCAGTGGATGGCATTGTCACCATCAACACTTCCGGCCAGATCATTTCCTGCAACGAAGCGGTAGAGAAGCTCTTTGGCTGGCGCAAAGACGAGATGGAAGGCAAGAATATTTCAATGCTGATGCCGGAGCCGGACCGTTCCAACCATCTGTATTACCTTAAAAATTACCAGGCAGGCGGCCAGGCACAAATTCTTGGCGAAGGCCGCGATCTGGAAGCCATGAAGAAAGATGGCACGCAGTTTCCCATCCGCCTGGCGATTGGTGAAGTCAAGCTTCCAGGGGAAAAACTGTTCGTCGGCTTTATCACTGACCTCACGCAGCGTAAAGCCATTGAAAAAGCCATTCGCGAAAAAGATCAGCAGATTCGTTCGATGATGAACAATATTCCGGGCGTGACGTTTCGCTGTAATCTGGACGAAAGCTGGAGTATGCGCTTAATCAGCGATGCGGTCGTAGAGATGACTGGCTGGAAAGCTGAAGACTTTTTAAAAGGCGAGGTGCATTTTGCACAGTTTATTCAGCCTGAAGATGCACAGCGTATACAGCCGATTGTCGAAGCAGCCGTTGCCAATCGAACCAACTATGCCATCGAATACAGGATTACAGACCGGGCGGGTAATGAAAAATGGATATCAGAATTCGCTTCTGCCACTTACACCAATGATGGCACTGCCGACGCGCTGGACGGTGTCATGCTTGATATAACCGAGTCGAAACATAAAAATGCCGAGTTTGAAGGCATTGTGAATGCCATTAATTATTCCACCAGCATGGCTGAATTTACTATGGATGGCATGATATTAAGTGCCAACCAGAATTTTCTGGACCTACTGGGCTACGAGCTGAACGAAGTCCAGGGGCGGCATCACTCGATTATTTGTGCGCCAGAAGATGTGGTGCATGATTACGAACAGAAATGGCCCGCTCTGCGCCGTGGTGTGTCTATTCATGGTGAGTTTTTACGTTACGCTAAAAATGGCAGAAAGGTCTGGATCAATGCCTCCTATAGTCCAATCCGCAATGTAGATGGCAACGTGACTAAAGTGCTCATGTTTATGATGGATATCAGCGAACGTAAACAGATGGAACTGGATGTGCGTGGAAAAGACCAGCAAATCCAGTCGATGATGAACAATATTCCCGGGGTTACTTTCCGCTGTAATGTCATAGGCGAATGGCAAATACAACTGATCAGTGATGCGATATTGCAAATGACAGGCTGGCCAGCCAAAGACTTTTTAAATGGCAGCCTGCGTTTCTCACCACTCATGCACCCCGATGATCTTGAGCGGGTAATGCCAATTGCCAAAGCAGCCATTTCCAGCCAGCAAAGCTTTGTCACCGAATTCAGAATCACTGCCCGGGATGGCACTGAGAAATGGATTTCGGCTTCGGTATCACCTATTCAAAACAGTGATGGCGAGATTAGCGCCATGGATGGCGTTTTGCTGGATGTCACAGAATCAAAACACAAAAATGCTGAATTTGAGGGCATTGCGAACGCTATTAACAATTCAACCAGCATGGCTGAATTTACCATTGATGGTTTTGTACTGACTGCAAACCAAAGCTTTCTGGATCTGCTAGGTTATACGCTACCAGAAATTCTTGGGCGCCATCACTCCATTCTTTGCCCACCGGAATTTATAACCACTGAACGCTATAAACAGAAGTGGCTGTCCCTTAAACGTGGTGAGTTTGTGCATGGCGAGTTTGTGCGCTACGGCAAACATGGCAAAAGAATCTGGATTCATGCCTCTTACAGCCCGATCCGGAATACGGATGGCAAAGTCATTAAAGTATTGATGTTCATGATTGATATCACTGAGCGCAAGCAAATGGAACAAGAGATGTTGCTGGCCAAGGATAAAGCCGAACAGGCTGCCAGCGCTAAAAGTACCTTCCTGGCTAATATGAGCCATGAAATCCGTACCCCAATGAATTCGATTATCGGCTTTAGTGAGTTGCTGCTGGACACCGCCATGCAACAGGAACAACGCAATTACTTATCGACCATCAGCCAGTCAGCCAAGTCATTGTTGCATCTGCTGAATGACATTCTTGACAGCGCCAAGCTGGAAAAAGGCATGCTGGAACTGGAAATAGTGGATTTCTCCATGCGCGAATTGGTGGATAGCGTCATTTCTTCACTGTGGCTGCAAGCCCGCAAAAAGCATCTGGAATTAAAACTCACCCTTGCCCCCGAGGCTGCGGGTTATTTCAAAGGCGCTGAGCATCGTATCCGCCAGGTACTCACCAATTTATTAGGCAACGCCGTTAAATTCACTGAAACCGGCCATGTCGAGTTAAAGGTGTACCCAACCGAGAATGGCGAGATGCAGTTTGACATGATAGATACCGGTATCGGCATTGATGCAGACCGCCTGGAAAGCATATTTGACCCATTCACGCAGGCAGATGCAACCATGAGCCGTCGTTTTGGCGGCACCGGTTTAGGCACTACCATCAGTAAACAGCTGGTTGAGCTGATGGGTGGCCGCATCACGGCTACAAGCCAGATAGGCCATGGCAGTTGTTTCAGTGTCACGTTACCGCTATCGGAAGGCATTCGTAGAGAGCCTATCGTAGATGCCACTCAAAACTTCTTGCCATCCCTTAATATCCTGGCAGCAGATGATATTGAACAAAACCGTAAATTACTTAATATCATGCTGGAAAAGCAAGGACATAGGGTCACCCTTGCCTCTAATGGCCAGGAAGTCATTGACACCTTACAAACCCGGTCCTTCGATATTATTTTAATGGATGTACAGATGCCGGTTGTCGATGGCTTGACTGCCAGCTTGCGTATTCGCGAAATGGAACGTGAAGCAGGCTGGGATAGAACACCGATTATTGCATTGACCGCAAGTGTGCTAGAGCAGGATAGATTAGCTGCCAAACAGGCCGATATGGATGGGTTTAGCTCCAAACCCATTGAATTACCTTTATTACTGGCTGAAATGCAACGTGTATTAACTGGTTCCGTCACATCGCCAACAGAAGTGGTTGAACAAACGTTCGCCCAAAAAGAATTCGACCTGCGTAAGGGAGGCATGTTATGGGGCGATCAGCAGACTTACCTGATTGAAGTCGGTCAGTACTTACAGGAAGCACCGCGGCACATACAAACATTGAAAGCCGCCATACAGGCGAATGATCATGTTGCACTCAGGATGATCGCACACGCCAATAAAGGCGTGAGTGCCAATCTTGCTCTGCCTAAAGTGCAGTCCATTTATGATGCGCTGGAACATATCACCGAAGAGAACTGGCAAGAATGCCCTGCCTTGGTCGATCACTTGCAAACCACAACTCAAGCGTTGCAACAAACAATCAGTACATTACTCGACAATGAGTCAGAATCTGCCCAAGCCTCAATGGTCACATCCAATATTGATAGCGAACAATTGCTGGAATGGTTGCAAGAACTGCGCGCGCTAGCAGCAATGGCCGAACTGGATGATGCCCTGGCAAACAAACTGATGCAGCATGCACCGGCTGACTGGCGCCAGACATTGCATACAATCACCCAATGCCTGAATGACTTTGATTTTGAACAAGCGGTGACTCAAATCGATACATTATTGGAAGCCCATACACACGGGACTACGTCATGACGGATTACATCAGCCAGCCACCCAAAATCCTGATTGTCGATGATGAGCCGCTCAACCTGAAAGTGCTCAAGCAAGTCTTGCAGGATGACTACCGTCTGAGCTTTGCCAAAAATGGCATGGATGCACTGGACCTGGTGAAGAAAGAAAGACCAGGATTGATTTTGCTCGATGTCATGATGCCGGGCATGACCGGGTTTGAAGTCTGTAGACACTTAAAAAATGATCCGGAAACACACACGATTCCAGTCATCTTTGTCACCGCGCTAACGGATGAGGCTGATGAATCCGAAGGTTTTAACGCTGGCGGCGTCGATTACATCAACAAGCCCATCTCCCCATCATTAGTACGTGCACGCGTCAAAACACACTTGTCGCTGGTACACATTGATGAATTAAAAAACACGCACCTGGAATTAATTCAGCGACTCGGGCGTGCAGCAGAGTTTAAGGATAATGAAACCGGCATGCATGTCATCCGCATGAGCCATGTGTCCGGCAGAATTGCACTGGAATTAGGTATGGATGCAGGCTTTGCCGAGCAACTGGTACACGCTGCGCCCATGCATGATATCGGTAAAATCGGCATTCCCGACAGTGTATTACTTAAACCTGGCAAACTGGATGACGATGAACTGGCGGTGATGCGCACCCATCCGCAATTGGGTGCCGATATTCTGGATAGATCCACTTCACCCTTAATTAAACTGGCCCATACCGTCGCCTTGTACCACCATGAAAAATGGGATGGTAGCGGCTACCCGTTTGGGATGAAAGGTGAAAAAATTCCCATAGAAGCACGCATTGTGGCGGTTGCCGATGTATTTGATGCACTACTGAGCAAGCGCCCCTATAAAGAGGCCTGGCCGGTGGAAAAAGCTGTCGAAGAAATCAAGTCGCAGGTTAACCGTCACTTTGACCCGCTGGTCGTCGAAGCCATGCTGAACTGTTTACCTGATTTGATCGCCATTAATGCAAAATGGCGAGAAGAATAATCTTCACGCCATTATCTCAAATTAGTTTAGCCCGCTTTAGGTGAGCTAAAACCAGCGATTACCCTAATTTGGTTTTCAGCAGTTCATTGACTTGCGCCGGGTTAGCTTTACCTTTGGAAGCTTTCATACACTGGCCCACCAGCGCATTAAAGGCTTTTTCCTTACCGGCTTTGTACTCTTCGACCATGGCCTGGTTGGCCGCCAGCACTTCATTGATAATCGCTTCAATCGCGCCGGTGTCGGATACTTGCTTGAGGCCTTTGGCTTCAATAATCGCATCGACGTCGCCTTCCCCTGCCCACAGGCCTTCAAACACTTGTTTGGCGGCGTTGTTAGAGATGGTGTTATCGGCGATACGTTTCAACAAAGCCGCCAGTTGTGCCGCAGAAACCGGACTCTCGGTAATGGTTTTCTCATCGGCATTCAATTTGGCAGACAGTGCGCCCATCACCCAGTTTGCGGCCTGTTTGGCATCGCCACCTGCACTCACAACCGCAACAAAGTAATCTGCCACTGCACGTGAGCCAGTCAGGTTGCTGGCGTCGTAGCTTGATAGTTGGTACTCACTGGTAAAGCGTACCTGCAATGCCTGCGGCAATTCTGGCATATCCGCGCGAACGCGCGCCTTGTCCGCTTCAGTCACTTCCAGCGGCAACAGATCCGGGTCCGGGAAATAACGGTAATCGTTGGCTTCTTCCTTGGAACGCATGGCGCGGGTTTCGCCAGTGTCCGGGTTAAACAGGATAGTGGCTTGTTGAATGGTACCGCCATCTTCCAGTGTTTCGATCTGCCACTGGGTTTCGTACTCAATCGCCTGCAACATGAATTTGAACGAGTTGAGGTTCTTGATTTCGCGGCGGGTGCCCAGTTTTTCTGTGCCTTTCGGGCGCACTGACACGTTCACGTCGCAACGGAACGACCCTTCCTGCATATTGCCGTCACAGATGCCTATCCATTGCACCAGTTCGTGCAGTTTTTTGGCATAGGCAACCGCTTCCGCCGCACTGCGCATATCCGGTTCAGTGACGATTTCCAGCAATGGCGTCCCGGCACGGTTCAAATCGATACCGGACATACCTTCAACCGCATCGTGCACAGATTTACCGGCATCTTCTTCAAGATGCGCACGGGTGATGTTGATGACTTTTTCGTAAGCTTCAGTATTTTTACCGGCAGGCACCTGGATGGTGATTTTGCCCTTGCCGACCACTGGCAATTCGAACTGGCTAATCTGATAGCCCTTAGGCAAATCCGGATAAAAGTAATTCTTGCGCGCAAAAATACTGCGCGGAGCGATCTCGGCATCAATAGCCAGGCCGAATTTGATCGCGCATTCGACTGATTGCTTATTCAGGACAGGCAATACGCCAGGCAAAGCGATGCTGACCTCGCATGCCTGCGTGTTTGGCGCTGCACCATAAGTGGTCGAAGCGCCACTGAATTGTTTGGACTTGGTTTGTAACTGAACGTGGGTTTCCAACCCGATCACGACTTCCCACTGCATTTAGATGTTCTCCAATGCTACTGGCATTTGGGTATGCCAGTCTGTTACTTGTTGATAGGCGTGGCCGACATCCAGCATGCGCGCTTCATCAAAATAATTACCGATAATCTGCAAGCCGACTGGCAGCGGTTTGCCGTTGCCACTCTGGGTAAAGCCTGCCGGGACACTCATGCCCGGCAACCCGGCCAGGTTAACGGCAATCGTATACAGATCTTCCAGGTACATGGCGACCGGGTCACTGGTCTTCTCCCCGGCCTTAAAGGCTGTCGAAGGGGCAGCGGGTCCCATGATCACATCACAGTGATTGAATGCTTCCACAAAATCCTGTGCAATCAGGCGGCGGATTTGCTGGGCTTTCAGGTAGTAGGCATCGTAATAACCGGCACTCAATACATAGGTACCGATCAGGATACGGCGCTTGACCTCGGCGCCAAAGCCTTCGGCGCGAGATTTCATGTACATTTCCTGCAGATCGTTGTATTCGGCAGCGCGGTGACCGTAACGCACACCGTCATAGCGAGACAAATTGCTGGAAGCTTCTGCGGGAGCCAGCACGTAGTAAACGGGAATAGACAGGTTGTTATTTGGCAGGCTGATATCCACGATTTCAGCACCCAGTTTTTTGTATTCGGCAATCGCCGTTTCAATGACTTTAGCAACGTCAGCACTCAGGCCTTCGGCAAAGTACTCTTTAGGCAAGCCGATACGCAGGCCTTTAAGCGGTTGCTCGCCAGTCATCGCAGCCAGGCCACGCGTGTAATCTTCTTTTTCGCGGTTAACGCTGGTGGAATCGCGCTCGTCGAAACCGGCCATCACGTTCAGCATCAGGGCACAGTCTTCAGCCGATTTAGCCATCGGGCCCGCCTGATCCAGAGAAGAAGCAAACGCGATCATGCCGTAACGCGATACCAGACCATAGGTTGGTTTCAGGCCAGTGAAGCCGCACAGGGAGGCGGGTTGGCGAATGGAACCGCCGGTATCAGTACCTGTCGCTGCAGCACACAAGCGCGCCGCGACAGCGGCTGCTGAACCACCCGAGCTACCACCAGGCACGCGGTCAAAGTCCCACGGGTTTTTCACGCCACCAAAGTAACTGGTCTCGTTGGAAGAACCCATGGCGAATTCATCCATATTGGTCTTGCCCAGGTTCACGGCACCGACGGCATCAAACTGGCTGATGACATGGGCGTCATACGGCGCAATGAATTTTTCCAGCATTTTCGAGCTGCAAGTGGTGCGCCAGCCCTTGGCACAGAAAATGTCTTTTTGCGCGAGCGGGATACCCGTCAGCGGCCCGAAGTCACCGGCGGCAATGCGCGCATCAGCAGCCTTGGCCTGGGCCAGGGTTTTTTCTTCATCCAGGGTGATAAACGCATTGATGGTCGGATTGAGTTGCGTCACGCGCTGCAAGTAGGCTTGCGTGAGCTCGACACTGGAAACTTGCTTGCTGGCCAATTGTTGACCCAGCTGTTTGAGGCTACTGTTAATCATCATTAAAACCGTATTGGAGGTGGCGACTTAATTATTTATCGGTGCGTTTGATCAATGTTTATTCAATGACCTTGGGCACAAGATACAAACCATCTTGCGTGGCAGGTGCAATAGCCTGGAACAATTCACGCTGATTGGTTTGGGTGACCACGTCTTCACGCAAGCGTTGTGTCACATCCTGGGAGTGCGACATAGGCGCAATGCCGGTGGTATCCACCGCCTGCATTTGCTCGATCAGCCCTAAAATGCCGGAAAGTTTATTTAAAGTTTCTTGCGCTTCAGTGTCACTGACTTCGATGCGAGCCAGATGCGCTATACGTTTGATGTCTTCAAGATTGAGTGCCATAGAGGATAAGTCTTCAAGAATTCGAAATCACATCTTAATTTCATGTGCGTTTTGCGCTATTATACCTTGATTTCAAGCCACACTCGGCTGGCGCTTCAAAAGTCGGAATTTTACAGGATAAAACATGTTCGGTGCACTTAACAGCTACTTCTCCAATGATCTCGCAATCGACCTTGGCACAGCCAACACCCTGATTTACGTGCGCGGCAAGGGTGTGGTACTGGACGAGCCGTCTGTCGTTGCCATTCGTACCGAGGGCGGGCCCAATGGTAAAAAAGTGTTGCTGGCAGTGGGCTCCGATGCGAAAAGCATGCTGGGCCGTGCGCCAGCCAACATTCAGGCGATCCGCCCGATGAAGGATGGCGTGATTGCCGACTTCACCATCACCGAGCAAATGCTCAAGTTTTTCATCCGTAAAGTACACGAATCCCGCTGGTTCTCGCCTAGCCCACGCATCATCATCTGTGTACCGGTAGGTTCAACACAGGTGGAACGCCGTGCGATTAAAGAGTCTGCCGAGCGCGCCGGTGCCAAACAAGTGTTCCTGATTGAAGAACCAATGGCCGCTGCCATTGGTGCCGACATGCCGGTGGCTGAAGCGACTGGTTCCATGGTGGTGGATATCGGTGGCGGTACCACTGAAGTTGGCGTGATTTCACTGGGGGGTATTGTGTACGCCAAATCCGAACGCGTCGGTGGTGACAAATTTGACCAGGCCATTATTGACTACATCCGCCGTAACTACGGCATGCAGATTTCCGAACCTACCGCCGAAGCGATCAAGAAAAGAATAGGCTCTGCTTTCCCTGGTTCTGAAGTGCTGGAAATGGAAGTCACCGGCCGCAACCTGGCCGAAGGCCTGCCACGTAAATTCACTATTTCCAGTAACGAAATCCTGGAAGCACTCACCGAGCCGTTGAACTCCATCGTCGGCGCAGTGAAATCTGCACTGGAACAAACACCGCCGGAACTGGGCGCCGATATTGCTGAAAAAGGCATGGTACTGACCGGTGGTGGCGCATTGCTGCGCGACCTGGACCGTTTGCTGGTGGAAGAAACCGGCCTGCCTGTCATTGTGGCTGAAGACCCGCTCACTTGCGTGGCCCGTGGCTGTGGCCGCGCGCTGGAGGAAATGGACAAGCTCGGCAATGTGTTTGCCAGTGAATAAGATAAGGTCCGGCTGGCGATACCCTCATTATGCTCAAAGGCATACACCAACAGCTTGATCCGCACGAATCCCCGGCCTTTTTTATCCAGGGGCCGCGGCCTTTTTCACGCCTGATGTTTTTTTGCGCGTTATCGCTGGTCATGATGGCCATCGATGCGCGTTTTGACTACCTGAGCCAGGTACGGCAATGGTTTAGCGCCGCCCTTCATCCGCTGGAAATCGTCGCCAGCGCCCCGAATGAATGGGGTCGCAACATCAATACCTACTTCACTTCGCACAATCAATTGATCCAGGAAAACTTCAAGCTTAAGCAACAAGGCCTGATAGACAACGCCGCGCTACAACGCCTGGCAACCGTGGATGCAGAAAATGTGCATTTACGCACATTGCTGGCGGGTGATGCGCCTATCATCCCTAAAGCCACACTGGGCGAAGTGATGCATATGGGGCGCGACCCGTTCAGCAATATCATCACGCTCAACCGTGGCAGCCATCACGACATTACACCAGGCCAGGCAGTGGTGGATGAACAAGGCGTGGTTGGCCAGATCACACGCGTTTACCCGTTCACCAGTGAAGTCACGCTGATTACCGATAAAAAATTGTCCATTCCCATCCAGATTGAGCGCAATCAGTTGCGCGCGATTGCTTTCGGCGAAGGTAAACGCAACACGCTGGATATTCCTTACCTGCCGACCAGCGTCGATATCAAAGTCGGCGACAAACTGGTGACTTCAGGCATTGATGGCGTATACCCAGCCGGCCTGGCGGTGGCGGTGGTGACGCAGATCAAACAAAGCCAGGATTCACCGTTTGCCAAAATCGTCAGCCGCCCGATTGCCGGGGTGAACAATCATAAACACGTATTAATTCTGAAAATCCCGGAATCACCGGCCATCAATCCGGTGACTGATAACAAACCGGTATTGCCGCGTAACAACGCGCAGCATCTGGATCAATCGGTAGTCGATGTACTGCAAAAGAATAATGCCGCAGTGGACCCGCACCCAATCACTGAAATTCCCAGCCTGGATTCAACAGACACGACACCAGCGCCTGAAACAGCAGTCATGCCACCCACTGGCGCGACACCTAACAGCACGCAACCTAATAACAACCAGGTACCCACCGCACCGGAGCATCCATGAAGCCGGTTAAGTTCAGCACCTTCTTTTTTACCTTGCTGGTCGGACTGGTGTTCCAGCTGTATCCATGGTCTAACTCCGGCGTGATTATCCGCCCTGATTTTTTATTGGTGATCGCACTTTACTGGCTATTGCAGGCGCCTTATCACTGCAATATCGGCTGGGTGTGGTTCGCCGGGCTGCTGGTCGATCTGGCGACGGGCAGCCTGCTCGGCCAACATGCGCTTACCTTTTCAATTACCGCATTTCTCGGCCTGATTTACCAGCGCCGCCTGGTGCTGTTTAACCGCTGGCAGTTGTACCTCTACCTGATCTTCCTGTTCGGCATGCAGCGTATTTTAATTATGCTGCTGAAACTGTTCGCAGGCAGCGAGTTGCCTGACTGGACTTATGGCCTGCCTGTCATTTCCGACCTGATCCTCTGGCAAATCATGATCATCTGGTTCGGCGAACTGTCGCGCCCTAAAAAGCTGTAAGCGCATGGGGTACAGTACCGAACTCAAGAACCACCAGAACGAACAACACAAGTTCAGGGTTCGCCTGGTTTTCCTTGTATTAGTGGTGATTGCCGCATTTTCGGCACTGGCCGGGCGCTTCTATTTTTTACAGATCTATCGCTACGATTACTACCAGACGCTGGCGGAAAACAACCGGATTTCGATTGTCCCCATCACGCCTAACCGCGGCCTGATCTCTGACCGCAACGGCATTATCCTGGCGCATAACTTTTTTGTGTATACGCTGGAAATCACGCCGTCTAAAACCGATGATTTGCAGGATACGATTGAAGAGCTGGGCCAGCTGGTCGAGATATCACCTACCGATTTAAAGCGCTTTAAAAAACTGCGTGGGCAAAGCCATACCTTCGAGAGCATCCCTATCCGCACTCACCTCAATGAGTACGAAGCAGCCAAATTTGCGGTCAATCGCTTCCGCTTTCCCGGTGTAGAACTGAAGTCTCGCTTATTCCGCCACTACCCTTATGGCACATTGGGAACGCATGCGATTGGCTACATCAGCCGCATCAACGAGAACGACCTCAGGCAGTTGAAAGAAAATAGCCAGCTCTCGAATTACAAAGGCACCGAGCACATCGGCAAAGCCGGGGTGGAACAGGCCTACGAAGAACAGTTGCACGGCATTACCGGTTTCCAGCAGGTGGAAATCGATGCGGATGGCCGCGCGGTACGTGTGCTTTCCAGCGCGTCGCCCACTTCTGGCAATAACATCGTGCTGTCTATGGATGCCAAATTACAGGAAATCGCCGAGCATGAATTTGCTGGCAGGCGTGGCGCACTGGTGGCTATTCAACCAAAAACCGGTGAAGTGCTGGCGATGGCCAGCATGCCTTCGTTTGACGCCAACCTGTTCGTCGATGGCATTGATTACGACAACTGGAACCTGCTGAATAATTCGCTGGATAAACCACTGATCAACCGCAGCCTGAAAGGTATTTACCCGCCAGGCTCCACCTTCAAACCATTTGTAGCGCTGGCAGGGTTAGAGTCTGGCAAACGCCAGCCGCCTTTCGCCATCAGCGACCCCGGTTATTTCATGCTGCCAAACAGCCGTCACCGCTACCGCGACTGGAAACCCTCCGGCCACGGTGCCGTGGATATGCGCAGGGCGATCACCGTGTCTTGCGATACATTTTTTTATGGCCTGGCGATGGAACTGGGCATAGATCGACTGACCGATTTTGTACGCCATTTTGGCTTTGGCGAAAAAACCAATATCGATATCCAGGGCGAACTGTCCGGCTTGCTGCCTACCCCGGCGTGGAAGAAAAAACGTTTCAAACAACCCTGGTATATGGGCGAAACCGTGATTGTCGGCATCGGGCAGGGCTATACGCTGGTCACCCCCATGCAGCTCGCGCGCGCCACCGCCATGCTGGCTAACAGTGGTAAATCGATACGGCCGCACCTGGTGAATGCCATTGTGAATTCCAAAACCAACCAGGTCAGTTTGTTGCCGCATGAGATTGCCGACCAGTTGAATTTAAGCGCCAACAACCTGGAAATCGTCAAGCTGGGCATGATGGATGTGACCCAACCTGGCGGTACTGCTGCGGCGATTGGTGCCAATGCAGGCTACCTGATCGCGGCCAAAACCGGTACCGCGCAAGTGGTTGGTATCAAGCAAAACGAGAAATATAACGAAAAACTGATTAACGAGCGCCACCGCGACCATGCCTGGTTTATTTCATATGCGCCTGCGGATGACCCGAAAATCGCCGTCGCGGTGATTGTTGAAAACGGTAGCCATGGCGGTTCAACGGCAGGCCCGATTGCGCGCAAGGTCATGGATTATTATCTGCTCGGTAAAGTGCCGGTCGACCCGGCTGCGGCTGCTGTGCCAGAAGTCACGATACAGAATGCGCCAGAAGTAGAAGAGGAGCCACATGATTAGGCAATTGATCGGCCGCTTTATACGGCATATAGACTCTATCCTGCTTGCCACGGTGCTGATGGTGTTAGTGGTAGCGCTGATGGTCTTATACAGCGCCTCCGGCCAGTCGCTGACCAAAGTGAATGCGCAAATCATCAATATCATCATCATGATGGCGGTGATGCTGCTGGTGGCGAATACCCAACCGCTTTTGATTGAGCGCATTGCATTTCCCGTTTATATATTCGGGCTCACACTGTTGATCGCAGTTGCATTGATAGGCGATATCAGCCATGGTGCGCGGCGGTGGTTAAACCTGGGCGTGACCAAAATCCAGCCGTCGGAACTCATGAAACTGGCAGTCCCTATCATGCTGTCCTGGTATTTCTCAAAACGCGAAACCATGTTGCGCACCGCTGATTACCTGGTGGCGGGCGTGATATTGCTGGTGCCGGTATTGTTGATTGCCAAGCAGCCTGACCTGGGCACCGCGACACTGGTATTTGCTTCAGGGTTTTTCGTCATCTTCCTGGCCGGGCTGAGCTGGAAATTCATCTTTGGCAGCGCGTTTGCGTTTGGCGCGGCGCTCCCTATCCTGTGGTCCATGTTGCACGATTACCAAAGGCGCCGGGTGGAGATTCTGGTAGACCCCAGCCAGGACCCGCTGGGTGCGGGTTACCATATTATCCAGGCGACGATTGCGATCGGATCTGGTGGCATGACCGGCAAAGGCTGGCTGAACGGTACCCAGTCGCAGCTGGACTTTGTGCCGGAACGCACCACTGACTTTATTTTTGCCGTGTTTGCGGAAGAATTTGGCCTGGTGGGCTGCTGCCTGTTATTGCTGTTGTTCATCATCATCATAGGCAGGGCGTTTATCATCGCCTCGCAAGCCAAAAATACGTTTTCGCGCCTGCTGGCAGGCAGCATTGCTGCTACCTTCTTCACTTATTGCTTTGTGAATATGGGCATGGTCAGTGGCATTTTGCCGGTGGTGGGTATTCCGCTGCCATTGGTCAGTTATGGCGGTACTTCACTGTTAACCCTGGGCCTGAGCCTGGGCCTGTTAATGAGTGTGCAATCGCATAAACGCCTGGTTGCTACAGATTAGTGGCGACCGATTAGTGCAGTCATTTTGTGAGGATAGGATGTCTAATTTGAACCTGCTGGGAATACTATTGCTCACCAGCCTGCTGGCTGCCTGTAGCAGCAGTATGCCGCCACGCCAGACTACGCCTTCACAACCGCCCGCCAGCAAAACGACGCCGACTGAGCGCTCAAGCCCGAAACCGCAGGCATCTGCGCCCTCGGCACCGACCATCATGGGGCCGCGTGTCATCAATATTGACCCGAAACCGGAATTCCAGGGCAATGCCACCGACGGCATAGACCCGAATACACCGCTGGAAACAACCGTCACGCCCAGGCTGGATCCTATCGTCAAATCCACCACCAAGCCTTACATCGTCAATGGCGAAACGATTTCGCCGATGACGGCCATCAATACGCCGTTCACCGAGACCGGTCACGCTTCCTGGTATGGCAAGAAATTCCATGGCCGCAAAACCGCCAGCGGTGAAGTCTACGATATGTTCAAACTTTCTGCCGCGCACAAAACCTTGCCCCTTCCCAGCTATGCGCGCGTGACCAACCTCAGCAACGGTAAATCGCTGATCGTCAGGGTGAATGACCGCGGACCATTCGGCCGTCCGCGCATTATTGATTTATCTTATGCGGCAGCCAAACAGCTGGATATTATCCAGCACGGCTCCAGCCAGGTAGAAATATCACTGATAGACACGACACTGGCCACCCCTGCAACCCCGCCGGCATCAAGTGAAACCGTGCAAGTGACGAGGGAGATTGTCCAGTCCGTGTCGGCAGGCGTGCCTGCATCAGCAAGTGCGCCCGCATCAACAAGCGCAGTTGCACCGGTCAGCACGCCGTCACCTGCAAACCCTTCCACCCCTGCAAACACTGGCGCCAACGGGCTGGAAGCCAATGGCATTTATATACAGGTAGGGGCTTTTGGCCAGGAAGAAAATGCCGACCGCTTGCAGAAACGCATCTCCAATACCTTGCCCGAGACACAAACCCTGCTCAACAAAGTGTATAATGGCAAGCTGTTCCAGGTGGTACTGGGGCCGTATCCAGATCACGCATTGGCCGCACAGGCTGCCAGCCAGATGCGTGACCAACTGCAGTTACCTGCACTGATTTTTTCCCGGTAATTGTTTTTTCGCGCCAGGTTTTCCTGCGTGAAGCTTATTTCCCGTTTAGGGTTTTTTCTCATTGACTGTTTTTCTCGTTAAGTGACTAACCATGTGGCGCTCTTGTATTGCACTTCTACTCTCTTTACCCATCATCACGCTGGCGGCTGAAACCGTCACCCTGAATGTTCCATCACCGACGCTGGCCGCTAAAGCTTTTGTATTGCGCGATGCCAATACCGGCGGATTGCTGGCTGCCAGCAATCCGGATATGCCGGTGGAGCCCGCTTCGCTGACCAAGGTGATGACAGCCTATCTCGCTTTTGAAGCAGTCAAGCAAAAGCGTTTATCACTGACGCAAACATTGCCTGTCAGTCATAAGGCCTGGAAGGTCGAAGGCTCAAAAATGTTTATCGACACCACGATGACAGTCACCGTGGATGAGCTGTTGCATGGCCTGATTATCCAGTCTGGTAACGATGCCTCCATCACACTGGCAGAAGGGATTGCCGGCAGTGAAGAGTTGTTTGCCACGCTGATGAACAAGAAGGCCGTGGCCTTGGGTATGAAAAACAGTCATTTCGTGAACTCGACCGGCTTGCCTGACCCAACCCACACCACGACCGCACGTGACCTGTCGATTCTGGCCAATGCCTTGATCCGCGATTATCCGCAAGACTACGCGCGCCTGTACTCACAAAAATCCTATACCTATAACAAGATCACCCAGCCTAACCGTAACCGTTTGCTATTCCTCGACCCTACCGTCGATGGCATGAAAACCGGGCATACCGAATCTGCTGGCTATTGCCTGATCTCATCGGCCAAGCGCAACGATTTTCGCCTGATCTCGGTGGTATTGGGTACCACTTCAGACAATGTACGCGCCGCTGAGAGCCAGAAACTGCTGAACTTCGGCTTCCAGTTCTTTGAGTCAAAACTGATTTACCCGGCTGCTAAAGCCATCACGCGCCAGAAAGTCTGGAAAGGCAAAGAAAGCGAAGTCGATTTGACCGTCGCCAGGCCGGTGTATTTGACCTTGCCACAAGGCGAGTACGCCAATATGAAAGCCAATGTGCGCATTGCAAAGCCGCTGGAAGCGCCACTGAAAGCCCAGCAAACGGTGGGCAAGATTGACTTCACCTTGAACAACCAGGTCGTACACAGTGTACCGCTGGTGACCATGCAGGCGGTTGAAGCCAGTAATATTTTTTCACGCATGATCGACCAGGTGCGCTTGTACTTGCAATAACAGCGTTTAAAACGGGTGACCATATGAGCAAACAAGATCAGACACCTCCGGAACAATTACCCGGGTCAGAAGAAACCCTGATTGAGTTTCCCACCGATTTTCCTATCAAGGTGATGGGTGAAACACATGCTGACTTCAGCGCTGAAGTCACACGTGTGATACAGACACATTTGCCGGAGTTTGGCGCGCACCTGATTGAAATCCGTGCCAGCAGCAATGGCAAATACCAGAGCCTGACTTGCCTGGTATATGTCACCTCAAAACCGCAACTGGATGATATCTATCGCAGCCTGACCTCACACCCGATGGTCAAGGTCGTGCTTTAGTCCTTCCTATTCCTCCAATGCCTGCCCTGGAAATTCGCCAGCTAGGCCTGACTGATTATGCAGTCACCCTGGCCGAGATGCAGGCCTATACTGCGCAACGCACAGTCGATTCTGCTGACCAGCTGTGGGTCACCGAACACCCTCCGGTTTACACATTAGGCCTTAACCGGCGCTGTGTGCGCTTGCCGGCTAACGACATCCCATTAGTGAATGTAGACCGTGGCGGCAAAATCACTTACCACGGCCCCGGCCAGCTGATTATCTATTGTTTGATCGATCTGGCCCGTCATCACTTGAATGTGCGGCAACTTGTCACCATCTTGGAAAACAGCCTGATAGATTTTCTGGCAGCATATGGCGTTTCTGCCGAAGCGCGGGCTGATGCACCTGGCGTCTACGTGTCCGGTAAAAAAATAGCTTCATTAGGACTACGCCTGAAAAATCAGTGCTGTTATCATGGCTTAAGTTTGAATATTGATATGGATTTGCAGCCTTTTGCCGACATAGACCCGTGTGGTTATGCGGGGATGCAAATGACGCAAACCAAAGAATTACAGATTCCGTTAACCATGGCTGATATCGCCGCCGAGTTAACCCAGAGATTGAAAGAGAAACTGGCGCATGTCAGATAAATGCCAAACTGAACGCCCGGCTAAAAAGATGGCCGGTGTCAAAGAAATTGACGCCGCCAAAACCTCGCGTATCCCGATTAAAATCGTGCCTATGCCGGTATTGCGCAAGCCGGAATGGATACGTATGAAAGTGCCTGACTCCGCTCGCTTCCAGGAAATCAAGCAGGTGTTGCGCGACAACAACCTGCACACCGTGTGTGAAGAAGCCAGCTGCCCGAATATCGGCGAATGCTTTAGTGGCGGCACCGCCACGTTCATGATCCTGGGTGATATCTGCACCCGCCGTTGCCCGTTCTGCGATGTGGCCCATGGCAAACCACTGCCGCCTGACCCGAATGAACCGGAAAACCTGGCACGTACCATCGCACAGATGAAACTACGCTATGTGGTGGTGACTTCAGTAGACCGTGATGATTTGCCCGATGGCGGTGCCCAGCATTTTGTCGATTGCATACGCGCCATCCGTGCCCAGTCTCCCAATATCAAAATCGAGATCCTGGTACCGGATTTCCGTGGCCGCCTGGATATTTCATTGAAAATCCTGCGTGAAGCGCCACCGGATGTCATGAACCACAACCTGGAAACGGTGCCGCGGCTGTACAAGCAGGCGCGTCCAGGCTCCGATTACCAGCATTCGCTCAACCTGCTCAAGCAATTCAGCGAAATGTACCCGCATGTGCCCGCCAAATCCGGCCTGATGCTGGGTCTGGGTGAAACCGATGAAGAAATTATAGAAGTCATGCGTGACTTGCGCGCGCACAATGTCAGCATGCTGACCCTGGGGCAATATTTGCAGCCCAGCGTGCATCACCTGCCCGTGCTACGCTATGTCACGCCTGATACCTTTGCCTGGTTCAAACAACAGGCCGATGCCATGGGCTTTGATAATGCCGCCAGCGGCCCCATGGTGCGCAGCAGCTACCATGCTGACGAGCAAGCCCATGCAGTCATCGCACAAGAAGCGTAAATAAAAAACATCGCTGGACGATAGTCTATAAGCCAGCCCGAAAAGATTAGCATAGGAGCAATACATGGTTCCCCATTTAACTACCGCCTTGAGCGGTCCGTTAGTCAGCCTGGAAAAGCGCATGCTGGATGCGATGCCGGATATCGAACACTGGTTCCGCGGCCAATGGCAGGAAGTCGCCGCACCATTCTATGCCAGTGTGGATTTGCGTAATGCCGGCTTTAAACTGGCGCCGGTTGATACCAATCTGTTCCCTGGCGGGTTCAATAACCTCAATCCGGAATTCCTCAGCTTGTCGGTCCATGCTGCCCAGGTCGCAGTTGAAAAAATCTGCCCGGATGCACGCCGTTTATTGCTGATCCCCGAAAACCACACGCGTAATACCTACTATCTGCGCAACGTGGTTGAACTCTGTCATATCCTGAAAGCAGCGGGTATGGAAGTACGCGTCGGCAGCCTGTCACCCGAGATCACTGAAGTCACAAGGCTGGAAACCCACGACGGCCTGCCCTTGATCCTGGAACCGCTGGTGCGCGAAAAAAATCGCCTGAAACTCAATGCAGCTTCGTTTGACGGCGTGGATTACCCGGCATTTGACAGTTGTGCCATTTTGCTTAATAACGACCTTTCCGGCGGCGTGCCCGACCTGCTGCAAAATCTGGAACAAACCCTTATTCCGCCGCTGCATGCGGGCTGGTTTATGCGCCGCAAGTCGCAGCATTTTGCCGCTTATGACAAAGTCGTGGACAGCTTTGCCAAACTGCTGGATATAGACCCCTGGTTGCTCAACCCCTATTTCGACACTGCCAGCGGCATTGATTTCCATGCCCGCGTCGGCGAAGACCAGCTGGCTGATAAAGTCGATGCCATGTTGAAAAAGATTGCAGCCAAATATGCAGAATACGGCATAGAGCATGCACCTTTTGTGATTGTGAAAGCCGATGCAGGCACCTATGGCATGGGCATTATGAGCGTGAAATCGGCTGACGAAGTGCGCGATCTCAACCGTAAAACGCGTAACAAAATGTCCGTGATCAAAGAAGGCGTAGAGGTCTCCGAGGTGATGATACAGGAAGGCGTCTACACCTTTGAGAATATCAACGATGCCGTGGCGGAACCGGTGGTCTACATGATGGACCACTTTGTGGTTGGCGGCTTTTACCGCGTGCATACCAGCCGCGGCGTCGATGAAAACCTGAATGCGCCCGGCATGCAGTTTGTGCCGCTAGCCTTTGAAAAACCCTGTACCCTGCCCGACTGTTCTGACGCACCGGATGCGCCGCCTAACCGCTTTTATGCCTATGGTGTTGTGGCCCGCCTGGCACTACTGGCGGCCGGGATGGAACTGCAGGAAAATGACCCACTGAACACATAAACGACTCGAAGGTGCATGATGAAACTGCTGTTTATCCTCGACCCGCTGCACACACTGACCGTTTATAAAGACACCAGCCTCGCCATCATGCGCGCCGCCGAGGCACGCGGGCACGAATTATGGGTATGCGAACAGCACGACTGGCACTTGCAACGCGAAATTGCACTGGTAGATGCGCAGCCATTCAAATTTGATGGAAGCAGCTGGGTGGTGGGAGACAAAACTACGCATCAGCCTAGCGTTTTTGATGCCGTGTTAATGCGCAAAGACCCGCCATTCGATAATGAATACCTGTACAGCACCTATCTGCTGGAACTGGCGCAGCAACAAGGCGCTACCATTCTTAACGACCCCGCCGCCATCAGGGGCTGGAACGAAAAACTGTCGGTCACCCGCTTTCCTCAATTCACGCCACCTTTTATCGTCACCAGCCAGCGCGAAAAGATACTGGCTTTCCTGGCCGAGCAGGATGACATCATCGTCAAACCGCTCGATGGCATGGGCGGCAGCGGTATTTTCCGCTTGCGTAAAGATGACCCAAATATTTTCGCCATCCTGGAAACACTCACCCAATTTCATACGCAAACCATCATGGTGCAGCGCTATATTCCTGAAATTAGCAAAGGTGATAAACGTATTCTGATCATCGATGGCGAACCACTGCTCTATGCGCTCGCCCGTATCCCCAAAGCCGGTGAAACCCGCGGCAACCTGGCAGCTGGCGGCAAAGGCGTTGCACAACCGTTAAGCGTCCGCGACCTGGAGATTGCAGAAACAGTCGGTAAAACCCTCAAACAACACGGCCTGTTTCTGGTTGGGCTGGATGTGATAGGCGATTACCTGACCGAAGTCAATGTCACCAGCCCCACCGGGATGGTGGAAATTGCGGCGCAATCCAAGGAATGGGCGGCCCCATGCGACCCGGCCAGGGTGATGGTGGAGGCGTTGGAGAAATCGTTAGCTAATAAAAAGTAATTCCTGGCTCGCAAAAGCAACAGATAATGTATTTCAGATTTTACAGCCTTTAAACATCTGACAGCTATTCTTCCTGCTTTCGTGCATACCTTAAAACAAATTCCTCCTGCCGATTAAACTTTACGTTATTAAGTTTGATAATATGACTTTAACGGTTTAATTAAACGCGTTATATCATCAGCTGTCGTTGCAGGAGTGTCGTTCATGCGGGTGTTAGTGCTGGGTTCTGGAGTGATCGGCGTCACAAGCGCTTATTACCTTGCGTTAAAAGGCTTTGCTGTTACCGTCATTGACCGTCAGCCAGCCGTCGGTATGGAAACCAGCTTTGCGAATGCCGGCCAGATTTCTCCTGGCTATTCTGCCCCCTGGGCAGGCCCCGGCGTTCCCTTTAAAGCGCTCAAGTGGCTGTTTCAGCGCCATGCGCCACTCCGGCTGCGACCCGACTTCAGCCAATGGCAGGCGCAATGGATGGCGCAATTCCTCAGTAACTGCTCAGTAGAACGCTATACCCTTAATAAATCCCGCATGGTGCGCCTGGCAGAATATAGCCGCGATTGCCTGCGTGATTTGCGTGCCACTACAGGCATACAGTATGAAGAGCGCAGCCGTGGCACCTTACAAGTCTTCCGCACGCAAAAACAGCTGGATGTCGAAGCCAAGGATATTGCAGTGCTCAGCCAGATGGGTGTGCCTTTTACTCACGTGGACCCCGATGGTTGCGCACGCATTGAACCCGCTTTAAATCATGTGAAAGATCAACTGCTCGGTGGACTGCATCTACCGGATGATGAAACAGGCGATTGCCAGCTGTTTACCTCAAGCCTGGCATCGCTGGCAAAGGCAATGGGGGTGCAATTCAGGCAGGGAGTCAACATCACTCGCCTGATCACGCAAAACAATCAATTGCAAGGGGTTGAAATTAAGAGTCCCAGCGGGCTCGAAACCCTGAATGCAGACCATTATGTAGTCGCCCTCGGTAGTTACTCGCGCGAACTGATGCAGGGCTTAGGCTTAAATTTACCGGTCTACCCGGTAAAAGGCTATTCCCTGACCGTGCCGATTATCAACGTAGATGCCGCGCCAGTTTCCACCGTCATGGATGAAACTTACAAAGTAGCAATCACGCGCTTTGACCAGCGCATAAGGGTTGGTGGCATGGCTGAACTGGCAGGCTTTGATTTAACGCTTAACCCGCGCCGCCGTGACACCCTGGAAACTGTGTTGAACGGATTATTCCCAAAGGCTGGAGATATTGCTCAAGCCAGTTTCTGGACAGGCTTGCGCCCGATGACACCTGATGGCACGCCGATTATCGGTTTAGCCGATAGCCAGTTTCCAAATGTATGGTTGAACACAGGCCATGGCACACTGGGCTGGACCATGGCTTGCGGTTCGGGCCAGGTATTGGCCGATTTAATCAGTGATGAAAAACCAGCGATAGAAACCCAGGACTTACAATATTCGCGTTATCTTGCTTAACATATTCAGCATTTATCGCGCGTGAGTCTGCGCTTACATCAGTACAAAATCTTTTGGTACCGGTAACGGTGGAATATCTGTATCGCCCAATGCTTCCTTGCTTTCAATCTCAATCACATCCGCCAGCGCACTGATAGGCAAGGCATTGGCGCCCATGCCAAACGGCTCTTCAAGTTCGTTACCCAGCGCATCCAGGCCGAAGAAGGTATAGGCAGCCAGCGCGGTGACGAACGGTGTCGCCCAGCCCAGCGTGTTGGCAAAACAGAACGGCAGCAGAAAACAGAAGGTATAGGCGGTTCTGTGCAACAGCAGGGTGTAGCCAAACGGAATCGGGGTATTTTGTATGCGCTCGCAAGAGGCCTGCACCAGTGCCAGTTTTTGTACCAGATCATCAAGCATGTTGAACTGGATGGTATCAATGCGATCACTGTGCAGTGCCTGTATCAGCACACATTCCATCGAACGCAGAATGGCTTCTGCAGGGTTTCTGCTGTTTGAGTATTCATGAAATAACGCTTCCGGCAGGTAGGCGTGAATTTTGTGCTGGGAATTGCCGGGCCGAAGTTGCACGAGCAGCGCCTGCGCATAGGCGATATTACATTCGAGCAGGATGCGGCGAGGCTGTGTAACCTCTTGGTCACCATCGAGCACCTTACTCAAGCGGGCCAGACTGCGGGAAGTCAGCACGAATTCGCCCCAGATTTTTCTCGCTTCCCACCAGCGTTCGTAGCAGGCATTGTTCCTGAACGCCAGGAAAATGGATAAGGTAATCCCCAGCAGTGCAAACGGGCTGCCGTCGAATTTGGGCAGCCAGCCTGGCCAGAAGGTATATACAGCGACGATGAGCGTAGAGAGCGTAGCCACAAAGATGAGCAGCGGCATGATACGCAACACAATCGAACCCTTGATGATGAAAAACAGCTCAAGCAAATGCGGTCTGGGTCTGACGATCAAAAGGTTTCTCCTGCGAATCGAACTATTGTTGTGATGTATACTCGATGGTTCAAGTGTATCTGCCAGCGGCCTGTTTGCATTTGCAAATGAAACAGGGAAATCAGCTGCTTTAACGCGTTTTTATTGCTTGTCACCTTAGTCACCGTTAGCGAGTAAATGATCATGTTGAAATGGAAAGATGTGCTCAAATTTGCCAGAGAAGGCAATCCAGAGCCAAGTCATAAAATAGTTAAATCACCACGTGAATGGCGTGACATCCTAGACGAAGATGTGTTTACCATCACGCGCTTGAGCGCGACCGAGCGGCCGTTTTCATCCGAAATGTGTGAAGCGTTTACGCCTGGCCGTTATGCCTGTGCCTGCTGTAAACAGGAATTGTTTGATTCGGGGCAGAAATTTGAATCCTCTTCCGGCTGGCCTTCATTTGACCAGCCATTGACGCCTGATGCCATCGCTTACATTGAGGATGGCAGCCACGGCATGCAGCGGATTGAAGTGAAATGTAATGTCTGTGATGCGCATCTGGGGCATGTGTTTCCCGATGGCAAAACTGATAGCGGCCTGCGCTACTGCATTAACGGCAAGGCGACTATCTTTATCAGTGCCTAAAGTTTATCCTTACTAAAAAAATTGGCCCCTGTGGACATCAGTCTACAGGGGCCAATCCACTTCGGATAAAAGTTATTTACCTAATCGTCTGCCAAAACTCACCGCATAGGCGGTTGGGCGGGCTAGCAGGATAGGATCCTGGCTCGCCTCAATGCCTTCGGTCAATTGCAGCGGATTGAACATCAGCGTTTTTTCCCTGGCCTTGCTATCCTCCACTACCGATTTCAGGGTCAAAGTGCCCAGCTCAACGGTCTTACGGCTTTCAGGCCATTGCACGGTGGCATTGTTCACCTCATCGCCTTTGTCGGCAATCTGCAACAACAACTTGTATTGCACGCTTTGTGCTTTCACACGCTCGCCAATGTCAGTCATCAGGTAATCCGGCGCTGCTGCGTCTGCTGCTTCCTTAGTTAAATACTGTGCACCAGCTACCGGGATGATCTGGTAACGACCATACACACTCTGGCCTGCAGCATTGGTAAATTTAAAAGCATTCACTCCGAAAAATGGCTGGGTGGCAAAACTGACCGGCGCCGGCTTGGGCGTGGTCACAAACTTGAGCGCTGCCGGGTGTGAGCCTAAAAACTGTTCAACCGGGCTGGGTTTGGCGGTGCTATTTTGTGAATCACGTACCGCATTGAGCAAGCCTAAAAAATCTTCAGGCGTTGCAGCCGGGAAGTTATTCACCGAGATGCTGACAATATCGGTCGTCAGGCCATCTGGCAGTTGAAAGCGAATGGCGATACCTTTAGGAAAGGCATTACCGTTGGCATCCGGAATGTTAGGCACCCCAGTTGCATCAGAAAACCTGACCAGCACCGGGCTCTCTGCTTTCTGTAAATGTGCCGCTTTACTGATACTTGCCGCTTGTGCAGAAGGTTTAAACGCGCCTTCCAGCATCACGCCTTTGGCATGGTTGGAACGGAAACCGGCGTGCGGCCCGCCCGAGAGCGTGGTTAAGGTGTCGACCAATTGCTCGGTGACCGGTTTGGTTTCCGCTTTATCTTCCGCAATCGCCGGCACTGCAGTGATAAAGGAAGCTGCGGCTAATACGCTGATCAATGTTTTTATTTTCATGATGATGTCCTTTCAATCTGATGGGTAAGAATTAAATTTTAAATCTTGCAAAATTAAATAGTGCACTACTTTTATGACATAAACATTATAAAAAATACAACCCCAACAACTTCAGGCAAGCATTCATCCGGCATGCTGGATCAAATGATTACGTAATACTTTCATGCGGTCCCGCAGTGACACCAGCTCTTCGACCGGGCAGCCCATGGCGCATAACATCTCATCCATGATATTAGATGCCTGCAATCTTAAAGCGCGCCCTTTATCGGTCAGGCAAATAATCACCTGCCGCTCATCTTTACTCGAACGCACTCTTTGTAACAACTCGACTGATTCCAGCCTTTTTAACAATGGCGTTAGAGTGGCAGAATCCAGAAATAGCTGCTCGCCGATATCGCTGACTGTGCGCTGATCGCTTTCCCACAACACCAGCATGACCAGATACTGCGAATAGGTTAAACCCAGTTTTTTCAACAATGGCCGATAAGCTTTGTTGATCGCCAGAGACAGCGAATACACGGCAAAGCATAATTGCTCATTTAAAATCGGTGTTTTGCTCTTGCTTGCGCCAGTCATGCAAATGATTATATATAGTGCGCGATTTAATTGCAATAAAAAATAAATGCTTATTTGCGCAGTAAATTTAACAGGGTTTGCACCACAAAATTACCTTTGTTATGCATTCTGATTTTGCTCATTTCAATCTCCTTTTAAATATAAGGCTCATGGTAAAAGCAATGCGCCATTAAATAAAGTTGATTGTTTTTATGAACTTGATAAGGGAAATTGATCGCACAGCCTATACATACAGGCTTGGCATGTCAGCAAATGTCAGGGATTGCTGACGGAAATGAGAAAAAATAAACTTACCGTGGTACGTTAAATCCATCCAGCGGATTGATGGCGAATGACAGGTCATCGCCGATATCGATATCAATCTCGTTCTGGCCTTCCCAGCGTTCCAGCCAGATAGAAAAATCTTTTTCCGGCATCGGTTTGCCTATGAAATAGCCCTGGCCTTCATCACAGCCCAGTTTGGCTAACTGGCCAAGTACCTCTTCATTCTCGATGCCTTCAGCCACTACATTGAGGCCCAGGTTATGCGCCAGGTCTATGGTGGATTTGACTATGCTGGCATCGCCGGTGTTTTTATCCATAAACATGACAAACGAGCGGTCGATCTTAAGCTCCTGCACCGGCAGTTGCCGCAGGTAAGCCAGCGAAGAGTAGCCAGTACCGAAATCATCAATAGCCAGGTGCAAGCCCATGGCAGCCAGTTTCCTGACCACCGTTTCTGCGCGCTCCGGATCCTGCATCAAACTGCCTTCAGTGATTTCAAGCTTGAGCGCTTTCGCATCCAGCCTGTGTATTTTCAGCAAATCGGCAATCTGTTCCGGCAACTCCATGTTATTCAAATCGCGGGTGGATAAATTCACCGCCAGGCTCATGTGCAACCCCTGGCTCCTGTAGTCTGCCAGCACCTGGCAGGCTCGCAGCAACATCCAGTTGGTGATCTCACTGATAATACCTGTCTGCTCGGCAAACGGGATAAACTGGTCCGGGAAGATCATGCCTTTTTCCGGATGCACCCAACGGATCAGTGCTTCCCCGCCCAGCGTCTTACGTGTTTTCACATCGATTTTGGGCTGGATATACAGTAATAACTGATTTTTCTGGATGGCTTCTTTTAAATCCGAAATCAGGGTCAGGGTTTCTGATTGATCGATTTCAAGCGCCGTGTTGTAGACGATCCAGTCGGCTTTCTTGATTTTCGATTCATGCAAGGCAGTCTCGGCATGATTCAATAAAGCTTCTTCATTGACACCGTGGTCAGGATATAAGGCAATGCCCATGGCGATGCGCACATCAATCGCCTGTCCTTGTACGTTGACCGGCGTATCGAAAATACGGTTGATTTTGTCGGCATATTGCGTCGCCTTGGCCTGGTCAGTGTGTTGCAACAACACGGCAAATTCATCAGCATCTAATCGGGCGACCACATCATGCTCAGCCAGGATATTTTCTTTCAAGACCTGGCCGACATGGCGTAATAAATCATCGCCAAAATCACGGCCCAGCGTTTTGTTAATCGGTTTGAAGCGGTGGATATTGATGACAAGTACACTGAGTTTCTGTTGTGTTTCTGCATGCCGCATAATCGCCTGCTGCAAGCCCTGCATGAACGCCAGGCGATTAGAAAGCCCGGTCAATTCGTCATTAAACGCCAGGCGCTGAATGCGCAAGGTCCGTTGCAACACGGCTTCGCGCATGCTATTGAGCGCTTTACCCAGGTAGCCGACTTCATCGCTGCTATTGATATGGATTTCTTTCGCATAATCACCCATGGCGATTTCATCGGCATTTTTCACCAGTTCGGCGATAGGCTCGGTGATTTTGCGCGAGACATACCAGATCAGCGCGGCAAAAATCAGCACGCCCACAAAGGTGAGTACGACCATGCTTTGAAATAACTGGCTCAATTCACGGGTAAACGGGGCGACTGAACCTTGCAGGACGACCAGTAACACTTCATCCTTGGTTTCATGCAAGGCGCGGATTTTCAGGTGGTAGGTCTGACCATGCAAATCGACTTTATGCAGTGACAGTTTCTGGCGATAAATATCAGACACGGTTTTGACCAGCATATTTGATACTTGGCTGGTACCGGTGCCACTCATCAGTTTCCAGTCGTGTTGCGCGGTTTTTTGCAGAAAAGTGACATCCAGATGTGTCAGCTGTTTGATCTGGTCGGCCAAGCGGCCATCTACCGCAAAGCCCATCACGATCCAGCCTATCACATCAGGCGCTTTCACCGGCACCGTGATCAGCTGGTACGGCTTGCCATCGACAATATCAAACTTGAGTGTGCCATTCTGGTTCTGCAAAACAGCATTGCGCGCATTTGCATCAAACTTGCTATCGGCAGTACCAATCACCAGCTCTTCGCTATTGCTAATGTAATATGCGACCTGGGCGTGAATGCGTCCCTGGTAACTTTCCAGCGCAGACTTGATGGTTTCGCCATCGTTACTGGCAACCGCATCGCGGAATGCGAAGTCGGCAGCCAGTACCTGCGTGGCTTGCTTCAGGCTTTGTGTGTTGTGTTGCAGCAGGTTAACAAAAACGCGTTCACCGACATTGATTTGTTCCTGGGCCAGCTCGCTAGCATGTTTAACCAGCGCATACTTCAGCGGTATGAGGCCAGCCAGTTGAATAGCGACAACAACGGTGAGAAATGTAAACGCTATTCGTGAGCGAATATGTTTGAACTTGATCATTCAGGTTTATTTTTATGGAATGGTGACTTTAACCTCTGTAGACCCTTCAATTTTTACTTTTTGTTCGGCACCAGGCTTGTTCACCCCCGGCAGCCAGACCTGATAAGTATATTGGCCCTCACCCAGCTTGAGGAGCGCCCGTCCTTTATCATCTGTTTTAGCAAAAAATGGCGTATCTACAATGTATATGTACCCTAACATAGAATCATGAATGTTGCATCCCAAGGTCACCAAACCGGCCTGATCAAACTGCACGGGATTGGTCGGCACACCAGAATACAACTTTAATTCAAACTTTTTGGTGGGAGAAAAAGAATACACATGATGACGGAATGAATCTTCATTGGGAAAATTAATATTGGTGCCAGTCTGCACAACCGTGATCTTAGGGTTGAACATTTTGTTTTTCTGCACGATTCTGCCAGTAGCATTGGGGTTACTGGGGGGTGTTTTACCATCATAAAATGCCACTACGGCGTCGGTGACAGCATTCCCTGCCGCATCAGTCACAATCACCGTGACCGTCTCTGCACTGGCTACAGTAAAAAATGCGCCAGTAAACAGCAGCAACACGGTGCTTACAATGGCAGTCCACATTGGCATTCCTTTATTCATTTAGTTGGTAACGACGTCGTGCTTCATGGGTGCCAATATCTTCAGCAACTCGTTTTTTTCTTTGGTGCCTACGCCATTCGCATCCATGCGCTCGCGCAAAACATCTACCATAATCTCAAATTCGGCTACCGTATTATGCAAATCCGCATGCGACTTCTTCATCGTCTCACCTTCATACACACAATTACCACCGGTTTTCACACACAGAAAATTTGTCACACTCTCTTTTAAGGTTTTCATTTTCACGCCATCGAATGAGCGGCTGGTGCGGGGATCCTTGCTAACGATATCCAGTGTCTGGTTGGATAACCTGCTCAGCATGGGCATGCCGCCTATGCGCTGGAATAACGTCGCTTCCGGCCTGGGTTGCGTTACACAGCCTGCACATAAAAACACTACTATCGCAATCACATAATTACGCATTGATTCTCTCCATCATTCTTTCTACCAACTATCACATCTTACAACCTGGCCGGGAGATGTATTGCGCAAGAAAACCCCTATTCCTGTCTTTTTTCATGCAATTATATTTATCGCAAGAGATAGATAATGCGTGAATGGTGTTATTTTTAAAAGAGATTGTTATGTGCACAATTAAATCTATTTCATCCTTACTGTCCTTACTACTGGCCTTGGGCGCATTTTCTTCCCTTGCGAGCGCCGGTGACCGCCTGCTGGCAACCGGCGGCGTGACGCAGGTGGAAGGCTCCGCTGGCGGTGGCTTGATGCCCTGGGCAGTGATCAGTGGCTATGGCACTGACAAGCAGATTGGTGGCTCGGCGTTTTACACCCATGCCGAGACCAAGGCAGATTACAAACTGAATTCCGCAGGGATTTCATTAGGCTTTGTAAATCGCGTGGAAGTCAGTGCGGCGCAAACAAGATTTGGTTTGGGTAACACCATCCGGGGTGAAGAAATACGCCTGAATACAGTCGGTGTTAAATTGCGTGTCATTGGTGACGCCATTTATGACCAAGATAGCTGGATTCCGCAGATTTCAGTAGGTGCTCAATACAAATATAACGAAGACTTTAATTTTGTACCTAAACTTTTAGGCGCCAAAGACCGTAGCGGTGTCGACTACTACGTGGCCGCCAGCAAGTTATTTCTTGGCGCTGCCAATGGTTACAACCTGCTAGTGAATGCTAACTTGCATGCGACTAAAGCCAACCAGTTTGGCCTGTTGGGCTTTGGTGGTGACAGACGCGACAGTTACCGACTCTACCCTGCCGTTTCTGCGGCGGTGATGTTGTCGGATAGCTTTCTGGTAGGCACTGAATTGCGTTTTAAACCGGATAATCTTTCTGCGGCTGAAGAGAAAAAAGCGCAGGATATTTTCCTGACCTGGTTTCCGCATAGAAATGTGTCCGTGACTGGCGCTTATATAGACCTGGGCACGATTGCGACTAAAGAAAACCAGACCGGCTGGTATCTGTCAGGGCAGATCAATTACTAATTACCAGATTTTTAAAAGAGTTTATATAAATGACAACGGGCGCTAAGAGCGCCCGTTTTTCGTAGCAAAGAACAATTATTTGTTCATTACGTACATAGTTACTTCAAAGCCGAAACGCATTTCGGTAGCAGCTGGTTTTGTCCACATGATTGATTTCCTTTAATTAGTTTCGTTTTAGCGTTTGCTATTACGTGTGTCCATATTAAAACTGCTCACCAGGCTTGTCGTGCTTAAACTGCGCAACCTGCCATCATGATTTTCATGAGACTGCCCTAAACGCCATTCCCGGCACGTAAACTTTTGATCTTGCGCAATAACTTGCGCATGCCTTTACGGCCTATGGTGCGCTTTAAATGTACCTTGAAATCATATAGATAGAACGGCAGCAAAGTGCCGATATTCAGGCTATGCCCCGACAGACCGAGATAGAGCGTCAGGAACTGCTTGCGGCCATCCCAGTGCAGTTTCTGGATGGCACGGGTTAAATCGGCAATTCTTTCACTGTAGGGGGTTGCAGTGGCATAGGCGTGCAAACGTGCAGTATCAATCAGCGAAAATGTCAGCCGTTCATCCTGCTGGCTGACCAGGATATTACCGCCGGAAAAATCCCTGAAGTAAATGCCGGAAGCATGCATATGCAGGCAGAACAGTGCGAATGCCTGGTACAAACTTTGCGCTGGCACACCGTTGAAAGTTTCCTCGCCCTGGCTGAAAGCAATAAATGCCTGGGCGATGGTAAAGTCGTGGGTGACATACTCACAAATAAAGAAATTCTGCTTCAGGCTGGTATCGTCTACACGCTCGAAATACGCCAATGGCATGGCAGTACCTACGCCACGGCGCAATAACTCCATGGCGCCGTTCCAGCTGCGTTTGGCTTTGCTGGGTTTAAAGCGATCTAACCAGGTCTTGTGCCAGTGCATCCTGATCGGCTGTTTGACGGTGACTTTTTTATTTGGCGCTCTAGGATCAGGAATCGGCCAGATCGCATTCCGGGCATGGCGTAGCGCTTGTTCTTTAGCTGGGGCCTTGAGGGTGCCCGGGTGCCAGGCGTACCACAGTTGCGCCGCCTGCTCACTATTTTCAGCCAGGATCATGCCGCGCCAGTCGGCTTCTTGCACCGGGAAATACTGTAAGTGTTGAATATGCGCATGGATGATAGTCTGTGACAGCCTGGGGTTGGCGGTATGTAGCTCAACCGTCTCAGTTGCATCCCACATTAGGTAAACAGGCGTTTCGGTGATCAGCGCGGGCTGTGCAATGGACTGGCCATTACGATTGATAGATTCCACCTTGCGCAAAGCGGATTCCGCATACACCTGGTTCAATACGGCACAGTGGCCATTGATGGCCCACACCACATGGATCAGTTTCTGATGCTTGCGCAACTGGTGGATTTCCAGACCGTTACCGGTCGCCAATGCGCCGATATAATGTGCGCCATTCAGCCAGCGCGCCACGGTCCTCAAGGCCGAGAAACTCGGGTTACGCTGGTATTCATGCAGGTTGCCATCCGCTGACTGGTAATAAGCGACCCGCTCCAGTGCCGGGTAGCGCGCGTCATCCAGGCCATCATTGATCACGCCTTCACGGTGGCAGATCATCGCGCCCCAGTTGGCCTGTTCCAACGCGCCCGAAGCTGCCAGCAAGGTGAAGTAGCGCGTAACGTAATCTGCCTGCTTTTGTGCGCCATCCGGCAAATGCCGCTGGATGCGGTAAATCGCCCAGAAAGCCACCGGCGAGATCAGCGCGGGCACACCGAAATCCACACCTATCTTTTGCAGTAAGCGGGCTTTCTTGATCAGGTTAAATTTGAGGCAGCGGGTCCAGCGGAACTGGAAAATACGGTGGTCCGGCTGCTCGGGCTCAATCACGCGTTCAACGAACAGGTTATTGCTATGCACATCCGGCAGCAGGTGTTCTGCCTGTAATTTTTTAAATGCACTGATGTTATACAGCGGCTCAAAATCCTGGATATTCGGGCCAACCACTTTTACACCATATTGCCTGGCAAGGCGGTGGGCGATCTGCCAGGCCTGCATAAATCCCGGCCACTGATAGCCAGACCAGCGCTTGCGGTTAATGGTGTTACCGATTTCAAGGCTGGCGATGTGTGTGGCATATTGCTGCAAAAACTGCTCAACAAACTGCTGCCATCTGGCCTGCACTTGCGCATCCAGCATATGCCGGGCAATGGCAAACGGCTGTACCAGATGCACATCCACCAGCAAGCTGGCATCCAGCAGGCGTTGCAACAACCTGACCTGGTGCACATACATGTCATCATCACCAATATCCAGCCGCACACGGCCCAACCCTAAAGCGGCCAGTTGCGCCAACACATAATCATCGGTTTCCGGCTGCTGGTTGGTGGCGACACAAATGCCTATGAAATGCGTGGGGATGGCATGGTCTGCAACAGGCAAATGGCTGTTCTTAAGCCGCAAGCCGCCCTTGAAAATATAGGCCAGCCCATCCTGTACCACCTGCCGGGTGAGCATACTTGGCAACTTGGAACGTTTCACAGCCACGGTTTACTCCGGCAAGCGATAACGCTGCTCTTTATAAAGCAGGGCTGGCAACAAGGCATTCGCCAAAGCCCGCTCGGCCAATGCCTGCCCATCAGCTGGTGTGGCGGTGTTTTGCAGCTTTTTATTTTGTGGATCGTAATGGCCGAATGCCGGAGCCTTGCCTTCACGTAATACCACCACTTCATTCTGTTCTACATTAGGACCCAGTTGCTGCATCCAGCCATAATTAGAGTTGTATTGCATCATGGCACGGCCACGGTAATCGTCGCTGATGTTGGACAAATCATGGCCGGTCATCGGGTGCTTGCCTTCTATGCCCATCAATGACAATACCGTTACCGGCAGATCAATCTGGCTGGCAATGGCATCCACCGTTTTCGCCCCAACCGCGCCGCCAAGGATCAACGCCGGAATATGGAAATGCTCGATCGGCACCAGTGAATCCCCGCGCACACGAATATCGTGATCGGCCACAATCAGGAACACGGTGTTATTCCAATAGGGACTGGCTTTGGCTTTCTTGAAAAACTCGCCAATGGCATAGTCGGCATATTTCACCGCATTGTTATCAGTCGCTTTCGGTTGTTCATACAACTCAATGCGGCCATCGGGGAATTCAAACGGCGCGTGGTTGGATGAGCTGAATGCCAGGGTGAAAAATGGCTTGCCGCTGGCATGATGCGCCATCAGTTGCTCATGGGTTTTATTCAGCAAGTCTTCATCCGATGCGCCCCAGCTGGCAACGAATACCGGATTCTTGAAATCCGGCTGGTCTGTGATCTGCTGGAAGCCGTTGCCCATGAAGAAGCTGCGCATATTGTCAAAATGTGACTCACCGCCGTAGATGAATTCTGTTTGATAGCCCTGTTTTCCTAACAGCGAGGCCAGCGTGAAAAAATTGCTCTGGCTAAGGCCCAGTTTGACCGTACTATCTGCAGGCGTAGGCTGAAAACCCGTCACCACCGCTTCAATGCCGCGCACAGATCGCGTACCGGTCGCATATAAATGCGTGAACCAGATACCTTCTGATTTAAGTTTTTCCAGATTGGGCGTGACCGGCTTGCCGCCTAATGACTCTACAAACCCTGCACCCAGGCTCTCCTGTAACAGAATGACCAGGTTCAACGGTTTATCGCGTCTGACTGAAGGTACCAGCGTCGTCAGGGTGGGAATCTCCACCTCTTGTGCACCGGTCAAAGCAAACACTTTTTCGCGCGGCAACTTGCCGTACATCTCGCTCGATTTGGCTTCATGCTGCAAGCTGTACGCAGCATAAAACACCGAATAGGTAGAATTCAGGATCAGGCTGTTGACCATGCTGTCTTGCGTGATGGCAAATAGCGCCGGATTCGCTGGCCTGTGCGTGAGGGTAGAGCGAACTGCAAACGCAGTCAGCACCAGGATGAACGGCCATACCAGCCATACTGCCCAGTTAGACCATTTTGCTTCTGCCTCACGCCAGGGTTTGAGCAGTTTGTAGACCAGCAACAGCGCCACCAAGGCCATGCCCAGGCCAAAAAACAGTTCTATCTTGAAGCCCTGCCACAGCATGCCAAACACCTCATGCGGGTATTTGAGGTATTCAACAAAAATACGGTTGGGGCGGACATCATATTCCAGGATAAAACCGGGGGTTGCCGCTTCCAGAAACACCAGCAACACCAGCGAAAGCAGCACCCACCAGAAAGTGTATGCTCGCCAGATATGAAAGCGTTTGCGTGTCGCCATGAATGGCGAGAGTAATACGGGAATGATGGCCAGCAAACCGAGCTGGATCAGATCAACGCGGACGCCTTGCAGCAAAATCTGGCAGATCTCACCAGTCGCTAATACGCGTTCCCACTTCCACCCGACCAACCCCAGGCGGGTCAGGGACAGAAATATCAGTCCGATTAAAAACATTACAATCAGCGGTGCATAAGGCCCGAACCAGTGACCTATCGTCCAGAGCTTAGAATGTGAAGGAGGCTTGCCGAAATAACTTGATCGCATGTTGTGCTTAATCAGAATTGATTCAAGCGTGTCATTATAACGGGTTATTGTGCAATGTTATTGCAAAGCGCCGGATACCCGCCCAGCCAGTCATCCGGCTGGTTAATTAAATGCCATCTGTCAGGGATTTTTTCCGCAGGTCCAGATATACCATCGACAACAGGATCACCGGGATCACAAAGCCCACCAGCAATGGTGTCAGATCCAGCAACATATCTGCAATGCCGGTCTGGCTGGTAAATGCGCTCCAGAATTTGGCCAGCAACGGAATCACCGTAAATAATAACGTCGGTACCAGGAACCAGACCGTGCTGGTAGCTCCACGTTTAGCAAGCCGCGCAGACACAAAAGAAACCACTGCGACCACTACCGCAGCGCCAGCACCCCATACTGCACCGGCAATCAGAGTGATCCAGGTTCCAACCTGGTAAAGCAATAAACAAATAAGAGCAGTCAAGACAAGTTTTCGATTAATTGATAGTGACATAAGAGGCCTTTATTATTTGGGATTTCTATGACAACACATAAACAGATAGTTAACGAATGAATAAGTTGCGTCCAATCAGTTTTTTTAATTAGCCGGTTGCAATCCCTTGATTGCCCAATGATTTACAGAAGTGCACAGCAGTAACAACTACTTGGGCTTGATCACGACTGATGCTGCAGTTCTTTCAAAGGATCCATGATAGACCACTTCGATATTGTTACCGTCCGGGTCGAGAACAAACGCAGCAAAATAACCGGGATGATAGGATCGCTCGCCTGGAGGCCCGTTCTCTCTTCCTCCGGCACTAATGGCTGCACTGTAAAAAGCTTTTACAATTTCAGGGTCACTCGCCTGAAAGGCGAGATGAATACGGGTGAGGTAATCGTCCGCTTCATTGAAAAACAACTCATCGGCGTAGAAAAACCCAGGACCTTCGTGCAAGACGTCAGGCAGCCCAAGGGCGGTGAAAACCGCCAGATAAAAACGCTTGCTAGCCTCTAAGTTTGAAACCCGCAAATGTACATGATCAATCAGCCTGCCTCGATGAAATTCCACCAATTACTCCTCATAGTCTTCAGATGAGTCTCACTTGAAAACACTAAATCTGATTGATCAGCTCACTATCATTCCGTAATTTTTGACCAGACCGCCAGTGCTTGCAGGTCCTGATAGATGGGCACTTCTGGGCCAACATCCAGTATACCTTTATCAATCAGCATCACCGCACGCTGGCAGCCATCACGCTTATTGCCTTTGCCTATCCATTCAACAAGAGTGGCCTCGCCCTCTTTCCGCACAATGGATGAATATTCTTTGAGCACCGCATCCCTTGCAACAGTCCCACCTAAGGCATCGGCTGCTTCCATCTTTTTGGCAACATACTTGGTAGACGCAGTGTAGTATTTGGCATTGCGTTCCTGCCAGATATTCACATACTCCCTAGGTGTTTCCAGCCGGCCAAGTAGTGACAGGCACTCTATACCTATGCGGCCCACCACAAAATTGGCTGCGCCCATAAAGGCTGATGCAACATTTCTGGATTCGGACTCCAGTGCATCGACCTCCTGGGCACAGGCATTAAACGTAAGGATGCTGATGCACAAGCCTACTAAAATTGGTGCACGATTGTTCATGTATCCCTTCCGACTTGCCAGGCGAAATTAATCAAGGTCATTCAATATTTTCAAAATTCAGTAATTTCTCACATTTGTCTCTCAAAGCATCTATATTTACACCTAAAGTATGAATGGGCTCAGAATTTCTTAAGGACTTCATTGTGATGACTTTTTTTCTATCATAATCTTTGGGTTTAAGCGTAAAAGCGATCGGCGCAGTCAATTGATTGCAATTGCCAACGGGATTATCGATATGATAGTGACAACCACTGACGACTAAATTTGTTTTTACTAACTTTGCGGTACCAATGAAAGTGTCCTTGTCTCCTGACTCTGTGAAAACATCAAAGCCTGCTGCATTTTTCTGAATGACTGTGCGGCTATAAGGAGAGTGCCTTCCCTTCAATTCAGGTAGACAAGTAAACCATTCTCCCTCAAATACTGACGCTGCTTGCAAGCTGAATGAAATCTGCATGGCAAGTATTGTGCTTAATATTTGTTTCATTTTATATATGCTTTTTTTAGCCAATGCTTTATTCCACTGTAAGCCAATTTAAATAGCAGCCCAATCACTCCCACCACGCTAATTAAAAACAACAGCGCGGGAAAAGGCATCAAGGCCGGGGTTTGTGGTTTCAGCGCCAGGCCATTCTTTAACTTATCCGGCAACGGATTAGGCGTAACCGGGATAATCTTCCACTGGCTACGATCCGCTGGCGCTTGTTTCAGATATTGCTCGAAACTATACACCGGCGCCAGGCCTGCATTCCGGCTGGACGGGATTTGCGGGATGCGTACAAAATAAATCGCTTCGATCTGGCTTGCCATTGCTTGCATTTCAGGTGACGCCAGGGTTTGTGTGCTGCCGGTATGGGCAATATTGAGCAGGTCATTGCCAATGGCATCAAACGCCACCGCAGGGAACAGGCGGGTCATTTCTGTGTTCAGGTAATCGTAGATGGCCCGGCCTTTGGTCAGGCTGCGTTCAGTCGCGGCAATATACCAATAGGCGGCACTGGCTTTGAGCAAGCTTTCGCCACCGCTTTCCGGCACCTTCCAGCCCAGATTGCGCAGCACATCAACACTGATACCTGCGCAATTATTCAAGGCATGGTCATACACAAAATCATTTCGGTAAAAATGCTGGTAAGTGCGGTTGCTTGCCGCTTGAATGGTGTCCGGCACAGCTGCTTGCGAGAACACAGCCACCAGCATGTATGACGGGCGGTAAAACGCCTGCCCGCTGTTGAGGTCAGCCATGTATTTATCAAACGGGGTCACCCCGGCAATAATGCCTTTTTCGCTATTGGTGGCCAGGTTGTAATAGTTGTTCACCAGCCAGTGATGGTAACTGCCGTCGGCAGAAATGATGCCGGTAGTGAGCGCGAAGTGCCCACCGTGTGCCTCATCGTCGTCGCCTTGTGCACCATTTAATAACACGCCTAATACCGCTTTACCTGTGAGTGACTGCGCAACACCTGGCGCTTTTTGCCACAATAACCGGCTTTCATGCGGGCTATGCGCGCCACCCTGCTCATATTGCACCAGCTGTTCGAGGGATTCACCTTGTTGCAATGGCTGCGCCTGGGCTTGCAGGTTAAGACGGAAATCTTCCGGCCAGAGGGTGCGCGCGACGATCGTTAGCCCGACCTGCTCTCCACGAATGCTCAGGGCTCGTTGCGCGTAAAACGCCTGCGTGTCCTGATTCCAGTAAGACAGATTGGTCGGGATTTTTGGCACGATTCCAAACGGCATTTCTTTGCCGTCAGCCAACTGCAGCCGCTTTCCATCGGCTGATAAATGGGTATGCGTCCATTGTTGGGTCGAGCCAGTCCACACCACACCTGGCAATGCATGCAAATCCAGAGAAGCTACATCATCAGCACCGCGTTTATCCAGTGAAAAGCTGGTCAATGATTGACCGGCTCCCGGCACTGCCACAGTTTCATTTTTGAAATACCATTGCGCCTGCGGCAAACTCTGGCAATGCGCGCACGGCATGCTCAGGGTTATGAACTGCTCGCTGTCATACTGCCCTAAGGGATATTTCGCAACCTCTCCTGCCTGCGCCGCCACTAACAGCTGGGAGCAACCCAGCACCCAACAACCCAATTTCCCCATGCGAGTTGCCCTTACTCTGACGCAAACCAGCGTTTAACATAGGCCATGCTACTGAACCAGTATTCCGGCTGGCGCAGGCATAAATAACCGGCTACCAGCAGATTCAAGCCGGCAGTCACTGAAAACAGTTGCGGAATACTTAAGCCCTGGCCAAACAACAATAGCGAAAAACCGGCTGAAAGCACCATAAACAAGGCATTCATAATGTTGTTAGCGGCAATCACCCGCGATTGATAGCGCGCCTCAACCCGCGATTGCAGCAGGACGTAAAGAGGCACGATATAAAGGCCGCCGCTTACACCGAGTAAGGCCACATCTAACAGCATGCGCCAGTAATCCAGCTGGCTGATGGCTTGCAGCGACCAGCCTGGGTTAGCCAAAAACTGTTGCTGGATGCTGCCTGCCGTAGAGGCGAAATCCCAGGCGAACAGCGACATGCCGGCGGCACCTAACATCACCAGGCCCAGCTCCTGCTTGCCTTTAGAAAGTTTTTCGCACCAGATCGACCCTATGCCCACGCCTACCGAAAAGATGGATAGCAAGGCAATGAAATCGCGTTCACTGCCATGCAAGCCATCTTTTGCCAGGTTGGGAAACTGCGCCAGTAAAGTCGCGCCAAAAAACCAGAACCAGGAAATCGCGACGATACCCACCCACAAGGTTTGTTGCGCCCAGAAGAGTCGTACGTTATTGATCGTTTCGCTGACGGGATTCCAGTTGATTTTCATCTCCGGCACTGGTGCCGGTGACAGCGGAATACTGCGGCTGATGTGGTAGCCGGAGATAGCGATCAGCAAAATACTCAGGCTGGTGAAGAATTCATGTTGCGGCAGGCTGCCTAGCCAGGCGCCTAATACCTGCCCTAACAGGATAGCGACAAAGCTGCCCATTTCCACCAGGCCGTTACCCGCAGTCAATTCATTCGCTTTCAGGTGTTGAGGCAAGTATGAATATTTCACCGGGCCAAACATGGTGGAATGCACACCCATGAGAAACAAAGCCAGCGCCAGAGTGGCCAGGCTATGGATCAGAAAACCGATACTGGCGAACAGCATGATGGCGATTTCAAGCAGTTTGACCAGGCGGATAATCTGCGACTTTTCATATTTATCCGCCAGCTGACCGGCAGACGCCGAGAACAGGAAAAACGGCAGGATAAAAAGGCCGGGCAGCAAAGTAACCAGGGTACTGCCATCCAGCGTGGTCAGACTGGCGGTATTGAATGCCACCTGCGTAATCAACGCGGTTTTGAATACATTGTCGTTAAAAGCGCCTAATCCCTGGGTCCAGAAGAATGGGCGGAAACGGTTTTGCGTAAGTAAGCTGAATTGGTTGTTCATGATGGATTCTTCAAAGTCGCTCAAATAATGACCTGGTTTCAAAAACATGAGGGGAAAACGTTTGCCCGTTGATGTTGAGCAGGCGTTTCAATGCAAAGTCGTATAACAGAGGGTTGGTTTGTTTCAAAGCCAGTAAAAACGGTTTGTGCTCGCTGGCCAGCCAGCCGTCAGCAATCAGGGTATTGACGTTGGTCAGCGGCATAATGCCAGGCAAAGGGTAATCCGAGCCATTCACCAGTCTCGGGTGCCAATCCTGACGGGCAATCAGGGTTGGCAATACCCAGGCATGATTAATCAAGGTGGTTGCAGAAATATCGCCAAACACCAGTGATTGATAATCTGGCGTATCCATCAAGCGGGTAAATAGATCAAAGCTTTTCACGACGCGGTCGCCATGATCAAGGTCTTCATCATTCCCATCGCTGGCGCAATGTGCAAGTACCACTTTTACACCCTGGTCCAGTGCCTGCCGCATGCGTAGCGGGTTACCGTAGGTTTGGTCACCACCGGCAACCGCGCTTTCCTTGCCGGTATGACTGATGATAGGCATGCTCAGGCTAGCCAGCTTTTTATAAAAAGCCGCACATTTCTTAGAGGCAGGGTCTATGCCCATGCCTGAAGGCAGCCATTTGATGGCACGCGCGCCCTTCTCAGAGACTTTATCCAGTTCATCCAGCGCATCTGGACGATAGGGATGAACACTCGCTACCCACTCAAACCGTTCAGGCAACTGGCTGGCAATGTTTGCTGCATAGGTATTGGAGACATGGAAAATGGAAGAAGCCTCGAGCATCTGCCCGCTTTGATTGCGATACCAGTCAAACGCATACAACATGAGTTTGACACCCGCAGGCATGGCAATCACCAATTGCGTCATTTTCTCGATTGTGGATTTATCGATACGCGCCGGGTCTGCACAGGTGCCATTCATGTAAAACGCTTTTTGCAGCTTTAACGATGGATGCATCCAGCTATCCATATCCGGATTAAACCAGGTTTCATTGCTGGCATCGCCAACGCCTACCAGGTGCACATGCATGTCCCACACCTGGTCTGGCCTGATGCCCTGCCATATCTTCTGGTAGGTCGGGTGTTGTAGCAGACTGTCTGGTATGCCTGGCAGGCAAGGATTGCTTAATCCGGCATCAGGCCAATAGCGCCAGGCGGCATGGCTGATGCCAGCGAAGGCTAAGCCTCCCGCTGCCAGCAAGAACTGTCGCCGGTTCATTGCTGCTCTTCAGCCATTTGTTTCAAGGTCACATAATCTGTCTTGCCGGTGCCCAGCACAGGAATCGCATCCACCTTGATAATTTTTCTGGCAATGGCGATTTCCGGTGCACCCAGATTTTTTGCGACCACTTGTAAATCTTCGCGTTTGAGTGCGGCATCAGTGGTGAACAGCACGATATTTTCACCGCGGTTGGCGTTGGATTGCGTGGTTGCCGCATGGTGCTGATCCGGCGCTGCCGTATTGGCGATTTTCTCGACCATTTCCAGGGAGACCATCTCACCGGCTATTTTGGCAAAGCGTTTGACGCGGCCTTTGATATGGATAAATCCTTCCTGATCGACTTCCACAACGTCTCCGGTGTCATACCAGCCATTGGCGGGTGGAATAAGTTTGCCAGGTTCGTCATACAGGTAATAGCCCTGCATGATATTTTCGCCTTTGACATGCAACTGGCCGCCATTTTCAATGCCCGGCACAGGCTCCAGCCTGTATTCCATGCCCGGGCAGAACTGGCCAACCGTGCCATATTTATTCGCCATCGGCGTATTGGCTGAAACCACTGGCGCGCATTCGGTCGTGCCATACCCTTCTAAAATACGGATGCCAAATTTCTCGCTATACACCTTGCGCACTTCTTCATTCAGTTTCTCAGCACCCGCCACCACTATCCTCAATTTATAGAAATCATATGGGTGAGCGAACCGTGCATAGTTGGCAAGGAAAGTATTGGTGGAGAAAAACACCGTACAGTTTTTCTCGTATATCACTTCCGGAATCACCTTGTATTGCAGCGGCGACGGAAACAGCATGATGCGGATGCCGTTGAGCAAAGGCAGCAGGGTGCCGGTAAAGCCAAACGCGTGGAACATCGGCAGTGACATCATGAATTTATCGCTGGCGTTAAAATCCAGCATGGCCATGATCTGGTGAATATTGGCCAGAATACTTTTGTGGCTGTGCACCACGCCCTTGGGCTTGCCTTCAGAACCTGAGGTAAACAGGATAACTGCCGTATCTTCAGAGTTGGTGGGCGCCATCACCGCTCGCGGAAAATGCAGCGCATAGCCCATTAACCAGGCTTTGTCCCATAAGCTAAACTGCGCGCGCAAATCTTCAAGGTAAACAATCCTGACGTCTTTCAACTGCGCGACCACCTCTTGCAGCTTGGCGGTTTCAAGAAACTTGCGTGAGGTCATCACGGTACGGATTTTGGCAGCGATACAGGCATTTTGCAGGCCGGCAGTGCCCGCCGTGTAATTCAACATGGCGGGGATGCGCTTGAACGCGGTCATGCCCATTATCAGCGCAGCGGTATTCGTCACATTAGGCATCAGCACGCCAACGGCTTCATTCGGCTGGCTTACTTTGCAGGCCAAACGGCCCAGAGCCAGGCTTTTCTTCAGCAGGTCCTGGTAAGTTTCTTCCACCAGATTCAGGTCTTCGATCACTTTCATACCGCTGCCGGATTTGGCAATGGTTTCCAGTAAAGTCTCAAACAAAGTCGTGCTTTTCTTGGTCTGGTACAGCAGGTCCTGCATGATCTTGCGCATGGCGACTCCGGCAATGCGGCGGCGTTGCTTGCTGGTAAGCGGTGCCTCTCCCCCGGAATCAGTGTTTATTTCAGTGGTTGGCAACACCGTCAGCGTCACTTTAGGAAACAACTTACGCGGATGTGCGGCAGACAAGCGTCCAAAGTAAGATTGCGCAGCGCCTTCTACCCGTACCGGCAATACTTTGACAGCGGTTTTTGCGGCGACAAAACCTGGGCCGTCGTACACTTTCATCAGGGCACCGGTTGAGGTGATACGTCCTTCCGGGAAGATCACCACGTTTTCACCTGCATTCAAGCGTTGAATGACTTTTTTCATCGCTAACGGGCTGCTGGGGTTGACGGCCACATGTGGCGTCAAACTCAGGATTCCCCTGAAAAAAGGATTCTTCAGCACATCGCTGTGCACCACAAAGGTGGCACGCTTGGGTAAAAACAGGCCGATCAGCATGCCATCGAGCAAAGATTCATGATTGGCGATAATCAGTAAGCGGTCTTCCGCAGGAATATTTTCCAAACCTAATACACGTACTCTAAACACCAAACGGCATAACACTCTCAAAATGCTGGCAAGCATTTACTTTCCCCTTGAATATTCAAATATCTTCTTTTAAATAAGTCATGACATTCTGCAGCGCCTGCTGCATGCGGTCTTTATCTACCCAAAAATACACTTCACGTCCAATTTTCTCGCTTTGCAAAGCCCCGCCGCGCTCAAGTACTTTCAGGTGGTGGGTAACTGCGGTGCGGCTGAGTTGCGAACTGTCGGCGATTTGTAAAATGGTCAGGCGCTCGTTCTTGTCAAACGATAGCAAAATTCGTTGCCGCTGTGCATCACCTAATGCAACAAACAGGTCGGAAATATCCGACCAGGCTTCCGGGATGTGTGTGATTAATTTCATATAACTAAATAATTAGTTATATAGTTATTTATGTCAAGCATTTTTTAAGCTTGAGAAATAAATTTACTTATTCGGATTGAAATGCCGGGTCAGTAATTGCAACATGGCTTCATCGCCGGGTTGCCCGGCACTGATCACTGTTAAACCATGTGACTGCGCCTGTTCAGCAATACGGTCATGATTCACAAACAGCGGCACAGCCTTAAGCCAGTCTAATTCGCCAGCCACATCAAGCAAAAACCGTAATGCTTCCGAGCTGGTAATAATGATGGCCTGTAACTGGTTGCCGGCATGTGCCTGCGTCAATAGATCCGCATTTTTCTGCGGGTTGATGCGCCTGTAGCATTCTCCGAACACGACTTCGGCACCGCGTTGTTTCAAGGTATCGGCCAATACTTCACGCCCACCGACACCGCGAACTATCAACACACGCTGGCCTTGCATCTGTTGCAATTCTGGCAATATCAGCAGCGATTCACTATCAAAACGGTCAGCAGGCTTTACGACTTCGGTCACCCCAAAAGATCCTAACGCACTGGCTGTGGTGGGCCCAATGGCCGCGAATTTCAATCTGGCAGGCAGTGGATCTTGTTGTAACAACGGCATGCCATATTGCACAGCATTGCTACTGATAAAAATGGCCCAGTCGAACTGGTGCAGCGGGGTGATGGCAGCATGGAATGCCGAGAGGTCAGGCAGGCTGGTGATATCCAGCAATGGGAAAGAAATCACCCAACCACCTGCCTGTGCAATCGCCGCATTCATTTTGGTCGCCTGCTCCGGCGGACGGGTGACTGCTATATGCACACCCGCCAGTGGCTGTGTCATTTCACGCCGTCCAGCGTTGCCAGGATCTTATCAGCACCTCGGGCGACCAGCTGTTGCGCCAGTTGCTGGCCGAGCTTCTCTGCCAACACGGCATCACCAGTTACGGATTCTTTCAGCATCTGCTGACCATCCACACTGGCGACAAACCCTTGCATGGAAATCGTATCGCCCTGTTTAGTTGCATAAGCCCCCAGCGGTACGGTACAACTGCCGGCCAACGCACGGCTAAAACCACGCTCGGCCTCTACACATAGTTGGGTATCAACATGGTTGAGCGGCGCCAGAATCTCGATCAAATCGGTGCGGCTGGCGTTGATTTCAATGCCTAAAGCGCCCTGGCCTACCGCCGGGATACTGTGTGCAGGATCAATAAAACCTTTGATGCGCTCACCCAGGCCCAGGCGGATCAGGCCGGCAGCTGCCAGGATAATGGCGGCGTACTGGTTTTCATCCAGCTTGCGCAAACGCGTTTGCACATTACCGCGCAAGGATTCAATTTTCAGATGCGGGAAACGCGCCTGAATCTGGCTTTGCCGACGCAAGCTGGATGTGCCGACGATGCTGCCATCCGGTAATTCTTCCAGACTGACATAGGTATTGGAGACAAACGCATCACGCGGATCTTCACGCTCACCGGTAGCCACTAATGCAAAGCCTTCCGGCAAATGCATGGGCACATCTTTCATGCTGTGTACCGCGAGATCAGCACTGCCGTCTGCCAGTGCATTTTCCAGTTCTTTGACAAACAGGCCCTTGCCGCCTATGCGCGATAAAGGCGAATCCAAGATCTGGTCGCCGGTGGTGGTCATGCCTAAAATGCTGACGTCACATTGTGGATAAAGCGCTTGTAAACGGGCTTGAATATGCCTGGCTTGCCACATTGCCAGTGCACTTTCACGCGAGGCAATCACCAGGGATTTTGGAGGGGTAACAGTAGTCATGCCGCCATTTTAACATAGGGGATTGGCCGTCTGCGCAGCTTCAATACCAGCTGCTTTTTCACGAACCTTTTACGCCACAGCCCGGTCGGATTGAGTTATGCTAACGAAGCTTTTTAGCAGAAACACTGCTAAGGAAACACGGAATAAGTGGCTACGCGGGCAAATTGCTGCGTTGCGCGGTACGCGAAATCAAGCTGTACTTAATGTACTGTCTTGATTTCTGCATTCCGTGCGCCTTGCACTTTATTCCGCTCGCTCATTTATTTCATGTTTACCTAAAATTAAAGTATTAACGATAAAAACGGAGGGCTGCCATGCAGTATCAAATCGATATCTTTCTTTCTTCACTCAATCAATTCTGGATTGAGCTAGTCAACTTTGTCCCAAAATTGCTCGCAGTGATTGTCATCCTGTTTTTCGGCTGGCTGGTCGCTAAACTGGTACGTATCGGCGTGAAACGCCTGCTGGAAATCACCCAGTTTGACGCTTTTGCCAAGCGCTCCGGCCTCGAATCTTTTATGCGCAGTGCCAACTTCAATGTCACGCTCAGCGGCATTATCAGTCAGGTTGTGTACTGGCTGGTGATTTTGCTGTTTGTGATTACTTGTGCCAATTCTTTAGGCATGACAGAAGTTGCGATGTTACTGCGTGAACTGGCGAGCTACTTGCCACATATCATTGTTGCCATCCTGGTGGTGATTTTCGGTACGCTATTTGCCCGCTTTATCAACCGCCTGGTATTTGCCTGGTTGCACAGCATCAAGTTTGAACAGGCACTGATCATCAGTACTTCAGCTGAATATTGCATCCAGATCCTGGCGATTTTTATTGGCCTGGAACAGTTGGGCATAGGCATGCAGCTGATACACGCCTTGTTTATCATTGTTTTTGGCGCGGTGTTTCTGGCACTGGCGATTGCGTTTGGCCTGGGCGGGAAAGACTGGGCAGCCAAAGTGATAGAGCAGGCTGACCAGAAAAAGAAAATGTAATTGACCACACTCAGGGCCGTTTAGACGGCCCTGATCATATGCTGATGGCGACGGCTGACTACCAGCGTCTCGGCAATCCCTTTAATCAGTACTACCCAGCTTAATTCCCCCGCTGCTTCACCCGCTTGCTCGTTTTGTTGCACACGCTGCTTTGCATAACCGGCAATGGCATTTTTTGCGACCAGTGCATTGCGGTGCACGCGCACAAATCGGTCTGCGAAAGTATGCTCGAGCTGATTCAGTGATGCCTCTAGTAAATAACTTTTTTCCAGCGTGCGCACCGTCACATATTTAAGCTCGGCACGCAAATACAGCACCTCATCTACGGGAATCAGCAACACTTTGCCACGTTCATGTATGCTCAAATGCTGTGGCGTTTCCTGCAATGCTTGCAATGCCTGCGACTGCTTGGTTTGCAAGGGACGTGCCTTGGCTAATGCGATCGACAATCTTTCCGCACGGATAGGTTTCAGCAGGTAATCAATGGCATTCAGGTCAAACGCCTGCAAGGCATAATGATCATAAGCGGTGGTAAAAATCAGGTTGGGTGGATTGGAAAGTTTGCGTATATGCTGCGCCAGTTCGATGCCATCCATCACCGGCATGCGGATATCCACCAGCGCGATATCGACTGGCTGATTTTGCAATACCGCCATCGCCTCCACGCCATTCGCCGCTTCACCAGTAATGGTGTAACCACCAATATCACTGACCAGGTCGCGCAAGCGCTGCCGTGCCAGCGGCTCGTCATCCACGATCAACAATTGCTGGTTAGCCATGCGATATCTCGGATAGCGGACGGGTAGGAATGGTGATTTCTACGACATACTGGCCTTGCGCTTCATATTGCTTGAGCCGCGCTTCCAGGTCGTAATGCAAACGCAAACGCTCGCGGATATTTTTCAGCGCCATTTTATTACCGCCGGACTTATCCGGACGTGACGACAACGGATTGCTTATGCGCAGTAATAATTCTTGCGCATTTGTGTGCAAATTAATCACGATTTTGCCGCCCTCTGCCAACGGTTCGATGCCGTGATAGACGGCATTTTCGACCAGCGGCTGCAAAATCAGCGGCGGAATCATCATACCGGCGGATATCTCCGCCATATGCCATTCGCACTGCAGGCGTTCGTCCAGGCGCAACTTCTCTATGCTCAGGTACTGCTGGCATAACGCAATCTCCTGCGTCAGCGGTACCAGCGCACGGTTATCCGCCATCAGCACGCGGAAAAGCTCCGCCATATCTTCCAGCGCAGTCTCGGCACGTTGCGGCTGGCTACGTATCAATGACAATACTGCGTTCAGGCTATTAAATAAAAAGTGCGGGCGGATGCGTGCCTGCAATGCCTGCAAGCGAGCTTCGGCAATCGCCGGGGAGTAAGCCCTCTGCAATAAATCCAGGTAATACAGGCTTAAAGCGATATCCCCCAGGCAAAGCAGCAGGATTTGTGTGTATTGTGTCGTCGCTAGTGGCGAAATCCAAACTTGATATGCATAGGCTGACAAAGAAGTGAGCACTAACGTTAATGTCGTTATAGCAGCCAGACCTGCAATATAAGGCAATCTGAGGATGACAGGATAAAGCAGGGTCAAGCCGCCCATGGTCAACAGCAGTGGCGGTAACCATTGCCCCGCCAATTGCACCAGGTCACCGGCCCAGAGCCCAACGCTCCAACCCGGCTGGGCATCATAGACCGTTAATAATCCCAGCAGACCGGCGTGCAACAGTAGCACACGTAAATGTATGCCCAGATTACGGAAATTCGGGATACGGCTGGTTTTACGCACGATAGGATTTCCGTCCATGAAACTCGGAGCGAGCATATGCACTCACGAGTTGACCGTAAAGCTTACTGTAAGCTGCGCCAGTTTTTCCAAACACAGCCTCGCAAGCGTGCTGCAAGACGCATACTAGGGTTAATGCGCTCCGTTCGCCTCGCACTTTGTCTCGCTCAATCACTTAATCGCGCGTTTCATTTATAATGTCGTGCCAGCATCATAAGTATTAAGCGCCAGTGGCGCAAGCATGCGCTAGACGCCCAATTTCTGGCAGAAAGAATTTTTGCTTTGACAACTTCGCAATCCACACCACAATCTTCGCTGCATCAAAAAGACCAGGCCTGGTCCGGCCGTTTCAATGAGCCGGTGGCCGAGCTGGTGAAACGCTACACCGCTTCGGTTGACTTTGACAAACGCCTGGCTGCATTTGATATCCAGGGTTCGATCGCGCATGCCACCATGCTGGGCGCACAAAACATTATTTCTGCGCAGGATGTGGAAGATATCAAACGCGGCCTCGGCGAAATCCTGGCCGAGATTGAAGCAGGCCAGTTTGAATGGTTGCTGGACCTGGAAGATGTGCACCTGAACATCGAAAGACGCCTGACCGAGAAAATCGGCGATGCCGGCAAACGCCTGCATACCGGCCGTTCGCGTAATGACCAGGTCGCCACCGATGTGCGCTTATGGTTACGCAGCGTCGTCAATGACACCATTGCCGGTATCCGTGACTTGCAAACTTCACTGCTGGATCTGGCAGAACAAAATTCGGCCACCATCATGCCAGGCTTCACCCATCTGCAAGTGGCGCAACCGGTCACTTTCGGTCATCACCTGATGGCCTATTTTGAAATGCTGAACCGCGATACCGAACGCTTTGCCGATGCCCGCAAGCGTATCAACCGCCTGCCGTTAGGTGCTGCTGCCTTGGCCGGTACCAGCTACCCGATCAACCGTGAACTGGTCGCCGAATTACTGGGCTTTGATAGCGTCTGCCAGAACTCGCTGGACGCAGTATCAGACCGTGATTTCGCCATTGAATTTAATGCGGCGGCCTCGCTGCTGATGATGCACCTGTCACGCTTCTCCGAAGAACTGATTTTATGGATGAGCCCAAGATTCGGTTTTATCGATATTGCCGACCGCTTCTGTACCGGCTCTTCCATCATGCCGCAAAAGAAAAACCCGGATGTGCCGGAACTCGTGCGTGGCAAAACCGGCCGTGTCTATGGGCATCTGGTTGGCCTGCTGACCCTGATGAAAGGCCAGCCACTGGCCTATAACAAGGACAATCAGGAAGATAAAGAACCGCTGTTTGACGTGGCCGACACCCTGCTGGTGACTTTGCAGATTTACGCCGACATGCTGCGCGGCATCACCGTTAAAGCCGACAACATGCGTCAGGCCGCACTGGAAGGCTTTGCTACAGCCACCGACCTGGCCGATTACCTGGTGAAAAAAGGCATGCCTTTCCGTGATGCCCATGAAGTAGTCGCCCATGCTGTTAAAGCAGGCGTAGAAACAGGCCGTGACCTCGCAGAGTTCAGCCTGACTGAGTTACAGGCATTCAGCGCAACTATTGGTGATGATGTATTTGAAGTCCTCACGCTAGAAGGCTCAGTCGCCAGCCGTAACCACACCGGCGGCACCGCCCCCGAGCAAGTCCGCCGCGCCATCGCGCAAGCCAGGGAACAGTTAGGGCGCTGATGACACGCCTGCCTCATCTCCAGTGGAATCGCAGATCACATTGGCTGATGATGGCAGGATTAATCCTTTGCCTCGCTTTGATGACTGGTCTGCGTCATCAACCAGCGCATGCCGCGTTCGGCATTGCCAACCCCAAGCACGAACAATCCATGTTATGGCCGTTATTACCGGGCGAAAGTGTCAACAGCCTGGCCGCCAAACTATATCCGCAAAGCCCGGTGTTGCAGCAGCGCTTTGTGCAGCAATCACTGACCTTTAGCCGTGGTCGTGGCATTCTGCTGACGGCGGATCAGCGTGTTGATTCTGCGCAGTTGATTGCAGTGCCGAATGCGCAAGCCTTGCATACTGTAACGCACCGCATTAAAAAAGCGGATGAAGCGGACCCGCAGATGTTTGCTACGCCGACAGGGTTGGTGATGAGTTTGCAGATGCGACAGTGGGAGCAATCGGGGAGCATATTTCCGAAGCTTAGTTGGCCTTCAATTCAAGTACCGACATGGATGAAACTGAATAATGCAAAATCTTCGATGTCGGGATTTACTGCTCAGGTGCGGGATAACTTTCAGTCTAATATTAAGGCTCTAGGGCATATGTCGGTGAAGAGTTTATCTAAACAACCGCATTTGGTGATGATTATTAGTAGTGGGTTATTGTTGCTGGTATTGGGGGTGGTTTGGGGATTGCAGAGAAAAGGCCACTCTGTTGGTTGATGCATTCATCGAACTTTGATGGATTCTATTTCGCCTCTAGGCGAGTGTCTTTCCTTTGCTTGCCCAAAGCAAAGTCACCAAAGTAAAGGGCACCCTAGCTTCCGCTTGTTTCCTGCGTTGCTCGTCAAAATAAGCGGTCGCGAAACTCGACCTGGCAGCTCACACACATCGTGAGCTGCTGCGGGACTCAAACAAACGCTCCCTTCACCTTGTTTTGACTGCGCTACTCGGCGCGTCAGATAGGGGACCCGTTTAAACCCATCACGATGAAACATGGATTAGGCATGTGAGGTTAAAGGGCGCTAAATGGGTTTTGAGCTTCGAAGACAAAATTCAAATTCCAGTAAGTCTAATTCTTTAGGTAGTTTTGCCGCGTTTGAGCGTGATGCAATGCAAAGAATTACACTCAAATTGAAAGCGTGTGCCTTTCATGGGCCCCTATCTGACGAGCCGAGTAGCACAGTCAGCGTGGGAGTCTTCGGCCAGCGTCTGTTCGAGTTCCGCAACAAGCCACGTTCTGTGTGGCTTGTCAGGGCGAGTTTCGTTGGACGCCCACGGTGACGAGCAACGCAGGGAACAAGCGGAAGCTAGGGTGCCCTTTCTTTTGGTTACTTATTCTTTGGGCAAGCAAAGAAAAGTTACTCGCCTAGGGGCGAAAAAGAATGATGAGTACCCGAAGAAATATCTATTAAGATTCTCAAGAAAATGCGACATTTGTTTTCTATTGCAACCAAGCTACGCATGAATTTTGCCTGGATTCCGGCCGTCGCCGGAATGACCGTGAAGAATATTCCTATTCCGGCAAAAACATCTCCAACAACGTATTCAAAAACCGCTGCCCCAACAACGTCGGTTTAATCACTCCCCCAACCTGCTCCAGCAAACCCTTACGCTGCGCCTCTTCCATCTGCGCCTGAATCACCCTTAGCGGTAATCCCGTCCGTTGCTGGAACAATCCCGCTTCCACACCATCCACCAACCGCAACGCATTCATCATAAACTCAAACGCCAAATCCTCACGCCCTATCTGCCATTCACTATCCACCATCTGTCCCGTCGCCACAGATTCCAGATATCTCTTCGGATGCTTATGCCGGCTCTGGCGAATAATCTTGTCGTGAAAACTCAGCTTGGAATGCGCGCCTGCACCAATGCCCAGATAATCGCCAAACGTCCAGTAATTCAAATTGTGCTGGCACTGCTGTCCCGGCTGCGCAAAGCCTGACGTTTCGTAGTGCTGGTAACCATTTGCGGCAAGTATCTTCTCGATCTCCTCCTGCATGGTGGCGCTGGTATCGTCGTCCGGCAAACTGGGTGGCGTGCGGTGAAACGGCGTGTTAGGCTCCAGCGTCAGGTGATAGAACGACAGATGTGCGGGTTTGATCTGGCAGGCGGTTTCAGCATCTTGCAATGCATCCTCCAGGCTCTGCTCTGGCAACGCATACATCACATCCAGGTTCACTTTATCAAAGGTATTCAACGCCAGTTCAGCCGCAGCCAGCGCCTGTTCGCGGTCATGGATACGGCCCAGGGCTTTCAGATATTGCGGCTGGAAACTCTGTATGCCTAAAGAAACGCGATTCACACCAGCATCACGGTAACCCTTGAAGTTAGCGATATCCACTGTGCCTGGGTTGGCTTCCAGAGTCACTTCCGCGCCATACTCCAGCGGTGTAAGCATACGCACATGGCTCAATATCTTATCTATAGAGTCGGCAGAGAAAATACTGGGCGTGCCGCCCCCAAAAAACACGCTGCGGATTTTGCGGCCCCATACCAGCGGCGTGGCCTGTTCAAGGTCGGCGATCAGCGCATCGACATACGCGGCTTCGGGGATTTCCTGCCGTGCTTCGTGGGAGTTGAAGTCGCAGTATGGGCATTTGCGCACGCACCACGGAATATGGATGTACAGCGAGAGTGGCGGCGGATTGGTGAGGCCGCTCAATGTGACGTCGCCTTGCAGGGGCGCCTCACTTAAACTGTTGGCAGGGTAAATCGGGATCATGCGCGCATTTTACTCGTAAAGCCAAAGAATGAATGGTTGAAAATCATGCCGTGTTCTCCAAACAGTTAAATCTAGAGATACATGACTATTGACGGAAATTGTTAAAATGAATTAACTTACTTACTCTGCTAAGAATGAAGAAATCAGCAGTAGGGTTATACAACACTAAAGGGAGAAAATAATGAAAAAAAGGTTTACCGTGCTATCTGCAGCACTTGTTGCATTCTTGATGACCTCAAGTACATATGCAGCAAGTTATAGTTTCAATTACGAAGCATCAGACTCATCTCATTTTCAAGGAGTATCAGGCGACTTTGGTTCCAACATCAATATCGGTGATACCGTAACATTCACTCTAACCGCTTCTTCCGGGAATGCTTTCTCTGCCAGTATTGGTGACAACATTTGGGCGATTCTTGGGCTACTTGACTCACCGATCAGCGGCGGTACACGTTATTCAGATTACTCCTGGAGCTTTTATAATCAGGGAGCGCTGGTAGGTTCTGGTTCCAGTGTCAACGAAAGCACTCAATCCGTACATATGGGACCTTATGTCTTGATTAATTTCAACGGATTATTTGACACTTACAAATGGACTGCAACACTTAACTCATCAACGACAGGCAATGATAATAATGCCTTCGATATATCGCTAGGCTATACGTCAGCCCAATTCGTTGCTACCACCGTTCCTGAGCCTGAAACCTATGCTTTATTTTTGGCAGGATTAACTTGTTTTGGACTATTTGCCAGAAGGAAAAAAAGTCTGCTTTCTTAATATCCATATCAAGTATTACATACGGCAAAACCTACATTTTGCCGTTTGTTTAATTAACTGAAAATCTTGGTATGAATTAACAGTAATAATCTACAGTGCTTAAACGCTTTGCAACAAGGCCCTCGGCGGCTGGTTAAACTGGTTACGCGCCACCAGCCAGGCCGAGAACGGCACCAGCACAATCGCCGCCAGCAAGGCCTGAACACTTAACCAGACGTTGAACTGGTATTCCATCTCCAGCACAAGCGTCGCCAGGTAATAGGCCGCAATATTGGTAAAAATATTGGCGACAACGCTAGCCAGTATGCCTATGCATAAAAACTCCACCAGCATGGCCAGTACCACCTGTTTTCTTGAAGCGCCTAGCACCCGCATCAGTGTACTTTCACGCACCCGTTCCTCGCGGGTCGCCATGAGTGCCGCATATAAAACTGCGAGACCCGCTAAGAGACTGAAGCCAAATACAAATTCAATCGCATAGCTCATTTTGCTGATCAGGCTTTGAATCTGCTCCATCACCGCTGCCACATTGATGATGGTCAGATTAGGGAATTTTCTGACCAGCTGGTTCAGCGCTTCTTCCTTGCCTGCCGGCAGGTGGAAGCTGGTAAGGTAATTGGCAGCATAGTCATTAAGCACTTTCGGCGGCGTTACCGCAAAAAAGTTAACGTGCATGCTGTTCCACTCCACCTTGCGCAAGCTGGTGATGGTCAGTTCAAGTTGGCTGCCTGCAACATCATAAGATAACTTATCGCCCAGCTTTAAATTGAGCGTTTCAGCCAGCCCTTGCTCTAGCGACAGCAATGGTTTGCCTGCATCTTCAGCGTTCCACCATTGCCCGGCCACCAGCTCGTTATCGGCCTGCATCTGCGCTGCCCACGATAAATTGAATTCCCGTTCTGCCAGGCGCTTGGCGCGGTCATCTTTGTAATCCTCAATATTCAGAGGTTTGCCATTCACCGCCTGCAAACGGGCGCGGACCATGGGGAAAATATCGGCATGCTGAATGGCATTTGCATTGAGCACCTGATTAATACCCGGAACCTGGTCTGCCTGGATATTGATGACAAAGCGGTTAGGCGCATCTGCCGGTAACGAGCTTTGCCAGTTTTTCAGCAGGTCATTACGCACAAACGCCAGCAGCAATATCGCCATCAGGCCCATGCTTAAGCCAACTACCTGGGCGATGGTCAGGATGGGGCGGCGCCTTAAGCCCATTAACCCCAGTTTGATCACACCAAAGTTTTGCACAGAGAACGATTTAACAATCCTGAGCCCGGCCAATGCCAGCAAACCTGCTACCACGACCAATGCCAGTAGCGCAGCGAATACAATTCCGGCCAGTTTGATATCACCTGCATGCCAGAACACCAGCCCTGCCAGCACCAGGAATGCAGGGATAAATACAATGACATTCATACGCACATTGCCTTCCAGGTCCTGGCGCAAAATGCGTAGTGCCGGTACTGCGCGCAAGCGCATCAGTTGCGGCCACACCACGGTCAGCAAAGTGGCAAACCCGGTAGCCAACCCTAGAAAAACCGGCATCCAGCCGGGTGCTGGCAACGTTTCTACAAACAGGCGACCAGCCAGGATGGCTAAACCGTATTGCGCGGCAAACCCCAGTACACAGCCGATCACACTGCCGACCAACGCCAGCAGCAAGGTCTGGTACAGCAGAATCTGCGTAATCAGTTTTTTGGTCGCGCCAAAACAGCGCATCAGTGCGTACGCATCCAGGCTCTTTTGCACGTAGGGAATACTCGCCAGCAACATCGCCACCATCGCCAGGATCACGCCGACCATAGAAGCAATGCCGAGGAATTGTTGCGCCTTGTTCAGCGCATTGCGCATTTCCGGGCGGGCGCTGCGGATATCATCTACGCGCTCACCTCGGGCTAACTGTGGTTTCAGCCATTCGGCATAATCTTCCATGGCCTGGTTAGCTGTTGCGCCATCCAAATTGGTTGCGACCAGCAACTGGTATTTCACCCGGCTGCCGAATTGAACCAGATTAGTGGCAGGCACATCGGCACTGTTCATAAACAGGCGCGGCGCAATACTGAACATATCACCGCCACGCGATGGCTCCTGCAATACAAATGCCGCGAGGGTAAACTGGCTTTCACCAACGCTGACCTCATCGCCTATCTTCAATGCGAGTTTTTGCGCCAGTCGCGGCTCCATCCATACCGTGCCGGGAACAGGAATATCTGCTGAAATTGGTTCAGCTTTCGCCGAGGTCGTTGACTGTTTGCTGATGGTCAAATGACCACGTAATGGAAAACCAGCTTCCACCGCCTTGATCTCGGCCAGCTCACTGCTCTCGTCTTTCAGCACCATGCTAGAAAATTCCAGCGCCTGTGTGGTCTGGTACTGGCGCCGCTGCGCTTCCACTAGATAAGCTGGCGGGAGTGCATGGTCCGAGTTCACCACCAGATCAGCGCCCAGCAGCACATTGCCCTGGGTTTGCATGCTGTACTTGATACGCTCAGTAAAAAAACTGACTGAGGTGGTCGCCGTCACTGCCAATATCAGCGCAAACAGCAATACACGGATTTCACCAGAAGACCACAGGCTGCTAAACTGGCGCCAGGCAATCGAGAACGCCAGCATTAATGTGCTCCCGCATGCGTGTCGGGAATGGTGATCTCACTGAGCAAGCCATTCTGCAAATTCAACACCCGCTGACAACGCCTTGCCAGGTTCATATCATGCGTGACCAGCACCAGCGTCGTACCGCTCTGTGCATTCAAATCAAATAATAATTTAATGATAGCCTCGCCGGTTGCGACATCCAGGTTACCAGTCGGCTCATCGGCAAATAAAATAGAAGGCTTGGCCGCAAATGCCCGGGCAATCGCTACCCGCTGTTGCTCGCCGCCTGACAACTGTTTTGGGTAATGTGTGCCACGTGCTGCCAGGCCTACGCTTTCCAGCGCCTCTATCGCAATCGCTTGCGCATCGCGGCGGCCCGCCAGCTGCAAAGGCAGCATCACATTTTCCAGTGCGGTCAAGGAGCCCAGCAGCTGGAATGATTGAAACACAAAGCCCATATGCTCGGCACGCACCGCAGCACGGCCATCTTCATCCATCTGCCCGATATCTATCCCGGCGATCAGCACTTTGCCACTACTCGCTATATCCAGCCCCGCCAGCAAGCCCAGCAAAGTAGATTTACCCGAGCCGGAACTCCCAATGATCGCCAGCCTCTCACCCTTGGGTACGGCAAGATTCAAATTTGTCAGAATGGGGATTGTTGTATCATTGCTCACAACAGATTTACTTAAAGACAGCGCTTCAACAGCATAAGGGCTTTGCATTAATGATGTTCCGATTTCTAAAGATATTAGTCGTGTTACCTGGTTTATTATTCACCAACTTAGTCATGGCAGAGGCCGCATCCAAACAAACGATACTGGTATTTGGGGATAGCTTATCCGCCGCCTACAGAATTCCCCAGGCACAAGGTTGGGTCAGTCTGCTGGCACAACGAGTGAAAGACAACCAATTGCCCTACGAAGTTGCCAACGCCAGTGTTAGTGGTGAAACAACGGCGGGTGGACTCAGCAGATTACCTGCGGCACTCAAGCAGTTTAAACCAAGCATTGTCGTGATAGAACTAGGCGCAAATGACGGCCTGCGCGCCTTGCCGCTTGATGCGATGAAAAACAATCTGGAAAAAATGATTCAAGCCAGCCAGCAAGCCAATGCGCAGCTGGTTTTATTAGGCATGTTTATTCCACCGAATTATGGCCCGAAATATACCAATGGCTTTAAAGCGGTTTACCTGGATTTATCGGAGAAATATAAAACGCCATTTATACCGTTCTTTTTGGATGGCATTAGCGGGCATAGTGATCTGGTGCTGGAAGATGGTCTGCATCCGAATGTGAATGCACAGCGCAAGATATTGGAGAATGTTTGGCCGACTTTGAAGCCGCTAGTTAGAGAAAGAATAAATTAGGCATGGGAAAGAATATATTCAGCCGTAGCAATTCTAATTGTAGCCAGTTCAATTAATTTTTTATACAAAGCTCTTGTAAGTACAAAATAATGAAGTTGTTTTTCCTGCCATAGTTGCGTGTGCTGAGAATGCATGAAAATAAATATCTCTAACGAATTCATTGCTCCTTCTTTGAGCAAACCTGCATACTCTAATTTACTTGATCGTGAACCATCTTTCGCAAGAAATTTGACGGAATCATAATTCCAGGGACAATCCTTAATATCAATCTTCCATAAAGAAAGATAACCTGAACTTTGTAATATCCTCGATATTGCATGATCACATTCTGGATTTTGATATAGATATCTCGTCAGTTGATCCAAAGTTTGAATATCAGTATTGGTTAATATTCTTATACTCGTTAAGAGATTGTTTATCACTTTTGTTTGAGTATCAGTTGCGCTGGGAGATTTAACCATCTCGATTTCTTCATCAGATAAAGTTTGCTCACAATCTCTAACTTTCATCATAAATGGGGAGTTAGCAATATCTTGCGGATAGCAATAATCAGGATTAGTAACTATATTTACTCCTGCTTCTGCATAAGCTTGTGCTACTAATCTAGAGCAAAACTGTCGGTTAGAATTTGCTTCAGAACTACTATTTCTTTTCATTTTTGAGCGTATCGCTTCTGGGACCGAATATTGTTTACCAATTTCAGTTCTTGCAAATAGGCATATGCCAGCCATTTTTGCTTCTTGTCTATCCCTTAGCCTGAATACCTGCGCTTGTGATTGCTTAGCAAATAGTAATCGTTGTAAATTTCCAGAATGAACCCCTGAAGAGTCAGAATGAATGTAAACGCTAGCACCAATATAAAGAAGGGCGTGGGAAAAAGAACTACTCGTGACTTTCCGAACCATTTTACTCTGGAGACTCATTTCGCTAGTTAGCACCACATCCCCAGGCAAAAGTTTAAGCATATCGAGAATAAACATTATGTTAATTTAAGCCTATCCTTGGTTAGCTTTAAAAATATACGGCAGCAAAACTGCTCCCCCACTTTTTAGTCTATACAGAGGTCTAAGAAGCAGGGAAATTCAACTCTTGAAAAATCATATTTCCCTACAAATAAAGCTCATTTGCTTAGCAGCCCTCGCCTGATTACTATCCAAGGTTACAAACTCTTTTATATCTGCAGAAATTGCGACACTTAAATGCAAAGCATCGCCAGCACGCAAGTTAGTATTACTACGAATCAATGCACCGGCTTGGCTATACCCTTCTCTACTGATTGGTAAAAGCTTAATACCGCCGTTGATCAGCATTTCAAATGTTTGCAAAATAGAAGAAACCTGCTGTGCTTGTAATTGCCCTGTTCGAAGCTTAAGGGAAATAGCACTATTAAATTCTGTGATTAACCAATCACTGCTTTGCGGTGGCTGCTTTTGATTTTTAAACCAATCAATACAAGCTAAAGACTTTGGCTCGTGCGTGAGCATGGCAACGATGACGCTGGTATCTACATAACACATGGCTAGTAACGCTCTTGATTACGCGTCATGTCGATGACTGAACTTGTCTCTGGCAACGTTTTTTGTAGGGCTAGTAAATTCTGCATAAACTCGGCTTTATCAAAAGGCTTTTTGGGGGCAAGCACCAATTCGCCTTGAGGGTTTAAGCTGACTTCTACACTATCACCATCCTGGATTTGCATTTGTTTGGCGATACTGGAAGGTAAGCGGACTGCGAGGCTATTGCCCCATTTAGCAATTTGTAATTCCATGATAGCTCTCAATAATGTTTATCCATGTATCTACATTATAACTATCACTCTCAGGTGTCAAGTTTTGATTTAGAACGTCTAAAAAATCCTTAAATCATTTCTTCCAGTACATGCAAAAACTCATCCCCATATTTCTGCAATTTCGCCTGCCCTATGCCACTGATCTGGCCCATTTCATCCAGTGTCTGCGGTTTGCGGTTATGGATTTCCAACAAAGTACTATCGTGAAAAATCACATATGGCGGCACGCCCTGCTCTCTTGCCAGCTCCAGCCTTTTGGCTTTGAGTGCTTGCCAGAGCGGGTCATCGTTGGCGCCTTCAAAAGCCTCTTTGGCGCGGGCGCTGCGTTCGGCTTTGCTCATGCGTTTTTCGGGTTCGGGGTCGCGACGTAGCCAGACATCTTGCTCGCCTTTTAATACTGGCCGCGCAGCTTCCGTAAGTTTTAAGCCGCCGTAGGCAGCCATATCTGCTTCCAGTAATCCTGCTGCAATCAGTTGGCGATAGACACCGCTCCACTGGTTTTGATTGAGGGTTTTGCCTATGCCGAAGGTGCTGACTTTATCGTGATTAAAGCGCTCGACTTGCGGTGTGACTTTGCCGGTGAGTACGTCGATTAAATGGCCGACGCCGAATCTTTGCCCGGTACGGAATACGCAGGAGAGTGCCATTTGTGCGACCTGGGTGGCTTGCCAGGTTTCTACCGGGTGCAGGCAGTTATCGCATTGGTCGCAGGCACCGGGGTGACTTTCACCGAAGTAGCGCAATATGCTCTGATGACGGCAGCCAGTGGATTCACAGTAGCCTAGCAAGGCGTCCAGCTTTTGGCGTTCCAGCCGTTTGCGTTCTTCGGAGGCTTCGCCACTATCGAGCATTTGCCGCATGGAGACGACATCGCCCATGCCATAGACCATCCAGGCGTTAGCTTGCAGGCCATCACGGCCGGCGCGACCGGTTTCCTGGTAATAGCCTTCCATGCTTTTGGGCAGGTCCAGATGCGCGACGAAGCGGACGTTGGGTTTATCGATGCCCATGCCGAACGCGATGGTCGCCACCATGATAATGCCTTCTTCACGCAGGAAGCGTCGCTGGTGATGTTCGCGTAATTGCGCGGGCAACCCGGCATGATAAGGCAGTGCCGACCAGCCTTTTTCAACCAGCCAGGCGGCGGTTTCTTCAACTTTCTTACGCGATAAACAATAAATGATGCCAGCGTCATTAGCGTGTTCACGCTCCAGGAATGCCTGCAATTGCTGGCGGGCATTACTTTTGATACCGACGTGGTAGCGGATATTCGGCCGGTCAAAACTGGAGACAAACTGGCGGGCGTTTTCGAGGTTGAGCTGGCTGATGATTTCGGCACGCGTCGGTGCATCTGCCGTCGCGGTCAGCGCGATACGCGGCACATCGGGGAAGCGGTTGTGCAGCACAGTGAGCTGCCGGTATTCTGGCCGGAAATCATGGCCCCATTGCGAGACGCAATGCGCTTCGTCAATCGCAAACAGGGCGAGGCCCATGTGCTGCTGCACTTCATCAAGCAGGCTTAAAAAGCTGCCAACCATCAGGCGCTCGGGCGCGACGTAAAGTAATTTGATTTCACCGCTGACCACCTCGCGGGTAATACGGGCATTGTCTTCAGCGCTTAAACTGGAATTTAAAAAAGCAGCGTTGACGCCCAGTTGTTGCAGCGCTTCGACCTGGTCTTGCATGAGGGCGATCAAGGGTGAGACGACAATCGCCAGGCCATCTCGGGCCAAGGCAGGTATTTGGTAACACAGCGATTTACCACCGCCGGTAGGCATGAGCACCAGCGCATCCTGCCCGCCAATTACATGTTCAACGATGGCTTGTTGCTGGTGGCGGAACTGGTTGTAACCGAAAACGTCGTGGAGGATTTGTTGCGGTGAGGGGTTTGCCATGTTGGCAAGCCTATATCTTGTTGTAAGGATTGACTAAAGTATCGACGAGCGCATGCAACGCCTGGCGCATCTGCTCTTCGCTGACTTCCATCAGCAAGCCATCTTCCAGCGCATCTTGGGCGATCTGTTTGAGTTCATCAAAGTTTTCAGACATGACTTTGACTTTTTCGGTGCAGGAAACCACCGAGCCGTCGTCACGCACCCATTTGGGCCACTCATTTGTCATATGCTGTTTCTTTCACCTGCGTGTGCTTTCAGTTACTTTTTTTACTGACTTTTCTCTAAAGCTTGCAGCAATTTTACCAAGGCCTGGCCTCTGTGGCTCATTTTGCTTTTCACTTCCAGCGGTAATTCAGCCACGGTCTTGCGTGTTTCCAGATCCATAAACAAGGGGTCATAGCCAAAGCCTTCAGACCCGCGAAACTCGCGCAAGATTTCACCCAGCCAAACGCCATCGGCAATGATAGGCTGCGGATCGTTGGGTGACCGCACCAGCACCAGCACACTGTAAAAATACGCACGGCGGTCACTTTCGCGCGACATCACTGTGAGCAGTTTATCGTTGTTGCGTTCATCCTGCGTCAGCAGGCTACCTGATGGTTGTGGGCCTGCATAACGCGCCGAGATCACACCCGGTGCGCCTTGCAGGGCATTCACGCACAAACCGGAATCGTCAGCCAGGGCTGGCAAACCGGTATGCTGGCTGGCATGCCGTGCTTTGGCCAGTGCATTTTCAACAAAGGTTTCATACGGCTCCGGGCACTCTGGTACATTGAATTCAGATTGCGACACAATCTCGATATTCAAGGGTGCCAGCACATGCGCGATCTCACGGACTTTGCCTTTGTTGCCGGAGGCGATCACCAGTTTGCTTAACGCTAATGCCATGTTAATTCGCTAATGCCTGTTGTTGTAGCTTGGATAGCTCAGCAATGCCTTTTGCTGCCAGATCCAGCATCTCGTTCATCGCATCACGGCTGAAAGGTTCACCTTCGGCAGTGCCCTGGATTTCAACAAAGCCGCCACTGCCGGTCATGACCACGTTCATGTCGGTATCACAGTCGGAATCTTCAATATAATCCAGGTCCAGCACCGGGATACCCTGGTACACACCGACCGAAATCGCGCCGACTGAATCTTTGATCGGGCTTTCAGTGAGCAAGCCTTTTGCCAGCAACGTGCTGACGGCATCCACCATCGCCACATAAGCACCCGTGATGCTGGCGGTACGGGTGCCGCCATCGGCCTGGATCACGTCACAGTCGAAATGGATGGTGCGCTCGCCCAGTTTTTGCATATCGATCACCGCGCGCAGGCTGCGGCCGATCAGGCGCTGGATTTCCTGGGTGCGGCCGGTTTGTTTGCCCCGGGCAGCTTCTCTATCCATACGTGAACCGGTAGAGCGTGGCAGCATGCCGTATTCGGCAGTCACCCAACCCTGGTTTTTGCCTTTGAGGAAACCGGGCACTTTCTCTTCGATACTGGCGGTGCAAATCACATGCGTATCGCCAAACTTCACCAATACCGAGCCTTCGGCATGTTTGGTGTAGTTGCGGATGATTTCAATGCTGCGCAACTGGTCGTTGGCACGTTCGCTTGGTCTGGTCATTCTCTACGATTCCTCTTTTTTAATATGTAGCCGGGTTCTGCCCAGCGCGTCCTGTATATCGGCAATCGCCTTTTCAATTTCGTCATCCGTCAGGTCCAGTGCATGTGGGTTGGGCATGGCACCGGCGTTTTTGAGCATGGTCGTGGTGCCATCGTCCGGTAAATCCAATGTAGACACTGTCAGTGGCGCTGTATTGCGCTCGCCCCACTGCAGTGCGATGGCACTCATGTTATCGCCGACGGTGATACTGGCCGTATCGGCATCATCCAGCAGGCGCGTGACGCCATCCTGCATATTGGCGGCCAGCATATGTTGCGCCATGGTGATGGCAGGTACGGTATTCCACACGCCGTCCGAACATAGCAAAATGACATCGCCTTCGCTGAGCGGCATAGGGTCTGCCAGCTCGACTTGAGGGGGTTTATCGCCGCCCACGCAATTATAGATTTTGTTGCGGTGCGGGTGTCGCTCAATCTGCTCGGCGGTGATCCTGCCTTCGCGCAATAATGACTGCACTACGGAGTGATCCTGGGTCTGGAATTCTTCCAGGCCATTACGGTAAAGGTATAGGCGGGAATCGCCGACGTGTGCGCAAAACAGTTTGTTGTGCTGGATCAAGGCGACCACGATGGTGGTGCGCGGCGATTCGGACAGTTTTTTGCGGACGCGCACATTTTCAATGACGTCATGCACCTGGCCGATCTGCTCGCGCAGAAACTGTGCCGGATGCGCAATCAGCGGGTCGGATTCGCGCTGGAATGCTTCTACCATGGTTTTGACGGCGATTTCTGCCGCGACATCGCCATGCTTGTGGCCACCCATGCCATCGGCCAGTACCATCAGAATGGCATGCCTATGGTAGGAGTACGCTAACCTGTCCTGGTTATACGGACGCGGCCCCTGCCGGCTGCCTTGCGCAATTGAAAACTTCATGGCATCGAGCGTTTCGTCAAATGTTTCATAGTGGTTTGGTGAGCACTTTAATAATTTTATCGACCAGGGAGCCACGGGCGTCATCTGCCACATGCACCTCTATCATTTTTTTCTGCAATGAAAACACACTTTGTGGCCTTTGCAGGTAATCAATATGCATACAGTCATCAATAATCGATAACAGTTTTTCTGAGTAGATTTGCTTGCCTAGCTGCGTGGCCGGCACCAGCGTATCTTCATTCAGGCGGATATTAGCGGCCAATGGCGACGAGCGTTGCAGGCAGGCATACATGCTGGCGCCTATGCTGTAAATATCACTCCATGGTCCCAGGTGCTTGCGGTCTATATATTGTTCCGGCGGTGCGAAACCCGGCGTGTAAGTAGGTGCCAGTGTCACCTCGGACAAAGCCTGGCGCGCCGACCCGAAGTCCAGCAGCACCGGCGAACCATCCAGCCGGATATAAATATTGGCCGGTTTGATATCCAGGTGCAGCAACTTGCGTGTATGCACTTCGCGAAGGCCGTTCAGCAACTCGACAAACATGCGGATCATGAAATTTTCCGGCACCGGCTGCGATAAGGCCATGATGTAATCCTGCAGCGATTTGCCGCGCTCGTATTTCATGACCATGTACACGGTGTTATTGGCGCGGAAGAAGTTTTTCACACGCACGATATTCTTGTGCTCGATATTGGCCAGTGCCAGGCCTTCTTCAAAAAAGCACTTCATGCCATGTTTGTAAGCGGCTTCATTTTTGCCATTGGAACGGATATGCGTCTGGCCATCACGCTTGGCCAGCGTCACCGGCATATATTCCTTGATGGCAACGGTATTTTTCTGTTTATCCTGCGCCAGATAGACGAAGCTGAACCCGCCCAGACTCAGCACCCGCGTAATGGTGTAGTCATGCAGTTCGGTGCCCACAGGCAGGGCAATATCAATTTTATTGGCTAGCTTCACTAGATGGTTAACGTACTGATCATGGCTTTAATTAAGGGAAACATCAAAATTAAGGAAAGGCGGAATTAAGTGTCTACGCGGCGATTTGCTGCGCTCCGCGTTTCCTTTAACTATGTTTACTTGTTATAACGCTATTTTCGCATATCGATACTGCATTTGATACAATCATCCGCTTAGCCTGACAAGCAAGGCCTATAGAAGCAAGGTAAGTAAAAACATGACCGTAAAAAAGAATTCCGCCCCCATCTTGAGCATGACAGGTTTTGCCAATAGCGAAACGCGCTTTCCTGCTGGACTTTTGCTGATTGAACTGCGTGCGGTGAATCACCGCTACCTGGAACTGAACGTCAAAATCGAAGACAGCTTGCGCCAGTTTGAAGCGCTGGTCCGTGAACAGCTACAAACCAAACTCGGACGCGGTAAGGTTGAATGCAGGCTGAGCCTGAAAAGCGATAGTGCCAGCTCAAATAAACTGGCATTGAACACGGCCATGGTCACACAAATTGCACAGACATTAAAGAGCCTGCATCAGCACTTTGCCGAAGCGCAACCGGTGAACCTGGTCGATATATTCAAGTTGCCGGGTGTGTTGCAAACCGAGGCAGTCGATACTGAAACCCTGGCTCAGAGTGTGCAAAGTGGCCTTTCCCAGGCGATTGATGAACTGATCGCGGCGCGTCAGCGCGAAGGTGAAAAACTCAAACAAGTGTTGCTGGACCGCCTGCAAGGTGTGCGTGAGCAAATCGCCATTGTTAAACCGCTGTTGCCGCAAGTGATCCAGCAATACCAGGAAAAACTCACCGCTAAATTGCGCGAAGCGATGCAGGCAGACGATGACCGTGTGCGCCAGGAAATCGTGCTCTATGCGCAACGCACTGACGTCGACGAAGAGCTGGCGCGCCTGAACTCGCATATTACTGAAATGGACCGTATCCTGGCTGCGGGGGGGCCGGTAGGTAAAAAACTGGATTTCCTGATGCAGGAAATGAACCGCGAGGCTAATACGCTGGGTTCAAAATCGGTGGCGATCGAAACCACGCAGGTTTCCATGCAACTCAAGGTGCTGATTGAGCAGATGCGCGAACAGATCCAGAATATTGAATAAAGCCACAATTTCGCAAAATTTGCAGCCGGCACGCAAGCGAATTGGCTGTTTATTGAAAGCATGATGCTATAGTCAGATTACTTACAGCTTCTCATAGGGTCTAGATATATGAATCTGCTCCGCTATGTTCTTCGTTCTCTCCTGGCAATCGCCAGCCTGCTCCCCATGCAGTCCTTTGCCGAAATCACCATCTTGCCGATTCCCGACCAAGGCTGGGGAATCACATTTGATGCGCCTGCATTAAGGCCGGTCAGGGAGGCAGACTCCAATGACCACTATATGTATTCAGCCAACGCCAGTAATTTTGCAGTGACATTGCATGTAGATATCCCCTCATGCAATGGCGGGGAGTCGCACGAAGAGGTGTTGAATTGCTTCTGGCCAAAGGCCGGTAAAGACCCTTTGATCAATCAGGCCACCGTTGCAAAAAGCTGCAACAGCAAATATTGCAAAATCAGCTACGACTTTGAAAATACTTTTCAGGACGCTGCCATCAAGCAAAAACATGTTTATTTTCTGTTTGCCTACCGGGGCAGATGGGCGAACGTGCACGTGGCTGTTTCAAACCCCAAACAAGCTGATTTACAGCTGATTGAGAAATTTGAGCAATCTTTTAGCTATCAATAGGTCAAATTGAAAGTATAGGCTTGCACCAAAGTCGGGATCATAAAACGCACCCTTATGGTGCGTTTTATATTTAGCGGTAACCAACATTTACATAAGCTGCTGATTTAATTCACAATTCGTGTCTGGCACACGGCTTGCTCTTATCTAATTGATTTCTATAAGCAATGCAAAGGTCAAGGACCATGACGCAAACGGCCAAACAGTTTTTTGATGAGATGCAGGGATATGGGGGCGATGTACGTGGTATCTACCAGGCTTATGATCGCTGGTTGACGAATGTACCTACCCAGCAACTGGCGGCCAAACGGGCTGAAGCAGAGGTATTGTTCCGCCGTGTGGGTATTACCTTCAACGTTTACGGCGAAGAAGACGGTGCCGAGCGCCTGATTCCGTTCGATGTCATCCCGCGCATGATTTCCGCTAGTGAATGGGCGCACTTATCCAAAGGCGCGGTGCAACGCGTGCGTGCCTTGAATATGTTCCTGCATGATATTTACCATGACCAGGAAATCATCAAGGCCGGACTTGTACCGCATAGCATTTTGACCAATTCGCAATATCGCCCGGAAATGGTCGGCGTAGATGTGCCTAACCAGGTATACGCCCACGTGGCGGGCATAGACCTGGTGCGCACCAGCGAATCGCAGTTCTATGTGCTGGAAGATAATTTGCGTACGCCGTCTGGCGTATCGTACATGCTGGAAGACCGCAAAATGATGATGCGGCTGTTTCCCGACCTGTTCAAAAAATACCCGATTGCGCCGGTTGAGCATTACCCGCATGTGCTCCTCAACAACCTGCGCTCTGTCGCGCAAACCGGGGTCACTGACCCGACCGTGGTATTACTTTCTCCTGGCGCCTACAACAGCGCCTACTTTGAACATGCCTTCCTCGCCCAGCAAATGGGTATTGAACTGGTGGAAGGCCAGGATCTGTTTGTCCGCAATAACGCCGTCTATATGCGCACCACACAAGGCCCGCAAAGGGTGGACGTGATCTACCGCCGCATCGACGACGACTACATAGACCCTCTGGTATTCAAGCCTGACTCCATGCTGGGCGTGCCGGGTCTGCTCTCCGTCTACCGCAATGGTGGCGTCACATTGGCTAACGCGGTGGGCACCGGCGTGGCTGATGACAAGGCAACGTATATCTATGTGCCGGAGATGATCAAGTTTTACCTGGGTGAGTCTCCCATCCTGCAGAACGTGCCCACGTATCAACTCAGCAAGGAAGATGATCTGGCCTACGTGCTGGATCATCTGCCAGAGCTGGTTGTGAAAGAGGTGCAAGGCTCAGGCGGTTACGGCATGCTGGTCGGCCCTACCGCCAGCAAACAGGAAATTGAAGAATTCAGGTTACGCATCGTTTCCAGGCCGGCAAACTATATCGCGCAGCCGACACTGGCGCTTTCCACCTGCCCTACCCTGGTGGATCAAGGCATTGCGCCGCGTCATGTCGACCTGCGTCCGTTTGTACTGTCAGGCAAAACCGTCAGCGTGGTGCCTGGTGGATTATCCCGCGTGGCCCTCAAGGAAGGCTCACTGGTGGTCAACTCGTCGCAAGGCGGTGGCACCAAGGATACCTGGGTACTGGAACGAGATGATGTGTGTGTAGAACAATCGCAGTCACAAATGGCTGCCCAACTCCAGCGTCAAGAGGCCGTGATATGTTAAGCAGAACCGCAGAACATCTATACTGGATGGCGCGTTATATTGAGCGCGCCGAAAACGTGGCGCGTGTGCTGGAGGTGACTTACAGTATGTCGTTGCTGCCCACTGACGCCAGCAACGAAGAGGCGTTATGGGATAGCGTGCTTGAAATCGCCGGGGTCCGTGATATTTATGACAGCACCTACGATGACCTCAATGCCGCCCATGTCATTCATCACCTGGTGATGGATAGCAACAACCCATCCAGCATTTACAGCTCTTTGCGAAATGCCCGCGAAAATGCGCGCGCGGTGCGGGTCGCCATGACCGTGGAAACCTGGGAAAACATGAATACGCTGTGGCTCGAGTTTGGCCAATACATCAAGCAGGACCTGACTCAGTCTGGCCTCAACGAATTTTGTGAATGGGTGAAAAGCCGTTCACACCTGTTCCGCGGCGTCTGTTTTGGCACCATGCTGCGTGACGAAGCCTTCAGCTTTGTCCGGCTGGGGACTTTTATGGAACGCGCGGATAATACCGCCCGCCTGCTGGATGTGAAGTATGAGTTTCTGATCCCCATGCAGGAAGCCAACGAAGGCGCGGTGGATTATTACGAATGGAGCGCAGTACTGCGTTCAGTAGCCGCCTTCCAGGCTTACCAGAAAGTCTATCGCGACGCGATAGACCCGACCAAAGTGTCTGAATTATTGATACTGCGCGAAGATATGCCGCGCTCACTGCATGCCTGTTATGCCGAGATCATGCCTATCTTGCGGCAGGTGGCCGGTAGCCGGCAGACCGAAGCCGAGCGCCTGGCCGGGCAAATGCATGCCAAACTGCACTATGGCCGCATGCTGGATATTGTCAAAGATGGTGTGCACCATTTCCTGGATGATTTTATCCTGGCGAACCGCAAACTGGGTGAAGAGATCCAGCGTAATTTTTTAACTGCGACAGCCTGATCGCTGATGCTGCAATCAGTCTTGAATACAAGCTCAGCTGAGCTTTCACATGCAAGATAATTTAGGCTGACCAATGCTTATGCTGCTGAATATCGAGCATCAAACGCAATATATTTACAGTGAAGCGGCGCAATACACCATTCAACAATTGCGCCTGACGCCGCGCGATGGCATGGGCCAGCAGGTGAAGCACTGGGAGATCAAGGTCAACGGCTTAGGTGACGCCTTTGAAGATACCTACGGCAACCTCACACATACGCTAGTTATAGACCAGCCACATCATGAACTGCTGATTTCAGTGGCAGGCGAGATAGAAACCGGGCTTGAAAATCTCGCCACTAATCAACCATTGCCGGTTGCACTCTATCTGCGCGAATTCCCGCTCACCCAGGCGGATGCTGCCATGGCTGCGTTTGCCAGGCAGTTTGCACATGCATCGTTACCAGACATGATGCATGCATTGCGCGACAAAATGCACTATATCAAAGGCGCGACACAGGTGAATACACCGGCAGCCGAAGCTTTCAGACTGGGTAAAGGCGTCTGCCAGGATCATGCCCATGCATTTATCGGCTGTTGCCGCAGCTTAGGGTTACCCGCCCGTTATGTCAGCGGCTACCTGTTCACCGAGGATGGCAGCCTGATGCAAACCCATGCCTGGGTCGATGTCTGGCAGAACGAACAATGGCTGGGGCTGGATGTCTCCAATGGCATGCTGACCAACGAAACCCATGTGCGGCTGGCAGTTGGCCTGGATTACCGCAGTGCCAGCCCGGTGACCGGCACCCGTATCGGCGGCGGTATGGAAGGCATGTCCAGCATGGTCAGTGTCAATCAAAGCGCGCTGACACATGAACAGCGCCAGCGTCACCACGACCAGCTCTATCAACAGGCACTTTCCGCGCAACAGTAAACCCACATTTTGTGGCAGTGGAGTGGTGCAGACGGCCCGTGCTATCATGTCACTTTAGCGACTCCGCTTTTTTCTTCCATACCGTTATGACATATTGTGTAGGCATCCTGCTGGAACAAGGGCTGGTGCTCGCGTCTGACACACGTACCAATGCGGGTGTTGACCAGGTAGCCATCGCCCCGAAAACGCATGTTTTTGAACAGACTGGCGAGCGCGTGATTGTGCTGCTCACGGCGGGTAACCTGGCGATTACGCAATCGGTGGTCAACCTGTTGCGCGAACAGATTAAAGAGTCCGAACAAGGGGTTGCCACCCTGAACAACGTACATTCCCTGTTTGAAGCCGCCACCGTGGTAGGCGCCGCCATGCGCAGCATCTATCACCGCGATGGCGAAGCGCTCAAGGAACATGGCATCGATTTCACTGCCAGCATTCTGGTGGCCGGGCAAATCAAGGGCGAGAAGCCGCGCCTGTTCAATGTCTATGCGGCTGGCAATTTTATTGAAGCCACCTCGGACACGCCCTATCTGCAGATTGGCGAAACCAAATATGGCAAACCTATCATAGACCGCGTGATCAATTACCAGACCGATATGATGGAAGCCGTCAAATGCGTGCTGATCTCATTTGATTCCACCATACGCAGCAATATCTCCGTCGCCATGCCTATCGATTTAATGATTTACCGCACCGATACGCTAACCGCCGATTGCCGCCAGCGCCTGACCGAACGCGATCCGTATTACGCCAGCGTGCATAAAGGCTGGGGTGAAGGGCTGAAAACAGTGTTTTCTTCATTGCCTAATCCGGAATGGGGTTCAAGATGAGCCATGGTCATTTATTCGTGATTTCTGCCGCTTCCGGCGCCGGTAAAACCAGCCTGGTGCGTGCCATGCTGGCGCAGGATCCCTTACTGAAACTTTCAGTCTCGCACACCACGCGTGAACCACGTCCCGGTGAAGAAGATGGAATCCACTATCACTTTGTCCCTGAAGCTGCATTCCTGGAGATTCTGGACCAAGGCGGCTTCCTGGAAAGTGCACATGTGCACAGTGCCCGTTACGGCACCGCACAAAGCGAAGTGGAAAATGCGCTGGCAGACGGACGTGACGTCATCCTGGAAATCGACTGGCAAGGGGCACAACAGATACGTACCCTGTTCCCGCAAGTCACTTCTATTTTTATTCTGCCGCCTTCGATCGAAGCACTTTCACACCGCCTGAACACCCGCGGCCAGGACAGCGAGGCCGTGATTGCCCGCCGGTTAGCCGCTGCCCGTGAGGAGATGCGTCACGTGCATGAGTTTGATTATGTTACAATTAATGACAATTTTGACGTGGCTCTACAGGATTTAATGGCCATCGTGCGTGCCAAGCGCTTGCAGCTTGACCGCCAGGTTGCCTGCCACGCGTCACTGATTCAATTACTCACCTGAACCCAGCGCAATCCGCCGCTGATCTGTGATTCAATACAATGTAAAGGTTTTATATGGCTCGTATTACCGTCGATGATTGCTTGGACAACATCCCTAACCGTTTTCAACTCACCCTGGTGGCCGCTTACCGCGCCAGACAAATCGCCAATGGTTCCGACCCGCTGGTCGCTGGCGCACAAAAAGACAAACCTACCGTGATTGCCTTGCGTGAAATCGCAGCCGGTAAGATCGGTGTAGAGTTGCTGGAAAAAAAAGGCCAGGCTTAAGCATTCATGCCGCACACCCAAGGTGACCACACCTATCGTAAGTCTAAATCACCGCTAGAAGAAGCAGACTTACTCCCAGCTGACCGTGAGGATTCCCCCCTCACGCAGCTGATCCGTAAATACCTCAACGAAGAAGAAGTACAGCTGGTCTGGCAGGCGTATCGTTACGCCGAGCAGGCACACGCCGGTCAAACGCGCAAAACCGGCGAACCCTACATCACCCATCCGATTTCTGTGGCCTGCATCCTGGCCAAGTTACACCTGGACTTGCCCACCCTGCTGGCTGCACTGCTGCACGATGTGGTGGAAGATACCGAGGTAAATAGTGCCGAAATCGCAGAAAAATTTGGCAAGCAAGTCGCCGACCTCGTCGATGGCCTGACCAAACTGGATAAAGTCGAACTGCAAACCGCGACCCAGGCACAGGCGGAGAATTTCCGCAAAATGTTGCTGGCCATGAGCCAGGATGTACGGGTGATCCTGGTTAAACTGGCCGACCGCCTGCATAACATGCAAACCATGGACGCCATGCGTCCGGAAAAACAGAAACGCATTGCGCGTGAAACCCTGGATATTTACGCGCCGATTGCCAACCGGCTCGGCCTGAATCCTATCTTCCATGAGCTGGAAGACCTGAGTCTCAAGTATTTATATCCCAACCGCTACCGTGTGATTGATAAGGCGATTCGTACCGCGCGCGGCAACCGCAAGGAAGTCATCAGCAAAATACTGGAAGCGATTCAGAACCAGCTCACGAATTATCAACTTGAATTTAACGTAGAAGGCCGCGAAAAGCACCTTTTCAGTATTTACAAGAAAATGAGCGAGAAATCGATGAAATTGTCGCAAATTGGCGATATCTACGGTTTTCGTGTCATTGTTAAAGATACGGCTGCCTGCTATCTGGCACTTGGTGCATTACATGCATTGTACAAACCGATTCCTGGCCGCTTTAAAGACTATATTGCCATTCCCAAAGCCAATGGCTACCAGTCTTTGCACACAACGCTTTTTGGCCCGTTCGGCACGCCGATAGAGGTACAGATCCGCAGCCAGGAAATGCACAATATCGCCGACGCGGGCGTGGCGGCGCACTGGTTATACAAAACCACAGATGCGCACCTGACCAAACTGCAGCAGCAAACCCACCAGTGGCTGCAACGCCTGGTTGAGATCCAGACCGAAAGTGACGACAGCCATGAGTTCCTTGAGAACTTCAAAGTCGACCTTTTCCCCGACGAAGTCTACATATTCACGCCTAAAGGCAACATTATGGCACTGCCGCGCGGCTCCACCGCAGTGGACTTTGCTTACGCCGTGCACTCTGATGTCGGCAATAGTTGCGTGGCCGTTAAAATCAATAATGAGCTGGCGCCATTACGTACCGAAATGCACAACGGCGACCATGTGGAGATCATCACTGCACCGCTGGCAAAACCTAACCCGGCCTGGCTGAATTATGTGGTCACCGGCAAGGCGCGTTCGCATATCCGCCATTATCTGAAAACTGTCAAAGTCGAAGAATCAGCGCAGCTCGGCGAGCGTATGCTGAATGTGGCTTTACGCGCCATGCATATACAGCCGGGTGATATTTCTGACAAGCAATGGCAAAAAGTCATGAATGACTACGGCGCCAAAACAAGGCAAATGATTCTAACCGATATCGGTCTGGGCAAACGCAATAGCCTGATGGTAGCGCACCAGCTGCTGGCGCACCCGGCCGATACCGAAGATAAAACAAGCAAGACGCTGGATACCATTACCATCCGCGGTTCAGAAGGCATGGCGGTACAATTTGCCCCTTGCTGCCGGCCCATCCCTGGCGACCCTATCCTGGGCTTTATCAATAAAGACAAAGGGCTGGTCATTCATACCCATGACTGCCAGGCCATCCGCAAATTCAAGCTGGACCCGGAAAAATGGCTGGATGTGGAATGGGATGCCGATCCGAAAAAACTGTTCAGCGTCAACCTGCGTATTTCTGTGGTCGATGAACGCGGTATGCTGGCAAAAATTGCGGCCACTATTGCCAATGCGGATGCCAATATTGATAACGTCAGCGTCGAGTCCAGTGATGGCAGCCAGTACTCCAACGTGAACTTCACCGTGCAGGTGCACAACCGCGTGCATCTGGCGACCCTGATCCGCAACCTGCGCAAGATTCAGCAAGTGGTGCGTATCAACCGGGTCAAGGGCAACCAGCTGGAACAACGTATCCAGTAAACGGCGGGTGACTGGCCAACATGCCTTCCTTGAGCGATATACGAGGTTTCACCCCTGCCGTACGCAGCCAGCTGGAAAAACTGGGCATACACACGCCGCAGGCCTTGTTGCTGCATTTGCCACTGCGCTACCTCGACGAAACGCATGTCACAGCCATTCGTGACTTAAGGCTGGGCGAGCAGGCACAGATTGAGGGTGTGGTGGTGCATAACGAAGTCAGTTACAAGCCACGCAAAATGCTCAATGTGCGCGTGCAGGATGACTCCGGCATCATCAATTTACGCTTTATCCATTTTTATCCCAGCCAGATTGCCGCCATGCAGACGGGCACCCGCATCCGCGCGTTTGGCGAGGTGCGGCCCGGTTTTTTCGGCTATGAGATGGTGCATCCGCAGCAACGCAAGGTCAAAGAAGATACCCCGGTCAGTACTGCACTGACACCGGTGTACCCGACTACTGCCGGACTCAGCCAGAACACTATCCGCAAAGCCGTCAATCTGGTGTTAAGTGCCGATTATTTGCAGGAAACGCTGCCGGATTGGGTTTATAGCCCGCTGCAATTGCCAGACTTTGCCAGCAGCCTGAAATTACTGCACCAGCCAAGCCCGGAGATTGTTTTATCCGCACTGGAAAACCGCAGCCATCCGGCGTGGCAACGGCTGGCTTACGATGAGCTACTGGCGCAGCAATTGTCCATGCGCCAGCACTATGCACGTCGCAAGCAGGGGCATGCGCCCGCTACCCCGCCGTCTAGGCAATTGGTGTCGCAATTACTGGCTAGCCTGCCGTTTGCTTTAACGATCGCGCAGCAGAAGGTGGTCGCCGAGATCGGTCAGGACCTGACCCAGCCACACCCTATGCAGCGCCTGTTACTGGGCGATGTCGGTAGTGGCAAAACCATCGTCGCCTGCCTGGCAGCTTTGCAGATGATAGAACAGGGCTGGCAGGTGGCCATCATGGCGCCGACTGAGATCCTGGCAGAACAGCACTACAAAAAACTCAGTGGCTGGTTACAGCCTTTAGGCATAGACATCGCCTGGCTGACCGGTAGCCAGAATAAGAAAACACGTGAGCACTCACTGGCCCGAATCGCCAATGGTGAAGCCATACTTGCCATAGGCACACATGCCTTATTCCAGGAAGAAGTACAGTTCAAACAATTAGGGTTGGCGATCGTCGATGAACAGCATCGTTTTGGTGTACACCAGCGGCTGGCACTACGCAAAAAAGGCCAGCGCACTAACCTGGAGCCGCACCAGCTGATGATGTCGGCCACGCCGATTCCGCGTACGCTCTCCATGAGTTATTACGCTGACCTGGATGTATCGGTGATTGATGAGCTGCCACCCGGCCGTACGCCGGTGGCGACCAAGCTGGTGGCTGATGACAGGCGAGACGAGATTCTGCAGCGGGTACGTGAGGCTTGCGCCCAAGGCCACCAGGCGTACTGGGTATGCCCGCTGATCGAGGAATCGGAAACCCTGCAGTTACAAACCGCCAACGATACCTATGCCTACATGCAAGAGGCGTTTCCTGAATTGCAGGTGGGACTGGTGCACGGTCGCATGAAATCATCAGAAAAACAGGTGGTGATGCAGGCGTTTACCGCTAACGAAATCCATTTGCTGGTGGCGACGACTGTGATCGAAGTGGGCGTGGATGTGCCAAACGCCAGCCTGATGGTGATTGAGCACGCTGAACGCATGGGTTTGAGCCAACTGCACCAGTTGCGCGGTCGCGTAGGTCGCGGCTCGGCTAAAAGTACCTGTATCCTGCTGTATAGCAAACAACAATGCTCACAGATAGGCCGTGCCAGGCTGAAAGTCATTTACGAAAGCACTGATGGGTTTCAGATTGCCCAGGCCGACTTGCATATTCGCGGCCCCGGTGAATTGCTGGGCACGCGCCAGAGCGGTGTTCCCATGCTGAAGATTGCCGACCTGGAACGGGATACCGACTTGCTAGAGCAGGCCAAGCAGGTGGCAGACAAACTCTTGTCGCAAGCACCGGCAGCGGTCGCAGCACATCTGCAGCGCTGGCTCAGCCATGGTGACGAGCTGGTAAAGGTTTAATCGCCATTCTCTGCTGTTGACCTGCTTTTTGTTTTAAATTGTGCAGTGCATGCTGCCCTGGATTTTACCTCGGGCAGTATCCCGGTCTGCTTATCGAGTGCCTACGCATGGCCAGATGCTGCGTTAGCGACTATCCCTGCCTGCAAGGCTGCCTCAAATTCAGCTAACGCCAATGGCCGGCTGTACAAATACCCCTGGAACAGCCGGCAACCTTTGGCTTGCAGGATCGCCTGCTGCTGCTGTAATTCAACGCCTTCGGCAATCACCGTCTGGCCCAGGTTTTTCGCCATATTGATGATGGTTTCTACAATAAAACTATCATAAGTATTGTGCTGGATATCCTTGATGAAGCTTTTATCAATTTTCAGCTCATCCAGCGGCAGCCGTTTCAACACTGATAACGAAGATTGGCCGGTACCGAAGTCATCCAGCGAAAACGTCATGCCCAATGGTTTGAGTGCATGTATTTTCATGATGATTTCTTCCACATTGCGCACCATCAGGCTTTCAGTCAGTTCCAGCCGCACCAGGTGCGGGTCACAACCACTACGCAACACGGTATCTCTTACCATTTGCACAAAATCAGGCTGGTTGAATTGCACTGCGCTTACATTCACTGAAAGTGTCAGCGCATTCATGACCGGTATTTCTGCCCACTGCCTGAGCTGCTGGCAGGCCTGCTCAAGCACCCATTGGCCTATAGGCACGATTTCCCCGGTATCTTCTGCAATCGGGATGAACTGGTCGGGCGCAATCATGCCCAGGCTCGGATGCTGCCAGCGCAATAGTACTTCAGCGCCCACCGCTTTCAGCGCTTCATCGACCTGCACCTGGAAATACAGGCGCAATTGATTACCTTGCAAAGCAAATGCCAGGTCATTTTCCAGCGTGGCACGCATTTCAATCGCCGGATGCAGCGCTTCATCATACATACGGATACAGTTCAGGTTATCCGACTTTTTTGCCTGGTACATGGCGATATCCGCGCGCCGCAATACCTCTTCTTCACTGGAACCATCACCGTGAAACAGGCAGATGCCTATACTGGGCGTGGTGCGGTATCTGCTCTGCTGCAACTGGAAAGGCTCGGTAAATATGGCCATCATTTTTTCGGCCGCTATCTGGGCAGCCTTGTTGGCATCGGTTTTATCAGTGCCAAGCTCATCCAGCACAGCGATAAACTCGTCACCACCCATACGCGCAATGGTGTCTTTTTTGCGCAGGCACTGTTGCAACCGGTTAGCCACCTGCTGTAACAGTTCATCGCCAGCCTGGTGACCCATACTGTCATTCAGTCCCTTGAAATTATTCAGGTCCAGGGATAATACTGCGCCAAACGACTGGCTGCGGTCACACCGTGCAAACGCCTGTTGCAAGCGGTCTGACAACAGCCGGCGGTTAGGTAGTCCGGTCAGGAAATCATAATAGGCCAGCTGGTGGACTTTTTTGTTATCGAGGTTGGAAGTGATGCGTAACGAGATATTCTCACGCAGGCTTTTGGCCAGCGCCTGCCCGGCCACCGTCACGTAAACCACATACACGATGAACAGCACCGCCAACGCGATAGACACTGAAGTGCCATGCGTAAGAAACCGCGGAATCATAAATACCAGGATGCCGCCGGTGAACAGGTTGGTAGTGAGGCTATCTACCGAATAGATAATGATACCGGCACCCGACACCCCAACCAGTGCAAAAATAAGGAAAGCCTGGTTGGCCGGCGCTGCTTCGGGGAACAATAATATACCGGCCAGACCCCAGGCCAGCCCGCAAAAGCCGGTGTTGAAACGGAACCATTGCAACCAGCGTGGGCTATGCGCTGCACGCCGCTGATCCCTGTAATACTTGAAGGTAAGATAGCCACGACTGCCATAAGCACTCAGGAAAATGACAGACCAGGTGACAAGAATGGCGGGATTAATCAGGTGAAATTGCGTGACTAACAGCGCGGCCATGACCACGATGGCAGCCATCAGTGATCTACGGTTATTCGCATACAGCATTTCCACAATTTCTGCGTTTAATGCTGCTGATTCCGCCGCTGTATCCAACTCGCGACCCCCTGAGTGTAGTTATGTATTATTCAACGGTGATTTCGGCTCTACACTTTAATTGATGCCTAGGTATTGATAGCCAGACATTCATGTTTAGATCATGCGCCAAAAAATACTCAAAAACACTATTCCGGGGGAGTTTTGAGAAAGATTAAATCAAAATTGGTTTAAATAAGACACGCCAGGGCCTGTTAACGCTATTTCAATTGTCAATGTGGCAATCTGGCATGCGTGCTATCAAGGCGTGAAAAGTGGAGTTTGGTTATATTCCCAGCAGCGGCAACTGACATAGTATTAACAGGCCCAGTTAGCGATGCAACCAGTTTCTCATTAATTTTGCATAACGGGGCATCACGACATAGACCATCAGCATGACCACTACACCGGTGATCACCAGTGTATGTAACAGGTAAATTTGCGGAAAACCGACTTTATCCATGAGCGGTATCATCCCTAGGGAGACCAAACTTACCAGCGGAAAAATGGCTGACCAGGTCATTAAAAATTGCTTCCAGCGCACGGGTACTAACGCTTTGGCCGCTTCCGGCACGAACAGGAAATCCAGGCCGCTTTTAATCTGGTAACTGTCTTTGGCGCTCAATATGTGTTCAATTTTGGCAATCAGTTGTTGCCTGTCGGGTGATGCCATCCATTGCTGCAGGTTGTGTTCACTGTCATAACGGATAATCACCGAATAAGTATCCGAGTAGCCAGCAATCGGGCGTATCAAATGCCAGTCCAGCGCGCCTTGCGAAGCACGGCAGGCAGGGCCGATCTCTTCCAGCCATTGTTCATAAGCTGCCTGCTGCGCTTCACTGACGCGATGGGTAATGATGGCACTGGCACCATGTTGCATGCTGATGGAATCTTGCTGGCTCATGTTTGAGGTCCTTTCTTATATTTTAAAGCTAGCGCTTTGAGCGCCATTATCAGGGCGCTTCTTTAAACTGTGTTTTTAATTCTGCTACCGCCACCTCTATAAAGGCGCGTAATTTTGGTGGCATAAAACGTTGCTGCGGATAAACAAGGTGTACCGCATCCGCACGCCCCAGCCAGCCAGGCAATACCCGTACCAGTTGCTGACTACGCTGTGCAGGCTGGCAGATGAAAGTAGGTAACAAAGCTACGCCCTGCCCGTTTTCGGCCATTGCCTTGATCACGCCAATACTGTTCACCAGGGTGCGGCCGCTCATGGGTACGCTTATTTGACTATGTTCATTGCTGAGTAACCATTGCTCGCGGCCCATAGGCGTAAATTGCAGGCAAGTGTGCGCATGCAAATGTGGCGGTGCTTCCAGTGCCGGCGCCTGCTGCAAATATTGCGGGCTGGCGAATAAAGCCCATTGAATAGACCCCAATGATTTTGCAATCAGACTGGAATCACGTAATTCGCCGGTGCGGATCGCCACATCCACGCCTTCTGCGATCAGGTCTATGTAGCGGTCGGTTAATAACATCTCCACCACCAAGTCGGGAAATTCAGTTTGCACACGCTTCACCAGCCCCGCCAGTAAAGCATCGCCCAGATCGGCAGGTGCGGTGACTTTCAAAATGCCTTGTGGTTGTAGCCGGGCAGCATCGAGTGCAGCTTCAGCTTCCAGCAAATATCCCAAACCAATAGATGCCTGCTCAAAATAAAGCGTCCCTGCTTCGGTCAGATGCAATCGTCTGGTGGTGCGTTGCAGCAAGGTAACGCCCAGCCTTTTCTCAAGCCGTGCTACGCGTGTACTGATAGTGGAGGTCGGCAACGCCAGCTGACGGGCAGCCGCACTGAAACTTCCCGCCTGTACCACTTTGACGAATACGGCGGCCTCGTTGAAATCCATGATTGTTCAATTAAATGAAAAGTAATTTCACATTTAACCATCTAGTGCACTAAAAGTCATGTGTTTATAGTGTGAACCATCGCAACACGACATGAAAACACAAGGAGCGCATCATGAAAAAACTGGCTTTTATCAAACGCAGCAATGGCAATCACTGGGTAGGTGATGGCTTTCCTGTACAGAGCATTTTTTCCTACAGGGATATCGCGGAAGAAATGTCCCCATTCCTGCTGATGGATTACGCAGGTCCTGCCCGCTTCGAGCCGACCGAACAGCGTCGTGGTGTAGGACAACACCCTCACCGTGGCTTTGAAACGGTGACCATCGTTTACGACGGCCAGGTTTCACACCATGACTCGACCAATGCCGGCGGCACCATCGGTCCTGGCGAAGTGCAGTGGATGACCGCTGGTAAAGGCATCATTCATGAGGAATATCACGGCGATGACTATGCGAAAAATGGCGGTCCGTTTGAAATGATCCAGTTATGGGTGAACTTGCCTGCCAAAGACAAACTGACACAGCCAGGTTACCAGGGCATTACCAAAGCGGATATCCCGGAAGTGGCATTACCGGATGAAGCAGGCCTGGTACGGGTGATTGCCGGTGAATATGCCGGACAAGCCGGCCCGGCCAAAACCTTCAGCACCATGAATGTATGGGATGTACGTTTGAATGCTGGTACCCGCACTGTATTCAATTTGCCAGAAGGCCATACCACTGCCATTTTCGTACTTAAAGGCGCAGTGAAAACCGGCAGTGTGCATACCATCCGTCCTTCAGAACTGGCCGTAATGCAACGCGAAGGGTCCGAACTGGTATTGCAGGCACAACAGGACACCGTGTTGCTGTTGTTGAATGGTGAACCATTGAATGAACCAGTCGTTGGCCATGGCCCGTTTGTGATGAACACATGGGAAGAGATAGACCAGGCCATTAATGACTACAACCTGGGCCGTTTTGCGACTGCTTAACACCCTTAACCAAGCTTTTTAACTGACGTTTCACACTAAAACTATATTTTTGAGAGGATTTATCATGAGCAACAACAAACCTTACGTACGCCTGGACCGTGACAATGCTGTGGTACTGCTGGTTGACCATCAGGCCGGCTTGTTATCGCTGGTACGCGATATCGAGCCGGACCGTTTCAAGAACAACGTGCTGGCGCTGGCGGATGCAGCCAAGTTTTTTAACTTGCCGACCATACTCACCACCAGCTTCGAAACCGGCCCCAATGGCCCGTTAATGCCGGAGTTAAAAGCCTTGTTTCCTGATGCACCCTACATCGCCCGCCCCGGCCAGATCAATGCCTGGGATAACGAAGATTTCGTCAAGGCGATCAAAGCCACCGGCAAGAAGCAGCTGATCATCGCTGGGGTGGTGACCGAAGTATGCGTGGCTTTCCCGGCATTATCGGCCATTGAAGAAGGCTTTGAAGTGTTTGTCGTCGGCGATGCCTCCGGCACCTTTAACGAGCTGACTCGCGATGCAGCGTGGCGCCGCATGGAAGCCGCCGGTGCGCAGATGATGACCTGGTTTGGCGTGGCCTGCGAACTGCATCGCGACTGGCGCAACGATATTGAGGGCCTGGGTGCATTATGCGCCAACCATATCCCTGATTACCGCAACCTGATGACTGCCTACAATAGCTTGCAAGCCAAATAACAGCTACTGAAACAAAAGGCCCTCTTCCGGGTCTTTTGTATTAACGGGTATTTTGTATTAAATAGTGTCGTAGCTAAATATATTGATATAAAGAAATTCCTACAAAACAATAAGAAAAATCCTTATTAAAAATTTACAATTTAAAGCGTAACCTGCAATTGTCGCGTTTGAAATGAATTTTGAATTCACTTTCACAACCAGACACACGGCAGCCTTAGCGGCTGCCGTTTGCACTCACCTGAATTTGTTTAAGGAGTATTCAAATGCCCAGTGGATCAAACCCCAAGCGTGAACGTGAATACCTGGCCTTAAAGACCGAATTCAAAAAAGATCACCGATACCCGGGCCGTGAAGAAGAAGTTGCCGCCAGGATTGTGAACAAGCAAAGAAAACGTGCTGGCGAAACTAAAGCGTCTTAAGCATTGAAAATGTATGAGGTCAGAAGTGCGTATTTTTACAGGGACACTTACAAACTGAGCCCCTGAACTACGGCATCAATATTTTCAGTCCTTCGATGAATGGCTTTTATGTTTTATCTAAAATGTAAATAACAAGTGGGTTTGTCAATAACACACTTGGGTATGGGAAGTGGGGGTGTATATGCAACCGGCCGTGGACAAAAGAATTTCGCCTCTCGAATATCATCCGGGCTATGAAGTGCTTGATGAGCAGGTCATGGCTGATGAAGTACGGGAAGAGAGCAAAACCAGGCGCAAGGAAAATCTGCAGCAGACCCTGCGTAAAATTTCAGAAACAACAAACCGTCACTCCGCTTATTCCACGCGTAGCGTACATGCCAAAAGTCATGGGCTGATTTATGCCGAGTTGGAGATTTACGACAATCTGCCCGGACATCTGGCACAAGGGATGTTTGCAACGCCAAAAAAATTGCCTATGGTCATGCGTTTTTCTACCGTACCTGGCGATATCCTCAATGACAAGCTATGTACTCCGCGTAGCCTGGCAATCAAGATCCTGGGCGTTGAAGGCGAAAGACTGACCGGCAGTGAAGAAGCCTGCACACAAAATTTTTTATTCGTGAACGGTTCCAGCTTTTTGTCTTCCAGCGTGCAGCAATTTTTGTCCAACCTGAAGCTACTCGCCAACACCGATAACACACCAGAGTTCAAGCGGTTTCTCGACCAGATATTGCAGGCTACGTCCAAGCTGATCGCATCACTCAGCGGCGGCCGTGAAAGACTGCTGAATAACGAAGGACAGCCGGAAACCAATATTCTAGGGGAAACCTACTTTAGCCAGGACCCTATCCTGTACGGTAACTACATGGCCAAAGTTGCGCTGGTGCCGATTGCACCTTCACTGATCGCCTTAACCAATAAGCCTATAGATGTCAGCTTTGCTTCGGATAGCCTGAAAAAATCGGTGGTCGATTTTTTTATAACGCACACAGCCGAATGGGAGTTGCGCGTACAGCTGTGCACCGATATCAACAAAATGCCGATAGAAGATTCCTCGGTGATCTGGTCAGAAGATGCGTCGCCCTATTTGCCGGTAGCAAAAATCACCGCTAAACCGCAAATCGCCTGGAGCCCTTATCGTTCGCAAGTGGTTGATAACGGCATGATGTTTTCGCCCTGGCATGGCATAAAATCGCACCGGCCTTTGGGATCAGTCATGCGATTGCGCAAGATCACTTATGAAATGTCCAAACATGCCAACGCGATGTCGAATGGAAAAGGCATTCCTGAACCTACGGATCTAGATGATTTATGCTGACTCACTTATCAAGATGAATTGTGCGGATCAGCAAAAAAACGGCAACCAGGGTTGCCGTTTTTTTATCTATTTTTGGTTGAAAGCTATTACCGGCTTCCCTAATCTTTGGTCAGTTTATGCCAACGCCTATCTGGCCAGATTGCGGTAGCGGGTACGATATGCCAGCAGATCTGGAATATAAGTCGCAATGACCATCAGTGCAGCCAGGGTCAGGAACAACCACTTCACTGAATAACTGGTCACAAATTTTGCTGCCGGTGTTTGCGATTGCACAAACTCATAAAACGCAGCCTGATCCACACCTTCAATATATTGGCCTTTGATATCTGACGCCAGTTCTTTCAAATGCTCTACATCCTGGCTGGATAAATAACGGTCAAACTCGGCATAAGCCACCGGCGGGTCCGGGTCGTCTTTACTGGCGTCATTGTAATTGACACCGCCACCCGCGCTTTCAGCAGCGGCATCTGTTCCCCAGTAACCGATAAACTTGTTATTGGCATTAAAGCGCTTGATGGGTGAAGGCTGAGTGCCGCCGACGCCAACAAAAATCACATTCTTGCCTATGCGCACATCACTGATATCCAGCTTGTTAATACCATTGGCTTTCGGGGCTTCATCGCCATCGGTAAAAAACAGCATTTGCGCCGGGATATTCAGGTAATCGAACGTGGCTTCCGCCGCTTTCACGCCAAACGTCATACGGCTGTTACCACTCCAGGCCATGCGCCATTCCAGGTGATTAATGCTATCGGTGATGATATCGAAGTTAGCGCATACTTCCAGTGGCATAAATAACAGGGCGACATTTTCAGCAGCAAATACCCCAACACTGACATAGGTGCCGCAAGGCGAAGTCTTCACCACCTGTTTCATCAGATGCTGGGTATAGGCTAACCGTGTCGCTGGCTTATCACCGATTTTCATATCTTCAGCATTCATACTCTGCGAGATATCGGCCAGCAGCAGATAGTTATGCACTTCCTGCTTGAGCTGGATTTCGGGCTTTACCAACGCTAATACCAGGAAAACTGCCGCACCTAGCAAAAAGACAGTTTCGTAGTTTTCTTTCAGGCGGTTATACAGTCGCTTCATGGTAAACCCTGTGGCAAATTGCTGATTTCCAGGCCGGAAGGATCCTGCGGCACGGTTTTAATATGTTTGGGAATCACACCGTGCAATAAACTCAAATTGAATTTGGCTGCCTGATTGGCCGGATTTAATCTGAGCGCCTGCTCGTAGGAAGCGCGCGCCTGCAGGTAATCGAACTTGGCCTGTTCCTGGAGTGAGCCATCGGCTTCTACCAGTCGTTGCAAGCCTGAACGGAACAGGTGGTTAGCGATATTGAATTGAATCTGCGATTTCAGGTTCTGGTCAGGCTCGAAAACATGCTCATCCTGTTTTTTTGGTGCTTCCAGCAGCTGGCCGAAATTCTGGCTGGCATGCTTGAAGTTGCCGGTTTTACCTTGCTGGTAGGCATCGGCAAATTTGCGGTGGAATGGAAACTGGTCCCCTTCCAGCACTTCGCCCGCTTGCAGAATGCTATTGACCGCGGCAATGTTACTGACCTGGAAACCTTCGTACACACTGCCGACCAAGCCGACTGCCAGCAATAAACCTAACACCTGGTTTTTGCGCGTTATATGGTTTTTCATTCATACACCCTCAAATTTTTAATGCCCAGGATCAACAACACCAACACCAGCGCACTGATCACAAAGATTTTGGAATAATCAAAACCGGCGATGGTTTCGTTATATTTAATGACCTTTTTTTCACGTGAATCGATGTCATTGATCGCCGATTGCAAGGTTTCCGGATTGTCGGCTTCATAAGCCTTGTATTTCAGCCCCAGTGACTGGAAGTATTTATGCAGCACGATAGAGTTGGGCGTGCGGCCTTCATCGTATTCTTCTTTAGAGAAAATACTGGCCTCACCCGGTTCGCGCAGCATGATCCAGTAGATACTCAACTTGCGGCTTTTCAGGCGTTCACTCAGCAGAAACTTGACCCGTGGGCTCAGCTTGCCCGCACCATCGGACAGCAGGATCACTGCGCGCGAGCCGGAACTCTGGATATTGTCGAACAGGCCGACCGCTTCCGTTAGCCCGGCACCGATATTGGTCTGGTTTAAAGACGGACTGGTCGCCGCCACGATCGCGGCATGGATTGCGTCACGGTTGGTGGTGATCTTGATGCCGTAAAGTGCCGAGTTGGTGAAGCCGACCACGCCCATCATGTCGTTCGGACGGGAATCGATAAACTGGGTAATGATTCGGCGCGCGGTGGCGGATTTGATTTCCGCCACATGCCCGGAAGAGTCACCGGCAAACGGATGATCCATGCTCACGCTGCGGTCTATCACCATCACCGTTTGCGCGCCCTTGCCTACCTTAGGCACCTGCTCATCCGAGCCTCTCGGAGACGCCAGCGCAATGACGATGCTCAGCAACAGCAATGACATGATAGCTTTGACTGCCAGGTTGAGCCGGTCAGAAAACAGGTCTTCGGGCACGATATCCAGCCAGCTGTAATGCTGGCCCTGATGGCCTTTCAACCAGAATGGCAGCAACGCAACCGGCAACAGCACAAATGCCCACGGATGCAGAATAATCATGCCACGCCCCGCTCGCAGTCACGCAGCTGCTTGCTGAGTTGCACCAGTTGCGCAATCACCTGGCGGCTGTCACGGGGTTTTACGTCATACAGGGATTGATTGGACGCTTCAAAAAATTGCGTGATCTCGCTTTGCATGCCCTTAAAGCCCGGGCGCAAACTCACAAACTCCTCGATATCGCGCGCAAAAATGTTCGCGCCGTAATGCTGGTTAAAGGCCTGGTGCAGATACACAAGTGCTTTTTTCTCTTCCACCGCCGTTTTTGGTTTGGATGATTTTGCCAGGCGCTTGAGCTGGCGATGTGCACGGGCAAACGCGCCGCCCATAAACGGTAACCAGTGACCATCGGCATTGATATATAGCAGCGCCGCCAGGCTGGCAATGAATAAGGTCAGGAACAGCCCTAAGCGTTGCTGATCGGCATTGCTATTAATAAGTGGCGTTTTAAATTCCGGCAGGAGGTTTTTCCTGGTCGTCGCACTGCCGCCGGTGACCAGCGGCGAAAACCAGAAGCCCCAGGCAGGCACTTCAACAGTGGCTGCATTCGCACCGGTGAATACGATTTTTTCAGCGGGTAACTGCATCACACTCGGGTAAGTGCTGACAGCAAATACCTGGTAGCTGAGTTGCAGGGTGTATTGAGTGTGGTCGGATTGCGGCCTGGTTTGTAACGCCACATCGACCAACTCAATGCCGTCATGCTTGCTGCCTTTTTTGGGCAGGGCATTGTCGGCCAGTGCATACGCTGTTGGCGCATCTACCACCACCGTCCTGCTCAACACATCGCCTATGTGCACGCCATTGCTGGATGGCGGATTAGTTACGGTTAACACTGGTGCCGACTTATTCGCAGGTGATGCTGCATCCTCCGCCATCGCGGCATTGGCCGTGAATAATACGCTGGCGACCAGCACCAGGCGTTGCAGCGCCTTGCGGCTGGTCATGTTTGATCTCTGTTTTAGCATAGTTGTATATTCGCTTATTTAACGGGTTGTCACTCTGTGCTTGTTCACGCTGTAATCACATGGCTTGTTCAAAATAATGCGTCAACAGCTCTGGCCGGTAGTCACCGTGCATGAACAGCGCCGGGCTATCAAAGCGCAAAAACAAAGCTTCCAATGCATGCCTGCGTGCATTAAACGCATCCAGGAATTTGGCCTTCACTTCGCTACGGAAAAACAGGGTGCGGTTGAGTCCGGTTTCCAGGTCTATCATGGTGCCAAAACCGAACTTGGGCAGCTTTTTGTATTCCTCATCGTCCCACAGCACGATAGGGATCACTTTATGTGCCGACATCGCCAGCAAGGTTTTTTCGATCACGTTCAATGGCATATGGAAATCTGAAATCCAGAACACCAGCGCACGCGTCTGGCCGAGAAAGTTAGGCACATCCGTCACGCCCTCCACCCCTATGCGCAAATGCTGGTAATCCTGCAGCAAGGCAATGGCGGCTTTGCTCTGGTGCAAATTGCGGCTTAACGGCAAGGTAAAGTCTTCGATCACCTGCTGGTTGTAACCGATAAAACCGAACAGGTCACCCGCGTGAGAAGCCGAATTGGCCACCGCCGTGGCGATTTCAATTGCGATATCCAGCTTGCGCATGCGCCCGCGAAACTGCATGGAACTGGACAGGTCGCACACGGCATAAATCGGCGTGGTGCTGTCCTGGTTGAACTGCCGTACCTGCACCTGCTCAAACGGGTCGCGTATGGTCTGGCGTATATCCATGCGCCTGGCATCCGGGTAATCGACCAGGTTGACGGTGCCGCGGTAATCCGAACCCAGGCCGCGCTGCGTACCGGCATGGTCACCCAGCTGTATGCTGTCGGATTTCCAGCCGATCACATACTCGAATGGCCGCGCATAGCTGTCATCCTCGTGCAGCTCAGACGGCTGCTTGTCAGCCTTTTTAATGAATGAACGTATCATTGGCTGGCTTAAGCTGCTTTACTGAATGTCAGGCTAGGCACCGCAAGCGTGCGGATGATATTGGTGGTCAGCTCACGTGCCAGTGCCGTCCTGCGGTTTTCATAGGCCGCGTTGAACACCAGTCGGTGCGAGATCACTTCGTGGAACACGGCATGGATATCTTCCGGGTACAAACTGTCACGGCCATTCAGCCAGGCATTCACACGCGCCGCTTTCATCAGCATGCCCATGCCACGCGGGCTGGCGCCGGTCTGGATCACACGGCCGACATCCACGCTGTCCATGGTCACGCCAAATTTCTCCGGATGCTGTGTCGCATCCCACAGATCCATGGTGTACTCTTCCAGCACGTCGCTGGATTTAATGTGGTCTTGCAGCTGCTCAGAAAATGCATTCAACTGGTCGAATTTGAGGATGTCGCTCTCCACCTGCTGCGTCAGTTTCTCGGCATGCTGGAACTTGGTATTGAATACCAGTGACTTTTTCAGCTCGCGGTCAGACGGAATCTCGATCGGGATCTCCATCATAAAGCGGTCACGCGCGGCAGACGGGATTTCAAACGTCTCGTTCTTTTCCACCTGGTTACGGTCGGCAAACACGATCATGTGCGGCATGCGGTATTCTTTTTTGAACGCGCTGATATGGCGCTCGGCCATTACACGTAACATCAGCGCATGCACTTGCGGCCGGGCACGGTTGATCTCGTTAAAGAAAAACACCGACAAGTTTTCACCTGCACGCAACAACGGGCCTTCATCGATCTGCGGCCTGCCATCCGGGCCGAGGAAGGTGTGGTAAATCAGGTCATTCGGCATCAAGTCCACCGTGCCTTCGATCCGCTCGTAAGCGCCACCGATACCGCGCGCAATTGATTGCAGCAGGGTGGTCTTACCGACACCGACGCCGCCATCCAGCAACACATGCCCGCGTGCAAAAATCGCAATGTTCATCAAACGAATGGCTTTGCTCTGTCCTACGATCACCTGGTTGACCTGCTTTTCCAGGTTCAGTGCATGGTTACGCCAATCTGCCAATTGAATATCTAATGAAGCGGACATGAATCTTTCCTTTAATAGAATGTTTCAAAAATGTAACAGAATGTAACTAGTCCACAATCCTCCAGTTTTGAGAACTTTGCTGGTCCAGTTGATTATGCGATATAGTGAAGGTTACATAGTCCAGATTGACGATAAATAAAAGGGATTTTTTCCCGTCGTTTGGAGTTTTTCAAGATGGGTGGAGACGTGAAAAATGCTACGTTCATGGAGTCTGAAATTAACCATTACCGATACCTCGGGCTTGCCGGTCTATTTACAGATTGCGCAGCAGATCATGGAAGAGATCCAGCGCGGGCGTTTAGCGCCTTCCACTGCCATGCCAGGCACGCGGGAACTGGCCGAAAAACTGCAGGTGAACCGCAAAACCGTGATCCTGGCTTATGATGAACTGATCGCCCAGGGCTGGCTGGTGTCCGAACAACGTCGAGGTTCGTTCGTTTCCGCGAACCTGCCCAACTTCAACGCCCAGCCGCAAACCTCTAAAACCAGCAAACAACCGGCCAATGTGGTGGAAGCGACCAGCCATCCGCTGCTGAGTTACCAGTCGCCGGTAGATGGCGTCATAGACTTTAATGACGGCATCCCCGATTCGCGGCTGATCCCGTTCAATATCCTGTCGCGTGCTTTCCGCCATGCCTTGATCGGCTCCAGCAAAGGCAAAAGCCTGGGTTACGGCGACCCGCGTGGCACACTGGCGCTGCGGCAATCCATCGCCACCATGCTGAATATGGAAAGAGGCCTGAGTGTAGCTATAGACCAGATCTGTATCGCGCGCGGCAGCCAGATGGGTATTTTCCTGGCGGCACGCGTGCTGACGCGGCCTGGTGACCATATCGTGGTGGAACAGCTCAGTTACCCCGCGGCCAAAGAAGCATTCCGGTCTTGCGGCGCAAATATCCTCACTGTGGGGCAGGATAAACATGGCATTGATGTGGTGGCGCTGGAAAAGCTTTGCAAGCAGCACACGATACGCGCCATTTACGTCACACCGCACCACCAGTTTCCCACCACCGTGATCATGACTGCCGAGCGGCGCCTGAAACTGCTGATGCTGGCCGAACAATATGATTTCACCATCGTAGAAGACGATTACGACCACGAATTCCACTTCTCGCACCACCCGGTGTTTCCGCTGGCCAGCACCAATCACGGTGGCCGTGTGATGTACGTCGGCTCCCTTTCCAAAGTGCTCGCTCCCGGTTTACGCGTCGGTTACTTGGTGGCCACGCCAGGCCTGATTGACCGGTGTGCCAAAGAAGTCATGCTGATAGACCGGCAAGGTAATTCCATCACTGAACTGGCGGTGGCCGAACTCATGGATTCCGGCGAGATCAAGCGCCATATCCGCCGCACGTTCAAGGTCTATAACGAACGCCGTAACCTGCTGATTGCACTGGTCAAAAAAGAACTCAGAGAATATGTAACCTTCGACGCGCCGGACGGTGGCCTCGCTATCTGGCTACGCCTGAAGGAAGGTATAGATGTAGAAAAAGTGGCGGAACAGGCGTTAAAACACAAAGTGCGTATCCTGCCCGGCACCCTGTTTTCGGAGTCAGCGCACAGCGTCCACGCGATCCGATTGGGATTTGGCAGCTTGACGATTACGGAATTAGAGCAGGGTGTATTAGCTTTAAGAACGGCTTTTCAAACAGCGTTGTAGCGCATATTGAAAGAAAAAAGATTTTATAGTTGCCTGCTGCCCAACATCAAGAAAAACAAGTGATCCGCTTCGGAGCGCTTTATTCGCGAGGCGATTGTCCGGATGACAGCATATCGCAGGCAATCGCACCCACATCCCGCACCGCCTGCTCAATGGCCAGGGTCCACAGATGGCTGAAATTCAGCCGAATATAATGGGTAAGGTCTTTTTTGAGGGAAAAGATGGTGCCAGGCGCGACGGTGATGCCGTTGTCGATGGCGGCCCTGTACAGGGTGAGTGCATCCAGCGCTGGCGGCAGTTTGACCCAGATCACGTACCCGCCTTTTGGCACTGAAAGCTGCGTGCCTGGCGGGAAACTTTGTTCAATCACGTTACGCATCAGCACATAATTGGAACGCAAGGTATGCCGTAATTGCTTGAGGTGTTGCTCGAAACTGTCGCGCTGCATGAACTTGGCAATCGCGATCTGCGGTGCCGAAGTCAGCGACAGGCTGTTGAGGAACATCAGTTGTTCCACTTGCTGGCGATAGCGGCCAGCCGTGGTCCAGCCGACACGATAACCGGGCGCCAGCGATTTGGAGAACGACGAGCAATGCAACACCATGCCAGTTTTATCATAAGCTTTTGCAGGTAATGGCGGCTCATCGCTGAAATACAGCTCGCTGTAGACATCGTCTTCAATCAGCGGGATCTGCTGTTCTGCCAGAAACGCCACCAATGCCTGTTTCTTGGCATCCGGCATCACAAAACCCAGCGGGTTCTGGAAGTTGCTGGTGAGGATAACGGCCGCAATGCGCACCTGGCCAGTGATGGCGCGCAAGGCTTCCAGGTCTATGCCGGATTCCGGGTCAGTGGCGATCTCGGCGACCTTCATACCCAGGCGTTCCACCGTGTGCGCCAGTGCGTAATACCCCGGCGACTCCATGGCAATCACATCGCCCGCCTTGGCCACCGCCTGCAAGCACAGCGTGATAGCTTCGGTCGCGCCATGTGTAATCACAATATCGTCCGGCGACACATCCATGCCATTGGCCAGGTAGCGGCGCGCAATCTGTTGGCGCAGCATTTCGTTACCGGGCGGCAGGTCGCTCAGCACGCCCCATTCGCCCTGGTCATCAGTCAGGGCCTTTTCATACTGGTGGATCTTCTTGAGCGGGAACAGTTGCGGGTCAGGGAATGGCGAACCTAGCGGCACGGTGCCGAATTCGCGTATGGATTTTAGGGTAGTCAGTACCAGCCGGCTGGCGTCGACTTCAGACAGGTTGATATCTTTGGCAATCGGCGAGGTGTGTTTTTGCTGCAGGCGTTTGCGCAGGGTGACATAGTAGCCTGACTGCGGATGGCTGCTGATCACGCCTTCCTGTTCCAGCAGCAGATAGCTGCGCAACACGGTGCTGATGCTGAGGCCATATTTCTGGCTGGCCTGCCGCACCGAGAAAATCCTGTCTCCCGGCCGCAACACGCCTTCATCGATCATTGCGCGTATGCGGGCGGCAAACGAGACATAAAGCTTCATGGTGGGCCAGGCGAGGAGGAAATTCAGGTGTTTTCCATTATACGTCAGCCTGGCCCCGGCTGTCGTTCTACTCATTGAATGTCAGATCGGCCTAGGCCGCTTTTAATACCAGGGAAATCTCTTCGCCACTCGCAGTCAGTGCCGCCACCAGGCGGTCCTTTTGCATGAACACGTCCACCAGTTGCTGCTCGTTCAGTGCGGTCATCAATCGCTGCACTGTACTCATGCGGATCTCCAGCCGCTTGCAGATCACCGCCAGCGATACCTGTGCGCGGCCTTCTGCGTGCTCGGCATGCAACAGCTCCAGGATACTCAGCATCAGCACTGTGCTCCTGTCCAGCGGTGCATAGTCAGCGGCAAAGTCTTCTGTTACCGGTTCCTGCGTGTTCAGATAATCATGATCAAGCAGCACGGGCGACCTCTGGTGCAGTGGTTTTCTCAAGGATCACCGGGATAGATTTAGAGGTAGGTGTGCGCGAATCATCGGCGATACTTTCCAGCGGCACCAGGTTATTGGTTTCCGGGTAATAGCCACTCAGGCAACCCTGCGGAATGTCATAAGACACCACCAGGAACTTGTCTGCACGGCGGGTGATACCATCCTGCCAGACACTGACCAGGTTGACCCAGTCACCGTCCTCCAAACCCATACGCGTAATGTCCAGCGGGTTCATAAACACCACACGGCGCTGACCGAACACGCCACGGTAGCGGTCATCCATGCCATAAATGGTGGTGTTGTACTGGTCGTGCGAACGGGTGGTCATCATGACAAACAGCCGGTCACCATATTGCTCACGCGCCAGGTGGATAGGCGATTGGTTAGGGATAGCCTGCACGGTGAATTCAGCCTTGCCGGAAGGCGTGTTCCAGATGCGCTCGCTGGAAGGCACCGGCATGCGGAAACCACCCGGCGTCTTGATACGCTCGTTGTAATCCCTGAATGCCACCGGCATGGTCTGCTCTATCAGGTCGCGGATCTTGCTGTAGTCCTTGATCACTTCCAGCCATGGCGTTTTGCTGTGCTTGAGTGTGGCATGTGCCAGGCGCGCCACAATGGCAGGCTCGGAAAGCAGCAAAGGCGAAGCAGGCTTGTTGATGCCGTAAGAGACATGCACCATGCTCATAGAATCTTCCACGGTCACGCCTTGCGGGCCGGTTTCCTGGGTGTCGATCTCGGTACGGCCCAGGCATGGCAGGATCAGTGCATCCTTGCCGTGCACCAGATGGCTACGGTTCAGCTTGGTCGTCACATGCGCAGTCAGGTCGCATTTGCGCATGCCCTCCCAGGTACGGTCGGTATCCGGCGTCGCAATCGAGAAATTGCCACCCAGGCCAAAGAATACTTTGCCTTTACCATCTATCATGGCCTGGATAGCAGCCACCGCATCGTAACCTGGTGTTTTCGGCACCTTGATGTCAAACACACGTTCCAGGCTTTCCAGGAATTCGACCGGCATCTTTTCGTAAATGCCCACCGTGCGGTTACCCTGCACATTACTATGGCCGCGCACCGGGCACAGGCCAGCGCCTTCCTTGCCGATATTGCCACGCAGCAACATCAGGTTGACCAGCGTTTTAATAGTCGCCACGCCATGCTTGTGCTGGGTGATGCCCATGCCCCAGGTCGCGATCACGCGGTCACCGGTGGCATAAATACGGGCGATTTCCTCGATCTGCGACAAAGGCACGCCGGATTCGGCAACGATCAGGTCCCAGTTTTCCTGGCGCGCATCTTCGGCAATCGTATCGAAATTGTTGGTGTGCTGTTCAATAAACGCCAGGTCCACCACCCGCTCTGTGCCCTGTCTGATCGCTTCGTCATCCCACTGGATGATGAACTTGATCATGCCCTTGACCAGCGCCAGGTCACCACCCAGTGTCGGCTGGATAAACAGGTCACTGATCTTGCTACCTTTGAAAGACAGCATATCGAACGGGCTTTGCGGGTCAGCAAAACGCTCCAGGCCACGCTCTTTCAACGGGTTGATGGCGACAATGCGTGCGCCGCGTTTAGCCGCTTCGCGCAACTCACCCAGCATGCGCGGATGGTTGGTGGCCGGGTTCTGGCCGAAGATCAGTATGGTGTCGGCATGCTCAAAATCATGCAAAGTCACCGAGCCTTTGCCTATGCCCACGGTAGGCGGCAAGGCCATGCTGGTGGATTCATGGCAAAGGTTGGAACAATCGGGAAAATTATTGGTGCCGAATTCGCGCACGAATAACTGGTAGAGAAAAGCCGCTTCATTGGCCGCGCGGCCAGAGGTATAAAAAATCGCCTCGTTAGGGTCAGCTAATGCATTCAGGTGCCCGGCCATCAGCTCAAAGGCACCATCCCAGGAGATTTCCTCGTATTTGTCGGTAGCAGCGTTGTAACGCATCGGGTGCGTCAAGCGACCTTCATTCTCCAGGTCAAAATCGCTCCACCCCATCAACTCGGTCACTGTGTGTTTGGCAAAAAACGCAGGTGGCGTACGTTTGGCTGTCGCTTCAGCAGCCACCGCTTTTACGCCGTTTTCACAAAATTCAAACGTAGAGGTGTGTTCCTTGTCCGGCCAGGCACAACCCGGGCAATCAAAGCCATCCGGCTGGTTCTGCGCAAGCAAGGTCATGATGCCCTTCACAGGGATCTTCTGCAGCGCCAGTTGCGCGGCCACTTGCTTCAACGCACCCCAACCGGCGGCAGGGTGGTGATAAGGCTTGATGGAAGCTTTTTGTTGCGACATTTTTCCTACTTGCTTGCAGTTAAAGGCTGGGGGCTGGTTAAAGCAGAACAGCGAATGAATACGGAATGAGGATTACAGCTATCGTAATGGAGCAGGCGCAAGGAAAACAGATACAAAAGCGTGGAATTTTTAGGGTACAGTTACCAGACACAATTTTTGTATGTGCATTTCCAACATATTGATATTTAAGAAAAATTAAATATGTCCGAAAACAGTTTATTAACAAGCAATTTAATTTTAATGGTGGGAAGATACAGATAGATCAATATAGAAATATTCGTTCATGCCATGAAAAATATTCAACATCAACATATTGAGAGCGATCAATACATCCAGACATTGATCGATAACTTCCCTTTCATGGTCTGGCTGAAGGATGTGAACAGCCGCATCCTGGTGGCGAACACTGCCTATGCCAACATGGTCGGCGTAGATTCAAGTGCAGAGCTGATCGGCAAGACGGATTTTGATTTTTTCCCGCCTGACCTGGCGCAGGAATATGTCGATGGTGATCAAAAAGCCATGCGCAGTACCTCACCGAGCCCAGTCACGGTGCCGATCAAAAATTCAGACGGTGAGTATTACTGGATAGAGTCTTACAAATCTGCGGTGGTGGTCGATGGTCAAGTAGTCGGTTCTCTTGGTTACGCCAGGGATGTCACCGAGAATATCCAGAAAGAGCACGAATACAGATCCATCGTAGAAAACTCGTCCAATTGCATCGCCAAGTACAACCGCGACTGCCAGCGCATCTTTCTCAATAATGCCAACTCCGCATTTTATGAAGTGGATTGCGCCAGCCTGATCGGCAAAACCCCTTCGCAATATCCCGGTGGTGACTTCGCCATCGCCTTTGAGCAAAGTATCCGCGAAGTGTTTCAAAGCGGTGAAGACCAGCATGTCGCCTTCAGGCTGATCACCAGCAATGGCAAACACAAGATCATGGATACGGTATTAACGCCCGAATTTAATGCCATCCACGAAGTCATCGCCGTGATCGCCATCGGGCAAGACATGACGCAATCGTATGAAAACCTGGACCGCATCAATAACCTGGCTTATTTCGACTCCATCACCAAACTCCCCAATCGGATTTCGTTGCTGGAAGTACTGGATCACTGCATCAAACAATCGCAACAGTCAGCCTCTTCATTTGCGTTTTTAATGCTGGACCTGGATGGCTTTAAAGCCGTCAATGATTTACTCGGTCATTCAGAAGGTGACTTGCTGCTATACGAAATGGCGAGGCGGATAGAAAGGTCTGTAAGGCCCACCGATACCGTCGCCCGTCTGGGTGGCGATGAGTTTGCCATCGTGCTATCAGAAGTAAAAGACCCCAAAAATGCAGGGCTAGTCGCGAAAAAAGTGCTTGAATCTATCAGGCAACCGATTTTGATCCGTGGCACAGAATTGTTCATTTCCGCCAGCATCGGCATCGTGATTTGCCCTGAACATAGCAGCGTTGTCAGCGATATTGTGAAGTATTCAGATATCGCCATGTACAAGGCGAAGAAACAAGGCAGAAACAACTACCAGTTTTATTCGTCTGATCTTTCGCAAACCACGATTGAACGCATAGACATCGAACGCTCATTACGCACCGCCTTGCAAAACGATGAATTCCTGCTGCACTATCAGCCGCAAGTGAATTTAGAGACCAACAAGATTGTCGGTGTAGAAGCCCTGCTCAGATGGCACCGAAACCATAGCGAAATGATCCCGCCCAACCGGTTTATCGGCATCGCCGAAGATTCAGGATTCATCATCGAAATCGGCGAGTGGATCATGCAAACCGCATTCAAAGATGCCGTCAGGTGGAACACCGGCCGCGAAGAGCCGATCAGCGTGGCCATCAACTTATCCAGCCGCCAGTTTATCCATAACAACCTGCTCAACTCCATCAAGCACCTTTTAAAGAAAACCCACTGCAACCCGGCATGGATCACCCTGGAAATCACAGAAAGCCTGCTGTTAAGTGACAGCCTGCACATCAGAAAAACCCTGAAAAGCCTGGATAGCCTGGGCTTCAGAATCTCCCTGGATGACTTTGGCACCGGCTATTCAGCACTCAGCTACCTAAACAAATTCCCAGTCAGCGAAATCAAAATTGACCAGTCATTTGTGCAAGGTATTGCAGATAACAACGACCACCGGTTGATTGTGCAGGCGATTATTTCAATGGCGAAAAGCTTGGGTAAAGAGCTGGTTGCAGAAGGGGTGGAGACGGCTGAACAGGCCAAGTATTTACTAGATTGTGACTGCAAAGTGGTGCAAGGGTTTTACTTTAGTAAGCCTAAGACGTTTGATGAGATTGATATATAGACCTCTTGGAAGAAACCCACTTAAATAGTTTGTGTATTGAAATTATTCTTTTTTATACATCTAACCATTAACATGTATAAAAAACGGCTTTTTTTATACATGTTGAGTGAATATGTATAGGTTTCAGCAGATAAAACCTATGTGATTATTTTGATAGCGAAAAGCTTAGGTAAGGAGCTGCAGACGGCGTGGAGAGGGCTGAAAAAGCGAATTATTTATTAGGCTTTAACTGCAAAGTGGAACATGGTTTTTACTTTAGTAAACCTAAACCATTTGATGAGATTTATATGCGGGCCTCACGGGAATCTGCGGTTTAAGAGAATAAATCGGTAAATTCAATTCCGATGTAGAGTATTTGAACTAAACGACTTGTTTAGCTAACTAAAGTTAACTATGATTCGGTTCTGACGGGTAATTCCTTTTACGCGCCTTAAGTGTTTCCTCCCATCGGTTGGCGATAAGCTTAGGGAAAAGAGCGTATCAGGGTCCGTCTATTTTTTTGCCTGTTATCCTTAAGCCAAATAGATTGTTGTGTATCTAACGTGGTCACAATAATGTGCAAACCAATCGTTTTCATCAAAAGCATCTTTCCTGGCAAAACCCCAACAAAACATATCAACGGCCTGCAATCCAGCACTTTCATGTGATGCCAAATGGTCAATCGTCAATTTACAATTGAGGGGTAGCAATGCTTGCAACTGATTCTCTACATAGCTATAAAATCTTTAATTTCTTCGTTATTTTTACACCGGTCAACAATTAAGTTAACCCATGGTAAATCCTCTGCGAATGGTATTTTCTCCAGGATGAACCGCGCTAAATAGTTATATAGTTTCTTTTTGCCTTCTTTAGTTTGCAAGTGCGCTTCAACACGTGCTTTATTCAAGGTTACACTATAAATATCCCATCCATCATCAGGCAAGTTTCGCGCAAAGTACTCCTTTACCACCAAATTAGTTTCTGCACCCTTTAACTCTGTTACTACCCGTTTGTTTTGCTTCTTTTGGTTGAGCTTGTTTTTCAAAGTACGCTTAACTGCTGTATTTATTCCGTCAACAACCTGTTTTCGATGGCATACCAATAACGTAATGACGAAATATCGCGAGGTTTTTTGTTTATTGAAATCAAAACCTAGATCACCTGATTCGTCTAAATAAATAAACAAGCGATGGCTCCTAACCCACTACCCGAGTTAGTAATGCATTAAATGAGCTTTTAGACTTCAAACTATCCCATCCTCACCAACGCATTGTCATTCACAGTATCCACCAACTGGATTATTATTCTTGCATCAGCATCACCAAATACACCAATCAACCCATCTTGATGAATATTGGTAAAAGGTGGCTCAAACAGCATACCTTTATCAATCATGCCGTTTTTGGTGAGGTAGCTGACGATGTTATTAATGAACGTCATTTGGTCGGCTTTAAGGTTACCCGCCAGGATAAAGTCAGCAAATACTTCCTGCGCAGAATTGACATCCAGACCGACGATACTGCGTATAAAAACGCCTAACGGTTTGTCACCATAGGTTTCAATATATTCTTGTTTAGTTCCAACAGTAGTGCCATCAAAAAGGATGGTTTCCAGTGCATTCACTTCTGTTTCAGTAATCGGTTTATTGGTCTTAAGCTTTTGAATGACCAGGTGATTACTGTGATCACGCACATAAGATTCCACGCGATCTTTATAGCTTTGTAAACGACCATAAGCTGGAATCAGGTCATGTTGTTTCACGCCGATGAAATCTATTTCGTCCACAAAATTGGTTTCAACAATAGGCCGCGTTTCTTTATCCAAGTACTTAATCAAATCACGCAGTGACACCCGTACATTTTCCAGGCGGTTGATATTGATGGTTTTCCAGAACTGCTCTAGCTGCAATTCATTCAATAAATGCACTTGCTTTGCCACAGCGGGGATATTTTGTTTCTTCAATAGAGCTTTGGCCGTGCCACTGATTTGTGTAATAAACCGATCAGTACTGTAAGCAGCTGTCATGAGTGCTAATTGATAATTCAAGATCAAAATATCAAAACGCTTGGCAAGCTCATCATCTTCTTTTGCTGGCAAAGCCAGAGAGGACAGATGTGTATTGATATCCAGCAAATCACCCTTAGAGAGATTCTGCCAGCGTCCCTTTTCACTATATTCCACCACATAGCGCAGTTTGGCTTTGACTACAAAACGGGCACTATCGAGAGTGGCGATGGTTTGATGCAAGTCTTCGATATAGCCCTCGGCAAGTGCACGTTCTTCTTCACTACTGTCAGCATCTTGACGCACCAGCATCGCCAACTCCAGTTTGGCTTCAAAAATCTGCTGAGTAAGGCTCTTAATTGCTTTGGTTTTTATACCATCCGGGTTCACGCCAAAAAACTCGAAGTTTTGGCAATAATCAAAAATCACAAACTCGGTTTTATGATGCCCAACACCAAATAAATCCAGGCAAAGTCTTGTACCACGCCCTATCATCTGCCAAAACTTAGTAGCCGATTTCACCTGCTTGAAAAACACCAGATTAACCACACGTGGTGCGTCCACCCCTGTATCCATCATATCGACCGACACAGCGATTTGCGGGTCTTTTTCTTCGTATTTATCAACAAAGGTTTCCAGCAGGCTTTGTGCCTTGCTTTCGTAGTTATCAATGACGCGCAAAAACTTGCCACCATATTCAGGGTAGTTTTTATTAAAACGTTCCTCGATAAACATTGCATGCGTATGGTTCTTAGCAAAGATAATCGTCTTACCTAGCTTTTCGCCACCCTGCACATGAATCCCATCCTGCATTAAATGCAAAAGTACTTTATCCACCGTGTCAGTGTTAAACAGCCAGCTATTCAGTGCGGCGCTATCAATCTCGTCAGGCGCTTCACCTGTAGTTGGGTCGCCAAACTTTTCTTCATATTCGGCTTTCTCGCGCTCTGACAACTGGTGATAACTCACTCCTTCGCGGATAAATTTGAGCGGTACCGACATGGCCTTTGCTGGGACTAGAAAACCTTCTTTTACGGCACTATCTAATTCGTAGGCGAAAGTCGGGTTATCGTCCTCAATACCGAACAAGCCATAGGTGTTATGGTCGATATCAGTTTTGGGGGTAGCGGTCAGGCCAACTAATAAGGCATCAAAATAAGCAAAAATCGCTTTATATTTTTGGTAAACCGAGCGGTGCGCTTCATCCACAATAATCAGGTCAAAATGCCCAACGCCATAAAACCGTTCGCCATCATTGACATTGTCGATGCGGTTCATGATGGTTGGATAAGTGGAAAACACCAGTCGTGTGCCGTTATCTTCTTTTTCTTTGGTGAGATCAATCGAGCTCAGGTTGGGCAGGTATTCATTAAAAGCATTTTTCGCCTGCGTGACCAAGGCATTTCTATCCGCCAAAAACAATACCCGCTTAGTCCAATTACACTTGGTCAGCATATCCACAATGGCGGCAGCAGTTCGTGTTTTCCCACTACCCGTTGCCATCACCAGCAAACTTTGTCGGGCACGACCTCTTAGCTCACCTTGCTTATTTGTGGCGCCAAAATTTTCCGCTACGCGCTTAATGGCTTCAAGTTGATATGCTCGTTCTGCTATTTCTGCATTCACTTTAAATTCGCGTAAATCGGTACGACTCTGACGGCGGGCAATCAACAACTGCAATTCTTCTTTGCTGTAAAAACCTTGCACCTCACGCTCTGGGTAAAACTGGTCATCCCATAAGTATGTTTCAAAACCATTACTGTAAAAAATAATAGGCCGTTGACCTGTTTTCGCTTCCAGACAATTGGCATACAACGCTGCCTGATGTTTGCCTTTCTTGGCATCAGCCATTGTCTTTTTAGCTTCGACGACAGCCAGCGGCAAACCATCATCGCCCCACAACACATAATCAACATACCCTTTACCTGTCGGGTTAGTGCTGGCGGGCATGCCTGTCACTTCGAACTCCAGGTCAGTGCCTTCTTTTAAATTATCCCAGCCACACTCTTTTAGCGATAAATCAATATAACGGCGGCGCGTTTCCGCCTCACTCACCAAAAGCGGCGCGGCTTGTTCAAAGCTAATGGTTTTTTCGCGGGTATGTTTACGCGCAGCGAGTTCGGCTCGCTGCTGTTGAAGTTGGGCTTTTAACTGTGCATTTTCTTCCGCTTGCCTTTGCCGAACTTGTTCAGCTTCACGTGCGGCTAGTTCTTTGGCTGCAAGCTGTTGTTGCAAAGCGGCAATTTGATCGGCACTTTCGAGTTTGGCTTTGCCTGAAGGAATCAAACCCTCATCAAATACTTGTGGCGCTGGTGCCTGTTTACCGTAATACGTGACCAAATAACGTAAAAAACGGAACAGATATTTGAGTGAAGCTAACGCATCCTGCTGGCTCACTTTACTACCATGCGCGGCCACATTACCTGTTTTGCGTATCAGGTGCAGTTCGCCCAGCATGGTCTGGTTAAACTGGCTGGCAAAACAATGCTCGTGCATCAAAGCGCTGAGTTCAGATTTAAACGGGCGAATCAGTTTCGGGTCGTGGTCATACAACCAATTGATCGCGTTTTCTAAGGCGCTGCGACAATTCATCGCCCCGGATTTTGGATAAATCAAAGTGAGCTGTTCAGCTTCCGCTGCATCGGCATGCAGGGCGGGAAAATCTGCAAGTAGAAAGCTGAAATTACTCATCAATCACCCTAAAATCCTCTTGAAATCAAGCTATTTATTTCCATGAGGAAATACTTAGTAAACGGGGGCCGTACGAAAAGATTATATTGTTCATCGCGCTTGATAAAAAAGGCTTTTGTCTGGTCATTCTCAATGCCCTCATCCAAACATAAAATAAAATCTAATCCATCATATTGTGGGATTATTGATTCATCTTTAACAAAAGCATCTATCTCTTCATCAAATACAAAACCAAACCTTTTTAATAGTGTTTCTTTTTTACATGACAACTTGTAACAAACCATTCCACAAATTGCGCTAGGGTTGTCAATTTTGATATTTTTTGCTTTCGCATCAAAAGCTGTTATCTCACTGCCTTTAGCATTAGATTTAACTTCTATAACTGCAGAACAATCAGCTGCTGGTAGTCTTACATGCCCCCCAAGTTCAGTATTAAGGCTACCTGGCCTTCTTACCATTACATCGTTCTGGCCAAGGTCGCCTAAAGTTGATGTTATTTCACCAGTGCAAACTTTAATGTTATCAATTCTTTCTTTCAGCATCTGCGTTAAGAAGTTTTCTCTAACTGCACCTAAAACACCTCGATGGTTATGGCGGTCTGCTGCATTTGATTGAAGCATAAGCAAATCATCTAGATAAAAAAACAATTCGGCACTCAATTAACACCCCCTTTGGATGTTAATTCACCAGTAAATGCATTTTGCAAAAGACTATCAAACAAGCTCTCAGATTTTTCTAAACTGCGCTGGACTTGTTGTTTTTGAACTTCGATTAGTTGAATGCGCTCGGCAAATAATGTTTGCTTATCAAATGGTGGTGTCATTACATAAAGGTTTGCAAGTTGCGTTGCTGTTAACTGTTGAACGGCTGCACCTCTGCCAATAACTTGCAACATAGAGTTAAACTGGCGATTTGTAATTAAGGAATGTAAAAATAAATTTGATATTTGATTTTTTGTTCTAATAATCATCATCTGAGCATTGATAAATGCTGAACTATATTCACAATCAAATATACAGCAGTTACCTAAACTGCCCCTCAATGTAATTAATAGGTCACCTTTTTTAGCTTTACCCCTAGATAGTGATCTAAATTTCTCTTCAGAAATAAATTGAACGATATCTAAATCCAATTTGCTTTCAGTAATGTTTTTTGTTGATAAAAATAAAACACCATTATCTTTAATGTCATTGCCACTTGGATAATTACTAGACCTGTCACCATTTTCAAAAGTTGTCAGGTCTGCAAGTCTAGCTTCAGGCCATCCCATCGGATTCGTCACAGGATCGCCAAACATTTCCAAAAAAAGGGATTGGCTGAGAGCAGTGTAACGCACGACTAATTGTTGGTCTTTTTGTCTTAGGCTATACGCCCCATCCAAAATCGCGGCAATTTTTTTTTGCTCGGCGAGAGGTGGCAAGGGAATTTCATGCTCCCAAAAGAGTTGCATTGAAACTCTAGGCATTTTTGCACCAGCAGTTCGCAATGACACCCACTCAACAAACTGTTTTGATCGAAGATAAAAAGCTAAATATTTTCTATCTAATTTTTCAGGGTCGGGTAAGAGAGGTACTAGTTCAGTTGTGCCTAAGCCTCTTTGATGAGGTAACAGTACTTTGTTGAGGTAAGGCCTTAGTTTTGAATACAGAACATAGCGTTCATCGAACCAATGCGTTGAGCTACCAGCTTTTGAGTAAGGTTGCTTAATACATTCTAGCAATCTTCCGCTGTCAGCTTCAATCTGATCTAAGTTTAGCTGCCAAACCAAATCCGCATCATTAAGAGGAGCAACCTTGAGAGGTCTTGCTGGCGCTACAACCGAGAGTTTTGCCTTAATCCAACTCACGCCAACAATCCCTTTAACACTAACAACGCTTGTGTCCGCTCTGCATCCAAACGCTCAATCTCAGCAATAATTTTTGCGGGGCTATCGTGCTGTACTTGCTCATACACAACTTGTTTGTAGCGGTTAATGCTCAAATCCCAATTGTTTTCCTCAATCTCTACCAGTGGCACCAAAAAGCTTTGCTCGGTACGGCTGCGGTGAGCCTCAGTTTGCCGGTTTTGATAGCGCGTAATAATATCGGCAATGTCATTGTCTTTAATCTGGCTGCGTTTGTCGTCCAGGCTATAGCCATCGGCTTGCATGTCGTAAAACCAAACGTTGTCGGTGCCACCATGGTTGGTTTTGGTAAACACCAGTACCGCCGTGCTCACGCCTGCATAGGGTCTAAACACACCGCTGGGCATAGAGATGACGGCTTCCAGCTTATGCCCTTGAATCAGCGTCTTGCGGATTTGCACATGAGCGTTGGATGAGCCAAAAAGCACGCCATCGGGCACAATCACCGCGCAACGGCCACCCACTTTGAGCATGCGTAAAATTAACCCTAAAAACAGCAGTTCGGTTTTTTTGGTTTTGACTGTGGTGAGCAGTGAGCTTTCTACACCATCGTAATCGAGCGAGCCTTTAAATGGCGGGTTAGCCAGAACCAAGCTAAATTGATCACGACTGTCGGCATTGGCTTCACTCAATGCATCACGGGCGATCAATTGCGGATGATCAATGCCATGCAGCTGCAAATTCATGGCGGCGATGCGCAACATGGTGGCGTCAAACTCAATGCCGGTGAACATGTCTTTGTTGTAATGCGCAGTAAAGGCGGCATCGTGAAACCAATCAGGATGATGCTGATGCACATATTCACCTGCCGCCACTAGAAAACCCGCCGTGCCACAGGCCGGATCGCAAATAGTGTCTTCCTGAGTCGGCTGCATCATTTCCACCATCATTTTGATAATGTGGCGGGGTGTACGGAATTGACCGTTAGTGCCAGCCGTAGCAATTTTTGAGAGCAGGTATTCGTACAAATCACCCTTGGTATCGCGGTCATCCATCTGGATTTTTGCGATCATCTGCACAACTTGATCCAGGAGTTTAGGGTGTGGAATCATGAAGGTGGCGCCCTTCATGTATTGTGCAAACACGCCAGCCTCATTACCCAGCTGTTTCATGTGTTCAAAAACATTGAGGTTGTCTGCATCCGTCTGTGGTTTTGTGAACAGATCAAACATGGTTTCAGGATCTTTGTTCACAAACGAATGCCAGCGGAAACGCTCTTGTGCTGGGGTATACAAGGGTGATTTGATAGCCGAGCCTAATAAGTTGGCTTTTTTCTCCGCAAGCAGTTGGTTTTCATCCAGACGACGCAAGAATAGCAAAAAGGTAAATTGCTCGATGACAGTCAGCGGATTGCTGATACCCCCTGTCCAAAACGTTTCCCAAATTTTATCGACTTGGCTTTTTAACTCACCTGTAACCATTGCTTATTTCAACTTATCTATATGAAGGGATTTAATCATTATTTTTCTCTGGGTGAATTCTAATTCAAACCCCTACATCACGATACTATTGTCTTGGTCACATAATGAGTTACTGGTACAACACAAATACACCCTGAAATTTTGATGTGGTTTTCGATTCACTGACGATTTGTGCAGTGACTGTAACTTTTGCCCTGCCCTTTTCCTGGTATGTCTTTTTAAAACTCTCCCAATCATCCAAGGCTTGAAAACTCGCCACACATTCAAAATCTGTTTTCACCGGCAATAAATAATCAATCTCCTGGCTCTTGATCACGAGATTACCCTTAAGCCCTGCTTGCTCAATTTTAGACTGCATTAATGACCAGGCAGTGGTAATAGAAATGCCCGCAATGCTGCCACCAAATACGATATCGAGATGGTTTTTGTTTAATGCATAAGAGCCGTGCACCGTGATCTGGTGATCTTCGATTCTGGTGATTTTTATCCCCAGGTTTTTGGTTTGAGGGATAAGCTTGAATAAGGTGTTTTCAAAGTTCTGTTCCAGTTGGCCCATGGTGCTTCCTTTTCTAACTATTGTTATTTAATTTTGGCTGGCTTTGCAGCAAACGGCATTCGGCGAATAGCTCGGCGACCCATTCAATAAACGTGCGCACTTTGGTTGAGAGGTGCCGGTTTTGCGGGTATAGCGCATTCAGCGGCAGGCTGCCTGTGGGGTAATCGCCCAGCACTCTTTCTAACTTACCTTCATTTAAATAGCCTTGCACCATAAAAGTGGGCACCTGACAGACGCCTATGCCCGCCAGCGCGGCGGCAACTATCGCATCGCCATTATTGATGGCAAGTTTGCGGTTGGTGGGGATTTCTTGCTCTTCGCCACTGTGCTCAAGCACGAAGTTGCGCACTTTGCCGGTTTTGGATGAAAAGAAGTGCACGGCCTGATGGCGTTGCAGATCGTCATGGTGGGTGGGCCTGCCGTAGGTTTGCAGGTATTCAGGCGAGGCAACCAGCAGGAATTGCATGGTGCCCACCCGCCTGGCGACCAGCGTGGAATCCAGCGGATGACCGACGCGGATCACGCAATCGACGCCTTCTTCAAGCAGGTCAATTGGCCTGTCGTCACAACCGATTTCGAGCTGGATTTCCGGATAGCGTTTTAAAAAATCCTGCAGCGCGGGGATGATCACCAGGCGCCCCAGCGGCGTCGGCACATCTACCCGCAAGCGGCCTTTGGGGTTGCTGGTGGCCTGGTGAAGTGCTGCTTCGGTTTCTTCGAGCTCGTTCAACAGCCTGATCGCCCGTTCGTAATACGCTGCACCATCGGTGGTGACGCTGATGCGGCGGGTGGTTCTGTGCAGCAGTTTGACCCGCAGGCGTTTTTCCAGCGCCAGCACTTGCGCCGAGACCGTGGTTTTGGGCAGGTTTAATGACATGGCGGCTTTGGTGAAGCTTTCCAGCTCCACTACCCGCGTGAATGCCAGCATGGTGTCGAATCTATCCATCAATGCCTCAAATGTCTATCGATTGTGCAATAAATTAACACAGTGATTGCTAACTTAGTCTATTTATCTCGGATTTTTAATTATTTATAGTGGTTACCAGTTTCAAACAAACTTTAAACAAACATTCATATTTTTAATTAAGGAGATTTTCATGAGCAAGAAACTTGAAGGTAAAGTCGCAGTCGTTACTGGTGCATCTAAAGGCATAGGCGCCGAAATCGCCAAACGGTTTGCGCAGGATGGCGCGGCGGTAGTGGTCAATTATTTTTCCAGCAAGGCGGGTGCAGATAAGGTAGTCGCGGAAATCACCCAGGCTGGCGGCAAAGCAGTGGCAGTAGGCGGTAATGTCGGCGAAGCGGGTGCGGCTGAAGCCATTATCAATGCGGCGATTACTAACTTCGGCAGGCTGGATATCCTGGTGAATAACTCCGGTATTTACGAATTTGGCACCATTGAACAAATCACGCCTGAACACTTCCACAAACAATTCGACACCAACGTATTGGGCTTGTTGTTAACTACCCAGGCAGCGGTGAAACACTTGGGTGAAGGCGGCAGCATTATCAATATTGGTTCTGTGGTGAGCCGTTTAACACCTCCTGGTGCGGCGGTGTATACAGCGACCAAAGGCGCAGTGGATGCGATCACCGGTTCGTTGTCCAAAGAGTTGGGGCCACGCAAGATCCGCGTTAATGCCTTAAACCCTGGCCTGGTAGTCACTGAAGGTACACAAACTGCCGGCGTGATCGGCTCTGAGATGGAAGCCGGTTATGTGGCACAAACGCCATTGGGCCGTAGCGGCCAGCCAAGAGATATTGCCGCAATTGCATCTTTCCTGGCTTCGGATGACTCATACTGGTTAACTGGCGAACAATTGCTGGCTGGCGGCGGTTTACGCTAAGACTGAAAGATTTAAGGTAGCACTGAAAGGCAAAACAAATGATCAACTTATATACATGGGCGACACCAAATGGCCGCAAGATTTCCATCATGCTGGAAGAGCTGGGACTGGACTATGAGGTGAGCCCGGTTGATCTGGGCAAGCTGGCACAATACTCGCCGGAGTTTGGGGCGATTTCGCCCAACAACAAAATTCCGGCGATTGTCGACACCGAACCCGGCAAAGATCCTGTGGTGATTTTTGAGAGTGGGGCCATTCTGACCTACCTGGCTGAAAAACACGGCCAGTTTCTGGCCTCGTCAGGCCAGGCGCGTTACACCACGTTTGAATGGTTGCAATGGCAGACCAGCGCTTTGGGGCCCATGCTGGGCCAGCTGGGTTTCTTTGCCGTGCGCAGCCAGGAAAAAGCACCGCTGGCGATTGCCAGATTTACTGAGGAAGCAGACAGGCTACTGAACGTGATGGATAAGCAGCTGCAAACCAACACTTACCTGGCGGGTAGCGAATATTCGATTGCCGACATTGCGAGCTATGCATGGACTTTGGCGGCTACCGGGTACCTGAAAGAGGTGCTCAAGGACTCTCTGGCGACCAAACCGGCATTACATCGCTGGCTGCAAACCGTAGGCGAAAGGCCTGCGGTACAACGGGGGATGGCGATTCCCCAAATTTGAAACCGGTTAACATTTAAAAATTGATTTTGAAATTTTCGAGGTGATTAAGCTTTGTCGAATAAAGCATTGATGTGGACCACCACTTTTCAAACACCTGCAACCAGCCAACCGGTGACGTTGCAGGGTTTCGGCACGCCAGGTAAAAGACCCGGCCAAACCAGATCACCGGTGGTGATATTTTTCCACGGCGGGCTGTTTAATGCGGGCAACATTGAAGAAGCTTTTGCGCTGGCGACTGCGCTCACCGATCAGGCGCTCACCGATCAGGAAAACCAGGCGATTGTGGTGTGTGTGGATTATCCGTTAGCCCCTGAAGTGAAATTCCCCGCCACCATTGAAGTCGCCTTCGCCGCACTCCAATGGGTAGTTGACAATGCCAGGCAGATTGGCACAGACAGCAAGCGGATATTTGTTGCCGGTGAGCATGCGGGTGGCAACCTGGCAGCGGTAGTTGCCATGCTGTTTCGCGACCGTGCGATGACCTTTAACAAGCAAACAATTCTGGCGGGCCAGATATTGATCAACCCGATGCTGGATGCGCTACAGACTTCGAAATCGATGGGGAATGCGGCCGATAGCCCGTGCCGGCGTGCCTGGGCGGAATATATTCCCACCGCCAGTGATTGCACCCACCCTTATGCGTCACCGTTACACTCATGCCGCCTGGGCGGGCTGGCGCCTGCAACCATTATGACGACTGAATCTCACCCGCTGCGGGATGAAGCTGAAGCGTATGCGGCGAAATTGTTACTGGCGGGGGTGCCGGTGCAGGTGCGTCGGTTGGGAGATAGTACACACCCTCTGACTTCACCGCTGCACCCTTGTTTCAACAATTTGACCCAGCTGATCCGGCAAGTACTGCTGGATAAGAGTACTGCTGGATAAAAGCTAGCCAACAAGGCTGATATTGTTAAATGTCATTCTCGCTACTCAACTCGCCTGGCGATAATTGACCCTCTTCTACTTCTGCCGCGATTTCAGCCGAGTGTGAACCGGGTGGCTGCTTGTCATTTTTCTTGTGGGTGATGGGTGGTAACAGTGAGGTTTCGTCCAGGACTGGTGTTTCAGGTGGGTGTCCATGGTTGTTGGATTTATCATTCTTGTCTGGCATACGGTTCTCCCTCAAATATCTAAACAAAAAGCTTACTCACTGGTCAGACAAGGCATCCGCGTTTGTGTTTCATGGTAAGTGTATTCTATTAGTCAAATTTACTGCCTCAACCTATGTCATCACCCACTTTGCAGTTACAGACTTTGCCATTGCAGCGTTTGCCTTTACCGAATGGATTCCGACCGCAGGATTTCCTGACTTTTCATGGCCGGGACAAACTGGCGGTATCGGAAAGCGTCACCGGCAACACACTGCAAAAAGCGATTGTGTGGAAAGACCGCCCTGCCCTGTTAACGCTAGTGTTTGATTTGAATGTAGTGAAATATCACCTGGCGCTGGATGACCCGCTGCTGCACATTGGCGGGGAAGAAACACTGCAGCTGGTGCAACATATACTGGGGCTTACGCAAGCGATTGCCGGGTTTGAACAGGCCTTTGCAACGCACCCATTGCTTAGTGCAATGATTGCCGAGCAAGCGGGACTACGCGTGCCGGTAAGTGTCAGCCCGTTTGAAGCCCTGACATGGGCGATTATCGGCCAGCAGGTCAGTTTGAGTGCGGCGATTGCCATGCGGCGTAAATTTATCCAGCAGGCAAATATCAGGCATTCATCTGGTTTTTATTGCTATCCTTCACCAGCGCAGGTGTCGCAAATGTCGGTCGAATCATTGCGGCTGGCAGGTCTGTCACAAAGCAAGGCGAATACGCTGTTGAAAGTCAGTGAGCTGATGCTTACCGGGCATTTGCCACTGGATGACTGGCTGCATCACCAGGTATCGCCTGAGCTGATTGCTAATAGCCTGGCTGCCATCAAAGGCATTGGGCCGTGGACTATCAGTTACGCATTACTCAGGGGCTATGGCTGGCTGGATGGCTCGTTACATGGGGATGCCGCGGTACGGCGCGCGATCAGGGGATTGATGGCACTGGAGCAGTTGAGCGATAAAGAGGCTGAGCATTGGCTCAAACCTTTCAGCCCGTGGCGCGCTTTGCTGGCTGCACATTTATGGGCCTGGCAATCGCGCTCACCTGGCTGAGTCAATGTCAGGGATTAAAAAGTGAGGGCTCGATGATATTCAAATCAAGCCGGGCAAGGCATGCCTGCATTTACCCATTGTTTCACTGCGGCGACCGTTTGCTCTTTGGTGAGTGGCGGCACTGTGCGGTTGCCACCGGGGTTCCAGCCCCAGGCGACCAGCTTGTCATCAGCAAAGTGAGTAATCAGTTTCTGGCCGTCTTTACCGCCATTGCGGGCCGGGTCTTTCAGCACCATGCACAGGTCTTTGGGCGAGAGGCCGATAAATACCATTTTGTTTTCCGGTGATGGCAATTGCCAGTGAGGCGCACCCGGTGGCGCATGCATACCCATCACGGCGGGGGAGTTTTTTTGCTGGTGGCAGGAGCTGCATTCCATCGCTGGCATGCCTTTACCATCCATCCCGCGCTGTACCAGCATGGCGTGCGGTTTGCCCTGGTCATATTGCAAGGGCTGATCACCGGGAATATGGCAATTTTGGCAACGTGGATGTTGCAGGACAGAACGGATAGGCTCAAACAGTTGTGTCGGCTCGGCGCCGATCACGGCTGCAGCATATAGTGCACTGTACACCACCAGGAGTCCGGACCATAAGTTGTTGTTTTTTGGGCGGTACATACAGTCTTCTCCTTGGCCGGTTGAAATCTGGGTATCAGGTGGTGCAAAGGCCTGACATCAATGCCAGGCCAATCATGATTAGTTTTTATACGTCTCCGCCATGCAAATCAGGCGAACGAAAGCTCGTGCCAGATAGATTTGTCATTGGCGGCAACCGGATCGTCAAAGCTATTCTGGTGCGATTTGATCTTTCCATTTTCTGTGTAGAAAGTCAGCTCGAATTTATTAGTCACCGGCAAGTTCTGGAAAGGACCTGAAGGGTCAAATGAGCGGTATTGCAGGCACAGGTAGATACCAGGTTCGATCAGCAGGTCAAAGCGTTGACCGTAGGCAGAGGTAGTCGATACATCTGTTTGCTTGAAACCGTAAGCTAGCGCATCCCGTCGGACATGATACCAATCCTGCTCATTGCATGCCTGGTTGATCGAGAAACTCAATACTTCAAATATTTGTTCTGCAAATTCGTTCGGGGTACGCATACTCGTTCAACCTGTTTTTGTTAATTAAAAGCACTACTTAAGATGGCGGTAGTGTAGGTTGAAACTTGTAGGATAAAAACTGGTGGAAATCTGATTTTTTTGTCAGATAAATCTGGCAAGAAAATTTGGCTGACCCGCATGCATCTTCAGGGCGCAGTGATGGATTGCAGCGAATCGTTTAATTCTTGCGCCTGGCTTTGGCGCACCAGGCGCGTGAGTTCGATACCCTCTTTGAGGAAGATCAAGGTTGGCCATAATTTGACATGGAATGACCTGCCCAGCCGGCGGCCTTTACCGTCTTCAATTTTGATATGCCGCACTTGCGGGAACAGCTGCATAGCAGACCTGATGGCGGGTTGCGCGGCCTGGCAATGGCCGCACCAGCTGGCGCCGAACTCAAGCAGGGTCGCACCTGCAAGGTTATCCACTTCGGCGCGGGTCGGTTCTGCTGCGGGCGAACTATCTGTCATCTATGTTAGCAAGTGCTTTTATACTAAGTCAGCGACTGGAAAACTGAACTGTATGCCTGAATCAATCATTTCGATCTGGCATGCGGGTGAAATATCGGTGATCCAATCCCAGTTACGCAACATGCCGGGATTGCTGGAGACTGAGGTTGTACAGGCCTTGTTCCATTTGAACTGGATTGCATCATCACTAGCCCTGATTTCCAGCGTTTTCTCCAGCGCCTGCTTGTCTGCCAGCAGGATAATGCCCGCACAGAGCAATACCCTGGCTTCCAGCGCCGGGAGGGGTTGCCTGGAAGTGACATGATTGGTGATGATGAGATGGTTGGTGTAACACTCCATCTTGAGCAGGTCTACACATTCATCCAGCAAGTCCTCCGCCGGGAGCTGGACAGGTGCATCCAGTGCCACCCAGGTGAACAGGTTTTGCATGGCGACAGTGAGCAGGCGTGCATTGAGTTTGATTTCATCGACCTGGGTCTGCACATAGGCGTTATCGGCACTGCCTAGGGATAATTTCCTGCTCAGCACCTGTGACAGCAAAGTCACCGGCTGCAATTTACCCAGCATCTTGTGGCGCAGGCCGGGCATCACCCGGTTAAGCACTTCTGTGCGTAACTTTTCAAACGCTTCAGTGTGGGCCGTCGAACTCACTGATTCACTCCGGAAAAGCGCTCTATCGCCTGCAGAAACGAGTCCATCTCCAGCGGTTTTTGTATCCAGGTGACCGGGAACGGCAAGGCTCCGAACTGTTGCTCGCCATAACCGGAACAGATCATGATGGCAATCGCAGGAAGCAGGCTATTGGCCGCCTGCGCCAGCTCAATGCCAGACATGCCCGGCAGGTTGACATCGGTGATCAGCAGGTCGAAATCCGCCTGCTTGCGTATGCTGGCCAGGGCCTGTTGCGCTTCGCTGGCAGTGCTAATGTCATGCCCGTGCATTTCCAGCAGCTCGGTCAGGATTTCACGCGTATCCAGGTCATCTTCTACAACGAGGATTTTCATGCAGGCGCGCTCTTGAGGGGCAGACGCAAGATAAAGGTACTGCCGCTGTCTTTCTGGCTGATGACGCTGATGTCACCTGCATGCGCTTCGGCCAGTTTTTTCGAGATATACAAGCCCAGGCCCAGCCCGGCTTTTACTTCGTTGTCACCGCTGCGTTCAAACGCCTCGAAGATTTTTTTCTGCTCGTGCTCGGCGATACCGACGCCCTGGTCAGCGACCTTGATGACGGCATGTCCGCCCTCAAGGTTCAGGGAAACATGCACAGGCTTGCCTTTGCCGTAACGGATGGCGTTGGTCATCAGGTTGATAATGATCTGCTCGATGCGGAACGCATCCCAGTGGCCTTCTACTTCGCTGGCGATCTCCAGCACAAATTCCGTCTCTGACTCTCTGGCTAACGGCGTCAGGTCTTCAGCGAGTTGCCTGAGCAGGCTGGATAAATTGGCGTCCTGCGGCTGGATGGAAAGTTTGCCATTCTTGATACGGGAAACGTCCAGCATATCTTCAATCAGGCGCATGATACTTTTCAACTGGCGTTCGCCACGACCCAACATCTTTTGCAGATGTTCTGGCGTGAAAATGCTGAGGTTATTTTTTGCCAGCTGCGATAACCTGACCTGTACTTCCAGGAACAGGGTGTTCAGCGGCGTCCTCATTTCGTGCGCGACCAGTGACATAAATTCCTCACGCATATTCAGTGAATGTTGCAATTCTGCCTGTGTTGCCTGTAGTTGCTGGAGCAGGCATTCCTGTTCCTTGCGGCTTTCTTCCAGCGCCTTCACCTGGTTTTCAAACGCGGTGCGATGTCGGAACAGCTCGACAAACACGTTGGCCTTACTTTTGACCGCATTGATATCCAATGGTTTATACAACACGTCAACGGCGCCCGCACCATAGCCTTTGAAAGCGTAGTTGAGCTCCATGCCTGCCGCGGTGACGAACACGATAGGCACATGCCTGGTTTTTTCGGTGCCGCGCATCAGTTCTGCCAGCTGGAAGCCGTCCATCTCCGGCATTTCGACATCGACCAGCGCCAGTGCAAAATCGTGTGCCAGCAACAATTCCAGCGCATCCAGGCCAGAGCGCGCCTGCATGATCACCCGGTCAGGCGCCCGCAGGATGGCATCGAGCGCCCGCAGGTTTTCACTCAGGTCATCGACGATCAACACTTTGATTTTTTCGTTACTGTACGGCATGTATATCCCCAAGTCGCAGCAACACGTTCTTAATCTCGGTCAATCCTTGAATCAGGTCAGGCGTTTGCAATTTAATGGCTTCCTTCGGCATAGTACCCGATTTTGCTTCCAGCGGCGCCTGCACTATGGTCACGCCGCCATGCTGTTTGATGCTTTTCATACCCATGGCGCCATCCAGGTTGGCCCCGGTTAACAAGATTCCCAGCAATCCGCTGCCATAAGCCTGGGCTGCGGTCTGCATCATCAGGTCTATCGATGGCCGCGAGTAATTGACCGGCATCTCGCAACTCAGCGAAAACGTCGCATCTTGCTCAATCAGTAAATGGTAGCCGGCCGGAGCAAAATACAGCCTACCCTTCTGGATGGCCGCCTTATCCTCGGCATCTTCCACCTTGATGCGCGTCCATTGCTGGAATACTTCCGCCAGGTGGCTGTCATGGTTATCCGGCATATGGATGACCGAAATAATCGACAACGGGTAGTCAGGCGGCAGCGGCGAGAATAGCTGCATCATGGCTTCAATGCCTCCGGCAGAGGCGCCCACCACAATGGCTTTAATCGCCAGAAGCCGTTCATCTGCCACCATTCCGCTCACCATTCATAACTTCCTGAACAGTTTGTCCCGTTTCACCACCGCTTCAAACAGGTGTGAACAGGCGGAAAAATCCAGGCTTTCTTTATGGCCCAGGCCCAGGAAACCGCGCCTGCACAAAGACTCGTGAAACAGGCCGTAAGCGCGGTTCTGTAATGCCTTGTTGAAATAGATCACCACATTGCGGCAGGAGACAAAATGCGTTTCCGAAAACACCGAATCTGTCGCCAGGCTATGGTCGGAAAAAGTGATTTTTTCGGCCAGGGCTTTATCGAACAGGGCCCCGCCATAAGCGCCGGTGTAATAATGCTCCAGCGAGCGCTTTCCGCCTGCGGCCTGGTAGTTCTCACCGTAAAGCTTCATGCGGTCCAGCGGGAACACGCCTTTTTTGGCTTTTTCGAGGGAAACGGGATTGATATCGGTCGCGTAGATAATGCTGCGCTCCAGCAGGCCTTCTTCTTGCAGCAGGATCGCCAGCGAATAGGCTTCTTCACCAGTGCTGCACCCTGCCACCCAGATTTTCAGTGAAGGATAGGTCTTGAGCACCGGCACCACCTGCTCGCGGATAGAGAGGAAGTACGAGGGGTCGCGGAACATCTCGCTCACGGGAATGGTGAGGTATTGCAGCAACTGCATGAATACGGCCGGGTCGTGCAGCACCTGCGATTGCAACTCGGAAATGGTCTGGCATTTGAGCGCGGTAATGCCCTGCTCTATCCTGCGTTTTTGCGAGGCCCTGGAGTAATCCCTGAAATCATAGTTGTATTTGAGATAGATGGCATCTATCAGCAACTTGATCTCGATCTCGGCGTCCTGCAGCTGCATGCTTACAAGCGCTCCAGGTTAGGCATCCATATGCGCAACAGCGATTGCAGGCGGTCTATATCCACCGGCTTGGCCAGGTAGTCACTGGCGCCAGCTTTCATACACAGCTCCTGGTCGTCTTTCATGGCCTTGGCTGTCAGGGCTATGATAGGCAAGCGGCTGAACTTGGCGTCTTTCCTGATCTCGCGCATGGCTTCGTAGCCATCCATTTCCGGCATCATGATATCCATCAGTACCAGGTCGATATCATCGAGTGCCTGCAATTTGTCTATCGCTTCGCGACCATTGCGGGCGATATCCACATTGAGGCCTTTGTGCTCCAGCACTTTGGTCAGGGCGAAGATATTGCGTACGTCATCATCGACCAGCAGGATCTTGCGGCCTTCAAACACGCGGTCGCGGTTGCGTATGGTTTTCAGCATGGACTGGTGTTCTGCCGACAGTTGCGACTCGACTTTATGCAGGAACAGGGTAACTTCGTCCAGCAGGCGTTCCGGCGACCTGGCACCTTTGATGATGATGGAGCTGGAGTACTTGCGTAATTCCATTTCCTCTTCGCGGGTCAGGTTACGGCCGGTGTAAACGATGACCGGCGGGAAAGAAAGGATATGTTCTGTAGACATGCGTTGCAACAGCTGGTTGCCCTTCATATCCGGCAGTTTCAGGTCTATGATCATGCAGTCAAATACCTGCGTGTGCAGTTGCTGCAAGGCTTCTTCACCCAGTTCGACTGCGATAATTTCGATATCTTCATCAGACAATAACTGGATCACACTTTGCCGCTGTATGGCGTCGTCTTCCACCACCAGCACACGTTTGATCTGCTGGGTATATTTCTCTTCCAGCCTGAGGAATACTTCTTTTAATTCCTCGCGCGTTTTCGGTTTGACTGCAAAGCCGATCGCGCCCAGTTGCAGGGCGGCATCCTGCTGCTCGGTTGCCGACAGGGCATGCACCGGGATATGCCTGGTTTCAGGGTCTTCTTTCAGTTGCTGCAATACGGTCAGGCCGGATGCATCCGGCAGGCGGATATCCAGCAGGATTGCTTGCGGCTTAAACGCTTTGGCCAGGCGCAGGCCTTCACCGGCACTATGTGCGACCAGGCAGCTGTATTGCATCTCATGCGAGATGTCATACAGGATTTTGGCGAAATCGGTTTCATCTTCGATGATCAGCACCAGCCGATTGGCATGCTGGATATTGTCCCTGTCATCCGGAAATGCCGGACTCGCCAGGATCTCCTGTTCAACAGCTTTTTGCGGCACAGCCAACGGAATCACCGGTGCTTTGATATCGGCAGCCATGTCCTGTGACGCCATCGCTGCAGTGACTTCCAGCGGGCAGGTCAACGTAAACACGCTGCCAGTACCTGGCGTGCTTTCCACTGTCAGCTCCCCGCCCAGCAACCTCGCCAGGTCACGCGAAATCGACAGGCCCAGCCCGGTACCACCATACTTGCGGCTGATGGAGCCATCGGCCTGATGGAAGGCTTCAAAGATATTCTCCTGCTGATCCTGGGCGATGCCGATGCCGCTGTCCTGCACCCTGAAAGCGATCTTGCCACCGGCTGCGGTATCGATAGCAAACGAAACCTCGCCTGCCTGAGTGAATTTGAATGCATTGGAGAGCAGGTTCTTCAATATCTGCTCCAGCCGGAATTTATCGGTGGTGATATGGGCAGGCGCCTGCTGGCTGACGGCGATCTGGAACTGTAATTTCTTTTCCCTGGCCTGCGCGTCAAAGCTCATTTTCATGGCATCAGCAATGCTCTGCACACTGACCGGCAACAGGTTGAGTTCCAGCTTGCCCGCCTCGACCTTGGAAATATCCAGGATATCGTTGATTAAATTCAGCAGGTCATTGCCGGACGCATAAATCGTTTCTGCAAAGGAAACCTGCTCCTCGTTGAGGTTACCCTGCGAGTTATCGGCAAGCAGTTTAGACAGGATAAGCGCACTGTTGAGCGGTGTGCGCAACTCATGCGACATATTCGCCAGGAACTCGGATTTATACTGGCTGGATTTCTGTAATTCCTGGGCTTTTTTCTCCAGTGCTTCCTGTGCGATCAATAATGAATCATTTCTCTGGTCTATCAGCGTCGCCTGATGCGCCAGTTGCTCATTGGTTTGTTCCAGCTCCGCCTTCTGGTTTTCCAGCATGGAATGCGATTCTTCAAGAATCGTGGATTGCTCTTCCAGCTCCTCATTCGCGGTTTTCAGTTCCTCCTGCTGCACCTGGAGTTCTTCGTTCAGTTGCTGCACTTCGGCATAGGCACGTTGCAGGCGTTGTTTGGCAATCGTGGCTTCAATCGCAGAGCCCAGATTATTGGCAATAAATTCCAGCAGGGCCAAATGCCTTTCCGGGATTGCTTCCAGGAAGCCCAGCTCCATGACAGAATTCACCTGTCCGTCACTTTTTAACGGAATGATGACGATGCCGTTAGCCGGGGCCGAACCCAGCGCTGAATGGATGCTGAGGTAGCTTTCCGGCAGATTATTCAGCTGCATGATCTCGCCCGTAAGCGCCACTTGCCCCAGCAAGCCTTCGTGTTTGCGTATATGCTCGGCAGGCAAATCACTATTGTCAGTGAAGCCGTAGGCAGCGAACAGGCTAAGCGAGCCATCCTCCTGGTGTTCGTAGAGGGCGCCGACCTTCATTGGCACATATTTGGACAGGATGGCCAGTGCTGTTTTACCCAGTTCTGGCAATGCAAGTTGCCCTAGCCCGCTTTGCACGATTTCCGCCTGACCCTGGCGCAAGCGGCCTTGTTCCTGCAGATATTCCGCATGCTCGGCCTGCTTATTCAGTATTTCGCTGTAATTTCTGGAAAGTCCCATCAGATCTTTGCGGCCCATCAGGGCCAGCAGGCCGCTGACCAGCAGGCTGATAACCAGGAAAGCAATCACACTCGTGTAAGTGGTGCTGATGGCCCTGTCATTTCTTTCCTTGAGCAGGCGTTGCTCGGTTTCCAGCGTCTGGCTCAGGTCCTTGCGCAACTCATCAAACTGCACCTTGCCACGCTGCGAGCGGACCACGGATAAATAATCCTGGTTATTCTGGCGCAGCTCTATCATGGATTGCGCATATTTATCCCACTCGGTAATCTGGCTCTTGATCTTGCGCAAGCGGGCAACCTGGTAATCGTTATCGACCACCATCTTGATCAGGCCATCCAGCTCGGCCTGCACCAGCGGACGGGCCACCTGGTAAGGCGTCAGGAAAGCCGGATCGCCGGCAAGCAAATAGCCTCGCATGCCGGATTCCATATCTGTAGAAAGCTTGGCGGTTTCATTGATTTTGCCGATGACTTTTTGCGTATGCTCGACCCAGTTCAATGCAGATAACAGATTGAAAATCAGCACCACGAAAATAATGGCGCTCAGGACACCAAGCACTAAAGGCAATGTGATATTACGGATAAGTATCCTGCGGAAACCGATTTGGTCTACTTGTTGCTGTTCTGTCATTGCCGTTCCTGAAAATATTTCTGCTTAACCCAATTAAGATACCGTAGATAGCCTGGGATGGCTAGCCATCGCCATGATTTGGCCGGAAAAGATTTGTTTGCAACATCGCCGCTAAAATCTGTAAGTCATTTTGTATACAAAAAAATCCGCGTTTATTGTTCAGCAGAGGTAAGGATAATAATGACTTCCATGATTCGGGCTTGTGCGATAATTTCGCCGGAAAATTCTTAAACTTCGCTGGCACTGCATGCAGTATGTATCCCGACAGCAACCATCATCATTATTAAGGCTTTCATGGATTCCACCCACTTTCTTGTACAGGCAGCGATATATTTATCCGCCGCCCTCATTCTGGTCCCGATCTTCAAAAGGCTGGGCCTGGGCTCGGTGCTGGGTTATTTAATCGCCGGCATCCTGATTGGCCCGTATGCGATGAAACTGATTGCAGATCCGGAGCACGTGCTGCACTTTGCCGAGTTTGGGGTGGTACTGATGCTGTTTCTGATCGGGCTGGAACTGGAATCGCAAAAAGTATGGGAATTACGCAAGCTGTTATTTGGCCTGGGGGGTATGCAGGTAACGCTGACCATACTGCTGGTCACAGTGATTGCTCACGCGCTGGCGTTTAGCTGGAGCGAATCCATCATTATCGGTATGGGTGTGGCGATGTCTTCGACTGCGATTGGTCTTACCGCGCTGATTGAAAAGAAGCAGTTGCACACCTCAGGCGGGCAGGCGGCATTTGCCACTTTGCTGTTCCAGGATTTATCCGTCATTCCCTTATTCATGTTGCTGGCATTTCTGGCACCTGACCGTTCCGCCTCAAGCTTTGATCTGATGGCAGTGACCAAGGCAATCGCCGTGATTGTCGCCATTGTGCTCGCCAGCCGTACTGTGTTGCGCCCTATTATGCGTGCTATCGCGCAGACCGGGGTGAGGGAAATTTTTGTCGCCTTTTCACTACTGCTGGTCATCGGTATTTCGCTGGCGATGGAGTCTGTAGGCTTATCAATGGCCCTCGGCACCTTTTTAGCTGGCGTGTTGCTGGCCGATTCTGAATACCGCTATGAGCTGAGGCTGGACATTGAGCCGGTGAAAGGTTTGCTGTTGGGCCTGTTCTTTATTGCGGTAGGCATGACGGTGGATTTATCGCTGGTGGCCAACCAGCCGTTGCTGATTTTCGGCTTTGCCTTATTGATTGTCGCCATCAAGACAGGCGTGCTGATGGGCTTGGGATGGGTGTTCAAATATCCCTTGCGCGACAAATTACTGTTTGGGTTTTCCATCTCGCAAATCGGCGAGTTTGCTTTTGTGATCTTTGGCCTGGCCTTGGCGCAAAACTCTATTTCACGCGAAACCTACAATATCCTCAACGCGATCGTCGCCGTGTCCATGCTGACCACGCCTATCCTGCTGTTACTGTATGACCGCTTTCTCAGCCTGCAATGCAGCGAGCGACCCAAGGATGCCATCCCGGAAAATAACGCCGTCATCATTGCCGGGTTTGGCCGCTTCGGGCAGATCGTTGGCCGGGTGCTTGTCGCTAAAGGCATTACACCGACACTGATTGATAATGACCCCAACCAGGTCGACCTCATGCGCGAATTCGGCTGGCGCTGTTATTACGGTGATGCGTCCAGGCTGGATTTACTGGAAGAAGCAGGGATTGCCGAAGCAAAGTTACTGGTGATTGCGGTCAATGATTCTGCGGCTGCGCTGGAAATGGCGAAGCTGGTGAAAGAACGCTGGCCCGGCGTTGCCATCGTGGCAAGGGCCAGAAGCAGGACCGATGCCTTTGATCTGCGTGAACTCGATTTGAACCCGATCAGGGAAACCTTTTATTCTTCACTGGAAGCAGCCCGGCAGTCGTTACTGGCTATTGGCGAAACCGCCGGTTCTGCGGCAAAAATCGTCGAACAGTTTGAAAAGCACGACCTGGATCAACTGGAGGCCACGCTTAAAATCCGCCATGACCGTAAAGCCATTTCCAGTTTGATGGAGCAAGGCCGCCAGGATTTGAAGACCTTGCTGGAACTGGAAAGCCCAAATCCCGAGTCGTAAAGATATTCCTACAAACTAAATCGCATTCGCCCTATAAATTTATCCGGTGACTGCCGTTAATCTTCATATATTGAGCATACATGCTTGAAAGTACGGTGGCTTCCTATGGAGCCACCGCTTTTATGTCCTATTCCCAAGTAAGGCACCTTGATGAAAATAGAATTCAAAAAATCAGAGACACAATCCAGCCTGGATTTTGTCTATATCAATGAAGTATTTGCAGGCGAATTTATTGCCGATGAAATCAATGAATCGTACCTGTTTGTGCCTGCCGAGGGTGACCGTATATTACTTTCGCGCATTGCTTATGATGAAGCCTGCAAACTGCTGACCGGTGAATTATCACAGATGTATATGTATCGTTCTGCCAAGGCTGCTTAAAAAATACTTCAATTGGGTACATTAAGCTGCCCCTGTCTGTACTTTTAATAGGTAACGGCCATCGCTATGCTAGCTGCCAATCTGAGGTCAGCCACCAGCTTTTCATAACGCAGTTTTTTAGTTACCTCATCCTGCGAGCGCAGGACGAATGAGGGATGATAAGTCACCAGCGCCTGCCGGTTTTCCTGGAGTTGAAACAGTTTGCCGCGATTGGCTTCCATTTCCAGCGCCGTGCCAGTGATGGCATGCGCCGCCACTGTTCCTAACGCCACCACGATGCGTGGCTGTACGATAGCAATCTCACCCTGCAACCAAGGCTGATAAGTCCTGATATCACCCAAGCCAGGCAGCATGCGCACCCGTCGCGTCCCCTGCAGCTTGAATTTATAGTGCTTGAGCGCATTCGTCACATACACCTCGCCACGCTGTATGCCTGCTTCTGACAATGCCTGATTGAGCAGTTTGCCTGCCGGCCCGATAAAAGGTTGCCCCGCCAGATCTTCCTGCTCGCCCGGATGTTCACCAAGCAGCATGATGGATGCTGGCGCGATGCCGGTTCCCAGCACTGCCTGCGTGGAATGGACCGCCAGCGGAAATTCCATGGACGCCTGCATGCGCTCGTTGAGCATTCGCAAAGCATGGCTGGCATCATTCATATCCGGGTCCAACACAGGGCTCGTTTTTTTCGCCACATACTTCACGATTTTGCGTTGCGGTGTCGTAGGCTGGGCAATGATCATGTTATCCATGCGCTGCGACGAATCCGCAATCAGCCCGGCAATCAGTGGCGCCTCCGGCAGATTGCGCCAGTATTTCTTGGGCATCTGCGCCAGCATGGCGGAAACCTTAAGCCGGGCCGGGTTGAAGATACTGCGATAGTAAGAGCGCCATAAATCCTCTCCTGCATCGTCAACCGGTGCATCCGCCTTGCTGGCACCTGGACCGTAGCTCAAAGAATCGCCATCCCAGTGCATGCAGATCTCCGGGGTGAGTATGGACCAGCGCATATTGGTAAAACGGCCAGTGAAAAATGGCGCCGCCGCCTGCACAATATGATGGCCAGGCTCAAACCAGGCAATGAATTCGGATTCCCCGTTTTCCATTTCTATCTCGCGGAAGCGCACGAATGCTTTCATCTTGTGCAGGTCGCGCCGTACTGCTTTGATCATGAATTGCACTTTGGCCACATCGGGGTCAAATGACACCTGTAGCAGTTTCGGCTCCTGTTTTAAACGCCATAGCAGGCGATATAGCAGGGCAAAGCGTGTTGGGTCACTATGCAGGATAGCTTTGCTGCACAGTTCAATGAACTCTCGCGGCACCTTGAATTCTGTAAGTGGAACCGGGCTGAATTGGCCTGGCTTACAAGGCTGGCCAGGCGGCGTTCCGGGCACAAAATCCGGAAGATCAAATAATCCGTTGCTTTCTTCACCCACACGCCATTCGAGAGTTTCAGGGGCAACCCCTTGCGCCAATAAGGCACGTGCAGCGGTGCGCCAGCCGTCGAAATCTGTTTCATTGACTAACCGGACAATCTGCATCATCAAACCGGCTCAAACAAGCCGAATTGTTGCGGTGGCATCACTTGCTGCATCTGCTGTTTCAGGTCGTGGTGGTCCAGGCTATGTCCTGGATGATAGTCAGGCAGCACCACGAACGGCAGTATTTTTTTCAGCGACACGCGCAAGCGGGCCAGGTCATCATGCCGGATGGCACGTACCCTGCGCGCCGAGATAATCCGTGCAACGCTGGTCACACCCAGCCCTGGCACACGCAACAGCATGGCTTTGGGCGCGCTGTTGAGGTCTACCGGAAACTGCTCTCTATGTTGCAGTGCCCAAGCCATTTTAGGGTCAACGTCCAGGTCCAGCATGCCATCATTTCCGGTGACTATCTCTTCGGTGTTAAAGCCGTAAAAGCGCAGCAGCCAGTCGGCCTGGTATAGCCGGTGTTCGCGCACCAGTGGTGGCGATTTAAGCGGGAGCATCTTGCTGGCATCGGGGATTGGACTGAAAGCCGAGTAATAAACGCGACGTAGTTTGTAGGCACCATAAAGATTGGCACTGGTATCGAGGATGGCGCGGTCATCGGTCGCATCGGCACCGACGATCATCTGTGTACTCTGGCCGCCAGGCGCGAAACGCGGCGGTTTTTTGCCGGTCAGCGTCTTGTCCTTGCTTTCGTCTATCTTGAGCCGCAGGTGCCCCATGGATCGTCGGATGGCCTGCCCGTCTTTCTCCGGCGCCAGGGTATGCAGGCTGGCGATGGTCGGCAGCTCGACATTGATGCTGAGGCGGTCGGCATACAGCCCCGCGCGCGCCATCAGTTCCGGGCTGGCATCGGGGATGGTCTTGAGGTGGATATAGCCGCGGAAGTCATGCACCTCGCGCAATACACGTGCGACTTCCACCACCTGCTCCATGGTGTAGTCAGGGTTGCGGATGATGCCGGAACTCAGGAACAACCCTTCAATATAGTTACGCCGGTAAAAACTCAAGGTGAGGTTCACCACCTCCTCGACATTGAAGCGCGCACGCGCCACATTGCTGCTGACACGGTTGACGCAATACACGCAGTCGTACACGCAAAAGTTGGTCAGCAGTATCTTCAGCAGCGAAATACAACGCCCGTCGGGCGCATAGCTGTGGCATATGCCCATGCCTGTGGTTGAGCCTATGCCCTTGCCGTCACTTGATGTTCGCTTGTCAGTACCGCTGGAAGCGCATGAAGCATCATATTTGGCGGCGTCAGCCAGTATTTCGAGTTTTTGCTTGAGTTCCATAGGGTCTTTATTTAGTTACTAGTGAAGTGACATTCAGAACAGGCCTATCGCCTGTTCAAATCTGGTTAAGCAACGAAGAAATATTGGCTTAACTTGAATCTTTAGAAGTTAATTGAGAACTGAAATTAGGAAGCTAAAAAAATATTTATTTATTGTAACAATAAAATTGTTATTTTTGTTACAATAAAATTTATGAAAAAAGACGAATTGAAAATCACTGGCAGAAAACCAGGTTCAGGGCGCAAGGTAGGTTCGGGTACCTTCCGCGAGGAAACCTCTGTCATCCGGGTGCCTAACAGCCAGAAACCTGCCATTGCCGACTTCCTTGAAGCCTATGCCAGGAAGCAGCGCCTGCATGAGCTTAAAGACAATCTGGATACGGTGGATGCATTCGCGCAACCGGTATCAGCCACTGAAAGCATCAGCCTGCCCTTGTATGAGTCCAAAGTGCCGGCCGGTCTGCCGTCACCCGCTAACAGTGATATCGAAGAACAGCTGGACCTGTACCAATACCTGATTGCGAATACCGATGACACCTTCTTTATCACGATACAGGGTGAATCCATGATTGAAGTCGGCCTGATGCCAGGCGACAAAGCCATTGTGCAAAAACGCAAACAGCCAGCGATGGGCGATATCGTATTAGCCATGATAGATGGCGAATTCACCGTTAAAACGCTGGCCAAACAATCAAACGGCCTGCCCAAACTATTACCTGCAAACTCTTCCGGCAGATACAGCCCCATCCTCATTCAGAGCAGGATGGAGTTTCAAATCTGGGGTGTAGTCACAGGTTCTTTCAGGAAATTCTGATCATGACACGTAAAAACATTATTTCGAGCAACTGGGCCAATGGCGTGTGCCGGGCCAACGATATCAACATCAACTATCTAAGGACAGGTGGCAACAAGCCGCCTTTAATTGCACTGCATGGTCTGGCAGGCAGTGGCGCCTGCTGGTCGCAAATGGCACGTGCCCTTGAGAAAGACTATGACGTGATCATGCCTGATGCCAGGGGCCATGGCTTATCCAGTGCGCCATCACATGGCTACACCTATCAGGACCATGCCAATGATGTCATTGAACTGATCCGCACACTGGGTATTAAATCCCCCTATCTGCTCGGGCATTCCATGGGCGGCATGACGGCTGCCATGGTCGCGAGCCGCCTGGGATTCGCGATCAGTGGCCTGGTCCTGGCTGACCCGACATTTATCAGCCCCGAATGGCAGGAGGGCATATATGAAAGTGGGGTGGTGGATCAACATCTGCAACTATTGAAATCCACCAAGGAAGCACTATTCAGGGAAGCAAAAGCCAGGCATAGATACCGCTCGTCCGAGCTGATCGAGCATATCATTCAAGCCAGGCTACAGACCAACGTAAAAGCGTTTGATGTGCTGATCCCGCCAAACCCGGAATTTGATGAGTTGATCCGCAATGTCTATGTGCCGACATTACTGGTACTTGGCAGCGAAGGCATTGTGTCTTCAGAAACAGCGCTTGAGTTGCATAAACTCAACCCTGACCTGCAATACAAGTTGATTCCCGATGCAGGGCATGGACTGCCTTATGATGAACCGGCACGCCTGGCTGCTGCGGTGGATGCATTCTTAAGACCGGTTGCCACTGCGGTGAAGCGGGTTAAAACGCATACAAGATCTAATGCATATGCAGCATCCTTCGCCTATTAATCACAACCTGGCAAGGGGTGCAGATCTGTCAGCTATCTTCACGGTGATCACCGCCTAAGACGGTGACCCCGCATTTAATTTGGCAGGATTCCTGGTTCAATATGTATTGTGAATAAGGTAAAGAGACTTACAATCCCACTAACAATCAAGACGTATCGCGCATATAATTTTTATACTTCGTTTACACGTAACTGATTAAATCTATACAAAAAATTTATTTATTTTCCTGAACAATGCACACTCCAAAAAGTGATTATTTTGTTTAAGGATATAGGGTGAATAAATCCATCATTCATTGTTGTGCATTGGCACTGCCATTGCTGGCGAGTGACGGTTACTCGGAAGAGTTGCCAGATTTCAGTGCTGCCGAATTTAAGGTCGGTGGCTATCTCGAGTCATATTACAGCAAGGATTTCAATGATCCCGCCGTGCAAAAAAGACCTGCATTTATCTACAGCTATAACCAGGATGACAGCCTGCAAATCAATCTTGCGCTGATCAAGGCCGACATCACCGCCAGCCATTTCAGGGCACACCTGGGTGTCGCCTCCGGTACCTATATGAAAGCTAACTATGCTGCCGAGAATCGCACCTTGCAGCATCTGTATGAAGCCAATGTAGGCGTAAAACTTTCTGATGAGCAGGATATATGGCTGGATGTGGGCGTCATGCCTTCACACATAGGTTTTGAGAGTGCCATAGGCGCTGACAACTGGACCCTGACCAGAAGCATGATGGCCGATAACTCGCCGTATTTTGAGACTGGTGCCAGGCTCTCTTATACCAGTACAGATGGCAAATGGTATGTCAGCGGCTTGCTTGTGAATGGCTGGCAACGGATACACCGGCCAGATGGCAATACCACCCCTTCACTGGGCCATCAGATCACTTACAGGCCCAGTGACAGGCTGACCATCAACAGCAGCTCATTCATCGGCAATGACAAATCAGATGCTGATCGCCAGATGCGTTACTTTCACAACTTATACGCACAGGTAAAACTGGACGACAACTGGGCTGTGTTGGCTGGTCTTGATGTCGGCGCCGAGCAAAGGCTGGATGACAGGGGCCGCTACAATGTGTGGTATTCGCCTAACCTGATTTTCAGATACCGTTATTCGGACCAACTGAGTCTGGCAGTCAGGGCGGAATATTACCAGGACAAGAAAGGGGTGATTGTCAGCACGGATATTCCCAACGGCTTCAGGACCCAGGGCTATTCAGTCAATATGGATTATCAGCTTTATCCTTCTATACTGCTCCGCGCCGAGCTTCGCCAGTTCATTAGCAAAGACCGCATCTTTCTCAAAGATGACAATGACTTTTCCAGCCGTAGCCTGATGGCGACCACCTCCCTGTCTGTCAGTTTCTGATCAGTTTCCAAACCCCATATCCAAACGCTCCTGAGCTGCCGTATTTATAACTTTTTTATACGGTAGCTTTTTTTAATTACAACTTCTTTATTTCGCCAGGCGTAACCTCAGTACTCGTAAAAGATGTGACGAATGCCACATTTTTCCATTTCCATGAAATGTCAGAGGCACTGAAAAATGATTTATTTAATTAGCGGATTGATCGCAGGATTTCTGTTCGTATACCTGATATATGCCCTTATCAAGCCGGAGCATTTTTAACATGACCGCAGATGGCTTTATTCAATTGGGTTTATACATGCTGGTACTGGTGCTGTTCACCAAGCCGGTAGGAATTTTGATTTATCGGGTACTGGAAACACAGTGGCTATCTCGCTGTAGATGGCTGGGGGCACCAGAGCGGTCGATTTATAAATTGTCCGGCATAGATCCGCAACAGGAAATGGACTGGAAAGCTTATGCCTGGGCTTTACTGGCTTTTAATGTTGTCGGTGTTTTCTTCCTGTTCGTTTTACAGCTGCTGCAATTCTGGCTGCCACTCAATCCAGAGCAGCTGGCGAGCCCCTCGATTGATTCTGCCTTCAATACCGCCGTCAGTTTTGTAACCAATACCAACTGGCAAGGTTATGCCGGTGAATCGACCATGAGCTATTTCACGCAGATGGTCGGTTTGTCGGTGCAGAACTTTGTCTCCGCAGCTACCGGTATTACGGTTGTGATCGCCTTGATTCGCGGTTTTGCCCGCCATTCCAGCACCGGCCTGGGTAATTTCTGGGTAGACCTGACGCGCAGCACGTTGTATCTGTTGATCCCGGGTTCACTGATACTGGCCACCCTGTTTATGCAACAAGGCATGATCCAGAACTTCAATCCTTATGTCACCGCCCATACGCTGGAAACCACACAGTACTCAGCGCCTGTAAAAGACGCACAGGGTACAGCAGCGCTGGATGCGCAAGGACAGCCAGTACTCACTACCGTGACAACACAAACCCAGCATATCCCCATGGGTGCGGTTGCCTCGCAGGAGGCGATCAAAATGCTGGGCACCAATGGCGGTGGTTTCTTCAATGCCAACTCGGCACATCCTTTTGAAAACCCGACGCCGTTCACCAACTTCCTGCAGATGCTGGCTATTTTCCTGATCCCGGCAGCCCTTTGCTATGCATTCGGTTTAATGGTCGGTGACCGCAGGCAAGGCTGGGCGATATTTACTGCCATGGCAATCCTGTTCGTGGTGTTAGCCACCGTGGTCATGTGGGCCGAGCAAGCAGGTAATCCTGTTTTGTCGCATCTGGGTGCAGACACCACTGCATCCGCCCTGCAGGCGGGCGGCAATATGGAGGGCAAGGAAACACGCTTTGGTATCAACAGTTCGGCCTTGTTCGCCACCATTACCACCGCGGCCTCCTGCGGCGCAGTCAATGCCATGCACGACTCTTTCACGCCCATCGGCGGCATGATCCCGATGTGGCTGATGCAGCTGGGGGAAGTGGTGTTCGGCGGGGTCGGGTCCGGCCTGTATACCATGCTGATCTACGCCGTGATTGCGGTATTCGTGGCCGGCTTGATGATAGGCCGTACCCCGGAATACCTGGGCAAGAAGATCGAGATTTTCGAAATGAAAATGTCAGCACTGATCATCCTCGTTACACCGATGCTGGTACTGGCAGGTACGGCGATTACAGTGCTGGTGACGCCTGGCCTGGCAGGCATCGCCAATCCGGGTGCGCATGGCTTCAGCGAGGTTTTATATGCTTACTCCTCAGCGGCTAACAACAATGGCAGCGCGTTTGCCGGGCTATCTGCCAACACCCCTTTCTATAACTACATGCTGGCCGCCGCCATGTGGTTCGGACGCTTCGGCATCATTATTCCAATACTGGCAATTGCCGGCTCTCTGGCCAGCAAAAAGAGGATTACCCCTGGCCTGGGCACTTTGCCTACCCATGGTCCGCTTTTCATAGGCTTGCTGATAGGCACTGTCATTCTGGTAGGGGCATTGACCTACATTCCGGCGTTGGCCCTGGGGCCCGGCATCGAGCAGTTATTGATGACTGCCGGGCACTGAATGCGAAGCTTAGATTAAGATTATTGGAGAATAGGTATGGTAAAGAAATCAATGGGCGCTTTACTGCCGGTTGACCAGTTCAAGGCAGCGTTTGTCCAGTCCATGATCAGACTGGCACCGCAGGCACAATGGCGCAACCCGGTGATGTTTGTGGTGTATCTGGGCAGCATCCTGACCCTGGTGCTGTTCGCTTATGCCTGTGTTTCGCAAGGGGCGGAGCATATCAAATTTATCGGCATGATCACTTTGTGGTTATGGTCGACAGTGATTTTTGCAAACTTCTCCGAGGCGGTTGCCGAAGGCAGGAGTAAAGCGCAGGCAGCCAGTTTGCGCAGTTCTAAAAAGAATGTGCCGGCAAAGAAGTTGAACGGTACCACTAAGTCAGCCGGTGTGACTGTGGTAGACAGCCTTTCGCTGCTTAAAGGCGATATTGTGCTGGTTGAAGCGGGTGATGTGATCCCGGCTGACGGCGAAGTGATTGAAGGCATTGCCTCTGTGAATGAGGCCGCCATCACCGGTGAATCTGCGCCTGTGATCCGCGAGTCCGGAGGTGATTTCAGCGCAGTGACCGGTGGCACACAGGTCCTGTCGGACTGGATAGTGGTGCGCATTACCGTCAACCCCGGCGAAGCCTTTCTGGACCGTATGATTGCGATGGTCGAAGGCGCAAAACGCCAGAAAACCCCTAACGAAATTGCACTGACCATCCTGCTGGTGTCGCTGACGATTGTGTTTTTACTGGCGACTGTCACCCTGCTGCCATTCTCAATCTTCAGCGTTAATGTCAGCGGTGCTGGCGAGCCGGTATCCATCGTGGTACTTGTCGCCTTGCTGGTATGTCTGATACCGACCACGATTGCCGGATTGCTGTCCGCGATCGGCGTGGCTGGCATGAGCCGCATGATGCAAGCCAATGTGATTGCCGTTTCCGGCAGAGCGGTGGAAGCTGCCGGCGATGTGGATGTGCTGTTGCTGGATAAAACCGGCACGATTACCTTGGGTAATAGGCAGGCCTCCGCTTTTTACCCGGTCAGCGGCATCACTGAAGAGGCGCTGGCGGATGTCGCGCAACTCTCCTCACTCGCGGATGAGACACCGGAAGGCCGCAGCATTGTGGTGCTGGCAAAAAACAAATTCTCTATCCGCGAGCGCGACATGCAATCGTTGGGCGCCGTCTTCGTCCCTTTCTCGGCGCATAGCAAAATGAGCGGTATCAACTTGCAGGACAGGGTGATCCGCAAAGGTGCAGCGAGTGCGATTAAACAGCATATCCAGAGCCTGGGTGGCATTGTCCCGGAAGAGTTGAATCGCATCGTCGATGATATTTCCAGGCGTGGGAGTACCCCGCTGGTGGTGGCTGACCAGGACAAGGTTTTAGGCGCCATCGAGCTGAAAGACATTGTGAAAGGTGGCATCAAAGAGCGCTTTGCCGAATTGCGCAATATGGGTATCAAAACCATCATGATCACCGGTGACAACCGCCTGACTGCCGCTTCGATTGCGGCTGAAGCCGGTGTGGATGATTTTCTGGCAGAGGCAACCCCGGAAGCCAAGCTGAGCTTGATCCGCTCCCACCAGGCAGAAGGCAAACTGGTGGCCATGACCGGTGACGGTACCAATGACGCCCCTGCGCTGGCGCAGGCCGATGTGGCGGTGGCCATGAACACCGGCACCCAGGCGGCCAAAGAAGCGGGCAATATGGTGGACCTGGATTCCAACCCGACCAAACTGATCGAGATCGTGGAGATTGGCAAGCAAATGCTGATGACACGCGGCTCGCTGACCACCTTCAGTATTGCCAACGACATCGCCAAGTATTTCGCCATTATCCCGGCAGCCTTCGCCAGCACTTATCCGGCCCTGGCGACATTGAATATCATGCACCTGGCAACCCCGCAATCGGCCATCCTGTCAGCGGTGATCTTCAATGCCCTGATCATCATTGTGTTGATCCCTCTGGCGCTCAGGGGCGTCGCCTACCGGGCGATAGGCGCCGCAGCATTGCTGAGGCGGAATATGCTTGTGTATGGCCTGGGCGGCATCATTGTGCCGTTTATAGGCATCAAAGCCATTGATTTAATTCTGGTGACACTGGGTGTCGCTTAAACAGTGAAAGAAGGCTACCTTATGAAACAGGTTCTCCGCGCATCATTAGTCATGTTTATCTGTCTGACGCTAATCACAGGCGTGTTATATCCGCTATTGGTGACTGGGATTGGTCATACATTTTTCCCCGCACAAATCGCAGGTTCGTTAATCAGGAAGAATGGCGTGATGATTGGCTCTGCATTGATAGGACAGGACTTTCATAGCCCGCAGTATTTCTGGGGGCGCCCTTCTGCCACCGGCCCTTACCCGAACAATGCCGCTGCGTCTTCAGGTTCCAACCTCGGGCCGCTGAATCCTGCGCTGGCTGATGTAGTCACTACCAGATATAAACAATATCAATCATCAGGCTTCCCGGAAACACCGGTGCCGGTAGAATTATTAACGGCTTCCGCAAGCGGATTAGACCCTGACATCAGTCCGGCCGCAGCCTTGTACCAGGTGAACAGAGTGGCCAAGGTAAGGCAGATGGATATTGATCAGTTAAAAGCACTGATAGCCAACAACACCATTCCTCGCCAGTTTGGCATTCTGGGCGAGCCAAGATTGAATGTGCTGGCTTTGAACCTGGCACTGGATGAAATGGCCTCTGTTCAAAAGTAAGCGAAGGCCGGGTTGCCAGGCAATGTGACGGTAACGATTATTCTTGCCCTGGCAAATGACTGCCTATATTGTCATAACCAGTTACATCAGTTTCGTTAGATTCCCATGGTGACCAGAATCGATATTGCATGAATCAACACACGCAACGCCCTGATCCTGACCAGCTGCTGAAGCAGCTGCATCTGGAAGATAAAAAGAGCCTGCGCGGCAAGCTGAAAGTCTTTTTCGGCAGCTCGGCAGGCGTAGGTAAAACCTATGCCATGCTGAAGGCGGCGCATGCACTGCTGCGGGAACATGTGCATGTCCTGGTAGGCGTCATTGAAACGCATGGCCGCTCCGATACCGAGTCCGTATTGCAAGGCCTGCCGGTTCTGCCGCTCAGGGAAATCAGCTACCGGGATAAAGCCCTCAAGGAATTCGATATTGATGAAGCTTTGCGCATACACCCTACCGTGATCCTGGTGGATGAACTGGCGCACTCCAACGTAGAAGGTTCCCGGCACAAAAAACGCTGGCAGGATGTGGAAGAATTACTTTCTTCCGGCATCGATGTTTACACCACGGTCAATGTTCAGCATATAGAAAGCCTGAATGATATTGTGGCGCAGATCACCGGTATCAAAGTACTGGAGACCATCCCGGACCGGGTGTTTGACCTGGCCGACGAAGTCTTGCTGATAGACCTGCCACCGGAAGAGTTATTACAGCGGCTGGATGAGGGCCGCATCTATATCCCTGAACAAGCGAAAAAAGCCACCGAGCATTTTTTCCGCAAGGGTAACCTGATTGCGCTGCGCGAGCTGGCGCTCAGGAGGACAGCAGATCGTGTCGATGCCCAGATGCAGGAATACCGGCAGAACCAGTCTATCCATCAGGTATGGCAGACCTACGAAAGAATACTGGTTGGCATAGGCCCGGGCAGAGATTCAGAGAACCTGATACGCACCGCCGCCAGGCTCGCCTCCAGCCTGAAAGCCGAATGGCTGGCCGTTTTTATTGAAACACCGGCCGCACAAGAAGTCAGTTTGGAGGAACGAAAACAGGTGACCGATTTGTTGCGCCTGGCACAAAGCCTGGGTGCCGTCACCGCCAACCTGAATGGTGATTCGGTAACCGACACCCTGCTTGACTATGCGCGCAGCCACAATGTCTCGCGTATTGTGATTGGCAAGCCTACGCGATCGCTGCTTGCGCGCTTTTTTAATCCAAGTGTCAGTGACCAGATCGCCAAGACCAAAAGCGATATCGATGTGCATATTGTGATGAAAAGCCAGTATAGGGCCGAGCAGGTGAAAAAGCCTGTCCCGGTGTCAGGTGAGCTTTCATCACACTTCACGCCGCAAAAGCAGCGCGGCTACGTATGGGCCCTGATCATCAGTGCCATCACTTCCATGGTGGCGAGTATATTGCTGCCGTATTTTGAACTGGCCAATATCATTATGCTGTACCTGCTGGGTGTGATGCTGATTTCAATGCGCTATGGCAGAGGCCCGGGCATAGTGGCGTCTTTGCTCAGTGTATCCACCTTTGATTTCTTTTTTGTACCGCCACGCTTTTCATTTTCAGTCACCGACACCCAGTATGTGATGACATTCGGTATCATGCTGTCAGTGGCCCTGGTCATCAGTAACCTGACCTCGATTTTAAGAAGGCAGGCCATCATTGCCAGTTACCGTGAAAAGCGCAGCTTTGCGTTGTATGAAATCGGTAAAGAGCTTGCTTCCGCCATGACCACTTCACATATCGTAGAGGTCAGTATCCACCATGTTTCCAGGATGTTTAATTCCAGTGTCGCCATATTAACGCCGGGCGCTGACGAACAGTTACAGGTCGTGCATCTGTCGGGCACCCGTAAATATCCTGATCTGTCTCCAGCCCAACTGGAAGATGTGGATATCGGTATCGCACAATGGACATATGATCATCAGCAGCAGGCCGGCCTGGGCACCGATACCCTGCCCTCCAGCAAAATACTGTATATCCCGTTAAAAGCGCCTATGCGTACCCGAGGCGTGCTGGCGATTTCACCTGCAAGTATCCAGGATATTATGCTGCCTGAGCACCGGCAACTGCTTGACACTTTTGCCTCGCAGATCGGGCTGGGGCTGGAAAGAAAACATTATGTTGAGGTAGCGAGAGACGCCTTGATTTCCATGGAAACCGAACACCTGCGTAACTCATTACTCAGTGCGATCTCGCATGACCTGCGCACGCCGCTGACCAGTATCATCGGTACCACCAGCCAACTGAAAGACGGGCTCCAGAACGGCTCAAATGAGCATGAACTGGTGACAGCCCTGCATGAGCAGGCTTACCGCATGCAAAGCCTGGTGCTGAATCTGCTGGATATGGCCAGGCTGCAATCAGGCACAGTTAAGCTGAACAGCGACTGGCAGGTGCTGGAAGAAATCATAGGCTCGGCCATTAACGGGTTACGTATGGTGTTGCAGGACCACCGTATCACCGTTAAACCTATGGAAGCCATTCCACTATTATTCGTCGATGCGGTGTTGATAGAACGTGTGTTCAGTAACCTGCTGGATAATGCCTGTAAATACAGTGATGCCGGTTCGAATATCATGATTGCTGCCAATTGCGATAACAGCCACGTGTATATTTCGGTTGCAGATGAAGGCCAGGGCCTGCCCCCAGGTATGGAAGACAGCATTTTCCAGAAGTTTACCCGTGGGCGTAGTGAATCCTCTACCCCGGGTGTTGGATTGGGGCTATCCATCTGTAAATCCATAATCGAGGCGCATGGCGGAAGAATATGGGCCGAGAAAAACCAGGAAAAAGGAGCGACCTTTATGTTTAGCTTGCCGGTCAAACCACAGCCCGTGATTGATGAACTGGAAACGTGAGCATGAGTGAAAGTACAAAATCCTCTATCGTGGTGATTGAGGATGACGAGCAAATCCGCAAGCTGGTCACCATGATCCTTGAAGGCGAAGATTTCATTGTATATAGCGCAGATACTGGCAAGCGCGGGCTGGTGGAAGTCGGCACCCGCAAACCCGATATCGCCATCATTGACCTTGGGCTTCCGGACATGGATGGGGTGGACCTGATCCAGGATATCCGGGTCTGGGGCAGCCTGCCCATCATTGTGCTGTCCGCCAGGACCAACGAGATAGAGAAAGTACGCGCGCTTGATGCAGGCGCTGATGATTACATTATCAAACCTTTCGGTGCAGCGGAATTGCTAGCCAGGGTAAGGGCGCATTTAAGAAGACGCAACAACAATCCAAGCGCACAACAAAGCCAAGTCACCTTTGGCGAAGTGACAGTAGACTTTATCAAACGCCAGGTTTACCGCAACGGTGCGCCAGTGTCACTGACACCGATTGAATACCGGCTGTTAACCGCTTTACTTAGATCAGCCGGATGTGTGCTCACTCAGCGCACGCTGCTTAAAGAAGTATGGGGGCCATCTTATGTCGAACATGCGCATTATTTGCGCATTTATATGGGTCACCTGCGTAACAAGCTTGAACGTGACCCGGCGCAACCCCGGCATCTGATTACCGAGATCGCGGTGGGCTACAGGATAGTGCTGGAGCCATGACCTGATTTAATTTCATTCAGGCCAGCTGTTCAAATGCACTGATAAGGTCCTTTGCAAGCGCATCGGAAACATTTGTAAGGGGTAACCTCAACTCATGCCCAATCATGCCCTGGTGCGCCAGTAATGCTTTAAGCGGGGCTGGATTTGTTTCCCTGAAAAGTAATTCAATCAATTTCTCAACATTTGTAAATTGTTGCTTGGCGCCAGCCAGATCGCCTGCACGCATCAATTCATAAATCCTGATAAAAGCATCGGTATGAATATGGGCAGCGGCTGAGATTGCGCCAGTAGCTCCGTACTGCATCGCGCTAAGCATCAGCGCATCGTCGCCACACATCACGTTGAGTGGCGTATGTGCAATAGCCTTTATTAAATCAGGCAGGCTGCCGCTGGACTCTTTTAACCCGATAATCTGCGGATGGCTTGCCAGGGTTTTCAAGGTGTCCAGTTCAAGTGAAACACCGCAACGGGAAGGTACGTTGTATAGCACTATCGGTTTATTTATTGAATCTGCGATCAGCGTGAAATGCCTGATCAGCCCGGCTTGTGACGGTTTTACAAAAGGCGGCGGCGCAATGAGGAAACCTGATATCTGATATCGCTCCAGCATTCTTGCCTGTTGTATCACGTCTGCTGTCTCGATGCCGTTCAGGCCGACGAGTATAGGTACCTGCTCATCTGCCATTTCCAATAATATTTCAATGATGGTTGTTTTTTCAGTCAGGCTTAAACAACCGAACTCGCCGGTCGTACTGCAGGCTACCAGACCATGCACGCCAGCGTTTAGCAGTTGTTGCGTCAGTCGGCGCAAGGCGCTGACATCTAATGTGCCGTTCTTGTACGGTGTCACAACCGGTACCCAAATACCCTTTAGGCGCTGTTTCGCTAAGTGTGCCTGGTGTAAGTGTGATTCAGAATATGACGTCGATGCTAATTGCGGTATCGCACTGCCAGGGTCTAACGCACCGGGATTGTCTAACATGCTAGCCTTCCCTTTTCACACGGCCAAACTCGGCGGCATCCAGCGCTGTCATCACATCGTGCATGATGCGACAGCTATGCCCTGCCCGAATCTTTAAATTCACTTTTAATCGTTTGGAGTGTTCTATCGGTTTAACTGTGTATGAGTCCACAATTTGAGAGAGTTTTGTTGCAATTAAGTAGCGTAGCGCACTGACCAGATTTACTTCAATAATGATGGGCATTTTTTCAAACAATACCGGTTCAGGTTTGTGTTTGAATGGACGGGACATAGCAACCGGACGTTTTACTGGTAACCCGAATGCTGTGTGACGAAAGCCTTTTTCGAAGGCAATAATGGCTGACTGCATACCCCACTCTTTCGTGTTGTTAAGATGGGGAAAGTGTAATTGTCTGATTATTAAAATCGCATCAATTAAAACGGGATCAGGATAAAAAAATTATCAAGATTTCCTGTTTGGGTCCTATATGTCCCAGATAAGCATCCACTAGGGTAGATTAAGCTTGTATAAATTGACCTGAGTCGGCGAGCATAAAAAAATGGGCCCCTAAGGACCCATGTTTAAATTGAATAGCGCTGGCGTTTAAATATCCAGCGAGCTGACGCTAAGCGCATTGCTTTCAATAAACGCACGGCGTGGCTCAACGTTATCGCCCATCAGGGTAGTGAAAATCTCATCGGCGCTGATTGCGTCATCGATTTGCACTTTAAGCAGACGGCGTACTTTCGGGTCCATGGTGGTTTCCCACAATTGTTCCGGGTTCATCTCGCCCAAACCTTTATAACGCTGAATATTCAGGTTATGTCTGGCTTCACCTAGCAACCAGTCCAGTGCCTGTTTAAACGTGACCACTTTTTGCTCTTTCTCGCCACGTTTGATTAAAGCACCTTCACCTAACAGATTATTCACCATTTGCGAGGTACGGTTAATCTGGCGGTAATCGCCACTGCTCAGGAATTCTGCATCGATCACGCAACTTTGCAGGTTGCCGTGTACGTATTTATTCACTTCCAGGCGATAAGCACTGGTTTCAGTATCCTGTGCCACGATCACTTCGGAACCAATCGCACCCAGGATAGGACGCAGTTTTTCAGCAGCTGCATTGGCTGCGGCTTCGGTATTTAATTCCAGGTCACCCAGGTCTTGAATCGCACGTAACACGCTTTCGTCATACAGGTTAGCAATCCGGCGGATCACGGCTTCAGTCAGCACCATCTGTTTGGCGATGCTGTTCAGCGCATCATCCTTCAATACATTGCCACCTTCACGCGTCAGCAGTTCAGCGCCTTTAAGTGCTGAATTCAGCAGGTACTCATCCAACTCATGTTCATCTTTGAGGTAACGCTCGTCACGTCCCTGTTTGACTTTGTAGAGCGGTGGTTGCGCAATATAGATATGGCCACGTTCAACTAGTTCAGGCATCTGGCGGTAAAAGAAAGTCAGCAGCAAAGTACGGATGTGGGCACCATCAACGTCCGCATCAGTCATGATGATAATGCGGTGATAACGCAGTTTTTCAACATTGAAATCGGCTTTGCCTATGCTTGTGCCCAAAGCAGTGATCAGCGTCGCGATCTCTTGCGAGCCTAACAGTTTGTCAAAACGTGCTTTTTCCACGTTAAGAATCTTACCTTTGAGCGGCAGGATGGCCTGGTTTTTACGGTCACGGCCTTGTTTGGCTGAGCCGCCCGCGGAGTCACCCTCGACCAGGTAGATTTCGCACAGTGCAGGGTCTTTTTCCTGGCAATCAGCCAGTTTCCCCGGCAAGCCCATGGTGTCCATCACGCCTTTACGGCGGGTGATTTCACGCGCCTTACGGGCTGCTTCACGCGCACGGGCCGCTTCTACAATTTTGCCACAGACGATTTTGGCATCGATCGGGTTTTCAGCCAGAAACTCGGCCAGTTTGGCCGACACGATTTCTGATACCACCGGTTGTACTTCACTGGATACCAGTTTGTCTTTGGTCTGTGAGGAGAACTTGGGATCCGGCACTTTGACTGACAATACGCAGGTGATGCCTTCACGCATATCATCACCTGTGGTTTCCACTTTGGCTTTTTTCGCGAACTCGTTTTGCTCGATATACTGGTTGAGCGTTCGAGTCATTGCTGTGCGCAAGCCGGTTAAATGTGTACCGCCATCACGTTGCGGGATATTGTTGGTGAAACACTGTACGGTTTCTGAGTAACTGTCGTTCCATTGCATGGCAACTTCGACGGTCATATTGTCTTTTTCGCTCACCGCGTAAAAGACTTTCGGATGCAATACCGTTTTGCTGCGGTTCATGTATTCGACGAACCCTTTGATGCCGCCACTGAAAGCAAAGTTTTCAGACTTGCCGGTACGTTGGTCGATTAACTCGATTTTTACGCCATTATTCAGGAAAGACAGTTCACGGATACGCTTGGCCAGGATTTCAAAGTGATATTCAACCAGCACAAAAGTATCTACAGATGCCAGGAAGTGCACTTCTGTGCCTTTTTTATCTGTAGTACCAGTCACAGCTAAAGGCGCTTGTGGCACACCTCTATGGAATTCCATCTGGTGAACCTGGCCTTTACGGTAGATTTTCAACCTCAGCCAGTCAGACAGCGCATTCACCACCGAGACACCCACACCATGCAGGCCGCCAGACACCTTGTAGGAGTTCTGGTCGAATTTGCCACCGGCATGCAACTCGGTCATGACGATTTCAGCTGCAGAACGCTTGGGCTCGTGTTTATCGTCATCTTTGACATCGGTAGGAATACCACGACCGTTATCGGAAATACTGATGGAGTTATCCGGATGGATGATCACTTTAATATCATCGCAATGACCGGCCAACGCTTCATCAATCGCGTTATCTAGAACTTCAAACACCATATGGTGCAAGCCGGAACCATCTGACGTGTCACCGATATACATGCCTGGACGCTTACGTACTGCATCCAAACCTTCTAAAATCTTGATACTGTCTGAGTTATATTCTTGTGGCTGTGCCATAACAAAGTTTCTTTATGAAATTAAAAGACAAAACCCTGTTTCACGTGAAACAGGGTAACTCTCATTGGTAAGACTGCATTATATGCGCATTGGCATGACGACGTATTTATAGTTGGTATCGCTGGCTGTGGTGATCAGGCAACTGCTATTGGCATCAGCAAATGCAAACTGGATGTTTTCATCGCCAAGATTATTGAGCACATCAATCAGGTAAGTGACATTAAAGCCAATATCCAGTGGTGCTTTGCTGTAATTGATGTCGAGTTCTTCTTCAGCTTCTTCCTGCTCGGTATTGGTGCTGATCAGCTTGAGCTGACCATCAGTGATCACCATGCGGATACTGCGATATTTCTCGTTAGACAGAATAGAGGCGCGTTGCAAGGCACTCAAAATCTCCTGGCGATTCACTTCAAAATTATTCTGGTGACCGCTTGGAATCACGCGATTGTAATCCGGGAATTTACCATCAATCACTTTGCTGATCAGTTGAATGTCACCGAATTCAAAACTCACCTGGCCATTCAGTAAATCTATCACTACCGGTGAATCAGATTGCTCATCGAGCAACTTGGTCAATTCAAGCACGGTTTTACGTGGCAGGATCACTTCGGTTTTTTCAAACTCCTGATCCAGCGTAGTGTTGGTATAGCTCAAGCGGTGACCATCAGTGCCCACTACATGCAACTGGTTGCCTTGTACTTCCAGCAACAGGCCATTCAGGTAATAGCGGATATCCTGTTGCGCCATGGCGAATTCCACCTGTTTCAACAAGCGTTTCAATTCCGATTGCGCCAGGCTGAAACTGATATTTTGCCCACTGGCTTTGCTCATCAAAGGATAGTCTGCGGATGGCAGTGTTTGCAGGTTAAACCGGCTTTTGCCCGCTTTCAGTGTGATGCGGTTATCCTGGTTATTCATTTCTATTGCCGTGTTCTCAGGCAATGAGCGACAGATATCCAGTAGTTTTTTAGCAGAAATCGTCGTGCTTAGTTCTCCCTCAACGCCACTATTCACTTTGAGTGAAATCTGCATTTCCAGATCGGTGGCTGTCAAATGCATTTCCTGCTGTTTGATGTTAATCAGCAAATTGGAAAGAATAGGTAACGTATGTCTGCGTTCAACGATTCCGGTGACATTGTTAAGTGGTTTAAGCAATACTTCACGGCTGATTTTGATTTGCATGGCCTGACCTGATTAATAACTTTATTTCAATATATAAAAGATAAGATTAATAGTAATGTAGCGTTTTTTTGTGGGTAACTCAAAAAAGCATTTATATTCAATTACTTGTTACCCGGTTAGCTTGTGTATAAATTGCGGTTTAAACATGCATAGTTTGTGGCTGATATTGTAAACCGATTTTATCCTGTCTATACGCAATATTTAAACACAGTTCATTCGCACCTTATCCACAGCTTTTGTTTTTGTATTTTACTGGTTTAATCCCTGATTACCTGCGTTAAAAAACCGATATCGCGCGCGAGTGTCTGGTCGTTTAAACGCAGTTGTTCTATTTCATCACAGGCATGCATCACCGTAGTGTGGTGACGTCCGCCAAACGCTTCACCGATTTCAGGGAAGCTGTGATTGGTTAGTTCTCTTGCCAACGACATGGCTACCTGGCGCGGCCGCGAGACATTACGCGAGCGCTTTTTGCTAAACATATCGCTGACTTTAATCTTGTAATAATCCGCGACGGTTTTCTGGATATTCTCAATCGTGATCTGGCGTCCGCGAACCGCGATCAGATCACGCAGGGCATCTTTGGCCAGGTGCACATCAATGGCGTGGCCGGTAAAGTTAGCCATGGCGATGATACGGTTGAGGGCGCCTTCGAGCTCACGTACGCTGGATCGGATCTGCTTGGCGACAAAAAATGCCACATCTTCATGCAGGTTGATTTTCAGCGTCTCGGCTTTTTTACGCAGAATGGCGACGCGCATTTCCAGTTCCGGCGGTTCCACTGCGACCGTCAGGCCCCAGCTGAAACGTGTACGCAATCGCTCATCCATATCCACGATTTCTTTAGGATAGGTATCACAGGTAATGACGATCTGTTTCTTTTCTTCGATCAGCGTATTAAAGGCATAGAAGAACTCTTCTTGCGTACGCGTTTTCTTGGCGAAGAACTGTATGTCATCAATTAATAGCAAATCTAATGAGTGGTATTGCTGTTTAAACTCGTCAAACGCCTTATTCTCATAGGCCTTCACTACGTCCGAAACATACCGTTCCGCATGCAGATAACGGATATTGGCTTCCGGCTTGTTTTTCTTAAGCTCGTTGCCTATCGCCTGCAATAAATGCGTTTTACCTAAACCGACACCACCATAGATAAACAAAGGGTTATATGCCTGCCCGGGATTGCCAGCGACTTGTATGGCTGCTGCGCGCGCCAATTGGTTGGCGCGGCCGGTGACGTAGTTATCGAACAGGAAACTGTTATTCAGTCCGCTGCTCTTTTCAGATTTGATATTTTTAACCGGTGCCCGGCTTGGAAAAGGTTTCTTCTCTACAGGCTTTTCAATTTGCCTGGGCTGACTTTTTGCGATGGGTGTTTCGTTGGCGCCAGATGGCTGAGCATCATTATATGAAGCCGTTTGCATAAGCGCAGGTTCAGTTTGCAGAATACTGCTGTCAACAATCAGCTCAACCACTACACTATTGGATAATTCAAGCGCAATGGTTTCAATGCGGTTAAAAAACTTGCTTTTTACCCACTGCATGACAAACTTGTTAGGCGCAACAATTTGCACAGCCTGACCATTCACGCGTGCACGCAGGGGTTTAATCCAGGTATTGTATTGTTGTGCGGATAGTTCTTTTTCGAACTTCAGCAGACAATGCGCCCAAAAGTTTTCCATTGCTCCAGTGTTTTCAATGTATGCAAAAAGCTGACTCCGGCCTGTCAGCCTTGGAGTAGTTTGCGTTTGTTTATTCGTTATGTGCCAGGAAAGAGTGGCAGAAGTGGGAATCAAGGCCGTTTGGCAGCGTGATTCACTGGGGACATTCTAAACGTTTTGACTGGAGTTATCCACAGCCTGCGACTATATAAATATAAAAAAAATCATTGACATACCTAGCTCAATTCATGTTTAATTAAGGGTTTTTGAAATCGGCAAATTTCAGCTGCGAAATCAGCGATGCCGGAACAGATTTTAATTGCCGGGATTTACTTCCCTACTTGGCGCAGGAGCTAAATAATGAAACGTACCTACCAACCATCTAAAACCCGCCGTGCCCGTACCCATGGTTTTCTTGTGCGTATGAAAACTAAAGGTGGCCGTGCAGTGATTGCTGCCCGTCGCGCTAAAGGCCGTAAACGCCTGGGTCTGTAATCCCGGTGCTGCATTGCTTGAGGCTATGCATGACATTTCAGCAGCCATGACATTGTATAAGCTTAGAAAAACGGATGAATTTTCATCCGTTTTTACTTTCAGGAAACGCTTATATGGCGAGTGGTTGCTTGCCAATATCAAACCTAACCAGCAACCGCTCAATCGTTACGGTCTTGTTGTGCCCAAGAAAATCGCCAAGCTGGCAGTGAGCCGTAATTATATGAAGCGCGTACTGCGCGAATTGTTAAGAAATCAACCTTCTTCAACAACAAGCGGTTATGATGTGGTGCTTCAGGTTCGCAAGACCTTTCAGCAGGCTGATTTTAGTGCAGTACAACGTGATTTGTCGGTATTGCTGAGCAAGCTTAAAAAAACCTCTACAGTTTCCTGATACGCTGATGAAAATGGTACTGATTACTTTGATAAAGTGTTACCAGTGGGGCTTAAGCCCCTGGCTGGGCCGTCAATGCCGCTTTCATCCCACCTGTTCACACTATGCGATCGAGGCTTTGCAGCGTTATGGCGCTTTTAAAGGCTCCAGGCTGGCATTGGCACGTATCGGTCGCTGCCATCCCTGGCATCCCGGTGGTGTGGACCCCCTTCCTTGACTTGTAAAAACGAAACCTTATGGATACTCGCCGTTTAATTCTGTTCGTCATTTTCTCTTTCTCCATCATGCTGCTATGGGATGCCTGGCAAAAAGAGCATGCGCCTGAGATGCCAGCTGCGCAAACTGCTGCAACACCACAAGGCACGCCTGCCGATAAGCCACAGGAAAATGGTTTCAGCCTGAAAAAAGGCGAGCGTATTTCTGTGAAAACCGATCGCTATGCTGCCGTGATTGATACTGTGGGTGGCGACTTGCGTCAGTTATCTTTGCTGGAACATAAGGCGGATGATAACTCCGGCCCGTATGAGCTGATGAGCGATCAGAGCAAGGATGAATTGTATGTCGCGCAAACTGGCTTGAAAGGCGATGGGCTGCCAACGCATTACGAGACGTTTACAGCCACTGATACCAGTTATGTCATGCAAGAGAGTGAAAACTCACTCGAGGTGCGTTTAACAGCACCAGAAACCAATCGTATCGCTGTGGACAAAATTTACACTTTCCATCGTGGTCAATACCAGATTGATGTGCGGTACGAGATCAAAAACAATAGCGAAAAAGCGATTTCTCCCTCCGTTTATTATCAGATCATCCACGATAGCGAGTCCAACCAGGGTTCAAAAATGATGCCTACCTTTACTGGCGGCGCATATTTCACTGAAGAGGATAAATACAACAAGGTCAAGTTTGACGAAATGGCCAAAAAAGATGTGTCTATCAATGCCAAAGATGGCTGGGTCGGCCTGGTACAACACTATTTTGTGAGTGCCTGGATTCCGCAATCCAAAGCTGAACGCAAGTTTTATACAACAAAACTCAGTGACCATGATTTCTCTATCGGTACCATTTTGCCTGTGGGCGAGATCGCTGCTGGCACCACTAAAACCATAGATGCTAAATTATTCAGTGGTCCGCAGGAGCAGGATGACCTGGAAGCTGCCGCGCCTGGCATGGAGTATGTGGTTGATTACGGTATCCTGACCATTATCGCCAAGCCGCTGATGTGGTTGCTGACCCATATTTATGACCTGGTTAAAAACTGGGGTATCGCCATTATTATCCTGACGGTGCTGATCAAGGCTGCTTTCTTCAAATTGTCTGCCTCTGGCTACCGCAATATGGCTCACTTGCGTGAAATGGCCCCGCGCATGCAGGCCCTAAAAGACAAATTTGGCGATGATAAACAAAAGCTGCAGCAAGCCATGATGGAGATGTATCGTACCGAGAAAATCAACCCTATGGGTGGTTGCCTGCCTATCCTGGTGCAGATCCCGGTATTTATCTCACTGTATTGGGTGTTGCTGGGTTCAGTACAATTACGTCATGCGCCCTTCTTCGGCTGGATTCAGGATTTGTCTGCCACAGATCCCTACTTTATTCTGCCTATCCTTATGGGCGCCACCATGATCATTCAAACCACCCTGAATCCGCCACCTACCGACCCGATTCAGGCCAAGGTCATGAAAATCATGCCGGTGCTGTTCAGCGTGTTTTTCTTTTTCTTCCCGGCTGGCCTGGTACTGTACTGGCTGGTGAACAATATTCTTTCTATCTGGCAACAATGGGCGATCAACCGCATGATTCATGCGGAAGCAGTTGTCAAAAAAGGAAATGGCAAATAGTCTGGAGTCGGGTGATGTTAGCCCGGTAGATCTGGCGCACAATCATGCTGCGCCAGACCTTTTGACTACTGAAACCATTGCAGCAATAGCCACCGCACCCGGTGCCGGCGGCATAGGCGTAGTCAGGGTATCCGGCCCGCTAGTATCGCAGATCGCCAGGCAGGTACTCGGTTACTGCCCTGCCCCACGGCATGCAGCTTACCTGCCCTTTTACCAGGCGGATGGCAGCCTCATCGATCGTGGCATTGCCATTTATTTTCCCAATCCGCATTCTTATACCGGTGAAGATGTACTGGAGCTGCAAGCGCATGGCGGTACTGCGCTGATGCAGATCCTGTTGGCTCGCTGTATTGAATCTGGCGCCAGACATGCTGTAGCCGGTGAGTTTACCCAACGTGCCTACCTGAACGATAAACTGGATTTGGCCCAGGCCGAAGCAGTGGCTGACCTGATCAATGCCTCTACGGCTGAAGCGGCGCGCAGTGCAGTTCGTTCCTTATCGGGCGAATTTTCCCAAGCTATTCAGGCTTTATTACAGCAGTTGATAGATTTGCGCATGTATGTCGAAGCCTGCCTGGATTTTCCCGAAGAAGACATTGATTTTATCAGCCAGGGTCGCGTACGGGAGAAACTGAAAGCCAATCAGCAAACGTTACTGACTATTTACCAGCGGGCAAAACAAGGTGCTTTGTTACGCGAAGGGTTGAATGTCGTATTAGTGGGCCAGCCGAATGTAGGTAAATCGAGTTTGCTGAATGCGTTGTCTGGTGAAGATGTGGCGATTGTGACACCAATCGCAGGTACTACGCGCGACACGATCAAAAGTATGATTCAGATCGAAGGTGTGCCTTTACATATCATTGATACGGCTGGTTTACGTGAAACAGAAGATGTAGTCGAGAAGGTCGGGATTGCACGTACCTGGAAAGCAATAGAAACTGCGCAGGTGGCTTTATTGATGGTGGATAGTCAGCATGGCATAGGGCCTTACGAGAACAGCATTCTGCAGCAATTGCCGGACCAAATTGAAAAAATTTGGGTGCATAATAAAATTGATGTTTCACGTGAAACATCACGCATTGAAAAACGTGAAAAAGAGATACACCTGTTTTTATCAGCCAAGACAGGCAATGGTATTGCCGAGCTGCAAAAAACGCTTCTGGAAATTGTAGGTTACCAACCAGGAAATGAGGGGGTTTTTATGGCACGAGCCCGACATCTCCAGGCATTACAGCAGGTGGAGCAACATCTGGAGCAGGCAACCAAACAAATGCATGCAGCTGAATTGATTGCAGAGGAGCTACGATGCGCTCAGGAAGCGTTGGCTTCTATCACTGGCGAGTTTACGCCAGACGATTTGCTGGGTGAGATTTTCAGTCGCTTTTGTATCGGAAAATAAAAAACCCGCATCAGCGGGTTTTTTTTCGTCTGGGAAATGGTGTGTTACGCTGGCTGAAGCGCTCATCAATACTACACACGCGTTTACTGCCGGTAATCATGGCCCAGATCAGATTATCCTTGTGAATAAAACTTTCAAACAATACGCCCAGGACATGAATGACAACTACCCCTAGCCAGGTCCAGGTGACATAGTGATGGATCACCTTGGCTAAATCATCATCAATGAATCCCCAACCGCTGTTATACACAATACAGCCTGAACCCACTGCCAGAATACCTAAACCCAGCATGGCATAGATCGCGATTGAGCCTACAGGATTGTGACCAACATAATGCCTGGCTGTCCCTTTAAGCAGTTTGAATAAATGCTTCACTGCCCAGACGGGGTTTAACGGAAAGCTTTGGAAGTTGGCGTAGCCGGTAGCGACTACGCCCCATATAATGCGCGCGACAATCAGTGTGCCGGCGACATAACCCGCATATGCATGGTGCAACCTGTCCCACATGGAACTATGGGTATAAAACGCATATGCGAAAGCCGCCACCAGCGACCAGTGGAAGATCCGGATAAATGGATCCCATACGTAGCGCAACATTCAGGTTATTAACTCGGCTTGATTATTTAGTGGGCTTGGTTTCAGTCAATAAGTAAGCAATAAAATTGGCTTTTTCTGCAGGTGCGCAATCCGCGCCCAAAATATCGTTGCAGTGTTTAGTAAACTCTTCTTCGACTTTATCAATATCAGTGAAACGTTTGGTGTTGACTCGAGGCGCCAATGGAGGAATCTCTTTATTGGTGACGATGTTTTTACCAACATTAGCAGGATTGTTAGTGTGGCAAGATGCGCACGCAGCTTCCCTGCCGCTCGCAGTTTGAAACTTGCGGTTAAAAAAGATTTTGCCATCAGTAATTGACGGTGCTTTGAACGATGGATTAACTGACTGCGCGATATTGGTGTATTTATAGACCAGTTTTTCAGCGTTTGTGACATCAGCCAACGCGTTGACAGAAAAAAGTACCCCGAATGCAGCGATAATTGTTTTGATTTTCATGGTAAGAGCTCCTTTGGTTATTATTGGAACGAATTTTATTAGTTTTATGTTAAGTAAATATGGCTTGCGTGTAATTGATTTGTATTAAACCGTTATTAATTTGTATTAAATCTGTAGTAATGCAGCGTGCAAATGTAACTAAGCTGTGATTATGGTGTGAATTAAAATGACCATCAGTCTAGTTTACGCTAAAATCACAACTCTTTTTAAATCAAATAGTTCAATCACTTTATGATGGATTTTCCTGATAAATTCGATGTCATCGTTGTCGGTGGTGGCCATGCAGGTACTGAAGCGGCGCTGGCTGCTGCACGCATGGGACAAAAAACTTTGCTGCTGACCCATAACATCGAAACGTTGGGGCAAATGTCCTGTAACCCTTCTATAGGCGGCATTGGTAAAGGGCACTTGGTTAAAGAGGTAGATGCACTTGGCGGCGCTATGGCTGCAGCCACCGATATCGGTGGCATTCAATTCCGTATCTTGAATTCCAGTAAGGGTCCGGCAGTGCGTGCAACACGTGCACAGGCTGACCGTATCCTCTATAAAGCTGCGATACGTCATCGACTCGAAAATCAGGCTAATCTGTGGTTATTCCAGCAGGCGGTGGACGATATTATTTTAGAGGGCGAAAAAGCGGTTGGCGTGGTGACGCAGATCGGTTTGCGTTTTCATTCCAAGTCGGTTGTCCTCACGGCAGGTACTTTCCTCGGTGGACTGGTGCATGTCGGGTTGCAGAATTACAGCGCCGGGCGCGCCGGAGACCCCCCATCTATTTCCCTGGCTGCTCGATTGCGCGAAATCGGTCTCCCTGCCGGCCGCCTGAAAACTGGCACCCCACCACGGATTGATGGCCGCACGATTAATTATAGTCTCATGACCGAGCAGCCTGGTGATACTCCAGTACCAGTATTCTCATTTTTAGGGAATGTCGCACAACATCCACAGCAATTACCTTGCTGGATTACCCACACCAATCAGCAAACCCATGACATCATCCGCAGTGGCTTGGATCGCTCCCCAATGTATACCGGTGTCATTGAGGGAGTCGGTCCAAGATACTGCCCTTCAGTAGAGGACAAGATCCATCGCTTTGCCGACAAGGAATCGCATCAGGTGTTTCTTGAGCCTGAAGGCTTGACAACCCATGAAATTTACCCGAATGGTATCTCTACCAGTTTGCCATTTGATATCCAGTTGTCGCTGGTGCGTTCGATCCGTGGGCTGGAGAATGCACACATACTGCGCCCCGGATACGCCATAGAATATGACTACTATGATCCCAGGGGTTTAAAATCGACCCTGGAAACCAAGGCTGTAAAAGGCTTGTTTTTTGCAGGTCAGATCAATGGCACTACAGGTTATGAGGAGGCAGCTGCACAGGGTCTACTGGCGGGTGCAAATGCGGCACTCTACGCACAGGAGAAAGATGGCTGGTGCCCTTCCCGTGAACAAGCCTATCTTGGGGTACTGGTTGATGACCTAATTACTACTGGCGTCAATGAGCCTTACCGTATGTTCACCAGCCGTGCGGAATATCGTTTACAGTTGCGTGAAGATAATGCAGATATGCGACTGACCGAAATCGGACGCAAATTAGGTTTGGTGGACGACGCGCGCTGGGAAGCCTTCAGTAAAAAACAAGAAATGGTGGAGCGCGAACAGACAAGATTAAAGAATACCTACCTGCAACCTGAAGGTGGTCAGGTGAATAGCAATAGTCAAAACAAAATTGTTTCACGTGAAACACAGCACGCTGTTTTTGGCAAAGTACTGGAGCATGAGTATTCCCTGTTTGAATTATTGCGTCGCCCGGAAATTAGTTACCAATCGCTACTGGATATTGTGCCTGCACCCGAAATCCTGGCATCGGATGTAATTGAGCAAGTAGAGATTGCTGCCAAATATCAAGGTTATATCGATAGGCAGAATGAAGAAATCGCGCGCCAGAAAAATAGTGAGCATATTAAACTGGGTGACATCATTGATTACAATGATGTACATGGCTTAAGTAATGAGGCGCGCCAGAAGCTATTGATGCAACAGCCTGAAACGATAGGTCAGGCAAGTCGCATCCAGGGCATCACTCCAGCGACCATTTCTTTATTGCTGGTATATCTGAAGCGCAAGCATAAAAAACAACATCAGTCTGGCGATATCGCAGCAGCATGACGGTTTTGGCATCACAATTGGCTGCCGGGGTTGAGGCGCTGGGCTTGGGATCTGTCGTCTCTGAGGCGATGCAGGAAAAATGCCTGGCGTATATCACCTTGCTACAAAAATGGAACAAGGTATACAACCTGACGGCCGTGCGCGATCCACAGGAAATGTTAAGCCTGCATATACTCGATAGTTTGAGCGTGTTGCCTCATATACAGTCCGGCCGTTTACTGGATGTAGGTAGTGGTGGCGGTTTGCCAGGGTTGATCATTGCGATAACCCGCCCCGATGTACAGGTGACCACCATAGATACCGTGCAGAAAAAAGCCATCTTTATGCGCCAGGCGAAAGCGGAATTGGGGCTGGTCAATGCAGAGGTGGTGCACGGGCGGGTTGAAGCCTATCAGCCACCCTCGCCTTTTGATCAGGTTATTTCGAGGGCATTTTCAGATATCGCTTTATTCAGGCGGCTGACCATGCATCTGATTGTTCCACATGGGCGCTGGCTGGCTATGAAGGGTGTGGTGCCTGACGATGAGCTGCAGCTTGCCAGTGTCATTCCTTCAGAAATTATTCGTTTGCAAGTGCCAACTTTGCAAGCGGAAAGACATTTAATTGTGTTTGAGAATTCATAATGAAAATAATCGCGATCACCAACCAAAAAGGCGGCGTAGGTAAAACTACAACTTGCGTTAATTTAGCAGCCAGCCTGGCCGAGCAGGGAAAAAAGGTGCTGTTGGTCGATCTGGATCCACAAGGTAATGCCAGCACCGGTAGTGGCATAGACAAAACACATTTAAAAGATAGTATTTACCAGGTGCTGATCGGCAATAAATCCTTGCAGGAAGTGATTCTGCATGCAGAAGCGGCGAAATTTGATGTGGCACCCTCCAATCGTGACCTGGCCGGGGCGGAGGTTGAGCTGGTCAATGAAATGGCACGTGAGACACGCTTGAAAAACGCGCTGCTAAAATTGGGAGATACCTATGATTATGCGTTGCTGGACTGCCCGCCTTCGCTGAATCTGGTGACGGTAAATGCCCTGACAGCTGCGGACTCTGTCATGATTCCCATGCAATGTGAGTACTATGCACTGGAAGGTTTGTCAGACCTGGTCAATACTATTAAGAAAGTGCGCGCTCACTTAAACCCGATACTGGAAATCGAAGGCTTGTTGCGCACCATGTTTGATAACCGCAATATGTTGGCACAACAGGTGTCGGCACAACTGGTCAGTCATTTTGGTAAAAAAGTCTACCAGACGATTATTCCGCGCAATGTTCGCCTGGCAGAGGCGCCGAGTTATGGCATGCCGGTGCTGCTGTATGATCGTGCCTCCAAGGGTGCGCAGGCCTACCTGGAGCTGGCGCAAGAACTCATCCAGAAGAATTAATTCTTCATCTCAACTTTTCACAGACATTCAACACAAGGAATCAGCAGTATGGTTAAGCTCAAAGGACTCGGACGCGGACTTGATGCATTGTTATCCGGTGATGTAGAAACCATCGCTCAATCAGACACCTTACGCACGCTGCATGTCAGCCAGCTTCAGCCCGGCAAATATCAGCCACGTTCGTATATGAATGAAGAGGCTTTGCAAACGCTGGCCGACTCCATACGCACACAAGGCATCATGCAGCCTATCCTGGTGCGTGAGATTGCAGAAGATAAATTTGAAATCATCGCCGGTGAACGCCGCTGGCGCGCATCACAAAAAGCCGGATTGACTGAAGTGCCGGTGCTTGTACGCGACATCGCCGATGAGGCTGCACTGGCAATGGCCTTGATTGAAAACATCCAGCGCGAAAACCTGAACCCGCTGGAAGAAGCCATGGGCATCAAGCGCCTGATCGATGAATTTGAAATGACTCATGAAAAAGCCGCTGAAGCCGTTGGGCGCTCACGTGTAGCGGTATCCAACTTATTACGCCTGCTTACACTGACACCGATGGTGCAGGACATGTTGCTGGATAACCAGATTGATATGGGTCATGCCCGGGCATTGGTGGGTGTTGAGCCGGCGCAACAAATCCTGCTGGCCAATAAAGTGGTGCAGGATGGCCTGTCTGTGCGTGAAGTGGAGCGCTTGATGCAGCAGTCGCCAGGCGGGAAAAAGAAAGGCAAGGAAAGTGAGCAGCCAGATATCGCCTCCCTGCAAACGCAATTGAGCGAGCAATTAGGTGCGGGCGTGAATATCAGTGCTAAAACCAATGGTTCCGGTGTATTAAAACTGAGCTATGCAAATTTGGACCAGCTGGATGATTGGATAGCAAAACTCACGCGCAATTAAGCAAAAGTTCCGGTAAAAAGCAAAATTTTGGCTTGGTATGGGAATTTTCCAGCACATTCAGGCAGTTAAGTCAGTTGAAAGCTTGACTTAACCCTGTGAATAATTCAAAATCTCGCGTCTTTGTAGCAATTTGCCTTGATTTTTTGCAGTTAAACCCCATGACCACACCGGAAACCAGCCTCTCCGACGCACAGATGTATCGCAATATGCTGCGTTGGCAAGTGATGGCAACGGCTGCTGTGACGATTGCAGCGGGTTTAATTTCCGGATTTCCCGCAGGTGTTTCAGCATTGTTCGGTGGTGCGGCGGTGATAGTAGGTGCCTGGTTTGCCGCAAGAATCGCAGCAAGAAGCCAGTCTAAAACGCAAGCAACAGATGTATTGTTGAATTTGCTCAAGGCTGAAGCAGTAAAAATTCTGATTATCGCCATTATCTTATTGGCGGTATTCAAGTTGTATCAATCGTTGGTGCCGTTTGCACTGATTGCCGGCTTGGCAGCCGCTGCCCTCTTCTCGGGTGCTGCGCTGGCAAAATCGCAAACCCCTGTGTAGACATGTTTATTTAAAAAATAGTTTGAGATTATGACAACCGAACACACACAACAAGCAGAACACGCGTTGACCCCTTCCAGTTACATTCAACATCACCTGGGTTTTAACGCCCAATCCGTAGGTGATACCAGTTTCTGGACATTGCATGTGGATACGCTGGCGATGTCGGTGATCCTGGGTTTTGTGGTGATGGGTCTGGTCTGGCTGGTCGCGCGCGGAGCTACCTCTGGTGTGCCAAGCAAAGCACAGGCCTTTGTAGAGCTGGTGTTTGGTTTTATTGATGATCAGGTAAAGAATATTTTCCACGGCGACAGGCATAGTTTTATCGCGCCAACAGCACTGACCGTTTTCCTGTGGGTGTTCGCCATGAATGCCATGGACTTCCTGCCGGTAGATATTTTCGCAAAAGGGATTCATGCACTGGGCTTCGATCACTGGCGTGCAGTGCCAACTTCAGATATCAACACCACCTTTGCATTGGCACTGGCAGTCTGGTTCCTGATGATTTTCTTTTCAATCAAAGCCAAAGGCCTGGGCGGCTGGATTCACGAGTTGTTCTGTGCCCCGTTCGGTTCTGCCAAATTCTTCAAACCAAAAAGCGCACTTGGTTTTGTTGGTCTCGTTTTAAGCCCGTTGTTATTCGTTGCAAACTTCGCTTTTAACCTCATCGAATACGTTTCAAAACCGCTTTCCCACTCCTTGCGTTTGTTCGGCAACATGTATGCCGGTGAAGTCATTTTCCTGTTGTTGGGTCTGTGGGCAGCCACGGGTTTGACAGGAACCATCGCAGGTGCAGTGCTGGGTGCTGGCTGGTCTATCTTCCACATCCTGATCGTGGCCTTGCAAGCGTTTATTTTCATGATGCTGACCGTGGTGTACCTGGCTATGGCGCATGAATCGCACTAATTTCAAGTTTTTCTTTGATTAATTTTGTAGTTGTTTTTATTTCTTAATATAAGAGAGGGTAATACATAATGGAAGCTTTAGCATTGATTCAGGCCTACACAGGCATTGGTATCGGTTTGATCATCGGTTTGGGTGCTGCAGGTGCCTGTATCGGTATTGGTATTATGTGTGCAAGTTTCCTAGAAGGTGCTGCACGTCAACCAGAAATGATCCCAGCTTTGCAAGGTAAAGTATTCCTGCTGTTGGGTTTGATCGACGCGTCCTTCATTATCGGTGTTGGTTTGGCCATGATGTTTGCATTTGCAAACCCATTGTTGAGCGTTGTTGCACAGTAATTAACGCCCGGTAGGGTTTAAGTAGTGACTTAAACCTTTCAACAACCCAGTAAGATGGATCAAAAATGAATATTAATTTCACACTCATCGCGCAAGCTATCGCATTTGCAGTGTTGATTTGGTTCACAGTGAAATTCGTTTGGCCGCCGCTGTTAAAAGCGATTGAAGCGCGCCAAAAGGAGATTGCGGATGGTTTGGCTGCTGCTCAAGAAGGTAGAAGTGCCTTGGAAGTAGCGGCTAAAAAATCTGAAGCGACACTGAATGAAGCAAAACAAAAAGCAAGTGAGATTATTGGGCAAGCTGAAAAACGCGCTGCGCAAATCATCGATGAAGCCAAGGGTAATGCCAAAGCTGAAGGTGATCGCATTATTGCTGGTGCCAAAGCCGAGATCGATCAGGAAGTGAACCGCGCCAAAGAAGGCCTGCGCGCTCAAGTTTCTACACTGGCTGTGGCTGGTGCAGAAAAAATCCTGCGTAAAGAGATCGACGCCAAAGCACATAGCGAGATGTTGTCTAAACTTGCTGCGGAACTATAAGGATAAAACATGGCTGAACTCTCAACCATTGCAAGACCTTATGCTGTTGCCGCCTACAAGTTAGGCAAAGAAAAAAAGGCACTGGCAAAGTGGTCTGAAATGCTGGCATTTGCTGCGGCAGTTGCATCAGATGTGCACATGAAAACATTGATTGATAGCCCTAAACTGAATGCTGCTGATATCGAGGCGACATTCCTTAAAGTTGGCGGCGACAACCTGGATGCTCATGGGCAAAATTTAATCAAGATTTTGGTTGAATACGGCCGTTTATCCTTATTGCCTGCTATTGCTGAAGCTTTTGAGGCTTTGAAAGCGCAAGATGAAGGCACGCTGGACGCTGAAATTATTGCTGCTGCAAAACTGACAGCTGCGCAGACTAAAGATTTGGTCAAACGTCTGGAAGCCAAGTTCGGCAAGAAGATTGAAGCAAGCGTATCCGTAGATCCGGAAATCATCGGCGGCATCAAAATTATTGTTGGCGACACGGTCATTGACGCGTCTGTCCAAGGTCAGTTACAAAATTTAGCCTATACGCTCACAGCATAAGGCATAGGAGATTTAAATGCAGTTATCAACATCAGAGATTAGCGAGCTCATTAAGAGCCGTTTGGAAAACTTCTCTACTACCGCCGAAGCGCGTACCCAAGGTACTGTGATTTCTGTGACAGACGGCATTGTGCGTATTCACGGTTTGTCCAATGTCATGGCCGGCGAGATGATTGAGTTTCCAGGCAACACATTTGGTTTGGCATTGAACCTGGAGCGTGACTCCGTTGGTGCCGTTGTGCTGGGTGACTATGAGCACATCACTGAAGGTGACGTATGTAAATGTACCGGTCGTATTCTGGAAGTGCCAGTAGGCCCGGAACTGATTGGCCGTGTAGTGAACTCACTGGGTCAGCCTATCGATGGTAAAGGTCCGGTTAAAACCAAACTGACTGACAAGATTGAAAAAATCGCGCCGGGCGTGATTGCGCGTAAATCAGTATCACAACCTGTTCAAACTGGCCTGAAGTCTATCGACTCCATGGTGCCGGTAGGTCGTGGCCAGCGTGAATTGATCATTGGTGACCGTCAGACAGGTAAAACAGCGGTAGCGGTTGATGCCATCATTAACCAGAAGGGTCAGAACATGACCTGTATCTACGTTGCGATTGGCCAGAAAGCTTCTACGATTGCTAACGTGGTACGTAAACTGGAAGAGCACGGCGCGATGGCTTACACCATTATCGTGGCTGCTTCTGCTTCAGACTCTGCTGCACTGCAATTCCTGGCACCTTATGCCGGTTGTACCATGGGTGAATACTTCCGTGACCGCGGTGAAGATGCATTGATCGTTTACGATGACTTGTCAAAACAAGCGGTTGCTTACCGTCAGATTTCCCTGCTGCTGCGCCGCCCACCAGGCCGTGAAGCTTACCCAGGTGACGTGTTCTACATTCACTCACGTCTGTTAGAGCGTGCTGCTCGTGTCAACGAAGAGTATGTAGAGAAATTCACTGATGGCAAGGTTAAGGGTAAAACTGGTTCATTGACTGCATTGCCAGTGATTGAAACACAAGCCGGTGACGTGTCTGCATTCGTTCCAACCAACGTGATTTCGATTACCGATGGCCAGATCTTCCTGGAAACTGACTTGTTCAACGCAGGTGTGCGTCCAGCGATCAACGCCGGTATTTCCGTATCCCGCGTGGGTGGTGCTGCACAAACCAAGATCATCAAGAAACTGGGTGGCGGTGTGCGTCTGGCATTGGCACAGTATCGTGAACTGGCTGCGTTTGCGCAGTTCGCGTCTGACCTGGATGAAGCAACCCGTAAACAGCTGGACCGCGGTCGTATGTTTACCGAGCTGATGAAACAGGCGCAATACTCACCATTGAGTGTTGCAGCGATGGGCGTCAGCCTGTTTGCAGCAAACAAAGGTTACTTTGACGATGTACCAACCAACAAGGTACTGGCATTTGAAAACGCATTGCATGGTTTCTTGAACTCCAAGTACAAGAACATCATTGATGCAATCGATTCCAGTAAAGATCTGAGTGGCGACAACGAGAAAGCACTGGAAGCTGCGATTCAAGATTTCAAAGCAACCAACGCTTATTAATCTCTGACACTTCGACTTAGGAACCTAATATGGCAGGTAGTAAAGAGATTAGAACCAAGATCAAGAGTGTAGAAAATACACGCAAGATCACCAAGGCGATGGAGATGGTGGCTGCTTCTAAAATGCGTAAAGCGCAGGATAGAATGCGTGCTTCCCGTCCTTATGCGGATAAAATCCGTAATGTGGCGGCTCACCTCTCCTTTGCTCAATCTGAGTATAGGCATCCGTTTCTGATCAAGCGTGATGTGGTGAAAAATATCGGTCTGATTGTGGTCAGCTCAGACAAAGGCCTGTGCGGCGGTTTGAATACCAACGTATTGCGTTTGTCTCTGAACCAGATGAAAGCCTGGGAAGCTGAAGGCAAAGGCATCAACGTCAGCGCGATTGGTAACAAAGGCTATGGCTTTATGAACCGTATCGGCGCACAGGTGAAATCACACATCACAGGCCTGGGCGATACACCGCAACTGGAAAAACTGATTGGTAGCATCAAAGTGATGCTGGATGCTTACATTGCCGGTGAAATTGATCAGCTTTACATCTGCTATACCAAGTTCATCAATACCATGAAGCAAGAGCCGACCATGCAGCAACTGCTGCCATTGTCAGGTGAGCAACTGGGAAGCGCAAATGGCCATTGGGATTACATCTATGAGCCGGAAGCTAAACCAGTGGTGGATGAGTTGATGACCCGTTATATCGAATCACTGATTTACAACGCAGTGGCCGAGAACATGGCATCAGAACAATCTGCACGTATGGTGGCGATGAAGTCTGCATCCGATAACGCGAAGAGCGTGATTGGCGAACTGAAACTGGTCTATAACAAAGCCCGTCAGGCTGCGATTACCAAAGAGATTTCAGAAATCGTCGGCGGTGCGGCAGCAGTTTCGTCCTAAGGCGTGCGCTTCAAGCGCAAGTGAAAGAATTCAATTAGATCTGACTCATAAAGTTAGGAAAAGAAAATGGCAAAGGCAAATCAAGTAGTAACAGGTAAAGTAGTGCAGTGTATTGGCGCTGTGGTTGACGTGGAATTTCCACGTGACCAAATGCCTAGAGTATTCGATGCATTGATCATTGATGACAAAAACTCCAATGCAGAAGCCGGTTTGACACTGGAAGTGCAGCAACAGCTGGGTGACGGCGTGGTACGTACCATTGCCATGGGTTCTTCAGATGGTCTGGCACGTGGCACCGCATTTAAAAATACGGGTTCAGCGATCTCTGTACCAGTAGGTGAAGGCACTCTGGGCCGTATTATGGACGTGTTGGGTCGCCCAATCGACGAAGTAGGTCCAATCGATTCTACAGAATTCCGTTCTATCCACCAGAAAGCCCCGGCTTTTGAAGAACTGTCTCCATCTGTTGACCTGTTAGAAACAGGCATCAAGGTGATTGACCTGGTTTGCCCGTTCGCTAAAGGCGGTAAAGTGGGTCTGTTCGGTGGTGCCGGTGTAGGTAAAACCGTGAACATGCTGGAACTGATCAACAACATCGCTAAGCAGCACTCCGGTTTGTCCGTATTTGCCGGTGTGGGTGAGCGTACCCGTGAAGGTAACGACTTCTACCACGAGATGGCAGATGCTGGCGTTATCAAGCTGGACAACATGAAAGAATCAAAAGTAGCCATGGTGTTCGGTCAGATGAACGAACCTCCAGGCAACCGTCTGCGCGTAGCGCTGTCAGGTTTGACCATGGCTGAAAAATTCCGTGACGAAGGCCGTGACGTATTGTTCTTCGTAGATAACATCTACCGTTATACACTGGCCGGTACTGAAGTATCCGCGTTGCTGGGCCGTATGCCTTCAGCCGTAGGTTACCAACCTACCCTGGCTGATGAAATGGGCCGTCTGCAAGAGCGTATTACTTCAACTAAAGTGGGTTCTATTACGTCTATCCAAGCGGTTTACGTACCAGCGGATGACTTGACCGATCCATCACCAGCAACAACTTTCCAGCATTTGGACTCTACAGTTGTGTTGTCACGTGACATCGCTTCTTTAGGTATCTACCCTGCGGTTGACCCACTGGATTCAACTTCACGCCAGCTGGATCCACTGGTGGTTGGTGAAGAGCATTACAACGTCGCACGTAGCGTACAGCAAACACTGCAACGCTATAAAGAACTGCGCGACATTATCGCGATTCTGGGTATGGATGAATTGTCTCCAGAAGACAAACTGTCCGTAGGCCGTGCACGTAAAATCCAGCGTTTCCTGTCACAACCTTTCCACGTGGCTGAAGTATTTACTGGCGCGCCAGGCAAATACGTGCCACTGAAAGAAACCATCAAAGGCTTCAAGGCGATTGTTGCCGGCGAATACGATCACTTGCCTGAGCAAGCGTTCTACATGGTTGGTGGTATTGAAGAAGCGGTTGAGAAAGCTAAAACACTGAACTAAATCTTTGTTATGCAGGCAGGTGGTTTTCACCTGCTTGTCTAATGAATTTTCAGTGAAATAGAAAAGAGAACATTATGGCAAATACTGTGCATATCGATGTAGTAAGCGCTGAAGAATCTATCTTCTCCGGCGAAGCCGAATTTGTCGTGGCACCAGCAGGCGGCGGTGAAGTAGGTATCTACCCAAACCATGCGCCTATGATTACGACCATCAAGCCAGGTGCTTTGCGTATCAAACAAACTGCAGATAAAGATGAAACCGTGATTTATATTTCTGGCGGCATGCTGGAAGTACAACCAGGTGTAATCACTGTGTTGGCAGACACAGCCATTCGTGGTCAGGATCTGGACGAAGCAAAAGCCATCGCGGCCAAAGAAGCGGCTGAAGAAGCGCTGAAAAATCGATCCTCGGAAATCAACTATGCAGCAGCGCAAGCTGAGCTGGCTGAAGCAGTGGCACAAATTCAGGCAATTCAAAAATTGCGTAAATCGGTACACTGAGAAAAATAGCAAACAAAATAACAGGCGACTCTCGAGTCGCCTTTTTTGTTTCTGAGCTAAAATAACACTATGACTGACCTGAATATTATTATCCTGGCCGCCGGCAAAGGTACGCGTATGCGCTCCGACCTGCCTAAGGTATTGCACGGCATTGGTGGCAAGCCGATTTTGCATCATGTGATCGATGTGGCACGACAACTTGACCCGAAGAAAATCATTATTGTGTATGGTTTTGGTGGTGAGCAGGTGCAGCAGCAAACGCCTGGAGAAGATTTGGATTGGGTGTTACAGGCAGAGCAACTGGGCACCGGACATGCCGTACAACAAGCCCTGCCCTTGCTAGCAGATCAGGGATCTGCACTGATTCTTTTAGGTGATGTGCCCTTGGTTGATATAGCCGCATGCAGGGAAATGCTGAAGCACGCAGATCAGCACCTGGTCGTACAAACGTTTATAAAAAATGATCCGGCTGGTTACGGCCGCATTGTTCGCAATGCCGACAATGAGGTATTGGCAATTGTCGAACATAAAGATGCCAGTGAGACACAACGCGCCATCAAGGAAGTGAATACCGGCATTATGGCGATGCCCAATGCGCAACTGAAAAGCTGGCTGGCGCACATTAAAAACAATAATGCGCAGCAGGAGTACTACCTCACTGATATCATCGCGTTATCCGTCAGCGAAGGCCGCGCCGTATTGCCGCAAGTCGTGGCCGATGCGTGGTCAGTGACAGGGATTAATTCCAAAGTTGATCTGCAACAGATTGAAAGAGAATACCAGTTGCGACAGGCAAACGAGTTAATGACACAAGGCGTGACGCTGCTGGATGCCAGCCGTATTGATATCCGCGGTCAACTTACCTGTGGGCGGGACGTGGTGATTGATATCAATTGCGTGTTTGAAGGCAATGTCACCATCGAAGACGATGTACAGATTGGCCCACAGTGTGTCATTAAAAATGCCGTCATCGCCAAAGGCAGCAGGCTCGCAGCGTTTACTCATATCGATGATGCGACCATAGGCCAACACAGCAAAATCGGGCCGTTTGCGCGCCTGCGCCCAGGGACACAACTAGCGGCTGAAACCCACGTTGGTAATTTTGTCGAGATTAAAAATGCCACGGTTGGCCTGGGTAGTAAGGTCAATCATTTAAGCTATGTTGGTGATGCCAGTATTGGTGCGAATGTAAACATCGGCGCGGGAACCATCACTTGTAATTACGATGGCGCAAACAAACATAAGACTATCATTGAAGATGATGTATTTGTTGGTTCCGACACGCAGCTGGTGGCGCCTGTCACTGTCGGTAAAGGGGCCACTATTGCGGCAGGCTCAACCATTACTAAAAATGTCCCGGCTGACTCACTGACCCTGTGTCGTGCCCGAGAGCAACGTTCAATTCAAGGATGGAAACGTCCGCAAAAGGTGAAAAAATAAGCGTATGTGTGGCATTGTCGGTGCGGTAGCAAACAGAAATATCGTTCCATTACTCATTGAGGGTTTAAGCCGCCTTGAGTACCGTGGTTATGACTCAGCGGGGATTGCAGTGCTCAATCAGCAGATTGAGCGTGTACGTTCGGTCGGCCGCGTGGCTGAGCTGGAGAATAAAGCGCAAGGTTTACAGAGCCATATCGGCATCGGGCATACACGCTGGGCCACCCATGGTGGAGTGACAGAGCAGAATGCGCACCCGCATGTCTCGCCAGCACAGGATAATGCGCAAATAGCCGTGGTACATAACGGCATTATCGAAAACCACGACGAACAGCGTGACCGCCTGACGGCCTTGGGCTACCAGTTTTATTCACAGACAGACACCGAAGTCATTGCGCATCTGGTGCATTATTATTACCAGCAAACCAGAGACTTGTTGAAAGCAGTGCAACATGCCATCACTGAACTGACCGGCGCTTATGCCATCAGTGTGGTCGCCCTGGATAATCCAAGGCAATTAGTGGTTGCCCGTCTCGGTTGTCCATTGTTGATTGGCCTGGGCGAGCAGGAAAACTTTGTGGCTTCCGATGTCTCTGCGGTACTGTCTGCTACACGCAAAGTGATTTACCTGGAGGATGGCGACGTCGCCACTTTAAATACCGATGCCGTGGTGATCTATGACAGGCAAGGCGAAACGGTGCAACGTAAAGTGCATATGAGTGATGTTTCACTAGCCTCGCTTGAGCTTGGTCCATATAGCCACTTTATGCAAAAAGAAATTCATGAACAACCGCGTGCGATCAGCGATACCATAGAGGCGCTGATTGATGATGGTGCCTTTAGAAGTGAGTTGTTTGGTACATCTGCTTCAGCCATTTTTCAGCAAATCGATAGCGTATTAATCCTGGCAGCAGGCACCAGCTATTACGCCGGCCTCACTGCCAAATACTGGCTGGAAAGCATCGCCAAAATCCCAACCTCAGTAGAAATTGCCAGTGAATACCGCTACCGCGACTCTGTGCCCAACCCTAAGCAGCTAGTGGTCACTATCTCGCAATCCGGTGAAACGCTGGATACCATGGAAGCGCTCAAGCATGCTCAGAAACTGGGACATCCGTTTAGCCTGGCGATTTGTAATGTGCAGGAAAGTGCTATTCCGCGAGCATCGTCACTGATTTTCTACACCCGTGCCGGCGCCGAAATCGGTGTTGCCAGTACCAAGGCCTTTACCACGCAACTGATTGCGCTGTTTGTGCTTTCAGTGACGTTAGCGAAAGAGCGTGGCTTGTTAGCGCCTGAGCAGGAACAGGCTTACCTGACCGACTTGCGCCAGCTTACCAGTAGCGTTCAGATTGCCCTGAATCTGGAGCCGCAGATCCGCGAGTGGGCTGCCCGTTTTGGTGATAAAGAGCATGCACTATTCCTTGGTCGCGGCGTGCATTTCCCTATCGCAATGGAAGGGGCGCTCAAGCTTAAGGAAATATCTTATATCCATGCCGAAGCCTATCCGGCAGGCGAACTCAAACATGGTCCGCTGGCATTGGTAGATAGCAATATGCCGGTAGTCGTCATCGCACCTAACGATGCCCTGCTGGAAAAAGTGAAATCCAATATGCAGGAAGTGAAGGCGCGCGGCGGCGAGTTGTTTGTGTTTGCAGATGCTGACAGCCATTTTAATGCTTCGGAAGGTGTGCACGTCATCCGTACACCAAGACATGTAGGCGTGCTATCACCGATACTGCATGTGATCCCTGTCCAATTACTGGCCTATCATGCCGCGTTGCTGAAAGGCACGGATGTGGATAAACCACGTAATCTGGCCAAGAGCGTCACTGTAGAATAAATACAAATCTTGAAAAGCCCCAGCAATTGGGGCCTTTTTACAATTAAGAAGTAGATTGCTTTCGCCTATACTACTATTTGGAAACTAGTCACCGGTCTCCCGGTGCTAATCAGGAAATGTAGTCATGACCACATCACATCAGAGTATTATCGGGCGCCAGCCTATTGTTAATGACAAGCAGGAGATCATTGGTTACGAGTTCTTTTTTAGGAAAGAGTCCGATGGCAGTGATACGCCGTTTGAAGAAGACATTCAAACCTGCGCCAAAATCCTCTCCACCACCATGGATGAAATGCACGAAAGCTGGCTGTTGGGTCAGCAACTGGCATTTATCAATGTCGACCATGTCATGCTGGGTAGCGAGTTTCTGGAGTTGATGCCAGCCGAAAAAACGGTATTGGAGATTGTGCACCAGGTCGATGTGACGCCAGAAATCATTGCGCGATGCCAGGCGCTCAAAGCCGCCAAATTCAGAATCGCACTGGATAACCCGCAACGTCATAGCCATCTCGAAGCCCTGATTCCAATCGCGGATTATATCAAGCTCGATATGCGCGAAATAACGATTGAACAAGCCAAAACATGGCTAAACAAATACCAGAAACCTAATTGCAAGCTGATTGCCGAAAAAGTCGAACAAAACGCGCAATTCAAGAGCTTGCAAGAAGCAGGCTACCCGCTGTTTCAAGGCTACTTTTATGCCAAACCCGAAAACCTGAATGCAAAGGTCATCAACCCCAGTTTTGAAGGGGTGCTGAATATATTGAACCTGGTCAGCCAGGAAGCCGACAACCGGGACATTGAAAACGGTTTCAAACGCGATACCACCCTCAGCTATAAATTATTGCGCTACATCAATTCAGTTGGTTTTGGCTTGTCGTGCGAAGTCCAGTCTATCGGTCATGCTTTGACCATACTTGGCCGTAACCAGCTCTATCGCTGGCTGACCTTGCTGATGGTCACGGCCGGTAATAACAGCACCTCCCCTGCCCTGATGAAAACCTCGATTACGCGCGGACGCCTGACTGAGCTGTTGGGTGAACCTTTCTTTGACAAGAAAGACCGAGATAACCTGTTTGTGGTCGGCGTATTTTCCCTGCTGGACGTGATGCTGAAAGTGCCGATGGAAGATATTCTGGATAAGTTGCAGTTACCAGAACCGATTATGGATGCATTGACCAAACGTGAAGGTATTTTTGGCCCTTTTCTCAAACTGACCGAAGCTTGTGAAGATGCCAACAGTGACCAGATCCTGCACCTGGCCGAGATGTTGCAGCTGAATCCGGATAAGGTGAACCAGTGCCATATGGAGGCTTTGGCCTGGACAGAAAAGTTAGGCGTTTAAAAACAGATGCGTATCATCCTCTTGAAAAAATAAAGCGAATTCCCATATTGAAATCACAGATGCTTGCAGTTTGAGGTCTGTGAATCAGTTAATCGCTTAATTTTTAAAAGGATAAACGTATGCGTACTTATGACTTAACCCCACTCTATCGCACCGCCATTGGTTTTGACCGTTTGGCAAAAATGCTCAATGACGGCCAGCGCAGCGAAAACGAAATCAGCTACCCGCCTTATAACATCGAACTGGTCGATGAAAACGCTTACAAGATTGTCATGGCCATTGCCGGGTTCCAGCTAAACGAGCTGGAGATTGAAACAGAACACCAGACCTTGCGCGTGACTGGCCGCAAAGCCAAAAAAGAGCAGGAAACCACTTTCCTGCATCGTGGCATTGCCAACCGCGATTTCGAACACAAATTCCAGTTGGCCGACCATGTCAAAGTCACCGGCGCCAATCTTGAAAACGGTTTATTGAGTATTGCCCTGGTGCGTGAAATCCCGGAAGCGCTTAAGCCGCGGAAAATTGAAATCGGTACGCAAGCGCAATCCAATGTTTCAAACTTCATTGAGCAAAAAGCTGCCTGATTAGAGGCTAGCTGAAAAAGGGCCCGCCGGGCCCTTTTTCATATCTGCATCTCAATACCTGGATTCGTTTGCGTTTAAACAAGCGTACTTCGGCGATGCGTATTAAAATACGTTTTTAGAATTTTTGAAGGCTTGCAAATCCTATGGCCCAATATGTGATGTCCATGCTCCGCGTGAGCAAAATCGTACCTCCCAAACGGCAGATCATTAAAAACATTTCCCTGTCATTTTTCCCTGGCGCCAAAATTGGCCTGTTAGGTTTAAATGGTTCCGGTAAATCGACCGTCTTGCGTATCATGGCCGGGGCTGACAAAGACTACGAAGGTGAAGTGCAATGGCAGCCGAATATTTCCATCGGTTACCTGCCACAGGAGCCGGAACTGGATGCAGAAAAAACCGTACGCCAGGAAGTGGAAGCTGGCCTGGGTGCCGTGATGGAAGCCAAGCAGAAGCTGGAAGAAATCTACGCAGCATATGCCGAGCCGGATGCCGATTTTGACAAACTGGCCGAAGAACAGGCAAAATATGAAAATATCCTGACTGCCAGCGGCAGTGATGTAGAGCAACAACTGGAGATCGCCGCCGATGCCCTGCGCCTGCCACCGTGGGATGCCAAGATAGGCCCATTGTCTGGCGGTGAAAAACGCCGTGTCGCCTTATGCAAATTATTGCTATCCAGACCAGACATGCTGCTGTTGGATGAACCGACCAACCACCTGGATGCCGAATCAGTGGAATGGCTGGAGCAGTTCCTGGTGCGCTTCCCGGGCACTGTAGTTGCCGTGACTCATGATCGCTACTTCCTTGATAATGCTGCCGAGTGGATCCTGGAACTGGACCGTGGCGAAGGAATTCCATGGAAAGGCAATTACTCCAACTGGCTGGAGCAGAAAGAAGAGCGCCTGGCCCAGGAACACAAACAGGAAGATGCCCACCGCAAAGCCATGAAGCAAGAGCTGGAATGGGTGCGCCAAGGTGCAAAAGCGCGTCAATCGAAGAGCAAGGCACGTTTGGCCCGTTATGAAGAAATGTCCGGTGTCGAGTACCAGCGCCGTAACGAAACGCAGGAAATCTTTATTCCGCCAGGTGAGCGCCTGGGTAACCAGGTCATTGAATTCAACAATGTCTCCAAAGGCTTTGGTGACCGCCTGCTGATCGATAACCTTTCCTTCAGTATCCCTCCTGGTGCGATTGTCGGTGTGATCGGCCCTAACGGTGCCGGTAAATCCACGCTGTTCCGCATGTTGCAAGGCAAAGAACAGCCAGATAGCGGTGAGATCATCAAAGGCCCAACCGTGCAGCTTGCTGCGGTAGACCAAACGCGCGAAGGCCTGGATAACGACAAAACGGTATTCGAAGCCATCTCTGGTGGCCTGGATATATTAACGGTAGGCAAATTCGAAATGCCTAGCCGGGCCTATATCGGCCGCTTTAACTTCAAAGGCGGTGACCAGCAAAAAATTGTCGGTCAACTATCAGGTGGTGAGCGTGGTCGTTTGCACCTTGCGAAAACGCTGATTTCCGGCGCCAATGTCTTGCTGCTGGATGAGCCTTCAAATGACCTCGATGTAGAAACCCTGCGCGCGCTGGAAGACGCCTTGCTGGAGTTTTCCGGTTGCGTACTGGTGACCTCGCATGATCGCTGGTTCCTGGACCGGATCGCGACGCATATCCTGGCTGCGGAAGGCGATTCACAATGGACGTTCTTCAACGGCAACTATCAGGAATATGAAGCCGACAAGAAAAAACGCCTCGGTGAAGAAGGCGCCAAGCCAAAACGTATCCGTTACAAACCAATCGCTCGTTAAAAATAAAAAGCCCATTCACTTGAATGGGCTTTTTGTAATCTTGTATGAAGATTTCCGTCATATCAACGTAATTCCGAATTTACAAACAGTTAGACCTATTCTTTAATATCGTCGAACGTAAGAGCGACAGTCAAAGCCTTGCCTTGTGCGGGGCTTTTTTCATAATGAAGTCCCACAGAGCCGCAGGCAGTAAACGCATCAGCCTGGCGACGATACCCATTTGCCAGGGAATCACGGTAAAGCGTTTTTGTGCAGAGATAGCCTGGATAGCTTTATTGGCAAACACATCTGCATCCATCAGAAATGGCATGGGATAAGTATTAATATCCGTCATAGGGGTACGAATATAGCCTGGCGCGATTGTGGTTACGGAAATATTGTTTAGCTGCATTTCCACGCGCAAACTTTCAAGATAGGTAATCGCCGCGGCTTTACTTGCGCTGTAAGCCCCTGACCCCGGCAAGCCACGTATGCCTGCCACGCTGGCGATGCCTATCAGTTGCGCCGGCTCACCTTTCCCTGCTGATTCTTTCATTGCGTTGATAAAAGGCTGGAAGGTATGCACCATGCCCATGACATTAGTATCAAACACGGCCTGGAAGGCGGAAATATCTTCCTGGTATTCCGTCAGGGTACCGCGGCTGACACCGGCATTGGCAATCACAATATGGGGTGTACCTATATTTGCCAAAAACTCGCTGGCAATCGTTTGCATGCGCTCAACATCACGCACGTCGGCCACATAGCCATGAACCTGGCTGCCATACGCAGTCACTATTTCATTTTGCAGGGTGTCCAATGCGGATTGTTTACGGCCTATGAGTGCCAATGTGCATTGCGCACCATAATGCCGGGCATAGGCTTTTGCCAGCGCTTGCCCTATGCCGCTGGAGGCGCCGGTAATAACGATACGAAGTTGGGAAGGGTCTGACTGTGGCATAAAACTTACAGAAAAAAATGGTTGGGTTAGAATGCCATAAAACAACATGTGGAAACCATCATGAATCTGGAAAAAGTCATTTTTGGGTTTTTTATTATTTTGGCTATGACGCTCAACTTCGGTTTTTTTGTCGGCCAGATTGATAATCCCAAGCACCATTTGCATTATGAGTTGTATGCAGCCATCGTGGTCAACCTGATTGCGACCGTGCTCAAGTTTGGCGACCGTACCCAGATTGGCGCCATTCACCTGGCCACTAGCCTGGTGGCTGATTTGCAGTTGATTGCTGCTGCCATTATCTGGACTGCAGCCGGTACGCAATCTACCGAGCCGGAAGTCATCGTGGGTATCGTTTCACTGTCCGGTGGTGCTTTTCTGGCCAATGTGACTTCAGTGATCTTACTGATTTACGAAACAGTCACCCTGCGTCGTTAGCTTTATTCAGTAATGAACCTTAATCAGATCATTTTCCTGATTCTGCGGCGCATGCGCGCGCCGCTGTTGATGGTGATTATCAGCTACGCCATCGCACTGATCGGTTTTGTGCTGATTCCTGGCGCCGATGATCACGGCCAGGCTTATCACCTGAGTTTTTTCGATGCGTTTTATATCCTGAGTTATACCGCTACTACCATCGGCTTTGGGGAAATCCCCTACCCGTTCACCGGTCACCAGCGCATGTGGATGACCTTCTCCATTTATTTCACGGTGATTGCGTGGTTTTATGCCATAGGGGCGATTATTGCCCTGTTCCAGGAGGCTACCCTCAAGCAGGCGATTAAAACCGCCAGGTTCCAGCGCGATGTCTGTAACCTGAGGGAGCCGTTTTACCTGATTTGTGGCTACGGCGAGACCGGTAGTGAGCTGGTGCGGGCGCTGGATAGAAATGAGCTGCGGGTGGTAGTACTTGAAATCGCGCCTGAGCGGATTAACGACCTGGAAATGACGGATTACCAGTTTTATGTGCCTCATTTATGTGCAGATGCCAAGCTGTCTGAAGTGCTGCTGTACGCGGGCATCAAAAACCCCATGTGCCGGGGCGTGGCGGCATTGACGGATGATGATCATGCCAACCTCGCCATTTCGGTGGCCATCAAGCTGATCAAACCGGAATTGCCGGTGCTTGCGCGGGTGGAAAATGATGTGGTGGCGGCCAATATGGCCTCGTTCGGCACTGATCATATTATTAACCCCTACAAGATTTTTGGTGAACATCTGGCCATGCGGCTGAATTCGCTGGGTACCTATCTGTTACACGAGTGGCTGACCAGAGCCCCAGGTGATGCGATTGCGCCACCGGCAGCGATTCCCAAAGGTAAATGGATTGCCTGTGGTTTTGGCCGGTTTGGCAAATCGGTGGTAAACAGCCTGCAGAATGGTGCTATGGATGTGACGATTATTGAAGCGGATCCGCAAGGCACGCAATGCGAGAACTGTATTGTCGGTAGCGGCGTGGAGTCACATATTCTGCAGGAAGCCGGGATAGAACATGCGATAGGCATAGTGGCAGGCACAGACAATGACATTAATAACCTGGCGATTGTGATGACCGCGCAGGAAGTGAATCCGAAACTGTTTGTGATTATCCGCAAAAACAAGCGCCATAACGATCCGCTATTTGATCACTTTAATGCCGATATCACCATGCAGCCCAGCGATGTGATTGCGCATACCTGTTTGTCTTATATGGTGTCACCGATGCTGGCTGAATTTCTGGCGAATGCCAGGCATCAAACCAATGCCTGGGCGAATGCGGTGATTGCCCAACTGGTGTCCAAATTAGGCGAGCAGGTGCCGGATACCTGGGATATCACGATTGAAGGCGAGATGGCGTTTGCCGTCTGTTCATTAATGCAGCAAGGTTTGCAACCTACCCTCCGACACCTGGTCATGAGTCCTTCAGGGAAGCGGCACGAAATGCCGGTGGTACCATTGATGCTGGTGCGCGGCGACCAGAAATCCATGCTGCCGGAGCTTTCAACCCCGTTACAAATGGGGGACAAGATCTTATGTTGCGGCATGGACCAGGCAAAATCGATACAGCGTTATGTCATGCATGACATCAAGACATTGCACTATATCGTCACTGGTACCGAAATGCCCGAAACCTGGATTGGTCGCTGGTTGAAGTCGTAAAAAAAGCCCTGTAACTGCAGGGCTTTTTATTACTGTCCGTCAGGTTTACTTCTTCCCGCTGGCTTTGTCTTTGCGCACATTGTTAATAATAAAATCAGCTGTTTGCAAGGCTGCGTCGTTACCGCCGGCCATGGAGCTACCGGTAATATACTTGCCGTCAATAATCAGGCTAGGTACACCTGTGGCACCCGATGACTTGAAGGTTTGCATGGCTTTGTTCATCTGCATGGTCGTTGCAAATGACTTGAACGCTTTTTCAACTTTAATCTTGTCCAGGCCACCCTGTTTAATCACCCAATCAATCGCCGCTGCTTCATCCGCCGGGTTAAGTGTCTTGCTTTTATGAATGGCGTCAAACAGCTGGCTGTGCAGTTTGTCCAGTACGCCTAGTTCCTGCATGGCATAGTAGGTTTTAGCCATTGGCGCCCAACCTGCGTTTGGCAAGGCCGGTACCCGTTTGAAATAAACATCAGCAGGTAATTTCTTCACCCATGCTTCCAATGGCTGTTCCATATGGTAGCAATGCGGACAGCCGTACCAGAAGATTTCCATGACTTCGATTTTTGCAGGTTGGTCGGTCGCGATTTGTTGCGTGACCTGGTCAAACTGCTGACCTGCTTGTGGATCCGCCCAGGCTGCACTGGTAAGTCCAGTCAGGAGCATCAAGCTTAACAACAATTTTTTCATATAATGAGATTCCTTGTTCGGTGGAAAGTAATGATTAAACGTATCGATAATTTGCAAATTGATGATTTAACGTAACCGGGTGACACTGCGATGACACAGCCCAAGGTTAAATCAATGTTTAATGTGCAGACGACTCGATATTGACCTTGATCAGATTGGCCTGGAAGCCATTGGTTTCCAGGTCATGGCTGATTTTACTGATCTTGGCCAGATCGCGCAGAGGGCCAATGCGGACCCGGTGCATGGTGCCCTTGTTGGGGATATCTGCCGTTTGCACAAATGCTTCAAAACCGACCAAGGCCAAGCGTGTTTTCAGGTTGTTGGCATCATCTTCTCTGGCAAAAGCACCCACCTGCACAAAATAACTTTCCTGCTTGATGGTAGGGTTCTTTTTTACCTGTTCTTCGCTGATTTTGCTCTCGGTATCTGGCAAGATGGTATAGAAATCAAATTTGTTCGGGTCTTCGATAGAGGCACTGCCCGGTTTGACTTCCTCTTCCGTCACCGTATTTTTAATCGGTAATTCGTGCTGGCTTTCGTCTTTTTTGAAGGCACTGGAGAACGGGCTATGGTCACCTTTAATGTAAATGATCAGGGCCACTGTCAGGGCGACCCCCAAAAAAAGCCCTACCAGCAGGCCGTTAAAAAACGAGCTGCCACTGCTTTTAGCTTTGGCTTTTGTTTGAGAGGGTTTGTAATCGCGACTCATGTGTAGTGTTTAACCATTCATTTCTGTGAGGTATTTCTAACTCGTTATGCGACAGCGCATGTTTAACGCATTAAATACGCTTACATTTTTTCCGGTGCACTTACACCCAGTAGTTGCAAACCGTTGCGTAATACCGTGCGTGTGGCGGTAATCAGTGACAGGCGGGCCTGTTTGATCTGTGCGTCATCCACCAAAAATTTCGTGTCATTGTAATAACTATGCAAGGCACTGGCTAGCTCTTTCAGGTAATTGGCAACCATATGCGGCGCCAATGCCTGGCAAGCGGTGCTGACTACTTCCGGATACTGGCTGAGTGCCTGCATCAATGCGGTTTCTGCCGCAGAGGTTAATGGTGACAGATCAGCATCGGCCAGGCTGGCACTATCGCCACCCCACTGGTTGAGTACACTGCAAATACGCGCATGCGCATATTGGATATAGTAAACCGGGTTGTCATTGGTCTGCGCGCGGGCCAGGTCAATATCAAATACCAGCTGGGAATCTGCACTACGCGCGGCCAGGAAATAGCGGGTCGCGTCACAGCCGACTTCTTCAATCAGGTCGCGCAAGGTGACATAACTGCCAGCCCGTTTTGATAGTTTGACTTCTTCGCCACCGCGCATAACGGTCACCATCTGATGAAGTACGTATTCCGGCCAGCCTTGTGGAATGCCGGTATTCAGCGCCTGCAAGCCAGCGCGTACGCGGGTGATGGTGCTGTGGTGATCGGCGCCCTGCTCGTTGATCACGCGTTTGAAGCCACGGTTCCATTTTTCCCGGTGGTAAGCGACATCCGGTACAAAATAGGTATAGCCGCCCTCTTTTTTGCGCATGACACGGTCTTTGTCGTCGCCAAAATCGGTGGTGCGCAGCCACAGTGCGTCATCCTGCTCGTAGGTGTGCCCACTGCTGATCAAAGCCTGTACAGCGTTGTCTACTTTGCCTTCGGTATACAAAGCACTTTCCAGCGAAAACACATCAAATTTGATCTGGAAAGCCTGTAAATCGAGATCTTGTTCATGGCGTAAATAGGCCACGGCAAATTTGCGGATAGATTCGGCATCATTGATATCGCCGCTCGCGGTAACCGCCATATCGTCCGCAGTCACGGTTTCTTTGGCTAAATAAGCCTTAGCAATATCGGCGATATATTCGCCACGGTAGCCATCTTCAGGGAAGCGCGCATCGTCAGTGGCAATGCCTTGTGCCCGCGCATGTACGGATTTGGTCAGGTTATCAATCTGCGCGCCTGCGTCGTTGTAGTAAAACTCGCGCGTCACGTCCCAGCCATTCGCATCCAGCAAACGGCATAGGCAGTCACCCACGGCCGCACCGCGTCCGTGGCCGACATGCAACGGACCGGTCGGGTTAGCCGAGACAAATTCCACCTGCACTTTTTCAAGCTGGCCGGCAGTATTGCGGCCAAACGTTGTACCCGCCTGAAAAATACTTTTGACGATATCCTGCTTGCTTTGTGCGGAGAGGAAGAAATTAATAAATCCGGCACCGGCGATTTCCACTTTGCTGATCACACTATTGGCGGGCAGGCCATCAATAATGGTTTGTGCAATGGCGCGTGGATTCTGCTTGAGCGGTTTGGCCAACTGCATGGCAATATTGCTGGCGAAGTCACCATGCTCGGCGGACTTTGGCCGCTCAAGAATGATATTCAGGCTGGAGGTGTCTTCCACCAGCGGGGTTACCGCTTGCAGAATCAATTCTGTGATCGTTTGTTTCAAGGTTAAAATGGTGCGGAATAGTCAAACCGCCATTTTAACCTAATAAACCACTTTCACCCATGTGTTCAGCAGCCCTTTCCTCTCCAGCCATCTCTTCCACAGGCATTGTCCGCGTGGTGCTGGATGTGCCATTGGATCGGCAGTTTGATTACCTGAATCCAGGCCTGGATATTCTCGTAGGCAATCGTGTCGTTGTGCCTTTTGCCGGACGGCAGCTGATTGGCATTGTCATGGCTTTGCCTGCAGAAAGTGAAGTGCCCGTAAATAAACTGAAGGCCGTGATACAAGCCTTTGACGATGTTCCGTTTGATGACGCTACCTTGAAATTGCTGCGTTTTTGCGCGGACTATTATCATTACCCATTCGGCCAGACGCTGCTCTCCAGTTTGCCATTGCGCTTGCGGCAAATCAAACCGGCGGTGTCGCGAAAGATGTGGATGTATGCATTGGCGCATGCAGTGCCTGAGAATTTGGTAGGCAAGCGCCAGCTTGTACTTTCCCGGCTCATCACTCTGCTGCAGCAACATAAAGAATGCAGCGAAACGCAGTTGGGTGACGTGTCTTCCGGCTGGCGCAAAACCATACAGCCATTGCTGGAAAATGGGCTGGTGACCCGGCGTGAAGTGGTGGCGATACGGCCTTCATTAGCAGCCTCTGACCAGGAACCGACACTGAACGATGAGCAGGCGCACGCAGTTAAAGCCATCTTGAATAAGATAGACCGCTTTGAGCCCTGGTTATTGTTTGGGGTGACCGGCTCGGGCAAAACAGAAGTCTATATCCGCCTCTTGCAAGCCGTGCTGGCTGAGCCGAAATCTCAGGTATTGATTATGGTGCCCGAGATCAATCTTACGCCGCAGCTGGAAGGCCGTTTCCGCAGTCGTTTAAGCCAGTTTTCACTGGTGACTTTACACAGCCATCTAAGTGAGAGTGAGCGCTTGCAGCACTGGCATGCCGCGCAGTCAGGCGAAGCACGCATCGTGATCGGTACGCGTTTGAGTGTGTTTACACCCATGCCGCATCTCAAGATGATGATTCTCGATGAGGAGCACGACGGCTCCTATAAGCAACAGGATGGCATGCGCTATCACGCACGCGATGTGGCGTTGGTGCGCGCCAAACAATGCCGGATTCCGGTAGTGCTGGGTAGTGCCACCCCTTCGCTGGAAAGCTGGTACAACGCGCTGGGACAGGCAGGTAGTGTTGCGGCTGGCCAGAAAAAGCCAACTTACCGGCTGCTGACATTAAAAAATCGTGCTGCGGCGCAGGCGCAATTGCCACGCATATTTTGTGTGGATACCACGCACTCGCCACCGGAAGCCGGGTTAACCCCACAATTGAAACAGGCGATAACTAAACGCCTGGAGCGGGGTGAACAAAGTTTACTGTTCATCAACCGGCGTGGTTATGCGCCGGTATTGCATTGCTCCGCCTGCCAATGGCTGGCAGATTGCCGCCGCTGTTCGGCGAAAGTGGTGTTGCACCTGCGGCAACGGCTACTGCGCTGTCACCACTGCGGCGATGAGCAAGCGGTTCCCCTGCAATGCCCGAGTTGCGGCAATGCCGATTTGCGCCCTGTCGGCCAGGCAACGCAACGTGTGGAAGAAACCTTGCAGCAGCTGTTTCCACAAGCCCGTGTCGCCCGCGTAGACAGAGATACGATCCAGGGTAAAGATGCTCTCACCGAACTGCTGTCCGCCGTGCATGCCGGAAAAGTAGATATTCTGATTGGTACGCAAATGCTAGCCAAAGGCCATGATTTTGCTAACCTGACACTGGTCGGTGTACTGGACACCGACAGCGCGCTGTATAGCCCTGATTATCGCGCCAGTGAGCGCCTGTTTGCACAGCTGATGCAGGTGGCCGGGCGCGCAGGCCGGGGCGATAAGCCAGGTGAAGTGTTGATACAAACTGCCTTTCCGCAGCACCCGTTATTTGCTGCCTTGCAACAGCAAAATTACGCCGAATTCGCCAACACCCTGTTGCAGGAACGTATCATTTTACAGTTTCCGCCAGCAGCTTATATCGCCGTCATGAAAGCAGAAGCTGCTGATTATGCGCTGGTGGAGCGGTTTTTAAACGATTTGACACAATCTGCCCGCGAATATGTCCTGCAAAACGCTGGCACTTTCCCTGAAAAACCGATGATTTATGACCCGGTGCGGCCCGGCATTGCCAGGTTAAATCGTATGGAGCGCGGATATGTGATGTTGCAATGTGGACAACGTGGCGCATTACAACAACTTTTGCAGGCTGCGGTGGCCTGGGCAAGACAGCACCCATTGCAGGCAAAAATACGCTGGGTAGTCGATGTGGATGCGCTTGAATATTGATTTTGAAGGGTTTTTACAACAATTAAAGTGTTTTAGCGGTAAAGATTGTAAAAATTTGTAGGTAAAAGGATGAACCTGATAGTTCACATTTTTTAGTGCGATATCATATGAGCTTAAATGTAAGGGTGCTATAAGGAAAAATCTTGAAAAAACAAATAACCCGTTTGAGCGTGCTGAATTTACTGGCGCTAGGTTACACAGTGCAGGCGTTCGCTGGTGGTGTGCAATTACCGGACATACAAAATATCCAACAGAACTTGCCAAGGCCTGTTTTCCCTCAGCCTGCGCCGATTATCCAGGTGCCTGAAGAAACGCCCGTGCAAGAAAAGAAACAAAAAAAATCCAGTCTCAAGATTGTGGTTAAAGAATTTAAATTTTCCGGCAACAAACAATTCTCCAGTGAAGAACTGGCTGCCCAGGTCGCGTACCTGACCGGTCATGAAATCGGCATGCGCGAGCTGAATGAGGCTGTGGGGACTATCCGGAATTATTACCGCCAGCGCGGCTATATGCTGACACAAGTTTACCTGCCGACTCAGGACTTGCAGAAATCCACAGATGCTGAAGCAGTGGTTGAGCTTTCCATTCTTGAAGGCACCTTGGGTGAAGTGAAGGCAGAAACGGGCAAAGGGCTGGATCAGGAATATTTCCAGTCACTTTCTGAATATGGCCTGGAAAAAGGCGATGTACTGAATGAGCGTAATCTGGTGCGTAACCTGATGGTGATGAACGGCCTGCCTGGTATTCAGGTGACCTCGCAGCTTAACCCGGGTGAAGCCGTCGGTAGTTCTGACGTGGCTGTCTCAGTTGAACCACGCGTTTCATACAGCGGGTTTGTCAGCGCTAATAACTATGGAAACCGTTTCACCAATCGCGAAACATTAGGCTTTGGTCTGGCTGTTAATAACCTGAGGGGCCGCGGTGACCAGCTGGCTGTGGTTGGTAAAGTGTCTAATGATGAAGGCCAGCGTTCGCTGAGCAGTTTGTACTTCACACCTGTCGGCGATGCCGGCACGATATTAAACGTGGCTTATAGCTATGTTGATTACAAGCTGGGCAAGGAATTCAAGGTATTCGACGCGCATGGAGATGCACATTACTTTTATGGCTCCCTGGAACATCCGTTAATGCGTGAGACTAAAAAAGGCATCGCATTCAAAGCCGCCAGCAATTACAAGATTCTCGATGATGATATTGATGCAGTCAATCAAAGTAACCGGCGCGATATTTCCAGTATCGAATTGGGCTTGGTGGGCGACTGGATTAACGACGGTGGTAATGTTGCTTATCAATGGAGCCTGCTGCTGACGCAGGGGAATGTGTCCTTTAAGGAAGGTGCGGCCAAGGCAAGGGATCGCGATCTTCTGGATACAGAGGGCAGTTTCACGAAATGGAACTGGACATCAAGTCGAACACAAGTTTTTGAAAACGGCATTAACTGGATTGTGCGTGCCGATTATCAGGGTACTAACAATAATCTCGACATTGCCGAGAGATTCGGTATTGGTGCCATCAACCGCTGGAGGCAGTTCTCCGAAATTCCAAGCCAGGCTGATCAGGGCTGGATGGTGGGCACTGATGTACGCAAAACTTACGTGTCGACCGCTGCGGACGTGACACCGTACATTCAATCGGTGACACCATTCGCTTTCTATGATGTCGGACGTGGAAAGCTGAATCATGATCCTTTGACCAGTGACAATCATGTCAGGTCCAATCATATAGGCGTGGGAACGGATATCCAGTTTCCGGCCCAGTGGATTTTAACTACCATTTATTCACAGCAAAAACGTGATCTGGATGGCGCCGAAAGTAACACTGAGTATCAGTTATGGGCTCAGATACGTAAAAACTTTTAGGTAATCCAACACAGATACAAGTTTAAAAACAAGCTTTAACATAAATAATTTTAAGAACAGTAGCCCGTTAGTCATACTGGGCTACAGACAAAAAAAACATCCTGAAGCAAACTATTGACTATCAGGAATTGAGAGAAGTTAGGAAGACCACTGTTCCCTGAGGATCAGTGGAGCCCCCATAGAGGAGAATGTCATGAAAGCAGCATCCCTAAACCATATTTATCGTTTGATCTGGAGCAAGACCCAGCAGGCATGGGTCGCAGTTGCCGAAGGAACGCGCAGCAACGGTAAGTCTTCTTTAAACGGTCAGGTGAATGACTTAATTCAGTCAGGCAGCCTCTCCTTAACAAAGGTTTCTTTTACCCCAGGTACAAAATGGCGGGCAGTGATTGCGAGTGCTTTTGCAGCTGCCTTATTGCCGTTGTCATCATTGGCGGATACAAATGTGGTTGCTGGCGTAGTGGCAGGTGATCTGACCGTTAAAGATATCAGTGCTACACATACCCAATATACACATACCGCAAACGTCAATATTGTTGATTTTTACAAATTTGGGGTGCTCAAGGGTCATCAGCTGGATGTGGTGATGCCAGATGCTGGCAGGGCGTTGTACCGTGTGATTGGTAACAGCCGCTCTGAAATCATGGGAACCTTAAACTCGAATGGTACTTTGGTACTGGTCAACCAGAATGGTATCTTGTTTGGTAAAGGTGCCGAAGTCAACGTAGGCAACATCATTGCTTCTACCTTGAATATTTCCAACGAAGCTTTTCTGCAAGGCCGCTACCAGTTTACCGGTGGAGATTTGGCAGGCAGCGTAGTCAACAAAGGCTATATCAAAGCCAAGGATGAAGGCTACATCGTCATGCTTGGTAAAAAGGTAGAAAACGAAGGTACTTTGGTCGCCAGTAAGGGCAGCGTTGTCATGGCGGCCGCAAAGGAAGCTGTCCTGGACTTTTATGGCAATGGCCTGGTGCGGGCCAATCTGACCGGGCAGGCAGTTGAGGCACTCGTAAAGAACAGCGGCCTGATTCAGGCGAATGGTGGCTTGGTACAACTTGCAGCGAATGCACGCACCGCAGCCATCAATGTCACAGGCATTATCGAAGCCAACCAACTGGTCGAAAAAGATGGGATGATTCGTCTCGAAGGTGGCGATAACTCCAAGGTAGAAGTGTCCGGCAAGTTGATTGCCAAAGGTGAAAATACCACTGGCGGCACCATTGAAGTGACCGGGGAGCAAGTGGCCTTGATGAAAGGTGCGCTGCTGGACGCTTCCGGTGATACCGGCGGCGGTAAAGTGCTGGTAGGTGGTGGTTATCAGGGTGGAGATGCCTCCGTTTATAACGCCAGAACTGCATACATTGCAAATGGCGCGACTATCAAAGCTGACGCGATCAGGCAAGGCGATGGCGGCAAGGTTGTTGTCTGGGCTAACCATGCGACACGTTTTTATGGATCTATCTCGGCGCAAGGTGGCCTGTTAGGTGGCAACGGTGGTTTTACCGAAGTATCCGGTAAGAACTACCTGGACTTTGCCGGGCGTGTAAATCTTTCAGCTGTGAATGGTGACAGAGGTACCTTGTTACTGGACCCTGAAAATATCACGCTGGTGAATGGACCTGCTTCTAACACCTCTGGATTTAACCCGGGTGTGGATAATCAGCAAGCTTATACTGACAATTTCGGCCAGGATAGTGTGTTCAATGTGGGAGCAGGCGGCAGTTTCACTGGCGTAGGCAATAATGCCAATATCGTGTTGCAGGCCAATAAAGACATCAATGTCAATTCAGACTTTAATCTGAAAACTGCAACAGGCAATACCGATGTCAGTTTAACGCTGTTGGCTAAAAACGATGTCAATTTGAATGCTAATATCATTGCTGACGGTGCCGGATTCGTTGCCATCACCGCAGACTCTGATGGCAATAACACTGGTAACCTGAACCTGAAAGCCGATATCGTGACTGATAAAGGTGTGGTGTCACTCGCGGGTGCAAACATTATCCAGACCAGCGGCAGTGATGTCACGACTAATGGTGGCATGGTGATGATCGGCTCAAATGGTGATGTCAATCTGGGTGATATGAAAATCAATACCTATGATCAAAGTGCCGGTTCCACACGTGCTACCGGCGGCAATGTGCTGCTGTTAGGTAAAAATATCTCTATGTCGGGTGAAATCAATACCGCGAATCCTGCTGCCAGCGGTGTTACTTATACTGGTGGTCAAGGCGGTAATGTTGCTGTGATCGCGTTCAATGATATCAACCTGGGTGATACCAAAGTCAATGTGGCTGGCGAATCTATCACTGCCACAACCATCCCCGTCAATGGTTCTAACATGGCCATTTCAGGCAATATCATTATCGGTGCCAGCAACAATATCACCATGAATAACGGTAGCCTGAATACCAATGGCATGGGACAGACTGGTGCAGGCACAGATGTGAATTTCACCGGTAACGTCGTCGTGGCCGCTAATGGAAATGCCAACCTGGGTACCACACTAATCGATACCTCCGGTTCGACACCTGCTAACAGTAACGGCATCAATGGTGGTGCAGCTTTGTTGACGGGCCAGAATGTGACTGTTGGTAATATCAATACCAACGGATCTGCGCCAACCAGCGCCAACGGCACCGGCGGTGCTGGCGGCCAGGTCGTCGCCATCGCGAATAAGGGCAGCGTCACAGTCGGAGATATCACTGCTGGCGGTGCAACATCAGATGGTACCGGCAACGCAGGTAATGGCGGCAACGTGAATCTGACTTCTGTAGGGGGCACTGTCACTTTGCAATCTATCGATACACGTGGTGGTGTGGCTGGTGGATCAGGCACATCTGGTAACGGCGGCACTGTTGATATCAACGGCAATGCGCTGATCGCCACCAATGCGGTGATCGACAGCCGAGGCGTCACCGGTGGTAATGTGAACTTTAACGGGACTGTTGATTCCGTAGCGGCAGGCAATCGTGCGCTGATTGTGAATACCAACGGCACAACCAATTTCACAAAATCCGTAGGCACAACCAAAGAACTGGCAAGTTTGACAACGGATGCTGGCGGCACCACCGAGATTTTTGGTTCTACCATGAAAACTACCGGTAACCAGACATACAATGACAGGGTTAACCTGCATACCGCTACCACTTTTGAAACCACCGCAGGCGGCAACGTGGCTTTGAATGATGTGGTGAACGCGGCTGGCAATGCAGTGATTGTGAAAACCGGTACAGGCGATTTTACTGCTAACAACGCTGCTAACCAGTTTGCTTCAATCCAGGTGGTGAACGGGCGTAATGTCAGTGTGCGTGATGTCGATGATATCACCGTCGAATCTGCAAATCTGACCGGTGACTTGCTGGTGCGCGCTGCCAGGGACCTGACGCTGAATGGCAATGTAGCGACTACCAGTGGTACCGCGACGGCCGTGCAACTGGTTGCTGAACGTAATTTCAACAATGCTGGCAATGGCTCGATTTCGACTGGTGCCGGTGGCAGGTGGCTGGTGTATTCAACCACCCCACTTGCCGACACGCGTGGTGGTGCATTGACTGCATCTTATGATTTCACACAATACAATGCCAGCTATGGTGACACCATACTGGGGGCTAACGATGGATTTATTTACAAAGTTGCTCCTACAGTGAATGTGGCATTGAACGGCACAAGTACCAAGCCGTTCGATGGCAATAATACTGTCACAGACTTATCCGGCCTCAATGTTAACCTGTCGGGCTTCTTTAACAATGATCAGGCGGGTGCCGCAACCCCTGTGACCGGTGCTACTTTCGATAACCCATCTGCAGGTACCAATAAGCCGATCGCCGGAACCTACGACCTGAATGCCCCTGGTGTGATTGTGACTGCTGAGGGAAAACAGGTATATGGCTATCAGTTTGTTGAAACTTCTAACGCTACAGGCAGTATTACAGCTGCAGCAACAGGACCAACCACTCAGGGATTCGGTTCTCCCAGAGATGGCGCCGGCCTGGGCGGTCTGATCCCGAATAACCCGATATTGAATACGATGTTTATCGTTTCTCTGAATCCTGCTGCGGGTGATGAAGAGGATCTTGATGCGATTGCCTGTCCTGCCAACGAAGACAGCCTGGGCAGTACGCCTATCCTGAATTCAGGCGTGAAATTGCCGGATGGCGTAAGTTCGAATTGTATCTAATTCAATCGTGTTAGCTTAGGGTAGTCAGTAAAAGCCGGGTGTTTACCCGGCTTTTACTTTTTTGCCCGACAACATTTTATGTAGGCGCTTAGCCAACCAAGTAAAATACAAGTAAAATAATGGCTATTCGCGGCTGTAGTTCAATGGTAGAACGCCAGCTTCCCAAGCTTGATACGCGGGTTCGATTCCCGTCAGCCGCTCCAAAGGAATTTTCATGGCTATCACTCCCCCAACCGTTCTTACATTTGCAGCAACAGACCCAAGCAGTGGTGCCGGTGTGCAGGCGGATATCATGGCGCTCGCCAGTATCGGCTGTTATCCACTGTCCGTGATTACTGGCATTACAGTGCAGGATACCGTGGGTGTGGAAAGTGTCATGCCGCTGGATGCGGACTGGATCAATGACCAGGCACGCACCATTCTGGAAGATGTCTCCGTGAGCGCATTCAAGCTGGGCTTGCTGGGCAGTGTTGAAAATGTCGCCATCATCGCGGAAATCGTCGCTGATTACCCCGATGTGCCGCTGATTATTGATCCTATCCTCACTTCTGGGCGTGGCGATGAGCTTTCCAATGAAGAAATGCAGGCCGCGATGTGCGAATTACTGTTTCCGCAGGCCACCTTAATCACCCCTAATAGCCTGGAGGCGAGACGCCTGGCCTACTACGACGAAGGCGATGAAGTGAAGCATAGCTCGCTGGAGGAGTGTGCGTTGCGCTTGCTCGAAATGGGCACTGAATACGTCATGATCACCGGCACGCATGAGCGCTCCAATGATGTCGTCAATAGCTTGTACGGTATGCAGCTCAGTAATATGCCCGGCCTGATCAAGGATTATCACTGGGAACGTTTGCCAGGCAGCTATCATGGTTCCGGCTGTACGCTGACCAGCGCGATCACCGCCTGCCTGGCGCATGGGCTGACGATAGAAGAGGCCGTGCATGAAGCGCAGGAATTCACCTGGCAGACCTTACGCCACGCTTTCCGTCCCGGCATGGGGCAGTTCATTCCGGACCGCTTCTTCTGGGCACGCGAAACCGAGGTTCAGGAAAAAGCCAGTGAGCTTCAGCATTAAAGGGTTGTACCTGGTCACACCAGACCAGGATAACACCGAACTACTGTGTTCACAGATTGAACAGGCGCTGCAAGGCGGTGCTTCAATTGTGCAATACCGCCACAAAACAGCCAGTAAGGCCTTGCGACTCGAGCAGGCCAGCGCACTGTTAACTATTTGCCGTCAGGTCAATGTGCCTTTATTAATCAACGACGACGTTGAACTGGCGGCCACGCTGGACGCAGATGGAGTGCATATTGGCCAGCATGATCAGGCGATAGCAGACGCAAGAGCATTGCTAGGCCCGGCCAAAATCATAGGCGCCTCTTGCTACAACCGTTTTGAACTGGCAGAACAGGCGCAAACGGCTGGCGCAGATTACATAGCATTTGGTGCCTGTTACCCCTCGCCTACCAAACCCGATGCGCCTCGCGCTACCGCAGACTTGTTCACCCGGGCCAAACAATCACTGTCATTGCCTGTGGTCGGCATAGGCGGCATTACCCTGGATAACGCGCCGCCACTCATTGCCGCCGGGGCAGATGCGCTCGCTGTGATCACAGATATTTTCCAGGCCACGGATGTTTCAGCACGTTGTCGCCAGTACCTGCCATTGTTCGTTAAAAATTGAGTTTTTTCGCTACCGCTTTATCAAACGTTGTTTGGTAAAATGCATTCGTTAAATTGATTCGGTAAATTCTATGCATATTCACATCCTCGGTATTTGCGGCACGTTTATGGGCGGCATTGCCGTTCTGGCAAAAGCGGCCGGGCACCATGTCACCGGGTGTGATGCGAATGTCTATCCACCGATGAGTACCCAGCTGGAAGCCCAGGGCATAGAGCTCATTGAAGGGTTTGACCCCAGCCAGACGGCATTCAATCCTGATATGTATGTGATCGGCAATGTGGTGACACGCGGCAATCCGCTGATGGAAGAAATCCTGAATCAGGGCCTGCCTTATATTTCCGGACCGCAATGGCTGGCCGAGCATGTGTTGCAGGGCAAATGGGTACTGGCGGTCGCCGGTACGCATGGCAAAACCACGACGTCTTCCATGCTGGCCTGGGTGCTTGAGTATGCCGGTCTGGCACCGGGTTTCCTGATTGGCGGTGTGCCGGAGAACTTTGGCGTGTCAGCGCGGTTGCCACAAACCCCTAAGCAGGATCCCAACTCTGTCTCTCCATTCTTTGTGATTGAGGCCGACGAATACGACACCGCCTTTTTCGACAAACGTTCTAAATTTGTCCATTACCGTCCGCGCACGGCGGTGTTAAACAATCTGGAATTTGATCACGCCGATATTTTTGAAGATCTGTCAGCCATTGAAAAGCAATTCCACCATCTGGTGCGCACCGTGCCACAACAAGGCCTGGTAGTTGCCAACCAGCAGGAAAGCCTGGACCGAGTCCTGGTCCGTGGTTGCTGGAGTGGTGTTGAGCGCATAGATAGCGCTGCTGGCTGGCAAGTGCAGAATGTAGATGCGCAAGGCCGTTTTGATGTGTTCTTTAATGGCGAACGCCAGGGTAATGTCAGTTGGGAGCTGATGGGTGAACATAACCGCAGCAACGCGCTGGCCGTGATCGCCGCCGCCCGCCATGTCGGTGTTGCGCCCTGTATCGCGATCGAGGCATTAAACGAGTTTAAAAACGTCAAACGCCGCATGGAAGTCAAAGGCGTAGTCAACAACATCACTGTGTATGATGACTTTGCCCATCATCCGACCGCCATTGCCACCACGGTTGCAGGCTTGCGTGCCAAGGTGGGCAAGTCACGCATTCTGGCCGTGCTTGAGCCGCGCTCCAACACCATGAAACTGGGCGTAATGAAAGACGCATTACCCGACAGCTTACGGGATGCAGATGCCGTATTTTGCTATGCCAATAACCTGGGCTGGGATGCGGCTGCGGCTCTCTCCCCCATGCAAAGTAAAGCGCAAACATTTGAAGATCTATCCCAACTGGTGCAAGCAGTCAGCCGTTTGGCACAACCTGGTGACCATGTGCTGGTGATGAGTAACGGCGGCTTTGGTGGCGTACACCAGCAATTACTACAGGCATTGCAGGGCTAACCAGGCGGCAGATGCCCTATGCGCTTCCGTGAACGTTCGCCTCTGGTATGGGCTTTATGGTTTTCGCTGATTGCGCATGCGGTACTGCTGACGCTACATTTTCAACCTGAATTAAAAGCGCTGAAAGACCAGATCCCCTCACTCAAAGTGATGCTGGTGAACAGCAAAACCCAACAGGCACCTAAAAATGCCGATGCGCTGGCGCAGGCGAATCTTGACCGTGGTGGCAATACCGACGAGAAGCGGCAGATGAAAAGCCCGTTGCCAAGTGTGCAGAAAATGCCTGCCACGACACCGCAAGCGACTGAGGCGACCATGCAACCCGCTATACCGGCCACTCCGCAGGATGCCGAATTGCAGCGTCATCAACAGCGCGTGGCGCAACTTGAACAGGAAGCGCAAGCGCTATTGACGCAACTCAAAGCCAGCCAGGCAGTGACTAGCGTGCAGGCGCCCCCACTGTCACAAACGCAGGCTGCTACCAGAAAACCAAATCCGCAAGCACTGAACCGGCCGGTGCAAACACAGCGGGAAATGATGGCCATGCAAGAGATGGCAAAACTGGAAGCCCTGATCGCCAAGCAGCAGGACGCTTACGAAATGCGCCCCAAACGCCAGTTTATCGGTGCGCGCACCCGCGCATACCGGTTTGCCAATTACGTGGATCAATGGCGGCAAAAAATCGAACAGGTCGGTAACCTCAATTATCCGGAAGCGGCGCGCACGCAAAAGCTGTATGGAAAACTGCAACTAACGGTGGCTATCCGCGCTGATGGCAGTATTGAAAGTATTAAAATCCAGCAAAGTTCTGGAAAGCGCCTGCTGGATGAATCCGCGCGCCGCATCGTGCAGCTGGCCGCGCCGTTCCCGGTATTTCCTGAAGATATGCGCAAGGATACCGACGTGCTGAGTATTACCCGCACCTGGACATTCAGTAAAGAAGATCAACTTTCAACAGAATAAAGCGTCCAATCTTTTTCTATCGCCTGTCTTTGTGGTATTTTTCATTGATCATCATGTATGAGCGGCATCAGAAAGCAACCTTATGAATCAAAGTCACTTTCAATATCATGTGTTTTTCTGTCTCAACCAGCGCGAAAAAGGCGAAGACTGCTGCATGAACCGCGGCGCTGAAGCGGCGTTTGATTACATGAAAAAAAGCGTCAAAAAACAGGGCCTGGCAGGTACGGGTAAAGTCCGCATCAACCGCGCCGGTTGCCTGGATCGCTGCGCCGAGGGGCCTGTGATGGTCATCTACCCGCAAGCGGTGTGGTATACCTTTGTCGATAATGAAGATATCGACGAGATTATCGAAAGCCATTTGCAGAATGGCAAAGTGGTGGAGCGCCTGCTGGTATAGGGCAAATACGCATGGCGCTATTATGGTTTAAAAGGCTGCTACTCAGCTTGCTGGTCGTCACGCTGCTGACGGTACTGGCTTTGGCCGCCTGGATCTGGCAACCCTATGATACCCAGGCCTGGCGCGTCAGGTTGCCGGTGGCAGGCGGAGTGCAAGTGCGGGTCGTACCGGTATTGATGCTCGCGACTTCCGCGCCCGGTCGCTGGTTGCTGGATAGGCAAGCCTTTAATTTGCACCACGGCGATATACAACTGTATGACGAAGATGGGTTGCGGGCCCGCTGCCGGCATTGCTCGATAGAGGCAAAATCGGTCAGCGACCAGCCCATCGTGATTCCCATGATAGAACTCTGGTTGCAAATGGACCAGCAGCATATATATGGTTACCTCTCGTTAGGTGAGGCAGAGCCATTGTTCACCATCAATTTTAACGGCAAAGTCAGCATGCGCAGTTTAAAGCTGACATGGGAACTGCCGCAAACACCATTGCAGGCACTCCTTAAACCTTTGCAGCCGCATTCGCAGGTAATACGCGATGCGATCGTTTCCGGGTCCTTATCCGCTTCCGGTACTTTGCGCTGGCCCAAGCAGGAGTGGAGTGCACAACCGCAATTGAATGCGATGGCTGTCTCCGGCCTGAATATACGCGCTGCCAGTACGCTACCCATACAGTATGATTGCCCGTTACTTGATGAGCATAAGCACCCGGAAAATATGCAATGGGTGTCTTACGACAAACTGGGGCGCTGGCTGCCGGTGGCTGCCATCATCGCCGAGGATGCCGAATTCAAGCATCATCCCGGGTATGTGATGGCACAAATGCAGCATCTGCTAGGCAAGGAAAGCGCAGATAAACAGGTAGGCGGCAGTACTATCACACAACAACTGGCGAAATACATGTTCACTAACGGCGAGCGCACCTGGAAGCGTAAAGTAGAAGAGTTGCTCTACGCCGTGCAACTGGAAGCTGCGCTGACCAAAACCGATATCCTGGAGCTTTACCTTAACACGGTGGATTTAGGCCCCAGTCTTTGCGGTGCACATGCTGCCTCGCGCTATTATTTCGATCTGACACCCGATAAATTGAATCCTATACAAGCTGCCTGGCTGGCTGGCATTATCAGTAACCCACACCGCGCCTGGAAAAAACAGTATATCCAGCAGCAGCCAGATCTGAAGCGCGCGGAAGATATCCTGCATTTTATGCCACGCAGCGCACGCAAAGAGCCCGGCAATTTGAATTTTCGTCCGGTGAAAGTCGCCGGATAACTTACAATAGCACTTTATTTCCCAATCAAGTCGGGACCTGTATTTTGAGTACAATCAAACTGAATAAAACCGCTGCTGACAATGACGAAGCACCAAAGCGCAGCAAACCGGTGCGTCGCGCCTCGCCTACCTTGCGTGACCGCACCCAACCACCGCCAAAACCTGCGCCTAAAGTGGTTGAGAAAGCATCGTCTACCGACAGGCAAAATAGCCATGCAGAAAAACCGGCGCGCCAGGAGCGCACCAGGCATGAGGGCAAACCGGGCGATAAACCCTATGCGCGAAAAGATTCGCGCAATGAGCCACGCAGGGAATCGCGAAACGACTCCAGGTATGGCTCACAGGCTGACTCTCGCAAACAATATAGCTCAGATCGCCCTGTACGGCGTGATGATGCGGCACCCAGACGCCCTATCCCCCCAACGGATCCAGACGCACAGCCCAGATTATCCAAAGTGATGGCGGATCGTGGCCTGTGTTCGCGCCGCGAAGCTGATGACTGGATCGTCAACGGCTGGGTCAAGGTCAATGGAGAGATCATCGAGGCCCTGGGTACACGCATAGACCCGGATGCCGAGATCATTATCAGCACCTATGCAAAAGAATACCAGGCAGAGAATGTCACCATCCTGCTGCATAAACCGGTGGGCTATGTCAGCGGCCAGGCGGAAGATGGTTATGAACCCGCCGTGGTTTTGGTGAAACCCGAAAATCAGTGGTCAGAAGACCCAACCCAGAAAACATTCCACAGAGGCATTTATCACGGCCTGGCACCTGCCGGACGCCTGGATATCGATTCCACCGGCTTGCTGGTACTGACCCAGGACGGGCGGATTGCGCGTGTATTGATTGGTGATGATTCCAGTGTGGAAAAAGAATACCTGGTGCGGGTTGAAGGTGAGCTGAGTGCCAATGGCATGGCAAAGTTGAATCATGGCTTGAGCCTGGATGGTGTGCAGCTTAAACCGGCCAAAGTGTCGTGGCAGAATGAAGATCAGTTGCGGTTTGTGTTGCGTGAGGGGCGCAAACGGCAGATTCGCAGGATGTGTGAGCTGGTGGGCTTGAAGGTGGTTGGGTTGAAGCGGATCCGCATTGGGCGGATTAGTTTGGGTAAGTTGCCGGCGGGGCAGTGGCGGTATTTAGCGGCACATGAGAAGTTTTGATGGATTATGTCTGAAACAGTGAGTCGCTGCATCAGTCCGTCATTCTGGCGGAGGCCAGAATCCAGGCAAAGTTAATGATTAGCTCGGAGGCAATAGACAACGAATATCGCACTTGCCGGAAGATTTAATAAAGTATTTCTTTGGATCATGTGAACGTTTCTTTTCGCCTTTAGGCGAGTTACTTTTCTTTGCTTGCCCAAAGAACAAGTAACCAAAAGAAAGGGCACGCTAGCTTCCGCTTTTTTCCTGCGTTGCTCGTCAACGTGGGCGGCCAACGAAACTCGCCCTGACAAGCCACACGGAACGTGGCTTGTTGCGGAACTCAAACAGACGCTGGCCGAAGACTCCCACGCTGACTGCGCTACTCGGCGCGTCAGATAGGGGCCCATGAAAGGCACACGCTTTCACTTGAATGTAATTCTTTGCATTGAAGCACGCTCAACCGCGGCAAAACTACCTAAAGAATTTGATTTAAGCTTGGTATTTGGAAAAAAACTTACTTAGCGCGCTGAATGGCGTATATCCAATCTACGTTACAGCGTGGTGGTTTTAACCGGGCCCCTATCTGACGCGCCGAGTAGCGGAGTCAAAACAAGAGATAAGGGAGCGTTTGTTTGAGTCCCGCAGCAGCTCACGAAATGTGTGAGCTGCCAGGTCGAGTTTCGCAACCGCTTGTTTTGATGAGCAACGCAGGGAACAAGCGGAAGCTAGGGTGCCCTTTACTTTGGTGACTTTTCTTTGGGCAAGCAAAGGAAAGACACTCGCCTAGAGGCGAAAGAAAGTGCTGAATTAGTAAATAAACATTACAAACTAGCTCACCCCAAACTGAGGGTAGGATGTTTTATCCTCCGCTACCTTTCTTATGGACAAGCATAAGAAAGAGGGTCGCCTAGTGGCGAAAAACAAACTTACTTACATCCCATACATTAAAATACACAAAAAAATCCGCCAATAGGCGAAAAATAAAAAATTAACCAACTAGGAACCACAATGGGATTATTCGACAACTTAGCCAATAATATGATGACTAAAGTCATGGGCGATAAAGCCCCCATGGCAAAACTCGCCATGGAGCTATTCCAGCAATACGGCGGCCTGCCTGGAATCCTGCAAACCCTCAAAAATGGCGGCTTGACCGAGCAAGTCGATTCCTGGGTAGGCACCGGCGCCAATCTAAACGTTTCCGCCCAGCAGATAGGCACCGCATTAGGGGACAGCGTGTTAACCGGCATCGCCACCAAACTGGATATCAGCAAAGAAGAGCTCGCAGCCAAAATTGCTGAATACATCCCTGATGTGGTGAATCAAGTGACACCGAACGGCGTCGTGGAAAATAATCCGGCGCTGATCATGTCCAGATTAATGGGGATGCTGAAACAAAAATAGCGGGCCGCTGCCCGCTATTTTCTGTGTCTCAAGATCACACGATGCAGTATTTTGCCCGGTAATCCTGTATCGCCGGGAAATATTGCGCCAGGCTGTCATTCCCTTGCAAGTAGGCAAACAAGTCTGTCAGTTTGGCAATACTCACTACCGGCATCTGGTTGGTTTGCTCAACTTCCTGCACGGCAGATAATTCGCCCAGGCCTTTTTCCTGCCTGTCGAGCGCAATGCTGACACCACAAGGTGTTGCCCCCGCCTGGCGTATCATTTCCACAGATTCCCGAATCGAAGTACCGGCAGAAATCACATCATCGATAATCAGCACGCGGCCTTTGAGGGGCGCCCCCACCAGCGTGCCACCTTCGCCGTGGTCTTTAGCTTCCTTGCGGTTATAGGCATAAGGGAAATTTTTCCCCATGCGCGCAAATGCGATGCTGATTGCCGACACCAGGGGGATCCCCTTATACGCAGGGCCAAACAGCATGTCGAATTGCAAGCCAGACTGTAGAATACTGTGTGCGTAGAATTCACCCAGTTTGAGCAGGCTTTCACCATCATCAAACAGGCCGGCGTTAAAAAAATACGGGCTTAAACGGCCTGCTTTGGTTTTAAATTCACCAAAACGTAATACCTGTTTCTGGATGGAAAAAGTAATAAAATCGGCACTGATTGGTTTTGCAGTCATTTGAAAAAAAACAGAAAGAATTTGAACAATGCGTATTATAACCTTGAACCTGAATGGCATACGGTCAGCCTGTAACAAAGGCTTTTTGCCTTGGCTGGCGGCGAGCAGCGCGGATATCGTCTGTCTGCAGGAGCTGAAAGCGCAGGCAGGCGATATGCAGCCGGATATGCTGCAACCGCCGGGTTATCACGGCTATTTCCACTATGCCGAAAAAAAGGGATACAGCGGAGTTGGCATCTACAGCAAACAGCCAGCGGATAAGGTGATTATCGGCCTGGGTCATGCCCATATTGATGCTGAAGGCCGTTACCTGGAGTGCCAGTATGGCAACCTGAGTGTCGTGTCTTTATACCTGCCAAGCGGCTCCAGTGGTGAAGAGCGCCAGCAATTCAAGTTTCAGGTACTGGCGTTATTTCTGCCACATCTGGAACAACTGATCGCCGGAGGCCGCGAGGTGGTGATCTGCGGTGACTGGAATATCGCGCATCAGGAAATCGATCTCAAGAATTACAAAGGCAATCGGAAAAACTCCGGCTTTTTACCGGAAGAACGGGCCTGGATGACCGATATACTCGGACGTGTCGGCTGGGTAGATGTCTATCGCACCTTACACCCGGAAACCACAGACGAATGTTATACCTGGTGGAGCAACCGCGGCCAGGCCTGGGCGAAAAACGTAGGCTGGCGCATTGATTACCAGCTTGCCACACAGGCACTGGCAAAACGCGCAAAAGCGGTAAGTGTGTATAAGGCCGAGCGCTTCAGCGACCACGCACCGTTGATAGTGGATTACCAGGATTAGGCCGTGTCAGGTCGCCGGCTGAGAGGCTTTGCAGATGCATAAACCGCAAAGCATGTGGACGATAGTCATCGCCGCCGCTGCCATCCTGGCGGTCACCATGGGCATACGCCAGTCCCTGGGCCTGTTTGTCTCGCCGTTGAATACCAGTACCGGGCTGGGTATCGTCACCATCAGCTTTGCCATGGCCATTGCCCAGTTCGCCTGGGGCTTAGCACAACCCTTGTTTGGCATGCTGGCTGACCGGGTCGGGTCATTCAAAGTGATACTGATTGGCACCCTGCTGATGGCAGCTGGGCTGGCTGTGACCCCATTTGTCAGCTCAGAGTTTGGCCTGGTATTTTCCATAGGCATACTGACGGCTGTAGGCGCAGGGGCCGGCAGCTTTTCTATCCTGATCGGTGCTGTGGCAGCGCGATTACCCGCCGAACGTCGTTCTTTCGCTGCAGGATTTATTAATGCCGGAGGTTCATTCGGGCAATTTGTTTTTGCACCCCTGGCACAAGCGCTGATTCATTCTTTCAACTGGATCAACGCATTGCTGATCCTGGCGTTCACATCACTAAGCAGCATTTTTCTGGCACTGCCATTGCGGGAAAACCACAGCACGATTGCACAAAACGCAATCAAAGCCCCGGAAAGCATCACCCTGAGGCAACAAATAAGTATCGCGTTTAAAGATCGCAGTTATCTTTGCCTGCATGCCGGGTTCTTCACGTGCGGATTCCATATCGCCTTCCTGGTCACGCACCTGCCAGGTGAAGTCAACATTTGTGGCTTGCCGCCTGTGGTAGGCGCCACGTCACTGGCGATTATCGGCCTGGCGAATGTGCTGGGCAGTTTATATGCCGGCTGGCTTGGGCAAACCCAACGCATGAAAATGATCCTTTTTTGGATGTATGCCTCGCGCGCCATTGCCGTGGGCATCTATCTGGCAGCGCCAAAAACGGCCCTGACGTTTTATATATTTGCGGCAGTGCTTGGGTTTACCTGGCTCTCTACCGTGCCACCCACAGCAGGGCTGGTGGGTAAATTATTTGGGCCGCGATATTTGGCTACCTTGTTTGGCTTGACCTTGCTCAGTCATCAGATTGGGGGATTCTTTGGTGCGTGGTTGGGTGGGCTGGTGTTTTATGCGAATGGTGATTATCAATGGATGTGGGTGGGGGATATTGTGTTGGCTTCATTGGCGGCGGTGGTGAACTTACCGATTAAAGAGGCGAAGCCTAAGTAGGGTTCGCACTATCTGCTGTGTAATTGTGTAACTGCTCGCTTATATGCGAAACAGGTATTTCTACTGCAACAGCCCGTCATCCGGCGGAGGCCGGAATCTAGGCAGAGTTAGTGCTAGCTTGGGTACAATAAAAAAACGAATGTTGCGCTTGCTGATGGTTTTAATAGATATTTCTTAGAACATTCACCGTTGCTTTTCGCTTTCACAGCGAGTTACTTTTCTTTGCTTGCCCAAAGAATAAGTAACCAAAAGAAAAGGCACCCTAGCTTCCGCTTGTATCCTGCGTTGCTCGTCAAAATAAGCGGTCGCGAAACTCGCCCTGACAAGCCACACAGAACGTGGCTTGTTGCGGAGCTCAGACAGTCGCTCCCTTCCTCCTTATTTTGCCTGCGCTACTCGGCGCGTCAGATAGGGGCCCATTTAAAACCACCACGACGAAGCTTTGGTTAAAAGGTTTTGCATTCAGGGCGCTTAGTACCTTTTTAATTACTAAGACGAAATCCTAACAAACTAACTTTAGTTTTGTTTGTGCTTTGCTTCAATGGTTGAGCGGGAATGAATGTGGGGAGTCTCGACTAACTGAACGCGTAGTGTTTTTAACGGGCCCCTATCTGACGCGCCGAGTAGCGCAGGGAGCGTGGGAGTTTTCGGCCAGCGTCTGTTCGAGTTCCGCGGTGGCTTGCGTTCTTTGCAAGCCGCTAGGGCGAGTTTCGTTGGACGCCCACACAGAGTCCGGTTACAGACGAAAGTCCTAGGACGAGCAACGGAGGAAACAAGCGGAAGCTAGGGTGCCCTTTCTTTTGGTTACTTATTCTTTGGGCAAGCAAAGAAAAGTCACTCGCCTAGAGGCGAAAAAGAACGTTTATCAAGATTCGAAGAAATATCCACGAGTATTTACAGTAAGTGCCGCTCTCGTTCTACGATTGTAACCAAGCTAAAAATCATCCTGCCTGGATTCCGGCCTCCGCCGAAATGACGGACTGGTGTAGTACCCACCATTAAGCAAACCGTTCCGCAGGGTTAAAAGCAGTGACTTAGAAACCGCTGCTACTCCCTACATCATATGACGACCTGATACAGCAAGTATCTGCTTTAACGCTCCCGCCACGGCGCTACCTTAAACAACAACACCATCCCCGGTATAGTCAGCAACGTACACGCATAAAAAAATTGCTCCCAGCCAAGACTCTCCACCATCCCGCCCGTTAGTGCATTGAATACCGATCGCGGTACGGCTGACAAGCTGGTAAATAATGCCAGTTGCGTCGCGGTATACGCCGGATTGGTTTCACGTGCCATATAAGCCACATAAGCCGCTGTTCCCAAGCCGATGCCAAACGCTTCGGCACCGATTACAAACGCCAGCATGCTGCGCTCGGCAGCGCCGATTTCAGTGAACGGTCCACTTTGTGCCAGCCATGCAAAACCCAGAATAGATAATGCCTGTATCACACCAAATACCCATAAGCCACGATTAATGCCTATTTTGAGCATCCATAAGCCACCGACAAATGCGCCGGCAATCTGCATGACCAGGCCGCTACCTTTGGCTATTGCGCCAATATCGGTTTTACTGAAGCCCATATCAATGTAGAAAGGTGTCGCCAGCGCAGTCGCCATGCTGTCCCCCAGTTTATACAGCAGGATAAACAGCAATACCCAGACTGCATATTGCCAGCCACTGCGATGGATAAATTCCTTGAAGGGTTCGACCACGGAAGCCAGCAATGTTTTTGGCATGCTGGCGGCCACTGGTTCTTGTGACCACAGGGTAAAGCCTATGCCGGGTAGCATAAATAAACCCACAATCAGAAACACTTGCGACCAGGCCATATGGTCGGCCAGGATTAATGCCAGTGAGCCAGGGACTAATCCGGCGATACGGTAGGCATTCACATGAATACTGTTACCCAAACCCAATTCTTCGTCGCTCAGTATTTCGCGTCGGTAGGCATCAATCACAATATCCTGGCTGGCGGAGAATAAAGCGACCAGTGTAGCCAGTAATGCAACCGCGGTGATATCAAATGCTGGTTGAAACGAGCCAAGTGCAATGATGGAGCCCAACAATGCAAATTGGGTGAACAGTATCCAGCTACGTCTGCGGCCCAGGCTTGCCAGTAATGTATAGCGGTCCATCAACGGTGCCCATAGAAATTTCCAGGTATACGGCAGTTGCATAAATGCGAACGCGGCAATGGTTTTTAAATTGAGCCCTTCGCTGCGTAGCCAGGCGGGTAATAACTGCAGTAAAAGGTAAAGAGGTAGGCCGGAGCTGAAGCCAAGCGCCACACACATCAGCATGCGGCGTGTAAACAGGGTTTGTGCGATGGTCATGTCCGCATTGTAATCGCTTTTGTCTGGCAGACATTCGCCAGGCAAAAAAAAGCCAACCCTTGCGGGTTGGCACACTCGGAGATCAAATGGTCAAACAATTCTTTGTGGAAAAGCCCTACAGACTGAGTATCCACTGGACCAAGGTTTTAATATCTTCGTCCTTTACCTGCGGGCTGTTAGGCGGCATGGGCATATCACCCCACGCGCCACTGCCGCCGGCTTTTACTTTCTGGATCAATTTTGCCTCCGCAGATTTGTCGCCTTTGTATTTGGCGGCAACATCCTTATAGGCTGGTCCCAGGATTTTTTTATCCACACTGTGGCACATCAGACAATTACTTTTTTGCGCCAGTGCTTCGGCATTACTACCTGCCATGACAGAAGCTGTCATCCCCAACAGGGTAGTCATTGCCAGGCTTTTAATGAATAAATTCATAGAGTCATTCCTTGAAAAATGTATTACAGGCTGAACACGTTCATTGCGCCACCACCAGGTGCCGCGTTGTACTTGGTCAGCTCTTTGTAGCCACCGGCAGCCCCCAAGCCATCGGTTTCATTGGTCAGACCCAGGTTCATCGCAACTCCAGCCCAGCCGCCAATCCCTGACAATACGCCTACATATTGCTTGCCTTTGTGACCGTAAGTGATCATGTTGCCAACCACACCGGAACCCACCTGGAACTTCCACAGTTCTTTACCGGTTTTGGCATCCAGTGCTTTTACCCAGCGGTCCAACGTCCCGTAAAACACCAGGTCAGTTGAAGTCACCAGCGCACCACCCCAGGCAGAGAACTTCTCTTTGTTGTACCACTGCGCTTTACCTTTCAGCGCATCCCACGCCATAAAGCCGCCCATCACACCGTCCGGCCCGGCAAACATGGTCAAGGTAGCGCCTACCCATGGCTGGCCGGCCACATATTTTGATTCAACCGGCTCGTATGTCATACATACATGGTTCAGTGGCACGTAAAACATTTTGTTCTTCGGTGAGTAAGCTGCCGGTTGTTCATCTTTCACGCCCAGGGCTGATGGACAAATACCTTTGGCGTTGTAATCCTGGTGTGTGGAATACTTGGCATCTTTTACTGGAATACCGGTTTTCAGGTCAATCTTGCTGGCCCAGTTTACGAACGGATGCATTTTTTCCGCCACCAGCAGGCTGCCGTTGGTGCGGTCAAAGGTATAGCCAAAGCCGTTACGGTCAAAGTGCGACGCCAGTTGTTTGCCATTGGCTTCCCACAGGATGATTTCGTTCATACCGTCATAATCCCACTCGTCGTGCGGGGTCATCTGGTAGGCCCAGCGCGCCATGCCGGTGTCCAGATCACGCGCGAAAATCGTCATCGACCATTTGTTGTCGCCAGGGCGTACGTCCGGGTTCCATGTGCCTGGATTGCCGGTACCGTAATACATCAGGTTCAGTTTTGGGTCGTATGAGTACCAGCCCCAGGTCGGGCCGCCGCCATTCTGCCAGCCATCTTTTTGCTGCTGCGGTTTATGCCAGGTGCGTACGCCGAGGTCAGCTTCGGGGTATTTCAGTTGCGATTTATCCAGAGGCTTGAAAGAACCGCCCTCTTTGTTGCCGCCGTTTACATCCTGGTAGACAGACAGTGCGCTGTAATGCGGATTCTCTTTGTTAAAGTCTTTGCCAATCAGCATTTCGCTATCCGGTCCGGTGCTGTAGGCTTTCCATAGCAGGCTGCCATCCTTGATGCTGTAGGCGGAGATATGGCAACGTACGCCGAACTCGCCACCTGAACAGCCAGTCACCACTTTGTCTTTAAATACGTGAGGAACGTTGGTATTGGCCGCGCCTGTTTTTGGGTCGTTGACTTTTACATCCCAGATTTTGGCACCGGTTTTGGCATCCAAAGCCACCAGCACACCATTATTCTGCTGCAGGAAAATCTTGCCGTCACCGTAGCCCAGGCCTTTGTTTACGTTATCGCAGCACAATACCGATTGCACATCCGGGTCCTGTTTGGGAAAGTAAGACCAGCGGATCTTCTGGTTGTCGTCCAGGTCCAGCGCATACACGTTGTTCGGGAATGCGGTATGGATGTACATGGTATTACCGATGACCAATGGCGCACCTTCGTGACCGCGGTTAACGCCGGTGGCGAATGACCAGGCCAGTTTGACGTTTTTGACATTGCCTTTGTTGATTTGTGACAGTTTGCTGTAACCCTGGTTGGCGTAGTCTTTACGTGCCATCGCCCACTGGTTATCGTCCTTCATTAAAGCGTCCAGCTCTGCATTGGCCAATGCGCTGGTGCTCATGCCGGCTAGCATCATTGCAGTGATGGCAAGCTTGATTTGGTGTTGCATACATACCTCCAAAAATGGTGTGTCTGAAGCTGGAATAAGTGATTTGCACGCAAGTAAACAAATGCTTCTTTTGCTACCCGCAGGGCAATGATTGCAACGCCTGTGCCAACAGTGTGTTTTATTTGGGTGAATGAAAAAAATGAATTAAAATCAAACGGTTATTTATTGGTATCAGTGGTGACACAGGGTAATGCAACGGTGAAAACTGTTCAGGGTTGTGTCAGATTGGTACAGTTGTTCAATTCATGTGATACAGGTGTGCAAGCAGTCATGTCCAAGTTTTCTCCAGCCTCCTCGCAAACATCATTGCCCGCCATGCGTGATGATCAATTGGCGATTGCCGAAGCGATTGAACGCTCCTGGCGGCGCTGCATGGTCAAGGGCGTGGATGAGCAGGCGCCCGCGCATGACCAGATCATTACGGCACAGGAATTAACACAACGGCTGGAGAAAAACCGTTTGCTGCTGACGCATGCCGAGCCGGAAATGCTGACCCTCAGCGGGCAAATCGCGCATACGCGCAGCCTGGTGATCCTGACGGATAGCGATGGCGTGATTTTGCGCACCATGGGGGAAGGCGTGGAGCAAGGCGATATCCGCTCATCCCTTTTACCCGGCGCCTCATGGAGCGAAGAGCATAGAGGGACCAACGCGATAGGCACAGCCCTGGTCGAACGCGCACCTATCAGTGTGCAGGGTGCCGAACACTTCATGGCTTACCACCATTCGCTGAGTTGCTCTGCGGTGCCGATCTTTGCTGCGAATAACCAGCTGGTGGCTACCCTGGATGTGTCGAATGACTTGAACCAGCCACAGCAGCACACCTTGGCGCTGGTCAAAATGGCAGCGCAAATGGTGGAGAATCGCTTGTTCCATGCCACTGCCCAAGGCGAAATCGGCGTGCATTTTCATGCGCGGCCTGAGTTTATCGGTACGCTGTGGGAAGGCCTGGCATTATTTGATAGCGATGGCCAGTTACGCGCAATTAACCGCAGTGGCCAGTTCCAGTTCGGATTACCGCTGGATGAAGATGTGCTGGCCAATCGACGTGTGCCCTTTGCTGATGTGTTTGATGAGTCCTGGGCAGCATTCAAACAGCGTTGCCAGGGCAGTGACCTGCTTTTCCCTCTGCAATTGCGTAACGGCGCCCGCCTGTTCGCACGCGCATCCGTACAAAATCCTTCACGTGCGCAGCCCATTGTTTCGCAAGCCCGAGAATCAGCCGCCAGCCTGGAAATGCTGGATACCGGCGACCCGCAACTGAAACAGGCGATCACCCAGGTCAAACAGGTATTAAACCGCGATATTCCCGTGCTGGTGCTGGGCAACACCGGGGCTGGTAAAGAACTGTTTTCCCGTGCCATTCACGATGCCAGCAACCGTCGTGACCAGCCCTTTGTAGCGGTCAATTGCGCCGCACTGCCCGAAGGTTTGATTGAAGCCGAATTGTTTGGCTATGAAGAAGGCGCTTACACCGGCGCCAAACGCAAAGGCAACCACGGCAAGATCCAGCAAGCTGATGGCGGCACATTGTTCCTGGATGAAATTGGCGATATGCCACTGTCATTGCAGGCAAGGTTACTACGCGTGTTGCAGGAACGCTGTGTGACGCCGTTAGGCTCAAGCAAGTCGATCCCGGTTAACTTTATGCTGATCAGTGCTACCAACCAAAAATTGAAAGAGAAAGTGGCTGCCGGTGAATTCCGCAGTGATCTGTATTACCGCATTAATGGCCTGGCAGTGCAGTTACCATCTTTACACCAGCGCCAGGATCTGCAGCGTCTGATCAGTTTGATTTTACAGGTTGAGCAATCACCGCAAACTGAAATCAGCGCAGAAGTGATGGCATTGTTTGCGCGCCACCCATGGCCCGGCAACGTGCGGCAACTGCATAATGTATTGCGTACGGCAATCGCGCTGGCAGATGGCGCAATGATTGGCTTGCCACATCTGACGCAGGATTTCCTCGATGAGCTTGAAGTCTCTGGTAGAGACCAGGCTGTTCGCCCGGCACTGACTCTAAAAGCGCAATCGGACGAAACCATACGTTCTGCCATGCAGCAACACGCTGGCAATGTGTCCGCCGTTGCACGCCAGTTAGGCATGAGCAGAAATACGCTGTATCGCCGTTTGAAGATATTGCATTTAACTTAATCAACGAGCAGCAATGTAAAAGCCCCAGCGCATTGCCGGGGCTTTTTTTCATGGCTTTATTTTAGCTATTATTTGCCGCGACGACGTACCACTGCACCCATTACACCCAGACCCAGCATCATCATGGCATAGCTGTCAGCTTCCGGCACAGCAGATGCAGATGCGACCTGGTCCACCTGGAAAGCCAAAGCTTGTGAGAAACCAGCGCTGAAACTCAAAGTGTAAGAAGTGATCGGTGAAGAAACACCGCTCAGGTCCCAGGAGTAACGATAATAATCATCAACAGTGCCGGTACTCACGAAGTTGATCAATGACCCTGCAATGGCCTGGTTACCGCCGTTGTAACTTAGCGTAATGGTATAAGCTTCACCACCGAATGAAGCATTGAAGTCATTGACGATGCCCTGGAATACCAGTGAACCGATGTTGTTTGAAACGGTATTGTCAGTGAAGGTCAGGTTGCCGTCACCGTAAAGACCAAAACCGGCCGGATAATAGCTGCCGGTAACCTGTGTCAGCAATGCATCGCCAGAACCGGCAACGTTACCTGCTGTACCTGCGGCCAGTTGGGCAGCAGTCAATGGATTCGCAGCACCGTTATCATCCACGCGGTTGCGGTTCAGCTGGTTCCAGCCGTCAAAAGACACAGAGTTTGCAACGTCAACAAAGCTGCTGTAGGTGGTGTTCGCTTGTGCCAGACCAGCGATTGCGAACAGGCTTGCACCGATAACGATGCTGAGATATTTAGCTTTCATTTTACTAACTTCCTTTGAGTAATTATTAATGACTGGCATCTTTAATAAGTGCCAGAATTGTTAACTGGCCGCGTTACTCACAAACGTCTTTACCATGTATCCCCGCTACCAGATAGTAATGGGAATGATTATCATTATGATTGGATAAAACATTGAAGTCAATGGTTGTTGTTATTCTGGGAAATTAAACTCGGGTAAAAATTGATGCGGAATAGCATCAGGCAAGTACCTGCAATGCTGCAGGGCCTAGTTCCTGATGGGTTTTGAGGCGTATGGTAACGCCTTGAATTGGATAGAAAGTACGTTAGCTGCCAGCGCTTTTCAGTCGGTACATGGCCAGGTTACCCATCAGGTTGGGCAACATATGCACATCTTGACCACCCGTAATGACTTTACGTTCAATCACTTGTATCTGATGATTGGTGCAAAATTCATCAAAATCGTGAATCGTACATAAATGCACATTCGGCGTGTCATACCACTGGTAAGGCAGGGTCTTGGATACCGGCATTTTGCCGGTTACTATCTGCAGGCGGTTACGCCAGTAACCAAAGTTGGGGAAGGTAACAATCGCTTCACGGCCAACGCGCAACATTTCTTCAACAATGGTTTCCGTGTTGTGCATGGCTTGCAAAGTCTGCGACAGAATTACGGTATCAAATGACTGGTCTTCAAAACCGGATAAACCGTCTTCCAGGTTCATCTGGATCACATCGACGCCATTCTTGAGCGCTTCCAGCCAATTAGCATCGTCTTTTTCCACACCATAACCGGTAGTGTCCAGCGTTTCATGCAGATGGGTCAGCAAAGTGCCATCGCCGCAACCAAGGTCAAGCACCTTGGTTTTTGAACGCACCCAATTTGTTATTAATGCAAAGTCTGGGCGAATATTTGTAATATCTACATTTTTCATACTTTGACCTGCTCTAAATAAGCACGCATGATGTCGTGGTAATGCGGGTCAGGCATCAAAAATGCGTCATGCCCATGTGCTGAAGTAACCTCGGCATATTTGACCGGCAACGCGTTATCGAGCAATGCCTGTACGATTTCCCGCGAGCGACCTGGAGAAAAGCGCCAGTCGGTAGTGAACGAAATCACGATAAATTTGGCTTCTGCTTTGCTGAGCGCCTGGCTCAAATCGCCGCCGTAAGCCAGAGCTGGATCAAAATAATCCAAAGCGCGTGTCATGCGCAAATAAGTGTTGGCATCAAACTCACCGGCGAATTTATCGCCCTGGTAACGCAGGTAGGATTCCATTTCAAACTCAACATCAAAACTGTATTTGAGCTCGCCATGACGCAGTTTGCGGCCAAATTTTTCGCCCATCACATCATCGGAAAGGTAAGTGATATGACCCAGCATACGGGCAATGCGCAATCCTCGGCGCGGCACGGTGCCATGGTTGTAATAATCGCCTTCGTAAAATTCAGGGTCGGTAATAATCGCCTGGCGCGCGACTTCATTAAAAGCCATGTTTTGAGCGGTTAAATTCGGCGCAGAAGCAATCACAAATGCATGGCGTAAGCGCTCAGGGTAAGCAATATTCCATTGCAGGGCCTGCATCCCACCCAGACTGCCGCCGATCACTGCAGCCAGCTGTTCGATCCCAAGGTAATCCATCAGTCGCGCCTGTGATTCAACCCAGTCTTCCACTGTCACCACCGGAAAGGTAGCGCTATATGGCCGGTCAGTCAGCGGGTCAACACTCGATGGACCGCTACTGCCATGACAGCCGCCCAGGTTATTCAGGCCAATCACGAAAAACTTGTTTGTATCCAGCGGCCTGCCGGGGCCAATCAGGTTATCCCACCAGCCTGGGTATTTGTCATCTTCTGAATAACGGCCAGCCACATGGTGGTTGCCCGATAAGGCGTGACAGATCAGCACGGCATTGGATTTGGTTGCATTGAGCTCGCCGTAGGTTTCATAGGCAAGATGGTATTGCGGTAACACAGCGCCGCTTTGCAAGGTGAGTGGTTTGTTGAAATGCGCTACCTGCGCTTTAACAATACCAACGGAATTCGATTCAGACATGCCGCGATTATACTATGTGGCATGCCTCACGGCGAGTCAGCGCGTCTTTGCTTTTATTGCGGTGCGGCTGACAGGCAGCCAAGCAAGGCTGGCAGGTCTGCCACCGAGTTGATCACTGCATCCGGATCGACGGCAGACAGGCGCGTGTAGGTTTCCCGGTATTTGCCGGTTTTCACCAGCACACCATGTAACCCGGCATCCTGCGCACCCCCGACATCGGCATCAATATCGTCTCCCACCATCATCACTTCGGAAGGCTTCAGGCGTAATGCATCCACCGCGATATTGAAAAAATGCCGAGAAGGTTTACCCATGAGCATGGCTTTGGTATTGCTGGCATATTCCAGGCCGGTGACGAATGCGCCGATATCCATTTGCAGTCCGGTTTCGGTCTGCCAGAAACGGTTTTTATGGATGGCGATCAGTTGCGCGCCATTCACCAGGCAGTGAAAAACTTCATTGAGTAATTCATAAGACCATTGGTCGCCAATATCACCAATCACCACGTAATTGGCAGCGGTGTCGGATTGGTCAAAGCAGGCAAAATCTTTTTTCACATCTTCAGCCAAAAGTAACTTGCACACCGGGTTGGGCTGTCTATTTAAGTGCTGTATGGTCGCTTGTGGTGCACTCATGATTTCTTCAGGCACTGTATTAAAGCCAAGCCGGTTCAGTTTGTCTTGCAAAGAATCTAACGATAGGGTGCTGGTGTTGGTGACAAAACGCACGGCAATGCCAGCTTTACGTAACTGGGCCACAGACGCCAGTGCACCGGGAATCAGCTGGTTGCCGATATACAAGACACCATCCAGATCAAACAGGACAGCTTTTATGGAGTTGAAATTAAACATACACGGCCTTTCTTGCTGCAATCGAATAGAACTGTAGCAGCAAGAATCGTGCACAGCGCAGTGTTACTTTTTAAACGGATACAGAAACTGTTTCCAGTAGCCGTTCGGCACCGGGTGTCCGCCGATGCCATAACCACTTGGCCATTGATTTTTTGGCATGTAATACGTGCCGAACAGCTTGTCGAATAAGGGGAAGTGAATCGCGAAATTCACGTCAATCGCTTCCTTTTCAATGCCATGATGCCAGTGGTGAAAACGTGGCGTGACAATGAACGGTTTCAGCCATTCGACATTAAAGCGCACGTTGGCATGCACAAAGGTGGCATTGAGATACACCAGCAAAATATAAATATGTAATGCGCTCTCGGCAAAGCCCAGCACATACATAGGGATCACTGTCATGCTGCGTAAACCGACGATTTCAACAATATGCATGCGTGAACCGGCCAGCCAGTCCATCTTTTTAGCAGAGTGATGTACAGCATGAAACCCCCATAAAAACGGCAGCTGATGAAACGCGCGGTGGAACCAGTACTGGACAAAATCCGTGAGAAACATGATTTCAATCACTTGCAGCCAGAGCGGCTGGCTGGCAATGGCAGCTCTAAACGTTGCCCAGTCACCGGTGTAATGCAGCACTGTCATCGACGGTGCCAGCGTAAACAGCGTCAGCGTTTGCACAAATACACTGCTGATTAAAAAATAAAACAGATCCTCACGCCATTCATCCCTGAATAAAGCCTGTTGGGTCAAGCGACCAAACAGTTTTTCCAGGGGAATAAACAGGAAGCCGGTCAGCAGTATATTCAGCACAAACCAGTCCAGGCTAAGTGCCAGATTGCTGGTACGTGCGGCTTGCGCAGCCAGCGTTTGCGCTATGGTCATGGTGACCAGCACCAGCAGGATAGCGCTAAAACCCAGGATGCGATTCCTGCGCAAGACCAGGTTAGTGCAAGCCAGCACAAAACTGACGACTAACAAGCCCTGAATAATCCATGTGAATTGTGGCAATGCATATAAAGGCGCCAGCATCTGGGTAGAGAACACCCCTTGCAAGCGCTCGCCAAGTAGCAAACATAGGCCGGCAATGCCAAGCACCAGCGCGGCCACCCCACTTAACCAGCCCGAACCAAAACGCCTTAATTCCTCCGGCGATTCCAGATCATTGCGTATCGCCAGACGTAGTTTTTGAATCATGATTCCCCCTTTTTTATTATTGGTGACGCCTGGTATTTTAAATTACCAACCACTGCGCCAGCGTGACCCTTGGATTGTCGCCTAAATCGCGCAAAGTTTGAATATGCTCAAACCCGGCTATTTGATAAAGATTTTGTACAGCCTCTGCCTGGTTGTAACCATGTTCCAGCATCAGCCATCCGCCATCATTTAAATGGCCAGGCGCTTGCGTGATGATCTGCCGTATATCCGCCAGGCCATCTTCGCCCGCAGCCAATGCAGAGAGCGGCTCAAAACGTAAGTCGCCTTGGCTTAAGTGCTGATCGGCAGCTTCAATATACGGCGGGTTGCTGACGATCAGGTCGAATGCCTGGTTGGCAAGCGCAGAAAACCAGTGGCTATGCAGCAATGTGACGTTATCAAGCTGCAAGCAATGTCTATTTTTTTCAGCCACCCTTAAGGCGCCCTCTGAAGCGTCGACGGCTGTCACCTGCGATTGAGGTGCATGCCACGCGAGCGCTAGCGCAATAGCGCCGGTGCCTGTGCCTAAATCCAGTATTTGCAATGGTTGCATTATTTTTTGCAAGGCAGCTTCGACCAAGGTTTCAGTATCCGGCCGTGGAATCAGCGTATCGGAGGTGACGGCGAGTTTAAGGCCAAAAAATTCACGGTAGCCAAGAATATAGGCGATCGGTTCGCCTTGTAAACGGCGCTGCAATAAATGCGTGAAGTCCTGTGTGGACTTTTCAGGCACAACATCCGTGGCATGCGCAAGTAACCATGCACGGTTCACATCCAGTGTATGCATCAGCAATATCTGCGCTTCTATGGATGCTTCGCTGGCAGGCACCAGTTGCGCCAGCTGTTGCCTCGCAGTTTGCAGCAACTGTTGCACCGTTTGTGACATGGCTATCTGCCCCCGGCGGCTTTGCGCAAGGCAATCGCTGTGGCATTGCCCTGTTTTGCCGGATGACGCACCGCGTGGCGAATCACCCATTTCAGTTCTTTATCGGCATTACTTAACCAGCGGTCGCACAGGTCAAAGGCAATCTCGGGATGGTCTTTGGCAATGTCGCCCACATGATTTGCCACACTGCGCCGCACGTACAGGCTAGGGTCACTTTTCAGTGCATCGAGGATAGACAGAGTCGGCGTCGGGTCCTTGATCAATTGCGGAATGCGTGCTCCCCACGGCAAACGCGCGCGGGTGCCTTCCGAACACAAGCGACGCACATGCGGGTCAGGGTCATCCAGCCATTGCGTGAGCTGCTTGAGCGTGCGGTCAAAGTCATGAATCAGGAACGGGCGGATGGAAAATTCTGCGGTGAAGCGGCGAGTCAGTTCATACTGTGCAAGCATGGCTGCGTCAAACGGGTCTTCACCGGCATTGTGCAGAGCATCGCGGCCATATTCCGCCACAAAACGCGTATGCGGCAGATAGAAAAATACGCTAAGCCCCAGGCGCTCTGTATGTAAATTTGGTAGCGTCAGCGTACTAATTAATACTTCTGTCGCATCAGAAAATTTGACAGGTAATGTCGCCTTCAGCGCTGTGGCAATATGCGCTGAACGGTCCATAAAACCAAGTGGTGCAATGTTGTTGAGCGCTAACTCTTTAAACGCAGAAGAATCGAAACCGGAATGCACCAGCGCAATGTTATGGGCCAGGCAATCGATTGCTTCGCTATCCAATATAAATTTGATTGGCTGATCTTTTTGGATACTGCGTGGCGCATTTGGAATTCGAAAATTAAAGTCGCTTATACCAGAAACTGGTGTCATTTGATGGATATCAAACATTTTGATCAACAGTTTGCCTAAAAACTGTATTTAACAAGTCTTTAAAAGACTCGTCCGGGCTAACTGAATGCATTTCTAAATTCTCTAACGTAAATTGGCGTATTCTTTTTCCGTTCAATGCAAAAGCTTCAGCTAACTGTTTTTTTGTATCTGTTTTTATTCCCAGCAACCAATTACTGTAGGCGATATTACTTAAAATCATTGGCCGTTCCACTTCGTCGCAAAGCTCAACGGCTTTTTCAAAGTTATAAATGGCAATTTTTAAGAGCCTTTCACGTTGTGACCTAATCTTCCAAGCTTGTTTTGCTAACAAAAGATTTTTAAATCCTAAACCATCATAAGCTATCGCTACTTTAGCCTGCACAATTCGATATTTAGAACCTGCAAATTTCTGAATTAAATGATTGTAAGTTTCAAGTTCAGCTTCAGGTTGACTCAGAACTTGCTCTTGAATAAACCCTCGATTGAGATAAGCATGTGCAACATGTGCTTGAACAACAGGATGTAAAGATTTTTCAAGTTTTTGAATCAAAGCATTCCAAGTTGCAACTGCAACTTCAGGTTGATCCAGAGACTGTCCCTGCGTAAATCCTTTGTTAACATACGCACGTGCTATTTGCGCATGCATGTCTGGTAAATTAGAGTCGCCAAACTTTTGAATTAACGTGTCGTAAGTTATGATCGCAGCTTTAGGCTGATTAAGCGACTGATGTTGGGTATCGCCTTTGTTAACATAAGCACGCGCAATTAATTCTTTAAAAAAATGATTCTCGGTGTTTCCGAATTGCTTTATTAAGTTACTGTAAGTAGCCACTGCTTCTTTAGGTTTATTAAGCTGGCGTTGAGCATCCCCTTTTTTAATTTGAGCAAGTAATATATTTGACTGCATTTCAGGCAGTTCAGAACCTAATTCCTTACGTTGATTATTATAATTTTCGATTGCTGCTTGGGGATCTTCCAGCTGTTTAATTAATACAAACTCCTGATATACAGGCACAGCAGAACTATGTTGTGCTAATTGAGATTTAGTTGTATCAGGGGCCTTGTTAGAGTAATTATCACTTTCAGAAATTGATCTATCTAATAGTTCCGTTAAGTGATCAGCCATTAGCTCTTTAGTTTCTATGGCTGTATTATTGGCTTCATCTTCAAAGTTTCTTAGTTTTAATTTTAATTCATCAATTTCGGTGTTCAGGTCTTTTGTGTTTCTATCAAACCAGTTTTTTACTTCTTGTTGAGTAATATATTGGGCTTCCTGTTTTGCCACAAGTTGAGCATCAGTTTTCGCATTTCTGTAAGAGAAAAACCCAATGAGCGATACGAGTACCGTGATCATAACGCTCCCAATTGCAATATTGTTATTTAAAGAATTGGCTTGGTTGTTGATTTGCTCAATTAGATTTTTTTGGTAATCAATCTGAGCTTGAAGCTGCATTAAATCTTGTGATTTAACGGATTTCAAAGACTCCAGACTTATTTCAGTTTTCGCCTTAAAGGTTTCATATTTTAGGCGCTCTTCCGCATCCCCAGCTTCAGCCAAAGTATGAGAGGAAAGAGTTATCAAAATTACGAAACAACAAAATGTAATTTTCATATTTCCTCTATTTGCTCATTTAATTATCTTCGCCCAGGCTAGCCAGCAAATCAGCCTGATACTCATTTGAAAGTGCGCCTATCAGCTCATCCATATCGCCTTCGGTAATTGCTTCAATCTTGTACAAGGTCAGGTTGATGCGGTGGTCGGTGATACGGCCTTGTGGGTAATTGTAGGTACGGATACGTTCCGAGCGGTCACCGGAACCAATCAGGTTGCGGCGTTCCGAGGCGATCTTGCTTTGCTGCTCATCTACCTGTTTGGCTTTGATGCGTGCCGCCAGCACCTGCATCGCTTGTGCCTTATTGGCGTGCTGGCTGCGGCCATCCTGACATTCGACGACAATGCCGGTAGGTGCATGGGTAATGCGCACGGCAGAATCGGTTTTGTTGATATGCTGACCACCGGCACCGCTGGCACGGAAAGTATCGATACGGATATCGGCCGGGTTGATTTCCACATCACCGACTTCTTCTACCTCAGGCAAAATTGCTACCGTACAGGCAGAGGTATGGATGCGACCCTGGGTTTCAGTGTCTGGCACGCGTTGTACGCGATGACCGCCAGACTCGAATTTGAGTTTTGAGTAGGCCCCATAACCATTGATTTTGGCGATGATCTCTTTGTAGCCACCGACTTCCCCTTCATTGGCAGAGACGATTTCCACTTTCCAGCCCTGGCGGTCGGCATAGCGGGAATACATGCGGAACAGATCACCGGCAAACAGGCCGGATTCATCGCCGCCAGTACCGGCGCGTACTTCCAGGAAAATGCTCTTATCATCATTGGGGTCTTTGGGCAGCAACAGTTTCTGTAACGCTAATTCCACTTCTTCCAGACGCTGCTTGCCACTTTCGATTTCCTCCTGTGCAAACTCCTTCATCTCCGGGTCTGAAAGCATGGCATGCGCCTCTTTCAGGTCGGATTCGGTTTGTACATAGATGTGGTACTGCTCAACAATAGGCGTGATTTCCGTATGCTCCTGCATGATCTTACGGTAATTATCCATATTGTCAGTCACGCCTTCGCTACTCAGCAGGCGGTTGATTTCTTCGAGGCGCTCGCTTAAGTTAGCGAGCTTTTGCAACATACTTGGTTTCATGGGTTTTGCCTAAAATTCAAATGTGGCGGATGCATATGTGATTCACTCACAGCCAGCCTGGGTCATGCTTAATTAAATTAATCTTTCAGCTGGAACAGCTGCTTTACCAGATGCTCAAGGTGCGCATGTGCGTCACCATTGCTGTTGTTAAGTGCATGGCTGGGGCCATGCAGAAATTTATTGGTCAGGGCGTTACTGAGTACCTCAAGCACCTTGTCAGCAGACTCGCCTTTTTGCAGCAGCTTGAGCGCTTTTTCCAGCTCGGCTTGCCTTACGGCATCTATCTGGTCACGCAGGGCTTTAATCGTCGGCACGGCTTCACGCTGTTTGAGCCACTGCATAAAGTGCTCAACACGGGCGTTGACGATCAGTTCGGCATTCACTGCCGCTTCCTGACGATTGCCTATACCTTCGGAAACAACTTGCGCCAGGTCGTCTACCGTATACAGGAATACGTCATCCAGGGCCGACACTTCTGGCTCGATATCGCGTGGAACGGCCAGGTCGACCATAAACATCGGCCGGTGTTTACGCAGCTTGATGGCGCGTTCAACCATACCCAGGCCGACCATAGGCAACTGGCTGGCGGTGCTGGTGATCACAATATCAAATTCGTGAAAACGTTCAGGCAGGTCATTCAGCAGAATGGCCTGCATGTTCAGGCCCTGACTGCGGATTTTTTCTGCCAGCTGTTCGCCGCGTTCCAGGGTGCGATTGGCAACGGTGATTTTTTTCGGTTTTTGTGCGGCAAAATGATCGGCACATAGCTCAATCATTTCACCGGCGCCGATAAACAGCACGCTTTGCGCGCTCAAATCACCAAAAATCCGTTGCGCCAGTTTGACAGCAGCCGCTGCCATTGAAATGGAGCTGCCGCCGATATCGGTATTGGTGCGCACTTCTTTCGCTACTTCAAACGTACGCTGGAACAATTTGTGCAACATGGTGCCCAACGTACCAACATCCTGCGCGATTTTTACCGACTGCTTGAACTGCCCGAGGATCTGCGCCTCGCCCAGCACCATACTATCCAGGCCGCTGGCAACACGGAAAGCATGTTTGACCGCTTCGTGACTACTCAAGGTATAGGTATAAGGCATCAGCTGCTGAGCTTCCAACTTGTGGTAATTGGCCAGCCAGTCGATGACGGTTTCTGGCCGTATAGACTGCACATAGATTTCAGTGCGGTTGCAGGTGGAGAGGATGGCAACTTCAGACACGTTGTGGCGCGTCAGGTCTTCCAGCGCATGCGGCAGGCTTTCGTTGTTGAACGCAACGTTTTCGCGGATAGCGATAGGTGCGGTGGTGTGGTTCACACCAATGGTAAACAGTTGCATAGCGCTATTTTACCTTTGAGAACAGGCAAAGAGATAAATAAACTAACGCATGCAGGTCGTTCATGGTTGATTCGATTGGTGCCCGTAGCAAAGGTGCCGACATTTTCTTACATTAGTGCTTAGCAAGCAAGAATCCTGTCAATTTGGCGTGGAATGGCAATTGAACCAGAATGGCGTTAAAATATTGGTTTTACAATAAAAATCATCAGATTTATTCAACTTCAGATACGGAACACCAGCATGGACAAAACTTTTCGCATTGCCCCCAGTATTCTTTCTGCCAACTTTGCCAAATTAGGTGAAGAAATTGAAAACGTGATCAAATCCGGTACCGACATCGTCCACTTTGACGTAATGGACAATCACTATGTACCTAACCTGACGATTGGACCGCTGGTTTGCGATGCCATTCGCGATTTGTCACATAACGTCGGCGCATTGATCGACGTGCACCTGATGGTGAAACCGGTAGACCGCATTATTCCTGACTTCGCCAAAGCCGGTGCCGACATCATCACTTTTCACCCGGAAGCGTCTGACCACATTGACCGCAGCCTGGCGCTGGTGCGTGACAGCGGCTGTAAATCCGGCCTGGTATTCAACCCGGCGACCCCGTTGCATTACCTGGACCACGTGATGGATAAAGTCGACATGATTTTGCTGATGTCCGTGAACCCGGGTTTTGGCGGCCAGAAGTTTATTCCGGAAACGCTGAACAAATTAAAAGCAGCGCGTGCACGTATTGATGCCTACTACGAAAAAACCGGTCGCCAGATCTGGCTGGAAGTGGATGGCGGTGTGAACGCGAACAATATCGCTGAGATTGCCAAAGCCGGTGCAGATACATTTGTGGCAGGTAGCGCGATTTTTGGTTCGCCTAACGAATCGGATGCTAACCGTTACGATACTGTTGTTGCGGCGATGCGTGCTTCTTTAGCCACTGTTTAATTTAATAAAAGCCTGTTGTGATGCGGTTTCAAGTCAAGCTGGTGATGTTCGATCTGGACGGCACCCTGCTTGATACCGCACCGCAAATTGCCGAAGCCGCCAATCGTATGCTGGTGGCACTAGGCAAGCCCATGCTGCCACAGGCACAGATCAGCACCTATATTGGTGAAGGCGTGCAAAACCTGATCAAGCGTTGCCTGACCGGGAATCCGCATGACGAACCGGACGCTGAGCTGTTTGAAAAAGCCCAGCCTCTGTATCATGATTTTTACGCGAATAATGCGACTGACAGTCTGCCGTTTTCTGGCGTCATATCTGCGCTACAACAATTAAAGACGCACGGCTTCTTGTTGGCCTGCGTCACTAACAAACCTGAAAAATTCACCCGGCCTCTGCTTGAAAAAGCAGGCCTGGCCGATTTTTTTGAAATCGTCGTCTCAGGTGATACGCTTCCCAAAAAGAAACCCGATCCGCTGCCGCTGTTGCATATTTGCCAAAAACTAGGCGTATTGCCCGCTGAAGCAGTACTGGTAGGGGACTCGGAAACCGATATCCAGGCAGGGCAGGCAGCAGGATGCTTTGTAGTCACCGTGCCTTATGGGTATAATCAGGGTCGCCCGATTGACAAGGCAACCGTGGATGCCACGGTGCAGCAGTTCACCGAGGTGGTGGACTTGCTGGAGTTACCTGCTCTCTTAAAGCGGGGATAAAAAAACTATTCAAATATCATGATGTTTTGTGCTCATCATTCTTCCAGTTGGCCAGTGTTAAGCTGGCGTCGTTCGTGGCGGGGCTAGGCCAGCCCGCAAGCGCTGGTGCGCGCTATTTGCACTAATCTGTTGCCTCTGATGAAGCGACACACTCAACGAACAATCTGGAAAAAGCATCATGTTAAGCACTTTGAGCAAGACCGAATTCGACGCGCTGGCGGCGCAAGGGTACAACCGTATCCCGCTGGTGATGGAAACCTTTGCCGACCTCGATACGCCGCTGTCGCTGTATCTCAAGCTGGCTAACCAACCCTACTCCTATCTGCTGGAAAGCGTACAAGGCGGCGAACGCTTTGGCCGTTATTCTATTATCGGCCTGCCTGCGACTACGCGTATCGAGGTACGCGACCAGCAGTTGCAGGTGATTCAAGGCAACTCAGTCATCGAGTCGCATACTGATCAAAACCCGCTGGACTTTATCAAAGCCTACCAGGCCCGCTTTAAAACGCCGCCCTATGAAGGTTTGCCGCGCTTCACCGGTGGCCTGGCCGGTTACTTTGGTTACGAGACGATCCAATATATTGAAAAGCGCCTGGGCAAGCAGAAAAAGCCGGACGCGATAGGCACGCCGGATATCCTGCTAATGGTGTCTGAACAAATCGCGGTGATCGATAATCTGTCCAGCAAGCTGTATTTTATTGTCTATGCCGACCCGTCTCAGCCGAATGCCTATGAAGCTGCACGTGATCGTATGCAGGCCTTGCTGGCAAAACTGCGTGCCCAGGTCGAAATCCCGGCGGCGCTGCCTACCAGTAAAACCCAGGCATTATCAGAGTTTGGTGAAGACAATTTCAAGACCGCAGTGAAAACCGCCCAGCAATATATTCTTGAAGGCGACATCATGCAGGTGGTGCTCAGCCAGCGTATGTCACAAGATTTTGACGCTTCGCCGCTCAGCCTTTACCGCGCATTGCGCAGCCTGAATCCATCCCCATATATGTTCTATTACGATATGGGTGACCATCACGTCGTTGGCGCCTCGCCGGAAATCCTGGTGCGTCTGGATAACACGACAGTCACCTCTCGCCCGATTGCCGGTACCAGACCACGCGGTAAAAATCGCGATCATGACCTGGCGCTGGAAGCCGAGTTACTGGCTGACCCCAAAGAGCGTGCCGAACATGTGCAGCTGATGGACCTGGGCCGTAATGATGTAGGCCGTGTCGCGCTGACGGGAACAGTAAGAGTCACCGACAATATGACGATTGAGCGTTACTCACATGTCATGCATATCGTCAGCAATGTCGAAGGCCAGCTGAAGCCTGGTCTGGATGCGATTGATGTGCTAAAAGCTACATTTACGGCAGGGACAGTATCTGGTGCTCCAAAAGTACGCGCCATGGAAATCATTGAAGAACTCGAGCCATCCAAGCGCGGTATTTACGCTGGTGCGGTCGGTTACTTAGGATTTAACGGCGATATGGATGTGGCGATCGCCATCCGCACCGCCGTGATTAAAGATAAAAAACTTTACGTGCAAGCCGGGGCAGGCATCGTGGCGGATTCGATTCCGCAAAACGAATGGGATGAAACCCAGAACAAAGCCAAAGCTGTCATCCGCGCCGCTGAGCTTGTGCAGGCTGGCCTCGATAGCGCCGCACTGGATAATACCGGACTGAAAACCACCGCCCAGTTAACCGCAGGAAAAGGAGCCTGATATGTTGTTAATGATCGATAACTACGACTCTTTTACCTACAACCTGGTGCAGTACCTGGGCGAGTTGGGGCAAGACGTACACGTACACAGAAACGATGAGATCACGCTGGAACAGATCAAAGCGATGCAACCGGAAAAAATCGTGATTTCTCCAGGCCCATGTACGCCAAATGAAGCCGGGATTTCAGTGCCGCTGATTCATGAGTTTGCCGGCAAGATCCCCCTACTCGGTGTTTGCCTGGGTCACCAGAGCATAGGCCAGGCGTTTGGCGGCAACATCATCAAAGCTAAAACGCTGATGCACGGTAAAACTTCATTGATCCACCATACCAATACCGGTGTGTTCAGAAACCTGCCTAACCCGTACACGGCAACCCGCTACCATTCACTGGTGATTGAGCGTGAAACCATTCCCGATTGCCTGGAGATCACCGCCTGGACTGACGATGGCGAGATCATGGGCGTCAGGCATAAAACCCTGGCTATTGAAGGCGTGCAGTTCCACCCGGAGTCTATCCTGACCGAACACGGGCATGCATTGCTGGATAACTTCCTGAAAGGCTATTGATGGCCATCACGCCTAAAATCGCGATACAGCGGCTGATAGACCACACCGATTTCACGCATGAAGAAATGCTGGAAATCATGCGGCAAATCATGAGCGGGGAGTTCACCCAGATCCAGATCGCAGGTTTCTTGTCTGCCCTCCGTGTCAAAGGCGAAACCGTGACCGAAATCTCCGCAGCTGCGCAAATGATGCGCGAGCTTTCCAGTAAAGTGGATATCAGCGATACACGCCACTTGATCGATACCTGTGGTACCGGTGGCGCACCAAACAAAGTATTTAACGTCTCAACCGCATCAGCCTTTGTCGCCGCAGGCGCAGGCGCAAAAATCGCCAAGCATGGCGGCCGCGCGGCTTCTTCAAAAAGCGGCTCCGCCGATGTGCTGGAGGCGCTGGGAGTGAATATCGCTCTGACACCTCAACAAGTGGTGCGCTGTGTCAATGAGGCCGGCATCGGCTTTATGTTTGCGCCTAACCATCACTCCGCCATGAAATATGCGGCACCTGTGCGCCGAGAACTGGGTGTGCGTACCATGTTCAACTTGCTGGGACCCATGACCAATCCGGCTGGTGCCAAACGCCAGGTCATGGGCGTGTTCCACCGTGACCTGGTGCCATTATTAGCGCAAACTTTAAAGCAACTAGGCAGCGAACATGTGATGGTTGTGCACAGCGCCGATGAAATGGATGAAATCTCTTTTTCTGCAGACACTTACGTGGCCGAACTCAAAAACGGTAACATCGCGGAATACACAGTGAATCCAGCCCAGTTTGGCATGCCATTGCATGATATCAACAGCATACGTGTTGAAAGCGCGCAGCATTCCAGCGAAATTATACTTGGCCTGTTGTCTGGCGAAAAAGGTCCGGCAAGAGATATCGTATTACTGAATGCTGGCGCCGCGATTTATGTTTCTGGCCTTGCTAATGATTTATCATCAGGGATTGCGCAAGCGGCAGCGTCGATTGATTCAGGCAATGCGTTGAATAAATTGCAGCAGTTAAAGGCGTTGAGCCAGGCCGCATGAAGCATTACGCACTGATTGCGATGTTGTGTTTGCTGGCTGCGTGTCAGCAAGCGTCGCAACAGGCAGCCAGCAACCAGCCGCAATCAACCGTTGAGGTGAAATCGCCGGCGCAGACGCTTAACCTGCAATCACTGTCTTCTGGCCTGGTCACTGAAGACAACGCAGCCATTAAACAGGCATTTGCCCACAAGCAAAGCCATGTCTGGCTTGAAGGTAGCGGCGTTGTGAAAAAGCTATTGCCGGATGACACCAAAGGCGCAAGGCACCAGCGCTTTCTGGTGAGCATTACGCCTGAACAGACATTGTTATTTGCGCATAATATCGATCTGGCGCCACGCGTCGAGCAGTTAAATGTCGGTGATCCAGTCGCGTTTAAAGGTGAATATATTTACAACCCCAAGGGCGGCATCATGCATTGGACACATCATGATCCTGGTGGTGTTAAAGGTGGTTGGATTAAGGTTAACGGAAAAACATACGAGTAAAAACTAAACTTTCGTCACGATGCGTTGTTGCCATTAAATATTCTGCCTTACATATTAATTATATGCGGCGGCATTATTTTTAAATTCGCGCCTAGCCTGGTTTAGAAAGTTTAATTTTTGGATAAATTATGAGTGATATTTTAAATAAAATCCTGGCAACCAAAGCTGAAGAGATTGCTGCCGCGCAAGCAAAACTGCCGTTGGCCGAGGTGCAAGCGCTCGCTGCACAACAAGCGCCTGCGCGTGACTTTGTCGCAGCGATCCGCAGCAAAATCGCCGCAGGCGAAGCCGCCGTGATTGCCGAGATTAAAAAAGCCAGTCCCTCCAAAGGAGTGATTCGCGAAGATTTTAAGCCAGCCGAGATTGCCGCCAGCTATGAGCAAGGTGGCGCTGCCTGCCTGTCCGTCCTGACTGACGAGCAATATTTCCAGGGTTCAGCCGACTACCTGAAACAGGCGCGCGCTGCTTGCCAGCTCCCCGTATTACGCAAAGATTTTATGATCGATGATTACCAGGTCTATGAAGCACGCGCCATGGGTGCCGACTGCATCCTGCTGATCGCCGCTGCGCTGACGCTGGCACAAATGCAGCAACTGGAGTCACTGGCACATCGTTTAGGCATGGCTGTGCTGGTGGAAGTGCACAATGGCGAAGAGCTGGCACAAGCGATCCAGTTGACCACTCCATTACTGGGTATCAATAACCGCAACCTGCGTACATTTGAAGTCACACTGGATACCACACTGGGTCTGCTGGATAAAATCGCCAGCGACAAAGTCGTAGTGACCGAAAGCGGAATTTTCACCGCTGACGATGTCAAATTGATGCGCGACCATGCTGTGCATACCTTCCTGGTGGGTGAAGCATTTATGCGTCAGGAAAATCCTGGTGCTGAACTGGCCAAGGTATTTGCCTAACCAGTTTTAATCGAGTTGTAATCAGATTGCCTGCACAACTCGCACTATTTTGATCCTCCGCCTGACGCTGTTAAGCGTAGGCAAATATGGAGATTATTTTGAGCCAATTTCTAGCTATCCGCCCACGCCGCATGCGTAAAGACGATTTTTCACGCCGTTTAATGCGTGAAAATGTCCTCACCGTGAATGACCTGATTTATCCGGTATTCGTCCTCGAAGGTGAAGGAAAAATCGAAGAAGTGAAATCCATGCCAGGCGTACAGCGCCAGAGCATAGATGTGTTGCTGAAAACCGCCAAAGAATGTGTGAAGCTGGGTATTCCGGCCCTGGCTTTGTTCCCGGTGGTGGCGCAAGAGTTCAAAAGCCTGGATGCCAAAGAAGCCTATAATCCTGAAGGGCTGGTGCCGCGCACAGTCAGGGCGCTCAAACAAGCATTTCCAGAACTAGGCGTAATTACCGATGTTGCGCTCGATCCTTACACAACGCATGGGCAAGATGGCCTGATAGACGACACTGGTTATGTGTTGAATGACGAAACGGTAGAGGTGCTGGTTAAACAGGCGTTATGCCATGCCGAAGCAGGCGCTGACGTCGTCGCGCCTTCTGACATGATGGATGGCCGTATTGGTGCCATCCGTGATGCGTTGGAAGACAGTCGTTTTATCTATACACGCATCATGGCTTATTCAGCTAAATACGCATCAGCTTTTTATGGGCCATTCCGTGATGCGGTTGGCTCAGCAGGCAATTTAGGCAAGAGCAATAAATACAATTACCAGATGGATCCCGCCAATTCTGACGAGGCCTTGAAAGAAGTCGCACTGGATATTGAAGAAGGTGCGGATATGGTCATGGTGAAACCAGGCATGCCTTATCTGGATATTGTAAGGCGAGTGAAGGATGAGTTTGGCGTACCGACGTATGCTTATCATGTGAGTGGCGAGTATGCGATGCTGAAAGCAGCAGCGCAGAATAGCTGGCTGGATGAGAAAGCTTGTGTGCTTGAGGCGATGCTGGGGTTTAAGCGTGCAGGGGCGGATGGGGTATTGACGTATTATGCGATGGATATCGCTAGGTGGTTGAAGGAGTAGTACCTCTGTCAGAATTTTCAGTAAGACCAAATTAGCAGTATTTAGAAGCTTATTACGTTCTGATGAACTTTAAACGTTTCTTTTCGCCTTTAGGCGACCGTTCTTTCTTATGCTTGTCCATAAGAAAGAAGGCAAAGAACAAGACACCCTAGCTTCCGCTTATTTCCTGCGTTGCTCATCAACGTGGGCGGCCAACGAAACTCGCCCTGACAAGCCACACATAACGTGGCTTGTTGCGGAGCTCGAACAGACGCTGGCCGACCCCTCCCACGCTGACTGCGCTACTCGGCGCGTCAGATAGGGGCCCGTGAAAAGCACACGCTTTCGCTTGAGTGTAATTCTTTACATTGCAGCACTCTCAAACACTGTGGAAAGAAATAAATAATTAGAGTTATCAGAATTTGAATTTGGTCTTCAAAGTTTAAAACTTACTTAACGGCCACTATCCTTTGATGTACAAATACCGTTTGATCGTGGTGGTTTTTAACCGGGCCCCTATCTGACGCGCCGAGTAGCGGAGTCAAAATAAGGAAGAAGGGAGCGACTGTTCGAATCCCGCAGTAGCTCACGGTTTGTGTGAGCTACCAGGTTGAGTTTCGTGACCGCTTATACCTAAGTCCGGCAAAGCAACGGACGAAAGTCCTAGTTTGAGCAACGCAGGAAACAAGCGGAAGCTAGGGTGCATTTCTTTTGGTTACGTTTTCTTTGTGCAAGCAAAGAAAAGTAACTCGCCTACAGGCGAAAAGAAACGGTAGTTAGTGACCAAAACCTTCAATTAAAAGCGATCAAAGTAATATTTTCAGCACGCTTATTTCAGTGCAAACGTAAACGCATCACTATAAAACTCTTCCTCCGGCAATCCCCGCGACACAAACGTCTCTTTCGCTATATCCACCATCCCCGGCGCACCACAGACATACACTTCAAACCTACTCAGGTCTTCATGATCCTCTAATACAGCCTGATGCACCAATCCTCGCCTCCCATTCCAGCCCTCATCCACTGCACCCTCTGAAATCACAGGGATATAGCTGATATTCGGCATAAACTCCGCCCACCGCTGGCAAAGCTCATCCATATACAGGTCATCCACATGCCGGGCACCACGGTACAACAACACTGGCCGCTGGATATTCTGGTAAATCATATGCTCTATCATGCCCTTGATCGGCGCAAAACCAGTGCCACCGGCGACCATGATGATGGGCTTCTCATTTTGCTCGCGCAGAAAAAAACTGCCCAGCGGTGCTTCTACCCGAAGAATGGTTTTTAGCGGCATCTCATTGAACACCTGTTCGGTAAAGTGACCGCCTGCAATCTTGCGTATATGCAGTTCGATAAAGCCGGTTTCATGCGGCGCATTGGCGATGGAGAAAGCACGGCGGCGTCCATCTTTAAGCAAAAATTCAATATATTGGCCGGCCATAAAGGTGAGAGGTTCAGTAGCCGGTAATTGCAGGTGCAGCACCATGACATCGTTGGTTAACTGTTCTTTTTTCTGCACGCGTATCGGCAAAATGCGTGGCTTGATGCCTTGCACCATATCTATCTGGCGACATTCAATCACCAGGTCTTCCAGCGGCCTGGCGCAACAAAACAGTGCCTGCCCACTTGCCAGCTCAGCATCGCTCATGGCACTACCCTGGTAGTCGTCGTGGAAAACCTTGCCGGTGAGTACTTTGCCTTTGCAGGCACCACAGGCGCCATTGCGGCAACCATAAGGCATATTGATCCCGGCCTCGATTGCCGCATCCAGCACGGTCTGGCTGGGGCGCACATCGAAAGTGTGGCCGCTGTTTTCTATCAGTACTCGGTTCATGGTTTATATCGTCTAGGGATTAGTCTTTACCGGGCAGGCGCACTACATTGTCTTTAGGCTTGGATTCAGTGATATCGGTATATTCACCTTCAATCGCTTCGTCATTGGCGCTGGTTCGAGCATCGAAATTGGGTTGATTTGAGGCTTTACCAGAAGTGGGCGTTTTGCTCGGCATCAACAGTAACACTACCGCAATCATATCGCTGATGACACCAGGAATCAGCAATAGTACACCAGCAAACATATTGCGTGCCGTCGAAAACATGGCGGAGATTGGGTTACCCCCTGCGCCTAATTGCTGAAACATACGTACCGCGATCAGGTCTTTTTCGCTGCGGATCAATTTCAGGCCAAGGTAGCCAATGATCAGCAGGTAAGCAAGTACCCACCAGCCATAGCGTTGGCTGAGTTCAATCAAGATCGCTATCTCCAGAAATGGAAAAGCCAGTAAAATAGCAAAGATGATAAAACGCATGTCAGTAATCCTGTTGATGAGTCAGCGCATATGACGCCAAAAGAGGAAATTATAATCGTGTTTACGCATGTGCCGGATATGGCGTGTGCAGAAAGCATGGCACACGCGCTGGTTAATGAACAGTTGGCGGCATGTGTGAATATTTCAAGCCCTGTGCAATCGGTTTATCGCTGGCAAGGGCAGATCGAGACGGCTGATGAGATTGCATTAAGCATTAAAACCGTACGCCAGGGCTATGACAAAGTGGCTGAAAGGATACGCGCTTTGCATCCTTATGAACTTCCCGAGATTGTAGCTATCCATGTCAACGAGGGTTTGCCGGAATACCTGCGTTGGGTAGCGGCTGAAACGCTGGCATAAGACTGGTGTTGAGATAAGGGTGCGGGATAAAAATGACTAACTGGATCAGAGCGTGGGTGACCTTGGCGGTGTTGCTGGCAACGGCAATGCCGGTGCAGGCAGACTCGGGATTCTCCCAGCTGTTTACCAATGATGACTCGCAAGAGTTCCTGCCGGTGGATAAGGCATTCAAGGTTGACGCTGCGCTGCTGGATAAAACCCATGCACAGGTCAAGTTTGTCATCGCGCCTGGCCATTATTTATACAGGGAGCGCATCCAGCTGGTATTGCCGGCAGGTCAAACCGCGCAAATCACCCTGCCGCCTGGCGAAGCCAAGAATGATCCCAATTTCGGCCAGCAGCAAGTGTTTCATCATGATACGGCTGCTGATGTTGCATTCCCCGGCACCGCTCCAGCCGTACTGCAAATACGTTATCAAGGCTGCAGTGAAAAAGGCCTGTGTTACCCGCCGCAAACCAAATCGCTGGTATTAACGCCGCTTGCGGCAGCTGCTTCATCAACTCCCGGACGTTCCAGCACCTCGCCTGTGGTGGAAGCTGAGGACAGTGTTTCCGAGAAGTTACTGTCTTCCGGCCACTGGTGGCAAATTGTAGCCGGTTTCTTTGGTGCCGGTTTGCTGCTGGCTTTTACGCCTTGTGTGTTTCCCATGATTCCGATTTTGTCAGGCATTATTGTCGGTAAAAACGCACAATCTTCGCGTGCCAAAGCATTCACCTTATCACTCGCTTACACCCTGGGCATGTGCCTGACCTATACCCTGGCGGGCGTGGCGGCAGGGTTATCCGGCCAACTATTAAGTAACGCCTTGCAAACACCAGTAGCGTTGACCGCTGGTGCATTGATTTTTGTCGCCTTGTCGTTTTCTATGTTTGGCTTTTATGAACTGAAACTGCCCAGTGCCGTAGAAAATGCTTTCTTCAACTGGAGCCACCGCTTTAAAGGCGGGCATCTGCTCAGTGATTTTCTGATGGGTGCGATTTCTGCCCTGATTATCAGCCCTTGTGTCGCTGCGCCATTGGCGGGTGCATTGCTATATATCAGCCAGACGCATGATGTGGTGCTGGGCGCTGTCGCCCTGTTCTCACTTTCGTTGGGCATGGGTGTGCCCTTGTTGTTAATTGGCGCCTCTGCTGGCTCTGTGCTGCCCAAAGCGGGTGAATGGATGAATGCCATCCGCCGCTTGTTCGGGGTATTGATGCTGGCCGTCGCCATCTGGGTGATCAGCCCGATATTGCCGGTGACAGTGCAAATGTTGTTGTGGGCGCTGCTGTGCATTGTTCCTGCCATTTATTTGCGAGCCATTGACCCCTTACCCACCACTGCCACTACAGCACAAAGGCTAAGCAAAGGTGCGGCAGTCTTTTTGCTACTTTATGGGGTTGCCTTGCTGATCGGTGCCTGGTCAGGCGCCAGTTCACCGCTCAAGCCATTGCAGAATATTGCCTCGGGTGACCGCACTGGCAAACAGTCAGTCCGTTTTCAGCGCGTGCATAGCGTACAGGAACTGGAGCAGGTTGTGCAGGCTGCGCAAGGCAAGCGCGTGATGCTGGATTTCTACGCCGACTGGTGTGTGTCTTGTAAAGAGTATGAGCAGTTTGTCTTCACCAACCCCAAAGTGCAGGCTGAATTAAACCAGATAGTGTTATTGCAGGTAGACGTGACGGCTAATAATGCACAGGATGCGGCTTTGCTTAAGAAGTTTGAATTGTTTGGCCCGCCAGGCATTGTGTTTTTTGATACGCAGGGCCAGCCTTTGCGGCCGGTGATCAAAGGCTATCACGATGCTGATCATTTCCTGAATATCCTGCGTGCACTGGGAGGGTCAGCCCATGCGTAACGTGGCACGCATCGTGATGACATTGCTGTTGATCGTCGTACTCGGCAGTGGCTTCCGCTGGCTATACCTGAACCGGCACCAGTTTCTGGCAACAGACACCACGCTACCTGACCAGTCGGCAGTTGCAGCGCTATGGGACACCACTCTCAGTGATCAAAAAGGAAAGGCTTTCCCTCTGGCGCAATTTAAAGGCAAGCCGCTGATTTTGAATTTCTGGGCGACCTGGTGCGAGCCTTGCCGCGATGAAATGCCGGAAATTTCCGAGCTTGCCACGGCACATCCTGAGATTGCCGTGTTGGGCGTGGCAATTGATGAAGCGGCGGCGGTGCATGAGTTTGTTGAAAGCACGCCGGTATCGTATCCATTGCTGATTGCAGAGAACGAAGGCATGCCACTGGCAGAGTTGCTGGGTAACAATAAAGGGGTATTGCCGTACACAGTGATTGTGTCTGCGCAAGGTGAGATTACCCATATTTTCTTTGGTCGCGTGAATCGCGACATGCTGCAAAAAGCGCTCAAATTGTAGAGAATTTCAATCCGTCACAAGCAAATCGCAATGATTGGATGGCTGCATGTTCGGTGCAGAAATACCATACTTAACTGCAGGATTAGCGATTTTTCACTTTTGCTTAAAACAAGAATTCTGCTGGACAAAATGCAATAACTTCGGCAAACTTCGCGCCATGAAGGTTGTATCTTTCTCTTTAAAAGGCGTATGAAATGGGCACCAAATCTATCCTGGTGATTCATGGACCCAATCTAAATATGCTTGGCACGCGCGAGCCGCAGCATTATGGCAACCAGACCCTGGCAGATATCGACCAGGGCTTGCATGCGCTTGCGCACGCCGATCAGGCACGGCTTGAAACCTTTCAGAGCAATTCTGAAGCGGATATTATTGAGAAAATACACACATTGTCTGTTAACCGCGTGGATTATGTCATTATCAATCCAGCGGCTTTCACACATACTTCGGTGGCTATCCGTGATGCAATTTCAGCGGTCAAGGTGCCGTTTATTGAAGTACATCTTTCAAATGTACATGCGCGGGAGCCATTTCGGCATCATTCTTATTTCAGCGATATTGCCACAGCCGTTATTTGCGGTCTGGGCGCAGAAGGCTATTACGCCGCTTATCGCCATATCCAACAACTATAACTAAAACATCTTAAATCGAGGTTTCTATGGATTTACGCAAACTCAAAAAACTGATTGATCTGGTCGAGGAATCGGGAATTTCCGAACTGGAACTGACCGAAGGTGAAGAAAAAGTACGTATCAGCCGTACGATTACCAGTGCTGCGCCGATCACCCAATATGTTGCTGCCCCTGCTCCCGCACCTTCTGCGCCTGCATCTGCAGCCGCACCTGCGGTAAGCGCGCCTGCACCGGAACTAGAAGGGAAAATAGTTAAATCCCCAATGGTAGGTACTTTCTACCGTGCTTCGTCTCCTGATGCAAAAGCATTTGTTGATGTGGGCAGCAGCATTAATGCCGGTGAAACCGTATGTATCATCGAGGCCATGAAACTGCTCAATGAAATTGAGAGTGAATATGCGGGTGTGATTAAGAAGATTTTCGTTGAAAACGGTCAGCCTGTGGAATACGGCGAGCCATTATTCCTGATTGGTTAAGCCGCTTATGTTTGAAAAAATTCTGATTGCCAATCGCGGAGAGATAGCGTTGCGCGTGCAGCGTGCCTGCCGTGAATTGGGGATTAAAACCGTTGCCGTGCACTCCGAGGCTGATCGTGATGCCAAGTACGTCAAACTGGCTGATGAATCCGTTTGTATCGGCCCGGCGCCTTCCGCGAAAAGTTACCTGAATATACCGGCAGTCATCAGCGCTGCCGAAGTGACAGATGCACAGGCGATACACCCCGGCTATGGTTTCTTGTCTGAGAATGCCGACTTTGCCGAGCGTGTAGAGCAAAGTGGTTTCGTATTTATCGGCCCGCGCGCTGACACTATCCGACTGATGGGCGACAAGGTATCCGCCAAGGATGCGATGAAGAAAGCCGGTGTGCCCTGCGTGCCAGGTTCAGATGGCGCCTTGCCTGATGACCCGGCTGAAATTATCAGAACAGCCAAGCGAGTAGGCTACCCTGTCATTATCAAGGCCGCAGGTGGCGGTGGTGGTCGCGGCATGCGCGTGGTGCATACTGAAGCGGCGTTGTTGAATGCGGTCAATATGACTAAAGCCGAGGCGCAAAGTGCGTTTGGCAACCCGGTGGTTTACATGGAAAAATTCCTGGAAAACCCCCGCCATATTGAGATCCAGATCCTGGCCGATGAGCATGGCAACGCAGTTTTCCTGGGTGACCGTGATTGTTCCATGCAGCGTCGCCACCAGAAGATCATTGAAGAAGCGCCTTCTCCGTTATTACCAGCAAGATTGCGCGACAAGATAGGCGAACGTTGTGCCGAAGCCTGCCGCAAGATCAAATACCGCGGTGCGGGCACGTTTGAATTCCTGTATGAAAACGGCGAGTTCTATTTCATTGAAATGAACACACGGTTGCAGGTCGAGCATACCGTCACAGAAATGATCACCGGCATTGATCTTGTGCAGCAGCAGATCTTTATTGCCGCTGGTGAAAAACTGCCGTTCCGCCAGCGTGATATCGTACTCAATGGCCATGCCATCGAGTGCCGGATTAACGCTGAGGATCCTTATACTTTTGTACCTTCTCCTGGTTTCATCAACCGTTTCCATATGCCGGGTGGTCCTGGTGTGCGCATGGATACCCATGTTTATGGCGGTTATACCGTGCCTCCACACTATGATTCCATGATAGGCAAGTTGATCACACATGGCGCTACGCGTGAACAGGCGATTGCCAGAATGCGGGTGGCACTGTCCGAAATGAATGTAGAAGGCATTAAAACAAATACCGCATTGCATTCTGACCTGATGGCCGACCTGGCATTTCAGCAGGGCGGCACCAGCATTCACTACCTGGAGCAGAAGCTGGGTATCAGCTCTAAGTAATTGTGCATTGGTTGTTACTTAAAATTCAGTCGACCGAGCCTCAGGCGGAGTCGCTCAGTGATGTGTTGATGGAACATGGTGCATTGTCGGTCAGCATAGAAGATGCGCATGCCGATACGCTGGCCGAGCAAGCTATTTTTGGCGAGCCTGGTGACCCACCACCCGGTATCTGGCAACAGAATATCGTCACTGCCATGCTGGATGCTGAAGCAGATGTACAGGCCTTATTGGCGACTGTGCAAGCCGAGTTACAGCTTGATGGCCTGAAATATCAACTGGAACAGATTGAAGAGCAGGACTGGGTGCGCGCCACCCAGGCGCAATTTGACCCTATCCGCGTCACAGACAATTTGTGGATAGTGCCTTCCTGGCATCAAGCGCCGAATGCAGAGGCAATCAATATCGTGCTGGATCCCGGCCTGGCATTTGGCACTGGCAGCCACCCGACTACGCATTTGTGTTTGAGTTGGCTGGCACAATTACCCAAAGCCGAGTTACAGCAAGCGAATGTACTCGATTACGGCTGTGGTTCCGGCATTCTCGCCATCGCCGCCAAAAAATTGGGGGCCGGTCAGGTAATTGGTGTGGATATTGATACGCAGGCAGTGATTGCCAGCCATGACAATGCCGCTAATAACCAGGTCGACGCGGTGTTTTATGATTCCGCTGATTACCTGCACGAACCGTTCGACATTGTGGTCGCCAATATTCTTTCCAGTGCCTTGATGGTATTGGCACCGGTGATTGCCAAATCTTGCAAAAATGGCGGTAAAGTTGCATTATCCGGCATATTGGATAGCCAGCAGGACATGCTGCTGGCGCGTTACTCAGAGTGGTTTGAAATGGATGCCCCTGTCCAGCAAGATGGATGGGTCTTGCTGACGGGAAGCAGAAAATGTCTCTAATCACCGAATGCCCTGCCTGCTTTACACAATTTGAAGTCGACGACGAGCAACTGCAAGCCTATGCTGGCAAAGTGCGTTGTGGTGAGTGCAATCATGTGTTTGATGCGCGTTCTTCATTGATTGAGGCGACAGAAGCAACAGAGGCCATTGCAGGGAACGAATCAGCCGCACGTGCAGAACCCGTGCCAGCTGTAGAATCAATAGAATCCGCTGAATCACCAGCACAGATCACTGCAACGGAAAATACTGCAACCGGCAATGCGCAATATGCTCCAGATGTCGCAGACATTTCCTATACTGTGGAAGCACAGGCAGAGGATGCGAAAGGTAGTTCTAAGGTAGATAGCTCAGGTACATATTCGGCGGAAATGGATGTTTCAACTGTAAATAGTTCTGATACCTACTCCGCCCCTGAAGCCACATTAGATAGCCCAACCGCAGAGCTAAATACCCCGCTGGCAACACAAGATAATGCCGCTGAAGAAGCTAACCATCTTCAGGCACTGAACTGGAATGTCGGCCGCGAAGAAGCAAAAACGACACCCATCCCTGAATTTTTGCGTAATGTTTCCCTTAGTGAAGAATGGCCAACAGCTGCTGAAAAGCCCAAAGCGCAATGGGTGTTTCCGCTGTTATCAGGCTTACTGCTAGTCGCGATTTTATTACAATTTGTTTATTTCACGCGCACCAGCCTGGCCGCCAACTATCCATCCACCAAGCCTTTGTTGCAGGCAGCCTGCAAGGTAGCGCATTGTGCTGTGGTTTTGCCCAGCGATATTACACAATTAACCATTGATGACGCGGATATTCAGGAGCACAGGGAACGCGAAGGCGTACTGGTGTTTTCCAGTGTGCTGATCAATCACGGTGCAGTCGCACAAGCTTATCCGATGATAGAGCTGACCTTGACCAATATGGCGGATGAGCCTGTGTTACGCAAAATATTGAAACCTGCAGAATACTTACCGGCCTCTTCCAAAGCCACTGAAGGGTTGGCCGCGCAGCAAGAGCAACCGGTGAAAACCACCTTGGGCATCGAAGAAAAAGCCATCACCGGTTTCCGCGTCGCCATCGCCTATTAAATTCTCCTGAATCAGGCTTCGCGTGTGAGTTTTGCCTGCGCACCTATGTCTGACATCACTTTCCCCAACACTTCAATCGCAGCCGTACGCACGAAACTCTTACGCCAGGCTAATGCGATACGGCGACTGGGCACTGGCTTGGTAAAGGGAATCACCCGGATCAACGGATTTTGGTAGCGCGCTACTGTCGCCATGGCCGGTAATACCGTGATTCCCAGGTTTGAAGCCACCATATTACGTATGGTTTCCAGTGAGTTGCCTTGTAACACCTCTCCTTTACGACCTAACTCCGGACAGGCTTGCGTGACCTGATTGCTGAAGCAATGGCCGCTATTCAGCAACAATACCTTCTCATTGCCTAACTCATCCGGATTCACTGTTTTACGCTGTGCCCAAGGGTGACTGGCCGGGACTACCACATTGAAGTCTTCATCATACAACGGGGTGATTTCAATGCCAGGTACATTAAATGGTAAAGCCACTACTGCCGCATCAATGACGCCATTCCTCAATTGCTGTTCCAGAGTCGCGGTGATGTTTTCTTCTACTTCCAGCGGCATATTCGGCGCAGTTTTCACCAGCGGCGGAATCATCTCCGGTAGCAGATAAGGCCCAACCGAGTGAATCATGCCCAGTTTAAACGGGCCATTAAGCGGATCATTGCCCAGCTTGGCCATTTCCTTGATCTTTGCCGCCTGCTCCAGCACTGTGTTTGCCTGCTCAATGATCTGCTCGCCTATCGGTGTAGGCGTTACGTCATTGCGGTTCCGCTCGAACAGTAGAACACCTAATTCTTCTTCCAGTTTTTTTATACCCAGACTTAATGCCGGTTGTGTGACAAAACATTTCTCAGCCGCCCGGCGAAAGTTGCGTTCCTGCGCGACTGCCAGCACAAATTTCAATTCAATCAGAGTCATATTTTTCTCAGTAGCGTGGATTAAGTGATTAGTGTAGTTCTATTAATTTTATTTATCAATAACATCAAAACTTACAATTATACATATTGAATTGGCTTGCCTAGAATGGCCAACATGCATCAGACAACATTGATTCATGGAGGTAAAGAATGATTAGCAGATGGATTCAGGATTTATCGCAATTACAGGAAATATTGGCAGCTTATGCTGCAGGCAATTAGGCAAAACTACATTCGTTATCTAGAAAATAAGTAACGTAACATTTAACAGTCAGTGTATTTACCGCCTGACCATTTGCGAGTGGTCAGCCATAAAAAAGGAGCTCAAAAAAATGGAAAATCAACAAAGCACAACCGGTAAATGTCCATTTGGACATGGGGGAAACACCGCCACCGAGAAATCAAATACCAGCTGGTGGCCGAATGCCTTAAACCTGGATATTTTGCATCAGCAAGACAGCAAGACTAATCCGCTGGGTGAAGATTTTAATTATGCCGAGGAATTCAAAAAACTAGACTTGGCGGCAGTGAAAGCCGACCTGCATGCGCTGATGACCGATAGCCAGTCATGGTGGCCTGCCGACTGGGGACATTACGGTGGTTTGATGATACGTCTTTCCTGGCATGCAGCCGGTACCTATCGCGTGGCGGATGGCCGTGGCGGAGCCGGTACCGGTAACCAGCGTTTTGCGCCACTGAACAGCTGGCCGGATAACGTTAACCTGGATAAAGCGCGTCGCCTGTTATGGCCAATCAAGAAAAAATACGGCAACAAGCTTTCATGGGCAGATCTGATCGTGCTGGCGGGTACCATGGCGTATGAATCGATGGGCCTGAAAATATTTGGTTTTGCCGGAGGACGTGCTGATATATGGCACCCGGAAAAAGATATTTACTGGGGCAACGAAAAAGAATGGCTGGCTAAAACAGGCGCAGAAGGTAGCCGTTATTCAGGCGAGCGCGAACTGGAAAATCCGCTGGCCGCCGTGATGATGGGTCTGATTTATGTCAATCCGGAAGGGGTCGATGGCAATCCGGATCCATTACGCACTGCAAGAGATATCCGTGAAACTTTTGACCGGATGGCGATGAACGATGAAGAAACCGTCGCATTGACTGCCGGTGGACATACCGTAGGTAAATCACATGGTAATGGAACGGCAGCGAACTTAGGCCCGGACCCGGAAGCGGCCAGCGTTGAAGAGCAAGGCATGGGCTGGAATAACCACACCACTCGCGGTATTGGCCGTGATTCAGTCACCAGCGGTATCGAAGGTGCCTGGACCACGCATCCGACGCGCTGGGATAACGGCTATTTCAAAATGCTGTTCGAACATGAATGGGAGCTGAGAAAGAGCCCGGCAGGCGCATGGCAGTATGAGCCGGTGAATATCAAGGAGGAAGATAAGCCTGTTGATGTAGAAGATCCGTCTATCCGTTATAACCCTATCATGACTGATGCCGATATGGCGATGATTAAAGACCCGATCTACCGCGAAATATCGGAGCGTTTTTACCGTGACCAGGCTTATTTCTCAGAAGTATTTGCACGTGCCTGGTTTAAATTGACGCATCGTGATCTGGGCCCGAAAGCGCGTTACCTGGGAACGGATGTGCCACAGGAAGACCTGATCTGGCAGGATCCAACGCCTGCTGGTAATGCCAACCTGAGTGCGACTGATATCGCAACGCTAAAAGCGCAGATCCTTGCGAGTGGCCTGACAACTGCCGAGCTGGTGGCGACCGCATGGGATAGCGCACGTACATTCCGCGCATCCGATTTCCGTGGCGGAGCCAATGGTGCACGCATCCGTCTGGCGCCGCAAAAAGACTGGCAAGGTAACGAACCAGCCAGATTGCAGAAGGTACTGACTGTGCTTGAAGGTATCCGGACAAGTTTTAACCAACCGGTCAGCTTTGCGGACTTGATCGTATTAGGTGGTACTGCTGCGGTAGAACAGGCGGCCAGTGCAGCAGGCTTTGCGATAGAAGTGCCCTTTGCACCTGGCAGGGGCGATGCGACCGATGAGATGACTGATGCCGAATCATTCTCTGTGCTGGAACCGCTGCATGATGGTTTCCGCAACTGGCAAAAAGAGGATTATGTGCCGACAGCGGAAGAGTTATTGCTGGACCGTACCCAGCTGATGGGGCTGACGGCCCCTGAAATGGTTGTGCTGATTGGTGGTATGCGAGTGCTGGATACCAATTATGGCGCTAGTAAACACGGCGTATTTACTGATAGGCCGGGCGTACTTAGCAATGACTTCTTTGTTAATTTGACTGATATGCAGTACAACTGGAAACCTGTAGGCAGCAATTTGTATGAAGTGCGTGATCGTACTACCGGTGCGGTGAAATGGACCGCAACTCGTGTTGACCTGGTGTTTGGTTCTAACTCTATTCTGCGGTCTTATGCGGAAGTGTATGCGCAGGATGATGCCAAGCAGAAGTTTGTGCAGGATTTTGTGAAAGTATGGACTAAGGTGATGAATGCAGATCGGTTTGATCTGAAATAATTTTGTGGCAGTAAGAAAAAGCGTCTTGGGGAATCAAGACGCTTTTTATTTTCTTGAAGTTTTATTAATAGAGTCATGCAAAGCGGTTAGGTTAAATGCCAAGCTGTTGCATAGCGCATCTGTTGCACAAACCTGCTTTTGCGCCTTCGCAAAGTGTGCTTTGTGAAGATACTGCTCCTCAACAACAGAGCCATCCCAATTACTGGTTCCTCAAATTTTGCCAAGATCCCTAATCAAGTTTCCAGTGTCTGCTAGAATACAACCATGGATATTTACTTAATGCTGAAGGCCATCATCATGGGCCTGGTCGAAGGCGCGACCGAATTTATACCCGTAAGCAGTACCGGACATTTGATTATTGCAGGTGAATGGCTGAATTTTCTGGATAAAGATAAACGGGATGTGTTTGAAATCATGATCCAGCTGGGCGCTGTGCTAGCCGTCTGTGTTGAGTTCAGGCAACGGCTGTTGCACACCGTACAACGTATTCAAACCGACCCCAACGCGCAACACCTGGTGCGCAACCTGTTTATCGCTTTCCTGCCCGCCGCCATTCTTGGCCTGGCTTTCCATCACGAAATCAAAGAATACCTGTTCTCATCCTTCACGGTTGGCATTGCCCTGATCGTCGGCGGCATACTGATTTTGCTGATAGAGAAATTCGTTCCGGCGGGCAAGGTGCAGGATATCGACCATATCAGTGCCAAGCAGGCCTTGCAGATCGGTTTTGCCCAATCGCTGGCGCTGATCCCAGGGGTCTCACGCTCTGGCGCAACGATTCTGGGCGGGATGTGTTTTGGCCTTGGCCGACAAACGGCAACCGAGTTTTCCTTCTTTCTGGCTTTGCCTATCATGTTTGCGGCGACCGGTTATGATTTGCTAAAGGCGCGTGATCTGTTGTCTCTGGATGATGCATTTATTTTCCTGATTGGCTTTGTCACCGCATTTTTATCTGCGCTGGTGGTCATACGTGCTTTGATCAAGTTTGTCGGTCAGCATTCTTTTGCCGTGTTTGCCTGGTACCGTATTGTGTTTGGCATATTGATCCTGTTGTTTTTTGCGCGTTAATTTGTCTGTATTCACTTAAGGTGTAATGAATGAAAAATACACTTCTGAAAAAAATCCTCTATGCAGTGGCCGCCATTATTGGCCTGGTTTTGCTGTTAGTTGTTTACCTGGCGGTGACTTTTGATCCTAATGATTACAAGTCGACCGTGATCCAGTTAGTGAAAGACAAAAAGCAGCGCACACTGGATATCAAAGGCGATATCAAGCTCAGCTTTTGGCCCAAGATCGGTGCTGACCTAGGTGAAATAACCTTATCCGAACATCAGTCAGACAAGCAGTTCGCTGCCATCAAAGGGGCTAAAGTAGCTTTGGCTGTATTGCCGCTGTTGAAAAAAGAAATCGTGGTCGATACCGTTTACCTGGATGGCGTACAAGCCAATGTGATCCAGCACGCCGACGGCAGTTTTAACTTTGATGACCTGCTGAGTAAGGAAGAGGAAGAGTCGCAGCAGATTAATTTTGATGTACAGGGTGTCAAGGTTACCAATACGCAAGTCAGCTATATCAATGAAGCCAGCGGTGCGAAATATACTGTAGACCAGTTTAACCTGACCACCGGACAAGTCGCACTGAAGACACCGTTTGACATGTCAGCAGATTTCCACCTGGTCGCCAATCAACCGGTAGTGGATGCGTTGGCCAAGATCAAAGCCAATGTGATGGTTGATCCGGAAGGTAAGCATTTTGTGGTCAAAGGTCTGGATGCCAGCCTTAAAGGTGCATTGCTGGATGGCAAGGATGTAAATGTCACCGCACTTGGCGCAGTGGATATTGATGCTGCACAGACGGCGCTGAATGTCTCGGGTTTGAAACTGGCTATGCAAGGTGATTTTAACGGCACCCAGCGCGATGTCAGTTTGCAGGCGCCCGCCTTGTTGGTGAACCCCAAGCAGATTTCCAGCGAGAAAGTCATTTTGGCACTTAAGCAACAGGATGCACAAGGCGACATAAATCTGGACGTAGTGCTGGCTGAGCTGAAAGGCAATCAGCAGGCAGTTGAAAGCAAAGGCATTACTGCCGATGTGAAAGTGAATGCTGGCGCACGCAAGGTAGATGGCCATTTTGAGTCGCCGGTGAAAGCCAACCTCGCGGATATGATTTTTGATGTGCCGGCACTGGCTGGTAAGTTTGATATTAAAGACCCTGCATTGCCGAATGGCGCTATGCAAGGCCAGTTCAAGCTATCCGCCAATGCTGATGTTAAGCAGGAGAAAGTTAAAACCACCTTTAACCTGAACCTTGCAGAAACCAAGCTCAATGGCGATGTCAGTGTGGCTGGTTTTAAAACGCCGCATATTGGTTTTAAGGTAAACGCTGATACCTTGAATCTGAATGCCCTACTTGGTAAAAGCAATGCAAACAAACCTGAGCCTAAAACAAGTACAGCTAAAGCTGATACCAAACCGGCTAAAGCAGCTGATTTGAGTGCATTAAAAACTTTATTCCTGGATGGCAGCATTAATATCGGCAAGATTCTGTATAGCCCATACACGTTGACTGGGTTAAATGTAGGCATCAAGGCCGACGGGCAAAAGCTGGCACTGCAGGGGCTGGATGTCAAACTGGATGATTCGCGCATTCATGGCAATGTCGGCATCAGTCAATTTAACAAGCCGCTTTACACGTTTGAATTAAATATCGACAAGCTGGATTTGAACCGGTATTTGCCACAACAAACGCAAACAGCCACGGCGACTGAAAATAAACCGGTAGCGAAAACGGCGGTTAATGAAGAGCAACCGTTGGATTTGTCCGCGTTAAAAGCCCTGAATGCGCAAGGTAATATCCGCATCGGCTGGTTGAAATATGGCAAGACCGAAGCCAAAAACCTGAATATCGGCCTGAAAGCACAGGATGGCGTTGCCAGTCTGGATCCACTCAATGTAGACGTGTACCAGGGCACGGTGCGTGGCGCTGTCAAAGTCGATGCGCGCGCGACCCCTGCCATCGCCATCAAACAGACGCTGCAAAATATTGCAGTTGGCCCACTACTTGTGGATACCATCAACAACGATATGCTTTCCGGCACCGGCAATGTCACTCTGGATGTGACTGCACAAGGTAACACGGTGACTGCACTAAAAAAGTCACTGGGCGGCTCGGTTGATTTGCGCATGGCCGATGGCGCCGTTAAGGGATTTGATCTTGCGGGGACTATCCGCGATGCAAAAGGTAAGCTTAATCTGTTAAAAGGCCAGGCTAATACTGCGGCAGACCAAAGTAAAAAGACAGATTTCAGTGAACTGACCGCTATATTCAATATTAAAAATGGCATCGCTCATAATGATGATCTGGCGATGAAAGCACCGATTTTCCGCCTGCCTAAAGGCGAGAGCAAGGGCGATATTGATATCGGCAACGAACAAATCAACTATCTTGCCAAGCCGACATTGGTCAACAGCCTGAAAGGCCAAGGCGGTAAAGATGCCGAGCAGCTCGCCGGGGTTGGTGTGCCGATCAAAGTCACCGGCACATTCGCTGCGCCCAAATTCGGGATAGATATGGCGGCCTTAGGCCAGGCACTCGCGAAGTCTGCCGCCTTGGATGCTTTGACCGACAAGTTAGGTGGCGATAAGGCCGGCGCAGTAAAATCTTTAATCAATGGTGAAAACAAGGCAGACGCTTTGAAAGGGTTGTTAAACGGCAAATCTTCTTCAAAAAATACTGAGGGTGATGCTGCAAAACCCGAATCTGAAAAAAGTGCTGAAGAAGCCAAGCCCACAGAAGAAAAACCAGCCGATAAATTAAAACAAAAGGCTTTGAAAAAGCTGCTCAATTTCTAACGTGAGCGTTTTTGCAGAAAAACTGATCGCCTGGCAGCAAGTGCATGGCAGGCATGACCTGCCGTGGCAGCAAACACGCGATCCGTACGCCGTGTGGGTGTCGGAGATCATGTTGCAGCAAACACAGGTCAGCGCAGTAATAGGTTACTACGGCCGCTTTATGGCGCGGTTCCCCACCATTGCCAGTTTGGCTGAAGCCCCTCAGGATGATGTGATGCAACACTGGAGTGGTCTGGGCTATTATTCCCGCGCGCGAAATCTGCACCATGCAGCCCAAACCATTATGCGTGAGCATGGTGGTATTTTTCCGCAAGATTTTGCCCAGATCCAAAGCCTTAAAGGTATAGGCCGCTCAACCGCAGCGGCTGTCTCTGTATTTGCGTTTCAGCAACCGCAGACCATTCTGGATGGTAATGTGAAACGTGTGCTGGCGCGGCTGCATGCCGTTGACGGCTGGCCTGGACTGCCACTTATTGAAAAGCGGTTATGGGTTTTAGCAGAAAGTTTGCTACCTGAAAAAAATCTGCCAGCCTATATCCAAGGATTGATGGATTTCGGTGCCACATTATGTACGCGCAGCAAGCCGCGCTGCCAGGATTGCCCGATGCAGGGTGAGTGCCAGGCTTTTCAACAGCAACGCGTAGCACAACTGCCCGCTTCCAAGCCGCGCAAGGCTATCCCCGAAAGACAAACGACGATGCTGATGATTATGGATGCCGGGGAGATACTACTCGAGAAACGGCCTGACAAAGGGATATGGGGTGGTTTATGGAGCTTCCCTGAATGTAAGCCAGATCAGATTCCTGTGCAGCAGGCGGAACAGAGGTATGGCATGCAGGCAGAATCGCTGGAAGATTTGCCGGTGCTCTGGCATACCTTTACTCACTTCAAGCTGGAAATCACACCGCAACCGTTACAACTGATAGGTAAGCGACCTGGGTTGCCACAGCATTTACAATGGTTGCCACTCAATGATGCCATCGCGGCAGCGTTGCCTACGCCCGTACGGACATTGCTCAAGACGCTACAACAGTCGCGGTATTGAGGTTCAGCCTTATCTAAGACTCGGCATTTGCCAGACGGAAAATATGGCTCGCCAATTCTGCCTGATTGGCTTTTGCGTAATGCAATAATGCCAGTCCATCTTCTGGCTTGACGGTGGCTTTTTGATAAATCACCGGTAATTCAAAAATCGCAATTTCGCGTTCAACGATGTTCAGGTTGTTGTGAGCGGAGCCCTGCAATATATCCATCAATTTGTCGTACACATTATCTGTCACGCGGGTATATGGAAACAGAATCCAGAAATCGGTACCCTCGCGACCCACGAGATCAGATTTCCTGAATGAGTTTTGCAAGTCGTGCGTCAATGATGAAAGCTGACGCAATGCTTCTGGCGCACCGTAAGCTTCCCCCAGGCTATTGTCATCACCATAGGCGATTTTGACCAAAGCGATATTAAAGTCGTCAGCGTGCCTGACCAGCACCTGGCAAATCCAGTCTAATGTATCTATGAATCGACTACATAACTGAATGTCGGAAATCATGAGGAGCCTCTATATATTTATAATGATTGAATATGGCTTTATGGTGCTAAAAAGCTTTAAAGCCACCGCTATGCTAGCAGAAACTATCTGATAAAGGCAGTGCGAAAAGCTTGAGTAAGCGAGCGCTGTTTATAGAATCCATTCAACTTATGACGCGAAATTGTTGCAAATCTACAACAATCTGAAGTTGGACTAAGCAATTTGACGTATTCACTTGCGCCAAACACACGCATTTTGCAAAAATTGCACTGACCTTCTTGGAAATGCACGGCGATTCCGAGGGAGTTACTGGAGGTCAGGGTGTTTTTAAATCATCCGGCCAAAAGCAATATCCTTACACAAGTTGTAAAAACAACATTTTTGGAGATTCGTATGAATACAAAATTAAACGTTGCAGTTGCAGCAGCTCTGTTCGCTGCAGCTACTGGCGCTCAAGCTGGTATCACTATCCCAGCAGGTGACTGGACTTTGGATATCGGTGGCGTAGTTAATGCTTACTACACACATACAACTTTCAGTGGCGATGACGCAGCTGCTGGTGAATACGGCAATGGCGATAGCGTAAATAACATTACTACTGGCTTGCTGCCAAACTACCTGGCTGTTTCCGGTAAAACTCGTCAAAACGACCTGGATGTTGGTTTCACTATCAGCATCAACCCAGGTGCTTCAACAACAAATGCTGGTGTTCAAGGTGGCGGTTCAGGTGCTTCACCATTCGGCAACCAAGAAAACCGTCAAGCATTCTTGACATTTGGTGATGCTTCATGGGGTTCTATCAAGCTTGGTAAAGATCTGGGTATCTACGCTTCTGACGCAATCCTGAACGACCAAACATTGTTGGGCGTTGGTTCTGCTGCTGGTTCTTTGGCTGGTAACACAACTACTCTGGGTCGTATCGGTCGCGGTTTCATGTACGCTGACTGGAAAGCACAAGTTGCTTACACTTCACCAAACTGGAACGGTTTCCAGTTCACAGGTGGTGTTACACAAGCTTGGAATGCATTGGCAGGTTTTGGCGGTGCGGGTTCTACACAACGTGGCGGTTCATCTCCAGCATTCGAAGGTAAAGCATCTTACGAGTGGACAGGCGATGTAGCTGGTAAAGTGTGGGTTTCTGCAATCAGCCAAAAAGTTGAAGGTTTGACAAATGCAACTGGTTTCACAGTTGACCCTATCACTGGTGTTGTTACTGCAGGTACTGCAAACACTTTGGGTGACAGCAACGACCGTGCAACTGCATGGGATATCGGTACTAGCGTAAACTTGGCAGGCTTCGGTCTGGTTGGTTACTACGGTCAAGGTAAAGGTATCGGCCAAACAGTTCAGTTGTTAGGTGGTTTTGATGCTCAAGGTAAACGCCGTGATTCTGACCAATGGTATGTACAAGGTTCATACGTATTGCCAGGTGTAGGTACTAAACTGGCTGCTTCTTATGGCCGTTCTACATTAGATGGTAACGGTATCGACACTTTCAGCGAAATCAAAAACAGCCTGTGGGTTGTTGGTGCTTACCACCCATTGACCAAGCACTTGAACTTGGTTGCTGAGTACTCACAAGCTAAAGATGAAAATGACAACCGCACTGTTGCTGACACAGATCTGAAAGCAAAAACTGTATCTCTGGGTGCTATCCTGTTCTTCTAGTTTAATTGCAGAATATTCTGCTTAAATTAGAGTCAGATAAAAACGGCAACTTCGGTTGCCGTTTTTTTATCTGCAATTTTGTTATATCAATTAATTAATTCAGTATGGTGTGTTATGAACTTATATCCAGTGACGATTTTAGAGAATTTTTATGAAGACCCGGATAAAGTGCGAACATTTGCATTGAATCAGAAATACCAGTATCGCCACCAATTAAAAGATATACCTTATGTTTTCCCAGGTGCTCGCACCAAAGATTTGTCTGTGATTAACAAACCTTTATATGAAAGTGTCAGCAATAAAATTATTTCGCTATTCCACAACTCTCAATATGAGCATATGCGCTGGGCAATAACGACTAACTTTCAAAGTGTGAGTGAAGATTACGGTAGAGGAGTGATTCATACCGATAGCAATACAGTATTTGCTGCGGTTTTATATCTTAGTCCGAATGCTCCTCTGGAGTCAGGTACATCGCTTTACCGGCCAAATGAGCAGTTCAAGCAGGATGAATATGAAAAAGCACTTAAAGAAAACGATAAGCGCTTTGCCAAGGGCGATATTCTAATGAATACAGCCTATCATGCGATGTTCGATGAGGTTGTGCGAATCAATAATGTTTATAACACATTGATTCTATATGAGGGAAGACACTACCATGCTGCCAATCAATTTTTTGGTAAGACGCTTAAAGACTCGCGACTGGCGCAAGTCTTTTTTGTAACCAATATCGATGCACAAAAATATGACTCTTTCCCGGTTTGGCGTAGTCAACAAATCAAAATTTAATCATCAATTCCCAATTCCTGGATTTTTCGGGTAAGCGTGTTGCGGCCCATGCCCAGCTGATTGGCTGCTTCAATACGGCGGCCGTCAGTATGCGCCAGGGCGCGGGTAATCAAGATGCGCTCGAACTCTTTGGTTTTAATGTCCAGGATATTTGTTTCTCCACGATTGAGTGCGTCAGTGACTTCCTGCGCCAATGCCTCTTGCCAGGAGCCGCCACTGTTGTGCTTACTCGAGTCTTCTTTTAATTCCGGCGGTAAATCATTTACGTCTACGTTTTGGCCTGGGGCCATGACTGTCAGCCAATGACAGACGTTTTCAAGTTGCCTGACGTTACCGCTCCAGTTCACTGACATCAGGTATTTCAGCGCTGCCGGAGATAGTTGTTTTGGCTCAACACCGAGTTGCTGGGCGCTGTGTACGAGGAAGTGTTTAGTCAGGAACGGGATATCTTCCCTGCGCTCACGTAAAGGTGGCAGGCGCAGGCGAATGACGTTCAGGCGATGGAACAGGTCTTCCCGGAACAACCCTTGTTTGACGCGCTCTTCCAGGTCCTGGTGAGTGGCCGCGATGACGCGTACATTGACCTTGATTGGCTGGTGTCCGCCGACACGATAAAACTGGCCGTCTGAAAGCACGCGTAACAGCCTGGTTTGCAAGTCTGCGGGCATATCACCGATTTCATCCAGAAAAAGGGTGCCAGTATCCGCTTGTTCAAAACGCCCTCTCCTGGCGGCTGCGGCACCAGTAAATGCGCCACGTTCATGTCCGAACAGTTCCGATTCCAGCAAGTCTTTCGGAATGGCTGCAGTGTTGATAGCAATAAATGGTTTGTCAGCACGCGGGCTATGCCTGTGCAATGCACTGGCGACCAGTTCTTTACCACTGCCGGATTCACCGTTAATCAATACAGTCGAGTGTGAGCGACTCAGGCGGCCAATGGCGCGAAAGACTTCTTGCATGGCTGGTGCCTGGCCGATGATTTCAGGTGTTGGCTCGTTATCTTCCACCTTTTCAACGGCCTGGCGCATGCTTTCATCAACAGCACGTTTGATGATCTCAATCGCCTGGTCTACATCAAAGGGCTTGGCCAGATACTCAAATGCACCGCCCTGAAAAGCTGCCACAGCGCTTTCCAGGTCGGAATAAGCCGTCATGATAATGACTGGGATTTCAGGGTAACGCTGTTTTACCTCGGATAAAAAGTCCAGCCCTGAGCCATTGGGCATGCGGATATCACTGACGATGACTTGTGGTTGCTCACGGTTGAGGGCATTGAGTGCCTCTGCGGGTGAGGAAAAGGTTTTAAATTCAAAATCGGTGCGTGCCAGGGCTTTTTCAAATACCCAGCGGATTGATTTGTCGTCATCTAAGATCCAGATTGGCTTCATGGCATTTCTCTTTGAGTTACTGCTGTTTGATTAATGTTAGTGAGAGCTAGTTGCTGAAAGCGAGGTATCCACTTTTCTGCAAAGGCCTCTGAGTTATTATTTAAATAGCGTGCTTTCAATAGGCAATAAAATATGGAAAATGGTTTTGCCAGGCTGTGAGTCACAATCGATCATCCCGTGATGCTGGGTGATAAAAGTTTGTGCCAGTGCCAAGCCTAGACCAGTGCCACCTTCCCTGCCGGAGACCAGCGGGTAAAAAATGCGCTCTTTAATGTCCGATGGAATGCCGGGGCCGTTATCAATAATTTCCAGGTGGATACCGACCCGATAACGCTTCCTGGCCAGGGTGATTTGACGTTCGGCACGCGTTCGGAAAGTGATGCTGGCATCTTTGGTATGATTCTGCTGCATGGCTTGCGCTGCATTACGGGCGATATTGAGCACCGCCTGAATCAGTTTCTCACGATCACCAATCAGCTCAGGCAAGCTGGTGTCATAATCGCGGATCACCCTGATATTGTTAGGTGATTCTGCCAGCAACAAACTGCGCACGCGTTCCAGTACCTCATGAATATTGGTAGGTTCGTATTTCGGCACACGATGCGGCACCAGCAGTCGGTCCATCAGGCTATGCAGCCGGTCAGCTTCTTTGATGATGACTTGCGTGTATTCTTTCAGGCTGGGTTGCGGCAATTCGAATTCCAGCAACTGCGCTGCGCCGCGCAGGCCGCCTAAAGGATTGCGGATTTCATGGGCCAGGTTACGCAATAACTCAGAGTTGGCCTGTTGCTGAATCAGCATGCGTTCTTCCCTGGCGATACGCAATTGCTGATCCATTTGTACAAATTCCAGGATCAACATGTCCTCGGAAGTTTGATTGATGCTGGTTGAAATCGGTGTCACCGTGCAAGTGACGGCGGTGGTATGTCCGCGCTGGGTAGTTAACGTGAATTCGTGCTCGCGGAACGGCCCCTGGGTTTGGATGGCATTGGTCACCGCCATTTGCAGGATTTCGCAGTTTACGAAAACATCATGTATGTGCAGGCCATGGATCTGGTTGGCGCTAAAGGCGAATAATATCTCTGCGCTTGAGTTGGCATAGGTTACTTCTAGCTGGTTATTGAGCAAGATGACCGCGGTGGCAATATGCTCTAAGCCGCTAAACCCATTCGGAGAAATTTGAACCATATCCCTAGCTTGTTAAAAAAATTGGCTTGTTAAAATAAGTGATGACGCCCTGTTTTAAAGCAAAACCCAAGCCAATTCTATATGATTTAACTCATTCCAAATTAAAAATTCCCAAAATGGTGCATTTAGTGGCTGAGCTCTTTGTTGAGCAGTTGAATATTGCGTTCATGCGCCTGGATCTCTGCTTCAATAATGCGTAGTTTTTCTTCGTACTTTGCCACATTCCTGAAGGTTTTGCCGTTGGCTGCCCGATATACTTCAGGGACATTTTTTGCTTCTTCATAAATCACATGTGCGTTCTCAAGTGCTTGTTTTTCCTGATCTAATTCAGTCATCAGGATTTCGCGGCGCTTGGCATCCCGTTGTGTTTGTACCTGATTGTCAACCTTGGGGAAGTTGTTAGGCGATGGCGTTTTAGCAGTGGATTTTTTTTCACGTGCGGCTGGTGGTGCTTCGGTTTCCTTCGGTCCGCTAATGACTAATTCGGGTTTCTGTTTTCCATCTGGCCGGATGTTGGTATATGTTGTTACACCGTTGCTGTCGGTATATTTATAAATATCCGCAAGACTTTGGCTAGCTGCCAGCAGGGCGGTAATAAAGTAAAAAAGTCTTTTCATGGCAACAGTTTAGAGTAGATTGTAATGCTTATCAACGTGCCTAAAATTCAAAAGGTTGACGCTATCACCCGTTCATAAAAAAACAGGGCAGCCGAAGCTGCCCTGTTTTAGTGCGAACCTTGCAATTAGCAGGAGTAGTACAAACCAAACTCAACAGGATGTGGTGTTTGACGTAATTTAGTCACTTCTTCCATTTTCAATGCAATGTAAGCATCAATCCAGTCATCAGTGAAAACACCACCGCGTGTCAGGAACTCGCGGTCTTTATCCAGATACTCAAGCGCTTGCTCTAATGATGAGCACACGGTTGGGATCAATGCATCTTCTTCTGGTGGCAGATGGTACAAGTCTTTAGTTGCTGGCTCACCTGGGTGAATCTTGTTCTGAACGCCATCAAGACCTGCCATCAGCAAGGCTGAAAACGCCAGGTATGGGTTGGCGATCGGGTCAGGGAAGCGCGCTTCAACACGGCGTGCCTTATCAGAGTGTACGAAAGGAATACGGATAGCAGCAGAACGGTTTTTAGCAGAGTAAGCCAGTTTTACCGGTGCTTCGTAATGTGGCACCAGGCGCTTGTATGAGTTAGTGCCTGGGTTAGTGATCGCATTCAAAGCGCGCGCATGTTTGATGATGCCGCCGATGTAGTACAGGGCGAAATCGCTCAGGCCAGCATAGCCGTTACCTGCAAACAGGTTTTTGCCATCTTTCCATACAGACTGGTGCACGTGCATACCAGAACCGTTGTCACCAAACATTGGTTTAGGCATAAAGGTGGCAGTTTTACCGTAAGCATGCGCTGTGTTTGTAACAACGTATTTAAGAATCTGTGTCCAGTCAGCGCGTTGTGTCAGTGTTGCAAACTTGGTACCGATTTCACATTGACCCGCAGTCGCCACTTCATGATGGTGCACTTCAACTGGCACGCCCAGTTCTTCCAGAGTCAATACCATGGCAGAACGGATGTCATGCAATGAGTCGACTGGTGGCACTGGGAAGTAACCGCCTTTTACACCTGGACGGTGGCCTGTATTGCCGCCTTCGAATTTTTCACCTGATGACCAGGCAGCTTCTTCGGAGTTGATCTTAACGAAACTACCACCCATGGTGGCATCCCATTGCACGCTGTCAAAAATGAAGAATTCTGGCTCAGGACCAAAATAAGCTGTGTCACCCAGGCCGCTCGATTTCAAATAAGCTTCTGCGCGTTTCGCCAGGCTGCGTGGGTCACGGTCATAACCTTTACCATCGGTAGGGTCCACGACATCGCAAGTCAGCACCAATGTCGGCTCGTCAAAAAACGGGTCGATAAATGCAGTGTTTGCATCAGGCATCAATTGCATGTCAGACGCTTGAATACCTTTCCATCCTGCGATGGAGGAACCGTCAAATGCATGACCTTCAGTAAATTTATCTTCGTCGAAGTGAGAAACTGGCACGGTCACGTGCTGCTCTTTACCTCTGGTGTCGGTAAAACGGAAATCGACAAATTTGATGTCGTTTTCGGCAACCAATTTCATTACGTTTGCAACGGACATTACATTCTCCTCAATGATCAAGGTCTAAAACGGTTTTTAAGTTGTACACGCAAAAAACGGGACATGTTGCGGATGTCCCGAAACGTGGGCAAATACAAATAATGGATTTGGGATTCTGCTAACACTGAATCCCGCAAAATCTTAGAGTGTAATATTAGCAGGAAGCATGCCACCCAAAAATATGCATTTTACGTGGTTTACAGGTAACCTGCATAAAATAGTAAAAACCGATCGCACCATTTGTGTGCATTGCAACAAAATAAGCACAAAAATAGTGCATTAGTTCAAGCGCTCCCTTTCAAAGGTATACTCGCTACTTTATATAGTCTGATCAGAAATAAAGGTGTCACATTGACTAATGTAGAAAATATTTTAAGCAATGCCCAAACGCGCGGCACACAAAATAACCTGCCCTACGCCGGGGCAATCACGCCCGAAGAAACCTATCAATTGATCAATCAAGGTGAGTCAGTGGTGCTGGTTGATGTGCGCTCGCGGGCAGAGCTTGAACTGGTCGGCCGCGTGCCTTTGGCGACACATATCGAGTGGGCTTTTTACCCGGGCATGGTGGCTAATCCTGATTTTGCCAAACAATTACAGGCTCAGGTTGATAAAGACAGTACGATTGTATTTATGTGCCGCACCGGTGGCCGCAGTCACAATGCTGCTTTACTGGCACAACAGCTAGGGTTCGGCAAAGCCTACAATATGCTGCAAGGCTTTGAAGGTGAAGCCAACGAGCATAAGCAGCGCACGCTGATTAACGGGTGGAAACATGCCGGATTGCCGTGGACCAACTAACCGGCATCAACCCGATTAATAAACGCACATGAGCAATGAAAAATTCGCAGTGATTGGGCATCCAATCGAGCATAGCAAATCGCCTTTGATACACCAGGCGTTTGCCAGGCAGTTAGGTAAAACAATTACCTACGAAAAAAGATTAGCCCCTCTGGATGGATTTGCCGCAACTATCAAACAGTTGCAGCTGGACGGCTATCGAGGCGTGAATGTGACTGTACCATTCAAGTTCGAAGCATTTGAGGTCAGCGAAACACTTTCAGACCGGGCCAAAGCCGCAGGCGCAGTCAACACCTTAAGTTTTCACGGTGGGCATATCAGTGGTGATAACACGGATGGCTGCGGCCTTGTCAATGACATCCTCAAACATTGGCAGCGCACGATTGATGGCCAGAAAGTATTGTTACTGGGCGCTGGAGGTGCCGCTCAAGGCGTCATCTTGCCGCTATTGGCGCAAAACCCAGCTGTGTTGACGTTAGCCAACCGCAGCCTGGACAAAGCACAAGCCATGGCCGGTCGATTTGAGGCGGATGCAGAATTGCACCAGGTCAGCTTGGAAGTGAAAACCTTTGCTGAATTATCCGAAGGCTATGACGTGGTCATTAATGCCACTTCCGCCGGATTGCAAGCCGAGGCCCTGCCTGTCAGCCATACGATTTTTTACGCCCACAGCCTGGCCTACGACATGATGTATGGTCGTGAAACGCTTTTTATGCAGCAGGCGCGTGCGGCCGGTGCGCAAGTAGCCGATGGCTTGGGTATGCTGGTAGAGCAGGCTGCCGAAGCTTTTTTCATCTGGCATGGTGTGCACCCCGAGACTGCGCCGGTGATTGAGTCGTTCCGCCTATCCTGATTACTTAAAAACCTTTAATCATCCACATCATGAAACGCGCCATCAAACTATTTTTCGGCATTCTGTTGTTGTGGATATTTCTTTACCAGATCTGGGTATTGCTACATATCCTTTGGTGGGTAGATCACAATCCGGATTCAACCGCATTTATGGAAGCGCGCCTGGAGGCTATGCAGGAAGCTAAGCCGAACGCTAAGTTACAACAGCAGTGGATAGCTTACGCACGCATCAGCTCGCACTTGAAGCGCGCGGTCATCGCGGCGGAAGACAGCAAGTTTGTTGAGCACCGTGGCTTTGACTGGAACGGGATAGAAACCGCGTTTGAAAAAAACCTTAAAAAAGGCCGTATCGTTGCCGGTGGCTCTACCATCACCCAGCAACTGGCCAAGAATCTGTTTTTGTCCGGTCACCGTACGCCCTGGCGTAAAGTGCAGGAGGCTATCATCACGTTTATGCTCGAAAGCCTGATGAGCAAACGGCGTATACTGGAAATTTACCTGAACGTGATTGAGTGGGGGGATGGTGTGTTTGGCGCGGAAGCGGCTGCTAGGCATTACTTTCATGCCAGTGCCCGCGGCATTGGCCCCAGTGAGGCAGCGCGCCTGGCGGCCATGATTCCTAACCCCCGGTTTTATGACAAGCACCGCAGTACGCGTTTTTTAAACCGCCATGCATCCATCATTCAGGCCCGCATGCGATTGGTCAAAGTACCCTCTGTTTAAGCCTTTTTTTAAGCAATCAATGGCAGATTGATGCACATACAATGAGTATCAGCATTTTGTATGTGGCATTAATCATTCACAGCGACACACAACCAGGGAAAGGTTGCATGTTGACCTTAGCCCTTTACAGCGAGATGTTCCAACAAGGGTGTGAGGTAACGGCCGGTATAACTGGCCGTATTTTTTGCCAGTGTCTCCGGCGTACCAACGCCGACTACCATGCCGCCGCCGTCGCCGCCTTCCGGGCCCATATCAATCAGCCAGTCCGCCGTTTTAATCACATCCAGATTGTGTTCAATAATCACCACGGTATTACCCGCGTCACGCAAGCGATGAATCACGTCCAGCAACAGCTGAATATCGGCAAAGTGCAGGCCGGTGGTAGGTTCGTCCAGAATATACAAGGTACGCCCTGTGTCGCGTTTGCTTAACTCAAGCGACAGTTTCACACGTTGTGCTTCACCGCCCGATAACGTAGTGGCCGATTGCCCTAAGGTGATATAGCCCAGGCCGACATCCAGCAGCGTTTTCAATTTTCTCGAAATCACAGGCTGTGCATTGAAAAAGTCATGCGCTTGCTCTACCGTCATTTCCAGCACTTCACGGATGTTTTTACCCTTGAACTGGATTTCCAGTGTCTCGCGGTTATAGCGGTGGCCTTTACAGACATCACACGGCACATACACATCCGGCAGGAAATGCATTTCGACGCGCAGTACGCCATCGCCCTGGCACGCTTCGCAGCGCCCGCCTTTGACGTTGAACGAATAACGTCCCGGGCCATAGCCACGTGCACGGCTTTCCGGCACGCTGGCAAATAAGTCGCGAATTGGTGTAAACAGACCGGTGTAGGTAGCCGGGTTAGAGCGTGGCGTACGGCCTATCGGGCTTTGATCTACATCCACCACTTTGTCAAAAAACTCCATGCCTTCAATATCTTTGTAAGGCGCTGGTTCAGTGGTGCTGCCGTATAAGTGCGCTGCAACTGCACGGTAAAGTGTATCGTTGATCAGAGTCGATTTGCCGCTACCAGAGACGCCGGTGACGCAGGTTAACAGGCCCACCGGGATTTCGATACTGACATTCTTCAGGTTGTTACCTGTGGTGCCATTCAGTTTTACCATGCGCGCAGGGTCAGGCTGCGTACGCGGCAATTTGAAGGTGATCTGCTTTTTGCCACTGATATATTGCCCGGTCAATGAATTCGGGTCAGCTTGAATCTCGGCTGCAGTCCCAAACGAAACGATGTTGCCACCATGTTCGCCTGCACCCGGGCCTATATCCACGATAAAGTCGGCCAGTAAAATAGCATCCTGGTCATGCTCAACTACAATCACACTGTTTCCCAGATCGCGTAACCGCTTCAAGGTTTCCAGCAGGCGGTCATTATCGCGCTGGTGCAAGCCGATCGAGGGCTCATCCAGCACATACATCACACCAGTCAGGCCGCTGCCGATCTGTGAAGCGAGGCGGATACGTTGTGCTTCACCGCCGGACAGGGTTTCTGCCGAGCGTGAAAGCGATAAATAATCCAGGCCAACGTTAGTGAGGAATTTGAGGCGGTTTTCGATCTCTTTGACGATTTTTTCAGCAATCGCCAGTTTCTGGCCGCTGAGTTGCAGGCTTTCAAAAAAATTGAGTGCCTGCTTAAGCGGTACCTCGCAAATCTGGTGGATATTTTTGTCACCTACTTTGACGTGGCGTGCTTCTTTACGCAAACGCGTGCCGCTGCATTCTGGGCAGGTGGTGGCATTGATGTATTTTGCCAGTTCATCACGCACGGCGCTGGAATCGCTCTCGCGATAACGGCGCTGCAGGTTGTTGATAATGCCTTCAAAGGTGTGTGATTTGCTGAAGAAGGTGCCGCGTTCATTCAGGTATTTGAATGTCACCTGCTCGCGTCCGGAACCGAATAACAGGGTTTGCTGGACTTCTTCTGTCAGATTCTCAAACGGTGCTTCCAGGTCAAAGTCATAATGCTGACTCAAGCTGGCGAGCATCTGGAAGTAAAACTGGTTACGTTTATCCCAGCCTTTGATGGCGCCACTTGCCAGGGATAAATGTGGAAAAGCGACTACGCGTTTCGGGTCAAAAAAAGTGACGTTACCGAGTCCGTCGCATTTGGGGCAGGCCCCCATCGGGTTGTTAAAGCTGAACAGGCGTGGCTCAAGTTCTGCCAGTGAGTAATCACATACCGGGCAGGAGAATTTGGCAGAAAACAAATGTTCTTTTTCGTCATCCATTTCCTGGGCGATGACTTTGCCATCCGCCAGTCGTAAAGCCGTTTCCAGTGATTCGGCGATGCGCTGTTTCATGTCCTCACGCACTTTCAGGCGGTCAACCACCACATCCACACTGTGTTTCGTGGTTTTGGCCAATTGAGGCAACTCATCCATTTCATAGACTTTGCCATCAATGCGCAGGCGTACAAACCCCTGTGCTTTTAGCGTATCAAACAAATCCAGCTGTTCACCCTTGCGATTGGCGACAACTGGCGCCAGAATCATCAGCTTGGTGTCTTCCGGCAACTTGAGAATGCTGTCCACCATCTGGCTGACGGTTTGTGCTTCCAATTTTATGCCATGTTCAGGGCATTCCGGGTCACCGGCGCGTGCGAACAGCAGGCGCAGATAATCGTGGATTTCGGTGACGGTGCCCACGGTGGAACGCGGGTTATGCGAGGTGGATTTTTGCTCGATTGAAATCGCAGGTGATAAACCTTCAATCAGGTCGACATCCGGTTTATCCATGCGGGCCAGAAACTGGCGGGCGTAAGCGGATAAGCTTTCGACGTAGCGGCGCTGCCCTTCTGCATACAAAGTATCGAAGGCAAGCGAGGATTTCCCTGAGCCGGAGAGGCCAGTCACAACCACTAACTGGTTGCGCGGAATATCCAGATTGATGTTCTTCAGATTGTGGGTGCGCGCCCCGCGAATTTTGATAAATTCCATGATACTTTCACGAACAGACAGCCAACCTGATAATATACGCAATTATTCTGAATTAAGCCAAAGTTTCTTCCGGCTCCAACCTTTCTTATCATTATTGCCATGCAGTTCTCTGAAAAAATGACCCGCCTGGAAACACGTGCGACTGTCGCGCTCGCTTCCATCTACGGCTTGCGCATGCTTGGCATGTTCCTGATTCTGCCGATTTTCGCCATCTATGCCGAAAAACTCGAAGGCGGCAGCAACCACAGCCTGATTGGTCTGGCGCTGGGTGCCTACGGCTTTATGCAGGTGATTTTCCAATTGCCTTTTGGCATTGCCTCTGACCGTTTTGGCCGCAAAAAACTGATTTATCTCGGGCTGATATTATTTGCGATTGGCAGCCTGTTTGCCGCCACTGCCACTGATATCTACATGGTGATTTTTGGGCGTGCCATTCAAGGTGCCGGGGCGATTTCTGCGGTCATTACCGCGCTAGTGGCAGATTCCACACGTGAAGAGCACCGCACACAAGCCATGGCCATGATAGGCGCCACGATTGGGCTGACGTTTGCCGTTTCCCTGGTGCTGGGCCCTGTGCTGAATCAGTATATTGGTGTACCAGGCATGTTCTGGTTGATGGCCGCGTTGTCGATTGTTGCCATCGTAGTGGTGAAATTTGGTGTGCCTGCACCGGTCAATGTGCATGTGCATTCGGATGCGCAGGCTGTGCCTGCCCGGATGCGCGAGGTCCTTAGAGACAAGCAGTTGCTGCGTTTGAATTTCGGCACTTTCTGCTTGCATGGTGCACAAATGGCCATGTTTATGGTGGTGCCATTCGCCATCAAGCACAGCACCGGCCTTAACGAAAACCTGCACTGGAAAATTTACCTGCCGGTATTGCTGGTGTCTTTTTTATTGATGGTGCCGGTGATTATTTATGCAGAAAAAAAGGCAAAACTAAAACCGGTATTTGTCAGCGCTGTTGCTTTGATGATGCTGACACAGATCGCTTTTATTTTCAGCCTGCATTCATTGACTGGTATCGTCCTTGCCCTATTCAGTTATTTCCTGGCATTCAATATTCTTGAAGCCACCCTGCCCTCGCTGATCTCCAAAATGGCACCGGTGGCTGCCAAAGGCACAGCCATGGGCGTACATAATACTGCGCAGTCTTTCGGTATGTTTTTAGGCGCAGCCATGGGTGGCTGTTTATCCAGTTACTTCGGCAGTGAAGCTGGCAGTGCAGTATTTTTGATTTGCGCGATTGCCATGCTGGTTTGGCTGGTGCTAGCGTTTGGCATGCAACCTCCGCCTAGCGTGAAGACTAAAATGTTTAATATTCAAGGTTATAACGACAGTCAGGCAGCGCAACTGGCGCAGGATGTGCGCGCCATGGATGGTGTCTATGAAGCAGTCGCGATTCCCTCGGAGACGATGCTCATGGTAAAGTTAGAGAATCAGCGCAGTAAAGAATTTCAGGCGACATTGTCGCAAGCAATCATGAACAGGATAGGGAGCTAGTCGTTATGGCATCAGTAAATAAAGTTATTTTGGTGGGCAATCTGGGGCGTGACCCGGAAGTGCGCTTTATGCCTAATGGCGAAGCCGTCGCCAACTTCAGTATTGCGACGACTGAAAACTGGAAAGACAAATCCGGCGTCAAGCAGGAAAAAACCGAATGGCATAACATTGTCATTTACCGCAAGTTGGCCGAGATTGCTGGCGAGTATCTAAAAAAAGGTCGCCCGGTGTATATCGAAGGCCGTTTGCAAACACGTAAGTGGGAAAAAGATGGCGTCACCCGCTACACCACTGAAATCGTGGCTGACCAGATGCAGATGCTGGGTTCCGGGCGAGAGGGTGGTAGCGCCTCCTATGATGGCGGTGATATGGACCAAAGCGGTGGCGCGGATAATTACAACCAGGCACCAGCCCGTCAGTCTGCGGCTGGCGCGAATGCTGGCGGCAACCGTAATGCGTTCAGCCAGCCAGCGAGCAAGCCGGCAGGTAACTTTGATGATTTTGATGACGATATCCCATTCTAATTAAGTCAATTCCGCGATAGCATTCAAAGCCCGAAAGTTTCGGGCTTTTTTATTTTTAGTGATCGTGGAGCAATGTCATGCATGAAAAAAAATGGTTGGCTGGATTACTTGGTTTTTTGTTTATGGCAAATGTGGTAATGGCGCAACCAAATAACAAAGCACCGTTACAGGGTAAAACGGTTACAACGGCAAAGCAGCAAATGAGTGAGCACACAGATGATTTGCGTGCGCTGATGCTGACACTTTATGAGCAAAACCCCGCAGAGTTGGCCAAAAGTACGCAAGTTGGCGCCAGGGAAATGACAGAATGGGTTTTCGATGGCAAAGCAAACTGGAAATTTGACGGTATCCGTGGTCTGCAGAAAATGCAGGCCATTGAGTTGGTATTTGAGCCTGATTTCACTGGCGATCAAATACTGGCGCTTGTCGCAGGGATAGAAACTTTGTTGTTTGATGCTTATGGTGGCACAAATGAATTTGAGATCCCTGTTTTGCAAGATATGCAAAAACACACGCAAGCGCGATGTGAGCTGCAGGGGTTTTTGAAAAGAATCACTACACAACCCCCGCTCACAAAACCCTTAAGCATTCTGACACAAGCAATTGCCAGCCAAGAGATTCAACATACTGTTCGAAAAGTTATCAGCCGGATGTCTGGGAATGATGGAAAGAAACCAGGGCAGGACTGTCAGCTTTAGTGATTTTTTATCTTTGCTTCATTGCAAACAAACTGCTTGCTAAAAAATTCATCGCTTGGCGGATGTGGCTGGCAGTTAATAAACCTCTTTTTCTAATTGATGAAAATTAAATTTATTATCATATGTTAACGATTATGTCGCGGCTTCATACAGAAAATAGGGTCTGGGATGCGTCCCAAAAATAGAATAGTTCCTTCATCTACTTCAGTTTTCCTCCTCAGTCTTTTCTACCCATAAATGCAGGTTTAATCAGCATTAAACCAGATTTTCTGCCAACTTATAAATACCCTTTTAATTTTAATACCTTGGTTGACATGCAATTTAAACCCCTCTTATAATCCGGCGGCACGCTAACAAATATTATCAAAAATAATTAATTGTAATCATATCAATCGACTTCCTGATCATGGCAAATCCGCCTCTTTTTCGTCACGCAGCACTGAATGCACATAAAAACCACTGGCTGGGAACGATCCTCCTTATCCGCCCCATCAGCTATCTGTTTTTAACTGCGATTGCAGTGGTGTTTGCCATGATGATTGTCATCTTTATGACGTGGGGTTCGTACACCAAACGTAGCACCGTGGTGGGCCAACTGGTACCCGAAAGCGGGCTGGTCAAAGTTTATTCCCCACAATTTGGCATAGTGGTTGAGAAGCGAGTCAAGGAAGGGCAGGCAGTAAAGCGCGACGATGTCTTGTTTATTCTGTCCAGTGAACGTTATTCAGATGACCAGGGATCTATCCAGGCTTCCATCAGCACGCAACACAAGCAGCAACGCCAGTCGCTACAGGATGAAATCGCCAAAACCAGGTTGCAGCAGCGGGATGAACAGCAGGCTTTGCAATCCCGCCTGGATGGTATCAAGGACGAGCTGGAACGACTGGATGTGCAATACAGTGCGCAGCAAACGCGGGTGCAGCTCAGTGATGAGGCGCACAAACGCTATCTGGGCTTATTGGAAAAAAACTATATTTCGCGTGAACAAACCCAGCAAAAGCAGGAGGACTGGATAGAGCAATCAACCCGGCTTGAATCCATGGCCAGGGAACGGGTACGTATGCAGCGTGAACTGGTGGCACGTCAAGACGAGTTATCGAGTTTGCGCGCCAAGCACCAGAACCAGATCGCCCAGCTGGAACGTAGTGTCTCAAGCGTCAACCAGCAACTGACCGAGAGTGAAGCCAAGCGCCGGCTGGTGATACGCGCACCGGAGTCAGGGACTGCAACAGCCGTGGTGGCCAATTTGGGAACGGCCATAGAAGGAAGCCGTCCTCTGGTCAGCATCGTGCCAGCAGGAGCTATCTTGCAAGCCTATTTGTTTGCGCCTAGTCGGGCAGTTGGTTTTGTAAGAGAAGGCGTGCCGGTTCGCTTGCGTTACCAGGCTTACCCCTATCAGAAATTTGGCCAGGCCAGTGGCCGGGTTGAGTCAGTTTCAAGAACGGCGTTACCTGCGGGAGAGATTTTTACCATGGGTAATCCTTCCAGTAATAACCAGAACAGCGAACCTTATTACCGTATTACGGTGAACCTGGACCGGCAATCCATCACTGCCTATGGCAAACAGGAGCCATTGCAGGCCGGCATGTTACTGGATGCCGACATCATGCTGGAACGCAGGCATTTGTACGAATGGGTGCTGGAACCGTTGCTGAGCCTGACTGGCAAATTCTGATCAATGCAAAAGAGAGCAAGCCATGTCATTTCTTAGTCAATTGTCCTTCGGCTTTGGGCGCAAGCTGCCTATTGTGCTGCAAACCGAGGCCAGCGAATGTGGTCTGGCCTGTCTGGCGATGGTGGCACACTATCACGGTTTTCGCACCGATCTGGCGACCTTGCGGCGCTTGTTCCTGATCTCTATCAAAGGCACCACGCTTAATTACCTGATGGCGATGGCGCAGTCCATAGGATTCACCACCCGCCCGGTCAAGCTGGAACTAGAAGACCTGCGCGATCTGCGCCGTCCTTGTATCCTGCACTGGAACTTCAATCACTTCGTAGTTTTGAAAGAGGTCGGTGCTCGGCATATTGTGATCCATGACCCGGCCACGGGCTTACGTAAACTTTCGTTCGATGAGGTTTCTGCCAGTTTTACTGGCGTGGCACTGGAGCTGTGGCCTAATCCCGGCTTCAAACGGGTGACCTTCAAGCAAAGTATCAAACTGCGCGACATGATGGGACATGTCACCGGCCTCTACAGGTCCTTGGGTCAGATATTGTTACTGGCACTTGCGCTGGAAGTATTTGCGCTGGTGTCGCCGCTGTATATGCAATGGGTGGTGGACCATGCCATTGTCACTGCCGATCATGATTTGCTGACCACGCTGGCGATTGGTTTCGGCATATTGATGTTGATGCAACAAGCCATCACCACCGTGCGCGCATGGGTCATCATGCATATGGCCACTAACCTGAATGTGCAATGGCGGGCCAATATTTTTGCGCACCTGATTCGCCTGCCGGTGGATTTCTTTGAGAAGCGTCATCTGGGCGATGTGGTGTCCAGGTTTGGTGCCATAGACCAGATCCAGCATACCTTGACCAGTACTTTTGTCGAAGCCATCCTAGATGGCCTGCTTACCGTCGTCACAATGGTGATGATGTTTGTATACAGTCCGCAGATGGCCTGGATTGCCATTGGTGCCATGGCCCTGTATGCGCTTGGCCGCTGGCTGTGGTTCAAGCCATTACGGAATGCCACGGAAGAACAGATCGTACATGCCGCCAAGCAGCAGACGCATTTTATTGAAACCGTACGTGGCGTGCGGGCAATCAAGTTATTTCAACGCCTGGATGAACGCAGAACCAGCTGGCTAGGCTTGTTTGTAGAACAGGTCAATGCTGACTTGCGCACCCAAAAACTGCATGTGTTGTACCGTTTGATCAATGGCGTGTTGTTTGGCCTTGAGCGCGTCATCATTATCTGGCTAGGCGCACGACTAGTGATTGAGGGTGATTTTACGGTAGGTGCGTTACTGGCTTTTATTGCCTACAAAGACCAGTTTGTATCTCGGGTGAGTGGCCTGATAGACCGTTTGGTCGAAATGCGCATGCTGCAACTGCAGGGCGAGCGATTGGCAGATATCGCCTTGGCCGAGCAGGAACCTGTTTCTACGGATAGCTTAAGCAAACTGGAGGTGGCAAGATTGCCGGCCAGTATCCAGATCAGGGGATTGCGGTACCGGTATGCCGACGCCGAGCCATGGGTGCTGGATGGAGTAGACCTTGAGGTGCAGACAGGAGAGTCAGTAGCGATCGTCGGCCCCTCCGGTTGTGGCAAATCAACTTTGCTGAATGTCATGCTTGGTATCCGCACGGCCAACGAAGGAGAGGTCCTGATTGGCGGGCAGCCCATGTCTAAACTTGGACTGGAGCATTTGCGCAGCATGATAGGCGCAGTCATGCAGGATGATGCCCTGTTTGCAGGCTCGATTGCCGACAATATTGCATTTTTTGACCAGCAGCTTGACTACGAGTGGGTTGAAGAATGTGCGCGCAAGGCATCTGTTTATGAAGAAATTATGACCATGCCCATGGGCTTTAACACATTGATAGGTGACATGGGTGCGGCCATTTCCGGTGGGCAGAAGCAGCGGATTCTACTGGCGCGCGCCTTGTACAAGCGACCACGTCTGTTATTCCTTGATGAAGCCACCAGCCACCTTGATGTCGCGCGGGAAATCATGGTGAATCAGGAAATCCAGAAGTTAAACATGACTCGCATTATTATCGCGCACAGGCCGGAAACCATCGCTTCGGCAGATCGCGTGATTACACTGCAGGCAGGTAAAGTGCAGGCTGCCATGAGTGCAGCCCAATGAAAAGCAGTTACCGCCTCAAGCTGTGTTTGACAGTCATGCTTTGCAGTATGCACGATCAGGCTCTGGCACTCAAATTGACTGATTTCCTTGAATTTCAGCAGCATCTGCATGGTGGCCCCGCCAAAAATATGCTGGTCACCCAGCCGGATGCCTCCAGTGAAGTGTGCGCAGATAGCCTGCCAGACCAGCCACTGGCTTTGCTTGATGTAGTTGAGCAGGCGCTGTGCAACAATCCGAGAACTTCTGAAGTGTGGGCGACGGCGCGCGCGCAGGCAGCCCAGGTGGGTGTGCAACGTGCCAACTATTTGCCCAAGGTCAATTTAGTCTCCGGCATTTCCAAAATCCATAACGAAGTGACCAATTCAAGTTTTTCATTTCTTGACCAGGATAACCGTATCCTCAATCGCGCCCACAGCTTGCGCCTGACCTGGTTGGTAGCCGACTTCGGTCAACGGTCTGCCAAGATGAATCAGGCAGAAGCGCTGCTCGATGCCGCCAATGCTTTACATGATGCTGCCCTGCAGGAAGTGTTTATTAATGCCGCCCAGGGTTATTTTGATCATTTATCCACCCTGGCCATGCTGGGGGCATTTGAAGAGTCTGAGAAAGTCGCCAGGGAAAGTTTGGCTGCCGCTACCGCTAAATTCAAGGCTGGGGTGGGTTTGCTGACCGACCAGTTGCAAGCACAGACCGCCTATTCGCAGGCAAGGCTGGACAGGACTAAAGCCGAAGGCGATGTCAACAGTGCGCATGGGACACTGGCCTTGGCGATGGGGGTGGTGGCAAATACGGGGTTCAATGTAAAAAATCGCGGCAATCAATTGGAAAAAACGGATTTTGTCACCACTGCCGACCAGATGATACAAGAGGCCATTGAATTTCATCCTTCTGTGATTGCGGCCCAGGCCAAAGTGCGCGCGGCCAAAGAAAATATCCAGGCGGTCAGTGCAGAAGGATTACCCACCTTGAGCCTGAATGCAGAAATCAGCCGGACTGACCAGTTAGGCCAGTCGCAGTTGGCGGGCGTACCTGCGTCTGATGTGTATACCGATACCTCCTCCGTTGGTTTGCAAGTGAATGTGCCAGTGTTTGAAGGCTTTGCCCGTAGACATCAGGTGCAATCAGCAGAAGCCGAATCGCAGTTGCGTACCGCCGAACTGAAAAGGGTGATCCAGCAAGTCACGCTGGACGTCTGGAAAAATTACCACGCATTAAAGTCTGAACGGGAAAATTTGCGTGCTTCTGAAGAGCTTGTGGCGAACTCACGGGAGGCATTTGAGGTGGCTCAAGGCAGGTATAACGCAGGGGTCGGCAATATTATAGAGTTGCTGAATGCACAAAATGCCTGGTCAAACGCCAAGCAGCAATACATCAAATCTCTATCTGCCTGGCGCACTGCCAGATTAAAGCTTGCCGCTAGTATGGGGCGGGTCGGACTATGGGCAATTGCTGAGCCAGTATTACAGTAAATATTAATTAATATATGTTATTAAATGTCTTTACAAGTTAATAAAATTTATTTACATTTCTGTCTGGTTCCTGTTGCTTTATTCAAGGTTAACCAAATTAGATAGTTAGCAATAGTTTCACTCGTCTGTTGGGGCGAGTTTCTAAATTAAATAATGGAGAAAGTTATGGCAATTCAAGAATTGAACAAAGCTGAAATCGAAGTTGTATCTGGTGGCGCAGCATTAAACCTGACTGCTTTAGTTAGTGGTTTGCCACTGGTGGGTGGTTTGCTGGGTGGCTTGTTGGGCGCTGTAGGTGGTTTGTTAAACTCTGTTTCAGGTTTGTTGACTGGCTTGCCAGTGGTTGGTCCTGTGCTGGGCAGCGTGTTAGGCGCCGTGTTTGGTATAGTTGGCGGCATCGTTACTCTGTAATTGATCGCTGTTAAATGCCAAAAAAAACCCCGCTTCGGCGGGGTTTCTTCATTAAAATTAATTTGATTGTGGCGGTTTGCAGTTTTTTAAATGCAAATGGTCACTATCATCCAGTGTCGTCTGGTCGCCATTCAAACGCAGATCCATGGTGCCGTAATGATAAAGCTGCTTGTCTTTGGCATCTCTCAACAGCCCCACTTCATGGTCTGGCAGCATGACCCAGGCATCTTCCCCGTTTTGCGAAAGCTTCAGGCCAAACGACTGGTAGTTTTCACATTGGTAATGCACCGCGTCTTTGCCATAACGCGGCGTTTCCCGGGTACCTTTTTCAAATACACGCGGCATTTCAAAACTTTTGCAGCCAAACAATAAAGCTGAAACTGCAGCCAGGATTAAAAAGTGATAAGCATTCTTCATTGTGTAATGGCGTTCTGGTGTCGTTGAAATTGATGAATGGCTAGCATTGTGCCAGTCATGGTTGGCAGACTCAATCTTTTTACGCTGGTGGCTGGTAAGCAGCGCGCTGCAGCCTGTCTTTCAAGGCTGCCCAGTCTGGTGTGTCCGGAGGGGACTCAATAAGAATAAGCGAAGCATGCATTGCATCTAAAGTGTGTAGTGCTGCATAAAGTTGTTCTGCCGCCAGCGCGGGGTCTGGCAGCAAGGCAATACTCCTTTTAACACTTGCTACATCCTGATTGCCTATCAATAACGCGGCCGCATCAGGTACTTTTGCTGCATAAGCAGTCAGAGAGTGGCGCGAATCAAATAGCAGGCATGGCGTGCGGGGTGAGTAATGTAAGAGATGCTGCCCGGGTGCCTTAGGTGTTTCAACAACCGCCTTCTTGCAGGCTGGTGAGCCTGCAGCCAATTCAACTGCTGCTTCAGAGATCATGCCGGGACGCAATAATTGCCAGCTATCCCCGGAGACGCTGACGATGGTGGATTCGATACCCACCTGGCAGGCGCCCCCGTCCAGGACTGGAATATCATCCCCCAAGCTGGATTCAACATGTGCAGCCGTGGTCGGGCTTAATTGCGTATATTTATTGGCCGATGGTGCAGCCAGCCCCAACCCGCTTTCACTTAACAACTGCCGGGTCACTGGATGTGCGGGCACGCGCAAGGCCACTGTCGGTTCTCCAGCGCGCACTGCAGACGAAATATCTTCACGGGCAGGCAGCACCAGTGTAAATGGCCCGGGCCAGAATGCCTCTGACAGCTTTCGCGCCAGCGGTGAAAAATCACTCGCCCAATCCAATACCTGTTCCTTGCCAGCAATATGTACAATCAATGGATTGTTGGCAGGACGCTCTTTGGTCGCATATATCTTGGCGATCGCCTGTGCATTACGAGCGTCCGCCGCCAGCCCGTAGACCGTTTCCGTCGGGATAGCGACTACTTCACCTTGCTTTAACAGTTCAATCGCCTTGTCCAGGGATATTCGCATGACACACTTTAAAAAATACAAAAAAGCTATTTTACTACTGAACAACTTCACTGCTTAATATCGGCTTCCTATAAAATGCGCGTTTTAGCTAATCATTTATATCACGGGATTTAATCATGCAAATTCAAGTTCAACATAATCCTGCCGAAACACAATTAAACAGCCTCGGTGTTTCCAAATGGCCCACCTGGCAAAAAGAAGTGTCTGTCTTTGACTGGGTATTCCACGAAGAAGAGCAGGCTTATATATTAGATGGTGAATGTGTAGTGACTCCAACCAATGGCGCACCGGTGTCTTTTGGCAAAGGTGATTTCGTCATATTCCCTGCCGGGTTGAAAGTGAAATGGGAAGTGAAACAGCCGCTGCACAAACATTACAAGCTGGATGGCAATGCATTGACACAGGCATGGAAGCGCCTGAAAGCAGCGTTAAAACTGGCCTGATGCGTGGCTATTAAGAAGCTGAATATAGTAATTTGTAACAAAATTGTAAAAATGAAAAATAAGGGTTGACCATAAGTCTCAGCCCTATATAATGCGCACCTCGTTACGAAACAACGTTAACGAAAGCGGCCTAGAAGCTGCCCTGTTCTTTAAAAATTAGGATGACTGATAAGTGTGGGTGTTTGTAGTTGGGTGAAGCGCATTTGATGCGTAGAAGCCTCAGAAAATACAAATGCTTTACACTT